>JBEKDZ010000003.1:0-362537 GCA_050014095.1 Dehalococcoidales bacterium | reverse complement strand
GCGCTGGCGCCGCTTTTAACAGCACTGAAAACTATATCTGGCTCTTTTTTATCCATAATGAGTATGACGAATACCGAGGGCATATTCCGGCGGATGTGGCTGGTGACAGCAGCGCCATTGGTTTTAGCATCATGCATGCTTAAAATAGCAATATGCGGGGGGTTGGTTTCGATAAGGGAAAGGGCTTCTTCATTACCGGTGGTTTCGCCGGTAACTTCGAGGTCTTCTTCTCCAGACAGGATAAAATGGATACCCTCTCTGAATAAAACCTGCGGATCAGCTAAAAATACCTTTATTTTTTCCATTTTTCTGTTGTTTCTGGCGTTAATGGTACTTAATGGCTACTATTAATCATCAGATTTTCACTGGCAAGAGCTACCTTCTTCATAGGCTATCGTTTAAAAACAAAAACCGACCTTTTCAGGTCGGTTTCACCATTGGCTCCACGCTACTTTAGTGACCATTTACAGGTAGCGCTTCAACGCCTCCTGTAACACCTCTTTGATATGTGATAAACCTGATCACATCACAGAGGTTGTAAGATTACCACACCATAAAGAAAAAGTCAATACTTTTCTGGGCCTTTCACCCCAGCTTTGGACTTCTTTCCGCTGCCCGAATTCATCGGATCAACCCATTACAAAGTTTCCAGCGGCAGTGTGCGCTCCTGGGGAGAGAGCAGAAGCCCAGTGAGCGGCCTGGGCCGCACCAAGCGTGTCCGAAGTCGTGTTCTGCCGGGCATGCTCATCAATGGCCGAGTCCTTTCTTACGAGGGCATCTACATCGGCAACGGCTATAAAAATCCTACTCGATTATCCGGCAGGGCCTCCGCCACCGTCAGCTGGTCCAGGTCCAAGGAATCATCGTTGTCAATCGATGCCCAGAGCAGGTGGCGTAAGTCTTTCTTATCGGCTTTCGTCCCCCAATCTCTCACCTGAATCTTTTCAAGCTCATCAAGAATTCCGGCTGATTCTATGACATACCATTATGCCTCGGCAGTTACCGCAAACCCATTCGGAATTTTAACTCCCTGGCTCGCAAGTTCATGGGACATCTCTCCTAGAGAGGCATTCTTGCCGCCAACACTGGGAATATCTTCAATCTTGATCTCTTTAAACCAGCGAATATATTTAGCATCTTGCTTCATATCAGTTCCTAGTTCTCTATTATCACATTTCTAGCTTACTGGAGTAGTTGCTTTTTGGCTTTGAGTTTTCTCGCCTCCTGAGCCTCGGCTATCGCCTGCTCCTTAGCAAAGGAGGCGTCCCTTCTCGCTTGGTCTTTAGCTGATTGCCCAATTTCCTCAGCAGCTCGCTTTGCCATTCGCTTGGTTTTCCTTGCTTTCGAAGCCTTTTCAATCGCCTCTTCTCTAGCCAAATTAACTTTTCTTCTCGCCTGGTCTTTGGCTAGTTGCTCAGCTTGTTCAGCAGCTCGCTTTTCCACTCGTTTGGCCTCCTTTATTCGATACTTTCTTGCTAGAGATAGGCAAATTCAGCCTGGCATAGCTGATTTAGCCTCCTAGAAGGTTCGAGCCTAGTCGCGTATCAGATGAAACTAATTTCTCAAATGAGAGAAGCTGAAGGTGCCCCATTTAAATTTGCCTAGTTTTATCACATCGTTCCCAATTTCTCCCCAGGTAAGCAGGCTAATGAGCAAGTCCTCTACTTTCATGGTCGCGACGCCAATGACACTATCAGCTCCACCGTAATAAACAAACAGATCTTCACCAATGATTGCCGCACCGCACGGAAAAACCACATTATTTACCTGTCCATATAATTCATAAGGTGTTTCCGGTTCAAGGATAGGCACTTTACGACGAGCAATGACTTTAGAAGGATCATTCATATCAAGTAAAGCGGCCGCAACATAATACGTCATTGGTTGTGTTTTTCTGGAAACAGCGTGGTAAAGCAGGAGCCAGCCGTATTTAGTCTCAATCGGTGGTCCAGAGATACCGAGTTTATCTGTGTCTGGTAGCTCGTCTTTCGGACTCATGAAGATGTGCCCGCCGAGCCATTTATTGCCCTCAAATTTCAAATCATTCACCAAGTCCAGCCAGATACTCGTGCCTAGACGATGCAGGATAGCATATTTGCCTTTGATTTTCTTGGGGAAAATGGCTGCATCTTTGTCAGACAAATTCGGTGGCGAAATTAGAACGGGTCGTGACCAGTTCCAGCGTCTCGTTAGAAAGTCATCCAGAGAAATCTGGGTCAACGCCACCCGCGGGTCACTTCTACCATTAAAGGCGGTGTACAACATATAAATCGTGTCATCTAATCTGGTCAGTCTTGGATCTTCACAGCCTGAATTGCCGCCCGGTATCAGCTTCGCTTCAAAGTCCTCGCGGGGGGTGTACATTGGCTCGGAAGATTGGTCATCAAAATTATATCCATCGGCGCTGGAGGCAAACCCAATTACCGAAGTATTATCTTCGGACATTGCCCGATAAGCAAGATGAACTTTGCCATCTTCATTCAGGGCAGTCGGATTAAAAGCTGCTTTTGACTGCCATGAAAGTTTAGGGTTGGGTTGAATTACAGGGTTACCTGTGAACCGCGTTAGTTTAACTTGCCTAATCTTCGCCTCCATCATTTCATCCATCAGGGTATCAATTTTACACGTAGCAACGGCACAGGTCGTATCCGCCGCTCCATAATAGATATACAAGGTGCCATCTTTTACCATCGTTCCGGTGGGAAATACAATATTAGGTACCTTGCCGTGCTTCTCGTATTCTTCCTGCGGCACCAGTAATGGTTTGTCGGTGCGTGCAATGATTTTCCGCGGGTCGTGCAGGTCAAGTAGAGCCGCTTCAACTCCAAAAACTGCTGGCGGGGCACAGTAATTCTGTATATAGGAATAGATTAGCAGCCAACCATATTTCGTTTTTATTGGAGGCGCACCTGCTTCAACATGGTCTTTGGACGACCTCTGCAAAGGGATGGTATTTTCGTTCAGGAGTGAGTACCAGTCCTTCCAATATGTTGGTGACCACATCTGCTCTTCGCTATCAAAGTAAGCAACCGCAATCTTCGAAGGCGGAATATCTGTATTCGCAGTCAACACAACAGCATACCTGCCCATAATCTTTTCCGGGAAGAGTGACATCGCCTTCGCATTAAAAGGTGTGACCGGATGTTTTTCATCAATCTTTTTGAAATCACGGGTAATGGCTACGCCGACTCTAATATACTCGGCATAGAATGGGAAAGTTGACAGCGCCGTATAGAAGACATAGAATTTACCATCCATTTTAGTAACACGCGGGTCTTCACATCCGAATTGCTCCCAATCGTACTCCGGTTTGATGAATTGACGGCGGTTCCTGAAGTGTATGCCGTCATTGCTTAAAGCATAACCAACAGTAGACAGAGGTAATTCACGACCGGCTATCTTTTGAGGCGATGAAATCGCCCGATAAACAAAGTGAATCTTACCGCCATCACGTACCGGACAGCCATTAAATGCTCCATTCGCCTCCCATGTGTTTTCACTCAAAGGTATCAAAACGGGATTTTCTTCGGAACGCCTTATTTCAGTCATAAAAATCAAACTCTCAAAATTTCACCCTGACTCTATCCAAACTTAACCATTTTGGTTCCGCATTTGGGACAAATACCCTGAACTGCATGCCTTTTGTTTTTCATAATTAGATGGCGAGGATTCTTTATCTCCGCCTTGGAATGACACTTAACACAGTATCCCTGGATATGTCTCTTTGTTCTGACAGTGACATTTGCGCTCGGATTCACTGTGACGCTAACCTGTACCGGTGCATGTTCGTAGCTTAGCTGTGACATAAATTCGCTCATTTTTGCCGTTGCTACGCACACTACCATATCTGCCCCACCATAATAGACAAAGAGCTGGTCATTCAAGATTACAGCGCCGCACGGATAGATTACTCCTGCCTTCAAACCTTCATTCTCATAGCGTGCCGAAGGTTCCAGAATGGGGTGTGTGGTACGCGCCAGAACTCTCGGGGGGTCTTTTATAGCCAGTAGCATCGCACCCATCTTATAACGGAATTCATCCTTTTCATCAATAGCGTGGTAGATGAACAACCACCCGTCTTTTGTTCTCATCGGTGGTGGTCCAGCAGCAACCTTACGGCTATCCCAGCTAGAGCTTGATTCTCTGATTGGTATTTTGAACTGCCCTTCTAACCACCTTGATTTACCATCGAAATCTAGATCATCGACGAAATCAATCAAAATGTCAGGAAAAATCCGGTGGAAGATGACATATTTACCATCTATTTTTTCCGGCAAGATGCAGGCATTTTTATCCACAATATCTGGTCGTGAGATGAGGACTGGCTTTTTCCATTTCCAATTTTTGTTAAGGAAATCATTAATGTGTATTGAACTTAATGCTATCCTGGGGGAACTATAGCCATCGTACGCAACATAGGTTAAATAAACCCTGTCATCAATTCTGGTCAGCCTGGGGTCTTCACACCCACCAGAAAAACTTCCTCCGGATGTATAATTATCAGATAGCTTATCCTCAGTATGACGTATTGCACCAACACCTTCAAATGGCTCCCGAGGCACATACGCAGGTTTGTCCAACCGCTCGTCAATGTGAAATCCATCGAGGCTGGATGCATATCCAATTACTGAGGTGTTGGTATCCCCAAGCGCTCGGTACAGAATATGGACCTTATTGCCTTCGTAGATGGCGGCAGGGTTGAAGACCGCTTTTGACTCCCACCAGTGTTTGGGTTCTGGCCTAAGAATGGGATTTCCCTCAAACCTCTTCATAACCGGCGGAAGTCTTCCCTTACCCTGATTGCTCTTTTTCGTTGCCATAACTATACCCCTTGTTTTCTATTTCTTAAAACTGGTTTAAGTTTTTCCCTTGTGGAGTTACTAATAGGTTTTACACGTATTACTGCCTTGCTTTGTTGGTTCGGCGACATGATAGACAACGCTTAGGCTTTTTGGTAAGGCCTTTAGCTTGGGGTTTGGGACTAAAATTTAATTCCCTCTTCTCTCTTTTTTTCTTGCTTCTCGCCCCGCCTTTTCCATCTCCCCTATTCTCTGTTCTTCCCTTTCAGCTTCTCCTCTCTCTTCTGCTCTCACTTCTTTCCTTTCCTCTGCTGCTAGCTCTCCTCTTTTATCTTGTTTCTCAACTTCCCTTCTCTCTTCTCTTCCCATCCCTTTTCTTTCTTTTTTTCTTGCTTCTTGCCCCGCTTTTTCCATCTCCCCTGTTCTCCATTGTTCCCCTTCAGCTTTTTCTCTCTCTCTTCTCCTCTCTTCTCTTCTCACGCTTTCTCCCACTTCCACCAATCTCTCATTGTAGAACTTGGAAGCTACGCTTATTATGTCTTCGGTTCTTTCACTCATAAATTTCTGATTTTCAATTCTTCTCCCAAGGGAAGCAGCCCGGTCGGTGAGTCCTTCCTTCTCCACCTTTTCTTTTTCTTGCTCCGTCGCGTGTATGGTCTTCAACGCGAGGTTTTGGATAACTTTGATGTATCTTTCTCTTTCCCCCGGGTTTTGAGCGCCCTCGAAAATGGCCTTATCCACTGCCGGTCTAAAGTCTCCGCTTTTTTTCCCCTCCTCGGTGAGGATATCGAGACCCTTTTTGGATATGGCCGCTAACGGATCTAAAAACAAATAATTACTAAGAAAATCATATAATTTTGCATCATCTCCGCACAACTCCTTCAACAAACTTTCCTCTTTCTTCTCCTCTTTTTCCTCCTCTTTCTTCTCCTCTTTCTTTTTCCACATAATTCAGTCTCCTTCCTTTGTTGTTCTTACCATCATATCATATACTGATTGAACTCTTATTCTTTGGGAAAAATCATTTTAATTGGGATTTCCCATTTCAATTCTCAATGAGGTAGTCTTGTCCCTCATCGCTTTTGTAAATGAGATAATATATCTATTATATCTGGTTGTCAACCTCCATCTCGGAGCCCTGTAGTTGTCCTCGATATGCTAACTATGTACTGCAGCCCGCAAAATCCTCGTCAATCAGCGCCGGCGAAGCTCTCCGCTTGGAAAGAGGCGATATTTTCATTGAGGAAACCAATGGAAGGCTAACGAGAAGACTGTCCGCGGACGAACCCATACTCGTACAATTACTCGAGTTCTAAGTTTCGTCCGCTATACTGGAGCTATGAGATGTTACACAGAGTAGTATCTTGTGCCGTCACAAGATGACTTTTTATTAAGGGCAGTAAAAGTTGTACAAAACCGAGGATTGTTACCTAGATATCTGCCGCTGCGTCGCGAAATGCGCGGATGAGGAGGATGGGTATACCCTCGACGATATGGTATAATCACGGTGGCAAAAGGACAAAGCGGACGTAGAGGCAGACGTTGGCCAAATCTATGAAATTCATCGGGGCAAGGTCCCGAATCCTGACATCTTTTTAAAGGAGGTACACACCATGACAGACGTGCGGCGTATTGAGTATTACTATACAGAGGTTCCCGATCGTCCCGGAGCAGGTGCAAACATTCTCAATGCACTCAAAGCGGCTCGTGTCAAACTGACCGCCTACACCGGTTTCCCAACGACTAGGGGCCGCGCTCAACTTGACTTCGTGCCCTCCAATGAACGTGCCTTCCTTGTAGCAGCGCGCAAAGCAGACATCAAGCTCGTTGGGCCCAAGACCGCCTTCCTCATACAGGGAGACGACCGAGTAGGTGCCGTTGCAGATATATTGAGCAAGTTGGGGCAGGCCCGATTGAACGTCGTAGCTATGAACGCCATCGCCGCTGGAAAACGTCGTTATGGAGCTATCCTTTGGGTTAAGCCGCGCAATGTCACCAAGGCTGCCGAAATACTAGGCACCGCTTAAAGTATAATCACATTAACCTCAGATCTTTTCTGTCTAGGACCTAGCGAGGGAAAATTTGCCTCTTGGTGTTCCAAACAATTGTAAGCCTCTCGTCCAGCTAGGTTGCAGAAAGGAGATGATGAATAATCTTCTTAAACTAGGAACCTTGTAATATAATTAAAATAATTGTGTGGCATTTGCGGGGAGTTGACAAGCTGTGGGTGAGCTTTCTCCCAACTAATTAACACAACCACCCTTTTAGGAGGAACATGATAATGGTTGCTCAGCGTGTGTTCAGGATGCCAGTGACGATTTTCGGGAGAAGTGCGTCTGATAATGTCGGCCCAGAACTAAAAGCACTGGGAGCAAGAAAGGTTTTCATTGTAACAGATGAGGTGCTCTGGAGACTGGGTGTCTTGGAAGGAATTGTTTCTTCTCTCAAGGCTGAGAACCTGGAGTTTCATGTGTATGACAAGTTGCCCACCGAGCCCACCGTGGAGTTTGTCAATGACGGCACAAAATTGCTCAAAGAACATGGGGCCAACATAATTCTAGCAGTTGGTGGTGGAACATCGATTGACACGGCGAAGGCGATTTCAATAATGGCGACGAATAGGGGCTCAATCGAAGATTACATGGGCACTAACAAGATCCAGACTCCGGGTATTCCGGTGGTTGCGATGCCGACAACGGCAGGCACCGGGAGCGAAGTCACCATCTTCACTATTATCACCAACACAAAAACGAGCGTAAAAATGCTCATTGCCAGTCCACATCTGATGCCTAAGCTCGCCATTGTTGACCCGCTGCTGACTCTCACCATGCCGAAGGGGCTGACGGCAGCTACCGGCCTGGACGCCCTTACACATGCGATCGAAGCCTATGTTTCGCGGAAGGCTCAACCGATGACTGATATTCTGGCCATATCGGCTATAAGATTACTGGCAGAGAATTTACTTAAAGCCTGGACCAACAGTAATGACCTGGAGGCACGTGAGAAAACGATGGTTGGTTCTTACCAAGCTGGATTGTCTTTTGGAAATGCCTCAGTAGCGCTGGTGCATGGGATGTCCCGCCCGATTGGCGCCTACTTTCATATAGCTCATGGCATGTCCAATGCCACGCTGCTGGGACCGGTCATGGAGTTTAGCCTGCCGGGTAACCCTAAGCGCTATGCCGAAATTGCGGCGGCACTAGGCGAAAACGTCACCGGGTTAGCTGAAATGGATGCAGCCAAAATAGGAGCCAGTGCTGTGAGAAGAATGATTAGACAACTTGAGATACCGCGCCTGCGCGATCTGGGTATTGATAGGGTAAAATTCCAAGAAGTTATGCCGCAGATGATAGAGGCGGCAATCGCCAGTGGCAGCCCAGACAACAATCCTAGAATAGCTACAAAAGAGGAAATGGCTGAGATTTACAATCAGGCTTATTGATCTAAATACTGAAAGCAAAGAAGAAGGAGACGAGAAGAATGGCTATTCTTGAAGAACCACTTAAGAGTGAATTCAGGCTAAGGAACTACGTTGGAGGTGAATGGGTCGAGTCCGCATCCGACCAGACTCAGGACGTCGTGAACCCAGCGACGCAAAAGGTACTGGCCAGGGTGCCAATGTCGACCATGGATGAGGTGAATGCCGCGGTCAAAGCAGCCAAAGAGGCTTTCCCCGACTGGAGAAGGACAACGCCGCTTACTCGCGTCAGATGCTTCTTTAGATTAAAGGGACTATTGGAAGAGAATTTCGAAATGCTCAGCCGCGTCCAAACCATGGAGCATGGCAAGACGATAGATGAATCAAGAGGGGAGACACGGCGCGGGATCGAGATGGTCGAGGTCGCCACGGGGATTCCATCTCTCATGATGGGATATAACCTGGAGGATATTGCTTCTGGTATAGATGAATATGTCATCTATCAGCCTATTGGTGTCTTCTGCCACATTGCCCCTTTCAACTTCCCATTTATGGTGCCCCTCTGGTATTCTCCCTTTGCTATAGCTACTGGAAATACCTTTGTTGTCAAGCCCTCGCCGAGAGACCCGATAAGTCAGGTAAAACTTGCTGAGCTTATTGAGGAAGCTGGCATTCCGCCAGGAGTCTATAATATGGTGCATGGTGGGGCTGATACTGCTATGGCTCTACTCGAGCACCCAGATATTAAGGGTGTAACCTTTGTGGGTAGCACCAAGGTAGGAAGAGATATCGTCTACAAAAAGTGCGGCGAGACAGGAAAGAGGGCTATTGTTCAGGCGGCGGCCAAGAACTTCATGGTGGTCATGCCAGATGCCAATATTGAAGCGACGATACCATCGCTACTGACGTCTTTTTTTGGAAATAGCGGGCAGCGCTGCCTTTCGGGGGCTAACCTCGTGATCGTCGGCGATGACGCCTTCTATAAGAAGTTCCTGACTCTGTTTGTTGACGCCACATCAAAGATAAAAGTTGGTTACGGGCTTGACGAGTCGGTCCAGATGGGCCCGATGCAATCGTTAGACGGTAAGAAGAGAGTACTTGGATACATAGAGAAGGGTATCCAGGAAGGCGCCAGGCTCATGCTGGATGGTAGAAAACCTAAAATTACTGGCGACTACCCGGACACTTGTTTCGTCAACCCGAGCATCTTTGCAGACGTCACGCCTGATATGACAATTGCCAGAGAAGAAATATTCGGCCCGATAGCCAGTGTCCTGAGAGCCAAAGACCTTGATGAGGCAATCAACATGGCGAACAGTAGCAACTATGGTAATGGTGATGCTATCTTCACTACCAGTGGCAAGGCAGCCCGGGAATTCCAGTACCGGATTGAGTCCGGCAATGTTGGTATAAATATTGGAATTGTGGCGCCGATGGCTTTCTTCCCCTTCGGGGGCATGAAGGATTCCTTCTTTGGAGTATTACACGGGCAAGGTAAAGATGCGATCCGTTTCTTTACAGAAAGCAAGGTTGTCATCCAGAGGTGGTTCTAGATGAGACTGAACACGGCTTCCCAAGTCATTAGTCTGGCTCGAAAGCTTGAGGAAGACGGTACCCACTTTTATGAGACTCTGGCGCAGCGCTATGGAGTAAACCGAGAGATGTTGCTGTCTCTCGCGAAGGAGAATAAGAAGAGCATCGTACAGGTAGAGATGGCCTACTACGGTGGCATCACTGATGCTATCGAGGGTTGTTTTGCCTTCGATATGGACCCGGACGAGTATACAACGGAGGCCCGATTGGCAGAAGGTGCGACTTATGCGAATGCTCTTAGTCTTGCTATCGAGATGGAAGAAAGAACGTTAAGATTCTATTCCGTTGCCGCTGAGCAATCAAAGTCTCTGTTGGCCGATGTTCCCAGGGTCTTCTCTATATCTGCGAAGAAGAGGGGCGAACGCCTGCAGAGACTAAGGGCCGCTACTTAAAAGAAATTTGGAAATGTGCTCCAAGAAACTGGGCATTATTCTTGCAGTCGTAATCATACTCTGTTTTTTTAGCAATCAGTAGGTTTAAAAACCTCGTCTAGCTACGATGGTGGGCGGTACTGTACAGAAGGTAGAACTTTTAGCCTTGAATTTAGCATTATATAAAACAGTAATTTATTACATAAACAGGTAGTACTACCGACGATGCTCCAATCTTATTTTTTAATTAAGTGTTATAAAATTCGCCTTCAGGGCCTTATCCTTTGCCAAAGCATTATAGAAAAGCCTTAAATTTTCTATTGACATTATCGACCCACTTTGAAGTTATTTAATTTACAGTAACTGTTAGGCTGAACGTCTGAGCTTTTTTGGTGCCTCCGTCCCACGGCTGGCTGTATTCCATGGATATTGTGCTCGTACCCTTCATTAATGCTTTGAAAGTCCAAAATTCCATGCCCCCAGCTCCAGCGGGCGGTGTCTGCCCTGCTGGTAATTTGTATGAAGGAGTTTCAAAGATATTACTAAGCTTTTCCAAGACGTTAGAATCACTGATACTGGTGAGTTCCCAACCGAAACCGGTGGAAGGATTGGATTCCAACTGGACCTGCAGCGAGCTTCCTAGGGTTATTCGAATTTCTTTACCGTCATATGATTTATCGGCGTGTGCCGTTTCGGTATTTTCTTGGTCGATTATCGGTGTTGATGTAACGATGCGTATCGTCGTGGAGGTTTGGGAGCAGCCGCTCGGGATTATTAGTAATAAAGTAACCAGGATACTCGCTAAAAAAACCTGTGCACTATGTCTGATTTTCATTTTATGGACGCCTCCTGTAAAATTCGAGTTCCGCTTTTCTATCTTCCATACTGTTACTTTATGGTGGTTACTACTCTATAACTTTTTGAACTGATGTTAATCGCCATGAAGTATTATTTAACTTTACGCTTAACCAGAAAGCATGTTTCTTTACCGACTCTCCTGTTGTACGGTCGATGTATATATAGTTGCCTGAGCCAGATTCTTGAGCAACGATTTTGGCACCCAAATCTACCAACTCTTTATAAGGTTGAAACGTTGGGTCTGTCAGGAGGTTCTTGCCTGCATCTGTGCCCTTAGAATCGTAAATATTTAGACCATCCACTTGCATAACATTGAGTTCGATTGTTGTACCTTTTAAAATTGGCTTTGCTAACATGTCAAAAAATGTTCCAGGTTTGAATAGTGCGTTTAATGAGCCAATGAAGTCATTTTTTTCATTCAAAATAGGCCAAATGAGGACAACAGCGTCGATGCCCTCCACTGCCAGAAAAACTTGACTAAGCATAGGCTCTTTAGTCTTGTTGAATTTAACCGCAGCGTCTGTCAGGCTGATGTCTGTCCCTTCATAACGGCTATATGCTTCGGGAGCTACTACAACCATTTTACCGGCGGCATCTGCAGTACAACACTCAATTGTAAAAGAATACTTGCTACATAAGTCATTCAAAATTTGCTTTACTTCAGACCCGTTAAGTCCAATTTTAGATAATTTAGATGCTGTAATAGATAGATCACTGTCTAAGCTGTTCAGTTCTGTTTGTACTGCTGCTTGAATTTGCAGCGTGGTAGTCTTTAATTGCTCTTCCTGGCTGGCTGAGCCGGTACAACCACCAGAAAAAAGACCGATAATCATGGACATTGCAATGATTATGATCAAGAGATATCGTTTTATTATAAGAACTTTCATTTCTCTACCCCTATTTATTTTCTGAAATTTGCTGATAAGTTGCCTGTTACAACCGAGAGGCAATCTTTCTGAATTCATCCGCTGAAAAAGCGCGATGACTATCAGTATGCACATTCCCTAGCGAACCAACCTTGAGAGTCGCCTGAGCTATAATTTCATCATCGGGCGCTTCCACAATGAACATCGTATCGTAGCGGTCCATACCCATTACTAGATAGAAATCCTTGACTTTAGCCCCTATACTTTCGAAAATCTTCTTGGTAGCTTCGATTCGGGCCGGGCTGTCCTTTATATTTTTTATGCCTTGTTCTGTGAAACCAAAAAACACCACAAAATTTGCCATAAAAAAACCCCTTCAAATTAAATATCGAGCTTCGGTTAGTATTGGAATTATACGAGAAATATTATCATGAGTCAAAACATAGGAATTATGCAGCGTGGTATAATCATTAAACTGATAGTTATAATGTGTTAAACACATTTTATGTTTATGCTATATATAAATGCATAGCAATGAAGCGAAAAGGGGGATTTAAAGATGGATGGATTAGCGATACTTTACGTGGTGTTTTGTTTCCTAATATGTGGCTTTGCTTTCTGGGTTTATAACAAAAAGAAGGACGATGTACTTCTTTATTTGGGTATAGCCTACGGGCTTTTTGCCATCGAGCGCTTCATGAATCTTTGGACTCTAACATCAGGTTGGGACACTGTCAGCATCGTGTTAAGAATAGTCGCTTACCTATTTATCTTGTTTGCTCTGTACAGGGCAATGGTAAAAAAGTAGAGAAGTCTGGACTACCCAACGGTTTAATATTGGAAAAAGTATTGTTTACAAATCTAGCTTGAGTAAAATTGTGTAAGGACTTATATGCCCAATGAGTACATCGATTACCAACCTTTTAATTGACCTGATAAAAACCGCCGGCGTGGTACTGGTTTTCGCCTACCTCGTGACACGTGCAGGATTTTTTACGGATTTGCTGGAGAGGCGTCCCAATTATAAGAACCGTTTGATTACAATTGTTATCTTCGGAGCTTTATCGGTATTCGGCACTTACGGCGGCGTGTCACTTCCATCGGGTGCCATAGCTAATATAAGAGACCTGGGTCCAATAATAGCCGGACTGGCTGGCGGTCCCATCGTTGGCCTTGGCGCAGGTCTAATCGGCGGCGTTCAGCGCTACTTCATGGGCGGTTTTGTCGCTGTTTCCTCCTCTTCTGTAACCGTGCTCGCTGGCCTGGCCGCCGGCCTTATTCATGTACTGAAAAAAGGTAATTTCCCACGCATCTGGGTGGTGATGTTTTTTACCGCCTGTGTTGAAGCCTTTCTCATGGGTTTTACTCTACTGATATCCACACCGTTCGACACCGCTCTGGAAACAGTTAAAGAAGTGGCGATACCGATGATTGCTGCCAATGCCGCAGGAGCGGGAATCTTTACTTTTATCATACATAACCTGACCAAGGAACGGAAAAACGCCGCTGAAAAAGAAAAATATCGCACTGAATTGGAACATAAACAGTACGAAATAGAAACAGCCCGTAATATCCAGAAAAGCTTTTTACCGGATTCCGAGCCCCGTATCGAGGGATTTGACATCGCCGCAATTACCGTGCCTGCCCTTGAAGTAGGAGGTGATTTCTATGATTTCATCCCCATCTCTCAAGACCGGTGGGGATTTGTTATCGCCGACGTTTCCGGAAAGGGTTTCCCTGCCGCTTTATTTATGGCATTATCCCGGACCTGCGTTCGCGCATATGCCGTGGGTAAGACCACTGCCTCCGAGGCTATCTGTATGGCGAACAGTCTGATTTCACTGGATGATAAAACGGATATGTTTGTCACTCTTTTCTACGCTATGCTGGATACTAAGAATAAACAGTTGCATTATGTGAACGCCGGTCATAACCCTCCTATTGTATTGGGCAGACCGAAAGGCACTTTGGTTATACTGTCAGCTAAGGGTATAGCCCTGGGAGTCATGCCCGATATAAATTTAGAGGAGAAGGAAATTACTTTGCACAAAGGAGAAACAGTCCTCCTGTATACCGACGGCGTGACTGAATCGATAAACATGAAAAACGAACAATTCGGGCAGGCGAGACTGATTAAGTTGGTAGAAGATAACCAAAGTTTATCCGCTCACGAACTTATTGGACTTATTGAGCAAGAAGTCATCGCTTTTAGCGCGGGCCAACCTCAGTTTGACGATTTGACCTTGATGGTTATGAAAGTGTTAAAGTAAAATAAACATAACTGCCGGTAACGTGATGTATCACATCCCCTATCCGGTTAACCCACTGGCCTTGAGCACATATTGATACAGCTCCTTACTGAAATCAAAGGCAAGCTCGACGTTTTGCAGCTCGAGCTCCGCATTATTGACATATTGCAGGCGCAAGATATCACCTTCATGTAATTCCGGCAAGATACCGCCAAAAAAGAAACCGAACATCTCCATAGCTGCGCAATAAGGCTGTACTGCTGGATGAGATAGCGGCAGGTCTAGATAAATACAATCTATCCGTTTGTTGCAGAGTTCTCTCAGGCGGAACTTGACCGTGGCTTCCAGGTCTTGACCGTATTCCAGTACCCGTAAAAAAGCCCGGCTGGCTTCAGTCTGGACTTTGATATCAATCTGGGAATGCTCTGGCAGGTCGGGAATATTCCCGGAAATAAACTTCCTCTGTAGACCGGACTTTTCGTAGATACGGCGCAAGATACCAGCGTGATGTGGCGGCAGATAAACATCCCTGAAAGGCGCTTCGTTTAGTGAGGCATAAAAAATTATCACCGGGCGGCGCTTCGGATTTTCCTCGCTCTGGATATTTTTAAAGTACATGGTCGCCGGTGTGAACCCGAGCAGCATGCCTGTTTCCGAGGCATCCCCTGATAGTTCGGCCCGCTGTGTATAGGGATGCACCGTAACTGCTTCTCCATAATTGCCCAGCATCCCCGCGTCCCGGCTATGGCTTTTCATTAGTGTTTTCATTTGCTTAAGGACGCCTTGCCCGCGATAGCGTGGGTCGACGATATATTGACCGGCTTCGCCGACCGTGGCTTCCGGCGTTTCTTTGGTAACCGCTACATGGCCGATTATTTCATTATCTGGTGTAACCGCTACCACGGAGACCATCAATCCGCTCTCCACCAGTTCGCGGACTCTTTCGGGATAATAGAAGTTATCTGTGGAGTAGGTATAGCCGTAACAACGATAAGCGCAACGGGCTAAGCCCAGAGACTCATCCGGTTTCATCAAACGGATGGTTATATCTTTTTCTTCCACGATTTTTGCGGGCTCTTTAGCCGTTGCCTCCAGTGTCTCTTGGATAAAACCGCTGATGTTCTTTTCCGGCAGATTCTTTACCAGCTCCACCCTTCTGCCGCGCCTTCCCAGGTTCAGGAAATGTACTTCATCCGCAAAAGCCTTCATGAGCACGATACCCAGTCCGGACTCCTCGCCGCTTTCATATTTCTTAAAATCGAAAGGCAGACCGCGGTCCTCGACCGCCGCGATAATCTGGCCCGGACGCCGCTCTATCACAATGTCGTAGCTGCCGGTCTCGCCCTCAAAAGCATGCTCAATGACATTTACGCAAGCTTCTTCAACCACCAGTTCCATGCGGTGTGCGTCCCTATCATCTAATCCCAGCTTGTTAACCGTCTCACGGACTAGAGCCATCGCTCCGGGGAGGAAATCCAGCTTGGCTAAAAGGGTCAATCGAATTATCTGGCTCTCTGCCGCGTTCATGATTTTCTCCTTGTTTTCTTCAGGATTAACTGGTTCCCCTCTAGGGGATCGTAAGAATAACTGACGCAATCCATCAGCTTTTGTATTAAATAAAATCCCAATCCACCCTCTTTTCTCTCGTTCACATCAGCAGTTAAATCCGGCGGCGGAATTGTCGTCGGGTCGAATGGCTTTCCCCTATCCTTGATGATTATGATGATATCTTCTCCAACGAGGTCCAAAGCAACTTTTAGAGGACCCACGGCTCCGGAATAAGCATAGTTGATGATGTTGGTACAGGCTTCATCAATCGCCATTTGGGCTTTATTAACTGTATCTGGATCAGCTTGAAAACCAGTTAAGGTCCTGTTAACAAATTTGCTGATTACAGGCAAATTTTCTATTTTACTTTCAAGTTCAATCTCAAATTTATTTGTCATCTAGTTATTACCTTTCCGGTGAATGGCTGGATTGCTCCATGGCATTTACCGCCCACCGGTGTAAAAAATCTAAGTATTAATGGTCGAAATGGAGTTGTAAATGGCAATGACCATCTTTAGCCGATGATTTTATTTTATCTACCCGACTATTTATAAGGAACGCGGAGAGTCTGGTAAATGCACGTTCATCCGCCATCAATTCATCTGCCGAAGGTCGGTTTACCGGGAACTCCATTAACGTTCCGTCGTAAGTAATATTAACATCCAGATTAAATTCATCAAAACTTACTTCGGTTTTGATTTTACCTTTCACGATGTTTAAACCGGTTGCAGATTCGAAAAACTCATTGATAGCCGAAGCTGCTTGGTTAATAATTTCTTTACGGGCTCCCCACGATGCTCCAGCTTTTTCCATAAAATTAAATATCTTCTCTGAAGAGTCAACCTTCGGTTCCAACTCGATTGTTTGAGATTTAGCAATGCCAATACGAAATATCAGGTTCAAACAGATCGCTGTAATAGCGGCTGTAGAAAGAGAAGAACTGAAAACTGGGCTTATCCACGTAGGTAAATTAGCGAAGGCTTCAGGCATCAAGTCAACCATTATCCCGAAGATAATGGAAACTCCAATGACAATTATCTTTCGTGTATCCAGCATCCTGGACGTCATAATCTGAATTCCGGAAACTATCATGAACGAGATAGCGAAAATGAGTGATGCTCCCATAACCGGTTTCGGCATGATGGCAAACAGGGAAGATACCTTGGGAATGAAAGCTATAATGATTAACAGCCCGCCTGTGGCATAGGCCACGACGCGGCTGGTAGTCTTAGTGGCGATGGTAAGCCCGACGTTACTGGATGAAGTGGATTGACCGGTACCGCCTAGAAGGCCTGAAGCTACATCACTCAAACCGTCAGCCAATATTCCTTTGCCGATGTTTTTCATATCAGGACGCGTCCACTTGGCGTTGTTAATTTTCTGACAGGTGGTGATATCTCCTACGGTTTTTACCGCTGAGCAGACCATCACTATGAGATAGGGAATCACCAGAGAAAGACTGAAAGACCATCCCGGATGGTACAGAAAGGGGAACCATACGAGGCCAGCCCCACTCACCGCGGCGATATCAGTGGAACTCATGAGTCCTAAGACGTATGACAGGATATACCCTAAAACCATGCCGACAAGTACGCAAAATAGCCCCAGTTTTCCTTTGCCCCAGATATTCAGTCCAACTATTACTGCCAGCGTGGAAAATGAAACGATAAGTACCTTAGGCTCGATTGGTGTGCCAACCTGGTCCAACCCTAAAAAATTAAGGCAAGCTACCCTGATAACCGTGATTCCAACCATGGCCACGATAAGGCCAGTGATTTCGGGCGGAAACAGCACCCTTAACTTATTGACTAACCTGGAAAAAATGGTTTCACTGACACCGGAAATTAAAGTCATTCCGTATAATAGTGATAAACCTCCGAATTTGGAGGCGGTTAATGCCGCCGCGAGATTGGTTGGGGAACAGACCGGCGGACATAGATATCCTGACCCTACCGGTCCCTTGGGAAGGGCCATAATAATCGCTCCGATGCCCCCGGCTATCATGGACATGCTTATCATGAAAGTCGCCTGTGCGTCTGTACCGCCGATAGCTCTCACGATAATGACAGGAAAGGAAAGTGAGATAGCGTAAAAACAAACGTGCTGGAAACCCATAAAAAGGGTAAACAGGATAGGTGGTCTATCATTGACACCATAAATGAGATTTGGGGGCTTGGGAAGTATTCCTACAGCTCCGTTAACTCTGGAGGCAGTTTTTAAAGCACGATCGCTTTTTCCAATCACAGACATCCTTCTATTATCCGGAAACGCTAAAGCTTTTTATGGCATCGTCTTCTTTTTCAAACATCTTAAACAATTGCGTGAAACCGGAGATATCAAATACTTCTTTTACATAGGGCTGCAGGCCCGTTAGTCTTATATCCCCTTGTTGCTTCCGTACTTTTTTCAATGCAGCCAGTAACACCCTCAACCCGGAGCTACTAATATACTCCAACCTTTCCATACCAACTACCAGGCAGGCCGGGGTCTTTTCAGTTGCGGCATTAATCTTCTTCTCGACATCATTAGCGGCATAGGCATCAAGCCGCCCGACAAGATACACAATATCGACATTCCCTGACTTATTTTCCCTAATCTCCATCCCAAATTCTCCTTTACAAATACAATGTCTGACCTGCCCTCAGGTAGAATACCACTTACAAGATTAGAGTTTCAAGCATCTTGACCTCTAGAGCTGATGGTTAACCATTCTTTACCAATGATATCGGAAAATATAGATATTGAAAATAAGAGAGTTCTACCTTCTGTACGCGATGGTGGAGCTGGGGTGACAATAGGCAGAACTTTCAAGTTAGCTTTTACCTTAATATTTAGTCCTATACAAAACAGTAATTTGTTGTATAAGCCTGTAATCACTGTCGACAATGCTCTATTTAAGTTTAGTTTTGATTACCCATTAATTTTGGGGAACAATTGAACGGCATCAATAATCATACTTGATAAGTTTTAGGTTTTCTACTCACAGTGTGCCTATTTTGCACTTTCCTCATGACTCTCTTGCTTGCCTTTATTATCAAGCTTGACAGTTTAGCCTTGATTCTCCTTTGATAATGAAGTAGAAAACTGGTTGTTTAACGATCCACGCTTTGATTATCCATTAACTCAGCTTTGATAGCTTAGCTTTGACGATTATCGCGTTAGCCTTGATTTTTCTTTAGCCTTGATATGCTTTGATAGTTCTTTGCCTTGATAATAGCTAAATCATACTTGGTTTTCAAAAAACATCTGAGTTTAGTACTCATTAAGTAAAGTGAAGAGTTATGGTTAATGTTTACGAATTAAAGTTGCGACATATAGTTATCACGTCAGGAAACTAAAATAGGTGGTTAGCAAGGGTGAGCCTCAATACTATATCCAGCCTTTCTTATTACCGGTTAAACAGATTGGACTTTTATTCAACTAGAAGGCTTGGCTAATCAAGCCTTAGGACGTTAACACTACACTTATTCCCTTCACCAAGCTAATGCCCGTAAGTTCCGAGGAGCTCCCCTTTAGAAAGAATGTGTCCGCTCATCGCATCAACAAGCTGTTTCCTGGAAGCGCCAGAATTTAAATTTAGGGGATTATCAAGCGCGTAAATTGTAAAGCGATACTTATGCGTGGCATCCTTGGGTGGAGAAGGCCCGTCATAGCCAATCCTGCCAAAATCGTTCTTTCCCTGTAATGCCCCGTTCTCAATTTGCTCTTGGGTAGAGATACCCTCCGGGAGTTCACGGTCGCTAGTAGGGATATTGAATAGAATCCAATGTGTAAACGCACCGCCGGCAGCATCGGGGTCATCTACTATTATAGCGAATACTTGAGTTTGTTGTGGTGGCTCACTCCAATTAAGCGGAGGAGAGATATTCTGTCCGTCTCGAGTATACTTGACCGGTATTTTACCTCCTTCTTCGAAAGCAATACTGGATAACGTCATCACGGTTACTTTTAGCGTTGGCGGGGCTTCTTTGGAGCAAGCTGATGTAGTGGCAGAAAATATCATCAATATAGCAAGTAATAAGATTAACTGTTTACTTGAAACTTGCCTTTTAAAACCCTGAATAACCCTGGAGACGAATTTGAATAGCATTTTCTCTGAAGATCCACAATATATTGGTGTAAGTATTCTATATCCGTTGTAACTCGTAGTCAATCATGACAATTCCTAAAGCGATCATCATGAATTGTACAAACCGCCCTAATGTGCAGCTCAAAAAGCTGGTAAGTACGATTTTCTCATAGGATATACTTGTTTATTGTGTAATGAGATAAGGATTCAATCAATCTTTCAATTTGTACTCTTACTGATCAGATTGCAATTCCAAGCAGGATAACAAGTAGCGTTAATCTCTTGCGGCAATCTGTTATTTTGCTGCCTTTTCAATCTCAATCATTAACCAAAGAGCTCGTTTTTAATGTCCAAAATGATATTGGCTATTAGCTCGGGGTCCCTGGCTAAATATGTCTTTAAGCATTCTATCTGGAGCGCAGAATGCAACTGGCCATGTCCTATCTTTTCAGATAGCCTTAGAAGTTTGCCTACGTGTTTTGCTGAAAATAAGTAATTACTTGATATCACTGGCACCTCAATTTTACTCAAGTTCTTTATTGCTTCTTTAAATTCTGTAAAAGTAAATTCATTTATTTCCTGTCCGTAAAGTCTTAACCCTTTTACGATATTCCCCACTAAATACCTGAACGTCGTTGATGTCTGGCTTAATTCCTCAGGGTTTAATGTCCCTTTCTTGTTGTTGATATGCTCAAGCCATCTGGTAGCTGTTAAAAAGAAGTCATGTTTATATTCGTCAGCAAGGATTTGGGCTCTTTCATGGTATTTCCCTTCAATCTTTTTAGCGACCAGAGCTAGTTGCTGATCCCCAATTATGCCAAATCCCCCTAGGTCCAGGATTGCTCCAAGCCAACTATGGCTATGGATAGAAATCATGATTCTTTTTAATGCCTTGCTTCTATCATTGAATGCACATGACGCAGCAATCCCGGCAGTGAAAGAGTCCATTTCTACCTTTGGATAGGGTAATATTTCATCGGGCACCCTGGCTACGCTCCCTGAGTGTGGAGTAACCCAGATAGTTTGCGGCGTTAAACCCCAGATGTAGGAGTAAAAATGTTCCCAGACTGAGGATTTTTTGCCATATTCTTCTTCGGTGGTAGCGGCGAAGGCTGTATTTGCAAGCCATTTCGTGCTTGCCATGGCATATGGCAATTCTTCTCCATACTGCAAAGCTTCCTGCAGTTCTGGCTTGGCTCTATGAAAATTGATACCATATCTATTTGTAGTTAAATCCTGGTCATCAGGTAGACGGGAGGATCTTACCGCAATAAATCGATTGTTATTATCCCGCGAATCGTAAACCTCAAAGTTGGGGTTGTTTTCCTTGGATATGAACTTCTTCAGGAATTCCGGGCTACCTCCCGAATAAGCTCCGTCTTTATCTTCATAAACTAGCTTCATAGGCAGATTGTACTTCATGGGCTATTCTTTCGCAATACACCTGCAAGTGTGTGAATGTCAAGTGAAATAAAAGAAAGGACCCATTACGCTAGATTGTGCAATCCGGGAGCCACGCACTTTGCATCAGAAGCATTGAGAATGCTGTAGTAACAAAATACTCGATTGTTTAGCAATTCATAAGTGATTCTCTTGACAATTAACTTTAACAAATATCGATAATACTGTATGCTTATGTATGATTATTCTTTGGTTCCCCTGTGACATTCCCAGATACGAAAGTAGCCATAACGTTGACAGCAGCAGTTTTGTATCAAGATGAATTAAAAGAATACGATTTTGGTTCCGGGCATCCTTTCCGCGGAGATAGGTATGAAAGCTTTATTAAATTTTTAAAAACCAACCTGCCGGGGGAGCAATACTACGATATTCTGGGAGCCGAAACGGCAGCTTTAGCCGACCTTTTGAAAATCTGTGACCGCGACTATATAGATTTCAACCAGGAATATTACCAGGCTGCCAGCGCCGGCTGGAACTCCTACTTCGAGGATTTCAGTCATTACCAATCGCCGGATAATAAGCCGGTCGGCATCCCGGGCGAATTGGAGAAAGCCGCCAGGCTGATTATCGGCCAAGCTAAAATGGCCTGTGATTTAGTGCAAAGCAGTCAGTATCAAAAAGCTATTTCCATCGGGGGCGGCATGCACCATGCTAAGCAGCGCTACGGCGAAGGGTTCTGCATCTATAACGATGTAGCCTTTGCGGCGCTGTATCTGATTGAAAAATATAACCTGGAGCGTATACTGGTGCTGGATACGGATGCTCATGCAGGCAACGGTACTGCCGAATACGTGCGTACCAATCCTAAAATACTATTCGTAGACATCCATCAGAACCCCCGCACAATTTACCCCGGCACGGGATTCGCCTCCGATATCGGGGAAGGTAACAGGGCCGGATTAAACATAAACATACCCTTACCGCTCTACGCTGGTGACGCTTCTTATCAAATGACTTTCGACGAGATTATCCTCCCAGTAACACGGGAATACCAACCGCAGATAATCATACGCAACGGCGGCTCTGACCCCCATTTCGATGACGGGCTAACAAACCTCGGCATGACTGTTGCCGGCTTCAGAATGATGGGAGACAAGATAAGAGAAATGACGGATATTTGCCAGGGTAAGCAAATAGACTTGATTGCATCAGGCTATAATCAGCATATATTACCATATGCCTGGCTATCCCTGCTTAGCGGTATCGCTGATTTTCCGCTAAACGTTGAGGAGCCCGAACCGATTCCACAGCAGTTCCGAAAAGACCATGTACTGCCCGAGACGGAAAAGGTTCTGGAAGAGGTAAAAAGGTATCATCGTAAATACTGGCGGTGTTTAAAATAGGCAACTTCATTGCCCCGTAAAGCGCTATAAACATACCAAACAATTCTACTAATCCATAATCGTGCAATTTAAATCGAACCCGGTCCCGTTCTTTGACCCTTCAGAACGCTCTAACACCGGTGCGAATTTAAAAAACGGCGCTTAATATAAAAATTCAGACGTTACTTTCCAGCTAGGACGACGATAGTGTATAATAGGAGAGTAACTAGAAGGGGTAAATAGTGGAAAATCCCCTCGACAAGGTAAGAAAAGAATTCCCGCAGAAATTCGCCTCCGAGAAAGACATCTTTAGCCATATTCACCGTGGTGATAGAATTTTCATTGCTTCAGCCTGCGGTGAACCCCAGTATTTAGTCAGTGCTCTAATTCGATATACTGAGTCCTACCCAAAAGCCTTTTTCGATACGGAAGTGATCCATATCTGGACGCTGGGTTTGGCACCGTATACCGAGGAAAGATTTAAATATAACTTCCGCCATAATTCCTTCTTCATCGCCGATAGTACCAGGAATGCTGTTAATCAAGGCATGGCTGATTATACCCCGGTTTTCCTCTCTGAAATTCCCAGCCTGTTTGCCCGCAAGCAGATTCCCATAGATGCTGCGCTAATCCAAACATCTCTGCCCGATGAGCACGGTTATGTAAGCCTTGGTGTCAGCGTAGATATTGTTAAAGCTGCCTTAGACCAGGCTTCTTTGATAATTGCCCAGGTCAATTCCTTTATGCCGCGTACTCACGGTGATAGTTTTATTCACATCGACAAGGTAGACTTTATCGTGCCTTATGATGAACCTATATTGGAATATCGTTATGCCGAGGATACCCACCCCGAGACGACCCAAGAGATTGGTAACTATATCTCCCGGTTAGTTCAGGATGGAGATACTATCCAGGTGGGCTACGGCACCATACCTGACGCCGTTTTAATTAATCTGGCGGGGAAAAAACACCTTGGAGTGCATACAGAGCTTGTCAGTGACGGTATAGTTGAACTGATGAAAATGGGCGTCATTGATAACTCAAGAAAAACTATAGATAAGGGAAAAACTGTCGCCGCCTTCTGCATGGGTAAAAAGGAAACTTATGACTATATTGATGACAACCCTTCTATAGAATTCCGGCCTGTGGATTATACCAATAACATACTGATTATCGCTCAACATGATTGCTTTATAGCTATTAACAGCGCCCTGGAAATAGACCTGACCGGCCAATCTACGGCGGAATCACTGGGTAAGGTTTTTTACAGTGGGATGGGGGGCCAGGCGAACTTTATGCGCGGGGCCGTGTTGGCTAAGCGTGGCAGGGCCATTTTAGCTTTGCCATCCACGACCAGTGACGGTAAAATTTCTAGAATCGTACCATTCTTAAAAGAGGGTGCTGGCGTTACTCTAAATCGTGGAGATGTACACTACGTAGTCACCGAATATGGTATTGCGTATTTGCATGGGAAAAATATCCGCGAGCGGGCCATGGAGTTAATTTCTATCGCTCATCCCAAATTCAGGAAAGACCTCATTCAAGAAGCTAAAGCGCTGAACCTTATATATAAAGACCAGGCATTTATAACCGGCAAGGGTGGTGAATATCCTAAAGAGTTGGAAATACACCGCACTACCAAATCCGGTCTGGATATCTTTATGCGGCCGGTTAAAATCAGCGACGAACCGCTGATAAAAGATTTGTTTTATGCCCTTTCTGATAACAGTATGTATCGCCGCTTTATGTCGCGCCGGCAGGATATGCCGCACGAGAGGTTACAGGAATTCGTCGTCATAGACTATAACCGGGAAGTTTCTATCGTAGCAACGATAAACCAGGATGAAAGAGAGATAATTGTGGGTCTGGGGCAATATATCATCTTACCTAATGCCCATGTTGCCGAGATTGCATTTGTGGTTAGAGACGAATATCAGAATAAGGGCATCGGCAACGAACTGCTTTCTTATCTCACCTATCTCGCGAAAAAACAAGGTCTGTTAGGTTTTACTGCTGAAGTGCTCGTGGAAAACAGGTCAATGCTGCATTTGTTTGAAAAAATGGGCTTTTTTATGGACAAGAAAATCGATGGAGAAACATACGAGCTAAAGATGACTTTCAGTGAGGCTAAGAGTTATGTTGAATAAGCCGGATATCAAGTATCTTTTTGAACCGAGAAGTATCGCTATCATCGGTGCATCGCGCGATACTTCCAAAATAGGCAATAAAATAGTCCAGAATATCACTTCCTCCGGCTACAAAGGTAAAGTCTTCCCCGTACACGCCGAGGGCGGCGAGCTTTTGGGACATAAGATATACCGGAGCGTTGAAGAAATCCCGGAGACTGTCGATGTTGCCTGCGTGGTGATATCGGCCAAAAATGTTTTTGATTGTATTAAAAGCTGTACCGCTAAGAAAGTTAAATTCAGCATTATCATAGCCTCTGGCTTTGCGGAGATAGGCCATTATGCCGAAGAAAGACAATTGGTTGCCTACGCGAACGAACACGGAATGCGTGTTCTAGGCCCCAATGTCTTCGGTATCTATTCGGCAGTATCTTCACTAAATGCCACGTTCGGGCCTCCGGATGTCAGGCCCGGCCACGTGGGAGTTATCACCCAGAGCGGCGCCATAGGTATCGGTATGATGGGTAAAACAGTCACCCAGAATATCGGGCTATCCGCTATCATCTCGGTGGGGAATAAATCGGATATTAACGAGTGCGACCTTCTCGAGTACCTCATTGCTCAAGAACAAACGAAAATGATATTTATGTATCTTGAAGGTGTCAATAACGGCGAGCGTTTAGTCGGTATTCTTAAAAAAGCAACACGGGAAAAACCCGTCGTCGTCATTAAATCAGGCCGCTCCCGCCGCGGTGCTTTGGCAGCCGCCTCGCATACAGGTTCGCTCGCCGGAGAAGACGCGGTCTTTGACGATATTATGCGACAATGCGGGGTAATACGGTCTGAGAACATTCATGATGCTCTCAACTGGAGCCGATATCTAAACACCGAGCCAGTTCCACAGGGAGATAATACCGTTATCATTACCAATGGCGGTGGGATGGGTGTACTCGCCGCCGATGCCTGTGAAAAGTTCAATGTCAGTCTTTACGATGACCTGCCAGACCTAAACGAAACGTTTTCCGAGATAATCCCTTCTTTCGGCTCTTTAAAAAACCCGGTCGACTTATCCGGCCAGGCTTCCGCCAGCTATTACGACAATGCTTTAACAGCAGCGCTGCATAATAAAAACATAAATTCGATTATCTGCCTAGCTTGTGAGACCGCTCTTTTTGACCCTGATGGATTCTTCAAGGTTGTCAACAAACAAAGGCCCCAATACTTAACCAAGAAACCCCTTGTTTTATCACTCTTCGGCGGAACCAAAATAGAGCAATGCATAAATAAACTCGGCGATATCGATATCCCGGCCTTTCAAGATGTTTACGAAGCGGTATCTTTATTGGGAGCGATGTATTCCAATTATAAAACCCGTAACAAATCAGCTGAAGAGATTCCACAGCTGGATATTGACGGTGAAAAACTCAACAGAATAATTAAAAAAGTCAGAGCGGATAATAGGACTTTCTTGCTTGCTTCCGAAGCGCAGGTATTCATGCAGATAGTTAGCATTCCTATTCCGAAAAGCCGCATTGCCCGCAATCTGGATGAGGCGGTGACTTATGCCCAGGAAATCGGTTACCCTGTCGCGATGAAAATCGTCTCCAAAGACATCATACATAAGAGCGACGCCGGCGGGGTAGCTCTAGACCTGGAAAACCGAAACGAGATAATCAGCGCTTACGAAGCCATAATACACAATGCGCGCGCATATAAACCGGATGCAGTGATTGAGGGTGTTCAAATCGATGAAATGGTCAATTCTGAAGTTGAAACCATTGTTGCGGCGCGACGCGACCATGCTTTTGGCCCTATCGTTATGTTTGGTCTGGGCGGAATTTATGTGGAAGTTATGAAGGACGTTTCTTTCCGTGCCTTCCCTTTAAGTCATAATGAGGCATTGGACATGATAAGCCAGGTACGTTCGTATCCCCTGCTCCTCGGTATCCGAGGCGAAAAACGCAAAGATATTGATGCAGTAGCGGATACCATCATCAAAATCGGCACCATACTACAAAAATGCCCGGATATCACCGATATTGAGATAAACCCCCTGGCGGCCTACAGCCAGGGAGGAGGGGTGAGGGCTATTGACGTGAGAATCTTGCTATCAAAATCGGAGGAGGCAGCGTTATGAATAATATTATCGTAGGTTCAGTCAGCGAGAATGCCGGCAAGACCAGTTTTATCATTGGGCTGGCCAAAGCACTCGATAAGAAATTCGGCTACCTTAAACCGTTCGGCGATAATCTAATCTATCGCAAGAAGCGCTTATGGGACTACGATGCCGCTCTGATTACCAATATCTTCGGCCTGGAGCAAAGCTCCGACGAAATGACCATCGGCTTTGAACATGCGAAGCTCCGCTATATGTATGATGAGGCAAGCACTAAAACAAAACTGCTGGAAATGGTACGCAATCTAGAAAAAGATAATACATTACTGTTTGTCGAAGGCGGTAAAAAGCTGACCTACGGTACTTCGGTGAGATTAGATACCTTATCCCTTGTTAAATATGTGGGCGGCAAACTGATACTCGTTATCAGCGGCGATGAAGGTACCATAATTGACGATATTACTTTCATTAAAAGATACGTTGATATGATGAATATCGATTACGGTGTTGTTATCAACAAGGTCAACAACCTCGAGGATTATCGAAATAACTATCTGCCGGATATAAAAAACCTGGGTATAAATGTTTTAGGTGTTATTCCGAACGAACCGGAGCTGACCTACCCCTCGATGGGCTATTTAGCGGAGAAATTACAGGCGCGTGTTATTGCCGGCGAAGGCGGCTTGAAGAATAGAATCAAGCATATATTCGTCGGTTCAAAATCGGCTGATACAGCGGTGAGAGACCCCCGGTTCAATCAAGAAGATAAGCTGATAATCACCTCCGGAGATAGAAGCGATTATATCGCCTCCGTGCTAGTGGTCACCGCTTCGGGGATTATCCTGACTAACAATATTCTGCCGCCCCCTTATTTGGTGGGTAAGCTTTCAGAAAGGAATATCCCGGTTCTATTGGTGCCATATGATACCTATGAGACAGCCAAACAGATAAATGAGACGAGGGCATTATTGACCAGGGACGATACCGAAAATATCCAGCTCCTAGAGAAATTGGTTAAACAGAACGTGGATATTAATAGCGTGATATGATTAATGACCTGCCCCCCAAAAACTGGTCCAGGTATAATGTTAGTAAAATAAGACCAGAAAAAGGGGGGATACATGGTCAAAAAGGGTTATACTCCAGAGCAAATCATCGGCAAACTGAGGCAGGCTGAGGTACTTCTCAGTCAGGGAGCCGCCATCGCAGAAGCCAGTAAAAAGATAGGTGTTACTGAACAGACGTATTATCTCTGGCGTAAGGAATACGGCGGTATGCGAGTCGAGCAGGCGAAGAGGCTCAAGGAGCTTGAGAAAGAGAATGCCCGTCTTAAGAAGCTGGTGGCCGATAACCCAGGGAACTATGTGGTCGGATGTGATTATAATCTATCAAGAAAACAAAAACAAGAGAGTCGAACTCCACATGAAACATGAGATATCTTTAATTGGCTTACTGCGTTTGTTCCTGCATCTACCCTTTCGTAAACATTTATTTCTTTTTTCGAGGTTTAGTCTGGTATCGTTTTCTGGGGGCAGATCATCTCAAGACCCATGCAAATAGGGACAGTATTTGTCTTGCTAATGATGTTCTTCCGCTTCAGCCTTTTCAGCATCTACCTTTGTTTTATGCACGGTCTTATCGGGGTGGTTGGGAGGAGAGTATATGGTATATAGCTTCAGTTTTATGGTTTTCGAAGCATTCATGACGTTATGGTATGTGCCTGCTGGAACTATAACCGCATCCCCATCCTTTACTAGATGCTTTTCAGTTCCATTGAAAACAAATATTGCTTCACCTTGCTCGATACGGAAGAACTGGTCAACATTTGCATGCACTTCGTTACCGATATCTTCACCGGGTTGTAAGCACATCACTACGAGCTGAGCATTTTTCCCGGTAAATAACACCTGTCTAAAATAATTGTTGCCTAGAGTTTGTTTCTCAATTGGTCCAACATATCCTGCCATTGTTTCGCCTCCTTCAAACTTTTTGTTGAGATATAATGTCTACTTTTTGAGATTCAAAGAATATTCTGTAGCCTGATTTGAACATACTGGAACTTTACCACTTTGTATAGAACTGCACAAGATGTATATTGAAGTTCAGACGTCACGAAATGACTTTTTGTTGGATGAAGCCAAGTTGAACAAAAGTCAGAATTGTTTAATGGAAATCAAGCAAGCTGCACAAATCGTCAGATCGTTTAGTAAGTATAAGAGACCAGGGTTGGCGATAGTTAGTTATTCCCTACTTTGACGACGCATATTCTCCACAGCTTTTACAAAATCCGGTGTGTCAGGTGGTTTACTCCATTCTTGCCAGAAATCAATAGTGACACTAAGAGGTTTCTCGGTCGGCGGGTCCATCTTAATCCTACTCGGAAGTAATACAGAATCACCAACGATAAGTGCTTCACCAATATCAAGAACTGGAAGAGTATCCATCAATTCTTCCAAACTTTCTGGCATCAGCTTTTTAACCGTTGATTGGTCGTCGCTATTAGTTAAACGCAAAGCAATAATATTGTTACACTGACTAAGAATAGTTGCGCTCACATCTGAAGGTCGCTGACTTATGACCAAGAGGGCAACACCGTATTTCCGACCTTCCTTAGCAATTTTTTCAAAGTTTTCAACGGCTCGTTGTTCAACCGGATTCCTATCGTCCTTCTTAGGTAGATATAAATGCGCTTCATCACACACAAATGCCATTGGCTTACGCTTCTTGCGGTCAGTCCAGAACTGTACTTGGTAAATGATACGTGCTACGAGGGCAATAATTACTGGTAGAATATCTGCCGGAACCTCAGAGAAATCGATGACCTTGATTTGCGCGCCTAATTGCGAATAATCCATCAAGCGTTTTGCCATAGCGGACATGGAGTCATATTTATTCACTACTTCTGGTGCTTGGAAAAGAAATCCGTAGCGCTTATCTTCAATCTTGCTTTTCAAGCGAATAAGCAGCCGGCTAAATTGTCCATAGAAAGGACCTTGCTTCTCCCCTTTTGCCCCTTGAACCATTTCCTCATTAAGCCGTTTGATTTCTGCAATTACTTTCCCGATATCGAACGGCACAGGACTATCGATGGTAAAAGCGGTTAGCACTTCTTTTTTACCCAGTGATTGTAAAGTCGCCTTCTTTTCTGAAATAACTGCATCCTGAAATGCCATTACTTGATTGTGGGCAGAAAACTCGCTGCGGTCAATAAACATCGCTTGTATCTCTTCAGCGTTGAGTAACCAGTACGGTAAAAATAGAAGCGTGTCATCAGTTTTTCCAAGCTCCTCAGGCCCAGGTATGTGCAGATGTCTAGCATAAGACAGTTCACTATACTCACCATGTAAATCGAATAATATGAGATTAGAAGAGGGGAGTTTAGCTGCTTGTTCCAAGATAGCAGCAACAGCCCATGATTTACCAGAACCAGTGCTCCCTAGAAGAGATGCATGGCGTTGAAATAACTTGTTCCCATCTAAATAGGCAGTCGCACTTTCATCAATTGTGTAACGCCCTAGTTTTAAGGAATGGGCGCCTTGACCTTCGGTAGAAAGTAGGTTCATGAAGTTTTGAAGTTGGGCATCCCGTAAAACACGGCATTCTGCATCGATTTCCGGTACTTGGACAAGAGAGCGAGTAAAGCACGGCTTATTTTCGTTGCTGAGTTTGACAGTGCCAACTAGAGTAAGACGAACGGTATTCAATACTCGCTCGCGTGTCGATTCACCTGTATCTTCTGACCCTATTGTGTCACTCTCTGTATCCTCTTCCAATATCGGTGTTTTAACTACTTTACCGATGATACCAATAAGCCATTCCTCAAGAGCTCCAGGCAAAGATATCGTAACCAGTTGACCAACTCTTGCTTTACGCAGATCTTCATCGCTGTTGACTTGTATATCTACCCGCCGGGTATCCACTGAGCGAACGCGCCCTAAAGTATGCGAAGCATCAAATGTGAAGATAGCCATTATTAACCTCCTAATATTTCCCTCGTAAATTGTGCAATATCCCAAAGACTTTGGCCGGGAAGATATAAAGAGTCTGTATACTGCTTATTGTAGATGCGTGTTCCTTTCTCTGGTTCTGGTGCTTTGCAGACGAGCCATAAATTATTGGCTTGCGAGAGCAAGGATTGAATACGAGGATTAGGATCCATCGTTATTATTAGACCTGCGCAGCCTTGTTGTACCAATTTTCGTTTGATGTACTCTTCAAGGTGTTTGTCATTGAAACCATATCCGAGAAAAAGATAATGATTCTCACGCATAATAGTTTCATCAGCTTTTTGGAGAAGCTCTTGCCTGTATTTTTGAAGCACTTCGTATTTCGATAAGCCAGGGGTAATCATTACCCGCTGTGCGAAATCAGGGGGATCCCACATCCAGGCATTATTTTCAATACACCTGCCATGATGGTAGAAGTAGTTCAGTGAGCCATGCACCTTATAGAGTTGTACATGTTTCCGAGGCTTGTAGACTCTTTTCAATTTTCCTCCATGCATAACTTGCTCCGGTTGTTGCAAAGAACGTATTGCGGGTCCCCAATCTAACACACGCTCGATGCCACCTGAGAAACCATTCGTATAAAGAATACAAGCACAATCACAAGCGTATTCCAGCAACATGTCATAATTCGGTGTAAGAATATGAAGGGCTCTATCACCTTCAGGGAGAGTTTCGACTAATCTCTTTAATAGAGTGATTGCAGGCCATTCAACTTCACACCGTGCAATCTTAAAAGCGTATTCGCGGTCAATGGATGCTATAAAACGACTAGTAGCTGAGATAATATGCTTTAGTAGTAATTCGTCAGAAACAGCGTCTAAAGCAGACTCTAAATCTTTTTTGTTTTGAATTGCTTTCTCAACAGTAGTCCATTGCTTACGTTGCTCTTTAGACGAACATATCTTTCCAACATTTTTAACAAGTTCATCTGTCAAGGCAGACATTCCAAATCGATTGTCTACAACACATGACATGCCAGTTCCGATGAAGAGAAAGGGTTTTTCTTGGAAGAATTCTCTCAATGCATTAAAGGCAATTTCCTTGGACAAATTGTTGGGTGACATTAATAAAGCTCTCCCTTGATATTTACATAATCCTTTATGATATCCAATTTGTCAAGAAATCACCCAGTAGTCTCCTCAGAGATAATGTCATATCAGAAGTTTCGCATGTATGGAGTGAATAGCCAGACAGCCTATCACCTCACACCATCGTTATTGCCGCTCGTAATCACTCTCTATTCCCAGCCGAGATATATGCGCCAGTAAACCTTTCAAGCCACTATGGTCAATAATCTCATAGAACCTCTTCACAACCTCGTTAAATTGCGCATTAAACGACTCCGACATAGCCTTTTCGTCTTTCAACTGCATGATAGCAAAGGATAAATTTCCCGGTCTTACAATCTCCGACGAGGATGAGACCACCAGCCACCTAGTCATTCCACAAATCCGCATCGCCACTAAGAATCCCTCATACCCATCGACTCTGCGTTGATTCAGGCAAGATATGTCTTTAGGTTGAACAAGCACAGAAGTCTCCTTAGTGGTTTTTACCTCAAAGGTGCACCTGCGCTGTTGAGGGTCAATTGCGTCTATATCGGAGTCCTCAGAGAGATGATTACGTATCTCCCGCCAGCCGAGGTCATACAGAGTAACCGCTAGCAGCGACTGTGCTATCTTTCCGAAGACCGTGGCTCGCCACTTCGCATGGAGCTTGACCAACAACTGGCAAACCTGAAAGTCCAGTTCTGTGCTCAATCCGATATCCTCGGCCCGAGTTCGGGGTCCCAGCCCTCGAACGTTACGCATTTCTTGTGCGCGGTGATGTCCGAATTGAGGGCCTCAAAGAACTCTTTGTCCATGGTGCTTACAATAACCTGACGTTTCTGCGCCAATGTGTTGATAAGTTCTGCGAGTTTTTTCTTGTGATGGCTTCCCATACTCTGCGAAGGATCATCAAATACTATGGACCGGAACGCAAGCGCATCCCGATTAGCCTCGCCTAGACCAGCGAATATAGCCAGCGCCAGAGAGTTCAGGTCTCCTAGGCTCAGGATTGGAATGACGTTCTCACCAGCAGAGTCGCAGAAGCTATAGTTCTCACTGCCCCACTTGGTTTCCATAGTCATCTCTATAGCATCAATTCCTGGATTGTCCGCCAGAGCAGCGAAGTATTCACGGACCTTTGACTTAGAAGCCTTCACAATATCATGTGACTCAATATCCCGGGCGGAGATAACGGCGTCAACAATAGCCTGGCAGTCCAATTTTAGTTGACCGGCTTCCTCGCCAAGGCTTTTCAACTCCTTATAAGTCAGACCATCTTTAATGGAACTCAGACGCTTGGAGAGTTCGTGGTTAGCCCAGATTATTGCCAAGTCTTTAAGACGGTCGCACTCAGTCTCAATGGAAAGCAAGTTGTCGGCAGCTTTCTTCAATTCCTCTTCTACTTTAGCAGCCTCGCTCTTAGTGGCCTCTAGGCGTTTTTTCAGAACCTGAAGGGGGTCTTCATTCTCTTTCCATGTGATTAGGAGGTTTTGCGCGACTTCCTTCTCTGCGCTGGCCATCGTCTTGATAGCCGTTTCCAACTGCCTCTCTTTTCGTTCGAGCTCTCGGAGAGTCTCTTCGGCCTCTTTTTCCAAACGCCCTGTGTCTTTCAGTTCATCCTGAATACTCTTGCCCTCAGTGGAGAGAAGAGCTTCAACCCTTTGTCGCAAGTATGCCTGCTGGTCGCTTGTTCTACTCCCACATGCGGGACATTCTCCTTCACCCAGTCCCTGCCCGTGTTCCGTCATGTAGGTTAAAAGTGAATTGAGGGCTGCCGTCAACTGATTCAACGCCTTTAGCCTTTCCTCAAGTCCGCATTTCTTCTCTGTTAGTTTGGACACGACTTCGCCGATATCCTTGCTAGTTCCATGCTCCTGTTCAAAGTCTCGAAGTTTCTTATTCGCTGTACCCTTCTCTTCTGCCGCCTGTCTCAGCCTTCCAATGGCTCCTTCAATCTTTGTCACTTCTTCATTAAGCTCCTGCGACCTCTCCGTCACGGGTAATGCTCCAAAGCAGTCTCTAGCACACTTGATGACTATGCTCACGAAGTCGTTGAAGGCATCTGGTGATGTAGGAACCACTGGCAACTCCCACTTCCCCTTTTTCTTACCTGTAAAATTACTGGTCAACCCAAGTACACGACTTGCCGCCTCTTTCACTGTCTCGGGGAAGACGGTATCCGGGTCAACTGAAATCTTTTGCCCAATTTGCTTGTTGTGTTCTGTAAGAGCGCTTGTCTTCTCGTAGGCGAGGTGGTCCCACCAGTCGAGTTCCTTTTCTATTGAGTCCATCACTCTAGTGAGATCGCTCTTGCGAATTAGCTCGGCGAGATCGTTGTAATCACTTAAACCCAGCAAGCGGCTGATGGCCTCCCTCTGGTCCTTTGGCTGTGCTACAGCAAGATGCCGAATGTTCTCCTGGTGTTGATACACTGTTGCCATGAAATTCGAGAATGAACCTATATTTTTCTTTACCCACAATTCGGCATCGTCCCCCTGGAGTCGTGTGCCACCAAGGAACTCAATTACAAGTCCAGAACGCCCCCTTTTCTTGCTAGTGCCTCTTTCGAAGACTACTTCACCATCGTCGAACTGGCATACTAACTGAACCTTACACTTGTCGGGATCCTTCCTGTTCTGTGGCTCCCAGTCCACACGCTCGCGAAGTCCGGTATCTCTGCCTGTGCAGGATTCGCCGAAAAGACACCATTCAATTACGTTTAAGACACTACTCTTCCCAACGGCGTTGCCGCCATAAAGGATAGTAACAGGACTTGAGAGATCCAAAGGACACTCCTTTGTAAACCCCCGGAAATAGCTAGGCTTAAGACTCTTGATTGTCGCCATCGTTTATCCCCACCTCCTTAGCAAGCCTCGTACATATCTGCGACTTTTTCTCTTCCAAGGAAGCAGCCATTCCCCCAAGTAACCCTTCCACACCAATCACGCCGTCATCTTGCCATGCTGCTTTTATCTTCTTCCACAAGGCCAGCCTTTCAGTATGTCGTAGCGTGCTCTCTCCCAGTTTCTTCTCTATAACATCTGTCTTCATTACCGCCTCCCACCGATTTCAACGATTTGTTGATGTCCGTTTTGGCGTAGGAACTTGAGTATAGTTCACAAATAGGTCATTGTCAATATTGTATAAACTTGCATTGTATCTACTGAGTGTACTAAATGCTCCACCTTATTTTAAAAATCATAATGCTAGGTCTTATTGCGCTTTTCATCTTTTGGTGTAAAGTGTTGCACGAAACATCGGATTGTGTTATGTACTCATTATCGCTGCACAATCCTGACTTTTGTTCAACTTGCCTTCGTCCAATAAAAAGTCATCAGGTTTAATTTCAAGAACTAGTATGTTTATCGCTATTCAAGAGAGAAAAGAAAGATCGTAAGTATGGCTCATCTGAAGGAAGAAGAGCCGCTCTTTTTGAGAGATTCACCAAACTCTAGCGGCTGGTATTCGTCAAACAGGTACAAATAATAATATATCCCGAAACGTAACTATCATGGCTACTGAACAGTCTGAAGGAAAGTTCACTTTTTGCGTGCCCCATATGTTCCATATTGAGGCCGCTACTATTTAATTCCCTAACCAGTATTGATCAATGCTTGTATTTCAACGGCATTATCAGTCATCAATGCATAAGGGTGAAACATGCGCATTATTGATAAGTTTGAAATACCAACTTCAGTGATGACCAACTTTGCTCTCCACTGATCCAAAGCCATGATGTCATCTTGAACCTTTACCATTGGAATAAGCAACACATCGTAAAGGCAGAAAAACTCAGGTCTAACTTCAGGTGTAATGTAGCCGATACGGATAATTCCTCTGAACTGCGATAGAGCCTTCTTAGAGTTAGACACTATAACAGAATGTCTCTCCATTCTAGCTTTAAAAACAGCCTGCATCACAGAGTTAAGAAATGAGAGGTCAAATTTTCGGTCTGTAAACTTAACGTCTATAAACACGTCAACACCTAGAGAATTACATGCTTGAAGAAAATCTGTCAACAAGCAAGCCGATTCGAGTTTCTCTTTCGCAATTATGCCAGGGTGTGCTACAACAAGTCTCCCACCAGCACTCTTACATACATCAAATTCAACAGCAAGAATTCCATGTTCCACTAAAAATAGGAGTGACTCGATTGAGTTCGGTGGATATTCTGCGCTAATTGTCCTGTGGGCGATTATTTTCATTTTAATCTCCATGGCAGACCTGCCCATTACTTCTCTTAGTTCTGTTTAGCGTCTGTAATTCGTTAAGCATTCTATTTATGATCTTGCCTATTTCCTATTCCGATGGCATAGCCTGTACTTATGATTTTTTGGTAAGACCTAAATGCTATTATACTAACTGAGACGCTCTTTTCAAAATTGAGAAACAGAGTTATACTACTTGTTATAATCGTCACATTGGAATGGAGGTGAGATATTGGAGAAAACGTCAATAATTCAAATTCGCCTTGCCGAATTTAATCAGCTCAGAGAGGAAATCAACGTTTATCATGATCATCAAAAGGAAGAGATTTATTTTGCCATGCTGGTCTTCGCTGGAGTCTTTGCTACTCTATTTTCGCCTCACATTATGGACTCATATTCTGAGGTTCTTCTTGTCTTCCCGTTTGTTTTCGCTTCTCTAGCTTTTGCATATGCTGATCGTACAGTCCGGATCCTGCGGATAGCGACATACATACATCAATATCTGCGAGAAAATTTGGTAAATGAACTTGGCACTTTCAAGTTATTACAATGGGAAGTTTTCAAGAAGTACCGAGTTGCTAAACGCAAAAAGCAATTCGAATCTGTTAAAAATGCCAAATTTGGAACTAAGGTGCTTGTATGGTTTAAACGGAAGACCCCTGAGCTACCATTAATCTTAGATGTGATGCGCGTGGCTCAATTTGTAATGCCTGGTTTGTTTTGTATTTTGATGTTTGTTGTTATCTATTCAAAAACTTGGGACATTCTCCATATAATGCTTACGATAGTTTCTACAGTTGTCGGTCTTTCACCTATTTATTTCTTTATGAAAGCGGAGGAGACCTCTGGGATAGAGCTAATACCTTCTGAAACAGACTTGGAAGAATGGGAAAAAGAGTGGAGATCGCAGCGTAAACCTAAATAAATAGTGTAGGTGAGTAAATGTTTATCAGTGGGGCTGCTCTTACAGAGCTTCTTACTAATAAAACCGAAGAATGGACCTCGAAATTCCCAGATAGGAGTGGTATTGTTTCGCCTGTAACTCTTACTGATAAAATAATCTACCTCCATTATTGCAACTTCTATCAGTGGCATAAGGAAGACACAGCTCATGATATGCAACTTAATGAAAGCGAAATAGGGCGGCTAAAGAGAAAGATAGATACCTCTAATTTGGATAGATCTGCTATGATTGATAGAATTGATGCCTATTTTGTTTCAAAGTTGAGAATAATTCCAACTGAGAATTGGTCAAAATTCTATATTAATTCACATACTCTTGGCGAGATAATTGATAAGTTGTCTATTCTATGCCTGAAACGTTTCTTTGCGCAGTTGAGGTTAAAAAAGTCGGCTCCTGAGTCGGCAGAAAAGTATATTCGAGAAATTGAAACGGTCGAAGAATTGGTAAATTACGTAACAACATGCTACGACAGGTTTCTGAAGCATCTAAGTGTAGGTAAGGGGTACATGCCATACGGACAGTTTAAAACATATGGTGCTTGAAGGAGGTAATAAGCTAGGCTATAATGGGTCTAATTATGAAGAAGGAATTTGATTACGATTATGCTCTTGACATAGCGATCAAGTGTATTAAAAAAGCAGGTGAAATTCTCAAAGGCTTTCGAGGATCACATCTAAAAGTCTGGCGTAAAACTGGGTTTGATATAGTCTCGGAGGCGGATATTTCTGCTCAGAAAGAAATAATAAAACATCTAAAAAAGTACTTCCCAGATCATCTTTTTTTATCAGAAGAACTCGAGGTTACTTCAGAGGCTATGCGAAGGTTCAGATGGATTATAGATCCGTTAGATGGAACGATTAATTATGTTTCAGGGTTGCCTCTTTTTTCTATTTCTATAGCTCTTCAAGACGAAGGTAAAACGATTCTTGGTGTTATTTTCGACCCAATCTCAGATGAACTCTACACTTCAATAAAAGGACGTGGTAGTTTTGTTAATGGAAAAAAGATCAAGGTTTCGGATACCTCCGATCTTGGGGAAAGCGTCTTAGCATTCATGCTTACTTCTCATTATACTAAAGAACTAGTTAATGAGGTAATCGGACATATAAACAAATTAGCAGTGTCATGTAGAGGACTACGACTATATGTCAGTCAAGCTCTCGAACTAGCTTATATTGCGTCGGGTAGGCTGGATGGGACTTTCTGCGTAAAATCGAGAGGATTCAGCGCGGCTGCCGGGGCTTTGGTTGTTAGAGAGGCAGGGGGTAGAGTGACCGACCTTAGCGGAAGGGAGTTTGATAATCATTCTAGAAGTCTTATAGCAACTAATGCCTTGCTTCATGACAAAATTGTGCGTATCTTGTCGGAAATTTGACTAATCTAGAATTGTCTTTAGGTTAGGACCGAAATATGAACAAACAAGCTGGCTCTAATTCTAGAAATCCTACATATATTGGTTTAGATATAGGAAAAACCAAAATAGCCACTGGCCTAGTTACAAGCTCTGGGGAAATCCTCCTCAAGAACCAAGTTCTGACAGACCTAGAAAAGGGAGGAGAAGCTATTTTAGGCCAATGTAGGGAACTAGTAAAACAGATATTAAACAGTAGCAGCGTAAAGCCGGGAGGTATCGGAATTGGCTCTACTGGAGTTGTAGAGCCTGAAAAGGGCATAATTGTCTCAAGCGGCTCTATTTCCGGTTGGTGCAACATAAAAATCAGAGAAAAGTTTGAGGAGGAATTTAAAATACCGGTCGCAGTGGACAATGATGTTCATGTCGCAGCATTGGGTGAACATCTATTTGGTGCTGGTAGAGGTGCTAATACATCTGTATTTATGGTAATAAGTACCGGTGTTGGCTTCAGTATTGTCAAGGATGGAAGAATATGGCGAGGTTCCCACAATCTAGCTGGGCAGATTGCCCACTTACCACTGTTTGATAGGAAGAAGACTGTAAACGATGTGTTTAGCGGAAAAGGGATAGCAGAAAGAGCTAGTGAGCTTTTAGGACAGTCTGTTTCTACAGATAATGTCTTTAAGTTAGCTTCTGAAGGAAATGTAGAAGCTAAACATGTTATAGAAGAAGCCATAGAAGGAGCAGCCTTAATGGTGGCATTGATTCAGAATACAATTGACCCTGATGTTTTCATTGTTGGCGGAGGAGTAGCATTAGGTGAAAAGGACTTCCTAGAGAACGTATACCTAAAAATTGAGGAATTTCTTGTGAAATATAGAGTGCAATTGCCAGAAGGACTCAACATCACCCTTTCTCAACTTGGAACTGATGCTGGACTGGTAGGCTGCGTTGGTTTATTCGCAAAAAGGTAAGTAGATTCTGAGTTTGGGAACGATTGGTTATGCTAAGGACGAACTCGGACACATAAACACTAGGAATGACCGTTTTTAATCTTCTGGATTATAGCGCTTGTCGAATAACCTTCAACAAGTGGTACATAAACGACTTCCCCTCCGTATTGCCGTACCGAGGCAGCTTCAGGCAGATCGTTCTCTAGGTGATCTACGCCTTTCACATAGATATCAGGTCTTAGTTCAGAGACAATCTTTACTGCAGTCAATTCATCAAATACGATAACATAATCCACACACGAAAGTGCAGCAAGTATCTCTGCTCGTGCTTCTTGCGCCATGATAGGACGTCCATTACCCTTCAGCTTCGCTACAGAGACGTCAGAATTGACACCGACTACCAACATATTCCCCAGGTACTTAGCCTTCTGTAGGAATTTAATATGTCCTAGGTGAAGAATATCAAAACAACCATTAGTCAATACAATTGTGTTTCCACGATTAGTAAGTTGCTTCCGTAAAGTCACAAGCTTCTGTAGAAGAATAACCTTCCTGGGGCTTGCCTCGTAAACACATCTCAACTTGTTATTTACCATTTCATCCTCCAATCTACTTGCTTATACTTGTTGTTGGCTCACCCTGCTAGAATAGCTTCACTAGACGTTAATTTGGCAAACTCAAGCTAGGGTAAACGAACTATGTTAGTTAATTTATTTGACCAGACACTTTACGTCTGGATGATAGAGCAGGACAATAATATTTGCTGCACACAGATAGTTTGTATACCGAGTGTCAAGAAATAAGGTAATCAAACCTTTGTAAATTGCTTTCCTAAGTTCGGCAACCTTACGATGGACTTACTATCGTGAGCCATTCGTCAGAAGGTCTTCCGATACATAGGTCTCTTCCTTTGCAGCTGTTACATACCTCTCTAAGGGGGATTGCCCTATTCCATAGGCTCTCGTAAACTCGGTCAAACATTTCTCCTATATGTTTTCCTTCCCCTCTTAAATCCGTTATCATAACTGGGTTTTCGGCACCCCAGATTTGTTCGTCACCAAGCGACTTCACTCGCTCTTCTTTGGTATCATAAGTGTACCATCCAATTGCAATTAATCTATTATCAAATTTCCTTCCACGGATTGAGGCAAACTCTTTATAGCATTTCACTTTTAACCGGTCATACTTACCGACTATATCTGGGAGTCTTTTTATTTGGTAACAAATTCTCTGATTTTGCTCATAAGGACTTATAGCCTTTTCTGGGTGACATATGAGTAAATTGATTTCATTTGTATTTGGGGAGTTCCTTAACACACGAATAAGAGTTTCTGCTACGGTTGCCCCGCTATACTCAATCATCTTGGCCTTTTGTGTACCCTCGTTAATAACGAAATCAACTAGTCTGTTTGTGGCATGATAGTCATCAGGGTAAATCTGGAGCCCGTTGGGTTTAGTTAATGCAATTAAATAATCTAATACTAAAAACATAAACAGTAGTATTGTAGACGTGGTTATACCGATAACTGCTTCAAATGGAAGTTGCTCTTGAAAAGGTCGTGAAAGCCAGAGTGCGACTATTATAATAAAAAGAATACTCATACTCCATCGTCTATATCGCTCAAAGAAATGCCTCACTTTATTCCACATCGTCTACCTCCTGTTAGTCGTTTCACAACTGCAACGCGCTTTGTATCGGCCTATTTTGCATATTATATGCTACATCATTATGTTTATCTTAAGCAAAAGTGGGATACTTAACTCAAGGATGATGGATACTTCGGTAGCATAGCCTGGTTTTATGTTACATCTCTTTCTAGCTTTTAGTATCTGTGTTCTTGCGCTTCGCTCCCTTTCAGCACTTTGTTACCTTTAAACAGGCATTTCATGTAAGATATTATAAGGATAGAGAGTAGCATCTAGTAACCATAAGAGATAAGCGACGATAGGCCTCTTCGGTTATGGTGATTTTCAATTCCTTAAACCACCAGATATTACCGACGTACTAGTTATTACTAGATTAACTAAAAGAAGCTTATGTTGCGTAACATTCAAGTAGATTGTGACTTTTATAGAATTCAACCTACAAGCAATTTTCAAATTTCTTTTTATTCCAGAAAGGTGATTGCCAACGCCCCCCTCTGTTTAACCAAGCTTAAAATATTTCGGTATGATGGAGTCCATCCCTCCCCCGTCTCCACCAGACCAAAATTTTTCAGACTCTATATCCAAGGCGGAGCCTTTTGTATTCAGTGATGCTAACGAATGCTGTCCTGTCATCAGCAAGCTGCCTGAAGGTTTCTAGCGCAGGTTCCCAATGGGAGGAGCAGCATACGGAATCCCCCGGTATATATGTACTTCTTTCATCGGCTGGCCTATAATTGTTCCTAAATATAACCGGAGTCTATTTTTACAAGGTCAGTGGAGAGCATCTATAACTCTCTTGCCTTAGAACAATTACTAGTGAGCCGTCCGACGGTTTATCCAAAGGACACTTGATTATGCAAGTTCAATGCCTGGTAAAACTACTCCCTGCTTGGTTAAATTTCGCTGAAGAGCGCGATATTCAACCTTCCTTGGTGTAATATTGTATTGCACCGCCATCGCGGCGGCCGTACCGGCAGCTTGCCCCATGGCAATGCAATGAGGGATAAGGTTGGCCATATTGTTGGAGGAGAAGTCCGATGAGAAAGACCTTCCCGCAACCAATAGGTTATCGATTTTTACCGGTACCAATGATCGATAGGGGATAAAGACATGTTTTACCCCACCTTCGCCGGGAGGCCCCAGTCTCGGAAATACAGCAATGGTATCTTCGAATTTCCTGCTATTCTGGAAATCATCCTTGTTAAGTATATATTCACCGATCAGTCTGCGGCTGCCCCGGGTACCCGTTTGTGATGCCGTATCTAAAATGAAGCTATTTTCAAATGTAGGAAAATTCTTCTTCAAAAATGCGTGGCCTTTACGCATTATTTTCCGCATTTCTACTTCCAGCGTGGTAAGGTCTTGAACTTTTGTGCATATCAAATCCGGAATCCAGTTGTTGAACCACATTACATCGTTGCGGGGCGAAGGTAATGGTAATAGGTGAGTTCCAGCTGCCCTGGTTAGCTCATTCATGAGTTCCTCGTATTTTTTGGGTTCCGATTCTTTAAAATCGCAGTATTTTTGGTAATCGCAGTTCCCGAGCCGGAAAACCAGTGCTAATGTGGCACTCCTGGCTTTCGGTTCGAAGGAAGCATCAAAGGCCGCTCCGGCTGACGGTAGGAGGTCGGCATCGCCGGTACCATCGATAATTATTTTACCCAATATCGCCTGGCGGCCGGATTTACTCTCAAAAACAACCCCATCGACTTTATTGTCATGCAAAAGCGCCTTCGTCCCCCAGGAGTGCAGGAACAACTTTATACCAGCCTCTTCCACCATGTCGTTTAGTACACACTTTAATAATTCGGGATCTACCCATGCCGTATGTTCGATCTTGCCGTTAATCACATTACCGAAAAACCGGCGCCATTTTTTAACCAATTTTGCGTCATCAGATCCCAAATCCTGCATCCTGGGCCGGAGTGTACCGCCGAGCGGGTCTAACCTTTCTAGCCATTCCAGAGAAAGGCCGGCGATAACAGGTTCTTTTCCACCATCACTCATATGTGGTATTTGAATCACAATCCCGCCGGTCGCCATGCCTCCCAGGTGACCATATCTTTCAATCAGGACGGTTTTAGCCCCACTCCTGGCGGCTGCCATAGCGGCTGAATGGCCTCCCGGGCCTCCTCCAACTACAATTACATCAGCTTCCATGCATACATTAGTTTTAAGGTTTTCCAGAATGACTTTTTGTGTTAAGGCGTTTCCCATCTTAATAACTCCTTGGCTAGACTGAAATGATTAATGCATTTATCCTATCAAATTTTGAGACTCATATAGTACCTCTGAGGCGGGGATCGAGGGCGTCGCGCAGGCCGTCCCCGACCATATTAAAGGCAAACACTATCAGCATAATAGCGATACCGGGGGCGAAAGAAAGGACCGGCAGGTCGAGGATGTACTTGTAACCGTCATTAACCATCGAACCCCAGGAAGCGCCGGGAGGCGCAATACCTACACCCAGGAAACTCAAACCGGCTTCGGCTAGAATTGCAGAACCCAGTTGCATGGTGATTAATACGATCATGGGAGACAAACAATTGGGGAAAACATGCCGGAACATGATTTGTATGTTGCCGGCGCCCATAGCCCGGCAAGCGGTAACATAATCATTCTCTTTTATTGAAAGTACCTGCCCGTACATTAACCGGGCATATACTGCGGTTAAACTGATTCCGATAGCGATAATAACATTGGAAATACCTCCGCCGAGAAGAGACGCAATCACAAGAGCTAATAATATCATAGGGAAAGCCATTAGTGCATCAACAAAACGCATAACTACCGCTCCGTAGATTTTACCGTAATAGCCGGCTGATAATCCCAGCAACATTCCTATACCGGATGCAATGAAAATAGAAACGATGCCAATCATGAGTGATGTACGCGATCCATAGATAATCCGGCTTAAGGTGTCCCGGCCTAATGCGTCCGTCCCAAGCAGATGAGTTGAACTTAATGGCTGCAATGATTCTTTTAAATTAACTTTATAAGGATCGTAGGGGGCTAGTAAAGGAGCGAAGATAGCTACGATCGCCATGATGATAATGATGATGGCGCCGAAGATGACTACTTTACGGGAGGCCATCACCCGGATGATACGCCGTAACTCGCTGACATGAGGCGTAACCTCAATCAATAAGTCTTTTGATGTATTGGATAACTGCTCTGTCAAGTATTTAAACCTCTCTAGCTATATCTGATTCGGGGGTCAAGCCATCCGTAAGCGATATCGACAAGTAAGTTGACCAGCACCACCATCAATGCCGTGAAAAGAATAATCGCCTGGACTATGGCATAATCCTGGCTTTGAATCGCTTCTACCCCGAGGCGACCCATTCCCGGTATGTTAAAGACAGTTTCAATCAAGACAGAGCCGCCAAGGATATAGCTTAATCCGATGCCGCTTAAAGTAACCACCGGGATTAAGCCGTTTTTCAGCATATGTTTCAATACAACTGCTCTTTCACTCAAGCCTTTAGCCCAGGCGGTCCGGATATAATCCTGGCGAGTGACTTCCAAGATGCTGGAACGGGTCTGACGGGCAGTCGAAGCGATGGGGAAAATGGCAAGACAGATTATCGGTAAAAAGGCATGACGTAAAAATTCAACTAGATCAGTAGCTGGGGAGACATAACCGAAACGCGGAAACCAGTCTAATTTAAGTCCGAAAAAATAAATCAGAAGAATACCCATCCAAAAACTCGGAACTGTGATACCGATATTGGCCATAATGGTGACCGTGGTATCTATCCACTTACCTCGTCTTAAGGCTGAGATACTCCCTGCGATAATACCGAGTAGATTAGAAACTACAAAGGCGATGATTCCTAGACTAAGGGTTACCGGCAGACGCTCTGCAATAAGGCCGGATACTTCTTGATGATAAAAAATTGACATTCCCAAATCAGCGTGAAAAAGGTTACCCACCCAATTTACATATTGTATTGCAAGCGGTTTGTCCAGTCCGAACTCGGCCCTGGCGGCGTTCATTTGTTCTATCGTGAGCGTTTGTAAATCCTGTGAAGACAGATAGATGAGAATCGGGTCACCCGGCAAAAGGCGAATCACCATGAATACCAGGAATGTGATGAAGATTATTACCAATATCGCCTGTATAAACCGGCGCAAGATAAATGTTGCCATAAAAGTTATACTTCCAGATTTCTATAACTAATATATCACCGGAGAATAGAGGCTGTATATGCTGGCTTGCCGGGGAGCATATACAGCCTCTTTGACGATGGTACACTTGAATTATTGAATGCCAGTTGGGCTAATAATATTCAGTACCGGTTATAAATAATTCAAGAATTCCTATTTGCTTATCCAGACCTTTCCGACGTTCCAGGTGAAGCCGTCACCATGTGTGCCGACACCCATATCGTGTACTGATTTGTCAGCGATATAAACTGCCGCTTCTACCCAGAGAGGAATTTCCAAGTCGTTATCAACTTCAATCCTGACAGCTTGTTTGGCTAAATCAGCCATTTGAGCCGGGTCGGAAGTCAACATCATTTTAGTGATAAGATCAACCCAACCGTCCGGGAGCGCCATGGACTTAGCCATGTAGCCGCTGTTAGGAGTAAAATAACGTTCTAGGAAAGCACAATAATTGTAATCTGTAGCCCCGTGAGTTAGGAAAAAGAGCCCATTGTGCCATCCGGTGACCCTGGTCTGGGCCCATTTAGCGGCATCCTGAACATCTATATTTGCGATGATACCTACGGCGGCTAAATCAGACTGGATAGCTACCAGAGAGTCTTTTTCAAGGGCTGTTGAAGTGATTATAGTGGTGGTAAATCCATTCGAGTAGCCAGCTGCCGCCAGCAACTGTTTAGCTTTGGCAGGATCATATTTGCGACCAACCAAATCAGGTACGTAACCAAATTGCTCGGGTACATTGGGCTGATAAACTACTTCAGAAGTGCCGAATCCCAGAGCGTCAACAATAGCCTGCTTGTTAATGGCGTATTCAACAGCTTCGCGGACCTCTTTCTTGGCAAAGGGAGAATCAGGATTGGCGCTGTCCGGAACGAGATTCATAATGGGACCACGTCTAGTAAGTTCCTGGTATCCGGCTTTTACAAGATCGACTGCTGTTTTAGGATCGCCGCCTTCCCAGACTAGGCCATCTCCGCCCTTGAAAGCCAGACCGGCTGTCGTCGCATCTACAATATAGATCATTTTTATGCCATCAACATTGGCCTTGTTTCCCCAGTAATCGTCAAATCTCTCGTATTCCAGAGACGTATTCGCCACAAATTTCTTAAATTTGAAGGGGCCGGTTCCTACCGGATTAGTGCTAGCCCAATCGGTACCGTTCTTTTCTACGGCAGTCGGGGATATCATGCCATAGGTCATGTTGGAAAGTTGGGTATTTTTAAAGTTTTTCAGGTTAATACGGACTGTGTAGTCATCTACGACATCGACTGATTTCCAATCGGCCGGAGAACCGGTACCGCGGGCGAGGAACAGATCCAGGTTCCATTTGGCGGCCTGGGCGTTGAAGGGGGTGCCGTCATGGAATTTAACTCCTTGCCTTAGCTTGAAAGTGATCGCGGATTTATTTGCGGCAACCTCCCAGGAAAGAGCCAGTCTAGGCAAGAGATTACCGTGAATATCGGCATCTATAAAACCTTCAAAAACCGGCAATGATGCAAAGATGGGAGCAAAACCCGCGCCGGCTTTAACGGGGTAACCCCAGGTGGTGGGGGCGTAAGGTGAGATAATCGTCAGGATGCCGCCTTTTTGTACTGTTATTGAAGGGGTAGTACTCGTAGTTGTAGTGGTTGTTGTCGTGGTTAATGGTGTGGTAGTGGTGCTGGTGGAACTGCATCCGGGCAGAATCATGCTGAGAATGAGAATAATTGCCAGAGCGATGAAAAGTACCATTCTGTTGCGCATTGAATACCTCCTTGTTAAATTTTGTCCAGATAATAACATACTTTTTAAATAATGTCAAACATGATATCATATATGATAATTGATTGATTGGGTGCTAAAGATGATATCAAGTGTGATACAACAGGATATTATTTACTTTGGAGTGAGGAATGACTGAAAGACGTGAGTTTCGGAGTCACGATACCATTAACGATGCTTATCTTTGGGGTATGCTGGACCATGCCAGGTCTCTTGTTTCAAGAGCAAGAGAATTGGAGCTTTCTCAATATGGAATAACTATGGAACAAATGTCAATCCTGCATGCGTTATTGATAAATAATAACTCAGCTACTATCGACGAAATTGCTAATTTTATTATAAGACAGCATAATTCGGTATCTACAATCGTGAATAGGATGTCCAAAATAGGTCTAGTAAGAAAAGAGCGACAGCAACACGAAAAAAAATATAAAGTGATTATGACGGAAAAAGCAAGAAAAATCGTGGATTCCGTGCCCAGGAAATCGATAGAAATGATTTTTTCTAAAATATCTCTGAAAGACAAAGAACAACTGGCAACCTGCCTTGAACAAATCATTAGCACAGGGCATGATATCTTGGGGCATAATTTCAATCTACCTTTTTTGTCAATAAAATCTTGAACTATTACTAAAACTAACCTGATATTTTGTTCCTATACAGGAACGTCGTTCATGAAAAGGGGATAAAAACCCGGGTAACGTTTTCCAACATAAACACAAACCGGTACAAAAATGAGGAGAATTAATGCGATAATTAGTTCAATCTGCATCGACCAGAGTGTTCCCATGAAAATGAGAGAAGTTCGCAAAAATATGGCCCTTATCTTCCAGGACACCTATTCCTCGCTTGACCCACGGCAAAGCGCCGGCAGCATCGTTGGCGAGCCGTTGAGAATCCACCACATGATAATGCGTAGAGGAAAATATAAAGACAAGGTAGAGCGGCAATTCTGTATCGTCGGTCTTGACCCTTCGATGATTGACCGTTTTCCGCATGAGTTTTCGGGAGGCCAACGACAGCGTATCGGCGTGGCGCGCGCCCTGGCTTGCTAAAGTTGTGGGTGGTTGACGATAGAGTCCTCGGCTTTTACATTCGCTCGCGATACAACACTGCCAACGCCTGCCTCTGTTTTAATATGTTAAAAATAAGTCGGTATGATGGAGTTCCACCCTCCCCCGTCTCCCCGTCCAGTTGAACATATGTCCAATTTGTTCAACCGGTAAAAAAGAGCTGGTATTTAGTATGATACTCGATTTTTTTATCACATATTTTGAATACCTTGGGTGGTAACAATATATCACAACTTCATTTTGTGAATGTTGGCTATAACTTCTTCATTCAAAATTATTAAGTGAAAATTTGATTGTAAAATTAGATACGATTTTGACATTATCAAAGCTAATCAAGGCTAAAGTAAAATCAAGGCTGATTTTCATCACTCAAGGCTAAAGTCTCACATCATACGTGACTAATAGCTTCTTCCATTTAATTAAATTCATATCATTAAGGAGAACGACCATCTAGATAACAAAATTAATTAATCTTGAAAATCAGGCACGATTTAGATATCGTCAAAGCTAAATAAAATCAAGGTTGATCGAGGCTAAGCAGAAATCAAGGTTGATCGAGACTAAGCAGAAATCAAGGCTGATACAAAAACTGTCAAGACTAGCTTATCAAAATTGAATAAGACTAAGGAAAATCGAGGTTAATACAATTTCTATCAAGGCTAACTTAATCAATACAAATCCATAAACGATTTAGATATCGTCAAGACTAAAGGAAAATCGAGGCTGATTCAATCACCGTCAAAGCTAATAAAGAGGGCCAAAAAGAAGCTAAAAATTTTTCGAGTGTTACCCTTAACAACATTCAGTTACGCCCTAAAATAAAGGTCAATCAAAAATGAGCTTGAATAGAGCGTTTTCTGTAATTAGTAAAAATCTCTAAAATCAGCTTTGACAATCCTTTGTTGGTTTAGCTTTGATTTACCTTTGATTATGAAATGGAAAAATTGGTTATTAAATGCTTTTAGCTTTGATTATCCATTGACCTTGCTTTAGTGGCTTAGCTTTGACGATTTTTCAGTCAGCTTTGATTTTTAATTAGCTTTGATAGCCTTGATTTTTAATTAGCCTTGATTAGCTTTGATTTTTAATTAGCTTTGATAGCTTTGATTTTACTTAGCTTTAACTTTTTGATAATCAACTCTGATTTTGAAGTATTTAGGTATTTGATAATCAACATGATAAATTAATATTAGCCCCGGGGAGTATTTTGTTTTTCAAGTCCCAGAATTTGCTAAATACAATGCCATCTTTAACATTAATGGAAATGCTTCATTCAATGCGCTGAATTGTGACCCAAAAAGGATAAAAAAGGGGCCAGGGAAATACTCCCTAGCCCCTAACAGTTATGACTTTAATACCAATACCTTCAAGCCATCAGACTCGGCTGACTTCCACTCTCCAGTTTCTTTCTCTCTTCGTCAACTGCTCCATTGGGTAAAGACTCGCGAACGGACTGTATTCCTGCCTTCAGCCGACCGACCGGCTCCCACTGGCTGCCGCCGATTGCCCGGTCTATCTCACCGATAATTCGTAGTAAATGTTGGGTAACATACTGAGGTAGGTTCGGGATATCCATGGCTTCGCGGGCAATAATCCTAGCTTGCTCCAGTGGCTCAATAGACTGGCTGATATATTCCTCGACCATGTCCATCGCTTCAATTACCCTGAGAGGACTCCACTTGATAGGCATAGTTTCACCTCCTTTCCCTGTTCTTTTCGGAATATAATTCAGAGCGCCTATTCTCCTTGGTTCTTACTCGTACTGTACAACTGTACCAACTTCCAAAAGTACGCAACCGCCGGTTATTTCCCTGCCAATCGTGCCTTGCACTGCCATCGGGCATCAGCACTCCCTGTCCCGTTCAGCCAAAATTAAAGGGAGTGTTCCCACCCCCGCATCGGTGCAGGAATACCCCCTGAAAATAGCAAAAAAGCGGGGTCATCCCCCGCTTTCCTGCGTTGGCTGTTTTGTGAGTTCAAGCGTTCAGTTTTGGTTGTTTGGCTACACGGCAACTGGTTGTTTCGCCTTGTGCTTTCCCGACTTGTGTCGGGACTTGGCTTTAGTGATTTCCTCGGCTTCGGCTACCGCTTCGGTTTTCTCGGCTTCCTCAACCTCGGCTGGCTCTGGCTCGGCGGTCTGTGCCTCACTGGCTGGCTTCTGGCTTTCGCTAGTAAGCATCGGCATCACCACTAGCTCATAGTCGGGAGAGGTAAAGAGCATCGGCGACTTGCTATCCATAAGCTTTAAGTCCACCATCCCGCCACAAGCCCTTAAGGCATCAGCGAGATAGCTGCCATCAAGCCTTATCCTTCCTTCGCCTAAATTATCGGCAGGTATCTCCACCAGTCCCTTATCATCGGGATTGGACATGATTACCTTGCCGTTGCCGATGGTGAGGTCTATCGGGTATGTCTTGCTATCGGACAGAACTTTGAGTGAGCTTACCGCTTTCAATGCCTCGTTAGCGTCAAAGCTAACAAAGGTGTTGAACTCGGCGGGTATCAGCTTCTCGTATTCGGGGAAATCACCATCGGCTCCCCGCCATTTATAGCGGATTAGCTCGGTATCCAGTACGAGGCTCATGCCGTCAAGGCTTTCTCCGTTTTTCTCAAAGCTTACCCTCACCCGATAGGCACGCCGTAAAGCACTGGTGACACCCCTTAGCTCATCCCTGTTTATCAGGACTTGCCCCTCATCACCATCATAATCCAGCTTTACGACGGATAGTCTGAAACCATCGGCGCTCACTAGCGTGAGCTTCCCTTCTGCCACCTTAAAGAGGACACACTGTAAGACAGGTCTATTATCCTCTCTGGCAGTAAAGGGTAATACCCTTGACAGGGCTTCCGATAGCTCCAGTGCTCCGAGGTTAGGCTTGACAGTATTGGAAGGGCTGACTCTGACATCGCAGAGCGTCAAGGGTGTTTTCTCACCCACCCAAGCCATGTCGTCAAGGTAGCTGGTATTAGCTCCGCAGACCACCTTAAGTCTCTTGTGTCCGTTAGTCTGCGACCCGCTAGCACTACCGTTGGCAGGAACTACCTTAACGATGTTGCTCCCGCCGAGAGACTTAAGATAGGTAAGGAAACCTTTACGCCCGATGGTAAAGTCGATGAGCACCACCCTTTCGGCTAGTGCCCGACTTAAGGCGTTTACCAGTATCGCCTTGTGTGCCACAAAGCCCTCACCTGAACGCTTGCCCTCAATATTCAGTTGTTCTATTTGAACACCTTCCTTTTGGCTATCCGATAGTGGGCAAGGCTATCGGCTTCGCCTAGTAGTAAGCTAACCGATAACCCGCAACTCGCTGGCATTATCGGTGCTTCCACTATATAAGTCGGGATTTGAGGTTAAAACCTTTCACTTAAAAAGCTTTATTTGGTCTTTTTTCCTAAAACGGCAAAGATAAATCATGTCTGCATTAGTCAGGTTGTCGCCGTTGTCTATTTTATAGGCTATTTCCATCAGCCTTTTAGGGAAGCCTAGCAGGAATGTTTTAGCTTCCAGCCAAGCGTCAAGGTCAATAGCCCTATCATCGGCTATCAGTTCCCCAAGCTCGGTAATATGCCCTTCGCTGTCTATGATGGGCTTACTTAAACTCTCCAGCTTGATAGCTTTAGGGCACTGATGATATAAGTCTCCAGACCGGCATTTTTGCCTTTGCTTTCGGCTACAGCTTCCACAGTCCAGTCCGTTAGTGAGCTTGTATTGTGTCCGCCAATAATCAGCGACTACATAGCTGGCTATACGATACATCACGGCTTCGGTAAACGGCTTGTGTCCGTTATTGCTGGCGACTTGAGCTAACCTTAGTATGATGGTATGCTTCAAGTCCTCTCTGTCCTGTCTCTTTGCCTTGTGTTGAAACCTGTCGGCTACTGCGATATACTTGTCCCAGTCTAGCATTGTGCCTCACCGCCTTTGTTAGATTTGCCCTAGCTAGTGTCAGCTAGTCTAGGGCACTTTATTTACTCGCCAGATAGGGCAAGCGTTCGGGTCAAGGCTCTATTGATATTCGGTTGTTAAAGTGCGTAGATATTCCATATTTAGTATTGAACAAAAGGAAGGAAAGTGATATTACAGAATGAACCTATATTTACGGACTTTTGACTTATCAAAGCTAAACCGCCTTAAAACCCTGTCAAAGCTAAAATACCTGAAATTGAACAATTTGGAGTATGGTCTTAAGCTGTGAAAATGAGCTGTAAGCACTACAGGCTCTCTAGAGAGGTAGGCGATTGAACTTTTCGTTATTCGGCTAGGGTTATTGTGTCTTTAGCAATCGGCTGATAATTGGTATATCAGAAGGCATTAAAGAGGCTGGTTGTGGATTATGGAGCGTGCTAGAACTGTTAGGGGCATTGGTGAGGATGCCGTTTTTAGTTATCGAGTTCTCTGTGTAGGATTAGCCCATTCGCTATCGCTGGCAGCCATTCCGGTATTGGTGAGTAGAAAATATTTTCGAGGTTGACCTGGTGGGTAGTAGTCTTGAAACGCTGAAGGCTCTTCTTGACCTGTGGGTTCGACCCAGCCCAGTCTTTGAAGAGTCGAGAAGTAGACGACAAACGAATGATACCGACAGCCCTGGGCTTTATACGGCATTCGAGACAAGTATCTTTGGGCGAGCTTATCTATGGTGTCAGGATTGATTACTCGTTTTTCTCGCTTGGCTGTTCTCTCTTCTGTTCTGGTGGCTCTATCTAATGCCGTGGCTCTTATAAGTGCTAATTTGTAGTAGTGGAAAATATCGGCTTGAGGAGCACCAACACTTGGGTCTAGGGTTGGTGAACCATACGGGCCGTGGCCCAGTAAAAATTCTCGGATAAACCAGCCGCAGCCGAAAGGCCTTAGGAATCCCCCGCGCTTAGGTTTAAGTGGAAAGGTCATGACTTATTACCCTTCCACAACTTGTCATACCACTCGCGGTGCTCTTCACCGGCGACTTTTCTGTATTTGGCTGTTGTATTGAAACTCTGATGTCCGAGGTGCTCCTGGAGAAGTCGCAGGCCGTCGCCAGAATCATCAACCTTTATCGCATTAACTGCGAAGGCATCTCTAAATCTATGAGGGCTAACGTTGTGAGACTTTCCCGTTTCAGGGTTGGTGATTTTGGGTAAGCCTGCCCTTTCAGCACATTCTTTAACTATCTGCCAAGCACGATGACGGTTTATTCCGAAGAGAAGTCGTTTGTCATCTTTAACAACCGGGCCACCTCGTTCGATGTAGTCTTTAAGCATAGCCAGTGTATCTTGGTCAATAGGTAGGACTCTTTGTCGGCGGTGTTCCTTTTCCTCAGCAACTACCTTATCTACTTTAACTCCGCACCTAGGACAATAGGTGTGACTCCTGCCGAGCCCGACTGCACAGTGGGGACAGGATAACTTCATGCGCATCTTCAGATGCTCAATACTAACAGTACCCGCGGCAAGGTCGATATCCTCTACAGTAATCCCTAGCGCTTCGGAGACACGGCATCCCAAATGAAACAACGTGTGAATCAGAAGTCGGTCTCTTAGGTTCGAAGCCGCATTCTCAAGAGTGATTATCTCTTCTGGTGTAAGATAAGATTTCATACTTCATCGTGCTTTGGTGTTTGGTGAGTATCCATCTTGGGATATGTCTTGTCCCGGATACCTCTCTGTTGCCTTACAAGATCGTGTGCAATTATCCTTGCCAGAACCCGTAGTCCATTTTGTAGACGGGTTGTTTCAATTTCATCTTGACTTAACGATTCAGGATGGCTTAGAATTGACTTATCGTTCATAACATACATAGTATGACAAGACGATATGATTAAATCAACACTATAAAAGCATTATATAAACTATATTAGAATCAGAATGACACTTGACAACACTAATCATGCGTGGTAAGATAGTTCAGAAATACCAATATGTAGGTACTGGGAGGTATATGACAAAAAGAACTAGGAAGCCGCCAATTAAACCTGAGGTCCGACGTGACTGGTTAAAGCGCAACGAGGAGAACGGGGAATCTCCCCCTCAAATTGCCGTCAAAGACGGATTCGACGTCCGCACGGTACGCAAGCAAATCGAATTGGCTAAACAAGAGCGGGAGGCTCGCGAAGCCAGATCGATCGTGCTTCGTAACGCTTTGGAGAGGCACTATGATGACCTACGTAAGTTTGCCGAAAAGCTGAATTCCGAAATATCGGGGACAGAAAATGTTACATCATCGCTGGATGATGACTTTATGGAAGCTGCATTGCGTCAGCATTTGCCGCGCTCACCCATATGGAGCTATATGTCAAAATGGCGGAGCCTGCACCCAAAAAGCGACGAACAACTACAGAAAATAGGGAGTATTATAGAGCAAGCGGCGAAAGCACATCGCAAGCTGACGCCTCTAGTCAATGCTGGCCTGGATGGGATTATCCCCGGCATTGTCAGTGCTCTTTCTGCTCAGGCAAGTCAGTGGTCTCATGGGTATAAAGGACTTAATACCAAAGAGAACCTGCTAACTGAGCCTGCAGGAGAGGGGTTGGTGAATCTTCGTTATGGCTGTTGGCAGATGGGTAAAATGGATAATGAACATGCCGATGGGTATAAAGAAATAATGCGGGTAGTTCTGGAGGAGCTAGAACCCAGTCTAAAAGGCTGGGAAGCATATTGTGATTTGGAAAAAACAGTTTCCGAAATTGGACGCCTGGGTGGTAAACTCCGTGAAGAACTGGCGATAATAAGACTCAGGCGAATAGTGCCGGGACGCTGCAAATACTGCCCCATATAACAAAGTCCAATTGATTAGAGAAGGAAGGAATACCATGAAAGTAGCTCTTTATACCAGGGTCTCGTCGGAGAAACAGGATGTTGACTTATCCATATCAGCTCAACTCAGGGCACTCAGGGAGTATTCTACTCGTAACGGTCACCAGATTATACGTGAATTCGTTGATGAGGCAGAGACTGGCAGGACGACAGCCCGTCCTGCTTTTAAGGAAATGGTTTCTCTAGCCCGACGTCCCACTAAGCCCTTTGAACAGATTCTTGTCTGGAAATACTCACGTTTTACCCGGAGCCGAGAGGATTCCATTCTCTACAAAGCAATGCTAAAAAAGGCAGGGGTACAAGTAGTCTCGATAAACGAACCTTTTGATGATACACCCACAGGCAGGTTGCTTGAAGCCATTATCGAGAGCCTTGATGAATTCTACTCGGACAATCTGGGCGAAGAGGTAACTAGGGGTATGAGAGAAAGTGCCTCTAGAGGTTTTTACCTATCAAGTAAAGCACCTTATGGTTATCGGAAAATAAGAGTCCGAGACGGTAATAAAGAGCGAACCAAACTGGAAATTGATCCTGTTGAAGCTAGTATAGTAGCTGATATCTTCGATGGAATAATCAACGGTAAAGGATTAATCGAGACAGTTAGAGATCTTAATGAAAAGGGTATTCTCGCCCCGAAAGGTAAAGGATGGGGAAAGACCGGCGTCTATTTCATATTAAATAACGAGATATATACAGGAGTATTTGTTTGGGGGAAGAACAGTAAACACGGTCATGAACCAATACGTACAGAGAACATCTGTCCCTCCATTATCGACAGAGAGACTTTCTTAAAAGTACAAACCCTGATGAAAGAACGGATGCCCAAGAGGATCCATCCCAGAAGAGCTTCCAGCCCATTTCTACTTAGTGGTATAACCTATTGTGGCTACTGTGGTAAAGCGCTCGTCGGTAAATATGCGAAGAACGGGGAGTTTGCCTACTATGTCTGTGGTACCCTTGACAAAAAAGGCAGCGGGTCGTGTCTGGCTAAATATCTGAACACGGATAAATTCGAATCAGTTGTGATAAAGCAGATAAAGGAGCGTATTTTAACCCGGGGAAGCCTGATTAATCTTGTACATATGGTCAATGATGAGATGGACTCGACTATGCAGTCATACCAGAATGAACTTGGGTTGATATCAGATACGATAACAGACATTAATCATCGCCTGGAACGGCTATATGATGCTATTGAGGCGGGTAAGTTGAATCTGGATGATTTGATCGTCAGAATTCGTGATTTACGACAGCGTCAGGAACAGCTTCAGGCAAAAAGGATTGAAATCGAAAGTCAGATGTCAGACAGGAAAGTAGAGCTCACTGACCTTGAAACTGTATCATGTTATATCGATGAATTGCATGACATTCTTAAAGAAGGGACATTAGCGGAGAGACGGACGTTTATAAAGAGCTTCATTAAAGATATTCGAGTAACTGGTAATGAAGCAGTTCTGACATATACTATGCCTATGATACCTGAGAAGGTTACCATCGAAAAAGAGGGAGTTCTACCTATTGTACAGTATGGTGGGCGGTAGAGGACTCGAACCTCTGACCCCCTGCGTGTAAAGCAGGTGCTCTAACCAACTGAGCTAACCGCCCGGGTGGCGCGCTTGGCGGGGCTCGAACCCACGACCTGAGCCTCCGCAGGGCTCCGCTCTAATCCAACTGAGCTACAAGCGCGTTTTACTGGCTACTGCCGAGGGGGAGATTTGAACTCCCACGCCCTTTCGAACACTACGCCCTGAACGTAGCGCGTCTGCCATTCCGCCACCTCGGCATGCCTTAGTATTGTAGCAACAAAGCCAGTGGATTTTCAAGAACACCGAGGGCTATAATTTAATATATAGTCTATTATCGGAAACCGAAGGGAGCTTAAATGAATAAAAAGTTAATAATAATATTTTCATGTTTAATAGCTATCCTCTTTCTCATGGTTGGCGGTCTCGGCTATTCTTCCTTTTATCTGAATAGCAAGATTGATACATTGAGTGATGAGCAGAAGGCTTTTGAGACCGACACGACTAACAAGTTTACGGTTGTGCAAGACAATATCAGTAAATTGGACTCTTCACTTAATGCTTTTAAGACTGATACAGCCAATAAATTCACCAGTGTACAGAATGACATTACGATTTTGGGTTCTAATATTACTACCTTGGATGCAAAGTTAGCCACTTTTAAAGGTGAAACAACGGAACACTTAACGACAATAGATAGTAATGTTAATAACTTAAATACCAAACTCGCTGATTTAGCAACTAAGTTTGCTGAATCAACCGTGAATGTACGTGGAGTTTATGATGAGGCCATTAAAAGCGTATGCCTGATTACCGATGGTAGCACACTTGGTTCTGGATTTATTTATAGTGCGGATGGCTATATAATAACCTGCTGGCATGTCATCCGCAATATGTATTATATCGATGTCGTGTTGCACGATGGCAGTGTTGCTAGAGCGAAAGTCATCGGCAGTGACAAATATAGTGACGTCGCTGTTTTACAACTGACGGGGAAATCGGGTTTAAAGCCGCTTAATTTAGCTGACTCCGATGCATTATTCTGCGGCGAGTCAGTCATGGTCATTGGCAACCCTCTCGGGATATTTGAATCGGTCACTTACGGAATTATCAGTCGGACGAGAGCGATGATAGATGTTAGTGGTTTTAGTTGGTTGGTTAGTAATCTAATTCAAATCGATGCTCCGACCAATCCCGGCAACAGTGGAGGGCCGGTGGTAAATAATAAAGGTCAGGTTGTCGGAATAGCTGCATACACCAATTCTTCTGGTGAAGGCATTCACTATGCCATCTCCTCAAATAAAATAGACAGAGTAGCCCGCGCCATTATTGATGAAGGTTCATTCACCAATGCTACCTTGCCTGGCAAATGGACGCTGGATGATATCACCCCCGATAACGCTATCAATAAAGGAATATTTAGTTGCTTCGGCGCCATTTTCACTATGGCTCAAGATATAGAAGGGGTACAGGTAAACGATGTAGCCATCGCCGTTGATGGAATTGCTATTAAAGAAACGGCAGACCTTTTTAGCTATATCGCAGAGTTCAAGAGCGTGGATGATACCATTACCCTGACGGTGATTAAAAGCAATTACGTAGTAGTTGATGTAACTCTAACACTAGTCGAGGGTTGGGTATTCCTGGAATAAACAGGGCGAGCTAGAAAAGCTCAAAGTAAATAGGCGGCGCCTTTGGCGCCGCCTATTTCACTTATCACTGTTAACTGTCAACTGTCAACTGTTTACTTTCTTCACGGCCAGTACAGTTTTTCCGCTTCCTTTTTAAGGTCGGCGCGGAAGTCCGGGTGGGCGATGGCGATAAGGTCTAAAGCCCGCTGCCGCTGCGTCTTGCCCTTAACATGGGCAATGCCGTACTCGGTGATGACGTAATCGCTGATGGTTCTTGGCACGGTAACAATCGTGCCTTCAGCCAGTAACGGAGTAATGCGAGAGACCATCTTATCGCCGCTGCCGGCGGTGGAGGACATTACGGTAATGCTGCGGCCGCCTTTGGAGAGGAAGGAGCCGATGGCGAAGGACGTTTGCCCGCCCGCGCCGCTAATGACCCTGGGACCGACGGACTCGGCGGCAATCTGGCCGGCAAAATCAACACTCACGGCACTGTTGATGGCTACCATGTTATCATTGGCGGCGATGTTGCGCACGTCCAGGCAGTATTCGGCGCTGTGCAGCTCGAAGCAGGGGTTCATGGTCACAAAGTCCATATCTTCTTTGGAGCCGCCGCCGCAGGCTGTGGCGATGGCTTTATTGGTATTGAAGTTCTTGCGTTTGCCGTTGATGACACCTGCCCGGATTAGCGGTATAATGCCCCGGGGCGTCGTCTCGGAGTGCCAGCCGAGGTCGACCTTGTTATCGAAGGTGCCGAGGGTGCAGCACCATTCACTGGTAGAACCCACGCCTACCTGTAAAGTATCGCCGTCTTTAATCAGAGTGGCAACATAGCCCGCGATGGTCTTTTCCGTCTCGCCGGCTTCTACGTTCTTTCTGCCCAGCAGGTCGGTGCCGCCCGGCTGTTTCCCCGACGGAGTATGCTCTACAAAATAGTCGATTTCATCAACGTGAATGAAATTATCACCATAGGTGCGGATGAGGTTTTTGTTAATTTCGGCCAGGGCTATCTTAGCGCGGCGGATTTCTGTTTTCTTCGTCCAGACGGAAGCCCCGAAGCTGCAATAGCCGTGCTCGTCGGGCGGAGAAAGCTCGACCATAACCACGTCGGCAGGACCCCGGTCTTCTTCGCTGAAGATAAAGCCCAGTCCGCCTATCGCCAGGTCGCACCGTCTCTCGGCGATGATTTGGCGGACGATTGGCAGAGGGAAACCGACTTCGATTTTAAAAGACATCTCGAAGACAGGGTCATACCACCCGAAGTCCCTCCCCGGCGTACGCAGGGATAGAAGCACGTTTTCCACCTCGCCCAGCCGCGCTGCCAATGCTAGCCCTAGTGCCTGCGGCTCGTTGCCTTGCACGAAGCAAACGCGGTCGCCGGATTTAATCACGCTAACCGCCTGCTCCGGCGTGACGAGTTTCTTTTTATATTCCTCTTGCCAGCCCATAGTTGACCTCCTTACGTTAAGCTTCTCTCCCCTTGTGGGAGAGATTGAGTGAGGGGTAATGCCATGTTTTCACCCTCACCTTGCCTCTCCCATCGAGGGAGAGGAAGTGATTTAAACGGATTTAGTTTTGAACAAATTCAACTTTTTCACATTCCATATCCACCATTACAGTTCGCCAACAAACGTCTAGCCAGGCATTTTGCCTCGCATATTTTCCATGCCTATTGTCCCAACTTAAAAAGTACTTTCGTGCATTAGATGCCATTTTCTTACCAATTATGTTTTCAATCTCAGAAAATGTGAATATAACTCGTTTTACACCATAAGAAGATTGTTTTAACAAGTAATTGCTCAAAGGAGTTAATTCTGCCATATCCTTACTTCCTTTCCTGTCTCTCCCTTTAAAAACCTCGGGGAGGGGGAGACAGAATGTGTCTCGCATCCCCTCCCCGTTTATCCCGAGCGTAGTCGAGGGATTTACCCCTGAGCGTAGTCGAAGGGTTTACTCTGGTTTAGTACAGTACTGAAGTGCATCGGCAGGTAAGGCAGCGCCTGGCTTCATTAACGCAGGTCTGCTTATCCTTGAAGCCGAGGTTGACTTCTTTGAAGTTGCTCTTCCGCTTGGCGGCTGGTGTAACTTCGGTGCCGATGCGTGTTTCTTTCGTGTATTCCCTCAAATGGCGCACGAAAGAAGCATCGGTAACGTCAGCCAGAATCGGCGCAGGAGGAGCGGGCGGCAGGTCAACGCCGCGCAGGTAGCAGTCGATAGCTATCGCGGCTTTCTTGCCGTCAGCCATTGCCTCAATCATTGTGCCCTGACCGCGGGCGACATCGCCACCGGCGAACACGCCCTTAACGTTGGTGGCCAGACTGCGGTCTTTGGTCTCGATGGTGCCGCGCTTGGTGGCTTTAACTTTGCTTTCTTTCATGAAAGAGAGGTCGACCCGCTGACCGATAGCGGTGATGACCATATCGGCTTCGATGGTCTTGGTCTTTTTCTCGTCGTAAACTGGAGCGAACTGTCCGGCTTTATTGTAGCAGGTCACGCAACGCTTTAGCTCAACGCCCTTGACCTTGCCAGCTTTATCGCTGGTGGTGAGAATTACTTTGGGACCCCAGCTCATATCGACTTTGATGCCTTCTTCGATAGCCTGCTCAATTTCCTCATTCTGGGCGGGCATTTCGTCGTGGCTGCATTCGAGACAGACCACCTGGACGCTGCCAGCGCCGAGCCGTAAAGCGGAGGAGGCGACATCCATAGCGACGCTGCCGCCGCCAACGACGACGACCTTCTTACCGACGGCCGGTTTCTTGCCGAGATTGACATCTTTCAGGAACCGAAGCGCCTGGAGAACGCCGCTGGCGTCCTCACCGGGCACATTGAGCTTAGCGCTATTCTGTGAGCCAACAGCGACGAACACCGCGTTATAACCCTTCTTTAAGAGGGCTTCGGGGTTCTTGACGGCGCTGCCGGTTTTGATTTCTATACCCATCTTCTTCAATGAAGCGATTTCCCATTCCACCACTTTCCTGGGTAGGCGATGCTCCGGTACGCCTAATACCATCATGCCGCCGGCGACGGAAGCCGCCTCGAAAACGGTGACGGCATAGCCCTTCTTAATCAGGAAGTAAGCGGCGGTCAGACCGGCGGGGCCGGAACCGACCACAGCGATTTTCTCTTTCTTGGTGATGGGCAGTTTCTCCGGCAGGCACTGCTTCTTTAAGTAGTTCGGGAGACCATCCGCCATCACGGTATCGGCGATATAGCGTTTGATGTTGTTAATCGAGATTGGGTCGTCCAGCTTGCCGCGGTTGCATTCCTTCTCGCACGGGTGGGGGCAAACGCGACCGAGGACGCCGGGGAACGGGGTATATTGCTTTAGATAGCGGTAAGCCTCGTCAATCTGTCCGCGGGAAGTCATGAGGACATAAGCGTTGACGTCCAGGCCGGCCGGGCAGGTATTCTGGCAGGGCGGCGTGAAAGGTTCCGGCAGCGGCCGGAGGGCTAGGGCCATGGCATTGGTGTTATATTTTGGGTCGTACTTTTCACGGCCTATATTCGGGTTCACGGCACAGCGGATAGCCAGACCGCGGTTGAACCGGGCTAAACAAACGTTACAGCGTAAGCAGCGGACAACCTCGTCCACTTTGCCTTCCTGCCATTTGCGCGGGGTACGCTGGTCGGCAACAAGCTGGCGGCCCATAGTGATGGCGTCCGCCCAGCCGTTGCGCAGTACTTCCTCGGCAAGGTAGGGGTCATGCTGGCCGGGGACGATTAGGGGTATCTTCAATTCGGGTTTGAAATGTTTGGCATGCTCGATAAAGTCATGTGAACTCTGGGGGAAGAACCATCTCCTGGCCTCGTAGGAGCCGTCGGAGAGGTGGATGTAGCTGGCGCCTAGCTCCTCGCACCACTTGGCTACCTGTATTAGTTCTTCCTCATGGATAGAGCCGGGCATATGCTCGTCGCCGCTTAAGCGGATACCGAGACAGAAGTCCGGGCCTACCCTCTTGCGGGAGGCAACCAGCAGGTTCTTTAAAAAGCGGAAGCGGTTCTCGAGTGAGCCGCCGTATTCATCGGTACGCTGATTGGAACGCGGTGACAGGAACTGGTGAATGAGGTAGCCGTGCGGACTGTGAAACTCAACAGCATCATAGCCGCAGGTTCTGGCAGCGGAGACGGCGTCCGGGAAGGTCCGTTCCATGTAGGCTATTTCTTCCAGGGTCAGTACCTTAGGAACAGCGGTGGCACCTAATGTCGCCGCCTTTGTTTCGTAGCCGCGAGGCATGATTCTTTCTTCGTAGTCCTGGGGTCGCTCGGAGGGGATAGCGGAAGGCGCTCCGGGGACCTCACCGGAGGTCTTACTGGAGCCCTGGCGGCCAAAACTGGGGGTAATCTGGATGAAAGCTTTGGCACCGCACTGCTTGATGCCCTCGGCGAGGTTGGATTGCCCCTCGTAGTAGGAGCGGCCGCTAATGCGCGGGTTGCCGAAGCTGGTGGTCTTGGCGCCCCAGTCGGTGGCAAAGGTACACTCAATAGTGATGAATCCGGCGCCACCTTCCGACCTGCCGGCATAAGAATAGATACATTCTTCTCTGATAAAGCCGTTCTGGTCAGCGCCGCCGGTAGTGGTGCAGGAACCGCCGATTCTGTTTTTTATCTCCAGCGGTCCCAGTTTAATAGGTGAGAATAAGATAGGGAATTCCGACATTTTTTCTCCTTCCTTGTTTATTGCTTTATTTTACGCGTCTCTTAGACGTATCAACGCCCATTATTTTGGCAAGATTTTCCCCGAAAATCATCCGCTTGACTTCATCGGTCACCGGGGCGTAGCCGTAGCCTTTTTGCAGGTCTTCCGGCATTTGGAATGTTCTAAAACCTTCTACAGATGTTCGGAGAGCTCCGCCGGCGCCATAGAAATCCGTTCCCCAGATAATGCGTTCCGGGCCGGCAAATTGAATTGCCTCTCCGATGATTTCAGCCAAACGTCGGGGTACTTTCTGATACCAGGGTATGATTAAACTAAGGCTGATATATACTTTCGGATGCGTTAAAGCTACCATGTTCAGGTCATGGCAATGTGGCCAGCCGGCATGGAAAGCGATGATTTTCAGGTCATAGAAATCATTAACAACGTCATCCAGCAGCACCGGCAGGCAATACTTGGCTTTGCCCGGAGGACACCAGCTCCAGCCGGTATGGATAGAAACTGTCACTCCCAATTCGTTACATCTTTTATAGAAAGGCCATATCCTCTCATCATTAATGTAAGTATCTTCGGGTGGATAGAACTTGAAGAGTTTGCAGTTTCTTTCTTGCGCCAGGTAATCCAGCTCCCAGAGAACTTCTTTCATCCCTCTTTTTATAAAGGGACCGAGATTAGGCTGGACGAGGAATCTATCCGGGTGCCTTTCGGCGGCGGCCAGCAGATAGCCGTTGGTAGACCATTTGGTGGAATAACCGGTAGTGTCCATCATGGATTCCGGGAGGACACAGGCCATATCCACGCCATAGCGGTCCATATAGACTAAAAGCTGTTCATCCTCCAGCATTTCCGGTTTGGCAGGCTTGGGCGCTTCTTTTGCTTTAGGAGCTTCGGCGCCATGTGCCTTGGAGGGAACGCCGAAAGCGTTGGATGTCATGGCAGTGCCTTGCACCCATTGCTTGTAGGCGGGGAAATAATCGAAGTATTTTTTTGTATCGCCGCTAAGGTGACATTCGACGTCTATTTTAAAATAGTCGTCTTTAGCAAATTCAGGATATTGTGCCATTGAATTTACTCCTTTTTCAGGAACGTTTATCGCCGCTCATGGTGAGCTTGTCGAACCATTATTTCTTTTCCGGGCGATAGCTGCGGAAGTACTTGGTCTTATTGAGGCGCTCTTCGTATTTCTCATGCATCTTATGGAAGGCTTCTCTCTCGCCCATACTCTCGCGGTCGCGGATGAACATCAGCTCGCGCTCATCGTCGCTGTACTTAAGGTTGGTGCTGAAGGTGTGATAGAGAATAACCTCTGAGAGGTTGGTTAAGCCCAGCCGGCTTAGCATATGGCGGCGGGCGAACTTGCCCATAACCACGCAGTCGCGCGGGAGGAGGGCGATGGCGGCGGCAAGATTATGAACTTCATCCACCAGATCAGCTTCGGGGACGGCTTTGGTCACGTAGCCGGCTTCCTCGGCCTCGTCACCGCTAATAGTACGACCGGTGAGCAGGATTTCTTCGACCTTCTTGGTGTGGCCCATGACCAGCTCGAGGGGCAGGGTGGGCAGACCGCCGAAGGCGAGCCGCTGTCCCATCTGGGAGAATTTAGCGTTCTTGGCGGCGATGACGACGTCGGCAGCCTTGGTGATATAAAGCCCGGCCTCAATAGCCCAGCCGTGCACCTGCACCATAACGACCTTGTTGCAGTCCAGGATAGCCTGGGGGAAGCCGTAAAGCTGGTCCTGGTCGGTCTGAAGTCGGATTCTCTGGCTGGGTTTGACGCCCTTGGCGCCGCCGTAAACGCGATAGACCATGGATAGGTCGAACCCGGCGCAGAAGTTCTTGCCGGCGCCGCGGAAAATCACCACATTACAGTCGTCATCATGGTTGATTTCCCACATGGCTTTTTTAATGTCGCCGGTCATGTATTCTTCGCCGATGCTGATGCAGTTGTTCTTGTCCGGCCGGTTCAGGGTGAGATAGGTAATTTTGGGTTCTTCTTTATCCTTCTCAAGCAAGATGGATTCGAATTTAGGGTAAGACATTGTTTTCCTCCAGTTTTTATTTTTTTATATTTCTATTTTAGAGCGTTCGGAAATATAATTTAAAAAGAAAAAAGATTAGCGTTTCTCTACAAAGACTTAACTGCTGTCGCAACCGTAGATAGGTTGCGGCATGCTGCGGTGTCCCGCGAAGAGTGAGAATGCCTTTTTTCTTCCTTTGAGCAATCCCATATTACCAGTTAAACGGCAAGATTTTAGTGAGTAAAGTTGCCTTTCTAGTGGGCGGGGACTGGTGTTACCTAGATGTAACGGTGGTGAATAGCGGAGGTGCCATTAGCAGAAATATTTCCCCGTCGTTCGTTTGACACAACTAGCCCCCGCTAGAAAATTGTGCCTATTTATTTTACTTTATGAAAGGGAACGATGTCAAACGAACCAACCAAAAGCGTCGCTTTTTTACATGATTGCGTAATTTTTTAATGGCTGATGATTTTACTAAAAGTGGACGGAGAAACAGTGCTATTCTAACCTTCACCCTTGGTTTTGATATGAAGGAGCATGAACTGGAACGCCAGATTTCTATCAGCGGGCGAAACGGGCACCCTCTCTTCAATAGTTTCAGCCTTGAATTTAAACACCTTGCTTAGCGCGGCGTAGATATTATCGGGGTCGATAACTTCGCTTATTGCATCGTATTGAGCCATGGTAAAATCTGCTGCGGAGGGCAGCTCTTGGCCCGGTTGAGCTGCCGGCGGGTAACATTTTATCAGTTTAATGGCATTATACGGGTTTAACTCGAACGTTTTTGTAAGATAATTGCTGGTCTCGTTTTTGGAAGCGTATTCCGCCCAGATACTAAGCAGCATCGGTGTATCTTCGGGATACTTAATATAAAGTATTTCTTTCTTTCCCAAATCATGGATTTTGGCAGCGAGTTTTTTCCCCAGGGAGTGACGTTCCTTTTCTGATAGCCCAGCTTGGCCTTCAGCAGTCTTTTCTTGCTGGGTCGCCATCCACATAAAGCTCTTGGCGGCGAAGATTACGGCTGCCCCCTCCTTGTCTTTCTCTATAAGGGTTGGATGCGGGACAATTTTTTCCGGCGGCGCGGGTGTTTTAGGAGTCTCGATGAGCGGTGCTGGTTTCTCCTCTGGTTTAATCGGTGCCGCACTGGGCATCGTGATTTTTGGTGGCGGGGCAGGGGGGTGTTTTCTATGTGGCAGGGAGAATACAAGCCTGAATGGTTGCCGACGGTATATCAAAACAATAACGACCGCCAGCAGTATAATCATAATGAGAAAAATAATATGTACATAGATTGGGGTGTTGAAGATAGTTTTTATAGTCAGTCCCAATTTAGTTGCTGCTGGCGCTGTTATCGATAGAGTTGTAGTCTCCGGTGGAAGTTTTTTAACTACTACCGGCGATGTCTCGGCAGGTCTTTCGACAATGTTGAAGGTGCCTATCTCCGACCAATCGCTTTTCATGGGTTTGGTTGCCCTGACCTGCCAAAAGTAGGTTTTTCCATAGTCCAGAGTTATATCTAACTTTATGGTGGATGTATCGGTTAGAGAATCGAAAATCGGGGAAGTTATTGGCAGGCTATCATCTAAAATAACCTCATATTCGGTACTCTCTTGTAAGGGGAGCCAGGAGAGAGTCACGTTTGTGGTTGAAGTTATTTCACCTCGAACCAGAGTAATCAACTGGAGATATGAAACTGCAGAAGGATCAACAGTGAAGTGTCTTGTTTCTGAAAATAGACCGTAACTCGGCTCGGTGACGCGTACTCTCCAGTAAAAAGTGACACCAGGTGTAAAATTGACATAGGCGGCGCCAGCCCGATCCAGTCCAACTATAACGTAGACTATATCATTTGTCGTGCTTACGGGTATAGTAGCCACCGTGTAGTCGAAGTTCTCATCACGCGCAATCACGAGCTCATAGCCGGTGGCCACGGAGGGACGATCCCAGCCGAAATATACATCATAAGCAAGGTAAGTTCGGAAGTTTACTCTCACACGATATCCGTCTACTGGAGATAATAAAGATATTTCTGTGTCTATAATTGTATCGGTATAACTGTAAAGCTTGTTGGTGCCATTAGTTTTCACTGCCCATAATTTATCCGTGCTGGCTTTCAACGCTTGTGGAGTGGCATTTAAGACCACCGTTGGGTCAGTGGCATCTGTGGTGGCATTAGTGGTGCTGGCAGTCCATTCGGACGATGATGCCTGGGCAGTCGCTGGTGAGATAAGCCGCCAAAGTGAACTCTGACCGGAAAAGGCGTTATACTCCAAGGCATAGAGGACGTCGTCGGAAAACGCCAATCCGTATATTCCACCGATTATCACTCCATTGACAATATCTGTCCAGGCAGTACTGCTCCCTATTATCCATTTCATAATATTACCGCCGATTGCATCACTGGCAGCGTAAATTATGTTGTTATCGATAAAGTCACTATCGGCAATCACCTGGATTTTACCGGCACCTGTCTGGACTATCTGCGGAATTTTAGTCCATGATTCTCCTCCGTCAAGAGTATAGGCTACGTACCCGTCCTGGCTGCCGGCAAGCACGATGCTTGTGTTGACGCTGACTATCGTGGCACCACTATCAAGGTTGGTTGTATTGGTATTAAGCCAGAGCAAGCCAGTACTAGTGCCTTTAGATACCACACCGTTAGCATTAAGCACGTAGATAATTTGAGAGCTTTCCACTGCCATATCCTGGATGTTGATACCACTGGTGCGGGAAAGCCATGGTGCCGTCCCGCTGGCGTTATTGTAAAAGATGTTGGGGGTGCCTGTTTCTGCAAGATATACATAGCTGCTGCTCGATCGCAGAATACGGATAATAAATCCGGTCATGCCCCTGGGATTGAATACCCTCCGCCAATAAGTATTAAAACACCACACGCTGGTATTGTAACCGTTTTCAGAAACCAGATAAATCTTTTTACCATCGTTAGAGACGGCAACGTCTTTGGCTTTGGCGATCTCTGTATCGATAAGACCGATATCATTGAAAGTGTAGCCGTAATCGTCGGACACGGCGAAGGCGCTTTCATCGCCGGATGTGCCGGCGACCACGTTGTTACCCAGCCAGGCGACAACTGTTTTGTCTACACCACCCGGGCTCTTAGTAGGAGCGGAATTGGTAATCGTTGGTGAAGCTGGTAAAACGGCATAAGGGTTGGTGATCTGGTAGACAGTGCTAGTATTATCCGAGCCGGCAATTAAATATAAGCCGTCAAAAACGAGGCTGTGAATTTTAATATCCAGGAGGATGCTTCTTTGGATATTGTCGATGAGCCGGTAAATGCCGCTGGTGGCATTAGCCGAGGCGTCCCCGTCGACCGTCAGCCCGATGAATAATTTGCGGGTGCTCGGCGCATTACTCGCGTATTCAGGGTTAAATGCCAACGAAGCTGAAGTAAGTCGATTAATCCCAGAATTATTAACTATCGTGTAAGGGGCATCGGTAAAAGCAGCCGCAGCATTCCATGTTTTACCATCAATATTTAGCATTTGCAGCCTAACACCCGCCGTGATGCCGGTATTGTCAGTAACGACTAATACCGTGGCATCAGTTGCAAAAGACGGTGAGAAAGCTAAAGTCGCTGTTTCATTATCGGTGGCGAATCCAGTAAAGGTTTTGGTTTCGTGCCAGGCTGGTAAAGCCGCTCCTAAGTCAATATACCATAGATTGGCTAGATCCCCGGCTTCTTTGCCCGCTACGGCTATGTAATGAATATCATACCTGTCTGGTGATATCGCCAGGTCGTAGATGGCTGAAGGCGGTGCGCCGCCGGGGCTTTCCTGGACAGTGTTGCCCAAGGGTTGCCAAGTTACGCCGCCGTTGATGCTAAAATAGACTCTCGGTGTAATATTATTAGCGATAGCTAACAGGTTATCATCCGGCGCGATAGCAATGAAGTCGGCTCTGATAGGCACAGGTAGCGCTGTCCACGTTATGCCGCCATCGGTCGATTTATAGGTTATATTATCGGCAATGCTATCGCCGGGGACGGCATAAATCGTCTGGGCATCGTTGGCGATGGCGATATCGCGGATATCTATGCCGGCCGGACCGAGTATATTGTTTATTCTCGACGGGATGTCCTCGGCCGACCATACGCATGAACCGGCAGACACCGGTGTAGGCCAGGAAAATAGGCTAACCAGGAACATTATGCATATGCCCAGGCTAGTTATTTTCGCCATTTTCTGTGTCATGGGCTTTCGGAGATAAAAAACCTCCTATTTTATCCGTCCTTGCTCTGAAGTTTATCATAAAGTGCTTTTTGAATATCTCTGGCTTTGGCTGGTAATTGGTTTACCTTGCCGGCGGATAACGCTAAAAGGTAAACCCTGGCTGTTTTTTCGATTAGCTCGCAGGCAGTAAAAGCATCCCGCATGGTTCTGCCGATGCCCACGGCGCCGTGGTTAGCTAACAAAACAGCATTCCTATCTCCCAACGCCGTCAGGACATTGGTCAGCTGTTCCGGCGTACCGCTTAAAGCATAGCCAGCCAGTTTTATCTCGCCGCCGAGGAGAGCAGCCTGGTCTTCCATTATCGTGGGAATATCAAAACCGGCAACAGCCACGGCGCTCGCGAAAACGGAGTGGGTATGGATGATGGCGTTGATGTTTTTTCTCGCCCGGTAAATGCCGATATGCAGCGGCGTCTCTATCGAGGGCGGCAGGGAACCTTCGACCATTTGCCCGTTGAAATCGATAATCGGGATATCGTGGATATCCAGAGTATCATAGTGACGCGAGGTGGGGGTAATCGCCATTAGCTGCCGTTCGCCCCGGGGAGACAGTCGCAGGCTGATATTCCCTGAAGTGCCGACCACCAACCCTTTTTCGGACATTTTCAAGGCGGCTTCGAGCACGGTTTTTCTGGCTTCTCGCCAATGGCTCATTTGTATATCCTGGTATAGCGCGATTTATGTTCCGGTCGAGTCGGCCAAATGATGCCGTTACTAGATTTTAATATACATCGGCGACTGGTTCAAGGTTTACAGTAGTCTATTTGCCAGGGGGCGATGAGGTGGTGGCATAAGGCCAGGCGGTTATACTGCCGTCCATGAAGCTGACGTTCTTAAAACCAGCTCCTGTTAGTATCCGCTGCGCCTGGTAAGCACGTATGCTCGTCCGGCAGAGAATGACTATTTCATCATCCTTAGAAAGCTCACCTAGCTTTTGCCGCAGCTCCGGCAAGGGGAGCAGCTTTACCTGCGGGGCTTCGATTCGCTGGGTTTGCCATTCCGCTAGTGAGCGTACATCCAGCAGCACGAATTTTTCGTTTTTATCGAGCTTGGTTTTTACCTCCTGCGGTGTTAATGTCCGCGCATAGCCGGCCTGTTTGTTGCGGATGACGTTGGCGGCATGGTGCAGAGGGTCCATGGCGCTGTTGTAGGGAGGAGCGTAACCCAGGTCCAGGTTAGCCAGGTCGCCCACTTTTGCTCCCAACGTTATTGCCGTCGCCAGTACGTCGATGCGTTTGGCAACGTCGCCCGTCCCGATGACTTGTCCGCCCAGCACCTTGCCGGTTGACTCTTCGGCAACCAGTTTGACGAGGATGTCTTTAGCGCCTGGGTAGTAGGTGGCGTGGTCGAAATTCGGTACCAGCGAGGTGACCACCTCATAGCCAGCCTCTCTAGCTTGCGTTTCGTTAAGACCCGTCCGCCCGACATTGTAATCGAATACCTTAGCCACGCCCGTCCCCACCACACCCGGGAAGGTATCACTGCCGCCGGTGATATTAGTGCCAATGACCCTGCCGTGTTTGTTGGCCGTCGAGCCCAACGGCACTAAAGTTTTCTGCAGCGTTATCAGGTTGACCATCTCCACACAGTCGCCGCCGGCATAGATATCCGGGTCGCTGGTTTGGAGGTAGGGATTAACGGCAATACCGCCCGTAGTGCCGATACTCAAACCGGACTCTTTAGCCAGGACTACATTAGGCCTTACGCCCAGAGAAAGCACCACCAGTCCTGCATCCAGTGCTGTTCCGCCGACCATCACCTTGGCTACCTGCCCGGCAGCATTGCCCTGGAAACCGGTAACGCGCTGTCCGAACATCAGATTGACGCCTTTCGACCGCATATGTTTTTCCACATGGGCGGCGATTTCTGCATCCAACAAAGTCGGCAGAGGCCAGCCTAGAGCCTCCAGAACGGTGACTTTAAGACCCGCGGCGACGAAGTTTTCCGCCGCTTCCAGTCCGATAAGCCCCGCCCCGATAATCACTGCCTCTTTGTTCTCAAGGGTGGCGATGTAGCTGCGGATAGCGGCGGCATCCGGGATATTGTTAAGCGTAAAGATGCCCTTGAGATTGACTCCTTCCCAGCTAGGGACAACCGGCGAGGCGCCGGTGGCGATTACCAGCTTGTCATAATCTAATGTTTGGTGTTTATCCGTTTTAATCTCAACTATTTCTACGTTGTGTTTTTGACGATTAATCGCGATGGCTTTAGTGCCGGTAAATACCGTCATATCGAAGACATTGCGGAAGTAGTTCACATCGCGTGAGACCAAGTCGCCCTCCTTGACCACCCCGCTGATAAAGTAGGGCAAGCCGCAGGTGGCGGTGGATAAATTATCTCGCTGCTCGATGATGGTTATTTTAGCGGACTGGTCTAAGCGCCGCGCTCGGGCGGCGGCTTTGGGTCCGCAGGCCGTCCCCCCGATGATGACGATGTTATTTTGCTTGGACACGGCAAACCTCCATGAATTAATTGTCCCTTATGTGAGTGTATCTAATTTAGAATTGAAGCGCAAATGAAAGGCAGAATGTCATTCCAGCGTAGGCTGGAATCTATATTACGCCTTCTCCCCTTTTTGGGTATTGACGTCTCCCTTTCGTAAAGGGAGATAAGAGAGGGATTTTGGGGTGACATTCCTCGGTATCTCGGAGTAGTATAATGGTAAATCTTAAATTTTGTTTAAGGAGATAATCCATGGAAAGCAACGCCGCAGGAAAATCGACTTTTACACGGTTAGTCCATATTGGAGTAGTGGTCAGGGATATGAATAAAACTATCGCACGTTTGGAAGCTTTAGGTATAGGTCCTTTTAAACCCAGGATTTTACCTCCGGATGCCAAGGAAACATATAGGGGAAAACCTTTCATACCCAACCAGAGGGTGACGATTCAAATTACCCAAATCGGCAATATGGAGCTTGAGTTAATCCAACCCATCAATGGGGAATCTCCCCACCAGGAATTTCTCGATAAAAAAGGGGAGGGCATACAACATCTGGGATTCATCGTCGATAATCTTCAAGAAGATGTTAAGCGTCTAACCACTAAAGGTTCCGAAATATTGCTTACCGCCCAATTCAAGGGCGGCGGTGGCGTAGCCTACCTTGACCTTGATACGGCAGGTCTGATAGTTGAACTGGTGCAGCCTGGCGGTAGATAACAAAAGGCTATGAGCTGTCAGTCTCACCTCTTCTTCATTCCCTTTAGGGGTATTGACGTCTCCCTTTGGAAAAGGGAGATAAGAGAGGGATTTTGAACATTCGTCATTCTGGTGTTGGCCAGAATCCACTATGAAAATACAAACGATTTGCGAATTGCATGGAATAGATTCCAGCCCTCGGGCTGAACTCGGGCTGAAGCCTACGCCAGAATGACAAGGTGCTGATAATAAAAAAAGGGGGAGTCTTTCGGCTCCCCCCTCTAAGCAAGGCACCGGTAATAATCCGCTCATGATGAGCTTGTCGAACCATAGCGGATACTTTAATCTGATTTATTTCTTAATCAGCGGTATATCACCCAGGTTAATGTCCTTTTCCGTGTTCAGTTTATCGAAGGATTTAGCGGCGAAACCTTTGGCTTCAATCGTCAGGTTATAAGTGCCGTCTGCCAGCCCGTGGAACCAAAAATCCCCGAAGCCGTCGGTAGTGGCGGTGACTTTCTTGCCTGCTTTCGGTCCGGTGAGGGTGCAGGTAGCGCCGATGACCACCTCTTTCTCAATGGGGTCGTAAACGGTGCCCGCGATGAACTTCTTGGGGATATTCAGGTAGTATACCCTCGGCTTCGCCTTTAGCTCCGGTTTAAGCACCTCGGCTTTGGCGATGAGGTCTTTAAAGTCTTTCTCTTCCCCGAACTTTATCGCTTCGGTGGGACAGGAATCGGCACAGCGGGGTATCTTCCACTCCCCACCATCCAGCAGGTGAGCGCAGCCGGTGCACTTCTGGGCGATATTCAGGCTATCGTTGAAGAAGATAGCATTATAAGGGCAGGCATCCACGCAAGATTTACAGCCGGTGCATTTCACCGGGTCGATGATAACCAGCCCGTCGTCGCGCTTATAGATAACGCCCTCGATGGGACAGGCGGGAATGCATGGCGCTTCATCGCAGTGCATGCAGGGCATGGGGATATAGTGCATCTTTACCTTAGGCACGGTGCCCCGTATATACTCGGTTTGTCTCATCCAGAATTGGCCGGTATCCGGCTGGGGCTTGGCAATCGGCGTCCAGTCGTTGCCAACATGTTCGTCCTTGCAGGCAATCTGGCAGCTATAGCAGCCGTTACAGATTCCAACATCAATAACAAAGACCTTCATTATTGCATACCTCCTTCAACCCAGGCGTTGAATCGTGGGCCGGATGCCGGGTCGTATTCTCTGTTAAAAGCGGCGTCGTAAGATTCGGGGTCTTTGGCGCGCCACTCCTGATAGTCTTTATCGGTCACTTTCTGGACATCTACCAGATAGCCGCTGGTAGCCTGGCCGCAGGCGTTCTTGGAAGTGATGCCGTTGGGCGAGATGGTGTTGATAGCGCCGCCGCGGTCAACGCCGTCGATAATCGGGTCATGCCGTGCGCCGTGGTCGACGTAGGTTACGCCGGGACTCATACGCTCCCAGACGCGGGCGCCGCAGAGCACTATACCGCGCTCGTTGAATACTTTAACGATATCGCCGTCCTTAATACCGCGTTTTTCCGCATCCTTGGGGTTGAGCCAAACCGGCTCGTATTTATATCCGTCGGCTCCCAATACCTTACAGGTCGGTGTTTCACGCGTCCAGCTGATATCGTCGCCTTGAGCATGGGTGCGCCACCGGCCGTGGTTGGACATTAGCAGCAGCGGGAACATAGCGGCTCTTTCACTGGAGATACGCTCGTCATGTGTCTCGCCTCTCTCAATCCATTGCGGATATGGCGGTCTTTCTTTATCATCGGGGAAGTACTTAGCCAGTCTTTCCGAATAGAACTCCAGCTTGCCCGTCGGTGTTGGCAGCGGATTTTTCACGGGGTCTTCATAGAATTTTCTGAATCCGGGCGGGTCGTTCTCCCAGTCTTTAGCCACCGGATAGACGAAGTATTTTTTATCCATAAAATCTTTCCAGGTGGTCATGGCGCCCAGTTCCATCGTATTAAAGACATCTTTTTGCAGGTCGAGAGTCGATTTGCCCTCGGAGAATTTCTTGCCCATGCCGAGTTTTTCGGCAATCGCCAGGACTATTTCGTAGTCGCTCCTGGACTCGCCGATAGGCTGGATAGCCTGCTCCTGGATAGCCACGCTCTGGAAATGCGGTCCCTGTCGAGAGTTGGTAACGATATCTTCCACTTCCAGCGTGGTGTTCGCCGGCAGGATGATATCGGCATATAAGCATTCGTTCTCCAGCCAGGGGTGCTGGGCAACGATGCACTCAATCGATTCGTGCTGGAAGGCGTCAATCGTCCAGTTGCCGTGGCCCCAACAGGTGATGCGGCAGGGGGTATCTGTCCATATCATATGCACCAGTGCGCCGCCCTTTTCTTTGGCGATGGGGTAGGTGTATTTAACAAACTGGTCTTCCACGCCGGATTCTTGACCGCCGCTGCCGATAAAGGTGAGGGGCGGTTTGAGGATGGCATCTTGAATCAGTGTTTTGGGGATTAGTTGTTTGCCCCAGGCATCGATGGTAGTGCGGCAGGGTATCCTCAAACGCTCGGTTAGAGCCGGATTGAAGTAGCGGATACTTTTTAGTCCTTCCGCGCGGGGCATCCCGAAGTAGGTCATCTGGCACTGGTGGACACCGGGTCCGCCGAGTCCCTGCATACCGAGCAGGACACATTCAAGTCGGCCGGGCTCATGAGAAAAGGGACCCCGGATAAAGGACCCGCCGAAGTAGTGCATGATTGATGTTACTTTCTTGCCGAACTCCCTTGCCAGCGCTTTAATCGTCCACTCCGGCACACCGCATTTCTTGGATGCCCACTCCGGCGTCTTGGGTATGCCGTCTACCTTACCGAGGACATAATCTGACATTTTATCCATGCCGACAGCATGGGTTTTAATATAATCTTTCTTCCAGGTGCCTTCCTTCAGCCAGACGTAGATTATTGCTAGCTGCAGGGCGGCATCGGTGTTGGGGAGCACCGGTATCCATTTATCCGCGTGTACCGCTGCGCCATAGTTAAGATCGGGGCAGATATATACCTGTTTAATGCCCGCCTGCGTCCAGAAATAGCAAATGCGTGTGGCATACTGCCCGGTAAAGCCCCAGGGGGTGGTCTCCGGGTCGCAGCCCCAGAAGAGCAACAATTCGGCGTTTTCTGTAATATCTTTAATCAGATTAGCCGCCGGCGACATCATGCCCTGGAAGCCCTGACCCCAGACGTGTTTGGAGCCCCAGTACCAGCCTTCCCAGCTATCCGGGTTGCGTACTTGCTGGGTAAAACCGCCCATCATATCAAGGAGTCTGCCCTGGTGCCCGTGGGGCGTATGAATCGTTTTGCATTCACCGTGTCCATCGCCCTGTACCAGGATGGAACAAGGACCGTACTCTTTATGTACCCGTTTAATCTCTTTGGCGATGATTGTCGTCGCCTCTTCCCAGGAAATCCGGCGGTATTTGCTCTTGCCGCGGTTCTGCGGGTTCCTCTCGCCGTTGGGGTCCCAATCCACCCTGATGAGCGGGTATTTTATACGGTTAGGAGAGAAAGTCCTTTTCTTATAAGCCAGCGAGAATGTCCCGGGCAGTGCTTTCATCAGCGGTTCCAGCGTCTTGCCGTTCCGTTTCATTTTCCAGGCATTGAATTTTTTATTGTCATATTTCCAGTCGTAATGGAACGGTCGGATTCTAACAGCTTTGCCGTCTTTAACATCGACGACGCATTCGCCGCCGCCGCCCAGCAAGCCGCCGAGAGCCAGGGATTTTATTACTGTTTTATCTGGCTTTACATCGACTTTTTTGCTTTTTGCGTCAGCCATTTCAGTTTACTCTCCTTCCAAGAATTTAATGTGTGGCTATTTTTATCATAGTCGGTATCTTTTGGACGTGATTAATGGCTATCTTCGATAATATTTCTTTGAAAAAACGGGAAATTTTACGCAATCCTTTAAAAATTTACACTAGCAGGCTTTAGCTTGTCAAGTTAAAGTGTACGGCAACATATCCTTAATGTCTAGAGAGTGGTTACAATCGACGCAAATGAGAGCGGAATAATGACTATATGTAATTGAATAACTAAATCCAGGATATTATGTAACTTTCACACGATTTAGCTATTGATTAATAGTTTTTATGGTATAATTAAAGTAATAGAGGCTAGATATGAAATCGAATTGGAAACGTAATAGTATAATCTACATCATCGTTTTGGTGGCGGCGGTGCTTCTTTTTTCCTTCCTCATCCCGGGCGGCAACCAGCCGCAAGAGGTGCCGTTGAGCCAGGTTGTGACCATGTCGCAGAACAATGAGATTCAAAAAATCGCGGTTGAAGGCGATTTGCTCACGATTACTACAACCACTGGCGGGCAGGTACAGGCTTATAAGGAAACCGCCTCCACTATCTATGATATTAAAGACCTTAAGCTAGATAATGTGGTTGTTGAAATTAAGGGTTCATCGGGGATTAACTGGGGTGGACTCATTCTGAATTTCCTGCCGTTTCTCTTGCTAATCTTCTTGTTCTGGCTCATTTTGCGGCAGGCGCGCGGAGCGAACAATCAGGCGATGAGCTTCGGACGCAGCCGGGCTAGGCTTTTCCCCGCCAACCGCGCCACTGTTACCTTTGCCGATGTGGCGGGAGCGGAAGAAGCCAAGCAGGATATGCAGGAGGTCGTCGAGTTCCTTAAATCAAAAGAAAAGTTCCAATCTCTCGGCGCCCGCATTCCTAAAGGCGTGTTACTAATAGGTCCGCCCGGTACTGGCAAGACTTTAATGGCGCGTGCCGTCGCCGGTGAGGCTGATGTTCCCTTCTTTTCTATCAGCGGCAGCGAGTTCGTAGAAATGTTCGTCGGTGTTGGTGCTTCGAGGGTACGCGACCTTTTTGACCAGGCGAAACGCAACACACCTTGTATTATCTTTATCGATGAAATTGATGCCGTCGGTCGCCAGCGCGGTACCGGTCTCGGCGGCAGCCACGATGAAAGAGAGCAGACGCTTAACCAGATTCTCGTGGAGATGGATGGCTTCGATACGAACACCAGCGTCATCGTTATCGCCGCCACCAACCGGCCTGATATCCTCGACCCGGCTTTGCTGCGTCCCGGCCGTTTCGACCGCCGGGTAGTGCTGGACTTGCCGGATATCGTTGGCAGATTGGCTATTCTCAAGGTGCATTCCAACGGTAAACCGCTCGATAAGGATGTTGATCTTGAGGTGCTGGCTAAAGGCACCGTAGGCTTCAGCGGCGCCGACCTGGCTAATGTCGTCAACGAGGCGGCTATCCTGGCTGCCAGGCACAATAAAAAGACCATCAACACCAATGATTTTGAGGAGTCTATTGACAGGGTGATTGCCGGTCCGGAACGCAAAAGTCGTAAAATCAGTCCTAAAGAAAAAGAAGTTATTGCCTATCACGAGGCGGGTCATGCCCTGGTTGCCAAGATGCTCCCCAACGCCGACCCCGTGCATAAAATATCTATCGTCGCCCGCGGGATAGCTCTGGGTTATACCAAGCAGCTGCCGACGGAAGACAGGTACCTGGTGACTCGCTCGCAGCTTAATGATAAGCTGGCTACCTTACTCGGCGGGCATGCCGCGGAAGAGCTTATCTTTAACGAAAGGACGACCGGGGCTCACAGCGATATTCAGCAGGTTACGGCCTATGCCCGGCGCATGGTGACGGATTACGGCATGAGCAATAAACTGGGTACCCGCACCTTCGGCAACAAACAGGAGATGGTCTTCCTCGGTCGCGAAATTGCGGAGCAGAAAGACTACAGCGAACGGTATGCCCTGGAAATCGATAAGGAAATTGACCGTCTTATTGATGAAGCTTATAAAACCGCTCTAAAGATACTGACCGATAATAAGAAAAAGCTAAAGCTGCTCGCCGGCAAACTCATCGCCCAGGAAACTTTGGAAGGTGAAGAGCTGGAAAAAGTCTTTGGTGAAATCGGTCTATCGAAACATAAACAGAAAGTTAAAAGCACGACTATTCCAGCGCCGGTAAAACCGGTGGCCGAGCTGGTGCTGCAGCCCAAAAAAGCTCCGTCGGTTCCCCAGCTTGTTCCCAAGCAGACTCCGGCACCGACCGATTAGTTATTTTACATTAGTCGGTTTGCGCATGTTTTTTAATGTCATTCTGGCGAAGGCCAGAATCCACTTTGAAAATTTATGTGTTAATGGATTCTTGATGGATTCCAGCCTGTGCTGGAATGACAGGTAAAACTAGAATTAGAATAAATATGGTGTATCAGTAATCAAGACGAAATGATTCAAATCACCGATAAACCTATTTCACCGGAGCTGGTGGTCAACCAGGCAAAAACCTCTGATAGCGGCTGCGTGGTGACCTATGTTGGCCTTATCCGCGATAACTCCCGGGGGAAGTCGGTTTTTTCCGTAGAATATAGCGATGTTGATGGCAAAGCCGCTGCCAGACTAAACGACATTGTTGAAGAACTCAAACGCCAGTATCCGGTGAATAACGTGGTTATTTTTCACCGTATCGGTAAATTGAAGGTGGGGGACATCAATCTGGTGGTGGCGGTGGCGGCGAGCCACCGCACCGAAGGTATTGCCGCCGTCGCTTTTGCCGTCGACCTTTTTAAGGACAGGCTGCCCACGGCTAAAAAAGAAACGTACCTGGATGGCACCATCTGGGAAGGGGACAAAAATCAACGTCATTCCCGTGAAAACGGGAATCCAGCGGTGGGGTAAAGGGGAGTGGATTCCGGCTGGAGTTTATCCCGATTCCATCGGGGCCGGAATGGTTTTGTAGAATAACCCTTACGTTCCCTGTTTTATTACAAAGTCGGCTAGGTCGTATAGCGCCTGACGACTATCGGTCTTGGGTAGAGAATCGAGGTGACGGCAGGCTTTATCGTAATATTCCCCGGCGATTTTATAACAATCTTGGATAATCGTCGTGTTCTTCACGATATCGATAGCTTCCGCCACGTTTTTCTTATCTCTAGTATTAAAAAACCGCGTCACCGGGTTATTATCCGGATTACGCTCGATGACCAGCATTGCCGGCAGTGTGAGCGTCCCCTGTATCAGGTCGGAGCCGACCGGCTTGCCCATAGCCGCCTCGGTGCTGGTGAAATCTAAAATATCATCGACTATTTGGAACGCGATGCCCATGTTATCGGCATAGCCTTTCATTACCGCTATCGCTTCTTCCGGCGCTTTACCTAATATCGCTCCGGACTGTGTTGCCAGTGAAAACAGCGAGCCGGTCTTTCTATAGATACGCTGTAAATAGTCTTCACGGTTCTGGTGGAGATTGTAAGCGCCGCGGAACTGCCCTATCTCCCCGCTGGAGATAATGCCCAGCGTCTGTGAAAAGAGCTTGATTACCCGCGGGTTTTGTGTGTCCGAGACGAATTCCCCCGCTTTGGCGAATAAGAAGTCCCCCATGAGGATAGCTATCTCATCCCCCCATTTGTTGTTGATGGTTGTCCTGCCTCGGCGCGTATCGGCTTTATCGATGGCGTCATCATGCACCAGCGTGGCCGTGTGCATCAACTCCACGGAGACCGCCATCGGCAGCAGGGAGGTGAGGTCGTAGGTGAATAGCTTGCCGGAGAGCAGCGTCAGGGCCGGTCTCATGCCCTTGCCGGTCTCGCTAACGATATAGCTTAGCTGCTTGGAAAGCCATTGATAGTCTATCTTGCTGATGGACTTAATGGTTTCCTTAACCTTATCCAAATCCTTCTGGATAGGGGCGTAAATCTGTTTAAGTTCCAATACGCTTGGTCTCCTCTTCAACAATGCTCTCATCGAGTTTAACAAAAAGGGGTTTCGGCTCTTTCAGTTTTTGCCCCGCCGGCACCGCCTGCGGTTGCCAGCCGGATGTTTCAACTTTGCCATTGAATCCCAGGTATTCATGTACCTTTTGTGAGCTGAAGGGTAAGAAGGGCACCAGCATTGTTTTCAAACGTGAAATAATATTAATAGCGACGTATAATGATGTTGCCGCCGCCTGTTTGTCCTCTTTGATTTTCTTCCAGGGGGCTTTTTCATCGAGATAGCGGTTCGCCTGCTGCGCCAGCGACATGGCGGACTGGATGGCCTGTTTAAAACTGCAACGCGATATTGATTCCCCGACCTTTTCCAGGCAGGCATCGGCACTGCTAATGATATTTTTATCGGCATCGTCTAAAGTTCCGGATTCCGGCACTTTGCCATCGAAATTTTTATAGGTGAATGTCAGCACCCGGTTAACCAGGTTGCCGTAGGTCGCCACCAGCTCGTCGTTGTTGCGGCGGACGAATTCCCGCCAGGAAAAATCGGCATCGTTCGTTTCCGGCATATTTATCGAGAGGATATATCTTAGTGGGTCGGGGTCGTAGCGAGAGAGGTAGTCCGGCACCCATACCGCCCAGTTGCGACTCCTGGAAATCTTTCTTCCTTCAATGGTCAGGAACTCGTTGGCGGGTACATCGTAGGGCAGGTTTAAACCGCCGTAGCCCATTATCATCGCCGGCCATATGAGAGTGTGGAAAGGGATGTTGTCCTTGGCAAGGAAATAGTAGCTCTTCGTGCCCTCCTGCCAGAAGGGCTGCCATTTATCATCATCGCCGCTTTTTGCGGCCCATTCTTTAGACGCGGACAGATAACCAATCACAGCTTCGAACCAAACATAGAGTCGTTTATTTTCAAAGCCCTTGACTGGTACAGGTATGCCCCATTCGATATCTCTGGTTATTGCCCGGTCGCGTAAACCTTCCTTTAGGTAGCGCTGTGTAAAACCATAAACGTTTGGCCGCCACTGTTTTTGTTTCGCCGCCCACTTTTCTAGCTTATCCTGGAAAGCACTAAGCTTTAAAAAGAAGTGTTCCGAATTCTTTAAAACGGGCGTAGTTTTACATATCCGGCAGTAGGGATTGATAAGTTCGGTGGCGTTCAGCGGCTTGCTGCAGGCATCGCATTGGTCGCCGCGGGCGCCGGTCGTTTTACATAAAGGGCAGGTGCCTTCGACATAGCGGTCGGGTAAAAAACGCTGACACTTGGGACAATACATCTGGGCAACAGTGTCCCGGAATAAATAGCCTTTCTCCAGCAGCTTTAAGAAAATCTCTTGCGATACTTTGATGTGGTTTTCCGTATGCGTGCCGGTGTAAAGGTCGAAGAAGATGCCCAGCTTTTGCCAGCATTCTATGAATTCCCGCTGATAGTAATCGATTATTTCCTGGGGAGTCTTGCCTTCATGTTCGGCTTTAAGGGTTATCGGCGTGCCGTGCTGGTCCGAGCCGGATACCATCAGCACCTCGTTGCCCTTCAGGCGGTGGTAGCGTGCGAAAATATCTGCCGGCAGATTTGCTCCGGCAATATTTCCAATATGAAGTGAGCCTTCAGCGTAAGGCCATGCCACCCCGATAAAAATTCTTTCACTCATAATCAATTTTTAAAAAAACGTTAGAATATTTTCGCCTTTTTCTTCTTTATACTGGGCATAGCCTTTTTTCAGGCAGCACTCGATGCAGTAGCGCTTCGTTTCGCCCTCTTCGTCCTCTTTACCGTTCTTCTCATTGACTGCCAGGTAACGGTCGGGATAGGGGATAGGTTTCTTGCAGCTATCGCATTTTATCTCGCCTAGAGATACACAGCCACGACGCATATATTTACTCCTTTATCCGGTTTTACGGGTATTATTGCTTCTTTCCCAGACTTTATCCATCTTCAGCCAGGTCTGGTAAAGCTCTTTTCTTTTGAGTCCTGTTTCGCCAGCTACGGAAGCGACGGCTTCTTTAGCGGTAGCTCCGCCGAGGTACATTTCGTGGAGCTGTCTTTCCACAGCGTCTGTCATTGATGGTTTCTCTTTGGCACTCTTACCTTCGATGACGAGAGTGAACTCGCCGCGAGGATTGGTGAAATGCTTGATAGCCTCGCCTAATGTTCCTCGGAAGATTTCCTCATGGAGCTTGGTCATCTCGCGGCAGATGGCGATACGCCGGTCGCCTAGCGTTTCAATTATATCCTCCAGCGCTGCCGCCAGCCGGTGCGGCGCTTCCAGGGCGATGATGGTGCCTGGTTCGCTGGCGATTTTTTCCAGCGCTTTACGCCGAGCAGCGGCTTTAGACGGCAAAAAACCGATAAACGTAAATCTGTCGGTCGGGAGACCGGATATCGCTAGCGCCGTAGTTATCGCCGATGGACCCGGAATCGGGATGACCGATATATTCTGCCGACTGGCCGCCGCTATAAGCTCGTAACCGGGATCGGAAATGCCGGGCATGCCTGCTTCAGACACCAGCGCTACATCCGCCTCTTTAAGCTGGTCGAGGATATAGTCCAGTTTGGTAAGCTTATTATGTTCGTAATAGCTGGTCATGGGTGTTTTAATATCATAATCGGTTAGCAGGCGTCTGGTCTTACGGGTGTCTTCCGCCGCGATAAGTTTCACCTCGCGCAGCACTCTAAGAGCCCGCAGGGAAATGTCTTCCAGATTGCCGATTGGAGTGGCGACGACGTAAAGAGTAGGCATTTTTGTATTATCCTTAACCTGAATATTATAAGATGATACATGTGTGCGTGTCTAGCTTTGAATTGGGATGCTTGTTGATATAGATGTTTTTAAAACGACCGAAAATAATACATTTTTATCAAAAATATTGTTGCATTTTCTAGAAAAATTTTGTTATAATTAAGAGCACATATATGTGCAGCGCAAAGACTACCCCAAAGTTCAAACAGCTCAAACAAGCCTACGGCTTTGATGAAGTGGCCATCGTGCCCGGGGATGTCACCCTCAACCCCGACCAGACCAACACGGATTTCCAAATCAGTGATTTCACTTTTTCTATACCCTTTATTACCTCCGCTATGGACTCCGTCGTCGATGTTAAACTCGCTATCCAGATAAACAAGCTGGGAGGACTCGGCGTTCTCAATCTGGATGGCATCCAGGCACGCTATGCCAATCCCGATGAGATTCTGGATAAAATCGCTAAAGCTTCCGATGCCGAAGTTACCGCTTTGTTGCAAAAGGTATATAAAGAGCCGATTAAAGATAACCTGGTTGGCGATAGGGTAAGGGCGATTAAACAAGCCGGTGCCATCTGCGCTATTTCGCTGATACCGGCCAACACCAAGCGCCTGGCGCCAGTCGTAGTGGAAGCCGGCGGCGATATACTGGTAGTGCAGTCCACCGTTACCAGCGCCCGTCATATTTCCAAGAGCTACCGCGGCTTAATATTCTCGGAAATGGTCAAGCAGATTAAAATGCCGATTGTTGTCGGCAACTGTGTTAGCTATACGGCCTGCCTGGAGCTCATGAGAACAGGTATTGCCGGCGTGCTGGTTGGCGTCGGTCCCGGAGCCGCCTGTACCTCAAGGGAAGTGCTCGGGGTCGGTGTTCCGCAGATAACCGCTACTATCGATTGCGCGGCGGCCAGAGATGTATATTACCAGGAATCCGGTAAGTATATCCCGATTATTACCGACGGCGGTCTGCGCAAAGGCGGGGATATCTGTAAAGCTTTTGCCGCTGGCACGGACGCGGTGATGATAGGTTCACCCATCGCCCAGACAAAGGAAGCCCCCGGACGCGGCTATCACTGGGGCATGTCTCATCCCCACCCCGCGTTGCCAAGAGGTACACGCATAAAAGTCGGAACGAATACCACGCTGGAAAAGCTGCTCTTCGGCCCTACATCAGTCGTCCACGGCACGGAAAACTTCGTCGGGGCTTTACGTACGGCGATGGGCTTTTGTGGCGCCGCCAATATCAAAGAGTTCCATAAAGCCGAGATGGTCATCGCGCCGTCCATCGTCACCGAGGGCAAGTCCTACCAGATGGCGCAGCGAGTGTAGTTGGTTTTTTTACGACGTCTTTTAGTTTCAATGGATAGATTTTAGATTTTCTTTATCGGATTCCCACCTAATGATATTGTTTTCAATATATTCACGTATTAAGTTGAGTTCTTTTTCGTCTCTAATGATACGCTCATAATAGTTACGTTGCCATATGGGTACGCTAGATGTTTTATGTATTTCGTTAATACGCCTGGCGGAAAATGTTTTAAACGCGCGAATGATTTCAGAAAGGGGATGATTTTTCGTAGGGGCGGGTTTTAAACCCGCCCCTACAGGATTATTAATCATAATTATCCCGTGAACATGATTTGGCATGATGATAAAAGAATCTAATAAAATATTGGAATAATGATTAGGAATATCATACCAGGATGTTTGTACTATCTCTCCATATTGATTCAGGGTAAGGAAAGGTTTTAAATTCGCTCCTACGGGGTTTGTTATATCTCCAAATAATAATATCCTTTGATGGGTGACAATGGTAACGAAATATGCTCCGGATTGAGAATAATCGTAACCTTTAAGCCTGATTGAGCGCCGAGAATGGATATATGTATTGTGGTTGTTCTTCATTGTTTTCGCATTATATTATTACCAGATACTAGCTGTAAAGTCAGCCCATATTCGCTTTGACACTTTACCTTTCTCCCGCTATGATTAACACAAATACATAAATGGAGTAGAGACATATGCCTAAAATCGACTATGAAAAATACTTGGTAAGAAAGCCTCTTTACGAAGCCTTCGGCGGTACGAAAAATCGCCAGAGTCCCACCATGACCATGATGAGCAACAAGCAGGTGCCGGGGTCTAACTACTATATAGAGCCCGGCTGGATATACGGTATCCCCGACCCTAACCCCAGCCTCCATGAGCACGTTCACGACTTTGATGAGATTGTCATGCACATGGGTGGGGATTACCGGACGCCGCAGGTGCTCGGCGGGGAGGTGGAGTTTTACGTCGGCGGGCAGCCGATTATCTTTAATACGTCGACCACTTTTTATATTCCCAAAGGCACGCCGCACGGTCCGGTAATCTGGAAAAAATTTCAGTTTCCTCACCTCCAGATGGCGATAATGTGCGGCACCGGCAGTGCTGGCGAAGCCTGGGGCACCAGCGGTATCCATGATGAGAAGGGAGCCTTACCGAAGAAGACGAAGGAATACGACTACGAGCGGTACGTGGTGCGGAGTCCTTTATTTGAGGCAGGCGCGGCATCGGCAATGACCTATATGAGCAGCTTACAGGTGCCGGGCGTGAAGCACCATATTGAGTATGGCTGGATAACTGGACAATCTGCTTCCAGAATTGAAAGTATCAAGGAAATGGCACATCAGGACGCCGATGAAATTATCATCAACCTCGGCGGCGACCCGGCTAATCCTGAAGACCTCGGTAGTGAGATGGAGTTTTATCTCGGCGGGCAGCTATTAACGTTCAATACTACCAGCTCCCTATTTATCTCTAGTGGTGTAAAGCACCGACCGCTGCGTTATAGGGAATTCCGCAAACCCCATATATTCATCGCGATTATATGTGGGGTAGGGACAGTAAAATAGACTAAAGAGAGTTACTCGTCTTCTTCCTCTTCTTCGTCAGGGGGTGTAGGGATAGTCTCGCCGCCGAGGTGGGGTAGCAGTACGCCTGTTTTATCCCGCTTCCTCGCGGAACGTGCCGGCAGCTTGCTGATAGCCTGACGCAGCTCTTTCAGGTCTTTTCCATCCATCTCTACCATCACGCCGTCGATTTCCGCGTCCTGGAGGGCTTTAAGCTCCGCCTCGGTAATGTTGGTTGCCACGGGCACTATCAGCGGTTTGGCGATGAAATTCGCCAGGTGACGGTATATCATCAGGCGGTGGACAGTCAGCGTCGTATCGTTGTCTAAAGTATCGTTAATCAGCACGGCATCGGCCGGCAGGTCGTTAATCGCTCTCAATAGCCCGTCATCCATGGATGACTCCACCTGGAGGATTTTTCCCACTTTCTCATCCTGCGGCAGGTCGGGAACCAGGCTGGCTGGTGAAAATACCACGAAATCGCAACCAGCCTCGATTAAGGTTGCCAAATCGCCGTCGCTTTCTTCGAGATAGACCCCCCAGGGAATATCCCCCAGCAATTTTGCAGCCTTTTGGATATCTTTATCCGTAGGTTTGGATGCATCTATTTGAACCAGAACGGCATCGGCGACGGGGTCGCTTTTTAATGGTGGGGTGGCGCTGTTTAATGCTAACCTGCCGATAATCAGGATTTTCGAGCTGGCTTCTACTTGTCGAGAGGTACGGAATCCCATCGGCTGGGGCGTTGCCTGGGATAGCTTGCGGAGTTTATCTATTAGTTTGCTCATATTGTCCTCTATCTAAAATTATTATAGACAAAATTTTCATGTAAATACAACCTGCCGGCTATCACGTATTATTTAAATGACTAAACGATAAAAACGTCACTTTTTTAACAGAAATAACGATTATGTAACGTTTGCTTTAATTGTTATGTTGTCTGGTGTCCATACAGATGATATAATATGCCCCGTAGTGCGTAAAAATATCAGTCAAATTGAAGTTGAAAATCCTGGCAATAGTCGGATGCCCGTATCGGAGTATCCCTACCCGAGAATTGATTACGATGCCCTGGACAATCTCGATAAAATTGCTCATGATATTCGCGGTTCGATAAATGTTATTATCGGCTATGCTCAAATAATGCTGGACGGGGCAAGCGGAAAAATCAACATGGCACAACGTGAGGCATTGCAGAATATTTTAACCTACGGCAATCGACTATATGACTTAACAAGCAACATATTAAAACAATTGGAAACTAAATCGGGAAAGAAGTAAAATCCATAATATCATAGGTGTTATTTAATAAGTTATCAAATTTCAATTAATATTACTTTAATAATAAAAAATAAAAATTCTTGGTGGAAATAACGTAGTGGCTAAAAGCATTCTCGTCGTTGATGATGACCCAGTCCAGGTTAAAATGTTTGCCCAGCTTCTTTCTTTTAGTGGATATAAGATATTGAAAGCCACTAGCGGGCATGAAGCTGTAAATATCGTCAACAAAGAAAAGCCTGACCTTGTCCTGCTTGACGTTATGATGCCGGAAATAGACGGCTGGCAGACATGTCGTTTGATTCGTGATTTCGATGAAATACCAATTATCATGCTTACCGGCAAACATAATACAGAAGCAGACATTGTGCGGGGATTGGAATGCGGAGCTGATGAATATCTCTCTAAACCGATTGGTAACCGGGAACTTGTAGCCAGGGTTAAAGCGATCTTGCGGCGCGCTGATAGCCCGCCAATTAAAAAAATAGCGAGTGTCCATTTTTCCGATGATATCCTTACGATAGATGTAGCGGAGCACAGAGTCATGGTTAGTGGCAAAAAAGTTAGGCTCACCCCGCATGAGTTTCGGCTTTTAGCCCTGCTTTTAGAAAATGTTGGTTGTGTCGTCTCTCACCAGTCGGTTCTGGAGCATGTTTGGGGTTTTGAATACATTGACGATATTGACTACGTGCGGATATATATTTCTCACCTCCGACAGAAAATCGAGCCGGATCCATCAGTGCCGAGGTATATCTTGACCGAGGCTGGCGTAGGCTATTACTTTCAGAGTATAAACTAACAGAACGATACCAGCTATATCACTTTTATTGCCGATCGAGAACCGCATTCCAGTATTTTGGCATCCTTTACTGTATCTGCCACAAGCTGTTATAATCCTTGAAGAAAATTGCCTGGACGCAGGCTTAAGGTTCGATATGACGGAAAACCTGGATGCGTTAAAAAATATACCTTATTTCTCCGGCTTGAGCGAGTCCGTGCTGGCTTCGATAAACAGTCATGTTTTTGAAAAGAAGGCGGTGCGGGGCGATATCGTAGTTTTCGAGGGAGAACCTACCGAAGCGCTGTATTTCGTCATCTCCGGCGTCGTAAAAGTCTTCAAGACCTCTGCCGACGGCAAGGAGCAGATACTGCGTATCATTCGCCCCGGCGACTCCTTTAATGATGTACCGGCTCTCGGCGGGATTAATCTGGCCAGCGCAGCGGCGATGAGTGCCGTCACTCTTCACGGTATCAAGAAGAAAGACCTGGAAAATATCTCCAGAGAATATCCGCAGGTTGCCTTGAATATCATTAAGGTGCTATCCCTACGGGTGCAGGAGATGGTAGGTTTGGTTGAAGACCTTTCCTTCCGCCATGTCAATGGCAGGGTCGCTAAGATACTACTGGAATATGCCGCGAACGGTGAAAGGCCGCGTCTGACGCAGCAGGAGATGGCGGCGATGATAGGCACCGCGCGAGAGATGGTGGGTAGGTCCTTCAGAAACCTGGAGGAAGAGGGGGCTATCAGGGTCGAGCGTAACCGTATCATTATCACTAACTATGCGGTTTTAAAGAAAATCGCCGGTATTATGGAATGAGAGAAATGTCGCAGACGTTTTACCATTTGCCTACTAGAATGTGATTATGGAGAGATATGAATATGGGTGACGTGCCGATAATCGACGAAGCGAAATGCGAACAGTGTGGTTTATGTGTTAGCATTTGTACCTGTGGTGCTCTGGCGATGGAGGATAATGTGGTAAAAGTTGTCAAAGCCGACGAATGCGGCTGGTGCACCATGTGCGAGCTTGTTTGCCCAACCGGGGCTATCTCCTGCCCCTTTGAAATCGTTCTTGAAGACGATAGCGAATAGTCGCGTTTTTCTCGTCCCGGGTATTCTATCTTGTCTTTTGTTGTTTTCCCTCTGAAAGTTTATCTTTTCACTTTATATTAACAAAATCTTCATATTCGCACGTTATTATCTATATAAGACAAAAGTCGCATACGGCGATGCTATTTTAACCTAGAATTATATTGATTGGAGAACAGGGGGTGTGTGATGAGACAGAGAGTAAAAACTAAGGAAATGGTTGAAGAAAAAACAGAAAAACAAGCGTGCCATCATTTCTGGGTAATCGAAGTGGCTAACGGACCCAGCAGTATTGGTACATGCAAATATTGCGGTGAAACTAAAGAGTTTTTTAATGCGTTCCCAACCTTTAATCCTTTAAAGAAAAATGGCAATCCTCTTCGGTTGCCGAAGCTGCCGAGCATTGAAATCGATAAAGATAGTAAGTCCTGAAGTGGTGACGTGATGCTATGGACGTGAAAATTTACACTACACCTACATGAGGCTATTGCTATCAAGCCAAGAGCTTTCTTGGCCAGCTTGGCGTACCGTTCAAGGAGTTCGATGTTTCCCGCGATAGTGCGGCGGCGGAAGAGATGGTTAGCCTCACCGGGCAGATGGGCGTGCCCGTTATCGTTATTGACGGTCAAGATGTCATCGGCTTCGACCGTACCCGTATCCAAGAGCTATTATCAGGCGGCGCCCGCCCTTCCCAGCCGCTCCGCTTCGGAATTAAAATCGCCGATGCCGTTAGCGTCGCACCGCAGATGGGTTTGAGTCCCACGCACGGCGCTATCATCGGGGAGGTATCTCCGGGCTTACTGGGGGAGAAGGCGGGTTTAAAAACCGGGGACATTATTACTGAAATCAATGGTGGGAGAATCGACAGCGCGGACGATATGGAAAGAGCTTTAGCGGGATTGAAACCCGGTGATATCGCGGCGATTCTCTTCCTGCGCGCTGGTGAAAAGGGTAAATCCGAAATTATCGTTTAAGTATACTCTGATACTAGTTAAGTTCAATCTTTTGTATAAAAGTAAACAATCCAGGCTTATTTGGTCCTCGTGACCTGACCCTAAAACCCGGTCTAATTATAATTTGAGAACACTGACGACTGGACTATGCATTTTCGCCCTGTGAATATTCTTGCGTGCCTGCTCTTCTTGTCTTAGTTTTTCAAAATCTCTTGTGGCACCGCACTTTTTGCAGTGACCTACCGAGTATTCTCCGATCATCCACCAATGAACACACAAGGAGTCTAAAGTCATAATACCTCCGTTTCATTCCTGGGTAATGGAAATTTTATTGTCTGAATCGAAATGCCTTACCAAGCGTATCTACGCCTGATGAACTATTGAATATAAGCCACTAATCAATTTCTCCTGTTCTTTTAAATCAAAAACATCCCGGCGAATCCGAGCCTTCTCCCTGCGAATAAATATTTTCCTTGATTTTGATAAATTATTCGTATTCATTTATGCAGGCCACTCCTTGCTAATTTATTTAAATGGCGTCTCTTGATAGGCTTATTTAGATAATATAGCCATCATTTTAAAGGGTCTTGCTAGTAGTCCCAGAGGGCAGACGATACAAGATAATTATTCATATTGCCTGTCCTTTTAAGGTAACTTCATTCTATGGGCGACACCTAGTTATAGATACGCAGAAGACTTAATACCGCGACGCGTAGCTGTTGCTGCCACTATCGGAACGTTGTGCTTTGTTGATGCGGCGGCACGAGGAACAGCGCTTAGGCTCATTGGTAAAACCTTTAGTCTGGTAGAATTCTTGTTCCCCCGCAGTGAAAGTGAAGGTAGTCTTGCAATCTAAACACTGGATTGACTTGTCTTGAAAACTCATTGGATGGCCTCCTCTCTTAAAATTTTAGTTAGAGCTCGGGTCATCCAATACTTGATAAAAATCTAAGGGGATTCTAAGAAGTTGATAATAACCTAAACCGGAACTATACATAAAGTATATATTAAAATGATTCTCTTTGTCAAGTTGAATCACTACCGAGGTCAGGAAACCTCGGCTAGCATCGATGGTGGGCGTTAATGGACTTGAACTAATGACTCCCTGCGGGTCATACTGCGTTAGTTTTACGCTCGATAGCTTCGGTTTATCATTTGTTGTAAACTATAGATGTTATGGTGACCAAGATAAAGAAGCTGTCGTTACTGGGCTCCACGGGCTCGATCGGGCAGCAGACGCTGGATATTGTCCGCGCGATGCCGGAGCGTTTCTTAGTCGTTTGCTTAGCTGCCGGCGATAACCATGCTTTACTTATGCAACAGATACAGGAGTTCAAACCGGAATTCTTTTATTACGCCGGATATAGCAGCGAGAATACCGACCGTGCGGTATTCCTGCGACCCCGCTACCTCCCCCTCGAGCAAATGGCGACTCATCAGGATGTGGATATCGTGGTTATCGCCACCTCCGGTGTGGCAGGTTTGGACGCTGTGTTAGCGGCGGTCAAAGCCGGCAAAACTATTGCCCTCGCCAATAAAGAGTCGCTGGTAGCCGCAGGCGAAATCATTAACGCCACCGCGAAAAAAAGTAAAGCCCACATTCACCCCGTTGATAGCGAGCATAGCGCCATCTGGCAGTGCCTTAACGGTGAAAAGCAGGCACCCTGCCGCATTATCCTTACAGCATCCGGCGGACCCTTCCTAGATTATCCGCCTGAGCGGATGGCTAATATTACCGTTATGCAGGCTTTAGCCCACCCCTCCTGGAAGATGGGCAAAAAGGTCACCATCGACTCGGCTACCTTGATGAACAAAGGGCTTGAGGTTATCGAGGCGCACTGGCTCTTTAGTGTGCCGCTGGAGGATGTAACGGTGCTCATCCACCCGCAAAGCATCGTCCACTCCATGGTGGAGTTCATCGATGGCTCGGTCAAGGCGCAGTTGAGCTATCCCGATATGCGTTTGCCTATTCAGTACGCCCTTTCTTACCCTGACCGCCTCCCCAACACGATATTGCCAAATCTCGACTGGTCTAATTTCGCTGACCTTACGTTTCAGCAGCCGGATATGACTAAGTTCCCCTGTCTCCGCCTGGCTATCGAGGCTGGCAACAGGGGCGGTACCTATCCTGCCGTTCTCTGCGCTGCCGACGAGGTGGCCGTCGACCTTTTCTTACAGGAGAAAATACGTTTTACGGATATTCCTATTATCGTCGAAAAAACGCTGGAGAAACATAGCAGTGTTTCTCATCCTACGCTTGATGATATTAAGGCGGCGGATAAATGGGCGCGGGAAACGGCATTAAAGATTATCGGTGGTAATGAATAATGATACTCACGATAGTCGTCGGCATCGTCGTTCTGTCCGTGCTTATCATCGCTCATGAGTTGGGACACTTCATCGCGGCTAAAGCCACGGGCTGCTGGGTGGAAGAGTTCGGCATCGGTTTCCCGCCCCGTCTTTACGGTAAAAAGATTGGGGACACGATTTATTCCATTAACTGGATTCCCTTCGGCGGCTTTAATAAGATTTCCGGAGAAGTCGACCCCGCCGCACCACGGGCTTTAGCTGCCCGGAAGTACTGGGTGAGGTTGCTGGTGCTCGGCGGGGGCATGTTGATGAATTTGATTTTACCCTTTGTGCTGATGTTTATTGCTTACATGGTCCCTCATGATATTGTCCAGGGACAGGTGGTTATCCAGGAGGTTGCCGTCGGCTCGCCGGCGGAGCTGGCAGGCATCAAGGTCGGCGATACTATCTTGAGCGGTGATGGCAACGCCATCGAGAGCGTAGGTGACCTTTCCCGCTTTATACAATTGCATCTGGGTACGGAAATTTCACTCGATATCAAGCACGCCGATTTATCCACCGAAACAGTTCACCTGGTGCCCCGCTGGAAGCCCCCGGAAGGGCAGGGGTCTATCGGGATAGCCTCCCAGACGATGAATCCGGATATCGTTAGCGGAAGTTTGCCGTTCTGGCGAGCGATTCCCGCAGGCGCAACTTCGGTCTGGGAGACGCTTATTTTGTATAAAAACGGCATCATCGAAATGATTATCGGCGCGGTGCCTTTCGTACCGGCGGGACCGGTCGGTATTGTGCAAGTAGCGGGAGAAGTGGCTCATTCCGGCTTCAGCCCGGTGCTGGAGCTGACGGCTTTTATCAGCATCGCTATCGCCCTTACCCAGTTGATACCGTTCCCGGCGCTTGATGGCAGCCGGATGCTCTTTGTCGTTGTCGAATGGCTACGGCGTGGTAAACGCATCTCCCCGAGAGTCGAAGGCATTGTGCATTCCGTGGGCTTTATGATACTGCTGACTTTGATGGTGCTGATTACCTATCAGGATCTCGTCCGGTGGATTTCTGGAGGGAGTTTGCTGGGAGGCTAGCAGGCAAGAAGATGATGAAGCGACGCATTAGTAAAGCAATAAAAATCGGCGGCGTTACCGTCGGCGGGGGAGCGCCTATTGTCGTGCAGTCCATGACCAAGACCGATACCCGCGATGTTAAAGCCACCCTCCACCAGATTAAACAACTTGAGGAGGTCGGCTGTGAAATCGTGCGCGTCGCCGTCCCGGACGCGGAAGCCGCCAAAGCATTAGTTGACATAAAGAAGAAGGCAAAAATTCCTCTGGTCGCGGATATCCACTTTGACTATCGGCTGGCTCTTATGTCGCTGGAGGCTGGCGTGGATGGACTCCGCCTTAACCCCGGCAATATAGGAGAGCCGGATAAGGTAAAGAAGGTTGCTTTGGCCGCTAAAGAAAGGGGAGTGCCCATCCGCATCGGCTTGAATGCCGGCAGCTTGCCCCCAACAAAAGATTCATCTCTAACAATCGCGGAAAGAATGGTCGACGTCGCTTTAGGGCAGATAAAGCTGCTGGAGAGTTTAAACTTCGACCTTATAAAAGTGTCGCTTAAGGCTTTCGACGTCCCTACCACCATCGCGGCTTATAAGGCTATCGCGGAGAAAATACCTTATCCCCTCCACATCGGCATCACCGAAGCGGGCACGCCAAGGAGCGGCGTTATCAGGAGTTCGGTGGGCATCGGCACTTTGCTTTGGCTCGGTATTGGCGATACCATCCGCGTCTCTTTAACCGCCCCGCCCCAGGAGGAGGTCTTCGCCGCTTATGAAATCCTCAAGAGCCTGGATTTACGCCAGCATGGCCCCGTCCTCGTTAGCTGCCCCACCTGTGGTCGCGCCGAGGCGGACGTGGTAAAATTGGCGCAAGAGGTCGAAAAACGACTCTTGAAAATTAATAAGCCGATTAAGGTTGCCGTCATGGGGTGCGTGGTCAATGGCCCCGGCGAGGCTAAAGACGCCGATGTCGGCATCGCCTGTGGTAAAGGTAAAGGCGTTATCTTTAAAAAAGGCCAACAACTCGCCGTAGTCGAAGAAAAAGACTTTTTAACCGCGTTAATGAGAGAGGTGGATGGGATATGAGAAGAAAAAATAAGGAAATAGTCACTTGTCCGATAGTAGATTATCAGTCACAAAGTTTCTTGGCTTTAGCTGAACATATGAACTTAACAGCACTTAACGAACACCCAGGAGGCGAACATACTATTTGGCTAGAAGGATTTTTTAAGGTTTCTCTCGAACAAATTTGCCACCATGATAAAAAAGTAGCATTAAAATTACAATCATATTGGAAAAAACACCACTCTTGGCCGCAGATTCGAGATGAAGGTGATACTTAAGTGTGGTAGAATGTTTTTCCTTCCCTCCTTCGTAAGGAGGGATTAATGGAGATTTTATAAATACGTTTTCCTCCGCGTTTCCCCCTTTGAAAAAGGGGGACCAAGGGGGATTTTAAGAAAAAGGAGCCTCGCGTGCGCATTTCAAAGCTGCTTAGCAAAACGGTAAGAGAGGTCCCCGCCGATGCGGATACTATCGGGCATCAGTTGATGGTCCGGGCGGGCTTAATCAACCAGCTCATGGCGGGCGTCTATTCCTACCTGCCGCTGGGCTGGCGGTCGTTAGAAAAGATATCAGCCATCGTCCGCGACGAGATGGATAAAATCGGCGGGCAGGAACTGCATATGCCGATTCTACAGCCCAATGACCTCTGGGTGACCTCCGGGCGTGACCTTACGATGAATGACGTCCTCTTTCACCTCTTCGACCGGCGGGAGCGCAAGCTGACTCTTGGCCCTACCCATGAGGAAGTCATTACCACGCTGGTATCGCGCTATGCCCAGAGCTACCGCGATTTACCCCTCATGCTTTACCAGATACAGACCAAGTTCCGCGATGAGCCTAGGCCCCGCGGCGGCTTGGTCCGGGCGCGCGAGTTTTCCATGAAGGACGCCTATAGCTTTGACATCGACGAAGCCGGACTGGATATCTCTTACGATAAAATACTCCAGGCATACCAGAATATCTTTAAACGCTGCGGCTTGCCGGTTATGGTCGTCGAGGCGGATAGCGGCGCTATCGGCGGTAAGGACTCCCGTGAGTTCATGGTTATCGCCGATACCGGCGAAGATGAGGTTATCTATTGCCCGAAATGTCAATACGCCGCCAACGGCGAAAAAGCGATTAGCGTAAAGGAGAAAATCGATACCGGCAAACCCCTCCCTATGGAGGAAATCGCCACCCCCGGTATGAAGTCCATCGAGGAAGTAGCTGGTTTTCTTAAGGTGCCTCCCTCTCAAACCCTTAAAGCCGTCTTCTATATCGCCGATGGCTCATTTGTTTTCGGCGTCATCCGCGGCGACCTTGCGGTTAACGAAACCAAGCTTAAGAACCAGCTGCATTGCGCCGACCTGCGTCTGGCTACCGAGGCTGAGATTACTGCCGCGGGTATCGTAGCTGGTTTCGCTTCACCGGTAGGGTTAAAGGGTATTAAAGTCATTGCCGACGATTCTGTAACATCCGGTGTAAATTTCGTCGCCGGCGGCAACAAGCCGGATACCCACCTGAAAAACGTTAACTACCCGCGTGATTTTAAGGCGGATATCGTAGCCGATATTGTATCGGCTCGCGCGGGAGATAAATGCGTTAATTGCGGCGGTAAGCTTACGTCCAAGCGTGGCATCGAGGCTGCCCATATCTTTAAGCTGGGTACGATTTATAGTGTCAAGTTCGGTGCAAACTATATTGATGAAAAGGGTAACTCTCATCCTATTGTAATGGGTTGTTATGGCTTGGGACCCAGTCGTTTGCTGGCGGCCGCTGTCGAGCAAAACCACGACGATAAAGGCATTATCTGGCCCGCGGCTATCGCGCCTTACCACATCTATCTCTGCCCGCTGTATCGTGAGAACTCTAAAGTAAGCGAGGTTGCCGAAAAGCTTTATGCCGACCTTCAAGCTTCTGGCATTGAGGTGCTTTTCGACGACCGTACTGAATCCGCCGGCGTAAAGTTCAACGACGCTGACTTAATCGGCGTACCTTTCCGCGTTACCGTCAGCCCCCGCACTTTAGAGAAAGACAGCGTGGAGCTTAAAAAACGCGCGGAAAAAGATTCGGAAATCGTGCCGCTGGCGGAGATAATTAAGAAGATAAAAGCGTGTATTTAACCACCCCTTTTCCCCTCTGGGTTCCCGCCTTCGCGGGAATGACGTTTGATAAAAAGCCTAAAAACCACGTCATTCCCGACCTGATCGGGAATCCAGCTCAATAAAGTTAGCAGCGATTGCGGCAATTAAAGCAACTCCGTCTCACTGGATTCCGATTTACATCGGAATGGTTAGAGTTTCCTATTTGGTTATTGTATCTTGGTTATTGGTTATTTATTGAAATCTACTTCTATTCTCCGTTATAATTAACCTTAAATGCCTTCAATTATATCCGTCCAAAACCTCCGTAAAACCTATGGCAAAACTGTTGCCGTCGATGATATCTCTTTCGAAGTCACTAAAGGTGAAATCTTCGGTATCCTCGGCCCCAATGGCGCCGGCAAGACTACCACGGTGGAATGCCTTCAGGCTTTAAGACATCCCGATTCCGGTGATATCCGCGTGCTTGGTCTTAACCCCTTACGTGATGCCCAGGAGCTACGTCGTCGTATCGGCTCACAGCTTCAGGAATCAGCCTTGCCTGACCGCATCAAGGCCTGGGAGGCTTTAGACCTCTTTGCCTCGGTCGCCTCTAAGGCTTTAGATTGGCATGTCCTTCTGGAGCAGTGGGGACTAGCCGATAAACGAAAGTCCAGCTTTGCCAGTCTCTCCGGCGGGCAAAAACAGCGACTATTTATCGCGCTGTCGCTGGTAAATAATCCGGAGGTCGTTTTTCTGGATGAAATGACCACCGGTCTCGACCCCGCCGCCCGCCGCGTCGCCTGGGACCTGATTCGCTCTGTACGAGATAGGGGCACCACCGTCTTGCTGGTCACCCACTTTATGGATGAGGCGGAAAACCTTTGCGACCGCGTTGCCATCGTCGATAAAGGCAAAATCGTTGCTTCAGATAGTCCGCAAGGTCTTGTTGCCAGTCATGCCACCGCGGTGCGTGTTATTTTCTCCACGGATAAAACCGACCTTGCCTGGCTGAAGAAAGTAGCCGGTGTGAAAAGAATCAGCCATAGAGGTAAGCAAGTCGAAGTTGCAGGCACGGGTCCGCTGTTGGCTTTAGTAGCGGCGGCGCTGGTCGAGCACGGTATCGTGCCGTCCGACCTTCGCGTTGAGCAGCCGTCTTTAGAGGATGTTTTCTTGAAGGTGACGGGTCACTCCGCTGCGGAATGATGAATTTGAATGAGTACATTGTTTAAACTGACCTGGGTGGAAATCAAGCTCTTTATCCGTGAGCCTATCACGGTAGTCTTTACGCTCGCTTTACCCATCATTTTCCTCTTCGTAATGGGTGGGGTTTTTGGTAACACACCTAGTCCGGATATTTACCGCGGCGTCGGTCCTATGGATTACTACATGCCGTCCTATTATGGACTGATAATGATGGCTATCGGCACCGTGGCGCTGCCCGTGCACCTGGCCGGCTACCGCGAACGCGGCATACTGCGGCGTTTTAGGGCGTCGTCTTTCTCCGTATGGTCGGTACTAGGTTCGCAGCTGCTGGTAAGCTTTGTTATTGCGATAGCCGGCAGCATCCTGGTAACCATAATGGGTAAGGTAGCCTATTCGCCCCATTGGCCGGTTAACCCCGGGCTTTTGGTGGTGGCTTTTGTAATGGGTACGGTATGCTTTACCTGCTTTGGATTTTTCCTCGGCGCGGTATTACCCTCCACCCGTTCTGCCCAGGGGGTAGGGATGCTGCTCTTCTTTATCATGATGATACTTGGCGGCGCCGGGCCGCCGATGGAAGTCATGTCCAGCGCGATGCAGGTAATCGGGAATATAACGCCGCTGCATTGGGTAATCTACACGCTGCAGAACCCTTGGCTCGGTTTTGATTGGTATACCAGCGCGTCTTTAATCACGGTAGGGATTACGGTCGTCTCAGCGCTGCTGGCGGCACGCTTCTTTAGATGGGATTAAATCGACCCCGCTTTATTCTATTTAGGTTTACCAGCGGATACCCTGATGCTCTTTATCGAGCGCGCCAGGTCACGCATTTGGTCGGGCGTTAATTCAGAGCTCTCTGCTATTGATGATGCCAACGGGTCATTCTCCAGCGAGTCCGCATCGATGCCTCCCTCGTCGGCTACCCTTACGTTAACGAATCCCGCCCCTTCGATAGCCCCCAGGTAGTCCGATTCCAGCATCGCTCCTCCCACGCAGCCGATGTAAGCCTGGACGGATTTCCTGACAACATCGGGGAGGGGTTTGGTTAAGACGATATCGGAAACCATTAAGCGGCCTCCCGGCTTAAGCACGCGGAAAGCCTCTTTAAAAACCCTCTCTTTATCTACGGATAGGTTGATTACGCAGTTTGAAATGATAATATCCACCGTGCTATCGGCCACGGGTAACGACTCTATCTCACCGAGGCGGAACTCTACGTTGGTATATTTGCCTTTAATGGCGTTCTCCCGGGCTTTTTCCAGCATCTCCGGCGTCATATCCACCCCGATGACCCTGCCTTTTTTACCGACCTTATTCGCCGCTAGGAAACAATCGAACCCCGCCCCCGACCCCAAATCGAGCACCGTTTCGCCTTCTTTTAAAGAAGCCAGTGCGATAGGATTGCCGCACCCTAGCCCCAGATTGGCTCCATCAGGCACGTTATTGACATCTTCTTCGGAGTAGCCGATACTCTGGCTGATATCTTTAGCAGATTGACTACTGTTGCAGCCACAGGCTTTAGTGCTGCTATCACAGCAGGAGCCGCCTTCCTTGGCGATTTTAGCATAACCTTCTCTAACTGACCTTTTTATTTCAGTGCCTTTCATTTCATTGCCTCTTTCTATTTTTTGAATGCTTCTTCCATTACCGGCCCGAGCATGTCTTTAACCATGTTCGTTATCGATTCGACTTTAATTAAAGAAAGACAGCAGGTTTTGCCGTCTTGATCCATACTGACCACGGCCAGCTTATCACCGGCATGTATACCGGCTCTGTCTCTTAGCTCCTTAGGCAATATCATCTGCCCTCTTTCATCAACACTCACTACCGCCTCCACCTTACAGCACCCTGCGGGAGAACAGAAGCTATTCTTCTCTTCCTTAGCCATTGATGCCTCCTTAATAAACAGAAAATTCAGAAAAATCAGACTATACTGATAGTATAAGGGAACAAATATCTTTTGTCAAGAATGGACTCGCTGTCATTCTGAACGCAGTGAAGAATCCGTCCTCGCCCTTTTTGTTTCTATAAGTAATCTATCCCCCTGTCCCCCTTCCTTTGCCAAAGGAAGGGGGTGAAATAAAAAGAGGGGCGTTAGCCCCTCTTAAGAACTCTCCGATTGGTTATTGGTTATTGCCTTAGCGTCGCCCCAAACTCTTTGGTGAGCTTGGCCAACACCTGCTCCTGCACCTTGTTGACGGTCTCGTCGGTCAGGGTCTGGTCGAGCGATTGGTAGACCAGCCGGTAGGCGAGCGACTTCTTGCCTTCTGCCACCTGCTTGCCGGCATAAACATCGAACAGAATTACTTCGCTAATCAGCTTGAAGCTTTTAATGACGTCCAGTATCTGCTGGTTGGTCACATCGGCATCGACGACCAGCGCCAGGTCTCTGACGGTACTGGGGAAGCGGGGTATCGGTTGATATATTTTTTCTCTGGTAATGCAAGGTAGCAGCGCTTGGATACTCACCTCGAAAAGACAGGCCGTACCTTCAATCTCGAAAGCGTCGGCCACCTTCGGGTGCAGCTCCCCGAGGACACCCAGCCTTATCTTTTTCCCGTCGTTTTTCCCGATGATGGCTGCCTGCCGTGCGGGATGCAGTCCCTCGTCGTTGCCGGATTCAAAGGATACGTCGATGCCCAGTTTTTGGAAAAGTCCCTCCGCCGTCCCCTTGACATCGTAAAAATCGTAAGCGCTGTCGCCCCCCAGCCACGACCTCTCCACCCGGCTGCCGTGCATCAGACCGCACAGTATTTCCGGCTCTTCTGGCAGGTCGTTCCCTCTTGATATGTATATCTTACCTATTTCAAATAGTCTGATACCGCCATCATCGTGACGTCGGTTAATTGCCAATGTTGCTAGAAGATTGGCGCGCAGGCTGGACCGCAGATATTCTTGCTCTGCGGTCATGGGGTTGACGATATGCACGGGCATTGGCTCCGGTGGATGCGGTTCGGCAACGGTATTGCTCAAAGCTTGCAGACTGGTCAGGGTGTAGGTCATAACCTCCTGGAAGCCGAAACCGACGAGGCTGCGTCTAATGTTTTTCTTCAACCTAATATCCAGTGCGGGATCAGGTATGGGTATTTCATCAGCCAGCAGCGTGGTCGGGATTTTATCGTAGCCGTAGACGCGCGCCATCTCTTCGATGAGGTCTTCTTCTATCTTAATATCGCTGCGCCAGTAAGGGACGGTAGCGCTCACTTTAGCGCTATCCGCTTGACACTCGATGCCGAGAGCTTCCAGCGCGCCCACTATTTGTTTGACGCTATATTCAATGCCGAGGAGACGCTTGACTCTTTCTACCCTCACGGTAATCGGCTTAGGCTCTTTTTTACCCGGGTAAACGTCGATAATTCCTTTGGCTATCTTGCCTTCGCCCAGCTCGGCGATAAGCTGGGTAGCGTGTTTCAGGGCGGGTAGCGTTAGCCCCGCGCTGATGCCCCGCTCGAACCTGGCCGAAGCTTCGCTCATCAAGCCGAGCTTGCGGCTGGTGTAGTGCAGGCTGGCTGCTTTAAAGCTGGCGGCTTCCAGCAGGATGGATGTTGTACTTTCCGTCACGTCACTGTTCAGTCCGCCCATGACACCCGCAATGGCGACGGTTCTTTCGCCGTCTCCGATGACCAGCATGTCGCCAGCAAGCTGGCGCTCGTTAGCATCGAGGGTAATAAATTTCTCACCGTCTTTCGCCCGTTTGACGACGATTTTCTTGCCCTTGAGCTTTTCGTAGTCGAAGGTATGGAGCGGCTGCCCGTACTCCAGCATAACGTAGTTGGAGATATCGACGATATTATTGATGGGACGCTGCCCGCAGGCTATCAGCCTTTCCTGCAGCCACGCCGGCGACTCTCTTATTTTGACGTTGGTGATGAGGCTGGCGCAGTACCGCGGACAAAGCTCACTATCGATAATCTCGATGGCTATCTGTTTTTCAATAGAATCGCCCGTTTCTGGGTATTTGATTTCTGGAATATGAGATTTCTGCCCGCATATCGCCGCCACTTCTCGCGCTATCCCAATCACGGATAACCCGTCCGGCCGGTTGGCGGTGATATCGATGTCCAGCACCGTATCGCCCATGAAATCCGCCAGCGCGGTGCCTACCTCCGCCCCTTTGGCCAGGACTAAAATCCCTTCGTGACTTTCCGAGATACCGAGCTCTCTCTCCGAGCAAATCATGCCTTTGGATTCCACGCCGCGTATTTTGGCGGGTTTAAGAGTCTCGACTTTGCCGTTTTCCGGGTTGGTCAGGCGCGCGCCTACTTTGGCAAAAGCTATTTTATCGCCTTTAGTCAGGTTGGGAGCGCCGCAGACGACCGTCTCTTGCTCTTTTCCCAGATTGACAGTTGCCAGCTTTAAGCGGTCGGCGTTGGGGTGGGGATTAATGGCGGTTATTTCCCCGATGATTATATTATCCCAGCTGCCGCCGGTGGTGATAATTTCGCTTACCTCGAATCCGGCCAGCGTTAGTCTTTCCGCTAGTTCCGGTATCGGTAGCGTTACCTCTACATAATCCTTAAGCCACTTTAATGGGACTTTCATTCGATTATCCTGTTCAACTGTCATTCCGAGGAGCGAAGCGACGTGGGAATCTCTATTCTATTCAAGCGGATTCTTCGCTTCGCTCAGAATGACAAATGCCTTCAACTCCCCTTTAAAATTGCCTTAAAAATCGCAGGTCGTTATTATAGAATGTCCGCATCTGCTCGATGCCGTAGCGCTGCATCGGGAACCTCTCAAGACCTAGACCGAAGGCAAAACTGGTATATTCCTCCGGGTCGATACCTCCCCGCCGCAGTACATCAGGGTGGGTCATACCGCAACCCCCTAGCTCCAGCCAGCCGCTGTTCCCGCAGGCACGGCAGCCCGAGCCTTTGCAAACGATACAGTCGATGGCAATTTCCCCGCCCGGCTCTACGAATGGGAAGAAATCGGTGCGGAACCTGGCTTTCCTCTTCCCCCCGAAGTACCGCCGCACCAACTCAAAAAGCACGCCCTTCAGGTCTGCCATGGTGATGCCTTTGTCTACTGCCAGTCCGTCGAGATTGTGGTAGATGTTAAGATGGGTGGCGTTGACCGCTTCGTATCTATAGACCCGCGCCGGCTCGATAGTACGGATGGGCGGCTTCATATTCTCTACGATACGGGCGCTGATAGCGGTGCCGTGCGTTCTTAAAAGCTGCTTCCCCTTTTCCCCCGGCGGCGCATTAATCCAGTAGGACGACATATTATCGCGGGAGGGGTGCTCGGCGGGTATATTGAGCGCCTCGAAATTGTAATAGTCCCACTCCACGTCCGGTCCCTCTTTAACCTGAAATCCCATTGAGATAAAGATATCGCAAATCTCTTCGATGGCTTGGGTAATGGGGTGCTGATGACCTATGGATAATGGTCGCCCCGGCAGCGAGATATCGATGGACTCTTTTTGGGCGGCGGATTTTAGCTGTGTCTCACGCAGAGCCTGTCCCTTTTCCCCGGCGCTGGTTTCCAGCAGGTTTTTCAGCTGGTTCGCCGCTGCGCCGACCGCTTTTCTATCCTCGATAGAAAGTGCTGTTAATCCCCGGAGTATTTGGGTCAGCGGACTTTTCTTGCCGAGGTAGTGGACGCGCCATGCCTCCAGGTCTTTTGGATTGCTAATAACCCCCAGCTGCTTGAGGGCTTCCGTTTTTATTTTTTCTATTTCTTTCAGCATCGCTACGTTCCTTAAAAAAATCCCCTTCCGCTGGGTAGGGGAAGGGGAACTAAAAAACTAAATTAGTTGAGAACCGGAGTCTTTCAGTCCTGGCCTTTCCCTCCCGCGAGAGCGACCAGGCTGCTAAAGCTCGCCGGCTCTTTGACGGCCATATCGGCCAGCGACTTCCGGTTTATTTCGATGCCGGCTTTTTTAAGCCCGTTCATGAACTGACTATACGTTAAGCCCTGGGCGCGACAGGCGGCGTTAACGCGTAGTATCCAGAGTCGCCGGAAATCGCCTTTGCGTTCCCGACGGTGGAAATAGGCATAGCTCAAGGAGTGCATCATTGACTCGTGGGCGCGCTTGATAAGGCGGTGACTGGTGCTCCGGTGCCCTTTGGTCAGGGCTAACACCTTCTTATGTTTATGGTGAGAGGTTACACCTCTTTTAACTCTAGGCATGTTACTGTTACTCCTGTCCTACTTGATGCCGTTAGGTATCAGCCTTGATATGCGCTTGCGGTCTCCCGCGTAAAGCTCCGTCATCTTATCGAATGTATTCCGCACGCGTTTGGCTTTATGTACACGCAGATGGCTTTTTGGCCCCTGGGTGCGTAATATTTTACCGGTTCCCGTAATCTTGAAACGGCTCTTGGCCCCTTTATGAGTCTTAAGTTTTGGCATTCTGGACTTCCTTTACTCCCGCTTTGGCTTCTACTTTAACTTTGGTTTCCTTTTTGGCTTCGGCTTTTACTTCGGTATTTGTTGCTGCTTTCGCTTCCGTTTTTATCTCTTTTTTCGCTTCCGGCTTGGCTTCTGTTTTAACCTTGGGCTTGGAGCCGATGGGCGCGATGATGATATCCATCCTTCGGCCTTCCATCACCGGCTGCCTCTCCAGCGTACCTACTTCATTTAATGTTTCCGCCATACGCTGTAAAATTTTCCAGCCCAATTCGGGATGCGTGATTTCGCGTCCCCGGAACATTAGCGTAACCTTTACCTTGGCTCCGTCAGCCAGCAGCTTTGAAGCTGTCTTGGCTTTAAAATTAAAATCGTGGACGCCTATCTTGGGTCGCAGGCGTATCTCTCTTAATAATGTTACCTTCTGACTCTTCTTCGCCTGCTGCTCTTTTTTCTGCTGTTCGTATTTGAACTTACCGTAGTCGAGAAGGCGGCAGACCGGAGGGACTGATGTCGGCGCTACCTCGACAAGGTCAAGGTTGCTTTTCTTCGCCAGTTCTCTTGCCTGCAACACTGGCATAACGCCAAGCTGTTCGCCTTTCTCTCCGACCAGGCGAACTTCTCTGGCGATTATTCGCTCGTTGACGCGCAGTTGCTTAATTATATACTCTCTAACCTCCTCCGTTGATAGGTGCTCTACGAACAAAACTATATCATATTATGTGTGGGAAATCAACCCTCTGGCGGCTGGCCATTGGGAAATGACCTGACGTTCATGCTTTGTTGGCAATTTCTGCCGTTAGCATCTCAATAAAATTTGCGAGAGGCTGTACAGGCAGCTGCTCTCCGCTGCGTTTGCGTACGGATACGGTATTATCCGCCGCCTCTTTATCCCCGATGACGACCATGTACGGTATCTTTTCCTGCTGCGCCTGGCGGATTTTAAGGTTCATTCGCTCGGAACGGTCGTCCGTTTCCACCCTTATGCCCCGCTCCTTGAGCTCGGCAGCCACCTTTTTTACATGCTCAATATGCCGGTCGGAGATGGGTATGAGCTTTACCTGTACCGGCGCCAGCCAGGTGGGGAAGGCTCCGGCATAATGCTCGATGAGGAATGCCATGGTTCTTTCGATGGCGCCGATGGAAGAGCGGTGAATAACGATAGGCTCTTTTTCTTTACCATCGGTGTCGATATAGGTTAGCTTAAAACGTTTCGGCCCTACAAAGTCATACTGGACGGTGAAAGCCGTGTCTTCCTTACCGGCGAAGTTTTTCATCTGGATATCAATTTTGGGGCCGTAAAAAGCGGCTTCATCATCGGCTTCGAAGAAATTGGCTCCTCTTTGTTTCAACACACTGCGTAAGACGTTTTCCGCGTAATCCCAGGCTTCATCGTCTTTGTAATATTTTTTATCATCTTTTCTATCGCCAAGAGACAGCCGGTAGCGGTATTCTGCGCCGTTTTTATATAAAACCCCGGCGGCATATTCTATTAAGTCCAAAACCTCGTTTATTTGACTGACCGCTTGTTCTTTTTGGCAGATGATATGGGAATCCGCCAGGCAGAACATACGGGCTCTGATAAGGCCGGTAAGTTCGCCGGATTTTTCATAGCGGAATTGTTTAGCCAGTTCGGCTATTTTAAACGGCAGTTCCCGGTAAGACCTTGGCCTGCTGGCATAGTATTGATAATGGTGGGGGCAGGTCATGGGTCTTAAAATAAGCTCTTCATCATCTACTTTCATGATAGGGAACATGGTATCTTTATAATAAGGGTAGTGGCCAGAAGTCTTGAAAAGCGCTACAAGAGCAAGGTCTGGTGTATATATATGTTTATAACCACGCTTCAACTCCTCATCCACCACGAAGCGTTCCAGTTCCCGCCTTATTATCGACCCCTTTTCCGTAAAGAGCGGTAGCCCTTTCCCTACCAATTCCGAAAATACAAAAAGGTCTAAATCCTTGCCTATTTTTCTATGGTCTCTCTTTTTGATTTCTTCAAGATGAACTAAATAATCATCCAACTCTTTCTGGGTATTAAATGCCAGACCGTAGATGCGCTGGAGCATGGCGTTATGCTCATCCCCGCGCCAGTACGCACCGGCGATGCTCGTCAGCTTGAAAGCCTTTATCTCGCCGGTCGTGTTAACATGTGGTCCCTTGCAGAGGTCGATAAAGTTGCCCTGTTCGTAAATGCCCACCTTGTCGTCGGGGAGCTCTTCGATTAGTTCCAGCTTATATGGCTGTTTGGCGAAAAGCTTTTTCGCTTCGGCTTTGGATATTTCCCTATGCTTGAAGGGTAGGTTGGCTTTAATGATTTCCGCCATCTTTTTCTCGATGATGGGCAGGTCTTCCGGCGTTAGCGAGCGCGGTAAATCGAAGTCGTAATAAAATCCGTCCTCTATTGCCGGGCCGATGGCGAATTTCGCATCCGGGAAGATAGACAGTACTGCCTCCGCTATTACATGGGATGCGGAATGGCGCATAGTATTTAGCTGATGCTCTTGACTCATAGACCCATTATAGCAACGTTCAGCTAGGGGCGCAATTAGATTAGAGTTTTAACCAGTCCTCTTCTCTAAACCCTCTCCCTTGATGGGAGAGGGAAGGGTGAGGGTGAAACAAAATCTCCCTTTCTCCCTTCAGGGTGAGTCTTCAGGGTAAACCCTCTTTGCGAAAGAGGGACAAGCGAATGGGCTGCAAGCGATGCTTGTTAAGGAAAACAATATCGTCTCCCTTTTATAAAGGGAGAATGAGAAGGATTTTGTTTGTCCTTTGATTTTTTGAGTATTGTTTGGTTATTGTATCTTGTATCTTGATATTTCTTTTACGGCAATCTCCACCTCGCCCACTTATCTCCATCTGTCTCTTTGGCGTAGGCTTTTTTAGGTGTGATGCCACGGGCGATAAGCGCCGCCATAACCGCCTTGGTGATGTCCCCGACGATAAAGGGTATGGCGCCCATTGTGAGCAGCTGGCCGAACGCTACCGGCTCGCCTTTGACGTTGGCAAGCCAGAGGTTAAGTTGTAAAAGTCCCGGTCCATAGATAAGGATAAAGTTGGCGATGAGCATCAGCCCGAGCATGGCAAAGAAGCTCCGCGACCTCACGAATTTATCGGTGAAATACCCCAGGAAAAGCGCCGCCAGGATAAAACCAACGATATAGCCGCCGGTGGGCCCGGTTAGATAGGCAAATCCCCCGCTCCACCCCTGGAACCAGGGTAAACCCGCCGCCCCCAGCCCGGCGTAAAGCGCCATGCTGATGCCTCCCCACCATGTCCCCAGTATGATGCCGGCAAAGAGAGCCCCGAAGGTCTGCCCGGTAAGTGGCACAGGACTCCACGGGAGATAGAATCTAAGCTGCGCCAGCAGACCGGTGAGTATGGCTACCCCCAGAGCCAGCGCCAGTTTCTTGGGTATGCTTAACTCATAGCGCCATTTGAAAACGTTATATCTAGTCTCGCTGATTCTCGCCGATATCGTCATCCTTGCCTCCTGGTATGATGGTTTTGTTGTATGTTCACGCCCAATGAAACAAATAGGGAAAATTGTTTATATCTGCTGGATTTACTTGGTCGGTTTTTCGGTGCCTAAAATGGCTATTTCTAATTTGTGACCGCAATGGCTGCAGGTAACGTTTAGCGTAATCGGTTGTTTCATGACGCGCTCGGCAACAGCGCTAACCATGGAGTCAATATTATCCAAACGACTATCCAATGAATCGAGGCGTTTTTCTATTTTCTCCAGGTTGTCTGCTGGTGTGGTTTCTTGTGTCTTGGCCAAAGAATGGTCCTCTAAATCTTTTATTTAGACCTATTATATGTCCTGAAAGAAAATTAGTCAAAAACGGGATGTCATTGCGAGCGAAGCGTGGCAATCCCTATGTCAGAACAAAACCAATGATGGAGATTGCCACGTCGTCCCGATTTTATCGGGACTCCTCGCAATGACGGTTCGACTGGTGTTGATTTCCTGAATCTCGGGGCGTATAATCCTTAACACAAACTGTAATTTTGCCCGATATAATTTATTAAGGAGGGAGGAAATATGAAGGAGAAAGCAGTCGGCAAGGTAAGCGATTTCTTTGCTCATGTAGTGGTCGCCGGCATTGATATGACCGGCACGCTGAAGGTGGGGGACAAGATTCACATCAAGGGCCACACCACGGATATCGAGATGGACTTGACCTCGATGCAGATCGACAACGAGAACGTTAAACAGGCTAAAAAGGGCCAGTCCGTCGGCATTAAAGTCCCCGAGCGCGTTAGACCGGGAGACGTGGTTTACAAGGTTACATAATAAGACAATTTGATATCGCGCGAGCGCGTGCTATAATTAGCGCATGAACAATCGACGCTTAAACCGTAAGTTGCGCGAAATTGAAATAAAGCTCAATCGGCTCAACGAGCAACTCGAATCTGAAAAAAGTAATAAATCATAACGGGAGGCTATCAAATTATGAACCCTTGGTACGTATTTATAGTGTCGGGGCTCGCCATCGCCCTGGACAATCTCGTTACACTAATATCAGACACGAGTAGCAACCCCGTGAACTTGACCGCAAAACAACGGCGCATCACGAACATCGTACGCGCTGCATCAGGCTTAATCGTTATGGGCTTTGCCTGGCTAACAATCTCAAACGGATGGTCCCAATCCGGCCTCAAAATCACACTAACAAGTATACCGGAAGGAATGGCTTATGCATTCGCTGTCGCAGGAGCCTTTCGAGTGTTGGCTAGTGTAATTTCAGCAATAGCCTTTATAATCCTACACGACAAAATAAGCTTCAAACAGGAAGGCAACAAGGTCTGGCTGGGATGTAGTATGTTTTTCATCGGTGGGTTAGCAATAGTTTGGATAGACCGTGACACGTCACCCGTATTAGTCCCCGCGCTCTTGTATATTGGCGGTTTCCTTTTCACGGTTGTCATGTACTTCGCTACGCGTCCAACTAAGTCAACATCATCTCCTCCTACGACAACTAAACCCTAAGGACGCAACCGAGCCTCGGTTTGTTGTTATTTATTTCTGTTAAGCCGATAACGCTAGACCGGCAATCGGGCTAAAGTCGGTGTGCATCTGCTTTATCGCCTTAGCGTTCACATGGTGTTCTTTAGAGTAATCGTGATATAGACATATTCTATTCCCATATTCTAGGGCATAGTTCTGATAAGACTGGGTTCTGTTACCTTTGCCAGTCTCTCCCTTTCGTAAAGGGAGATTAAGAGGGTTTTTATAATTACTTCCCCTCTCTGTGTACGGAGAGGGGGAACACAAGGGGGAGAGGTTCACCCCTTTTCCCCACAACCGGGGTGTTAAAGAGGGGGCGCTAGCCCCCTCTTAAGAAACAAAAAACCCCTCTCCAAACATAGCAAACACAGTATTATTCATACTCAAGTTTGGAGAGGGGGTAGGGGGTAAGGTCAAGAAACCGCCCCTTTTCTCACTCTATACTAACAACTAGTCAACAACTACACAATCGTCTTTATCAGGTTCGCCATTTCGATGGCGCTTACCGCCGCGTCGAAGCCCTTATTGCCGTCCTTGGTGCCGGAGCGCTCGATAGCCTGCTCCAGCGTATCGGTAGTGATTACCCCGAAGATTACCGGCACGCCCGTCTTCAGTCCCACGTTGGCGATACCTTTGGCGACTTCTGACGCAATGTAGTCGAAGTGCGGCGTCCCCCCTCTAATCACCGCCCCCAGGCAGATTACGGCGTTATATTTCTTGCTTTCCACCATTTTCTGCGCTATCAGCGGTATCTCGAACGAGCCCGGTGTCCAGGCAACTTCGATATCTGTATCAACCACCCCGTGGCGCAGCAGGGCGTCTTTCGCGCCTTCCAGCAGCTTCGTACTGAAGAACTCGTTAAACCGCGAGACCACAATCCCGAATTTCAATCCCTTGCCTAGTAGATTCCCTTCGTAAGTCTTGCTCATATCATTCTCCTTAGTTTGTTTTATCGCTATCGGCATCCGCGATGGTCAGGAGATGCCCCAGTTTTTCCTGCTTGGTGCGGAGGTAGCGGCGGTTATGCGGGTTGGGCTTGGTGGTGATGGGTAGCTGCTCGGTTATCTTAAGTCCGTAGCTTTCCAGCCCACTCATTTTCTTGGGATTGTTCGTCATCAGCCGCATATTGTGTATTCCCAGGTCGGCGAGTATCTGCGCGCCGATGCCATAATCACGCTGGTCGGCTTTGAAGCCCAGCGATAGGTTTGCTTCGACGGTATCCAGTCCTTTATCCTGGAGGGCATAGGCTTTTATCTTGTTGTGGATACCGATGCCCCGCCCTTCCTGCCGCATATAAAGCACGACTCCCCGCCCCTCATCGGCGATACGCTTCATCGCCATTTCGATCTGCTCGCCGCAGTCGCAGCGCATGCTGTGGAAAACATCGCCGGTCAGGCATTGGCTATGCACTCGGACTAACACTGGCTCGTCGGTGTTCACATCGCCCATCACCATCGCCAGGTGCTCGTCGGGGTCGGTGGTGCTTTTGTAGGCGATTACTCTAAAATTACCGTATTTCGTTGGCAGCTTGGCTTCCGCCACCCGCGTCACCAATCGCTCGTGGCGGTAGCGGTAAGCGATTAAGTCGGCAACACTGATTATTTTTAAATCGTGTTTTTTGGCAAATACTTCAAGTTGCGGCATCCGTGCCATGGTACCGTCTTCATTCATGATTTCACAGCAGACTCCCGCTGGTTTAAGCCTCGCCATTCTGGCAAGGTCTACTGTCGCCTCGGTCTGCCCAGTGCGTACCAATACGCCGCCTTCCCGTGCGCGTAATGGGAACATGTGCCCCGGCATAAGTATGTCTTCAGGTTTGGTCTTGGTGTCGACCATCACTTGCACTGTCCTTGCCCGGTCCGCCGCCGAAATGCCGGTGGTAGTGCCCTCTCTAGCTTCGACTGGTACCGAAAATGGCGTGCCGAAGTGCGACGTGTTATTGCTTACCATCATGGGTATCCGCAGCGCGTCCAGCCTTTCGCCGGTCATCGGCATGCAGATAAGTCCCCGCCCATATCTAGCCATGAAGTTGATGGATTCCGCTGTCACTTTCTCGGCTGCCATGACAAGGTCGCCTTCATTTTCACGGTCCTCGTCGTCCACCACGATAACGAATTTGCCTGCCTTGATATCTTTAATAGCTTCCGGTATAGTTGCCAGTGCCATATTTTCTCCTTAGTTCACCATGAAACCGTGCTCGCGTAGAAACTCGGCGGTCAAGCCTGTGCTTGGTGCTTTATTTAGTTCAGCTACGTATTTGCCGATGATGTCCACTTCCAGATTAACGAGGTCGCCCGGTTTTCTTTCCGCCAAAATCGTATGCTCGCGGGTATAGCCGACGATGGATACGCCGAAGGTATTGGCTTCTTTGGTGGTCACCGTCAGGCTTGTCCCGTCCGCGGCGATAAAGCCCTTGGGCACGATATAACGCATTACCTCGGGTTCTGCCTGGAAGCGCATCAGCATTGCCTCGCCTTCTTTAGCGATTTGGACGACCCTGCCAGTGTCGTCGATATGGCCCTGCACAAAATGCCCGCCGATTTCCCCATTAAGCTTAAGGGGCCTTTCCAGATTTACTCTATCGCCAACGTGCAATTGCCCCAGGTTGGTTCTTTTCAGTGTTTCCGGCATGACGTCCACAGAAAACGTTTTGTCATTGAAATCGGTCAGCGTTAAACAGACGCCGTTGACGGCGATGCTCCCGCCGATTTGTAAATCCTTGAGCGTCTGCCTGGCGCCGATGGTTAGCTTGCCCGCGCTAACGGAGACAATACTCCCTACTTCTGCTACGATGCCGGTAAACATGCCTTACCCCTTTGAGGGAAAATAATCGTTTGATATTATTTTAACACTTGTCATAAGAAAGGCGCAATAATGAGAGAAAGTGTCGTCCCAGAAAAAGCCAGAATCTACTCTAAGCCTCACCCCCTTGCCCCCTCTCCAAACGGAACAGGGAGCAAACCTGTTATTAATATGTTTGGAGAGGGGGTTATATTCAATTAAGAGGGGCTGATGCCCCTCTTTAACACCCCTTTTTGGGGTATTGGCGTCCCTCGTTCGTAAGGCCTGTCCTGAGCGAAGCCGAAGGAAGGGACAGGAGGGAGATTTTGCTGCAACCTTGTCATAAGAAAGGCGCAATAATTAAAAACTGTCATTGCGAGGAATCCCGATGTAATCGGGATGACGCGGCAATCTCTATCATCGTCGTGAATTCATTCGGGAGATTGCCACGTCCTTCTACGGAAGGACTCGCAATGACAATAAAGCATTAATTTTTAATTCGTTTGTCTCCCCGCCGTCCCTTTAGCCGTTTTGATATTAGCTTTTTCCGGCTCCTTAGGACGTAAAGAGCGGGTAGCCTTGCCGGCTTGCCACATCTCGGAGTTGCCCATCACCGATAATTCTTTGCCCAGTAGTTCCCTGTAGTTAGCTCCGCCGCAGGCCTCAATCACACGTTTTGTTTCCGTCCCGTTCGCCACCCTCTTATAAAGGTCTTTAAAGATGGGCATGACCGCCTTTTTGAACTTTGGTTTCCAGTCGAGGGCACCCCTTTGGGCGGTAGCGGAACAGTTAGCATACATCCAGTCCATCCCGTTCTCCGCTACTAGCTTTATCAGGCTTTCCGTCAGCTCCTCGACGGTTTCGTTAAAGGCTTCGCTGGGCGTGTGTCCGTGGGCTCTTAAGGTGTCGTACTGCGCTTCCATGATTCCCGCCAGCGCCCCCATCAAAACCCCCCGCTCCCCCACCAGGTCGCTGTAGACCTCGCTTTCGAAGGTCGTCGGGAAGAGGTAACCGGACCCGATAGCAATACCCAGCGCCAGACAGCGCTCTTTAGCCCGCCCCGTAGCATCCTGGAAAATAGCAAAGCTGGCGTTAATGCCTGCCCCGGAGAGGAAGTTGCGCCGCAGTGATGTCCCACTCCCCTTAGGCGCCACCATGATAACATCCACATCTTTGGGCGGGATAATACCTGTCTGGTCTTTATAGACGATAGAGAATCCGTGTGAGAAATACAGCGCTTTGCCAGCCGTTAGTTGTTTTTTGATAGTCGGCCAGATTAACCGCTGGGAGGCATCGCTGGTCAGCATCTCGATAATCGTGCCGCGTTTGGCTGCTTCTTCTATCTCGAATAGGTCTTTACCGGGCTTCCAGCCGTCCGCCACCGCCCGGTCCCAGTCCCGCATGAAGTCTTTTGATTGCCCGATGATAACGTTGAAGCCGTTGTCTTTCATATTTAAGGACTGTCCCGGTCCCTGTACCCCATATCCGATTACCGCTATCGTTTCATCCTTTAAAACCTTACGGGCTTTCTCCATAGAGAACTCGCTCCGCATGACCACCTCTTCCTTTACGCCGCCGAAATCTATAACTGCCATATTTACTCTCTCCTTGCTCCAGAATCGATATTTACTTTATGCTGTACGCTACCTGTATGTAGACGGTTACTTCTATCTCTCCCGCGTTAACTGACGACCCTACTATCACTGGGGTGGGTATGGCCGAAGCCATTATACCAGAATATGGCGGGTTGTAACTGGAGGTCTCGTTGAGGAAGGTCGGCTCACCCAGGGTTAGGCCCGCTTTAGTGGCTATCTCTTGAGCCTTCATCTTGGCGTTATCCAGCGCCTTTTCTCTGGCGTCTTTCTGGTAAGTGGTAGGGTCTTCCACCGTAAAAGAAATACTGTTAATGACGATATTGTTGCCACCGGCCGCGGTAACGGCATCGATAATCTTGGCGGCGTCATCGACTTTCCGGATTTTTACTGTTAGCGAGTTGTCCACTCGGTAGCCAGTGATGTTTTGTTCCCCAGTATTCATCACGTAGTTTCTGACCGGCGAGATGCTGAAGTACTGCGTCTGGACGTCTTTATCGGCGATGTCGTTATCCTTCAGCGCTTTGAGGACGGCATTCATCGCCACAGAAGCTTGCTCCTGCGCCTGGGCTACGGAGCTATTCTCGGTCTGGACGCCGACACTTAGTATCGCCACATCCGGCGTAACGGTCACTTTCCCCTCCCCCGTTACCCAGATGCCGCTGGTCTGGTTGGGGTTGGTGCCGATAGAACCCGAGATATCGCAGCCGGCCAGCCCGAGCATGAGCATAATTAAGATTAATGAACCGATGATGCAGATAACACGTTTCATTTTGCTACCTCCCCGATGATACTTTACCCTTGCTTAGAGTATATCTTTAGCTGATGTTGAAATCAAGAATACACCCCTCCCCTTTACCCCCCAAGTGTTATTCCCAACTTGATTGGGAATCCAGCCGTCTTTTCCCTAACTGATTACTAATAACTGTTAACTCACCTTTTCTCCCCTGAAGTACCTCTTCTGGAAATACAGCGCCAGGTTCACCAGACTCACCAGTACCGGCACTTCTACCAGCGGTCCTATTACCGCCGCGAAAGCCTCCCCGCTCCCGATCCCAAAGACCGCCACCGCTACGGCAATCGCCAGCTCGAAATTATTTGAAGCCGCCGTAAAGGCGATACTGGCAGTTTGGGAATAATCCGCGCCTATTCTTCGTCCCATCCAGAAGGACACCAGGAACATAATCACGAAGTAGATTAATAGCGGCACGGCTATCTTCAGCACGTCGAGCGGTATCTGCACAATCAGCTCGCCTTTGAGCGAGAACATCACCACGATGGTGAATAGCAGCGCCGCCAGCGTTATCGGGCTTATCTTAGGGATGAACCTGGTCTCGTACCAATCGCGCCCCTTGGTCTTTAAAAATATGAAGCGCGTCAACATCCCCCCGAAAAACGGTATCCCCAGGTAGATGAAAACGCTCCGGGCGATATCCCCCATCGTCACATCCACTGCCGAGCCGGCTAAACCGAACCACTGCGGCAGCACGGTGATGAAGATGTAAGCGTAAACGGAGTAAAAGAGAATCTGGAAAATGGAGTTTAAAGCCACCAGTCCCGCGGCGTATTCCCTGTCCCCCTGCGCCAGCTCGTTCCAGACAATGACCATGGCGATACACCGCGCCAGTCCTATCATTATCAAGCCATACATGTATGCCGGCATCGGCCAGATTTTGCCGAGGAACAGCACCGCCAGCAGGAACATGAGGATAGGCCCGATGACCCAGTTCTGCACCAGCGAAAGCAGCAGCACCCGCCAGTTGCGGAAGACCCGCCCCATCTCCTCGTAGCGCACTTTAGCCAGCGGCGGGTACATCATAAGTATGAGACCGACGGCGATAGGGATGGACGTTGTGCCCACGCTTAAGGAGTTAATGAATTTGCCAACTTCCGGCGACCCCCACCCCAGCAATACCCCTAAACCCATCGCCAGGAATATCCACAGCGTAAGAAATCTATCCAGGAAGGAAAGCCCTTCGACGGGCTCAGGGTGAGCGGGCTGGATGGATTTGTTCATGCAACTATTTTACGAAATTGGAGAAGGAATGGGCAAATACCGCCCTGTCATTGCGAGGAACGAAGTGACGTGGCAATCTCACTGACTGTCGTTGTAGCTGTTTTGGAATTAGAAAATGATATCGTCTCCCATTCGTAAGGGGAGATGAGAGAGGGATTTTAGAACTAAACGAATTTGGAGAAGGGATGGGCAAATGGGAGGAATCCAGCTGCCTTTCCCCATCTCCCTCTTTCGTAAAGAGGGACGAAGGGAGTTTTTAGTAATTAAGGGAGATTTCTCTCAATTACTTCAATAACACCGTCAATATTATTCAACACGTCGTTATTTGTGAATCTTAGCACCGTCAACCCCATACTACCTATGAACTCATCTCTGATTTTATCGTATTTAATAGAATCATCGGAAAAGTGCTGACCGCCATCGACTTCAATCACCAGCTTTGCTTGGTGGCAATAAAAGTCGGCGATATATTCGCCTAAAGGCTTTTGACGTGAGAACATCAAACCTTTAAGCTGTTTTATTCTAAGCTTAGACCACAGCAGTTTTTCAGCATCGGTCATATTTTTTCTAAGTTCTTGGGACAGTTGCTTTAGTTTGGGATTATATGGGTGCATAAAAACTCTCTATTTCCTAAAAACCCTCTCCGTCTCCCTTTACAAAAGGGAGAGGTTAACTCTTAAGTGTTTCTTACTTACGCTTAAGTAGGTGCTCTCTCGCCTGCTGGATGAACGCCTCGAAGCGTATCGCCTCGCCGGGGTCTTTAGTCCCCTCCACCACCACGTTCAGCACGGGCAGCCCGTAATCCTGGCGGAACTGGTGCAGCAGCAGACTCACGATGGTCCCCGGCATGCACCCGAAGGGTATGATGTTCACAATCCCGTCGTAGCCGTGCTCCGCGTACTCCACCACGCGCCCCATGCTTAAGATTGCCTCGCCCTCCACCGCTGGCGTCAGGTACTTATGTCCTTTGACGACGATATCATGCATCGGCAGTTCTCGCGCGAACGACTCGATGGACTTATCGAACTGCCTTCTTAAGCGCTCGACGGTCGTCTCCATGACGATTTCCGTCAGTTTCTGCATCGTCCAGTCTTTCCAGCCGCCCTCGATGTGCTTGCCATAGCGGAATTCCCGCTCGAAGTCTATATAGTCGAACCACTCCTCGATGGGCGGCACACCGCACTGCGCTCCCAATGCCTCCAGCTTTTGGATAAGTCTATCGTTAGCGAAGTAGTTGCTCCGCACGAATATCTCCCCCACGATGCCGATACGCGGCTTACGCGAGCTGGCATCTATCTTCACCGCCTCGAAGGCGTCACGGGCATCTTTAGAGAGTTTTTCCAGCACATTTACGTGCTGCCCCACGTTTTTAATGAGCTTTTCCAGCCACTCCTTATAGACGGCGTCGATTTCGCCTCTATTGACCTCATAAGGTCGCCTCTCCAGCGCCATTTTCTGCATAGAGTCAAGGACGATAAAGCCCTTCCAGGCGTTGAGGCGGAAGCCTTTGCCCATAGATATCATGTCCCGGTGGTAGCCGCCCGTCTGGTCGAAGACGAGGACAGGCACATTTTGTAGTCCCAGCTCATCGAGTATCAGCCGGTGTAGTCGGTTATATTGCCCGAAGCGGCAGGGTCCGCTCGCCGCCGGCATGAAGAAAGCAGATTTTTCCGGGTCGAAGTCCGGCGCCATGGTCTTTTTCACGATATCGCCGGTGGTGATGATACTCGGGTAGCATTCCTTGCCCGTCGTGTATTTCCGCCCGATTTCCAGCGTCATTTGGTCGGACTCCGGCAGCGGCTGGGCATTAACGCCCCCGTGTCGCATGGCGGCGGCCAGGATATACCCGTGATCTATCATGTAAGGGATATAGACGATACGCTCGTTGGTGTGATTGGACGAGATGCTGATGAGTGGTATTTGTTTACTGATGCCCTGTGTCCTGGCGTTGCGGATGGTGTCGATAAAAGCTTCGCACCGCGTGATGATGCCGGCATCGGCGGAATGCTCGTCGATTTCTATCGTCAGGAAGGGCTTACCCTCGGTCTCTTTGCTGAAAAATTTAACCAGATATGAATCCGGCCCGCAGTTGAAGTTCGTGACATACAGTCCGAAGAGGCGGCGGTCATTAGCAATCATCCTGGCAGCACCTAATATTTTTTGTCCCGCCTTCCAGTACATATTGGGGTGGGCTTTAATGACCTCTCCCGCCAGCGACTGCAGCGGCAGGAAATCCAGCGGTATTGCCAGTATATTCATATCCCGCAATTTTCCTGGGATATCCAGGGTCATGGCTTCATCGTAGGTATTATATGCCCTACCGATGACGACGATTGCTTTTTCATCGGGTTTAAGCTGCAAGAGGATTTCTTCCCCGCGCTTGCTTTGCCACTGGCTAAATGCGTCGTGGGCATCAAGCCCGGCTTGGATAGCTTTCTCTATCAGCACGCGGGACGTAATCCCGACACTGCGAGCAGTGTCCCTTAAGTTCTTTTTCAGCCATTTACGGCCGCGGTCGGGATGGAAGACCGGCTGCAGCAGCTTTGGTTTATCCGCGGCATCTTCCAGTGCTTCTTTGATATGCGTTGAGCTAAGCATGAGGTAGGGCAGACTCTGTGTTAATGGGCAGTTCCAGGACTTTTTGAAATCTTCAGAGAGTTTTTCCATGGTGCACTGCACCGGCATGAAGATAAAGTCTGGTTTCTTTTCCAGCAGATTAAGCATGTGCCCGTGCGCCAGCTTGATAGGCAGGCACGGCTCTTCGACGATATTCTCTACCCCCTGCCGGATGATATGCCGATTGGTAGGGTCGGAGAGGACTACCTGGAAGCCAAGCTCGGTGAAAAAGCCTTTCCAGAGAGGGAAAAGCTCATGGAAGAACAAGACGCGGGGGATACCGACGGTCTTGCCGTTAGGTTTATCCGGTTTATCTTTGGCGTAGGTGTTAAGCAAAGCCTGCGCGCGTTCTTCGAAAAGGCGCGGTATTTTGGAGGACTGCCGTTTCTCTTTCTTTTCTGTGCTATCCCACTTGCCGCAGCGGGAGCCGTAGAAAAGCGGCTGCTCTCCCTCGAAGACAACCTTGTGGATTTCGCATCGGTTAGAGCAGCTCTGGCATTCGAAGGATGATAGCTCATAATTACGACTGGCAAGGTCGAAGCCGCGGAAGCAAGTCTTTTTACCGCTCGCTTCCATCTCGTCTTTCGCCAGCATCGCGACGCCGATAGCCCCGAGGATATCATGCTGGGGCGGCACGGTGATTTTCTTGCCCAGCACCGCCTCGAAGGCGGCTTTAACGGCGCGGTTGAAGGCAGTGCCCCCCTGGAACAAAATATGGTCGCCGATTTTGCGGTCCTCGACGACCTTGGTCAGGTAGTTTTTTACCACGGAATAAGCCAGCCCCGCCACCAGGTCTTCCTTGGCGGCACCCCTTTGCTTGCAGTAGTTCTGCTGGTTTTCCATGAAAACGGTGCACCGCTCGCCTAGGTCCAGCGGCTGTTTGGAAGCCAGTCCCAGCTGCCCGAACTCCTCTTTGATATTGATACCCAGCTTCTCCGCCTGCTCTTCCAGGAAGGAACCAGTGCCGGCGGCGCAAACTTTGTTCATGGCGAAGTCGATAATCGTGCCATTTTGAAGGCTGATGTATTTAGCGTCCTGCCCGCCGATTTCAAAGATGGTAGCGACATTCGGGCAGACGAATGAAGCGGCTTTGGCGTGGCTAGTAATTTCATTATGGATGACATCGGCGCCGAAGAACTCGCCGGTCATATACCGTCCGGAGCCGGTGGAACCGGTGCCTTTAATAATGACTTTGTTCCCCAGCTCTTTGCCAACCTCAAGAAGCCCTTGCTTAACGGCTTCGATAGGGCGACTGGCTGTCATCAGGTAACGTCTGGCTAGCACCCTATTCTCCCGGTCGATAACGACGACGTTGGTGCTGATGGAGCCGATATCCACACCGACATAAGCTTCGATGGGTTTATCGGTATCCAATTTTACCGACTCGATATCTATAGGATAGTTATCGCCCTTTAAAGGCGACATGGTGACGAACTTATAATCGTGTCTGCTAATGTGGTCTTTCAGACGCTGGATAGTGTCAGTGGGCAGCGAGCTTTCCTTGCTTACTAATGCGGCGCCAGCCGCGCCGAGGACGGCAAAATGCTCTGGTGTGATTAAGTCCTTTTCCTCTAGTTCAAGGACCTCCAACAGGGCGCGCCGGATACCTTTATTGGCGGCAACACCACCCTGGAAAGCGATGGGTTTACCCAGGTCACGCCCACGGATAACCTGTCCCTTAAAATTACGTATCATGGCGAAACATAAGCCGGCGACAATGTCATGCACGGGTGTGCCAACCTGCTGGAGGTGAATCATATCGCTTTTCGCGAAGACGCTGCAGCGGCCGGCGACACGAGGGGGGTGTTCCGACCTTAAAGCTACTTCGCCAAACTCTTCGATAGGGATGCCCATACGGGAAGCCTGCTGGTCGAGGAAGGAGCCGGTGCCGGCGGCACAGACGCCATTGATAGCGAAATCGATAACCTTAGGCAAAGCTTCACCGGACTCTTTTTGCAGGACGATAAGCTTTGAATCCTCGCCGCCTATTTCCAGAATGGTTTGGACTTCCGGATGGAAGCGGGCTGTTCCGGCAGCCTGCGCGGTAATTTCGTTAACGAAAGGTATGTTCAGCAGGGTAGCAATGAGCTGTCCTCCCGTGCCGGTAGCTGCCGCAGAATTGAAATTGGCGGTTGGATATTTGGTTAATAAGTCTTCAAGAATAACAAGAGCAGTCTCAATAGGCTGTCCCATGGTGCGGATGTATCTTGACTCTAATATATTATCGGCATCATCAAAAACTACAGCCTTCGCCGTGACCGAGCCGATATCAATGCCTATTTTCATCACAAATAATCCCTTAATTACTCATGGAATAAAAAGAATACACTGCTATATATTATAACCTTGTGGAATTAGCGTGTAAACTGAAGCGTCTTGAATGGCTGGGGAGGAAGGAGTCGAACCTTCGCATACAGATCCAGAGTCTGCTGTCCTACCACTAGACGACTCCCCAGCGACACGTAAATTATAACACGTAGATTGGCTGGAAACAATAATCTGTGCCTATTGACACTCTATTCCCAACGGTCTATTGTTATTACGAGAAAGGGGATTAGAACGTGCCTGATATTGCTGAACTGCAGAAAATCCTGGGGGTCTCTTTTAGCCAACCTGCGTTGCTAGAGCAGGCGCTGGTGCATAGCTCCTATATCAACGAAAACCCCGCCGGTCCTATTAGCCACAATGAAAGACTGGAGTTCCTCGGTGATGCTGTCCTGGATTTTATCGTCGCCGATAGACTGTATCAGGATTTCCCTGATTTAACCGAAGGTGAAATGACCAAAGCCCGGGCGACCCTGGTGCGACGCGATACCCTATCTCATATCGCCGGCAAAATCAAACTAGGTGACTTTTTATATATGGGCAAAGGGGAGGAAACGAGCGGAGGACGCAATAAAGCGCCTAACCTGGCGGGAGCGCTGGAGGCTGTTATCGCGGCGATATATCTCGACCAGGGTATCGACACCGCCGGGGCTGTAGTTAACAGACTTCTCGCTGAAGAGTGGAAAAAGCTGACCAGCCGGGGCGCTGACATCGAATATAAATCGAAACTCCAGGAGCTAACGCAGTCGAGGTATCAGTCGGCGCCGGTATATCGCCTGGTTTCGGAAACAGGTCCTGACCATGATAAAGTGTTTATGGTTGAGGTAGTCATAAATGGAAAGTCAATGGGCAGAGGCACTGGCAAGAGTAAAAAAATCGCCGAAACAGAAGCTGCCCATCTGACGCTGGCAGCGCTTAACATGGACTTTACGAAGTAAATTATATTTGGTAAACTGCATCGAGAATATCTAAAATACCTTAGCGAGGTGATTATTATGGGCAGACAAGGAGATTATTCTCATCGAGAAAAGAAGAAGACTAAAAAAGACCTCAAGAAAATAGCCCCTATTTCCATGACGGCGCCGCCGGCAGAGGTCGAAGTCATTAGAAAGAAAAGAAAGCCGCAGGAGGATGAGGAATAGTTCTTCCGTGATAAGAGCGGAAGTTATGGGTGAATGCTGATGGATGAAAAGGCGTCGTTTCATGCGACCATTCAAGGTCGTGTACAGGGTGTCTTTTTCCGAACTTCAGTTGAAGAGCGGGCTTTACAATTGAGTCTGACCGGTTACGTGCGTAACCGTCCCGGCAATTTGGTGGAGGTCATGGCAGAGGGAGATAAGCCCAATCTGGAAAAATTGTTGGAATATCTTAAGGTCGGTCCGCCGGCCGCCAGCGTGAAGGATATCATCACCACCTGGGGGGAATATACTGGCAGCTTTGCCAATTTTCGTATCAGGTAAAAGTCCGGTAAGGGTTAGGCTTGAAGTTCAACCTTGGCTGATTTTATCAGGTCAAGATAGTTGATTTTTAGTCCCAGCGTATCCGCAACCTCACGGTCGGTATCATAAGGCTCGCCGATAAATATCTTATCATAATCTTCGATATCGCCTTCGTTGGGGTCTTCCTTGACTGCGAATTTTTGTTTCGCCTCGATAATTCCCAGGTCGAAGGGGAGGGTAAAATAGAGGTCAGCCAGCACTTTATCGATGCCCAGGCCGTAGAGATTTTCCCACCCTCCCGGCGTATCCCCGCTATACTTGCTGCTCGGCAGGAGCGAAAGCAGGTTGGGGATAGTAAAGCTCCCCGAGCTGTTGTATGTCTTTAGCGGCGCGACTGTAATCAGGTAGTCGCTGGATAATATCACATTAGGCACCCAGAAGGTAGGCACGGCGAAGGGTTTAGGCAGGGGATTATCCACTTCCACAAAGATGCAGTCCTTAACATCCAGCGTCAATACCCGCGGGAAATTATACCCCAGCGCCTGGTAAATCGGTCGGGTAGGTATGCCATCCGGGGTGCCTTCCAGCAGGATGATATCGGCATCGCTCACTCTCCGGATGCTGGAGATGATGGCTGCCAGCATATCGGCGCTGGTGGTAACCGGATACGGCAACGGGTAAGACGCACTGGGCTTTATCAGGACACGCCGCGCCCTCGCTACCACCGATGGTACTTTAAATACAAAATTCGAGGTATCGAAAATCAATGCTTCCTCCTCATGGAGATATGCAGGTTTTTAATTTCGCCGTTGTTCTGCGGTATCATGGCAGAGAAGGTACGGGTCAATAGGTCTTTCAGAGAAGGGCTGATAGTCTCATGTTTGCCGTTGATAACCAGCTCCAGCTCCGTTTCGCCGTTTTGTTTAGCCATCGTCTTTTCTATGATATCGGCTATGCCGGCAATATCATCGTGGGAAAACTGCGGCACATCCACCTTCAGCGGTTTATCGGTGACTACCGCCAGTAGAAACTTGGGGTCGGTCAATAATTCACCACCCTGTTCGCTACGGTGCACTTCTATCTTGGGATAGCTGCTGCCCTTGAAGCCTTCGGTCAAAATAATATCGAAGTCCCACAGTACGTAATTAGCAATATCCTGCGGGTCGAAGAAGCTATCCATACGCCGGTAAATCGCCAGGTGGTCCAGCGAATTGATGGCGGAAAGCTCGCTGCCTGCCTTGGTAAAACGCCAGGTATCTTTGGCGGCGGTATCCAGGTCGTCTTTATGGTGCGAATGCTTGACGATAGCCACCTTATGTCCCCGCTTTTTAAGTTCGGCGATTATTTTTTCCAGCAGGGTCGTCTTACCCGCACTGGATTTGCCGACGAAAGATATTATCGACCGCATATTCATTAGCTACTATTAAATATTTACTTCTTCATTCCAGTCCAGCATCAACGCCTGGACGGTATCGCCTTTGTTTACCTGCTCTACTTCTTCCGGGATAAGCACCAGCCCGTTCGCTAGACTCATGGACGTAAGGATTCCCGAGCCTTGCGGGCCGGTCAATCTGGCATAATAGTGACCGTCGCGCTTCTGGATAATCGCCCGGTCGTAAATGCGCCTGCCAGCATCGTTTTTCACGGTATTTTCGATAATCGCTTCCACGGTGGGTTTCACCAGGTTACTTTTGCCCATCATCTTTAGCAGCGCCGGCCGTACGAACAATTCGAAGCTAACCATGCAGCTAGCGGCGTTACCGGGCAGCCCGAGGTGGGGTATGCTTTTGACCTTGCCCTGTTTATCTTTGCCTTTTATCTTCCCGAAGGCTAATGGTTTCCCTGGCTTGACCCGCACTTTCCAAAAAACCATCTTGCCGTCTCTGGCTAGAATATCCTTTACCAAGTCGTAATCGCCCATAGAAACCCCACCGGTCGTTAACAGCATATCCGTGTCCTGCGCCTGTTGTAGTTTCTTTACCAGGTCCTTTTCATTATCGCGGGCTATTCCCAGGATTTTAGGGACACATCCATAACGCTTGACCAAACCTGCAATGCTGTAAATGTTGCTATCGTATATCTTGCCCTCGGTCAGCGGTTTATCGATTTCCACCAGTTCGTTGCCGGTGGAAAGCACCGCCACTACCGGGCGCCGGATAACCTCAAGCCGGCTGCGCCCCATTGATGCCACCAAGCCTATTTCCGCCGGCCGGATAACGGTTCCTTTCTTTAAAACTATCTTGCCTCGGGTAATATTTTCGCCGGCATGCCGGATGCTCTGGTCTGTTTTAGTCTCGGCAAAAATGTTCACTTGTCCGGGGGATTGGTTAGAGGAGGTGTCTTTATTCTTGGGATCGTCGGTATCCTCGAACTGCACGACGCTATCTGCCCCCGGCGGAATCGGCGCGCCGGTCATAATACGGATAGCTGTGCCCAACACGACTTCTTTCTTAGAAATGTCGCCGGCAATGACCGTATCGATTACCTTAAAGGTTTTAGGCGTTTTTTCACTCGCCCCCTTGGTATCCTCCGAACGCACGGCGTAACCGTCGAAGGCGGAATTGTCCAGCGGCGGCACATTGATATCGGAGATGATATCCTCGGCGAGAACCTGTCCCAGCGATTCCATGATAGGGACGGACTCTGCCTCGAGTGCATTTACCTCGCTTAATATCTTCTGGAGAGCCTCTTCAACGCTTAGCATTCCTTTACTCCTTCGCCAATTATCTCTTTTGCTCGCTTCATATCTGCTCTGGTATTGATGTTGAAAAAGCTTATATGCTTCGGGTCGTACTTATCGATTTCCTTAGCCTCGACGAACCTCACCTTGACGTAGTTAAAAAGCTCGATGATAACCTTTTTACCTTGTTCTAATACGGATTTAATGGGACTGATACAGTTCCGGGAATAGATGGCATGCAGCGGTTCATACATATTGTCGATTCGCGGTAGTATAAAGTCGTAGCCATCAGCAACCTCAATCATGTAGCGTAATAAAGGCTCGTTTAAAAAAGGCATATCTGCAGCCACAACAAGGTTATAAAAGGATTCTGATTTTACTAGTCCGGTATATATGCCACCCAAAGAGCCTCGTCCCGGGAGAATGTCATTCGTTATTTTAATCTTTGGGTGATTCGCCAACTGGGCGAAAGTTCTCCCTTTCGCTGTAACAATAATAATATCTTTACAAATGGGGTCTACGTGGGATATTACCTGTTCAAGTAGGCTTGTGTTACCGATTCTTTCTGAAACCTTGTCATGTCCGAAGCGGGTACTTTTTCCACCAGCCAGAATAATACAGCTTATATCCAAAATTTCTGCCTAGTTTCTAGCGCGCACTTAACCCCCTATATATAATTATACTATAAGAAGTCAACATTAACTAGAGGATAATATAAAAATTATACTAATTTTTTTATGATAATATATGTGGATACTTAAGCTATTTAGACCGACTTTATCACTGGATAATCCCAATTGGTGTTATCGATGATGATATCGGCGACTTTAGCAGGGGGATATTCCGTTAAGTATTTTCGCTGCGCCGGCAGGTACTTTTCATCGTACTTTTTTATGTCTGCTTCTGAATCTCTTATCATAGCCCGTCTTTTACTTTCATCGAAAGAAATATGCAGGAAGACTTTCAGGTCGATATAAGGCGCAAGTTCCTTCCGGAATAAGAACACCCCCTCGAAGATTACAATGGTGTTTGGCTTGATGACATACTTGCGCTCGTTGGTATATTTATCTGTCTGTAAATCGAGGGTTTTGAGTTTTAAGGATATCGGCTGCTTCTTTTGCATCGGCGATAGTAATTTATCGATAACCAGACCTATATTGAAACTTCTATTATAATAGTTATCAGCCTGGTCGCTGCCGCCATACCGGATTGCCTTTGGATTATGAAAATCATCGAGGTGGATGAGTTGTGTTAATTCGCCCTGCGTTTTTAAAAATACTTCCAGCGCCTCTGCAAATTGCGTTTTCCCTGCCCCGTCAATCCCATTTACCCCGATAACGAAAGCCTTATCTTTTGGCTTTTTCTCGCGGGTCTCTTTAAGTATTTTCTCAAATATTGGCAGCCGTTTATCGAAAATCGAGAGCAGGTCGTCGAACTTGTTTATCGCAAGGTCAGCTTGTTTCGGTTCGTTATCGCCGTAGCCATACAGGGCGCCGATAGATAGGGAACCGGTCTCCCTGGCGGCTTCGATGTCGTGAACTCTATCGCCGACGATGGCGGTGGTTAACCCACCGAACTTTTCTCTAATTTTCCTCACCAGCTCGGGTTTAGTGAGGTTATTATCCTGGATGCATTCAATATAGTCGAAATAATCTTCCATGCCTAGAGTTGACATAACAACACCAAGATACTTGGTCGACGCGTTAGTATATTGGGCTAGTTTATAGCCCCGTTTTCTCAAAGCTGCGAGCGTTTCCTTTACCCCCGGGTAGGGCTGCGCCATGTCGCGGAATACTCCTTCATATTCTTCGCGCACTTTTTCCCTGACCTCCGGTATGGTAAGATGGCTGTTCGGCGGGGTAATGAATTCATACAGCCCGCCCTGGGTGGCTGCCGTCGTTACCCCGAAGAACTGGTTGATTTCCTCCGGAGTGAAATTGACTGGCCAGCCCAGCTTGTTAAAAGCCCTTTTAATCGACTCGTATACTGGCGGCAGGGAGGGGACGATGGTCCCGTCCATATCGAAGATAATCAGGTTGACGTCGTTGGGGTTGATCATTTGATTTTTCTAACGTAGATATAGCGTAACAAATGCGTATGCGGTCCCTCGCCGTGGTCTTCCGGGTCTTCCATGGTGCCTGTTTCCAGTATGTCCATACGCTTAAAATAGGCTTTCAGGTCTTCCTCGTCGAAGTAATGCACCGGCCGGCCTGGTTTACTTTCAAAGGTGTTTTTCTCGACCTTTTTACCTTTCCCGAAGCTCTCTTCTTTTTCTGAAAAGACGGTGAAAAACATCAGCCCCTGTTTTTTAATTCTGCTGATGCATTGTTGTAAAAAGAGCTGCCGGTCATATTGCAGAAACAGGTGCAGCACGTTGTAACAATAGATAGCGTCATAATTAGTCCCAAGATAAGACATATCCAGGACGGAGTCATTAAATATTCTGGTAGCCGGGTCGAATTTATGCGCCATCTTACAGGCTGTTTCCGAGATTTCTACGCCGGTTACCTTGAATCCTGACGCCGAGAACAGCCGGGTGTTCCTGCCATAGCCCGACCCCGGCACCAGTAGCTTTTTAACATCGTTCTTTTTAAATAGCTCTAAAGCATACTCGGCGGTACGGCTGTGCACATCGCCCCATATTTTACCTTCAACCCGGAACCTTTTATCCCAATAGTCATTCATATAATTTGTTCCTCAAACTTATAGAGATGGTTTTAAAACAACAATTTCTGCTGTGTTCGTTAGCTTGCCTGCCTCGAGCTCTATCTCGCTATCATTCGAGCGAATCACGTTACTCTTGCCCTTCAGGAAGTCCTCCACACCGGCGATGGGGAAGTTGGATTTACCCATTTTATAGTGCATGGGGAGAATCACTTTAGGTTTAAGCTGGTCGACGACTTTCCCGGCGGTTTTAGCGTCTATCGTAAAAAAGCCCCCCACCGGAATCATTAAAACGTCAACATTACCGGTGGCTTTTACCTGTTCGGCAGTCAGCTCATGGCCGAGGTCGCCGGCATGACACATTTTTACACCATCCACCTCAAAACAAAATATTGTATTTTCACCCCGCTGGCTGCCTCCTTGGTCGTCGTGGGAGGTGGGGACGGCTATAAATACAATATCTTTGACATTGGTGCTGGTTTTAACTATTTTCGGGTTGCCTTTTACAGCGGATACGTTATTATGGTCACCGTGCTCGTGGCTTACGGTAACGATGTCTGCCGTTTCGGCTATCGCACCGTATCCCATTCCCGGCGAGGCGGTATAGGGGTCGGTAACGATTCTCGTACCTTTCTCCGACGTTATTAAAAAGGCGGAATGGGCTAAATACTTAATCTTCATTTTACCCCCTCCTTGATTATTATTTCTTTGCCTGTGCCATCACAAAGCTTATCAGCGTTCTCACCGGCACGCCGGTTGCTCCTTTGACCAGGTAGCCTTTTTCTTTATCGTTATCAGGTCCAGTAAGGTCAAGATGTACCCAGGGTGTTTTATCCACAAACTCCTCGAGGAATTTAGCGGTGGTGATAGCGCTGCCGTATCTGTTGCCGGAGTTTTTAATATCGGCGATATCGCTCTTGATAAACTCTTTATATTCATCGAACATTGGTAGCTGCCAAGCAGGCTCGCCAACCTCATTGCCGGCGGCGATTACCTTATCCACGAGCGCTTGGTTGTTGGTAAAAGCCCCGGTGGTGATTTTTCCTAGCGCTACCTGGCAGGCGCCGGTCAGGGTAGCCACATCGATGATGGCTTTTGCCCCGCTTTTCACGGCGTAGCTTAAGGCGTCGGCAAGAATCAGCCGTCCCTCGGCGTCGGTATTAAGCACCTCGATGGTCTTGCCGTTCATGATGGTAATGATATCGCCCGGTTTAAGCGCCGTGCCGCTCGGCAGGTTCTCCGTCGCCGGGACGAATGCCGTCACGTTAATCGCGGGTTTAAGCTGCGCCAGCGCCATTAGCGTCGCCAGTACCGCAGCCCCACCCGCCATGTCATCTTTCATATCCGCCATGTTCTCCGACGGTTTAATCGAGATGCCGCCGGAGTCGAAGGTGATGCCCTTACCCACTAATGCTAAATCGATTTCACTGGATTTACGGCCGTTATATTTGAGGACGATAAATTTAGGCGGCTGCTGGCTGCCTTGCGATACCCCCAGTAAGCCCCCCATCCCTAATTCCTTCATTTTATCTCTATCGAAAATCTCCACCTTAAGCCCGTACTTTTTGGCAATATCGCGGGCGGTTTCTGCCATTTTGGTGGGCGTCATGACATTGCCTGGCTCGTTGACCATGTCCCGCGCGTAGTTAGCCGCCTCGGAGGTAATTTTGCCGATGGCGATGGCTTTTTCCATCTGCTGCTTTTCCTTGCCGATTATCGTGAACTCTTTTATCTCACCGAAGCCGTTTTCTTGCTTGGTGATGTAGCGCCGGAAAGCATAAAGACCAAGTATAGCTCCCTCGGTCATTGCCTGAACAGCGACGTCGGTTTTTATCCCGTTAACTCCATCGCCGATGATGATGCTGGCGATACTGCTGACGCCTTTACCCCGTAGATAGCGGCAGACCTCACCAATGGCGCCACGCACTTTATTGACCGTTAGCTCCTTTTTCTTGCCCAGTCCCAGAACGGCGATGCGGCTCGCCGGCAGTTTACCCAGGCTATGCAACAGGGTTATCTCATTGAGCTTGCCTTTAATATCCCCCTGCTTCATAAGATTCGATATAGCGCCGCCTAACGCTTTATCAACGATGGCGGCAGCACCTTCAGGTTGCTTCGCACCCTCGAAGTGGTTGATGATAATAGCGCCGGTTTTAGCTCCGATAATCTCACCGGTGGCGGCTTTAATTTCCATTAAAAGGTCTCCTTTCAGCGGTTGGCTTCTCTGACGATTTTCTCAATTGCCAGGGTAATATCTTTAGACGTATCCACGGTAAAATGGCGGCGATTGATTTTTTCTACTGATGTCCTCATCTTCTGGTAGACTGACCAATCGGCAGTGGAATTATCCTGCGGGGTTTTTCTTTCCATCCTTTGTTTAAGTCGCTTCTGCACCAGCTCCGGTGGCGCTTTTACGTGCACGATAATTAACCGCGCGTTGAGAAGTTCGGCAATATTGTAAATACGTTCCCGATGTTTCTCAGCAAGGTTGGTAGCATCCAGGATGATAGGCATGCCTCTCTTGAGGAGGTCTTCCATCAAACAGTGAATGGCACGGAAAAGATAGGCACTCTCCTCCGCCGTATAGGTTGGGGTTGCGAAAAGTTGCTTGCGTAGGGCATCGCTTTCTAGGATAACAAATGGCAAACGCTCCGCCAGCCGACGGCAAAAATATGATTTACCGGTTCCCGGCAAGCCGCTGACGATAATGGCAGTAGGTTGCGCCTCCGCTTCGGGGAGGGTGCCAAAGGTATTGGCTAACCGGTGAGCATCGGTGATAACTTGTGGAGCATGCATAACATATTGATTATAGATTGTTTTGTTTAGTTTGGCTAGACAGAGAAGGAGCTTGGTGAGGTTCTATTCTTCGTAGAAGGCTACGCCTACTAATCCCGGTCCTGTATGCACCCCCATTACCGGGGTGAACTCAGTGATATATATTTCTTTACATTCGAACCGAGCTGAAATCATGTCTTTCAGAGTTATCGCTTCTTCCATGGCGTCGGCATGCATGACGGCAACATGTAGCTGTTGTTTTTTAGTTACGACGTCTTCCATTTCCTTCAGCATGCGGTTAATGGCGCTTTTCATCGTCCTCGGGAGAGATACAGTACGGGGGCTGGCGTGGTTGAGCGTAAAAACGGGTTTGATATTAAGGAGGGAATTAATCAGCGCCGCGGCTTGCGGCACCCGCCCGCTCCTTGCTAGGTAGCGCAGGGTATCCAGTGTCGCGAACAGGTTGACCCTTGACATAACGCTGCGAACGATTTGTTTAACTTCTTCTAAGGATTTCTCCGCTGCGGCGGCACGCGCGGCTGCTAGAGCCACCAGTCCCTGGCCCGCGGCGGCGGTAGTGCATTCCATAACTTCTATGGTTACCTTTTTCAGGGTGGTTTTGGCTGTTTCAATGGCCGTGCGGGCGGAGTTGAACATCGCGCTAAACTTGCTCGGCTCCGTTAAACAAAGAACATTGGGTGCCTTGCGGCTCGCATTACGGTAGGCTTGTAAATAGGGTTCGGGAGAAGAGGCGGAAGTCGTCGGCATTTTCTTCGCGTTACGCAGCATCCCATAGAACTCGGTGGCCGTGATGTCTATCCCGTCGCGGTAGGTCTTCTCATTAATTATCAGGGGTACCGGCACCACTTCGATATCATACCTGATAACCTGTTCCTGGGGTACACAGGCAGTGGTATCGGTAACGATGGCTACCTGCCTCATGTTATTTCACCCGGATGTTTTTCAGTCGTCTTTCCAATATGGGGGGAATGAGCAATACTCCCCACATAATAAACAAAAGTCCGAGGAAGGCGAGATTATTCACGTAACCAGTCGAGTGATAGACAATCAGGATCAATGTCGTTAGTCCCGATGCTGCCAGCAAGCTGATTCTCAACCAACGCTGGCGTAAACGGATGAAAACTGCGATTGTCAGCGCCAGTCCCATAAAGCTCAATCCTATCCATGGGGCAAAATAAGAAAGCTGCTGTAAAGTTTCTTCAGATAATTCGCCCGATGGTGATATCGCCAGGTACCAGCCGATGATGATCGGCATCGGCAGTAGCATTAATGAGCTGAAAAGCCAGTCCCTTTTGATACTTAGAATGATAATGCGGAAGAGCCACCAGAGCGCCAGGGGTAGATAGACCAGTATTGCCAGGAATGACCATCCTTTAGGCAGATAAAGAAACATCAGTCCTACGATGATTAACGGCACCATAGTGTATCCCAGCCAGGGGAAAACCCAAGAAGGTTTACCGTGAGACCAGCCGTAGAACGTCGTCCCGAGAATGAGCACCAGCACCAGCGACAACCAACCGGGATAGTGCCACCAGTTAAGAACGAACAATAGCCCGAAAAGGAAGTGGGGCATGGCGGCTAATAGTACCTGTTTCCAGCTGCCTTGACTGTAAGCCTCATATATCTGTCGGGCGATTGACTTGATGCTGCCCATTTGACTGAGACATGTTTTCATAGCCTCTTCTTTTGTCAGGCCGGCATCGCTGAGTTCCTGGAGCTTATCTTCGATATGGGCTTCAAGCTCGCTTATAATTCCCGTTTCGTCGGGTTGCTCCAGCCGGGCATCAGCTTTTATGCTCTCCAGATATTGGGTTAAATCCAGTGTCATTATGTCTGTCCTTTTAGATTCTATTAACTTCAGGCTCAAGTATCAGTTTAACTGCGGTAAAGAAATCTAACCACTGCGTTCGTTCCTCGGCGAGCTTGGCTTGCCCCTTAGCGGTAATGAGATAATAACGCCGCTTCCTTCCATTAGGCAACGTTTCCCATTTCCCGGTTATCAACCCGGACTTTTCCAGGCGGTGGAGGGCTGGATAAAGCGTGCCCTCTTTAAATTTGAAATACCCTTGGCTCCTCACCTCAAGCTCTTTTACTATCTGGTAGCCATACATCGGCTGCCGCTCCAGCAAACAAAGGAGCAGCGAGTTAGAGCTTCCTTTTAAGAGATCGCGTTTCGGTTCCATATTAATCACCTCGAGCACGGTTATTATTACTTAGATACTCTATGTATGTCAATACTATCAAAGATGTTACGCATTTGCAAGAGGTTAATAAAACAATAAATTTAAAGTTACCGGGGCAGCCAGTTTTTATATTAAATGATAGTTGGTGCTATTTAGATGTACCAGCGGCACCTAATGCCAAAACGGCGGTAATGGCGCCAAAAACGATGCTTACCCATGAGGCGCTAACGAAGGCACTTAATAGAACCCAAATTCCCAGTGAGCAGATTGCCAGACTTAGTAATTTCACTTGTTAACCTCCTGTAATGTTGTTGTTTTTCCAGTAGGGCTGCCGCGACGTGTTGAATACCTAGATACTCTAGGTATAATAGCAGAACTTAAGAAATTTGTCAATCACCTTTTCTATCATAAGTAAGGACCATTTGAGCGCATTTAATTGATAAATATACTTGAGACTGCCCATATAAAATGCTATAGTACGGGAGAGTGATTCTCACCACCGCGGGGGAGTGCCGGAACTGGCAGACGGGCTGGACTTAGGATCCAGTGCAGCAATGCGTGGGGGTTCGAGTCCCCCCTTCCCCACCAAGGGTATCAACAGGCAGAACTGGCAATTTCTCCTCCGTTAAACCCCTAGGCAGCATTGGCATTGTATAAGTTAATAGCACGTCATCCCCAGTAACTTTAACCTCTTTGATGAAGCTTCTGACAAAGGATTTCCTCTCGGCAAAAGAGCTCTCGTTAAGTAAATCATGCAGGTCTGCTACGTATTTAGCTACGGTTTCCGAATCCGCCAGCATATAACCGGGAAACTATACGCTGCACAATTCGTCAGAAAGTGTAACCCACATAGTTCATGAAAATCGCGACTGATAATATTTCAAAATTGCTTTTCTTACTTCTTCACGGGATGATACACCCCTATTGTCGAGTTGGCTTAAATAATGCCCGCGAAGCTCCATCTCTGAAGATACAGAACTATACTTGATAGGGAACTTATTAAAAAGATTATCGTGCAACAATTGTTCCGGGGTATAAATAAACTTTTCATCCGGTAAATGTCGCGTGACCAGGATTTGAGCGACCAGACCATCTTTGGTAATATTGAAGGTGCTTACCGTGTCCACATAGCGGAGTGGTTCATCATAGTAAGAGCGTCCGCGGGTAACCTGGAGAGTTATGATAACCCCAAGAGTGGCAATTAGCGGCAAAGGTACTCCGAGGGCATTTAGAACATAGGCGACTTCCCTGATGTTGCGGGCATGTATCGTGCCTCCCAGGGCGTAGCCCTTTGGCAGTAACTCGAACGCTTTAGTGACTTGGTAGCCCCAGAGATATTCATAACTGTGATTACTTATTTCTTCGGTAATGAGATAGGTATTTTCTGGTTTATCATTTCCTAAAGACTTGAAATCTTCATCATAGCCGCGTAAAGAGACCTGTTCTATTTCAGGACGGAGAAAATCCAACAGGGCGTGAAACAGTGTAGTTTTTCCAGCCCAGACAGGACCGGCTGCCACCATTACCGAAGCCCGGTGCTCCATCAAGAGCCATAATAGCCCAGCAAGCTTAAAATCGATGGTACCGGACTTCACGACATCGAGGATAGAAAAGTTCTCATCTGTCCTGCGAAACATCCAATCCGCCCACCGTTGGGTTCTAGCCATGGTTTCCTCTTCCTGTTTGTCAGTACCCCGTACCGGCCGTGAATTTTAAAGTTAACGTCCTAAATTTTCGTCTTTTTATTGTTGATATAGTCAACGATAATATACTTGCCCAGGTCACCGGGTTCGGTGAAAAAGACCCGCCCGTGGTTCAAGCGCGCCATCCTGTCAACAAACATGTTGAATATGTCATGGCTGGGCAGCATGAAAGTGTTGATGACAATACCCACACGGGTACAGTTATTCACTTCCCTTAGCGTTACATCGATGCAGCGTTGGGTGGTTGGCAAATGAAAGACAATCTGCCCGTTTTCAATATGCGAGGTGGGTTGGCCATCGGAAATCATGATTATCTGTTTGTTGGCGGCGCGTTCTTTCGCCAGGATTTTCCTCGCCGTCATAAACCCATGCTGCATATTGGTATAGGGCGTAAAATCGTCCCAGCTAATATAGGTCAGCTCTTCCGGAGTCATGCGCCGGGCAACAGCCGAGAAGCCCAGGATATACAGGCTATCTTTAGGAAATTTGCCGGCGATTAAGGAGTTAAGGGCAATGGAAACGATTTTGGCCGCTTCAAAATTTCCGCCCATCCGCATGGACATGCTCATATCCAGCATCATTACAGTGGCAGAGCGGGTAGCCTCTTCCTGCCGGAAAACCTCAAAGTCCTGGACATCAAGCTTTATCGGTACCTGCGGACGGCGTAGCAGGGCGTTGGTCAAGGTCTTTTGAAGATGTAAATCGAAGTCATCCCCGAACTCGTACCTCTTCGTTTCATCAATTCTTTCGCCGCCGGTGCCGCGCTGCCTGATATTATGGGAGCCGGTACGGTCTTTTTTTAAGCTGGCGAAAACTGTGTTCAGGGCTTTTTCCCCGATTTTCCTCATGCCGCGCGGCGTTAACTCATACTGGCCGCGGTTTTTTCTAATGTAGCCGGCATCTTCGAGCATTTTAGTAATTTCACGCATCCTTTTCAGCTCTTCTGCCGTACTTTCGCCTAAAAGCTCCTTCACTAATTTATCATCTATCTCGTCCAGAGAATCATCATATCGGGAATCCTGGAACTGCTCTTCTAATTTATCCATTTTCTGGAGGTGTTCCATCAGCTTTAAAGCTTCGGAATAAGAGAGCGATTCTTCACCGCTGAAAGAATACCCCTGGGTATCAAGCCAGCCGGGATACAGGGATTCCATATTGGCCATCATCTTGGCCATTTCATATTTGGTGGACTCATCAAGCATGGAGTCTATCAGGTTCTGGAGCTCTTGCCTGTCCGCCGGCGAAAGGCTCTCCATCAATGCCTGCGCCTGGGCTATCTGCTGCTGTAGTCGTTCAATCAATTCATCAAGGTTTTTAGGCGGATTATCGCCGAAGAAATCGCCGAATTGCTTCATGAAGCCCTCGAAGTCTGGCTCCTCTCCCCGCCGCCGCGCCTCCAGCATCTGGTTGATGGCTTCTATGAAATGCCTCATGGCAGCGAGAGAATTGGCGTCCATGTTCTTGAGTCGCTGTGTCATCTCCTTGGCGTAAGAAGACATGGCATTTCTTTTAAGCATGTCCATGAGTTCCTGGAACTGCCGCCTGGCCCCTCCGTCCATAAAGTCGTATTGGTTCAGGTCTTTTATCCGGCCCCCGACATCCTTGGGCAGGCCTTCCAGCTTCTCCATGTTCTGAGAAGCGCGTTCTTCCAGGTTCTTGAGCAGTCTTTCCTGCATTTCCGGGTCGAGGTCCCGGCTGCCGTCCGCCGCTTTTTTTCTGGCTTCATCCAGCCGGTTCTGTATGCCCTGCCGTTCGGTATTGATAATATCGTCGAGCCTCTTACGTATGTCTTCCATCATGGAGTTCAGCTTGTATTTCTTAAGGTGTTCCTGCCGCCGCTGCCGCAGCCTTTTAATGAGTTCCTGGAGGCTGGGCAAACGTCTCCCCAGTCTATCTGTTAGGCCGTTACGTTGCATCATACGCAGGGCTTCGGCCAGGTCGCCGTCATGCATCAGGTTACGCTGTAGCTCCTGCATGATTGCATCGGCATCCGGCTCGAAGATATTCTGCGAGCCATCCCATTCTGAATAGCGATTGTTTTCCATTTTTAATGCCTGTAGACTGTCTTGCCTTCGACCTTTGTCTTGTTTAACCTTTTATTCAGATGCGCGCCTTCGAGAATAAACTCTATGGCCGATGCTACTATCTCCGGCGTTTCCGCATCGGTCATCTTTTTAACCGCTTTGGCCATACCGGGTATCTCTTTTGTGTAACGCACATAAGATTTTGCGTTCATGCCATCCGAAGTCTCGACGTTGAAACCGCCATTGAACTGCCTGACGATGGGGTCAAGTTCTTCAAACTGGAAATACCGGTTGAATACGATGAGCACCGCCTTTTTTGTAAGGTCGTCGATGATTTTTTGCTCGTTTTTATCCTCGAAGCCTTCCATCTCCACCTTGCCAGTGGTTGAGGCGACGATATAAGGAAGGTCGCTGATACGCGGCACGGCCAGCTTTTCGCCAAGCACGGTAGCCCGCCTGATGGCATTAGCGACAACTGTTTCCAGGTTGGCGATAGAGACCCTTACGCTAACGCCGGAGCGCTGGCCAATGTCCGAGCTGTTCCGTGCCAGGTGGGTAATCTCGGCAATTACTTCTTTGACATAGTCTGGAACATAAAAACTAACGTCTCCATCATTGAACCGCTGCCATTCCTGTTCGACGATGGCTATTTCATCTTTAATCGTAACAGGGTAATGAGTGCGAATCTGCGCGCCAAAACGGTCTTTCAGCGGAGTAATAATCCGGCCTCGGCTGGTATAGTCTTCAGGATTGGCGCTGGCGACAAGGACGATATCCAGCGGCAGCCTGACGCGATAGCCTTTTATCTGGATGTCCGCTTCTTCCAACAGGTTGAACAGGCCAACTTGCAGCCTTTCCGCCAGGTCGGGAAGCTCATTGATACAGAATATCCCGCGGTTCGTCCTCGGGATAATCCCGTAGTGCATGGTCAGCTCATCGGAAAGATAACGTCCTTCGGCAACTTTAATAGGGTCGACATCGCCGATGAGGTCGGCAATCGTGGTGTCCGGTGTGGCGAGTTTTTCTCCGTACCTGTCCTCGCGCGATAGCCAGACGATTTCCGTCTTATCTCCTTCACTGGCTACTTTTTCCCGGCAATACTTACATATCGGTGAGAAGGGGTTATCGTTGATTTCACAGCCCCGGATGATGGGAATAGCTTCATCCAGCAGGCCGACGAGAAGGCGCATCACGCGGGACTTAGCCTGCCCCCTTTCACCAAGGAAGATGATGTTCTGGCCGGACAATACAGCGTTTTCCACCTGTGGAATTACCGTATTATCATAGCCGATGATACCGTTAAAGATGGGCTTTTTTGCCTTTATCATCGATATGAGATTGCGCCTCATCTCTTCCCTTATCGGTAAAGGCCGGTAACCCGATGCTCTAAGCTCGCCTAAGGTCTTTGGCTTATTCCGCGCTTCCGTGACGTTGGTAATATCGGCCTTTTCAGATTTATCTGTTGGTTGTCGAACGCCCTCCACAGGAGTCGCCTTTGTTTCTTCTCGGGTGATCTTAGTTTCTTTTTTATGTATGTGGGAAATAAATCCCAAGCTGTCCGGTATTTTCATTTTTTATCACCTGTCTTCCGCCAAGCAGGTTATTCATACAGGATAAAAGGAATAGAAATTGGTTTTGCCGTTAGAGGGAAAATCTATTTGCCTGATGCTAACTCGGCTTGACCTGTATTGAAAATAAAACCTGCTAATTAAAGTATAGACAGGGTGCCTGAAATCTGTCAATGAAATTAACAATGATGCGCTAACCAGATGCTATTTTAATAGTTCATATGAAAAAATTATAATGCACATTTTATATTTTGTCGCTGTACATTAAGCCAAAAAGTTACCCACAATTTTCTTCAGAAAGAAGCGCGGCGAATTTATTGCTTGAGTCTGCCGAATTCGCTAAAGAAAATAAGTAACCGGCTCCGCTGCACCTCCAGTTGGGTGAGCATGGTAGCGATTTCTTTAGCCCTGTTATTGTCCCTGTACGCGCAGCGCAGCTTCAGGTGAAGAGACCGGAGCCGCAGGGCTTCCTCATCACTGGAGGCCCGTATAATCGGGCCAGCGAAAGATGTGGTCTCCTCGCCTTTTAACTCTAGGGCCTTTGTCCCGTGCACAAGACCCTTTTGAGGTTTTATAATGTAGTCCCGCTCCGAGGGGTCATGCAGAGATTTCCCGCGGAACCAACTCACGGCATCAGCGTAAACCGAGGAGATAAATTCCCAACCACCCTTCTTCATAAAGCCCGGCGGGGCTTCTTTGATCGTATCTTGGTAGATATCTTGCAGGAACGAAACTACTTGGGAGGCGCACCGGTTAACTGCGTCAACAAACCCGTTCAGGTCCTGCAAGATTGACTGCCCCTCTAATAAGGACAACAGGTCCTGATAAATGGGGTGGCGCGTCCATTGTGGCTCATAGCTCACCTCAAGTCCGCCTTTAAGCAACTGCTTATAAACCGGAGCTGACATCTTGATCCCCCTTCCAGTTTCTATCAGGTCAACCAGCCAGTTCACATTATAACCGGGCTCCACCAGGGGCAAAGACTGAGCAAAGTCTATAATCACCATGAGGCGGGCTTGGTCTTCGGTAGAGAGTTTCTTGGCTCCTTTTGTCGGCTGGGGTAGAGACAGCCTCCAGGGTAATTTTGGAGTTTCCTCGGCAGATTCAATCTCTCGCCATTCCCCTGTAATAATCTGAGGCACCGTGATTTCAGGAACAGTTACTACCTGTCGCCGACGCGTTTTCAGAAGAAGCAGGCCGAAATAGCCACCTGAGCCTACGGCGGCGATGCCGACCAGGATTATGAGCACTAGAGCCCACAGCGGCATGAGCCCGGACTTTAGTAACCGTACCTGTGACCATGCGCTCTCATTAGAAGCACCATCAATGGCTTTAACCCTCCAGTAAAACTGGCCACGCGGCAAAGCTTCTATCGCCGTTAGAGTATAGTGACTGGCCGTGATATCCGTCTTGTCTAATACAGGCTGAGAGAAGTCCGGGTACGTATCCACTTGAAAAGAGTAGGTAACGCCGCTGGGGTCGGAGACGTTAGACCATGTAAAGTTTGGAGTGATGTTCCCCAGTATACCAATTCTGGCGTCGTCATCGGGGGAAAGCGGGACGGGCATGGGTGGTGGGGTGCTATCCATGTTGAAAGTGGTTTTGGCGCTGTTCCCTTGCACGTCCGTGACGCTGATAGTGTGACCGCCAGCCTTCGACTTGGGCACGACGAACGAATTAACGAAGCTACCGGTAGCATCGGTGGTGGCCCCTTCTGCCAGAATCTCTTTGTCGTCATAAGTAAAGGTGAGGGGACTATTAACGGCGAAGCCGGAGCCGCTGATTTGAACCGTGCTCCCCACATAGCCGGAGATGGGTTTTAATGAGATACCTGGTGTGACCCCAAAGTTGGTTCCACCGAGGCTGCCCCCCTGGGTAATCGAGCCCTTGGCTCCAACGCTGTGGGACCCTAGAACTGAAGCAGGAATAGTGAAAGTACCGCTCCAGTTCCCCAGGGAGTTGGCCGAAATGCCCGAGGCAACAGGGTTACCATCAAACGTTATCGTTATGCCGGTTTCACCAGCACCAAATCCAGAGCCGGTGACGGTCACCGAACCGCCTGGAGGCCCGCTTGTCGGATTGATGGCAATGGTGGGGTTCACCATGAAGTTTATAGAGGGTATGAAGCCAGCCAGGGTGATAGAGCCGTAGGCACTCACCGTATGGGAACCGGAGGGTGAATCGGGAACGGTGAAGGTGCCGCTCCAGTTCCCCAGGGAGTTGGCCGAAATGCCCGAGGCAACAGGGTTACCGTCGAAGGTTATTGTTATGCCGATTTCACCAGCACCAAATCCAGAGCCAGTGACGGTCACCGGACTGCCCGGAGGCCTGCTTGTCGGATTGATGGCAATGGTGGGGTTCACCATGAAGTTTATAGAGGGTATGAAGCCAGTCAGGGTGATAGAGCCGTAGGCATTGAGTGCATGGACACCGGAGGGCGCAGCGGGAACAGTGAAGGTGCCGCTCCAGTTCCCCAGGGAGTTGGCCGAAATGCCCGAGGCAACAGGGTTACCGTCGAAGGTTATTGTTATGCCGGTTTCACCGGCACCAAATCCAGAGCCAGTGACGGTCACCGAACCGCCTGGAGGCCTGCTTGTCGGACTAACGGCAATGGTGGGGTTCACCATGAAGTTTATAGAGTGTATGAAGCCAGCCGGGGTAATGGAACCGTAGGCATTGAGTGCATAGGCACCTGAGGGCGCAGCGGGAACAGTGAAGGTGCCGCTCCAGTTCCCCAGGGAGTCGGCCGAAATGCCCGAGGCGACAGGGTTACCGTCGAAGGTTATTGTTATGCCGGTTTCACCGGCACCAAATCCAGAGCCGGTGACGGTCACCACAGTACCCGGAGGTCCGCTTCTCGGGTTAATGGCAAGGATGCGATTCGGGACTGTGAAGGTGATGCTAAGAACAAAACCGGACAGGGTAATGGGACCGTAGGCACTAACACTATGGGCACCGGAGGATGAAGCGGGGACAATGAAGGTACCGATCCAGTTACCCAGGGAGTTGGCCGAAATGCCCGAGGCGACAGGGTTACCGTCAAAGGTTATTGTAATGCCGGTTTCACTGGCGGCAAAGCCTGAGCCGATAACAGTCACCGAAGTACCCGGAGGCCCATTTGCTGGACTGATAGAGAGGCTGGGATTCAGCAACGTAAAAGTTACGTTAGGAACCACGCCGGAAGGAGTAATGGAACCAAAGGCACTCACCGTATGGGGTCCTAATACCGCGGTGGAAACGGTGAAAGTGCCGCTCCAGTTTCCCAGAGAGTCAGCCGTTATAGCCGAAGTAATCGGGTTACTATCGAAGGTTATCCTGACGCCCGTCTCGTTGGCACTGAAGCCGGAGCCAGTAACGGTCACCACGGTGCCTGGAAGCCCGCTTATTGGATTAATGGTAATGGCGGGGGTGGCTGCCTGAACACTAACGGAACTGGCACAGAGTATTATCAGTACTAAAGCTAGTGTCAGCAGTGGGAGAACCGCACGACCTAATGTTCTTCGCATAACGCCCCTTAGACCTATCAACAATCACGTCTTAAAGTTGATCGTACCTTCTTGGTTATTACACTGAAAGTATAACGAAAACCAATTATATTGTCCAGAATATTATCAGCCTATAAGAGTAGAGATTTGCCTCACCCTTTTGAGCATATTGGGATGGGTCGTGAAAAGCTCTCCTAATTTCTGGCCAAAGTTCAGGCGTACCTGCTTTTGCCGCCGGTCTGCTTTTCATCCTGATTGTCTGGAGAGTGACAACGAGAGGCAGATAACTGCTTTCGTTCCGATTGATTTATAGCTATTTTACGTTTTGAACAAACCTTAAAAACCAAATATTTGACAGAATTAGTTTCAGGTATTAAAATAGCTTTACCTTTATCTATTTTTTTAAGTTTCTTACCGAGAACTAGTATAAACTAAAAGTACTATACGCTATATAGATAATTTTGTGTTGCAATTTAGTAGCCGTTGTGCTACGCTATGTTGAATCATAAAAAGTAATGTAAAAAAGGGAGGTAGCTATATGTGACAAAAGTGGCAAAAAGTCCCGAGAAAATTATCAAAAAGGAGAGGCAAATAATGTGGAGTAAAATATTAAAAATTTCAATACCATTAATCCTTTGTTTAGCTCTTATTGTGCCCGTTACCTTTACTGGCTGCGGCGGGGGCGGCACGACACAGACCGAAATCGTTATCGGCGCTTCCCGCGATATTACCGGCCCACAGGCTGGTTTCCAGGCATATGGCTACGCGCCTGTCTATAAGATGTGGATAGATGAAGTCAATGCTGCCGGCGGCATCGATGTCGGTGGCAAGAAACTCAAGGTAAGATTGATTGAGTACGATGATGCCAGCGACACCGGCGTCTGCGTCAAGAATATTGAAAAGCTGTGCACGCAGGATCATGTTAACTTCCTCTTTGGGCCTACCGGCACAGCTATGATGTTCGCCGCGACACCTATCGCCAATAAATACAAGACGATGATGCTCTGCGGCGAAGGCGGCGCTACCACCATGGAACCGCAGCTGGCTAATATGCCCTATGTCTTCGCGGTTTTGAACTACTCTAACCATTTCCAGCTACCCATGTTTGTGAACCTTATAGCCGCAAAGGGCGCCAAGACGGTTTATATCTGCTTCATGAACGACCTGCATGGCGCTGAATATAACCTTACCATGCAGAGTGAGTGTGGTTTACATGGCATCCAGGTCCTGGAAGCCAAGAGTATCCCGATTTCCATTACGGACATGGACCCGATAATCAAAGAAGCCAAGGATTTAAATCCTGATGTCTTCTGCATGTTCGCCTATCCGAACCAGAATATTCTTTTCATGCAGACAGCCATGGCGCTTAATTTTAACCCCAAATGTATTCTCATCGGCCCAGGCTGTAACTTCGGGTTCTTTCCCCTCACGTTTGGCAAAGCTCTAGAGGATGTTTGTGGCGAGGGCGCCTGGAACGCGAAGAGCTCGCCCGCGCTTGCCGCTTACGCAGATAAAATCCGGCCAATTGTCGGCGGCGAGGGAAACATGGACTATTGGGGCAGTAATTTATACTATTCCACTCTCCAGTACTTAGCGCAGGCAATCACAAAAGCCGGTACCCTTGATACCGACAAAATCCTGGAAGTTTACAAGACCACTCACTTCCCAACATTATTAGGAGACTTTTATTGGGATATCCAGGGGAACGGCAAAGGCGGCGGTCTACTACCGCAGGCATGCTACAATGGTCAGATAGGACAATGGCAGAACGGTATCTTCGAAGTCGTTGACAATGATAAGAACAACACCGCGCCATTCGTATATCCTAAACCACCGTGGCCTGCAAAATAAGGCTTAACTTAAACACTAAATAGTAGGACATTCAAATTACAGGCTGTCTGGAGGTCATACCACGGGTTAATCCCGCCGGTATCCTCTAAAGATACCGATTATGACCTTCAGGTGGCCTGCAATTGTAATTGGCATTATTATTAGTAATCATGTATAATAAATCGAAAACTTTTGAGATAACACAATGGAACTGTTTTTAAATGTCTTAATTGGTGGATTACTAATCGGCGCCATTTATTCGCTGGTATCCATGGGGCTTAGCCTGCAGTACGGCGTCGCCAAAGTATTTAATATCGCTCACGGCGAGTTTCTAATGATTGGGGCTTTCATTACTTTTGCGCTGCAGCAAATTGGCGTTAACCCACTGCTTACCATTGTCGTGATTGCTCCGGTAATGTTTATTGTTGGCTTTATCCTTTACCGTACTATCTTTACAGGAATAAGGGTAAAATCACCTAACCCGGGCGTTTTTGAAAGCAATGGCATGCTGGCCGCCTTCGGGCTTTATTTTATCGTGCAAAATATTGCGGTTCTTATCTGGGGTTCGACGCCAAAAAGTTACTTGTTTCTGAACACCGGCATTAATATCGGCGGCGCATTATTTATCGAGAACCGGATAGTGGCAGCGGTATTTGCCGTTGCTATCGGTATTATATTTTATTTGTTCCTGGCCAGCACCCGCACCGGCAAGGCTATCAGGGCAGCCGCCCAGGACCCCGCTACCGCCGGTCTGATGGGTGTAAATATCAATTTTGTGCTGGCGTTGTGTTTTGGCTTCGGCGCCGCCATGGCGGGCACCGCCGGCGTGCTAATTAGCATATGTTATCCTATATTGACAACCATGGGTCTGGGATATACCGTCATCGCCACCGTTGTTATCACGCTGGGCGGGCTGGGCAGCATCCCTGGCAGTTTTATCGGGGGTTTTATTCTGGGCATTATTGGTACTGGTGTTGCTTACTGGCAACCGGGTTTAGCTGTGGCTTCTTACTATGTAATATTTATCATTTTATTACTGGTTAGACCAAAGGGTCTCATGGGGAATCAATAAAATGAACTTTAGCAAGATAAACTGGAAACAGCTTGGCATCACAGCAGGGATACCTCTGATAATCCTGGTGATACTGGGCTTTATGCCTAACTACGGCTGGGATTATGGCGTTACATTGTTCTCCAATTTCCTGTTTTATATTATTATTTCCGTAAGTTGGACGATGTTCTCCGGCGCCACTGGCTATATCTCGCTGGCGACCGCCGCATTTTACGGGATTGGCATCTATGCCGCGGCGTTATACGGAAACACTCTACCGTTATATGTCGTTGTTTTAATCGGAGGCGTAGCCAGCTTTATTCTCGCCTTCATCGTCGGCGCCATTACACTTAGACTAAAGGGTATCTATTTTGCCATGTTTACTTTCGGTCTTGTGCTACTGTTGAAGGAAGTCATCTTTTACTGGGAAATTGTTATCGAAGGAACCCGAGGTCGTATTGTCGCTCTTGAAAGCAACGAGACAGTATATTATTATCTGCTGGCTATCTTCGTCATTACCATGCTTGTCGCTTACATTATAAGAAAGTCGAAATACGGTCTGGCGCTGCAAAGCATCGGTGAGAATGAAGAAGCGGCCGCGCATACCGGCGTCAATGTCACTATGACCAAGATACTCACCTTTGCCATCAGCGCGGTATTTATGGGCGCTGTTGGCGTGATTATGGCGACAAAAAATACCTATGTTGACCCGAGCACAGCTTTTAACCCGATGATGTCTTTCAGTCCGGCGCTAATGGCTATTTTCGGCGGTATGGGTAATATTTATGGCCCGGTTCTGGGTGCGGTGATATTCACCTATATCCAGGAAATATTGCAGACAGGCAGTCTGAAAAACTATTATATGCTTATCTTTGGCGCTATGCTGGTCGCCACTATACTATACTTGCCTAATGGTTTGATGGGATTAATCCAGAACCTTTGGAGACGAATTAAGGGAGCGAAAAGTGCACCTACTCGAGGGTAAAGGGGTCACCATTCATTTTGGCGGACTGGCCGCGCTATCCGAAGTTGATTTTTATGTCGACGAAGGTGAAGTTGTCGGTCTGATAGGGCCCAATGGCGCCGGCAAAACAACCCTGTTCAATTTGATATCGGCAGCGTTGCAGCCCAAACCAGGCGAGATAATGTTCAAGGGCAAGAAAATCAACGGGTTAAAGCCCTATCAAGTCTGCCGCCTGGGTATAGCCAGGACTTTTCAAACTGTAAAACTATGGGGTAGTTTACCCGTTATCGAGAATGTACGTATAGGTTCACTTTTCGGCGCTCAGAAACGGCTTGCCGTGGATGCCACTACCGAAGCTAAAGAGCTGCTAGAGTTTGTGGGACTCTCCGACGTTGCCTATGCGCCTGCCGGAGGCCTGACCCTGGCAAACCAGAAACGTGTCGAAGTTGCCAGAGCCCTCGCCACCAAGCCGGAGCTTCTGTTGCTTGATGAAATTATGTCCGGTCTTAACCAGACTGAGCTTCTCGAGGCGATGGAACTGGTCAATAAGATACATAAAAAAGGTGTTACGGTTGTCGTGATCGAACATGTTATGAAGGCGATTATGGGTATCTGCGATAGGATTGTCGTACTGAATTACGGCAAAAAAATCGCTGAAGGTACTCCTCAAGAAATTACAAACAGTGAAAAGGTCATCGAGGTGTATCTGGGAGAAAAAGCTGATGTTGGAAGTTAAAAATATTAGTGCCGGTTACGGCAATATACAGATATTATGGGATGTCAGTCTAAAGGTAAACCAGGGAGAGATTGTCGCCCTCATTGGCGCCAACGGCGCCGGTAAAACCACTCTGGTTAATTCTATTACGGGTTTATTGCGTATCACATCTGGTGAAATTGACTTTCTAGATAAACGTATTGATAAGCTGGCTCCATATATAATCACAGAAATGGGGGTTTCCCATATACCGGAGGGCAGAAAACTTTTTACCGAGATGAGCGTAAGAGAGAACCTGGAGATGGGAGCTTATGCCAAAAACGCCTGGAAAAGCAAGAAAGAGACGCTGCAACGAGTATATGAAATGTTCCCCAAGTTAAAAGAGAGGGAGCGTCAGCTTGCCAGAACCTTCAGCGGCGGGGAGCAGCAAATGCTGGCGATGGGGCGAGGGCTGATGTCTATACCCAAGCTTTGTATCATCGATGAACCTTCAAACGGCCTGGCGCCAATGGTAGTATTGGAGGTTTTTCAAATTATACAGTCGCTCCGCAAGCAGGGTATTACGATACTATTAATCGAGCAGAACGTAAGGGCTACCCTGGAGATTGCTGATAGGGCTTATGTGCTGGAAAACGGACGAATCGTGATGGAAGGCGACTGTGCCACCTGCCTTGCCAGCGAGCATATCAAGAAAGCCTACCTGGGACTTTAAGCAAAATCCGCTGGCGTACCATAACCTAGTTTATAACCCCCACGTTGCAGCTAATATTGCATGTACCGCTTTTTTTCTGTTTAACTAAATGGTAACTAATATCTCGTCATTACTAGAGAATTGATATATTCTTGCATTGACAACCTGTTTCTCACCCTCATACAATTAATATGAGAGGAAGTGGGAGAGTGGTTATTGTAACCGGGGCGACGGGACATATTGGCAACGTTCTTGTACGTGAGTTGCTTGCCAGGGGTATGAGTGTAAAAGTTCTGGTTTTACCTGATGACGATAAACGCCCCCTTGCTCGTTTGACTGTAGATACTGTCTACGGCGATGTTACCGACTCCGAAAGCCTGAAATCAGCGTTCAAAGGCGCTGATGTCGTTTTTCACCTTGCTGGTATTGTCACCATCATGCCGGGCATGGCAAACATCCTCGAGCGGGTAAACGTAGGGGGCATGCGTAATGTCATCCTTGCCTGTCGCGCTTGCGGGGTCCGCCGACTTGTCTATACCAGTTCTATTCACGCTGTGGCTGAACCGCCTCATGGTGTCGTCATTGATGAATCACAGCCATTTTCTCCTGACCATGTCTTGGGCGATTATGCTCGAAGCAAAGCCCGTGCCACACTCCTTCTCCTCGACGAAGTTCGCCAGGGGGGATTAGATGCGGTTATCTGTTGCCCGACAGGTGTTATCGGCCCCTGGGACTTTGGCATTTCCAATATAGGGCAGCTTATCATCGATTTTGCCAGCGGACAACTGAAATCCTATGTTAGCGGCGCCTATGATTTCGTCGATGTGCGTGATGTTGCCCGCGGTCTAATACTTGCTATGGAAAAGGGACAATCCGGACGTCACTACATCCTCTCCGGTGCGCAGGTTCAGGTACCGGAGTTAATGAAAGAACTGGAACGTGACATCGGCTATCCTGCTCCCTCTTATAGGATACCTACTATAATCGCTCGTACTGCAGGGGTACTCGCCAGCGTTTATTATCGGTTGCTCCGGCGTAAGCCTGTTTTCACTGCTTACTCCATCGATGTGCTGCGGAGTAACTCTCTGGTAAGTTCGGCGCGGGCTCGTAAAGAACTCGGTTTCACCTCGCGACCGTGGCAGGAGTCTATCCATGACCAGGCAGCATGGTTACGATCTGAAGGTCTGCTCCCCACTCGGCGTTAATCTCAACTTGACATCGCTATACCCGCCATTTAAAGTATGGGGTAAACGTACGTCTTTTTAAATCAGGGAGAAAGATGCAGAAAATTAAGGAAAATATCTATATCGAGAGCAAAACGAGTCTCTGTAATTCGAGCTGCGTGGTGACAAAAGAAGGGGTAGTGGCTATTGATACCCCCATGGTGCCTGCCTATGCCAAAAAACATGCGGCGGAAATTTCTAAATTTGGTAAAATTCGCTATGTAATCAACACCGAACCTCATGGCGACCATATTTCTGGCGACTGCTATTTTGGCGGGGTTCTCATTACTCACGAAGGCACGCGCGACGCTATCCTGGCTTCTAAAGTAGAAAATATCATCGGCATGCTTCAGAATATGGCGCCGGATACCCTGCCGCTGGATAAAGACTTTAGATACCGGCCGCCGGATATTACGCTTTCCGAACGGCTTACTTTCTACCTCGGCGACCACACCTTCCATCTTATCAATATGCCCGGGCATACTCCCTATCAGGTCGCTGTTTATGTCCCCGAGGAAAGGACGATTTTTACCTCGGATAATATCAGCCGTACTATACCCTTTTTCCACCAGGCGCTGCCCGATGCCTGGCTGAAAACTTTGAAAGCTCTGGAAAAGTACGACGTCGATTACGTCGTTCCCGGTCATGGCGACGTCGGCGATAAAACCTGTATTAAAGAAATGTACGATACCGTCACTATCTGGATAGATACGGTTAAGGAAGCCATTGCAAAGGGGATGACCCTGGAGGAAACCCAGAAACAGGTGACTATGACTAAACAGTTCCCCAACCTGCCCCGCGACGAGCGTACCTCCGGTGTTATCCAGATGAACGTGACACGACTTTATGAAGTCTTGAAGAAATAACACTTTTATCTCACCATCCCAAGAAAGTCGGGTTCCAGCGGTGGCGAAACAAGGAGGCAAACCTATGGACCTTCAATTAACTGGTAAAGTAGCCCTTGTAACCGGTGCCGGCAGCCAGATAGGCTATGGCAAAGCCATCTGTTTAACTCTAGCGGAAGAAGGGTGCTATATTATCGCCGCGGATATTGACCTCGATGGCGCCAGACAAACCGCCGCTCAAGTTGCAGCTTTAGGACGTAAAGCCCTGGCTATTAAGGTCGACGTTACCAAACAAAAGGAAGTTGAATCTATGGTGGCGAAGGCGATTAAGGAGTTCGGCAGGATTGATATCCTCGTCAATAATGCCGGCGCCAGCAGTAAGGAACGTCCCTTTATGGAAATGACGGAAGAGGACTGGGAGTTCGATATCGGCGTGAATCTCCTCGGTCAAATACGGGTCGCTCGAGCAGTACTTCCCCACATGCTCGCCCGTAAATATGGCCGCATTATCAATACCTCCGGTGGACAGGGCTTTCCCCTTATTTCTATCTATGGGGCGGCTAAGGGGGGCGTCGTCCAGTTTACTAAAGCCCTGGCGAGAGAGGTTGGCTCTCGAGGCGTTATCGTTAATGCCGTCGGTCCTGGGCTCGGCAAAACCGGCCTCGTGTATCGCGCCCCGCCCGAAATGCTTGAGGGAGAGAGACAAGCTTCGGTGCTGAAACGTCTCTGTGAGCCGGCTGATGTAGCACCAGTGGTGGCATTCCTGGCATCGGATAGATGCAGCTATATGATAGGGCAGCTTATCCAGCTTGGTACGTCTTAGGTTTTGTCACGGCGGGTGCTGATTTTATTCCTCAAATGGCCATCCCTTGACGGGTATGTTCCATTTTATGAGGAATTCTTTAAAGTCTTTTTTATCGATGCGGTAGTGTCCGCTGGGCAGCTGAAAAGCTTTGAGTTTTTCGCTTTTTATCCATTCAAGAACCGTACTCTTGCTAACCTCGCAATAGGCGCCTATATCTCCGGATGTTAAACGTATGTTTTTCAGGATGCTTTTTCTCGGCATGATTTACTCCTTGATATTGGAATTAGCATCATGGTTGTTTTACGTGTTTTTTACGAAGTTGTCGTATCTTACATACGACATGAATGATAAACTTGTTATATCACAAACACATCACAAAATAACGGCGAATTATCACAAAAAAGTCACACCTGTAAAATTTTTGTATTCGAATTTGATAGGAAATTTGGTTGATTGGAGACTTCGCTGATATTTGACAAAGCGTTATATTGTTGATAATATCAACCGACTGGAGTTTATCCAATTGCCTAAAAAAACCAATGCAAATAGCTCGATACCTGAATTCGGCATCAAACATGGCGCGCGCTCTGGCCATAAACCGGAATCGGGTATCGTTTTAAGGAGCAAGGTCTGGCTAGAAAAAGATGGCAAGCTGTTCATGGGGTGGGGCAGGGCAACGCTGCTGGAACGTATCGATAAGCTTGGCTCGATATCCGCCGCCGCCCGCTCGATGAAATTGGCTTACCGTAACGCCTGGCTCTGGGTAGAGGCGATGAACCGTCTGGCGCCAACCCCGCTAGTAGAAAAATCCACGGGAGGTCCGCGGGGAGGTCACACCCGTTTAACCGATGAAGGCCGTCGCATCGTCAAAGATTACCTGGAAAAGCGCGCCTCCATCATGAACATTATCAATCGTTGATCTTGCCTTTAAGAAAAAACACGAAAAATCTTCCTTCACCCCAACCTTTTAGCGTTGTTAGCGTTATAATAAGCAAGACAATAACAAAATAGGAGGGGGGTCTCTATGAAAAAGCTGTTATTTGGTTTGCTGGTTATCTTGCTGCTTATTGGGGTAATTGGCTGTGGTGGTGGGCAAACAACACAGGAGGCAAATTCGGGTTCGCGCGATGTAATTATCACGCAAACTGCTGCTCCAACGACGACAACTCCATATGCGTCTGCACCTCCTGTTACCATAACTGCATCTAACCCTGATAAAAGCGGTATAACTTACACCTCGGCTGCTATCGTTGACCGTATGGTGATTTATAACGCCTATTTAACGATTGTAACCGATAATATTACCACGGCTCTGGCACAGATTACTGACCTGGCGGCGAACAACGGCGGTTTCGTCGTTAACTCTAATATCAGCGAAGACCAGAATCGACTGAACGCATATATCAGCTTCAGGGTGCTTGCCTCACGGTTCGATGATACGATGAAGGCGTTACATAGTCTGGCCGTGGACGTAAAATCGGAATCTACTTCTGGTCAGGATGTAACTGAACAATATACCGACCTCGCTTCTAAATTACGCAATCTGGAGGCAAGCGAGACGCAGCTCCTCGAGCTGATGAAGAAAGCTGGCACGGTTGAAGCAATCCTCGCTGTCCAGAAGGAGCTTACCAACACTAGGGAACAAATTGAGTTAATCAAGGGACAAATGCAATACCTGGAACAGAGCTCCAATCTGGCTTTATTTACCGTAACTCTGGAGCAGTCCAAGCTGGTTGTAGAGTTTAACGCCGATAGCCGGAAGACAAATGAAGGCAATGCCATCCTGTTTTACTCGAATGTCTCTGGCGGTTTTTCTCCCTATACTTACGAGTGGAATTTTGGTAATGGCGAGACCAGCACCGAGGCAAACCCACTCTATGTGTATAACAATAGCGGCATTTATACCGTTACCCTGAAAGTAACCGACGATAAGGGCTCTACGACTGAATATGTAAGAGAAGACTATATCACAGTGCAGGCTGGCTGGAGCGCCGGAAGCGTCGTTGACAGCGCTTGGGCTGGCTTGGTCGGTTTCGGCCATGCTCTTTCGGCTTTATTTATCGGACTGGGTATCTTCAGTCCGGTCTGGATAGTTATTCTAGTGATTCTATACTTTGCCTGGTGGCGCCGCCGCAAGCGGAAGGCTTAAAGAAGGTTAGAAAATAATAAAAGGGGGGCGTAAGCCCCCCTTCCCTTTTCCGTTTATACCGGATCATATGCTTATTTATAGTACCTTCATGTCATTCTGAGCGTAGCGAAGAATCCGTTCCAGCCATATAAAGTACCGATTCTTCCTCACGGAGTTTACACTGAACGAAGTGAATGTGTTCCTCAGAATGACACATAAAAAAATCCTAGACTGAAATTCGCTTTGATAACTCTTCTCCGCTTATCCCGGCGATGAGAATAGTTTTATAGCGGCTGGTCTGCCCTTTAGTGATTAATATGGCAGATTTTTTTACTCCTAGTTTCTCCGCAAGAAAATCGGTAAGCTCCTTGTTGGCTTTGCCCTTTTCCGGCGGCGCGGCAATCCTGACCTGCAAAACTCCATCTTTTAAACCTACTATTTCATTGCGGCCGGCATTAGGCGTTACTTTTACCGCCAGGCGGGCATCATCACTTTTCTTATTGGCGCTCAAGTTATTTCTCGATGATAACTTAGTATAACTATTCCCCGGAGCTCCGTCCGCGCCCCAGTAGTAAACAGGCAATGGTACTTAGCATCAAAAACGCGGCCAAGGCCATCCAGAACATCCAGGTAATGTTCGCATTAATAAGAGGCTCGGCTGTTAGTTGCAGGGCATCAACAAAACCAACTGCGACGCAGATTATGGATAGCATAGCAAGAATCGTGGCAATAACTCCCATAATTTAACCTCCTTATCATGATGGTATATAATAGTTATCAGTCCCGTTTGGAGATAATATAGCATGAAATTGACAAATAATCTATATTTTTATCCGGAGCAGGGGATGTTGGACTGTAATACCTATATTATCAAGGGCAGCCCCGGCATCATTATCGACCCTGGTAATAAACAGTTTCTGGCGGGAAGGGTGGGCGCGATGCACCAGGATGGCATCGACCCTGCGGACATCGGTATTATCGTCAACACTCACCTCCATATCGACCACCGCAGCGCTAACGAAACTTTTAAACGACTATCCGGCGCTAAGATAGCCATGCATCCTGTGCAAAAAGAAAATTACCAGCTGGTGGTGATTGACGCCGATAGGCTTCTAGGGGTGGAGCCGGTGGAGTTTACCGAGGACTATCTTCTGGACGAGAAGCTTTTAAACGCGGGTGATATCGAGATAGAGTTGATACCGTCCCCGGGCCACTCGCCGGACTGCGTTTGCTTTTATCTTAAGAAAGAGAAAATTCTTATTTGCGGCGATGTTCTCTTCGAGATGAACACCGGCCGCGTCGACCTGCCCGGCGGTAACGGCATCGAATTGAAGAAATCTATTGAGTCACTTGCCAAACTTGATGTCGAATATCTTTTACCCGGGCATATGGGTATTGTTGCTGGCTCTGAAAAGGTTAAGGTTAACTTTGATTATATCAGGAGCAATGTCTTCCCATGGTTATGATGGATTTTCTGCATGAGTCTTACGAGCTTGGACCGATACGCCCGCCGAGTGAGGCTTATTCATTCCTTATCCGTGTTACCAGGAACTGCCCGTGGAACCGCTGCAAGTTTTGTCCTATCTATAAAAATGCTAAATTTCAACTTCGTTCGGTCGAGGAGATAAAGCAGGATATCAGGACGGCCAGAACCATTTACGATAAAATTCTCGAGTTAGCCAAGCAGTCCGGCTACGGTAGTGATATCCGGGAAGCGGCGGCAATAGTATGCAATAATGCTCCCGACGATGCCTGCCGCAACGTCGCCCTCTGGATTTATGCCGGCGGTAAGCATGCCTTTCTACAGGATGCCGATACCCTGATTATAAAGACCTCCGACCTCGTCGAGGTTATTAGGTATCTGAAGGAGACTTTCCCCGGTATCGCTCGTATCACCAGCTATGCCCGCTCGAAGACAGCCGCCCGAAAGAGTCTTGAGGAACTGGTAGCGTTGCGCCAGGCTGGGCTTACTCGAATTCATATCGGACTGGAATCGGGCTCCGACTCTGTCCTTGCATTCATGGATAAAGGTGTGACCGCCGCCGACCATATCGCTGGGGGCAGAAATGTGGTGGCATCGGGGATCTCGCTGTGTGAATATATCATGCCGGGGGCAGGTGGCAAAAAGATGTGGCGTGAACATGCATTGGAGACGGCTGGGGTTTTAAATCAAATCAACCCGGATTTTATCCGGCTCCGGACGCTGACCGTCCAGCCGAGGATGCCTTTACATAAAGATGTGATTAACGGTGATTTTATCCGCTCTACGGACGAAGAAATTGTGGAAGAAATAAAATTTTTGGTTGAGAATCTTGATTGTAGTTCCTGTGTTGTCAGCGACCATATGATAAACCTGTTACCGGAGGTAGAAGGCAAATTGCCCGAAGATAAAGAGAAGATGCTAGCGGTTATTGGCAGTTTTCAAGCGCTGCCGCCGGAGGCAAGGGATAATTACAAGCTTGGCCGCCGTCTCGGTATGTATAATAAGCTTGAGGAACTTGATGACCACTCCCGGTACACAGAGGTTAAACGACTCGTGGAACGGATCGCCCAAAAAGATTCGGACGCGCTTGATGAGGTGTTATTCAATCTGACGGAGAGGTATATCTAAAATGGCAGGACTTGAAAAAGAAATTGGGGATTTATTGAGACAAAAGGGACTCACCCTGGGTACGGTGGAATCCGCCACCGGTGGGCTAATTTCCCACCTTATTACTAACGTCGCCGGCAGCTCGGACTATTTTAAGGGGTCGATTGTTTCATATGCCAATGAGACCAAGATGAAGGTTATCGGCGTTAAAACTGAAACTTTAAAGCGATACGGCGCGGTCAGCCCGCAGGTCGCCGAGGAGATGGCTAAAGGCGGCAAAAAGGTTTTAGGGGTGGATATCTGCCTTGCCGATACCGGCATCGCTGGTCCGGGCGGCGCCACGCCGGGCAAAGAGGTGGGGCTTTTCTACCTGGGTATGGCGAACAAGGATGGTGTGTTAAGTCGCAAGTATGAGTTCCACGGCAATCGTGAGCAGAACAAGCAAAGCACTGCCGAAGCGGCATTAGAATGGCTCAAGGAATACCTGGTTTCTTGATTTTTTTATTGCCAATCCCCCCAATCAATGCTATACTCTGACGTATCTTAAAATAGATTGGAGAAATATTCGTGAAAAGAGTTGACGGGCGCGCCTATGATGAGCTAAGGCCCATTAAGATAATCCCCGGCTACCAGAGCTTCGCTGAAGGCTCGGCGCTAATCAAGCTCGGCAAGACTCATGTCCTCTGCGCCGTTAGCGTGGAAGACAGGGTGCCCCCTTTTCTCAAGGGCAGCGGCACCGGCTGGGTTACCGCCGAATACGCCATGCTCCCCCGCGCCACCGTTACCCGCTCCCAGCGCGATTCTACCAACGGCAGGGTAGGCGGCCGCAACCAGGAAATCCAGCGCCTCATCGGGCGGTCCCTCCGCGCTGTGACGGACATGGAGGCTTTAGGCGAAAGGAGCTTAATAGTCGATTGTGATGTTATCCAGGCTGACGGAGGCACGCGTACTGCCGCTATTACCGGCTCCTATGTGGCTTTATACCAGGCGATGGAAAAGCTGATGCAAATGGGCGTTATCTCCAAGATACCGCTTAAAAGCGCCGTCGCTGCCACCAGCGTGGGCATTGTCAACAGCTATATGATGCTCGACCTCTGCTACGATGAAGACTCGCAGGCGGGGGTGGACTTTAATATCGTGATGACCAGCAAGGGCGAGTTCGTTGAAGTTCAAGGCACTGCCGAGGGCAAGCCCTTTACCAAGCAGTCCATCGACGATTTGCTGGCGCTGGCGGAAAAGGGTATCCAGCAGCTTTTCAAGGTCCAGCAGGAAGCGCTAAAACCGCAGAAATAATTAAAATTTTAATCACTGTCATTCTGAGGGCACGAAGTGCCCGTGAATAGAGTATTGTCACTCTGTGGATAGGCTGACTGTTATTCCGGCGAAGGCTTCAGCCCGAGTTCAGCCCGAGGGCCGGAATCCATACCTTTTTTCCTCGCTACTGGATTCCCGTTTCCACGGGAATGACATGGGCGTTGATTACGGTCTCACTTGCCCATTCCCGAAGATAATCCATTTATAGGTCGTCAGCTCTTTAAGTCCCATAGGACCGCGTGCATGCAGTTTTTGCGTGCTTATTCCTACCTCTGCCCCCAGCCCGAATTGCCCGCCATCCGTGAACCTGGTGCTGGCGTTAACGTAGACGCAGGCGGCGTCCACCTCATTAAGGAAGCGCATCGCACTCTGGTAGTCCTCGGTGATGATAGCCTCGGAATGGCCGGAGCCGTATCTCTCAATATGTTCCAGTGCATCATCCAGTGAATTCACCACCTTAATCGCGGCTATCAGCGCCAGGAACTCTTTACCCCAGTCCTCTGCCACGGCGGCTAGCAGTTTCAATCCCTTTTCGGCCTTGAGGATATCCATTGACCTCTGGTCGCAGTGTAGCTCCACTTTAGCTTTATTCAACTCTGCCGCCATCTCCGGCAGGTATAACGCCGCGATGTCGGCATGGACGAGCATCGTATCCAGAGCGTTGCAGACCGTAGGACGCTGCACTTTAGCGTTATAGACGATGTTTACCGCTTTCTCGATATCGGCGGTTTTATCCACGTAGGTGTGGCATACGCCGATGCCGCCAGTGACCACTGCCATGGTGGCTTTCTCTGCCACCGAACTTATGAGCCCCGCCCCGCCCCTCGGAATAATCAGGTCGATGATATCGTTCATCTTCAGCATGGCGTCCACCAGCGCGTGGTCGGTGTTATCGATGAACTGTACGCACCCCGCCGGTATGCCCGCCCGCTTACAAGCCCCCTGGATGACCTTAACAATAGTTGTATTGGAGTTAATTGTCTCTTTGCCGCCCCGTAGGATGACCGCATTGCCGGACTTTAAGCAAAGGGACGCAATGTCCACCGTTACATTAGGCCGGCTTTCGTAAATCGCCCCGATAACGCCGATAGGCACCCGCTTCTTACCGATTTGCAGTCCATTAGGCATGGTGCGCATCTCGTATACCTCGCCGACGGGGTCGGGCTGGGCGGCAACCGCTCGTGTATCCTCGGTGATGCCCTCCAGCCGACTCTCATTAAGCATCAGCCTGTCCAGCAGGGCAGCGCCCATGCCAGAGGATTTAGCCGCCTTATAGTCCTTCTCATTAGCGGCTAGTATTTCATCTTTCCGCAGAAGGATGTCCTCGGCGATATAATTCAGAGCTTTATTCTTGATATCTGTAGAAATATAAGCAAGCCGGTGCGAGGCGATCTTAGCGGCTCTGCCTTTGGCTTTTAAGTCATCTATGGCTGATTTCATAATATAATAGCCCCTCTCCTTTTCCTCCCCTTACTACGCGAATTCACCGCTCCCGCTAAAGTGGTAGACGTAACGCGGCGGCAGACTCGTTACTGCCCGGTTAATCCGCTTTTTCAGGACGCAATGGTTCTTTTTCCCATTCTCTAGCTCGATGATGTAGCCTCCACCGTCTTTAACTTGTTTGTATTCTACTAGCGTCAGCTCCCCCCACCAGCTGTGATCTTCCTTATGCTGGAACTGGTAGCTGACATTAGCGATTAACTGATTGTTAACGGAAAAATAGAGTTTACCTTTTAGCACTTGATGTCTCCCTTTCTAGTAATGCTAAGTTATTACGGTGTATTACCTCCGGCCCATAATCGAAGCTTAAGAGGCTTCCTATTTTATCGGATTGTGCTCCCTTAATTATAACGATATCTGCGGCGCTGTAGTTAGTGATGCCGCAGCCGATTTGCGTTCCCGCGGTATCGTAAATCTCTACGATATCGCCCCGCCCGAATTTGCCCTCCGCCGACTGTATTCCCGCTGCCAGCAGACTGCGTTTCTGTTTCTTGAGCGCTAAGGCGGCACCGCTATCGATAACCAGTTTGCCCTTGGTACTAAGTCCGGATAGCAGCCACCGCTGCCGACTTTCCAGATGGTCGACGGCGCTTAAAAAATGGGTACCTACAGAGTCTCCTTCGGCTAGTTTAATAATAATGTCGGGTTCTCTCCCGTCGGCGATTACTACCCGCACCCCCGATTCGGTAGCTAGCTTGGCAGCTTCTATCTTGGTTATCATGCCGCCTGTTCCCACAGCGCTGGCTGTATTCGTCCCCAGCCGCTTAATGCTGGCGTCGATTTTATTTACGACCGGTATGAGCTTCGCCTTGGGGTCGGCATGAGGGTCGGCCGTGTATAGTCCATCGATATCCGTCAACAGCATCAGCATATCGGCATCCACCAGGTTAGCCACCATCGCGGAAAGGTTATCGTTATCGCCGAACTTGGCTTCCTTGATTTCATCGGTAGAGACCACATCGTTTTCATTAACGATGCAGACCACGCGCAACTCCATCAACGCCAGCAGGGTATTACGGGTATTAAGATAGCCAGCACGGTCGGCAATATCGGCTTTGGTGAGCAATGCCTGCGCTATAGTGATGTTATGCCGCTCGAACAGCTGCTCATAGGTGTGCATTAACCGGCTTTGCCCCACCGATGCCAGCACCTGCTTGTAAGGGATGCCCTTTATTTTCTCCGTCAAGCCCAGCTTATGCCTGCCAGCCGTAATAGCCCCGGAAGTAACAATTACTATCTCGGCGCCCCGCTCCTGCAATCGGGCTATTTGCGCCGCCAGATTAGACATTACTTTCTGGTCCAGGCGATCACTCCCGCCGGTCAGCAATCCGGTGCCCAGTTTTACCACGATACGCCGGTAAACCAAGGCTGATGATTCTTCTTTTTTACTGTTCATATTCTTTAAAAAAATAAGCACTTTTTCTAAATTATAACATAAGGTGAAATGTTTTTAATAAAACCCCCTTTTTGTGAGGATTTTTTATTGACAGGAATTCTAATAGACGAGTAAAATAATAAGTCATGACTATTAGACTAAATGGTGAGTCTAAGACTAACGGCGCTGGGGAACAGAAGGTTGTTGCCGGAGGACGTCGCTCCAATATCGAGGTAATTGCCGATATGTTACGCGCTGGCGAAAATGGCGCTGGCAAAACCGAAATAATGTATACCGCCAACATGAGCTACAGCCAGATACAGAAATATCTTAACTATCTGGTAAATCAGGGTTTCGTGAATAAAGTTAACATGGGGAATGCGACGATTGCCTATCAGGTAACCGATAGCGGATTTAAACTCCTCAAAGCCATCGATACGCTCATGGGTATGTTGAAGGCTTCTAATAATCAGGACCAACAATAATCTCAAATACAATGGAAATACGGTAATGCCTGGAGATTCATTATCTCCGGGTTTTTTTATATCTAGTTAATTTTGCTTGTGCCGCTCTGCATCAATATTTACCATTAATGAAACCTTAAGACAAAATTTATAATTCTTTTATACCCTTTATGTAGATTTTTATGCTTCGATGCTAGACTAATAATAGACATAAAAAAGAAACACGTTTAAAAAGGTAATAGCTAAGAGGTCAGATTACTAACATGAGAAGGACTTTACTACTAAATGAAGACGATTTAATCATGGTCGTCAAAGAAGATATCGTCAAGCAGATTGATGAACATCGTGGCGAAATGAACCGCACGGAATTCGTCAATTACCTCATTCAATGCCAGCTGAAAGAGCGACTTGCACAGAAAAACAGCGTCTCCAGGGAAGAATTCCAGTATTTTACCCGCCAGATGATGGACCTCCTCCATAACTTCCTCCAATTTTTCGTCAGCTACGGCATGACTATGGGCAAAAACCCGCACGATGCGGATGTCCAGGCGTTGAACAAGCAGTTGGAATCGTTCTTAAAGCTTAACGAAGATTTCGAAGAATCATAAATCAGGCTTTCCTGTCATATCTCGAGCAATCACATTATTCCTCAGTAAATAGAACTATGTTCTAGAAATGTGTTCTAGAACATAATCACTTCCCAGGCTATCACCGATAGCATAGTCTATTCTTGTATGTTCATTTATTCCGGCAGTGAATAATCTTGAGAGGTGACGTGTGCTCAGAGCAATAGACCTTCGAAGACAGGGCCGTGATGAAGAACTATGGCAAATGTGCTGTGGCTTCCTCAGTCTGAATCTCAACGAATTTATGGAAATCCAGAAAAGCCTCCTTTTGCACCAATTGGAATTACTTGATAACTCACCTCTTGGCAGAAAAATTATGCATGGCGCCAGCCCAAAAACGGTTGGGGAATTCCGGCAGCTTGTGCCGCTAACTTCATATAAAGACTATTGCCCCGAACTTTTAGAACAGAGAGAAGATATTCTACCCGCCAAACCAGAAGTATGGGCGCATAGTTCTGGCAGGTCAGGAGAATATCCGTGTAAATGGGTGCCACTATCTTCTGATTATATCCAGGAATTGAGTAAAATTTTGTACGGAGTAGGCTTATTATCCGGCTGTAAAGACTGGGGAGATATTCCCAATACTCCTGATACTTATAAGCTGCTATATGCCGTCGCCCCGAGACCCTACATGTCGGGCACCTTTGCGGATGTGATAAGGATGCAAACACCCGTAAAATATCTACCTGACCTGGAAAAAGCGGAAGGACTTTCCTATGAAGAAAGAATCGCCGCTGGTTTTAAACAAGCACTATCTGAAGGAATGGATTACTTTTTCGGACTCTCCCTGGTATTGGTCAAAGTAGGTGAAAAATTCCGCGATTCTACAAGTAAAGTTGATTTCCGCCAATATTTAAGTCAGCCGCGGGCGTTATGGCGTCTATTGAGAGGATTTATTAAAAGTCGTCTTGCCGGCAGACAGCTACTCCCTAAAGATTTATGGTCTTTAAAAGGCATTCTCTGTGGCGGCATCGATAGCAGCGTCTACAAAGAAAAAATTAAAGAACTCTGGGGAAAGATGCCCTTGGATTCATATTGCAGTACAGAAGGTGGCGTCATCGCCACCCAGACATGGGACTATGAGGGTATGACCTTCATCCCGAACTTAAACTTCCTGGAGTTTATCCCGGAAGCAGAATTATTAAAATGGCAAATGGACCGCAGCTACAAAATGGAGACACTATTGCTTGATGAAGTCGAGCCGGACGAAAACTATGAGATTGTTATCACCGGCCTTCACGGCAGTTCTTTCGTGCGGTACAGAATGGGTGACATGATCAGAATTACGTCCCTCCGCAACGACAAACTTGGCATTAATATCCCCCAGATGGCTTTCGAACGTCGTGTGGATGATGTAATTGATTTCGTCTTCGTCAGATTGACTGAAAAATCCATCTGGCAGGCAATAGAAAAATCGGGCGTGCCATATGATGATTGGGTTGCCTTCAGGAATATTGGGGAAGCCGAATTACGTATCCTCATTGAACCTAAGGATGGTTTAAATATAAATGAAGATGATTTATCCCAAACGCTTTATCGTGAACTCACTAAAGCAGATGAAAAAGCAAAAACGCTCATTCCCGGTGAATATGCCAACATGATGGATTTTAAAGTACGCGTTTCCTATCTTCCCAAAGGTACTTTTGATAATTACACCGCTCAAAGACAGGCCGAAGGTGCTGACCTGGCGCACCTCAAGCCGCCTCATATCAACCCATCGGACAAAGTACTCTCTATTCTCCTTGGTGAAACTGAAGAAACTATCGTTGTTACCAAAATAGGTAAAGTAGCTCAAAGTGTATCAACATCGGTTAAAACGGCTAAAACAATAGTACTTTAGTTCCCTTACGTTGGTGTGCTGACTTTAGTTACCTCTTGACAGTCCTTACATTTGTTCTATAATTCCTTTATATGAATGCATATGCTATTGCTCCTTTAGTGGCAGTTATAGCCTATATACCTTTATTAGTCATGATGGCAACCAGCCGTCCATGGCAGAAACGCTATACCCTGTTTATTCTCTTTATAGTCGCCGCTATGCTCTGGAGTACGGTTGATATATTTCTACGTAGCGATTATTTCCCCCAAAGTAAATTTTTGCTCCTGCAATTAATCGTAATTACTTTCTTCTTGATGGCTGTTCAGTTCCATCAATTTGTTACATCATTTTTCCCTAAAGGAAAAGGACGTTGGTTGCCATTCGCTTACGGCTCTTTAGTATTTGTTATTATCATGGTTGCTCTTGGATATGTGCCGGAAAGTGTTGGAAGCGCCAATGATGTAACCCTTCTTAACTATGGCAAAGGGATTTTCTTTATAGCCATACCGCTGCTGGTTCTTTTAACTAGGAACTGCTATGTTTTCATTAAAATGCTAAAGACTCTCGACCATCCTGTTTTGTATAACCAGGTCATTACACTCCTTATCTCAATTGGGGTATTAAGTGTATTTACGATTGGCGCTGTTTTACCTGTGGGTGAATCTTTCCCCATTCCTCATTACGGCAACGTTGCTAACGCCTTTATTCTAAGTTTTGCGGTTATCAGGCACCGGCTAGTCGATATCAAACTCGTTATCAGACGCAGCGCGGCCTGGATTATTCTTGGTGTTGTTGGCGTTGCGACTTATTGGCTTTTACTGATTATCGCCCAGAAAATTTTCAATTTTGAGCTCGATGTTTACGCCTCTATCGCCGCTTGCGTATTAGCGGTTGGGGTATCTATCTTAATTTATTTCTTACGCGGTGGTCTTTTCCACTGGATGGGTCGTGCATTCAAGGGGGCCAGCTATCATTCTCAACAAAAACTTCACGATTTTACCGGGAAAATACATAATGTCTTCAGTCTCGAAGAGCAAGGCGGCGAACTACTCAATCTGCTGGTAAAAGCGCTCAATATCAAACAGGCATGTTTACTCTTCCCCGAAAACGATACCGGCGATTTAAAGACCAAGTTCTACGAACCTAAAGAAAATAACCGATTAGCCAATTTTAGACTTAGGTCAAACAATCCTATCGTAAAATACCTTGAAAAAGAACAAAAATATCTTACGAAAGAAAATCTGGTTATACTCCCTTCGTTCTTAAATCTATGGCCGCAGGAAAGAGAAGAAATTGATTCCAATAATATCTCCATGTTCATACCCCTTATTAGTCGTGAGCGCCTGATAGCGATTCTGGTACTCGGCGAAAAGCACTCCGGACGGTATTCGCTGGAGGACCTCGATACTATAGAAAATGCCACCAGCCGCGTAGCGGTAAGTATGGAAAAAGAGTATCTCCGAGAGCAGCTTAGAGAACGCGAGCAAGAGCTATCGGTAATCAATAATTCCAGTGTCATTCTATCTTCGAGCCTGGATATTCAGGAGATTTTCGGCAGCTTCATCGATGAGCTGAAAAAAGTGGTTGATGTCACCTGGGCAACCATCGTCCTCATCGCTGAGGACGAGTTCATCTGCGTAGCGATATCCGCGCCGGAGACTTCGGCTTATCAAATAGGAGATAGGGTGCCCATGGAAAGAACCGGCACAGCCTGGGTTATCTCTCAGAAGAAGCCATTTCTAGAAAACGATCTCGCGCAGGAAAGGTATTTCACTACTAGCGAGTTCTTCTATGAAAACGGTCTGCGTTCTACAGCCTATCTGCCTCTAATCGCTAAAGGTAGAATTATCGGCAGTTTTATCGTGGGGAGCAAAACGCCCCATGCCTTTAGTCAACGCCACGTTAGACTTTTAGAGCAGCTTTCTTCGCAAATAGCTATGCCGCTGGAAAACTCCCAGCTATATGCCAGAGCGGAAAAGAAAGCGCGCATCGATGAGCTTACCGGCTTATATAATCGCCGCTCTCTTGATGAGATGATTGATAGTGAAATCAGCCGTCACTCCCGCTACGGCGGTGCTTTTTCATTAGCTATTCTTGACCTTGACTCTTTTAAAGAATACAACGATACCTATGGCCACCTCGCCGGCGATAGCCTCTTAAAAACCATCGGTAAAAATATCAAATCTTCTATCAGAACCGCTGATTACGCCTTCCGCTACGGCGGGGATGAGTTCGGTATCTTGCTGCCACAGACATCAATTGATGCTGCTCTGATGGTATTGGAAAGAGTGCGTGAGAAAATCAGCGAGGGCGTAGATTCCAGTAGAATAAACGTTACCTCGAGTATTGGCGTCGCCTGCTGGCCCGATGATGGCATATCTCATACCGATATCATTGCTTCGGCAGATGTTACGCTCTATCGCGCCAAGCGTAACGGCCGTAATCAGACTCTGTGTGCCTCTGGGCCTCTCTCGGCATTAAACCTCACCGACGTGGCGACGAAATCCGATGGCAGCATGGATACTAAGCTATCCAGCCTTATCAACGTTTTATCTGAAATGGTCGATGCAAGGAGCTACTACACCGCCAAACATTCCAAGAAGGTCGCTGGGTATGCTTTAGCCCTGGCCAAAGCGCTTGAGCTAAACGAAGAAGAAACCTTGAAAATCGAAACCTGCGCCATGCTCCACGACGTTGGCAAAATAGCCATCAGCAGCGAGTTATTAAGCAAGTCCGGAGAGTTGACGGAAGAAGAGTGGGAGATTATTAAAACTCATCCTAGACTGGGGGCAGACTTGATAAAACAGATTCCCCAGCTTGCTCATTGTGTCGAACCCGTTCTACATCACCATGAAAATTATGATGGCACCGGCTACCCTGATGGACAAAAGGGTGAAAATATACCTATAATATCACGTATTCTGGTTATCGCTAATGAGTTCGCCGTCATGACCTCGGATAGGTCGTACTCCGAAACGATAACTCATGAAAATGCTCTTAAAGAGATTAAAAAGCGTGCCGGTACTCAATTTGACCCATATTTGGTCGAGCGGTTTGTCTCGGTCTTTGAAATAAAAAATAGTGCCGATAACAAGAAGGTGAGGAGGGAAAGCGGTTTAGGTCCTTTATCAGCTACCTGAACCGTTGAATAATCATGAATAACAGTAAAATACAGCTATTTATTATCAGTCAGCAGTCGCTATTTCTGCAGGCGTTAGAGCAAACATTTTCCGATGCCGAAGATATCGTTGTTTTAGGCACCATCGCGATTAATAGCGATGTACTTAAAACCATCGATAACCTCCCGCCGGATGTTGTCCTGCTCGACCTTGATGGCCAGTCGGAAAACGGCCTCGAGCTGGCGCGAAAGATAAAGCAGCGTTCGCCGAATATAGGTGTTATCCTCCTCACTTCAAACCCGGATGATAATCAGCTGTTCTTAGCGATTAAAGCGCAGGCTGTGGCTTATCTCAATAAAGAGGTAACTGCGCCGCAACTTATCGATATTATCCGACGTGTCGCTAAAGGTGAACACCCTATCAATGAAAGTCTTACCAACCGCCCGAAAGTAGCCGAACATGTGTTGGAGCAGTTCCAGGAGCTAACCTCCCGCACTGAAGCCGGACCCTTTATCTCGCCCCTAACCCCCAGGGAAATTGAAATCCTGGAATATATCGCCCAGGGCTACCTGAATAAACAGATTGCCGCCGAGCTCGGCATCAGCGAGCAGACGATTAAGAACCACGTTACCTCAATATTGCGTAAACTAAACGCCAACGCTCGCACCGAGGCAGTGGTCGTCGCTATCAAGCAAGGCTTGATCAAGATAGCTTAAAGATTCTCTCTTTGCTCTCCATTCTGGCTATGTTAGAATAAGCTTAGAAATGGATAGAGAAGCGAGAGTTCATAATCCTACCATCGCCGAGCAGCTTAAGAGTTTACCCCACCGCCCCGGCGTCTATATCTACCGGGATGCCGCGAAGAACATCATTTACGTAGGTAAAGCTTCCGACCTGCATCAGCGCGTGCGGTCTTATTTCCAGTCGCCGGCCAAACTGACGCCGAAGACGCAGCGCCTGGTGGAGCATATCGCGGATATCGATTTTTATATCGCCAGCTCCGAGCAGGAAGCCCTTATCATGGAGTGCAACTTCATCAAGCAGTATCATCCCCGCTATAACGTGATGCTTAAGGATGATAAAAGTTTCCCATACCTGAAAATCGATGTCAAAGAAGAATGGCCGCGGGTCTACGTCACGCGCCGCTTCGAGCAGGATGGCGGACGCTACTTCGGTCCTTTTTCTAATTCCGGGTCGGTCAAGCAAACTCTGCGTATCCTCAAGCGTCTCTTCCCATTGCGTTTTTGCAGCAAGGACATCACGGGCAAGGCATCGCGACCCTGCCTGGAATACCATCTCGGTCACTGCCTGGCACCATGCACCGGTAATGTACGCCCCGAGGATTATGCCCAGGTAATTAAGGAGGTCACCCTCTTTCTCGAAGGCAAGCGGGATAATGTTATCAAAGAGCTTCAGGCGAAAATGAACCGCGCCTCCGAGGCGATGGACTTTGAAAACGCCGCCCGTATCCGCGACCAGATACAGTCGATGCATGAGGTTATCGAGGGAGAGAAGATCGCCGCCGTCATCCGCGGCGAAGAGGACGTTATCGCTTTCGTCCAAGAGGGCGACCAGGCTTTTGTGCAGGTTTTATTCATCCGCGACAACAAACTGACGGGTCGGGAGGGGTTTTTAATGCAGGGCGCCCGGCAGGAAGAGCCTATCCAAATTATGACCGGTTTTATCAAGCAGTACTATTCTTCCTCCACGCAAATACCACCTTTATTGATGATTCAATACCCGGTGGAGGATAAGGATATTATCCGTGAGTGGCTTAAGGGGAAAAGGGGAGGTTCGGTGGATATCGAGGTGCCACGCCGCGGCGTTAAGAAACAGCTAATCGATATCGCCGCCGAAAACGCCAGGCAGGGTTTCGAGCAGATAAAAATTAAGGAGCTGACCGCCGGCAAATCGCTGGATGTTGCTTTGGGCGAGCTGGAAACGGAGCTTAAGCTACCAACCCCGCCCCTCCGTATGGAAGCCTATGATATCTCTAATATCCAGGGAACATCGGCGGTGGGGAGTATGGTGGTTTTTGAAAAGGGCAAGCCGAAGACCGCCCATTACCGCCGCTTTAAAATTAAGACGGTTGAGGGCGCTAACGACTACGCTATGCTGCAGGAGGTGCTGCGGCGGCGCTTTAAACATGCTGACGCTCATACCTCTCAAGAAGATACCTGGAGCATCAAGCCCGACCTCGTTCTCATCGATGGGGGCAAAGGGCAGCTAAATGCCGCCCTGGAGGTTTTTAAGGAGCTGGCTATCGACGTTCCTTTGGCGAGCCTGGCGAAAGAAAACGAGGAGATATTTTTACCCAAAAGAGCTAAACCAATCATTTTACCTAAGTCCTCGGCCGGACTCCAGCTGTTCCAGCGTCTTCGGGACGAAGCCCACCGCTTCGCGATAAGCTATTTTTCCAGTCTGCACCGTAAAAAGACCTTTGCTTCGGTCATGGATGGTATTCCCGGCATCGGGCCCCGGCGTAAGAGCGCTCTTTTGCGCCAGTTCGGCTCCATCCAGCGTATTAGAGAAGCCTCTATCGATGAGTTGGTGGCTGCCGCGGGCGTGTCATCGACGCAGGCGAAAAAGATAAAGGAGTATCTCTAGCCATGCCGGCTAACTTGACGCCGCAATACCTCGAGGCGGAAAAGAACTACCGCGCCGCCAAAACCACCCAGGAGAAAATCGCCTGGCTGGAGGAGATGCTGGCGGTCATGCCCAAACATAAGGGCACCGACCATTTACGCGCCGAGCTCCGCACGAAAATCGCCAACCTATCCAAGTCCATGGATAAAAAGGCGGCTACCGCCCACACCAGCATGAAAATCGAAAAAGCCGGCGCTGCCCAGGTAGCCGTTATCGGCCGCCCTAATACGGGCAAATCGCAAATCGTGGCGGCTATTACCAACGCCAGGCCCACCGTCGCCGCCTACCCCTATACCACCCAGTCTGCCACCCCCGGCATGATGCACTTTGAAAATGTCCAGATTCAGCTAATCGATACCCCTCCACTCGGCGAACAGCCGCCGGAGTGGTGGCTCCTTAATATCATAAGGAGGGCGGACGCTCTCTTAATCGTCGTCGACTTGAGTCAGGACGCTCTGACGCAGGCGGATGCCCTGATAACCGTGTTGAAAGAAAAAAATATTGGCTTTGGCAAAGCGCCGGAAACGGAAAATGATGAAGAGTCCTTAGTGAACTATAAAAAGGCGCTACTCGTTGGTAATAAAGCCGACCTCGACCCGGACGGCCATAATTACCAAGATATAAAGGAGATGTACGGCGGCACGCTGCCTACCATCGCCATCAACGCCACTGGCAATCTGGACGAGCTTAAGAAAAAGGTCTTCGAGATGCTGGACGTGATGCGCGTCTATACCAAGACCCCAGGCAATAAACCGGATATGACCGACCCCATTATTTTAGAAAGGGGCAGCACGCTGGAGATGGCGGCTATGGCTATTCATAAGTCCTTCGCCCAGCGTTTAAAATATGCGCGCATCTGGGGCTCCGGCAAGTTCGACGGCATCATGGTCAAACGCGACCACGTTTTGCAGGACGGGGACATAATAGAGCTGCATTTATAAGAAGGAGTTTACCTTTTATGAAAACCGCCATTCAGCTTGATTTCGATGGCACGATAACCGAGGAAGACGTTAGTTTTCTCCTGCTGGATAAATATGTCGGCGGCAAGTGGCGTAAGCACCTTGAAAAATATTCCTCCGGTGATATCACCGTCGGCGCTTTTAATAAAAAAGTCTTCGGCATGATGCAAGCGGATAGAAAAACCATGACCGACTTCGTTTTAAGCAGTCCCCGCGTGAAAATTCGCCCCGGCTTAAAGGAGTTTGTCGACTATTGTAAAGCTAAAGGCATTGAAGTGGTCATCGTCAGTAATGGACTTACCTTTTATATCGATGCTTTACTCGAAAAGCTGGGCATCGATGGACTCGAAATCCATGCCGCGGAGAATGTCTTTTTTCCCGGAGGGGTGAGGGTCAGGTATCTGGGACCCGACGGCAAGGAGGTGGATGCCGGCTTTAAGGAAACCTACACCGATTATCTATGTCAAAAAGGCTATCAGGTCATTTATGTCGGCAACGGCACCTCGGATATCTATCCCTCGCGCCAGGCTAAATACGTTTGCGCCACCGCCGACCTTCTGAAACGTTGTCAGACGGAAAAGCTTAAGTGCTATCCCTTTAATGATTTTTATGACATCATCAAGGTATTAGAGAATCTGAAGCTTAGTTGATCAAAACCTCTAACCATTCCGTTGAAACTTGTCCCGTACTCCGATACGGGAAACGGAATCCAGTTAATTTCAATGTCAACTGGATCCCGACTTACGTCGGGATGGTTTTTACTTGTAGTATTTTCCCATCGTGCCTAGTCTGATTTAAGTGTTATCCCAATAGGGCAGTGGTCCGACCCCATTATCTCCGGCAGGATAAAAGCGCTGGACACTGCTGGCAGTAGATTTTCGCTCACAAAGAAGTAGTCGATTCTCCAGCCCACGTTCCTGGCTCTTGCCCCGGATTTTAAATCCCACCAGGTGTATTGATTCGGCTCTTGATTAAACTGGCGGAAGGTGTCCACATAGCCATGAGAAATGAGTTTATCTATCCAGGCGCGTTCTTCCGGCAAGAACCCGGAAACTTTTGAGTTCTCTTTCGGTCGCGCCAGGTCGATTTCCTTGTGTGCGGTATTAACATCGCCGCAGATGACCAGTTTCTTCCCTTTACCTTTCAAAGCGTCGGCATACTTGAGGAAGACATCGTAAAAGGTCATTTTGTAGCTTAAGCGTTCCGGTCCCGCTTTGCCGTTAGGGTAATAGACGTTAAAAAGGGTGAACTCTGGGTACTCAGCGATGACAACCCTCCCCTCGATGTCCAGGCTCTTTTCATCAAAGTCGTACTTAATGTTTATTGGTTCTTCTTTAGAATAAAGCGCCACCCCGCTATAGCCCTTCCGCTCCGGCCATGCCCAGTAAACGTGATACCCAGGCTGTTGTTTCAGGTCGGCATCCAGCTGGTCGGGCTGGGCTCTAGTCTCTTGTAAACATAGGATATCCGGTGATTCTCTATGGAACCACTCTAGGAAGCCTTTATTCTTTATCGCCCTGATGCCGTTGACGTTCCAGCACAGCAGCTTTTTTTCACTCATCGCCCTCTACCTCGGTTGCTATTATACGTGTTTTTTTATTATACTTTTAGTAGGGGAGAAAAGCCATACACACTTATTTTCCCCTTCTTCTATTGCATTAGACTTGACATAATACTATCATTTTACTGGAAAGGTGACCATCTTGGAAAAAGTCTTGACCAACCTTACTAACGGCGGGCCTGTGCTGGTTCACGTTAATGACGGGAAAATAGTACGCATCCGCCCGCTCGTTTTAGATGAGAGCGATGCTGCTTCCTGGACTATCAAGGCGGGTGGTAAGAAGTTCTCGCCGTTACGAAAAGCCTGTGTCGCTCCCTTCACCGCCGTGGAAAAGGCGCGTATCTATTCTGATTTGCGCTTGAAATATCCCCTCATTAGAGAGGATTTCGACCCCCGTGGTAAGCGTAATCCGCAAAATCGAGGCAAGTCCGGCTATAAGCGCATTAGCTGGGAAGAAGCCCTCAATACCGTCGCTGGCGAGATGCAAAGAATCCGCGCCGCCTATGGACCCGAGGCTATCATGTCCCGCGCCTCCTCCCACCACAACTGGGGGAACGTGGGCTATCGCACCTCCACGTGGGCGCGCTTCTTCAACCTCATCGGCTTTACGGATATTATGGATAATCCAGATAGCTGGGAAGGCTGGCATTGGGGCGCCACCCATGCCTTCGGATTCTTCTGGCGACTCGGCATGCCGGAGCAATACGACCTTCTTGAGGACGCTTTAAAAAATACCGACCTCGTGGTGCACTGGGGCAACGACCCGGATACGACGCGCGGCATCTACGGCGGCCAGGAGTCAGTCCAGTGGCGGTACTGGCTGCGCGACCTGGGTAAAAAGCAGATTTTCATCGACCCGTTTTGTAACTACACCGCTACGATTCTCGGCGATAAATGGATTGCCCCGCGCCCCGGCACCGATGCCGCCCTGGCGGAAGCCATCGCCCATGTTTGGCTGACTGAAGGCACGTATGATAAGGACTACGTTACCTCGCATACCGTCGGCTTCGAGGATTTTAAAAAACACATCCTTGGTGATAATTGTACGCCGGAATGGGCGGCAGCTATCTGCGATGTCCCCGTCCATGTTATAAAGAGTCTGGCGCGGGAGTGGGCTTCATCCCGGACAATGCTGGCGGCCGGTTCCCGCGGCGGTGAGTCCGGCGCCTGCCGTCAGGCTTACGGTACCGAGTGGACGCGTCTGATGGTGCTCCTGCAGGCGATGCAGGGACTGGGCAAGCCGGGCGTTAATATCTGGGGTACCACCATGGGCTCGCCTTTTAACGCCGATTTCGAGTTCCCCGGTTATGCCACTTATGGCACCAGTTTCCTCGATGGGTTAGCCAAAAAACCGTCGGTTAATCCGGTCAAGCAGCGCATCTACCGTCTGCTCATGCCGGAGGCTATCTTAAATCCGCCCATCTCATGGCTGGGTGAATCTTTTAGCGGCCAGTCGCTGGAGCAGCAGTTCATCCCCTTTACCTACCCCGCCCCCGGCTGCTCCGAGGTTAAAATGTTCTACCGCTACGGCGGTTCCTACCTCGGCACCATGACCGAGACCAACCGCTATATTAAAATGTACCAGAGCCCGAAGCTGGAGTTTGTCGTTAACCAGGACTGCTGGTGGTGCACCGAAACCGGCCTGGCGGACGTTATCTTGCCCGCTTGCACTAACTTCGAACGTCCTGATATCGGCGAATGGGCTAATACCGGTGGCTATACGCACCACGGCTCGAATGCCTGCAACCACCGCGTTATCGTTTACCAGCACAAGTGCATCGAGCCGTTATATGAATCGAAATCCGATTATCAGATATTTTCCGAACTCGCCGACCGAATCGGTGTTAAAGAGGACTTTACGGAAGGCAACTCGGAGGAGGACTGGGTAGAAAAGGTCTATCAGGTTTCTGACCTGCCAAAATACCTATCCTTTGAAGATTTTAAGAAGAAGGGCTACTTTATCGTGCCCTTCCCGGATGACTATAAGTCCACCCCCGGCCTGCGCTGGTTTTACGAGGGGCGCAACTGCGATACCCCCGACCACTTTAACCCCAAGCGCAATACGACCGAAGCGAAAGAGTTGGGCACTTACAGCGGCAAGGTGGAGTTCGTCTCCCAGAGCTTAAAAAAGCATCTGCCGGACGATAAAGAAAGGCCGCCTTTACCCCGCTATATCCCCTCCTGGGAAGGCTATAACTCACCGGCGATAAAGAAATATCCCCTCCAACTTATCACCCCCCACCCCAGGTATACCTTCCATACGCACCACGATGCGAATTCTAGCTGGTTGAGCGAGATTCCCAGTCACAGAGTCATGAAAGACGGCTATTATTGGCATCCTGTGCGTCTAAATCCCTCCGATGCCGTCCCCAGGGGCATAAAAGACGGGGATATCGTCAAACTTTATAACGACCGCGGCGCCGTGCTCTGTATCGCGGAAGTAACCGTGAGAATACGACCCGGCGTGGCACACTCTTACTACGGCTCTGGCAAGTATGACCCCCTGGAGCCCGGCAACCCCAATAGCATCGATAGGGGGGGCTGCGTGAATATTTTAACCCCCTCCCGCATGCTCTCTAAAAACGCCCCCGGCATGGCGCCCAACTCCTGCCTTATTGAAATTGTAAAGTGGCAGGGGTAAATTAACAGTTCTCTCTCCCTTCAGGGTGAACCTTCAGGCCGAGCCTTCTGGTCGAGACCTTCAGGATGAACCCCATTGTGGGAGAGAGTTAGACATGTACTGAGCGAAGCGAATGTAGTGAGGGGGCTAATTCTGGATTTTCACTTTCTCACCCTCACCTTGCCTCTCCCTTCAGGGTGAACCTTCAGGCCGAGCCTTCTGGTCGAGACCTTCAGGATGAACCCATCAAGGGAGAGGAAGAATATTGAAAGGATTGATATGACTATGAAAGACTTAATGGAAATCATCGAGGCTCGTAGAAGCATCCGCGTCTATCAAGATAAGGCGCTTCCTAAGGATGTCGTTAAGGCTATCCTGGAAGCCGCCAAATACGCGCCCACCGCCCGCAACCTCCAGGAGCTGGAATATAAGGTAATCACGAGTAAAACGCTTATCAATAAGCTCTCGGAAGGCATCGCTGCCGCTTTACAAAAAGAGGGCATGCCGCTTAAGGGTCCCCCTGGCGCCAAGCCGGACTTTTTCCATGGCGCCCCGCTTTTACTTATCGTCACGGCGCCCAAGGATAACTATTGGGCATCAGCGGATGCCGGCCTGGCCGCACAGAACGTCATGCTCTACGCTACTTCAATTAACCTGGGTTCGTGTTTTATCGGCATGGCGAAGCTCATCGAGCGGGACAAAAACCTGCTAAAAATGCTGCACATCGTGGATAATATGAATATCGTGGCGGCGGTTATCTGCGGCTATCCGGCGGAAAACCCCGCCCCCAGGGAAAAGAAACTTACCGCCGAATTCTTTGAATAGACGACATTACCTGCCTTTTTAGTCGATTTGGGCATTCAGTCTCCTCTTCCGTCATTCCAGCGAAGGCTGGAATCCATGTTTAGTAATTAAAAATGATCGGAAACCCTTGATGGATTCTGGCCTACGCCAGAATGACAGTGAAGTGCAGTGCAGAAAGAAATGGAGCGGAAGACGGGGTTCGAACCCGCGACCTCCTCCTTGGCAAGGAGGCATTCTACCACTGAACTACTTCCGCCCGCCCGTTTGTATGGTGCCGAGGCCCAGAGTTGAACTGGGGACACGCGGATTTTCAGTCCGCTGCTCTACCAACTGAGCTACCTCGGCAGGTAAAGTAATACAAGCTATATTTTACTTTAGATTGGAAACACAGTCAAGAAAGAAATGATTACTTGTTGTGAAAACAATCAGATAGAAATGATGAAGAATTATGTGCATTGATACTATTTTACGATAGCATCAATAATCGAAAAGGGTATTTCATGATGAATCGTTTCATTAGTAAGATTCGCTATATTTTCATTACACTGGTCAACAGTCATATTTCCGGTAGCAACGCTGATTAACCAATAAGAACAAATGATCACAAAAATATACAATATTGCTTTTCCCATATCAATCATTAACCTTCATTGATATTATAGCACTTTCTCCCCCATTTGACATCCTTTTCCCCCTATGTAAAGATATATCGTTATGCCCAAGCCGGTATCTAAAGAAGCCCCCCGCCGTAATATCTGGGGTCTCCATCCTAATGTCTTTTTCCTCGGCGTGGTTAGCCTTCTAACTGATGTCTCTTCCGAGATGATTTTTACCCTTGTTCCCCTCTTCGTAAAAAATGTTCTTGGGGGTGGGGGTGTAATCGTCGGTCTCATCGGCGGCCTATCGGAAAGCTTTGATGCCGTCTTCCGCATCTTCTCCGGCCGCATCAGCGACCGTTTTCACAAGCGTAAGGCGCTGGCCGTCATCGGCTATGGCTTTTCCACCATCGTCAAGCCCTTCATGCTACTGGCAACTGCCTGGGGCGGGGTTTTAGGCGTACGCTTCGGCGACCGTGTCGGCAAAGGCATAAGGAGCTCCCCGCGCGATGCTCTTATCGCCGATTCGGTTAGCGCGGATAAGAGAGGCAAAAGCTTCGGCATTCACCGCGCCATGGATACCGCCGGGGCTTTTCTCGGTCTGGCGGCCGCCGCGGTCATTATCTATATCCTCCAGGGCAGCGACCTCACTTTAATGGACAATACCTATCGCTGGTTGGTCATCGTCGGCATCGTGCCGGCGGTAATAGCTGTTATCATGCTGGTAGCATTTGTACGTGAAAAAGGATTGCCCTCTAGTGCCGCGCCGAAAACTGCCGGGGGGACGACGGCGGTAACGTCGCCACAGGTCTTCAGCGGCCAGTTCAAGCTCTTCCTGCTTATCATGGGCGTCTTCACCCTCGGCAACTCCTCCGACTTTTTTATCGTCCTGCGCGCGCAGAACCTGCAAGTTAATGTCCTGGAGATTACGCTGATGCTTGTCCTCTTTAACCTTACCTACGCTATTATTGCCACGCCGGCGGGCATACTCTCGGATAAACTAGGCAGGAGAAAGGTAATCATCATCGGCTGGACGGTCTACGCTTTAGTCTATCTCGGTTTTGCTCTGGCGACGAGCGTCTGGAGCATCTGGGTGCTTTTCGCCGCCTATGGCATCTACTACGGCATCGTCGAGGGGGTGGCTAGAGCCTTTGTCGCCGACCTTGTTCCTGCCGAGCGCCGCGGCACGGCTTACGGCTACTATCAGGGCGTGGTGGGACTGATGCTCCTCCCCGCCAGTGTTATCGCCGGCTGGCTCTGGGATACGGTCAACCCCGCTGCCCCGTTCTATCTCGGTGCCGGACTCGCCTTCCTCGCTATGCTCGGCCTCCTCTTTTTGCTCAAAGAAAAACAGCGATAAAGCTGTCACACCAATAATCCTCTTACGTTCAGACTTGTTTTTTGACGCCTAAAATCGCTATAATGAACGTATATTCGGAAAGGAGCTACTGCCATGCCATCCTATGCGTACTTCCAAAAGCAAATCATACCTCTAGAGGAAGCGAAAATCGGGATTATGACCCACTTCCTCCATTACGGCACGGCGGTCTTTGAAGGCATCCGCGGCAACTGGAACGATAAACAGAAACAGACCTACATCTTCCGCCTCAAAGAGCACTACGAGCGTCTGGCTCAAGGATGCCGTATCCTGAATATTACTCTGCCTCTTACCATCGATGAGCTTTGTAAAAAGACCGTAGAGCTGGTGGCTAAATGCGGTTTTCAGGAGGATGTGTATATTCGACCGTTGGCTTATACCAGCTCACAGCAGCTTGGCGTGCGTCTGCATGACCTGGAGCATGATTTCTTTATGTTTGCCTTTCCCTGGGGACCCTATTTGGATAAAGATAAGGTGAGCTGCGGCGTATCTTCCTGGCATCGTCCGGAGGATAATGTAATCCCACCCCAGATTAAAGCTACCGGTATCTATATCAATAACGCTCTAGCAAAAACCGAAGCTATCCAGAATGGCTATGACGAAGCCATCGTGCTGGCGCCAGATGGCCATGTCTCCGAAGGCAGCGGAGAGAACATCTTCCTCGTGATGGACGGCAAGCTGATTACACCCGCCACCACCGATAATATCCTCAAGGGTATTACGAGAAATACGGTAATCGAGCTGGCAGAGAAAGAGCTGGGAATACCGACGATTCACCGGTCAATCGACCGCAGTGAACTTTATTTGGCTGATGAGTGTTTTCTTACCGGCACCGCTGCCCATGTGACGCCGGTGGCGGAGATAGACCATCGTAAGATAGCCAATGGCGAAATAGGGCCGATTACGGCTAAACTGCAGGAAATCTACGCCAGGGTCATTCGCGGCAACCACCCTAAATACATGAAGTGGTGCACGCCGGTCTATAAGAAATAGCGTCTATTGTCATTGCAAGCAGAGCGTGGCAATCCCTATGATAGACTTAAAATAATTATAGAGATTGCCGCGTCGTCCCGATTACATCGGGACTCCTCGCAATGACAGAAGAACTTCAACCCATTTGTCTGATAACCGCAATGACTCTACCCTGAATTTCGATATTATCCGGCTGGGTGTAAAACGGCAGCATCTGGCTATTGGCGGGTTGGAGACGGATTTTATCGGGCTCTACATATACCTTTTTTAGGGTGACCTCTTTTTCCGATTTTAACCATACTGCCGCCATCTGCCCGTTTTCTACGGCGCTAACGTACTGCATCAGGATAATATCACCGTCGTTTATCAAGGCATCCACCATAGACGTGCCCTTAACGCGCAAGGCATAAATATCCTCTTTACCCTGCGTAAGCTCAGCGGGCATACCCATGGTTTCTGATACTGCCGCGATATCCCAGGTATCGGGTGTTGGCACGGGTATCGGCTTGCCGGCAGCGATCATACCGATAACCGGCACAGCCACCATCTTTTCTGATGCTGTTGTTTTTGTAAGCAGCCTGATGCCACGTGAAACATCAGCGTGGCGGTCAATATAGCCCCGGCTTTCAAGTATGTTTAAATTGTAATCTACCACCGATGTCGAGCTAATATCACATCCCCTTTGAATATCACGTATGGAGGGTGGATAGCCTTTCTCGGAAAGAAAGCGGTCAATATATCTGATGATACGGCGCTGTTTATCGGATAGCTTTTTCACATTCTCTCCTAGAGTCATTTGGAGATATAAAGAACACCTGTTCTAACTATATAGGAAAATTAAGCCCGTGTCAATAGGTTGTAAAATTAAAAGCTGAAAAAACTAGAGAAAGAGCCTGTTTTTATGGTTATACTTCGTCAATAGCGTCGCAGGCTTCGATTGGCTGCCCCGCCCCCATAGTTTCTAACGCCAGCTTATCCATTTCCAGCTGCACCGGTATCGGATACTCGCCGGTGAAACAGGCCAGGCAGAAATTTTCCTTCGGCAGGCCGACGGCTTTTATCAGTCCTTCGATACTTAAATATCCTAGCGAATCGGCACCGATGAACTCGCAGATTTCCGGTATGCTTTTCTGCGCGGCAATCAGCTCCCGCCGTGTGGCCATATCCACGCCGAAAAAGCAGGGGTACTTTATCGGCGGAGCGCAGATACGCATGTGAACCTCTTTAGCCCCCGCTTTACGCAGCAGTCTTACTACACTGGGAGTGGTCGTTCCCCGTACAATGGTGTCATCAACAACAACGACTCTTTCGCCGTCCAGTACCTGTGGCATCGGGTTGAACTTTATTTTTACGCCGAGGTCCCTCATATGCTGGTCGGGCTCAATAAAGGTCCGTCCGACATAGCGGTTTATAATCAGCCCTTCAACAACCGGGATGCCGGATTCGCGGGCATAACCCGTACCCGCGGCGGTGGCTGAATCAGGGATGCCCATGACGATATCGGCATCGATGGGATACTCACGCGCCAGTCCGGCGCCCATCGCCTGGCGGGCGGCGTAAAGCAGTTTTCCGTTAATAACGCTATCCGGACGGGCAAAGTAAATATACTCAAAGATACAGAGTCCCCGTTTTGTTGAGTCGCCCAAATAACTCTGGGGGCCGTTTTCGTCAATCTTTAATATCTCATCGGGCTTGATTTCACGGACGAACTCAGCGCCGATATGTTCTAACGCGCAGGTCTCCGATGCTATCGCCCAGCCTCCATCCACACTACCCAGGCAAAGGGGACGTACCCCTAGCGGGTCTCGCACGGCATAGAGTTCGGTGGGCGTTAGGATAACTAAAGAATATGCTCCCTGAAGTCGACGCATCGCGTACTTGATTTTCTCCAGCAAAGTCTTTCCAGAAGAAGATATTATTAAGTTGGCAATAACTTCACTATCGGTAGAGCCATGGAAACTGTAGCCTTGCCCGATTAGCTCTTGATAAAGGTAGGTGGTATTAACGAGGTTGCCGTTATGAGCGATGGCTATGGTATAGCTATCGTTGCCGACGAGTATCGGTTGAGCATTAGCGGCGCGGCTGGAGCCGGAGGTTGAATAGCGGTTATGGCCTATAGCAATATAGCCAGGGAGGGTTTTCAAGGATTCTTCGGTGAAGACGCTGGATACCCGCCCCATACCGGTAAAGACACGGATTTTTTTACCATCGGCAGTGGCGATGCCGGCGCTTTCTTGACCTCGGTGCTGGAGGGCGAAAAGGGCGAAAAAGGTAAGGCGAGCTACATCCTCTTTTGGGGAATAAACGCCAAACACACCGCAAGACTCGTGCAAGATTTACCTCTGCCTTTTTGATTGTCTTGACTTAGTCCCTATTTAAATTATAGCTCAAAGCTAGGCTGAAGGTCAATTTTACTTGCTTGCCTCTTATCCCCCGCTCTGCTATGCTTTTTATCAACAACAACTATGCCGAATATTAACACCGCTTCATTCCGCCGCTGGGATTACGTTAAAATAACCGTTTTGGGTTTTGCCACTACCGCCCTCTGGCAAAGCCTGCACGGCGTTATTCTACCACAGCGTCTGCTGGACTTTGTGCCGGAAGCGCAGAAAAATACCTACCTCGGCATCCTCACGCTTTGCGGACTTTTACTGGCGATGTTCGTTCAGCCTATCGCCGGCGCTGTTAGCGACCGTTCCAGCTTTAAATGGGGGCGCCGCCGACCCTATATACTTTGGGGTATTATTATCGCCATATTGCTACTCCCCGGCATCGCTCTAGCCGGCACCTTTGCCGCCATCTTCATCGTCTACTGTCTGTTGCAGGTCACCGCCAATACGGCCCAGGGACCCTACCAGGCATTTGTTCCGGAATTGGCGCCGCCGGATAAACGCGGCGTGGCTTCCGGGGTTAAAAGCCTCTTTGAGCTAGCCGGCGGTGTGACTTTCGTCCTTATTGCCGGCTATTGCTATACTAAAGAGAGCGGCATCGGGGGACTATGGGTCGTACTGGGCGCGCTGGGATTTGTCCTGCTGGTTACGATGCTTGCCACAGTGTTGTTTGTCCGTGAACCTGCGGTGCCTGTCGTTAAGCAGAGAGTGTCCCCGCTGGCAGCGATATCTAGTGTTATTAAAACGGATGCCTGGAAAAACCATAACTTTATCTGGTTTCTTGTTTCACGCCTGCTTTTCTATATGGCGTTTACTACGATTCAGCAGTTCGCATTTTACTATCTACAGGATGTCGTTGGTGTGGCTGATCCATCTGCGGCAACTTCAAACTTCATTGCCATCGCGGCTGGTGGTATGTTAGTAGTGGTCTGGCCTGCCGGCTATCTATCCGATAAAATTGGACGCAAGCTGCTCACGGCTATTTCCGGTGTGCTAGGCGCTTTAGGCATTGCTGTGATTGCCCTGTATCACGAATATAACACAATTCTCTGGGCAGCCGGCATCATCGGCGTGGCGAAGGGGATTTTCGATAGCACTAACTGGGCGCTGGCTGTTGATTTCGCAACGAAAAACGAAGAGGCACGCTATCTGGGTATCGCTAATATGGCAACGGCTGGAGGCGCCGCCTTGGCGCGCGTTATTGGCCCGGCTATCGATTTCTTTAATAGCCGCAGCGCTTTAAGCGGCTATAACTTTATGCTGATAATGTGTATCGTCTATTTTATCGCCGGTGGGGCGCTGGTTTTCGGGGTTAGGCGGCGCGCTTAACCGAACCAGGGCAACAGTTTTAATCCAAGCGAAGCGATGCTAACCATCACTACATACAATATCGTTCTGCCCAGCCAACAGGGGACAAAGAATTTCCACAAGGGAATGCGAAGGGCGCCGGCGGCAATACCAACCAGGTCAAAGAAAAAAGGCACCATAGAAAAGATGAATATAGGCAACATACCCCACTTGCGCACCCAACTCTCAACCCTATTAAACATCTTGCTCTTTGCGACTAGGTCACGTCCGCTGCGCCCGGCAATATAACCGGTCAATTCACCGATAGCCGCCCCCAAACCACCGACCAGCCCGACAATTACAGGTGACGGCATCGTAGCTCCAATAGCCATTAGTATCGCCATGTTGCCAACTGGTAAGATAATAGTGGCGTTCAAGATGATGCTGATAACAAAAGCTCCCAGATAACCATAGGTCTTTAATTCGTCAATTTTGTCAGGATACTGCTTATAGAAGTAAAATATTCCGCCCGTAATGATAATAACCACGAGCAAACCGGCCAGAGAGATAATGTTCCTTCTAATCCAGCCCCACATCCCCTTTTTCTCCGGCTGGTCGCGTTTTGTCTCATCCATACGCCAACGATTATACCATGCGCTGTAGTGGTAAAAGAAATCCTACTTCATAAAGCAGGCGTCTACAGTATATAATTTAGTTATTAGTATTAAAGACACGGTTAGACCAAAATGACAAAGCGATATCCAGTTATTGAAGAAATTCACATGGCGCCCGATGCCACCTGGTGCTTCGAGGCATTCGCGCCGCGGCCTTTCAGCTTTTTTCTGGATAGCGGCATGGACCCGCAAAAGCTGGGACGCTATTCTTTCATCGGGAGCGACCCATTTCTGGTTATACGCAGCCGTGGCGATGAGATAACGCTAATCAAAGGAGGGGTGGAGGAAAAAAGGCTGGGCAACCCTTTCGATACAGTCGGTGAGCTGCTTAAAACTTATACTATCGACGGCAGCCGGGCACCGGTACCTTTTATAGGCGGGGCGGTGGGGTATTTCAGCTACGACCTCTGTCATTTCATCGAAAAGCTGCCGCAAAAAGCTATTGATGATTTAAATCTACCCGAGTGCTACCTGGGATTTTACGACGCCATCGTGGCTTACGACCATCAGGAGCATAAGACCTATTTAGTCTCCACCGGCTTTCCGGAGTTGGAGGAAGAAAAGAGAAAACGCCATGCGAAAGCGAGACTCGACGAATTAAGAAATATGGTTATGCTGGCGCCGCCGCCATCCATCACAAAAGAGACTTCCGTGGTAAAAGGTAAAAAGTTAAAAGCCAATTTTTCTCATGCAGGCTACCTGGAGGCGGTGGCTAAAGCCCGCGAATATATTTGCGCCGGCGATATCTTTCAGGTGAATCTCTCACAGCGATTAGAAGTTGACATAAATATTACACCTTATGAGCTTTATAAGCGCCTGCGGAAAATCAATCCAGCGCCTTTCGCTAACTATTTTAATTTCAACGGCGTGAACATCGTGGGGGCTTCGCCGGAAAGGTTTTTAAAGGTGCAGGGGGACTGGGTAGAAACACGACCGATTAAAGGCACCAAGCCCCGCGGCAAGACGCCAGAAGAAGACAAAGCGCTGGCAGAAAGTTTAAAGAAAAGCATTAAAGACCGTGCGGAAAATATTATGATTGTCGACCTGGAGAGGAACGATATCGGACGTGTCTGCCGCTACGGCACGGTGAAGGTTAAAGAGCTGGCGATACTGGAGACCTATCCGACGGTGTTTCACCTGACCTCGACGGTAGTGGGGCAACTGCAAGAGGGGAAAAGCGTCGTCGACTTGCTTAAAGCCACCTTCCCCGGCGGGTCGATTACCGGCGCGCCCAAGGTACGGGCGATGGAAATAATCGATGAGCTGGAGCCGACCCGCCGCGGCGTTTATACGGGGTCGCTGGGCTACTTGAGCTTTGGCGGGGACATGGACTTGAACATCGTGATACGCACGTTTATCGTCAAGGACGGCCGAGCCTATTTTCAGGTGGGTGGGGCGATAGTTTACGACTCGGAGCCGGAGGCGGAGTACATCGAGACGCTGGATAAAGGCAGAGCCCTGATACGAGCGTTGGGGCTATCGGACGGGAAGGATTTGGAAATAGTAGCATGATTCTGGTGATAGATAACTATGATTCATTTGCCTATAACTTAGTGCAGTACCTTGGTGAACTAGGGTGGGAGCCGGCGGCATACCGCAACGATGCGCTCACCCTGGAGCAAATCGAATCCATGGCGCCCAGCCACATCATTATTTCGCCGGGACCTTGCACGCCGCTTGAGGCAGGTATTTCTAATGACATCATCAGGTATTTTAGAGGCAAGATACCTATATTGGGAGTGTGCCTGGGACACCAGTGCATTGGGTATGTATATGGGGGTGTGATAAAGCGGTCGGCGCTGCCGATGCACGGTAAAGAGTCGCTGGTATATCACGATGGTGCTACGGTCTTTCAGGGGCTGCCCTCGCCGATTAAGGCAGGACGCTATCACTCGCTGGTGATTGACGCCGCAACAATGCCGGCAACGCTGGAAGTATCGGCAAAGACGGAGGATGGGGTGATTATGGGGGTGAGAAACCGGCGGGATAAGGTGGAGGGGGTGCAGTTTCACCCGGAGTCGATAATGACGCCGGATGGACATAAGATTTTGTCCAATTTCTTAAGTATTAAGGTGGAATAGCTACTATTGTTGAGAAAAACACTGGATATAACTAAAAAACCAATAACCAAGATACAATAACCAAATGTTTGAATATTGAATATTGGTATTTAATTCGGGATTTGTATCTTGTATCTTGTATCTTTTAACCTTAAAGGAGAAACACCATGGATGAGAAAATTTATATTAATGGGAAACTCGTACCGCGCAAAAAGGCATTTATTTCCATAAGTGATCACGGGTTTCTTTACGGCTACGGACTTTTCCAGACGATGCGGGCATATAATGGAAAGATATTTTTACTCGACCGGCATGTAAAGCGTTTACGCGATGCGGCGAAGATTATCGGGCTGGAGAGTAAACTTAAAGACATCGATTTTGAGAAAATCTGTAACGAGACACTCACCGCTAATAAGCTTAAAGAAGCGCGCGTTCGTTTGACCATGACTAATGGGGAGGGGATGGCTTTACCCTGGGTGGATAAAGGAGGTAAACCTACCGTTGTTATCACTGTCGTGCCTTATACGCCCTTTCCCGAAAAAAAGTACAATGAAGGTTTCAAGGTGGGTATCTCATCTGTAATACGTTGCAAGCAGTCAGTCTTCTCTACCATGAAGTCAATTAACTATCTGCTAAACGTCGTGGCGCGGATGGAGGCGGCAGTAAACGGACTGGATGAAACTATACTATTGAATGACGGCGGCTATATCGCGGAGGGTGGGAGCGGCAATGTGTTCTTCGTCGAGGGGGGAAGGCTGCTAACGCCGGGGGCGGATAGCGGTATCATACCAGGCGTAACGCGGGAGGTGATATTGGAAATGGCGGCAAGCATGGGCGTTAGCGTTATGGAGGGCGATATCAGCCTTGACGTTATCAAGAAGTCCGAAGAAATATTTATGACGAACGCCATAATAGAAGTGATGCCAGTGACCGGAGTGAAAGATGATAAGGGGCGGATGAGCGTCGTAGGTAACGGTAAACCTGGCAAAGTAACGCGGCGGCTGATGGAGGCATATCGAGAGAGGGTGAGGAGGGAGATGGGAGTGTAGGTGTTTACCAGAACTCTGTCTGGGTAATATGCTCTTTTTCTTTGATGATTTTGCGGATAGCGTCGCGGGTAGGTTCATCGGTAATCGGCTCGACTAATGAAATGAGATTACCGTCCTTGTTTTTTCCCGCATGCCAGCCGATAACAAAGCCGGGCACCAGGGCGCTATTAAAATCACCCACGCCGCAACAAGAAGACTCGATGACCGCCTGACTAAGCACATAAAGGACTTCACGTCCGTCGTATTTAAGCCTGACCTCTTTTTGTGGGGTGTAATAACCAGACGGGGCGGGAACGTCTCGATTTAGTTCAAGGTGAGTGTATTTGGTCATTGAAATACCCTTTACAGTCCGGTAGCCTCGTCTACGCCAAGAATCAGGTTCATATTCTGTATCGCCGCCCCGGCAGCCCCTTTACCCAGATTGTCATAGCGGGCCGAAAGTAAAATTCTATCCTTGTTACCGAAGACGAATATCTCCAGGTTATTCGTGCCGTTACAGTCGGAAAATGTTAAAAAGCCGTTTTTCAAATACTCGTCTGCGGGAAATGGCATCACCTTAACGAATTTCTCTCCAGCGTAATAATTTGCCAGCACTTCTCTTATATCTGCAGCGGAAAGCTGCTTTTTTAGATACGTGGGTACCAGTGGGATAGAGATGACTTCGCCATTATAGATATTGACCACCGTCGGCGCGAAGATAGGCGGCCGTGCCAGACCGACGATTTTAGTCATTTCCGGGACATGCTTATGGTTCAATGCCAGCGCATACGGGCGGGGATTCTTAATGTAGTCGGGCACGTTTTCGCCCGAATAATCGGCAATCATGGCTTTACCGCCGCCGCTATAGCCCGCCACGGCATGGCAAGTAACGGGATAGTCCGTACCGACGATGCCCAGGGCTACCAGCGGGTAGAGCATCAACACGAAGCCGGTGGCATGGCAGCCGGGCACGGCGATTCTTTTAGACTTTTTTATCAGGGCTCTCTGCTCTTTTTTAAGCTCCGGCAGACCATAAACCCAGCCTTCCGTAATGCGGTGAGCGGTTGAACCATCGAGGACACAAACCGAGCTGTTTTTTATGAGGCCCACGGATTCGCGGGCGGCATCGTCCGGCAGGCAGAGGAAAACGATATCCGCCTCGTTGAGCAGCTTTTTTTTAGCTTCCGGGTCCTTGCGTTTTGCTTCCGGTATCTCGATGACGTTGATATCTTTTCTACCCTGCAGACGCTCATGTATTTTAAGTCCGGTAGTGCCGTGCTGCCCATCAACAAATACTGTCTTTTTCATCGTGCTTTCCTGCAGTGTAAAGTATAGCATAATGGCGATTGGTTTGACATCGGACCTAGACAAATTAGCTATGACTTTAGATATATTTAGATACAAAAACCCGATTTTGTGAGTAAAATACGTGTATTTGAGCGTAAATAGAACTTGACACGAACGCAGCGATTAGTTTATTGTTTATTGCAGATAGCTTCAAGGAAGGAGGAATCATGCAAGCTTATTGTGTGAAGTGCCGAGCCAAGAAAGAGATTGCTAACGCTAAATCCATCACTATGAAGAACGGCAAGCCGGCTACACAGGGCCAATGCCCAACCTGCGGCACTAAAATGTTTAGAATCGGCAAGAAATAAGCCGATATCTACTACGAATTTTTAAGATAGATAAGACTGGATATTTCCTTTGAGAACTATCCAGTCTTTCATTTTTGGGGTGGGTGGGGGATTATTTAACGTATTTTTTTACCAGCTTAACGGTATCAATGGCATTAAGCTTATGGAAAATCAGCGAGAAACGATTTTCTAGCTCCTCCATTATCGCCTGTAGGTCGGCATCAGGCAGATTCCACATCTCTTTTTTAAAATCGCCTAAAGCTTTTTTACGCGTATTATAGTGGAACTGCTCGTCCGTTTCACCGGTTTTTCTTTCGTTCGCGCATTTCGTATCGAGGTAGCTGTACATCCGCGCCAGCAGCTCCTTAGGAAAACGGGGACTATCATAAACGATATTCTGGAAGCCGGTTGCCAGGTGGACCTCGATGGCGTCTACTTTGGGGAACATGTCGAAAGCTTCGTCCGGCAGGGTTGAAGCGCCGTGCTGTACCGCTCCACCCAGCCCGTACTCCTTCCGTGAAACCTTAGATAGCTCCTTAAGAGTATCGAAGGCTATTTTTACCTTGGCGATGGAGCCGTCCGGCAGGACAACGCCGCCGTGCGTCGTGCCGGTCTGCACGCTGATTTTGGAGATGCCTTTAATCCCTCTAGGTATCAGCTTAAGGTAGCCGCTCATGAAAGCCCGCAGGTCATCCACGGTACTGTTGCCCTTGCCTATCTCGCCGATTTCCCCACCGACAGAGACGGTGACACCTTTCGGTTCGATGCTGCGGATGTAGCGCGTCATTTCCGCGGTGACCTGTGAGTTTTTCGCCTGCTGCTCTATCAGGTCGGTTTTAGAAATATCCACCAGAGTAGAAGCATCAATATCTATATTATAGAAGCCTGCTTCTATTGAGTCTTTGATAAGTTTTTTAATGTCGTTTAACTCGCCTTCTTGATTTTCCCGATACATCGCCCGCCGGACCTGGTAATGGTCGCCCTGGATGAAGACCGGACCCTGGAATCCTTCTTTTATCGCGGCAGCCAAGACACAGGCAGCATATTCTGCAGGACTTTGTTTGGTGTAGCCGATTTCGGAGCGGGCAATCTCAAAGCTTAAAGAGCCTACTTTGTCCTGCAAAGCCGCCCGGAATACCGCCCTGGCTACATCATAGGTGAGCGTACGGATGTTTATGGCGGGAACAGTTATGCCTTCGAACTCTCCTTTGCCGGCGGCTTCGTAAAGACCCTGGATGCTGGCGGGGTAAATGCCGTTATCAAGGGCGGTTTGGCGGATGGAGCTGAAATATTCCGTTTGTTTTTGCGGGTCTGTCTCAAACACGGCCTGTTTTATCAGAGTATCAATATTCTCGTTTTTGGGCATGATTTAAAGAATCTCCATCTATTTATTTGCCGCTGTAAAAGATGGTGCGGCGCCCGTTGTATCTATCGGCGTCATACTGGGTTTTGGGGTCGACCAGACTAAGCTTACCATATATATTCGTCAGCGGGACGCAGGCGATTTTACCGTTTTTAACACAGACCATATTGCCGTAACGTTGATTTACAACAAGGTCAACAGCGGCGATGCCGAAATAGCGGCCCATACGCCGGTCGTAAGCACAGGGGGAGCCGCCGCGCTGTAGATGACTAAGCTCAATACTGCGTGTCTCCAATCCGGTGTTTTTTTCAATCTCTTGTGCTAAAACTTCACCGATGCCGCCGAGGGTTTTACGTCCAAAGCTATCAATGCCTTCTTTTTTTATAGTTTCCTTGCCACCGATGGGCTTAGCGCCTTCCGCGACGATAATAATTTCATATCTGGTGCCGGCTCTTTTTGCTTCCATAATCAGTTCGTTCACCCGGTCAAAGGAGAAATTGTATTCTGGTATCAGGATGATATAGGCGCCACAAGCCTCGCCGCCCTCCAAAGCCAACCAGCCGGCTTCCCGACCCATCGTTTCCACCACAAAAATCCTTTTGTGTGAGCCGGCGGTTGTCCTTAGCCGGTCTACCTCTTCGACGATGACATTGAGGGCAGTTTCGTAACCGAGGGTATAGTCGGTTTCCGGGAGGTCTTTATCGATGGTCTTGGGGATGCCGATAATGTTAACGCCTTCTTTAGAGAGGCGGGTGGCACTCGCCAGCGTACCGTCGCCGCCGATAACGATAACGGCTTCCAGTTCCAGCTTTTGAATATTATCGATGACTTTTTTAGAAACGTCGTTTTTAGGATCGAAGGGACTGAAACGCGAGGTGCCGAGCATGGTCCCTCCGTATCTATCCCAAGTCCTGACTAAATCGGGGTTAAGGAGGGTTATATTGATATCACTCTTCCATTTTACGGGATTAACGTCTGCCAGTCCTTTAAAGCCGTCATGGATGCCGAGGACTTCATAGCGGATGCCTCGCTCTTTCTCGAAGCGTTCGTCCATGGCGGTTTTCACCACCCATTTAAGGGCTGGATTCAAACCGGCACAGTCGCCACCGCCGGTGAGCACACCAATACGGCTCTTTTTCATAGTCCTTCAATGGCAATTATAGAGTGAGTTACGGCTGCTGTCAAAAGGGTTAGCATGTAAAAATGCTGGACTTATGACGAAAAAGGGAGTAGAATTTAAAAGCTTAAGAGGGTTTACGCCTATGAGCTGTTTCAATAAAATAACAAGGTATCTAGCTGCGGGTGTATTGAAGCACTGGGTCTATCAAGTCCAGTGCTTTTAAATTTAAGGAGGTAACATCGATGCAATCGAGCCTGATTGGGAAAATCGAAAAAGCCAAACGCTACGCTCAAGAAAAAAACCGGGTTACCTTCCAAGAGCTAGCGGTGAAATTTCATGGCGAGAACAGCGATTATATCGTCATCTTTAAAGAAGGCAAATGGCGCTGCACCTGTAGCTTTTTCTCCAAATGGGGACTGTGCAGCCACACTATGGCGATGGAAAAAATCCTGGAGAATATGCTGCCTCCAGAAGCACGGACGGCGCAAATGGATGCCGCCGGTTTAAAAAAAGATTAATTTCAGGACGATTTATCTCTAAGGGGTTACTGCGCCTAAAAATATATTATAATATGTAGTAGTCCGAGGACTTATATGAATTTCATCGAGAAGTTGGCACAAATAAGCTTAAAGAACAAGAGTTTATTATGTGTGGGACTCGACCCGGACCTATCGCTAATGCCAGAGCAAATAGGAATTTATGAGTTCAACAAGGATATTATCGACGCTACCGCCGATTTAGTTTGTGCTTATAAACCGAATATTGCTTTCTATGAAGCCATGGGTAATGACGGCCTAGAAGCCCTGAAAAAAACGCGGGATTATATACCAAAGGATATACCTGTTATCATCGATGCTAAGCGCGGCGATATCGGCAATACGGCTAAAGCCTACGCCAAAAGTCTGTTCGACTACTTTAACTTCGATGCGATAACCGCTAGCCCTTACCTCGGCTACGATTCGTTGGAGCCCTTTATTGAGCGCCGCGACCGCGGTATCTTCATCTTATGCCGCACATCAAATCCAGGCGCTGCGGACTTCCAGTCACTTTACGTAGCGACGAACAAGAGCAAGAAAATGCTTTACGAGGTCGTTGCCGAAAAGGTTAGTGAGTGGAACAAGCATGGCAATCTGGGGCTGGTGGTGGGGGCGACCTATCCCGAGGAGCTTAAGCTGATAAGGGAAAGATATCCGCAGATGCCACTGTTAATACCCGGAGTAGGGACACAGGGTGGTGAGCTTAAGCAGGTGGTGAAATGGGGGGTGGATAGAGGAAGGCAAAGGACCATCATTAACTCCTCACGGCAGATTCTTTATGCATCCAGAGACAGAAATTTCGCCGCTGCCGCCGGAAAAGCTGCCCGGGAGTTGCGCGACCACATTAATGAGTACCTGGCATAATCGCCCGATTGTAGGAAAATATAGATGGTCATGGAGATAAACCTCGGCGATGTAGTAAGGCTGAAGAAAGTGCATCCCTGCGGCGGCTACGACTGGCAGGTGGTGAGGTTGGGGGCGGATATCGGGATAAAGTGCCTTAAATGCGAACGTCGCATTCTTTTAACGAGAAGTGTTTTCGAGCGCAGGGTAAAAAAATTCGTAAAGAAAGCGGACACTTAAGCTGTGTCGCCGTATCATGCGTGGCTGAAAGATAATTCCTTTTTAATTGAATGACGGGTAGCTTTTTTGGCTAATATTTTAGCGATAGTTTTACTTAACTGCTCAGCGCTTAATGGTTTGGTAAGATATTGAGTAGCGCCCATGCTTAAAACTCTCTGTCTATAAGACGGGTCGGCATGAGCAGTAATAACGACGACGGGTAGTTTTGAAAGTCTCGGAGTGCTCTTAATTTCACGCAGTACTGCCCAGCCATTGAGGCCGGGTAGGCGTAGGTCGAGCAGTATCATATCTATAGAATATTCCTCAAGTATTGCTAGTCCAGCACTGCCATCACCGGCTTTGAGTACATTATACCTATCAAGTTCCAGAACACGGCCGATGAAGTTACGGATATCCGGTTCATCTTCAATAATCAGTATTGTATGTGTTCCATTTCTTTTTGTCATGATAGCACCTGCTGTCTCAAGGCTTGTGAGAGCTATTTTCGCTGGTATTTGCTCCCGCAAATTGAAATAATACTCCAGTTTATGAAAATTGTCAAGTATTATGACAAATGACGCCTGTTTCAAGCGTAAAAATGCTGGTATTAAGGCAAAAAATGGCCTAAAATTCCAGCTTATAGGCAATATTCATTGATACTTTAGTTAGCACCATTTGCCCAAATAAAAATCTTTTAAAAAATGTTTGACATATTTTGAAAATCATGTTAAACTCTGCGCAAATCAAGTTTTTCATTACCGGAGGTCTCGAAACCAACGTAAAGAATAATTATGGCTCGCATGTTAAACCTTAACCCTCGAGCCTGTTTTTTTATGAGCTTTTTGTATGCAGGTTAAATTTATCTGATCTTAATAAATTTTATCTAAAGATTGAAGCGGCTTTTCGTGCTGGCGTTTATGGCAATAGAGTACATTGGTTAAGGGAGAGCAGACATGACGTCTTATATTATTCGTCGGGTGATTATAGGATTAATTATTCTCATCCTCGTCACCATGATGGTGTTCCTGTTCGTTCGCCTGTTGCCCGGAGACCCGCTGATGGTATTTATGGGCAATTACTCTCCGAGCTCCCAAATAAACACCATGACATCGGAACAGCATGATATATTAATGCACCAATACGGGCTGGATAGGCCTATATATGTGCAATATATAGACTGGTTGGGAAATGTTTTACACGGCAACCTGGGTAAATCCTTAAGGGTGGGGCAGGATATCACTATGCTTATCAGTGAGCGTATAGGACGGACAGCTTATATCGGCACTATTATTTTTCTCATAACCACGTTCGGTGGTATTCTTGCTGGCATTTATTGTGCTTTAAGACGGGGTACCTGGATAGATAATACCATTACCACCATCGCCAATATAGGGATGACGGTGCCGGTTTTCTGGTTCGGTGTCCTTTTGATTTATCTCTTTGGATATAAGCTTGGGTGGCTCCCTATCTTCAATTGGAAAGACCCTAGTCAAGATTTCTGGTACAACTGCAAGTACCTGATAATGCCGGTTGCGTCCGTAGCCTTAGGAGGAATCGCCGGTATGGCCCGCTTGGTTCGTTCTTGCATGCTCGAGGTCATGAGGACGGACTATGTCCGCACCGCCTGGGCTAAGGGGTTACGCGAGAGGGTAATTGTAGTCAGACATCAACTAAAGAATGCAATGATTCCGGTGGTTACCGCCCTCGGCGGCACTTTGGGCGGTATTCTGGGCGGTTCGATATTTATAGAGAATGTGTTCAGCATCCCCGGTATGGGCAGGTTAATGGTTACGGCGATTTTCGATTACGACTACCAGATAGTTCAGGCAGCCGCTCTTATATTCGGCGGTATCATTATATTTTCCAACTTAATAGTCGATATTGCCTGGGGCTGGATGGACCCCAGGATCAGACTCGGATGAGGAGACTGACATGGCAGATAAAGAAGTAAGCGTATCCCCTAGCCCTGACGCTATGGGCGTCGCGGTGGTACCCCCGCACCACAGCGAGTGGCGAAGGTTCGTCAGGGTGTTTTTCGGGCGCAAGCTCTATCTGATTGGGTTTATCATCGTGATGTTATTATTTTTCGTTGCTATTTTTGCTCCTTGGTTAGCCCGTTACGACCCTATGACAAACGATTTACGCGGTAAGCTAGCGGGACCGTCTGTCGAGCACTGGCTGGGTACCGATCAGCTTGGCAGAGATATATTTGCCCGAATCGTCTACGGTACCCGGATTTCTCTGGAAATCGGCTTTTCTGCGGTCTTTTCTTCAGCTATAATAGGCATACTCATGGGCTTGGCGGCAGCTCACTTCGGCGGTATGGTTTTCACCATTATCATGAGAATAACTGATGCCATGATGGCGCTTCCTGGTATTATCCTGGTGCTGCTTATCGCGGGTCTGGGCGGAAGGGGCATCCCGGTTGTAATTTTTGCACTCGGTTTTGGCGGTATCGCCGGTATGTGCCGTATGATGTGCGGCCAGGCGTTAAGCGTCAAACAGAATGATTATGTCATGGCGGCGCGTGCTATCGGTATGGGCAACTGGCGTATCATGTTGACGCAGATTTTCCCCAACGCTTTTCCTCCCTTAATCGTCGGGCTAACGATGGGCATAGGAGGCGTCGTACTGGGTGAAGCTGGCTTGAGTTACCTTGGCATCGGCGTGCCAGCCCCCGCTCCTTCATGGGGAAGTATGGTAATGGATGGCCAGCCCTATCTGTTAATTAATCCATTGCTTTCCCTCGCTCCTGGCGTGGCTATTATGTTCCTGGTGTTCGGTTTTAACATGGTTGGTGATGGAATCAGAGATGCTATCGACCCGAGATTAAGGGGTGTCCTCTAAAGACAGAATAATCGTTGGCAGGTAAGAATATGGCTTTATTGGATGTAAAGAATTTAAAAACCTATTTTCACACGGAATACGGCCTGGTGAAGGCTACCGATGGAGTAACTTTCCAGGTCAATCAGGGAGAGATTATCGGGCTGGTAGGGGAGAGCGGCTGTGGTAAGACGGTGAGTATTCTTTCCGTGATGCGGCTGATACCATCGCCTCCTGGCGAGACGGTAGGGGGTGAGGTGATTTTCGAGGGACAGGACCTATTAAAATATCAGGCTAACGGTGCGGAGATGAGGGCGATCCGCGGCAGCAAGATGACCATGATATTCCAGGAGCCGATGACATCCTTGAATCCGGTATTAACCATTTCGCGCCAATTAACGGAGACGCTGGAGCTACATCTCGATATGGATAGGCAATCCTCCAGAGAAAGGGCTATTGAACTACTAAAAATGGTAGGCGTACCAGATGCCGCCAGGCGGATAGATGATTATCCCCATCAGTTTAGCGGGGGGATGCGGCAGAGAGTGATGATAGCTATGGCGATATCATGCAATCCTGAAATTATCTTCGCCGATGAGCCGACGACAGCTGTAGATGTGACGACGCAGGCGCAATTGCTGGAACTCATGACCGACCTGGTCAAACGGTTAAACACAGCTCTGGTCATCGTTACCCATAATCTAGGGGTTGTCGCCCGCTACGCGCAAAGGATATACGTTATGTATGCCGGGCGTATTATAGAGTCGGGCATTTCCGAGGATATCTTCGGCCATCCACGCCATCCGTATACCATAGGGCTGTTGAACAGTGTACCCAAGTTGGGGGAGAAACATGGAGAAAGGAAACTGATACCGATACTCGGTTTGCCCCCTAACCTGATAGGTATGCCGCCGACCTGTGCTTTCCTCCCGAGGTGCACCGAGAAGAAAGGGAGATGTGCTAAAGAGCCCTGGCCGGAGCTGCGGGCGGTGGGTGACCATCATTATATTTCATGTTATGTTGATATAAAGGGGAAGTAATGGACGAATCACAGAGCGATAAAATAGTGCAAGTAAAAGACCTCAAGATGTATTTCCCCATCACCAGAGGGCTGCTGCGGCGTCATGTTGCTGATATCAAGGCCGTCGACGAAGTTAGTTTTGAGATCAAGAAACATGAGACGCTCGGTCTGGTGGGGGAAAGCGGGTGTGGAAAAACCACCACTGGCCGTTGCGTTTTACGCCTGTACCAGCCTACCTCCGGGAGTATTTTCTTTTCTGGTATTGATATCTCCAAGATACCAGAAAGTAAAATCAAGAGCCACCGTAGAGATATGGGGGTGATATTTCAAGACCCGTTCGGTTCGCTGAACCCGCGGCAATCTGCCGGAGGTATTGTTGGTGACCCGCTAAAAATTCACCATATGGCTACTGGCAGTGAGCTGAAAGATAGAGTCACCGAGCTTTTTAGGATTGTGGGGCTAGACCCCAGCATGATGGACCGTGTTCCTCATGAGTTCAGCGGCGGGCAGCGGCAGCGTATCGGCGTGGCGCGGGCATTAGCCTGCAGCCCTTCGCTGATTATTTGTGATGAGCCCATTTCGGCTCTCGATGTTTCGATTCAAGCCCAGATAATCAACCTGCTGGAAGAATTACAGGAGAAACTGGGATTAACTTATCTCTTTATCGCCCATGACCTGGCGGTGGTACAGCATATCAGTGACCGCGTGGCGGTGATGTATCTGGGACGTATTATGGAACTTACGGATTCTGCTGAGCTATATGATAATCCGCTCCATCCTTACACCAAGGCTTTGCTTTCCGCGATACCGATACCGGACCCCGTGGCGGAAAGGACCCGCACGCGTATTGTATTAAAAGGTGAGGTACCCAGCCCGGTTAATCCTCCACCGGGGTGTCATTTCCACCCCCGCTGCTCGCTGGCGATAGGGGAGTGCAGTCAGGCGAGGCCACCGCTGCGTGATGTCGGTAATGGTCATTACGTAGCCTGTATCAGGGTATAACCGGAATCCGTTTAGCAATAGTAAATAAACAATCATAAACAATAAAAAATACGGGTCGCGATATTCGCGACCCGTATTTCGTTTTCCAGCCGTTTAGGCAATACGGCTCATTTTCGCCTGGTTCAATTAGTCTTTATAGGCGAAAGTAAACACATAGAATTCTTTATATTTCCCGATGGTATCGCCTTTTAGATGAGAAGATAGGGAGGTAAGCCCAGGCGCATAGTACATGAAGGTCCACATACAATATTTATCGGTCATCAACCTGGAAATTTGCTGGTAATACTGTGCTCTTTTCGATTGATCAATTTCTCCGGATGCCTGCGTAGAGATACCCAGAAGCTCATCTGGTTGAGCGCAGCTTATCCAGGTTGTATTGTAGTTTAGCGGCCCGTTAAGGATGGTGCTGCCCGGATCAACCGCATTGCCCGGGAAACCATAGGAAAATACATACCCTTCCCAGCCGGTGCCGCCACCACCAATCATCTTGGTGAACTGGATGATGCTTACTTTTTCAATCTTGAAGTTAATACCGGCAGCCTTTAGCTGGTCTTGCAACGCTAGCCCGAGGTCATTAGGCATGACATCTACCTGATAGCAGGTAATATCGATGCCATTAGGATAGCCTGCCTTGGTGAGGAGATCTTTGGCTTTGGCTACGTTATAGGGATAGCCGACGGTAGTGTCATCCTTGTAAGGAGGAAGACAGAACTCCTGGTTGGTAGCTACACCGTAGCCGTAAGTTAGCCCGTCGACCAGAGCTTGCTTGTCGATAGCATATTCGACAGCTTGACGTACCCTGATATCAGCGAGCGGCGAATCCGGATTCTTGCTGGAGGGTATCAGACACATGTTGACCACCATATCGGTGGAGGTAGTAATCTTAAAGCCCTCGTCGATCATACCTTTGGCATCCTTCGTCTGAACGCCGAGAGTATCGATATCTCCTTTTTTGTATGCCAGGAGTTGAACTGTTAGATCAGGAATAATATTATAGTCAACGCCTTCAAGATAAGGCTTGCCTCTCCAGTAGTTGTCGTTGCGGTCATAGACAAGTTTCTGATCGCGGACGAATTCTGTGAGCATGAAGGGTCCGGTGCCTACCACATGGGTCATCTTGTATTCGGGGGCTTGGTTTTTGAGAACTGTCGGGGAGAACATCATGACGCTCCAGAATGATGCCAGACTCTTGGCGCCGCCCCAGTCCCATTTGCCATCCTTGAACTCAAGTCTTATGGTGTAATCATCAACAATCACGCATTGTTGAACTTTTTTCATGTTAGGCCACATGACGCTGTTAATGCCGTTATCAATGTTATACTTGGCGGCATCGGCATTGAAAGTAGTGCCATCGGTGAATTTGACGCCATGGCGCAAGTGAAGTGTCAAAGACGAACCGTCCTTGGCGATATCGTAACTCTCGGCCAGCCAGGGTTTCAGAGCACCATCAGCGCCAACAATCAAGAGAGGTTCGACAACCAAGAAAGAATAACCAGCATCACTCGGACCAGCAGTTTGATTGGGGTCGCCGATGTTGGCGATGTTCACGCTGGCCGCCAACTGGAGACGTCCGCCTGCTTTACCACCTGTCGGCTTGGCAAGGTCTCCTATACCAGGGAGACGGGCATCTTCAGGCGGGGCAACTGTTGGAGTGGTGGAGGTGGGGGCGGAGGTAGAAGGTGTAGTGCTGGCTACGGGAGAGGATGTGGTGGTAGTTCCACCGCCACAACCGAAGAGAGCCAGACTAAGCACTAAACTAAATGCAACAAGTAAAAATATTAATTTTTTCATTATTTCCTTTCACTCCTTAAAAGAATTTGAGTATTTTTTTCTTTTTCTTTATCCGGACATGCATCACCTCCTCTGACTTTAAAGCTTATTTATAACAGTGATAAAAGACGCCATTGATTTCACGAAGCAACCCCTAGCTTCAAATAGCGTCAATTAACTAGGAATAAAAAGTAGATTTTGGCAGAATGATACAACTATGTAGGGTGCTTGTCAAGTTATTTTAAGAGAGGTTGTTTATGAAGGGTATTTTTGTATTCTTTCAAGCATTATCCTGATAGTGAAACAAGATGAGAATATCAAGGATAAGCTTTACAATGGATGTGTATCACCATATAATTGAATGGAAACTAATGAATCACTTGGGTGGGGTGTTGGGGTCGAGTAAGAGAAGTACTAAATTCTTATATCTAATAGATAAGCCAGCGTAGCTCAGTGGTAGAGCAGCGGTTTCGTAAACCGCGGGTCGTAGGTTCAAATCCTATCGCTGGCTCCAGCTTCAGAATCAACGGTTCGGGAAAACTGCTTGCCGAACCACTTTGAATCAATAGCCTGAATAGCCTCGGCTTTCTCACCGTCAAGCAGGTGGTCATACCAGTCATCGGTCATCGCTGCTGATGCATGACCGGTCATCTTTTGAGTGACTTATAAACGCACTCCTGCACTCGCCAGGGCGGTGAGCCGATAACACAATCAAGGTCGCCCTTTTTTAGCCTATATGGGTGGTAGTCGCCTTTCCGAGCACCTCTCTGACCTCGGAACTAATGATCATCGGCAATCTTTTGCTCAACACACTCAAAGTTTCCGTTCTGCTGTTCAGCGACAATCTTTCTTTCATGGAATTTCTCCAATGATGAACGGTGACCGATCGATACGATTGTCGAATCTTTCATCCTGTCTAACAACATTTTATAAAGCAGCTCTTCAGAAGGTTCATCCACTGATGCCGTAGCTTCATCAAAGAACAGATAATCCGGAGCATGAAGCATAGCTCTCGCCAGACTGACTCTTTGCTGCTCGCCGCCGGAAAGCTGTTGGTTCCAGAACCCGACACCATCAAGTCTGGGTATAAACTTTTCCATACCAACGTCGCGCAGCGCTTTTTCTATGTCTGAACGGCTATATTTGTCCGACGGATCGGGATAACAGATGGCCTCTGCCAGCGTACCGAACGGGAAGTACGGTTGCTGCGGAAGCACCATGACACTTTTACCTTCCGGTATATAGACGGAGCCTTTACCAAACGGCCAGAGAGTTGAGAGCACCCTAAACAATGTCGTTTTGCCGGCGCCGGTTTTACCTTTTATGAGCACCTTTTCGCCGTGCTTGATGACAATATCTTTGGCTGAAATCTGCAATTGGCCGGTGGGAAGATTGACATCCAGATTTTTAATCTCAATGTCATCTTTTTTATGCTCTTTGACACTGATTTCGGACTTCCCCCAAATTTCCTCGCTTTTTCTGGCGTTTTCGAGGAAGTCGGTAAGACGGTTGGAAGTAGCTTTCCACGCTGCTAAACCGGCGTATGATGTCTGGAAGAACGTGAATGTACCTGTAACAGTCGCGAAGGCCATTGCTATCTGCATGATGGCGCCGTAACCGCCGGGAATTTTCCCCGCAAAGTATGCGGGTCCTAAGAGTAACGATATTATTACACCCATAAACATCCCAAGACCGGTATTCCAGAACCCCAGCTTCAGGTTTCTCGACATGAGCCTGAACGTGTTGGCGATAACACTGTTGAATCTCCCCATTATGTTGGTGTGTTCTACTTTTTCGCCTTTCAACAGCGAGATTTGCTCGCTGTACTCTCTGACGCGGACCATTGAAAAACGAAAGTCAGCTTCATACATCTGCTGATTATACTGGAGTTTGACCAGTTGTTTACCGAAATTGTGTACAGTCGCGGTTGTTATGACTGCCCATATAAATGAGATGACGATGAAATAACCCGGGAAAGACAAGTCTACACCGCCGATTATCATTGGAATTGTATTGGACATATTCCAAAGGATGACAAGGAAGGAAAAGAGCATTGCTATGTTCTGGAGTAACGTTAGCGTATACATCATTGCGCTTCCGATAAAACCGCTGATGTCTTCTTGAATACGCTGGTCAGGGTTATCGGTCGGACTACCGGTAAGCCGCATTCGATAATGACTATGATTGTCCATCCAATTGCCGAGATATTGGGATGTCATCCATCTTCTCCACCTGACCATCAGCCATCCTTGGACGTAGGTATTAACGGTTCCCCCAATGGTTAAAGCCGCGGCGATAACAAAAAACATTACCAATTGTTGTTGCCATAATGCATAATTGCTTCCCACGTAGGCATTGGTCCAGTCCGCATACCATTGGTTATAACGAATCATGGTCTCGACCACGAGAGCTATTAATCCCAGGGAAGCAACGAGCAGCAGGTAGGCCTGCCAACGATCTGGAGCCTTGGTCCAATATGGACAAGCCAGCTTCCATAATTGTCTTAGTGTTCTCCCTAAATTCTTCATAGTTATCTCCTTCAATAATTAATTATTAGATGTCAGCATACCTCGTATCTTGTATTTCACATCGGTATGTAATTCTTCTTTGATTTCTTGTTCTTGGACGCCGCCGCCGGCTTGTCTAAACGTGACTGTCTTACCATCTTAACGATAATGATGACAAGGATAGGCGTCAATATAATAACCATCCAAATGATTAACGAAGTAGTATATCCGTAAAATAAGGGGAAATCAGGAGATGCGGGAGCGGCAGAGGCAGATGCGGGAGCGGCAGCTGTATTACTCACTACTTCTATTTGTGAAGGGTCACTGACCGTTATGGAAGCTCCACCAAGGGGATTGGAATGAATCGCGCCTGTTACATCTATCGTCTTGCCGACATATAAATCAGCAGGGAATTTAGACTTATCAGAATATTTTATTTCAATACCGACCAAATTGGGATCAGCACCAGATGTTCCCATATACAACACCCACATTGAGTCTTGTGAATCATCTTGTTTATCAGCAATCGGCCCTTCAACGGTAATTGTTTCGCCTATATGATTCTTGGCTTCCTTGTAGGAAATCCCGTTACCCGCTGGTGTTGTCGTAGTCCCGGCAGGGGCAGGTGCGGGAGTGGCTTTCACGTTGATGGCCGCCAAACCGTCAATGGCGACAACGCCGCTTTCCGGAACGGTAACGGTGATACTGCCTTTGGCATCTGTGGTACCAAGGGACTTGCCTGTTGTCGGGTCAACAACATTCGCATTAGCAAGAGGGGCATGAGAATAGGTGAACGTCGTGAAGTCGAGTGTCCAGGCTGTCGCCGTCAAAGTCGCGGAATCGCCGGAAAGGGTTGACGTCAGCGATACCGGCTGTACGGGTTTGTTCACCATGTCGGTGCCCGTACAAATGATGATGTTGTCATTGTTAGCGACCGGCGCTTTATCGGCGGTTGGGGGAACGCTCGGGTCCCCGCCGAGAGGAGCGACGTTAAGAATGACGTACGGCGTGGTCTTAATGCCCCAGCACTGGGAAATGAGATACATATTCCACGTGGGGTCGATGCCGGCCGTATAGCCGCTTTCACCGCCGGAGTAGTACGCCTTGTGAGCGGCCTTGAGCACGCCATCAACAGTCATATCAGTGGTAGTAACAGGCTGCGCGGCAACCAATAGTTTGCCGTCAACGCTGACACTGACATAGACAGTTGTGCCTGAACCGGAAGAATCAGCTGCCAGAGCGACGGGTGCCATCACCGTTAACAATATAACGGCAATGGCGAGTGCGAGTACCATTTTCATCGTTCTCCTCCTCAATTCAGATATTAAACTAGATACATTAATAGAATTTACTTAAAATCACTTTCGCAAAAGAGCTTATAACTGACTATTGATTTTCGATGACTTAATCAACCTTTTTTCACTAATTATTTGTAATTCTTATCATTACTTTTATTTTTAAAGTGTTCATTTCTAAGAATCTACGCATTATCTGACCGGAATATATCGGATTATCCACGCCTTACATGTTTTTTGCCCTTCCAATCGGCGCATTCTTATTAGCTTCCGCCAAGCATTGCATAATGGGCGGGGTGAAAGGTATACCTAGCAACTCCCTCGATTTATCTACAATCATATCCAGCATTTCTGCGAATTTCACTTTTTCCGCCGCTTTTAATCGTGAAATTGTCACCTTGAAAGAAATATTGGTAATCTTTTCAAGCAGACTTTCCCCGCCTTCGGTTAATGAGATTAAAGTGCTACCATTCTCTTTTTGCTCGGTGTTACGGATAAGTCCCATTTTTTTTATCCTATTCAGGAGAATATATACCGAATTCGGCTGACGCATTGTCTCATCTATAATTTCCTTTATAGTCACTGTGCCGCCATGGTCAAAAACAGTATGCAGAATCGAAGACTGCTCTATGGTCAGTCCAAATTTAGCCAGTTCTAGTTCGCGTAATCGGGAAATGGCAAATCTCGTGTTATTTAATATTGACCAAAGTGTAATAACTGAAGGCAGTCCATCATATTTTGGTTTTGATTTTTCTGGCACTTCACTGTTGAGGAGTTTCGCTATGGGAGCCACATAACCGATTCCTAATAAATAGCGCGACCGGGTTAAAAGCCTGTTTAATAAATCCATTAAAGTTATTTTGTCTTTTTCTCGAAGCACTGAGAATATCTCTTCCAAAGAAATGTTACTTATCTTTTCAAGCAAGCTCTTCCCGTGTTCGGTTATCGAGATTAAAGCATTCCCACTTTTACTTCCCCTACGGTTATGGATAAGCCCCATTTTAACCATCTTATTCAGAAGAATATACACCGAATTTGGCTGGCGCATTGTCTCATCTATAATTTCCTTTATAGTCATTGTGCCGCCATGGTCAAAAACAATATGCAGAATTGATGACTGCTCTATGGTTAGCCCAAATTTCGCTAATTCCATTTCACGTAATCTGGAAATGGCAAATCCAGCGCAGTTTAACTTACCACATATTCTAACATCTGTTAGTCCATTAATTTCATAATCACTATTAATCATAATTATCAATATGATATTGAAACTCAATATAATATTCAAATATAATTTCAATATTTATTGCATAATAATTGACCAAAGAGATTTTGTCAATAGGGGCAGTTGCCGAATCTTTATGATCCGCTCCCTAAAAACTGGAGCACAATTCCGGAGAGCTTATCTACTCTATGAGGTGAACCCCGTCTTAGGGCCAATCATAAGGTGATTTTCCACGTTATTTTGACATCAATGTTCCTGGGATTTCAACTGGTGGTATATTCCCCAGTGATCCATGGGGTCTCTCCCGGTTGTAGTGTTGCCGCCATACCTCTATTTTCTCTCTGGCATCTTCGAGAGAAAGAAACCAGCTCATCAGTCTCAATGAAAATTTTGACGTTTTGCATAGCCCCCTTCGCCAGCAAATATCTTAAGCGAGTATCTTAGCACACTCAATTAGTGGGTTGTCAAATCCATTGATGGGGATTATTTCAGCTTACGACTCGGCTGGAGTGGTTCACCCCCACATGCGTGGGGAATACTCTAGCTTATCGGTTCTGTGTCCGTTAGAGTTGAGGGCTTGCTTTTAGAGCTTGTGCTGTTTGGCCGAGAGTGCTAAGCTGATTAAGAAGCTCAATGATGAGGTTATCAGCCTGCGGATTCGTAAACCGCAGGTCGTAGGTTCAAATCCTATCGCTGGATCCAGCTTTTAAAATTTACTGGATATAAATTGCTACTCTTTTTCTAATATCGCTTCAATTTCGCGGCGGGCGTGGGAAACTACCTCTTTTATCTTAGCCCATTTTTCGGCACCTAGATGATGTGCCCGGCTGCCGACGATGCTGCCGAGAGTCTTTAGCTCATGGATGGTCTCGTGGAAATCGCCAATATTGCGGGGTCCCCACCAGTCTTTCATCTGACATTCTATTTTATCAATCATTTCCTGTTGCTCTTTAAGGAATTTCTTGCCTTCTTCGGTGATAGTATAGACTTTTTTACCATCATGTTCCGAAACGCTGACAAAGCCCATATCGTCCAGCATCTGGAGTGTGGGGTAAACGCTGCCGGCGCTAGGGGTATAGAAGCCGTGGAATAATTCTTCCATAGCACGGATAATTTCATAGCCGTGGCTGGGTTTATCTTTTAAGAGGTTCAGGATAACGTATTTTAAATCGCCTTTCTCAAAGAGACGCGAATGCCGTTCGAATTGGAAAAAGGGTCGGTGAAACATATTTTTTACCCTCCCACTCCTCATTAATTCCGATATATCGTAATTATATCAGTATAGATTTGTCAATAGCAAGGAGCGATGCAGGGGGATGATTTGTAATGAAAACGGAGAAATAATATAATTGATATAAGTTTGACATCATATCATGATATAACGAAATATCTATTTAAATTTTTGTCTGATGGTATTTTGTCAGCAATAGCAGCGCTGACAGACTCGAAAGGACAAGCCGATTACACAACCAACCAGTTCTACAGACGCTCCAACCGCTTTAAAACCAAAGTCGTTCATTAGGCAGGGTCTGCCGTGGTTCATCATGGCGCACTTCGGCCATCACTTACTGACGGCCCTTCCTGGCCCACTACTTCCTTCCATCCGCACGGCCTTTGGCTTGAACAACTTCCAGGCGATGCTTGTCACTACTGCCTACGCCTTCTCCAGCGGCGCGGGCAATATTCCCGCCGGCCGCATGGTGGATAAAATCGGCCCAACGATTCTCCTTACCATCGGTACGCTCGGTGTAGCGGCAGGCGGTCTCATTACGGGATTGTCCAACTCGTATATCGTGTTCATGGTTTTCCTTGTCATCATGGGTTTTATGACTGCCGGTTATCACCCCGCCTCCACGCCCATGATTCTTTCAGCCGTGGAGCCGGAAAAACGCGGTCGCGCCCTTGGTTTACACCTGGTCGGAGGTAATGCCAGCTTCTTCATTGCCCCGCTTATCGCCGGGGGCGTTATGGTGCTCTGGCCTTCGATGGGTTTCCGCGGCCCGTTCATAGTTTTATCTATCCCCACCGCGATATTCGGAATCATTTTCTTTATTTATCTAACCAAACGCGGCGGTCTAACTCATGTTCGTGCCGCCAAGCAGAGAGCAATCGAGGAAAAACCGCCCCAGCCAGGCTACAAACGACGCCTTTGGGCGTATCTCATCCAGATGGTTGTCGGCGGCGGTGCCGGTATGTCTGTCCAGGCCTTAATGAGCTTATACATCGTGGATAAACTCGGTGCGACTGATACCTCGGTGACTTGGATTATGTCCGTGTCTTTCTTACCCGCTATTGTCGGCGGGACCGTCGTCGGCGGTTGGATTTCCGACCGCATCGGGTCGGTTAAGGTGATTATCGTTACTGGTATACTTAGCGGGTTACTGATTTTCTGGCTGCGGTGGTCTACCGCGACTAATTTCTGGTTCTTTTTGCTTCTCTTTATCATGGGTCTCAACAACGCCATCCGTATGCCGGTGACCGAGGTCTTTATTATGGGTCAAACACCAGCGAAGAACCGCGCCACGATTTATGGCATTTATTATTTTACGATGCAATATACCGGCGCTATTTTTGCGCCGGTCTACGGCTGGCTCGTGCCAAACATCTATTCTTACGAGCAGGTATTCTTTTTTTCGGCGATTATGGTCACTACGGTTTCGGTGGTTACGTCCTTCTTTATCTGGGACGCCAAGAATTAGGCTTCTTTTTCGTTAATCAGCTTCTCGCCGTATTCCAGCAGGGTTTTCTGCCGTTCCGGGGGAATTTGCTGTGTTTCGAGGTAGGCTTTAAGGGCATCCAGGGGCGTTATTTCTTCGGCGGGGCGGCTGCCTAGGCGAGTGCGGGTCTCACGCTGGATATCCCGGGCGATGGTGAAGGCCTGCGTATCTTTTAAAGCGTCCTTAATGTCATTATTCCGCAGCTGCCCTTCCAGCGAGGAGGGGAGGCTGATATTCAGGCGGACGATGGCGTTTTTGACTTTTTCCTGCTGTGTTTTGATGGCGCTAAGAACGGTAGCGGTGGGGTCGGGTTCATCCGCTTTAATATCGAGACTGATGGTAAGGAAGCGGCTGGCGTTGACGGGGTGAAACTCGTAAATGACCCGTCTTTTGCCGCTCTTAGTCTGAATATCGACCACGTAGAATCCTTTGGCGTCGTTTTCCTCACCGAAGTCGATACGCTCCAGGCTGCCGGCGTAGACTACCGGCGGATTTTCTGAAAGCACCTGCTGCTTATGAATATGTCCCAGGGCTACATAATCGAACGCCGGCAGGTCGACGGAACTTAACAAAATAATCGGCTCCTGCCCGATGGACATCATGCTTTCCGAACCGGCTTTGGCGGAGCTGACCGACACATGAGCGACCAGGATGGCGGGCAGGGAGGAATCAAGAGCAGCGGCTTTATCGCTGATGATTTGAGTGATAGCCTCCTGCATCTTTTGGTTAAGTTGTTCTATATTAAAGTTTTTAGTGTCCTCACTGGCAAGCAGGGCGCTGCGTCTTAACCAGGGGATAGCAACGATTTGTATATCACCGCTCACAGTGGGGATTTTATATATCTCCGGCTTGTTAGCGACATAGACGTTTTTTATTGCCAGCGTAGCGAAGATTTCCGTGGCGGTAGCGCGGCCGATGGCGTTGGGCAGGTCATGGTTGCCGGTAAGAAGGAGGATGGGTATGCCGGCGGTGGCGAGACGGCTAATACGCCGGGCGAACTCGCGCTGCTGGGTCTGGGTAGGCTCGCGGGATTTATAGGCATCACCGCAGAACAGGACGAGGTCGACCTTGTTTTGCAGGGCATAGTCCACTAGCTCGTCGAAGACGGCGAGGAAATCATTTAGGCGGGAGGATAGGCCGGTGGCGGGGTCGATGTGCCCATAGTTTTCTACGCCCAGGTGTAAATCGGCAAAATGGATTATTTTCAAAACCTATCCCCCTATCCCCCTTCCCTTTAAGAAAGGGAAGGGGGATTTTTAAAAGAGGGGCTTCGCCCCTCTTAAACGCCCTTATTGTTTTATTTTACCAGATTAAGAACTTCTTTCAATGAGGATATGCAGGTTCCGGTAAAGACTTCCTTGCTGTCATCCGGCCGCAGGGCATCAGCTCCATCTTCATAAGGCGCCCTTATCAAAACAGGCGTCATCCCGACATTGGCGGCTGCCCCGAGTTCTTCACTGCTTCCGTCCCCGATGTATAAGCACTGTTGAGGAGTAACCTTAAGCTGTTCGATAGCCATACGGAAAAGGCGCTGGTCCGGTTTTAACATGCCGGCAGTACTGGAGAAAATGGTTACATCAAAGAAAGGGGCGAAAGGCGTATCTGGCCAGATAAGCGGCGGTTCTGTCGAGCAGTTGCTGATAAGGCCGATTTTAAAGCCGTCCGACTGAAGTTGGGTTAGTGTTTCTATGGCATCTTTACGCGGCTTGAGGGCGCGCGCCACATAGTCGAATCTGGCGCGTCTGGCTGCCTCTATCTGGCTGGCGCTGACTTTCACTTTAAGCTCCCGGCAGATGTATTCAATGTGTTCTTCCGAATTGCGGAAAACGCCGGTAGTGCGCTTATTAGCTAACTGCATCCAGATTTCATAAAAATCATCATAAGGAATTTTTAGATGGGAGGCCATTTCTGCCACGATGCTCTCATACTCCCGACGAGAAAAGATATCCACCAATGTGCCGAAAAGGTCGAAGATGATGGCTTGATATTTCATTTTGTTTTACTCGGTTTCCGTTCCATGTGGTACATTATTTCGTCCTCGTCGATAATCTCGTACCCATGCCGGCGATAAAGAGATATAGCGGGGTTTATTTTGAGGACGCACAATTTGGCTATCAAGTTTTGTTTATCTGCTTTTTCTAGCAGTCTTTTGACTAAATATGACCCAATGCCTTTGTCCTGATATTCCGGTAGGATGTAAAAACGCTCGATATTCAGGTTGCCATCAGAGGTGGAAACACAAATTGTGCCGATGGGTTCATTATTATAAAGGATTACGCTGGGTTTGAGTTCTTGCCAGTCTTGAGCGAAGAACTCTCTTTGTTTATCTTCATCCCAGCCCCAGACCTGGGTGATGTATTCGCCGTAAGCTTCTTTTTTCACGCGGTAGATAAACTCGTAATGGGGTTCATCGGCGGGAATGATTTTTACAAGAGAGAAATTAATTGCCATTACGGTGTTATTTTAACAGATTGAAAACTTCTTGTAACGAAGATATTTTCTCACCTCGCCAGTCTTCGCGAATAGGGCTATCATCATTTTCTTCTGGCAGGTATAGTTGCAGGGCGGTCATACCCAATGCAGCGGCGTTAGAGAGTTCTTTTCTCATGCCGTCGGCAATATAGATGCAGTTTTCTGGTTTGACCGCCAGTTTCTCCAGCGCGATATGGAAGATGCGCGGGTCGGCTTTATTCATACCAGCTAGACAAGAAAAAACAGTGACATCGAAATATGGAGCGAAGAGAGTTTCATTCCAGATTTGCGGCAAATCCGGAGCGCAATCACTAATTAGCCCGATTTTATAGTCGTTGGATTTGAGGTACGAGAGCAACTCTAGTGCACCTTCTCGCGGTACTATCACATATTGTTTCGTTATCGTGATTGGTATTTCACCGGCAGTCTCGATTAAGCTTTCCGCCACGTTTATATTTAAAGTCTTACAGATATGCCTAATATAATCCTGATAGCGCGGATATAATCCCAAACCCAGCCCACTACTTTCGGAAAACCATAGTTCTACGAATTTTTCTTCTGGAATAGAACAGACGGCTGCCATTTTGCAGGCAGCATTGCGATATTCTTCCCAGGGAGCCGAACGAGATAATGTGCCTCCGAGGTCAAAGATGACGGCTTTATATTTCACGGCTTTTAACCGCCGCTTTCCTGCTTCCAGATTTTACCGCCTTCCGGCAGGACAAAGAGGTCTTCGCCGGCGAGCTTGGCGAGCAGGGTGTTCTTTAGCGAAGCAACGGGCACGCGTATCTGGTTCATGCTATCACGCTCTCTAATCGTCGCCATGTTGTCTTCCAGCGACTGGAAGTCTACAGTGACACAGTAGGGCGTGCCCAACTCATCCTGGCGGCGGTAGCGCCGCCCGATGCTTTGCGTATCGTCGTACTGGGAGGTGAAGCAGGGTCGCAGGGTGGCGTAAACATCTTTAGCGAAAGCTGCCAGGTTTTCCTTGCGGCTTAGCGGTAAAACAGCCACCTTAATCGGGGCGAGGTCGGGGTGGAAATGAAGGACGACGCGTATCTCGTCCTTATCCGGCTCTTCGTCATAGGCATCGCAGAGGAAAGCCAGTATCGCCCGGTCGACGCCGACGGAAGGCTCGACGATATAGGGAACGTAATGCTCCTTGGTTTCGTCGTCGAAGTACTCCATGGACTTGCCGCTGGCAGCGGCATGCTGCTTGAGGTCGTAATCCGTCCGGTTGGCGATGCCCTCCAGCTCCGCCCAGCCGTGGGGGAACTGGTAGGTGATATCCGTGCAGGAGCGGGCGTAATGCGCGAGTTGTTCCTTGGGGTGGGGGTGGAGCTTGAGATGCTCTTTCTTGATGCCGAGCTTTTGATACCAGCTTAAGCGCTCCTTAACCCAGTAATCGAACCATTTCTCATCCGTGCCTGGCTTGACGAAATATTCGAACTCCATTATCTCAAACTCGCGACTGCGGAAGATAAAATTGCCGGTGGTGATTTCGTTGCGGAAGGCTCTACCCTGCTGGGCGATGCCGAAGGGAAGACGCTTGCGGGTGGTATTAACGACGTTCTGGAAATTGACGAACATGCCCTGCGCCGTCTCCGGTCGGAGATAGACGATTGCCGCATTCTCCTCCACCGGCCCGATAAAGGTCTTGAACATGGTATTGAACATGCGCTCCTCGGTGAGCTCGCCGCCGCAGGAGGGACATTTATTTTCCTTAAGGTCATCTGCTTTCCATCTTAAGTGGCAGTTTTTACACTCAACAAGAGGATCGGAAAAGTTGGTGACATGCCCGCTGGCTTCCCAGACTTTGGAGTTCATCAGAATGCTGGTATCCACGCCGACAATATCGTCCCGATTCTGAACAATCGTGCGCCACCAGGCTTCTTTAACGTTACGTTTCAGTTCTATACCTACGGGACCATAGTCCCAGCAGCCGGAAAGGCCTCCGTAAATATCGCTGCTGGGGAAGATAAAGCCGCGCCGCTGGCAGAGCGAGACGAGCTTATCCATCGTTAACTTACCTGCTTTGTTCTCTGGCATGAAATCACTCCTGGCTGGTTTTAGCTTGCTGGCGACGTGCCCGGCGGGAAGCCCGGATAAATAGTATCGCTAATATTATCGCGCCCAATACCAAAATAATTAGGGTGAATACCCATAAAGGAATCAGCTTTATTTGATACGCATTGTAAAGGAAAAAATCGATCATTGCAAAGATGATAACTAATTGGGGCAGCGCCATCATATTGCCCATGATGAGTAGGATATCCTTGAGTGGGGATTCTTTCCCCGGCAGGTAGCGTGACGCCAGCATCGCGAGTCTAACGACAGCGAGCGATAAGAGAGTGAAAACGACCTGCGGGATAAGCATCCAGGCGATGAAGCCGCCACGCGCAAGCCACCTATCTGGAGTATCGCCCTGAAAGTGGTAGGCTATATCCGGTGACAAAAAGGGGTAAAAACAGGCAGCAAGGATGATAGAAAGTGCGAAAAGCACCACCGGCAGGATAACGTACTTCCAGTGGAAGCGGATTTTATTTTCTGTTGGTGCGGCGTTGATAGTGACCACCTGCCTTAATGCGATTACAGTAAAGATTAACAGCTTTCAGGCAGGGGTGTCAAAGGGGGCGTTATGTAATTACGAAGCGCAGGTAGAGCAGTTGCCGGAGCTGCAACTGGAGCAGGCGCTGCCGGCACCAGGTACGGTCGTTGGAACACCGCTGACACTGGTGGTAAAAGCGGCGAAAGTGGACATCTTGCGGCGGGAGGGTTTATGACATTTGGGGCATTCTGCGTCCTGCGATGACTGACTTAACGGACGCATCTGCTCGAATTTCGCCTTGCAGGCAGAACAAACATATTCATAAATAGGCATAATTCATAATCTCCCACTCACCCCCGTATCAAGTACGGGGCAGGCTCTGAGTTTATCGAAGGGTCCTATCTATAGTGTAACGTGTTTCCGTAACGAGGTCAAGATGTTGTAGGATATAGAATAGTCTTACGATGCGAGGTTAAATATGATGCATAAACTTGACATAAAGACGCATTCTCAAGCGGAGTTCCAGGAGATAACGAACAAGGTGAGGGAGGTGGTGAGGGAGAGTGGGGTGCAAAGTGGTATTTGCGTGGTCTATGTGCCGCATACGACGGCTGGGGTGATGATTAACGAGCACGCCGACCCCGATGTGGTTGATGATATCGCGGCGCAGCTGGAAGTTATAGCGCCGCAGCGGGGGAGCTATAAGCACGGGGAGGGGAACTCCGCGGCGCATATCAAGGCTACACTAATCGGCAGCTCGGTAACAGTAATAGTTCAACACGGGGAACTAGCGCTGGGGACATGGCAGGGCATATTCTTTGGCGAGTTCGACGGTCCAAGAAGCCGCAACGTGCTGGTAAAAATTATCGCGGATAATCGGTAGCCGGACTTTTCTTCGTCTGAATGAGAAACAATAGCCCCGTACTCACTGCTGCCAGACCTGCCCATAAGAGAAAGGGCATGCCTTGGCCGTATTGTTCCAGGCTGTTGCCCAACGGCGGCGAGGCGGCGGCACCAATCATGGCAATGCTGTTGGCCAGACCGATAGCCGTGCCACCATAAGTCGAGCCGATGGCTTCGTCTTCAAATATAACCACATTAAAAAGCGAACCGGCGCCGGCGCGTAAAAAGCCGGTAATAATAATCAGCACCCAGACCCCGGTGGTATTGACAAACGGCAATAAAGAAAGACCGATTACCAGACCGCCCAGCGATAATATCAGCACACCCTTGCGTGTATGGAGCTTGTCTGATAGGAGTACCATCGGAATCGAGCCGATGCACATCATCAGACTTAAGACGGTGACCGTGCTGTCGGCGCTGGTGGCGTCCCACCCAATATTTTTTAAATAATACGGCAAGTAGCCGACCATGCCCATGGTAGCGCCCCAGGCGGCAAATGTGGTTATACCGACAAGCCAGACCGTTCTATTTCGGATAACATGCGTCAGCGCTTTTTTAAATGGTATTTGCTCAGCGAGCAATGCCGGATTTTCCGTTTTCGTCGGCTCGCGGCCGGTGAAAAGCCAGAGCAGGCCCAGCGCGAAAGCCGGCGCGCCGTAAAAGAATAATACATTGCTCCAACCGCCAAGCGCCGGCGATAAGCTAATGGCGCTGAACTGGGTGGCGACCATTGAGCCGATGGACCAGGCAACGTTGAGGAAGGCGTTAGACAGCGCCAGCCGGTTGCCGGAAAACCATTCGGTGGTAACTTTTGGCACAACGTTAGGAGTGGCGGCGGCCATCAGTCCGAAGAGGAACATCGTCACCACCAGCGAAATAAAATTAGTTGAAAAACCGCGTAACGCTCCGAAGACACCTGCTAGAAGACAGAGTACCGTCAACGTGCGTTTTGTGCCGAAACGGTCGGCCAGCAGACCGCTCGGCAGGCCGATGAAAACGCCCGCCAGTGGGTCCATGCCCCAGATCGTGCCGATAGCCGTGGCGTCGAGGTTCAGTTTGAGGCCGATTTCAGTAAAGAGCACGGGCATGCACATGCGCGCGACGCCGGAAACAATGCCATAAGTCAGCATTGCCAGTAAGAGGATGTACCACTTGTAATTAGGATTATGCTTTTTTATCATTGAGTTTTAATATCGCCGTAATAGATTGAGTGTCCTCGGATGCCTTTAACGGTGTGGAAAATATTATATTCATCGTATCATTTTTAGGAGGGATGTGACAATTTTATAGTCTTATTTACATTTGATTTTTCGTTAATACCTTACCCCCTTTACCCCCTCTCCAAACGGAGAATTTCATTGAAGCGGGGTAAATTTGTTTGGAGAGGGGGTGCTAATAAGAGGGGGCTGCGCCCCCTCTCTGAACTTGCTCCCGCTATAAAGGTGAAAGGGGAGTGCTAGAGAGGGGCGTCAGCCCCTCTCCAATAATCTTCCCCCTCTCAAACAAACAAAAATTGAGAAATTAGTGATAATCCTGTTTGAGAGGGGGATTAAGGGGGAGAGAACCTTAATATCAACCAATTGTAAATAGTTACAAATACTGTGGTTTGGCGATGCCTCGTCTATCTATGCTATAATGGGGCTCAATGACTGTTGCTGTTACCGGCGCGACCGGACATATTGGCGCCAACCTGGTACGCGCTTTAGTCGATAAGGGTATTCCCACCCGCTGCCTGGTGCATGTGAATCACCGCGCTATCGATGGACTGGATGTAGAAAAAGTCCACGGCGATTTGCGCGACCTCGATACGTTATGCCGCGCATTTCAGGGAGTTGATGTGGTCTACCACCTGGCTGCCTCCATCTCCCTTTCCATGGCGGACTGGTCGCGGCTAGAGGAGATAAACGTTCAGGGCACGAGGAACGTGGTGGAAGCCTGCCGTCGTAGCGGTGTCCGCCGTCTCATTCATTTCAGTTCGATACACGCGCTGACGCAGGAACCCTTAACCGTTCCCGTGGATGAGGCTCGTCTCTTAGTGGCATCGCGGCGTTATCCGCCCTATGATCGCTCTAAAGCTGCCGCCGAACGAGAGGTGCGGCAAGGAATAGAAAAAGGACTCGATGCTGTGATTATTTACCCCACGGCGGTATTCGGACCGCATGATTACCAGCCGTCATTCTTCGGCGAGGCTTTAATATCGATAGCCCAAAGAAAGATACCGGCGCTCGTTACCGGCGGGTTCGACTGGGTGGATGCGCGCGACGTGGTGGCAGGAGCCATGTTGGCGGAAACTAAAGCACCTGCCGGAGCCCGCTACCTGATATCTGGACACTGGGTTTCTATGTGCGATATCGCCATCATGATAGGAGAAATCACTGGCGCTAATACCAATAAGTTTGTTTGCCCGTTATGGCTGGCCCATCTTGGAACGCCGTTTATCATGGGAGCGAGTTTTCTTAATGGCAGGCGACCGCTTTATACCAGTGTATCTTTGCGGGCGCTAAAGAGTAACCGGCATATCAGCCACGAGCGGGCGACCCGCGAGCTCGGATATCAGCCTCGACCTTTCCGCGATACGCTGGCTGATACGCTGGAATGGTTCGAGTCTAATGGACAGCTGAAGCTGCCTAAAAAATAAAAGCCAGGGAGTAAAGTTGGACGAACAAACGGTTTATAACAGCCTGCTGATAACTTGGTTTGCCGTGGCAGTGATCGTCTTTGTGGCTTTATTTTTTATCGCTGCACCTTACGGACGCCATACTCGGAAGGGCTGGGGATATTCGGTGGCGAATAAGCTGGGCTGGGTGCTGATGGAAGCGCCGGCGCCGCTGGTATTTGCAGGCTGTCTTTTCTTCGGTACAGCAAGGATAACCCCGGTTACTCTAGTTTTTCTCGTGCTATGGGAGACGCATTATCTGCACCGGGCTTTCATCTATCCCTTCAGTTTGCGTGGCGTCGCCCGGCGTATGCCACTATCGATTATCGGCTTCGGGTTCATCTTTAACGTTATGAACGGCTATCTCAATGGACGCTATATATTTGGATTTTCCGGCGGGTACGGCAATACCTGGCTGACCGACCCCCGCTTCATCGTCGGCGTCCTTCTGTTCATCACAGGCTATTTTATCAACCGCCAGGCCGACCTGGCGCTGCGCACCTTGAGAAAGCCCGGCGAATCCGGCTACAAAATATCCGACCACCGACTCTACCGCTGGGTATCCAGTCCCAACTATCTCGGCGAAATAACTATTTGGATAGGTTGGGCGATAGCCACCTGGTCGGTGGCGGGGCTGGCTTTCGCTTTTTGGACGGTAGCTAACCTGCTGCCGCGCGCCCGTGCCAACCACGTCTGGTACCGGCAAACCTTCCCCAATTATCCGGCAGAGCGTAAAGCCCTGATACCCAAGGTGTGGTAGGCTCTCGCATACATATAGTTTCCCCACTATCAGACTCCAGAGTTAGCTGGATTGATGGAGAAGTATTATCCAAATTAAGTAGAAAAACCTATTGACAGTCGGTACTTTCAGGGCTAAAATATTATTAGCAGTCGACCAGAAGGACTGCTAAACAGGGCTAAGGGATTGTTTTAGAAAGAAGGAAGAATATGGGAAAGGTTAAGACTGGCGGACGTTGCCCCAAATGCGGGGGAAACCTGTATCTTGATAGGGACTATAACGGCTGGTACGAGCAATGCTTGCAATGCGCTTATATGAAAGACCTAGCGACTGTTTACCAGGATAGGGTGATTAAAGCCGTCGAGCCTGTACGCATCAAGAAGCAGGAGGGCATCAATAAAAAGAATACTCCTCAAAAAAAATAACACATACGGTATTATTAAGAGCAACCTAAAGCCCGGTGTGATAGCCGGGCTTTTTTGTTGACGCAGCAAACCCATAGAGATATTATTTTATAGGATAAACTATGACCGATTTAGAGCAAAGAATCGAACAATTAGCGAGGCTACTGGCAGAGTCGCGCTATACGGTGGTCTTTACCGGCGCCGGCATCAGCACGGAGTCCGGTCTGCGTGATTTTCGGGGTCCGGATGGACTCTGGACGCGGCGGGATAAAGGACTCTCAACGCCTATGCAGGACTGGACAGGCGTCGAGCCTAATAGTGGGCATCGTGCCATCGTCGAGCTGCAGAACCTGGGCAAGCTGGCATTTCTTATCTCCCAAAACGTGGATAATTTACATTTGAAGTCCGGCATCAAAACGGAGAAACTGGCGGAATTGCACGGTAATCTCTCCAAGGTATGCTGCGTCGCCTGCGAGTTTAAAATGGACCGGGTGGAGGGGGAAGAAAAATGCCCCCTGTGCGGTGGCACACTAAAGTCAACAGTCGTCAACTTCGGGGACTCGCTGCCGGCTAAAGATTTGCAGGAATCATACAAGCACTCGCAAATGTGCGAACTATTTGTCGTCGTCGGCTCGAGTCTGGTGGTCTATCCGGCGGCGGATATGCCGGCTGTAGCAATGGAAGCGGGAGCGAAGCTGGTGATTATCAACGAGGGCGAGACGCCCTTCGATAAACAAACCCATTTGCGTTTTACCGAGAAAATCGGCGAGGTGCTGCCGCCGGCGGTGGCGCGGCTGAAAGAAATGTTGAAAACTTAGCCAAAATCCCTCTCACTCTCCCTTTTATAAAGGGAGACGATGTCATCTTCTTTATTGCGCTTGTCCCTCTTTCGTAAAGAGGGATTAAGGGAGATTTTGTTATGCGGACTAGTCCTCGCTGAAATCGTAAAGCGTGCTCGACCATATACGGCTGACAGCCGCTTGCAGAACGGGTAAGCGCGGCTCGGGGATATCGAGGAGGGGAGGAAGGGTGGGTTTATCCAGCTTCTCCAGCCAGGGACAGTATTTCTGTGCCGTCAGAATCGTCGTACGGGCGCCGCCATAGACGATATAATCCATCAACTTTACATAAGGTTCAAATTGTTCACGGATATGACCGCAGACGCGGATGAGGAAGGACTCAATCTGCTTATCGCGGTGGCGCTCGAAACGGTGCGACGAAGAACCGCCTTGACGATGCCTTCCATGAACGAGTCCCGTGCCTACCTTGCTGCTTACCAGCTTATCGCCGCGGCAGACGCCGATGGCATAAGAACCCAGTCGCACCAGCACCAATCCGATAAGGTAATCGCGTTCCAGTAAAGAGCGTAAAGGCGCTGTTTCCGCCGTGGCAAAAATAGTGATTTCTTTTAGAGGGAACGGCGGTATAACGAGGCGAATTTGTCCTCCTGCGCGGTAAATAGCCACGCCGGTGGGGGAAGCAGTGTAAACCTTGATGAGTTCATCAGACACCTTTGAAGAAATGTTCACATCTTTAATGATATTTTCCAGTTTGGTGGGGGAGAGGCGGGGTGGCAGATAAAGAGTCTGGTCAGTATCACCGGATGAACCTGCCAGATAATCTAGTAGAGCCAGTGTTTTGGTTCGACTAAGAACGTATTTTTTCATTTGACGCGATAGCGGATTCTTCAGTCGCTCCGCTCCTTCAGAATGACAATAGGAAATTATAATCTGACCACGGTAACGCCGTCGCCGCCTTCTTCGCGTGTGCCGGTGCGGAAGGACTTAGCCAGAGGGTGGTTTTTCAAGAAATCACGCACGATGCTGCGTACTGTTCCTGTGGCAATACCATGAATGATGCGGGCCTCTATGATATTGGACCGCGCGGCGTCGTTTAAATAGGCGTCCAACGCCGGTTCAACTTCATCGGCGCGTTTGCCGCGCAGGTCAAGCTCCATCGGTACATGTCGGGCGGATGGGATTCTGGTGGGGGGAGGAGCAAATTTATCCGTCGTCGGCGTCGTCTTGACCACACCATTAAGACCGAGTCGCATTTTGGTTTTCCCCGCCTGCACCTCCACCTCCTGCGATGCCTCGGAAATCGAAAGCACCGTGGCGATTAAACCGGCTTCCTTTATCAGCACCGTATCCCCGATTTTGATAACGCTGGTATCTTCCTCGGGGGTTTCGCCGGCGGGGGGCTGCCAGACCTCGCTATTGAGCTGCTCACGCACTTGTGATAAGGAATGTCTGGCCTGCTCCAGCGTGGCGGACGTTCTTTCTTTGCGCAGCTCGGCGGCTGCCTGGCGTATCTCTTTATGCAGCTCCGCCGCTTCCTGCACAATAGCATCCCGCTCTGCCTGCAGGGTTTTTCTTTCCTCGGTCTTGAGCCGCTGCAGCTCCTTGTCCAGCTCGGCGTTACGGCTCTTAAAGCCATCGCGTTCTACAGCTAAGTCCCGCTCAAGGGAGGCTATTTTCTGTTTTTCTTCCATCAGGTTCGCCAGCAAGCCTTCCAGGTCCTGACTATGACCCGAAAGCATACTGCGGGCGTCGTTAATAATTTCGGCTGATAGGCCTAAACGGGCGGCGGTGGCGATGGCGTTGCTCCCCCCGGGAGTGCCGATGGTCAGGTGATAGGTGGGGGTCAGCGTTTTGGGGTCGAACTCCAGCGAGGCGTTATGCAGTCCGGTGGTGGTATGGGCGAAAGCCTTAAGGTCGCTGAAGTGCGTGGTAGCCACCGTTAGCGTGCCCTTGGATAGGAAATAACGCAGTATCGCTCTGGCTAGAGCGGAGCCTTCGGCGGGGTCGGTACTGGTGCCTAGCTCGTCGAGGAGTACCAGGCTTTTGCCGGCGGCTTGCCCGATAATGCGGACGATATTACCCATGTGCCAGCTGAAAGTGGATAGCGTTTGCTCGATGCTTTGCTCGTCGCCGATATCGGCAAAAACGCCATCGAGAATTGGCAGCTGGCTTTTACTATCGGCGGGAATAGGCAGGCCTGCCTGCGCCATCACATTAAGAAGGCCGATAGTCTTAAGCGTAACCGTTTTGCCGCCGGTATTGGGTCCGGTTATCACCAGAACCGAATAGCTATTCCCCAGCTCCAGCGAGAACGGCACGGCTTTATCGCCGAGTAGTGGATGGCGGGCATCGACGAGCTTTAAGTAACCGGTCTTTTTCTTGCCGTTGCCATCGGTAGTTGTTGGGTCTATCATCACTGGCTCGACGGCGTTAATACGGCGGGCGTACCTCGCCTTGGCTAGTATCAGGTCAAGCTCCGCCGTCAGCTCGATGCTGCGGGTAATATCATCGATATGAGCGCCTACCTCGGCGCTTAAAAGACGCAGGATTTTCTCTATCTCGTGCCTTTCTTCAACCACCAGCTCCCTGATGGCGTTGCCCAGTCCCACGGTGGCGGTCGGCTCCATAAAAACGGTTGCCCCGGTATTGGAAATATCATGGACGATGCCTCGTAAATCGTGGCGGTGCTCGAGTTTCACGAGGAGGACATAACGTCCCTCGCGTTCGGTAATAACGTCCTCCTGGAGGATGCGGCCGCCCCGCGGCGACCGGACGATGGTCTCAAGTTTTTCCAGTATCTCGGCGCGGCTAGTGCGCAGCTGGGCGCGGATGCCGGCTAATGCCGGCGACGCCGTATCCAGCACCTCTCCGGCCGGGTCGATGCAGGCGCCGATGTCTTTTTCAATCTGGTGCAGTTCAGCGATACCCTCCGCAATATTCCAAAGCAAAGGGAAATCTGTGGCGATGCTCTTAAGGTAGCGGCGTAAGTCATGAAGGGCGGCAAGCGTCTGCTGGACTTCCAGGAGGCTTAGGGGGTCGAGGATGCCTTCCAGCGCCGCCAGCTTTACTTTATCACGGATATCATGCGCGCTGCCGACAGAAAAGCCCCGGTCCAAACCAAGCAACGAACGCGCCTCCGCCGTTTGTTGGAGCAGCGATGAAATACGGTCGTAATCCTGTAGCGGTTTCAGATTCATCGCCAGCTCACGGCTGGCGGAAAAAGAGGTATAGTCCGCCAACATCTCCCTTATTTTAGGGAACTCCAGCATTTCCAGACTTTTATCGTTCATAAAACTGATCCTAATGTCAACGCTGGTATATTATAACATGAGAGGGGAGGTCATGCTTTGTCGTTAAAAAGGGGAGAGTTTTATAACTCTCCCCTTTTTCTTTAGTATGTATCAATAACAGTTTTTTTATCTTACATTAATGTTAACCGTTATATCGAAAGTAGCGTTTGCCCCGGTTTCCCAGGGTCGACTGTAACTCATTTTAATCATCGCCAGGCCAGTATCCGTCGTTTCAAAAACCCATACTTCTGTACCGGGGGCACCCATCAGTCCGGTAGCTGTTGGCTTTTCATAATTACGTGATATCTGTTTGATGACATCCGGATGGGTTATCTGCGCGTCTCCCCAGCTATATCCGGTGGAGGGATTGGAGCCGAGCCTGACCGTTAAAGTGCCGGATTTCACCATTTCGACGTACTTTAACATGCTTTTTTGTTGGGCAAATTCATCCAGGGTAATTGCTACCGTTTGGTCTTTGGGGGAGCTGGTGGTTTCGGTTGCTGCCTTTTCGGAGCAGCCAAGCGTTAGCAGGGGCAGCAGCAACATAGAGACCAGACCTAAAATAACCAGTTTTTTCACCAGAATTACCTCCATTTCATTATTGTTTCTTCACTATATTATACAACGTTTTTTCAACTCTTGGGGTTAGGTCTGGTATAAAATCGATTTCAGATATGATATAATTATTACGATATATCGAAACTAGAAAGAACTAGATTTTTTAAAAATTTCCGTGACTCAAGATAATCAGGCATTACCACTCGGACTAAGCTCATTACCCAGAAAACAGATAATTATTACCTTTGCTGGCGTAATGCTGGCGATGTTTCTGGGCGCACTCGACCAGACCGTGGTCGGCACGGCCATGCCGCGCATCATCAGCGACCTGGGTGGCTTCAGCCAGTACACCTGGATTACCACCGCTTATATTATTACCTCGGCGGTAGCTGTCCCGATTACCGGCAAGCTAACCGATATCTATGGCAGGAAGTATTTCTATATCGGCGGTATCGGACTCTTTATTTTAGCATCCATCATGTGCGGTTTAAGCAACACCATGAACCTGATTATCATCTTCCGCGGCATTCAGGGCATCGGCGCGGGCATTATGATGGCAAACGCTTTTACCGTTATCGGTGACCTTTTCCCGCCGGCGGTGAGGGGCAAGTACCAGGGTTTTATGAGCGCCGTCTTCGGCATTTCATCGATTGTTGGGCCAACGTTGGGCGGCTATATTACCGACCAGCTTTCCTGGCACTGGGTCTTCTTCATTAATATACCGCTGGGTGTTATCATTTTGGTGTTATTTATCTTTTTCTTCCCTAATTTCCGGCCGGATAATCTTAAGCACGATATCGATTACGTTGGCGTTGTGTTGCTGATACTGGGTATAGTGTCGTTAATGCTGGCTTTATCTTGGGGTGGTGTGGAATACCCCTGGGGCTCGATGGAGATAATCGGCATGTTCGTTTTTGCCGCCGCGGCGCTGGTGATTTTTCTCTGGGTGGAAACGAGGGTCAAAGAGCCGATTATTCCTCTTACTATCTTTAAAGACCGTATTGTGTCTATTTCCGCCGTGATGATATTTCTTACGGGCGCCGGGATGTTCGGAGCCATCACTTTTATCCCGCTTTTCTTCCAGGGCGTCCTCGGGTCTAGCGCAACCTCGAGCGGCACCTTTATCATGCCGATGATGCTGGGGAATGTGTTCGGCAGCTTTATTTCCGGCCAACTCCTGGCACGGGCTGGCGGTCATTATCGTATTCAGGGTGCAGTGGGCTTGGCGTTAATGACTATAGGTCTTTGGTTACTTTCTCGTATGAATATCGATACCACCAACGGTGAAGCCATAAGAAACATGGTAATTGCCGGCTTCGGTCTAGGTATCACCATGCCGCTTTACCTGCTGGCAGTACAAAATGCAGTGCCATATAAGGTGCTTGGCACAGCAACAGCATCGACGGCTTTTCTACGCTCTTTAGGAGGCTCGGTGGGTCTGGCGGTATTTGGCTCGATAATGAATAACCAATTTGCTGCAGGCTTAGTTGCGAAGCTTCCTCCGGAATTTATCAACGGGGTGCCGTCACAACAGCTAAATAGCCTGATGAGCAATCCACAGGCTCTAGTGAGCACCGATGCACAAGCCCAACTACAGGGACTTGTTACGAACATAGGAGATAAAAGCGGGACTCTACTAGACAGGGTAATGCAAGCACTCCGCGAGGCGTTATCTTCCTCTATTGGTCAAGTTTTTCTTTATGCTTTTATTGCTATCCTTGTCGCTTTCGTCATCAATCTTTTCCTCAAGGAAATCCCTCTTCGTCAGCATTATCACCCGGTTTCGGAAGAGCTCAAGAAAAAATCAAAATAGTGGGACTGAAGTCCCAGTAATTGGTTATTACCTGTCTTGAAGTGGATAGGGTTAAAGCAGCTTTTACCAACCTGGCGATAATCGGGTATAATAATACCACCCTGGGGATAGTGTTATCGAAAAGGAAATCGAGGAGGTATCTGGCTTATGACGGATTATACGGCGCTGAAGAAAAAAGTTGATGAGTTGGCGAATCGTGTCTGGGACGTAGGAGCTATCGAGACCCGGGTTAAGCTGCTGACGGAAAAGGGGATTCCGCGTAAAAAACTCGACCCGGTGGAAATGAAAGCCAAGAAGGAAGAAATCCTCGACCGCGTGCAGCTGCGCGCCGAGGAGTATAACTTTATTTTTAAAAACTGCGCCCAGGGCACCGCCATGGCGCTGCTGGAAGAGTTCGGGCTGGGCAATATGGAAATTATAAAAGCGCTTACGCCTTTTCCCGGCATCGGCGGGACGGGTGAAATCTGCGGCGGTATTACCGGCAGCCTGATTGCCTTCGGACTATATTTCGGTAGCGATAACCGGCTGGACTACGAGGCGATGAATAAGACGATTTCGATATCCCAGAAGTTCATGGCTTACTTTGAAGACGCCGTAGGGCATCTCTACTGCTCGGACATCATTGAAACGGTGATACTGGGGCGAAAGCTGAATCCTGGTGACAGCGAAGAAGCGATGATGACCTTTGCCGGGGAGAAGGGCTTTGAAAAATGCGGTCTGCCGCCGGGTATTGGCGCCAAGCTGGCGGCGGGGTTCATCATTGATAGCATGAAAACAGATAACGTTAATACCGAGCGCTTGAAAACCGATAAATTTCATTTGAATTAAGACTTTTCATAATGAATATTCTCGGGGGTATAGATGGGCATTTTCCTCATCGCGCTGACGTATTTTACCTTCGTTTTTCTTATCCTGATGGTAACGGCTAAATTGATCAAAATAGCCAGGATGCCGGAACACTTAAGATGGGAGCTGGCGCCGATACCTCACGAAAAGAGCAAAAATAAATATAGCGGTTTTTATCTCGAAGGATATGAAAAGCGGCATAAAAAAAGGCGGAAGTCCCTCGTCGCAGTGGTAATCTATATGGCCAAAGAGATGTTACTTTTCAAGGGTGTCTGGAAGAATAACCGCACGCTTTGGCCGTTTTCGTTTTCCATGCATATCGGCATATATCTGGTTATCCTCTCGATTTTACTATATATAGTTAACGCCCTGTTGATGATTACCGGTACGCCCGCTTCTGCTCTGGATGCCCTCGAAAGTATTGCCGCGGTTATCGCTTTAGCGGGTTATATACTGGGGTGCTTTGGCGCCATCGGTCTTATTTTCAAACGCAGCCTTGATGCCGGTTTAAGGTATTTCGGCAGCTTGGCGATATATTTTCGCCTTATTTTTCTGGCAGCAGTATTCATCAGCGGCATTATCGCCTGGTTTAATGTCAGCAATTTTGCCTTAACAATGAGTCTTTTTACGCGTAACCTTCTTACTCTAAATACCGCTATCACCATAGCAACTCCCCTGGCGGTGCACTTGGTTTTATTGTTATTGTTCTTGATTTACCTTCCCCTGACGGATATGACGCATTTTATCATCAAGTATTTTACCTATCACGCGGTACGCTGGAACGATGAACCGCTAAACACGAAGATGGAAGCAGGACTAAACGAACTACAAAGTCAAACATCGAGTTGGTCCGCCCCCCATATCCCCTCCGGCAAGACATGGGCGGAAATAGCTGCGGAAAAAACGCCAGATGAAAAAGCATCTTAAGCTTAACGATATCTCTAAGGACGCCTCTATTCAGCTTAATGAGTTTAATCTCGATGAACTGATGCCTTTACCACCGCCTTACGATAAAAGTGAAGAGCTGCCGGTTGTAAAACGGCTTACCACGGAGCAGCAAGCAAGGCTGGTCAGCAATCTCGATGGTTTTTCCGCCCTGGCGCTGCCGCAGCCGAAAAATAAGGAAGAAGAAAGTAAGTACGTCCGGCAGTTTATCTCGGGGCTGAAAAAACTTTTAAGCAAAGAAAATAACTGGACATTTTTGCAGCCTTTATTACTTTCGCTGGAATACTGCGCACGATGCCAGACCTGCAGCGATGCCTGCCATGTTTACCTCGCCAGCGGTAAGAACGACCTCTATCGCCCCACCTATCGCGCGGAGATATTCCGTCGTCTTATAGATAAATACGTTAAACGTGGTGGGAAGCTGGCGACTAAACTCAAGGGGACAGATATCGAGCTTAACTGGGCGACGCTTTCGCGACTCTACGAGTTGGCTTATCGCTGTAACCTGTGCCGGCGCTGCGCCCAGACCTGCCCGATATCTGTGGATAATGCCCTCATCACCCGCGAGCTACGCAAGCTGTTCAGTCAGGAGTTGGGCTGGGCGCCCAAAGAGCTTCATGAAAAAGGCACGGTGCTGCAGTTGGATATTGGTTCTCCTACGGGTATGCGTCCCGCCGTGGCGATGGATAATGTCAAGTTTCTGGACGAGGATTTCACCGAGTCCTTAGGCATTAAGGTCGAGACTCCCTGGGATAAAGAAGGCGCGGATATTCTCCTATTGCATAGCGCCGGCGATATCCTGTCTTTCCCGGAGAGCATCGTCGCTTTTACGATATTATGCAATGCTGCCGGCATCAACTGGACGCTTTCCTCCGAAGCGCCGGGCTATGACGGCGTAAATTACGGTCTGTTCTACGACGATGTCCAACTGGCGCGGATTGTCACCAGGCATGCGCAAATCGCCCGGAAGCTTAAGGTGAAAAAAATAGTCATGGGGGAGTGCGGACACGAGCATAAAGCCCTGATAACCGTAGCTGACCGACTGCTCACCGGCGACCTGAACATTCCGCGGCAGGACGCTATGACTTTCCTTGAGGATATCGTCTTTAGCGGTAAAATAAAGTTTGACCCCGCGAAAAACGATTTCCCGGTGACGCTACATGACCCGTGTAACATCGTCAGGAACCTGGGCATCGTCGAGCCGCAGCGGCGCGTTCTGCGCTATCTCTGCCCGCAGTTCCGCGAGATGACGCCCCATGGTGTGGATAACTACTGCTGTGGTGGGGGCGGGGGCTTAAGCGTCATCTCCGGTGTCAATTTTACCGACTGGAAGACGAATGTCTCCGGCAGGATAAAGTTCAAGCAAATTCTCGAAGCTTTCGCCGACCGGCCGGGTCCGGGGGTGAAAAAATACGTTGCCGTCCCGTGCCTGAACTGTAAGCTCCAGTTGCGTGATATATTTAAATATTACGGGGCATGGGAGAAATCCGGCATTCGGTGCGGCGGCATCGCGGAGCTAATCGTTAACGCCATGGTCGAAATCAAAAAGCCTTTTATAACCTGGAGTGAATAATATATAATGCCTAGCGGAAAGGACAAATAAAGATGGCAAAAATGGAACTCGCGGGACAGATGCTTGAGGTTGATGAGCATGGCTTTATGCAGGAAACCGATAAGTGGAATGAAGATGTCGCCCGGGCTTACGCGTTAAAAGAGGACGTTAAAGAGCTGACGTCCGACCACTGGAAAGCCCTGAATTATCTAAGGAGCTACTACCTCGCCAACGGCATCTGCCCCATGATTAGGAGAATGATAAAAGAAACCGGTTTTACACTGAAACAGCTTTACGATCTCTTCCCGGAGGGTCCGGCTAACTCCGCCTGCAAGTGGGCAGGGATGCCTAAAGCAACGGGTTGTGTCTAAATAGCTTAGCCGGTGTTTATTTTGAGGTGGGGAGGGTAAAGGTAAAGCAGCTTCCCTTGCCGAGCTGGCTTTTTACCTCGATAGTGCCGCCATGGGTTTCTACCAGGCGTTTGGTAATGGTCAGACCCAGGCCGCTGCCGCCGGTTATCCTGGCACGGGATTTATCCACCCGGTAAAAACGCTCGAAAATCAAAGGCAGGTCCTGGGGCGGTATTCCTTCGCCGGTGTCTGATACGCTGATAGATACCATATCCTTTTGTTCGCAGGCGGTTACGGTTATCTTGCCGCTTTTGCCGGTATAGGTGATGGCATTTTCCAGGAGATTGCGTAGCACCTGCTTAATGCGTTCGGCATCGATATTCAACATCGGGAGTTTCTTTGGCAGGTCGGCAACCAATGTTAAGTCTTTAGCGGTAGCTTCGGGCTGTAATATAGCTACCGTTTCTTTGATAAGCTTGCTGATATTTTGCGGTTGAGGAGAAATTTTCAGTTCGCCGGCATCGGCGAGACTCAATTCCTGGAGGTCGGCGACAAGGTGCGATAGTGACGTTGCCTCTTCGTTCAGGGAGCGAATCGTGGCTTTATTCGGTTTGATAACCCCATCGCTGATAGCTTCCAGGTAACCTTTGAGGTTGGAGAGTGGGGTTCTTAGCTCGTGGGCAACATCAGCCACCATATTTTGCCTCAAGCGTTGGCTACGTTCCAGGTCATCAGCCATGGAATTAAAGGACTGGGACAGTTCGCCGAGTTCACCTTTGCCTTTATAATTCACCCGCTGTGAGAAGTTGCCTTTTCCGAACTGCCTGGCAGCGCCGATAAGAGCTTTCACCGGAGAAAGAATACGCCGTGAGAGGAAAAAAGTAAGCAGTATAGCGAAACCGACAGCAATCAGACCTCCCCAGAGGAAAAAGCTGCCGATACTTTGATAGGTTACCTGCAACGCTGCCTGGTTGATATCTGGTATCTCGCCGCGAACGATGTAGAGCGTACCGATGGTGTTAGCCGGCGAAGCTGGCGGTTGTGGCTGGAGTGGTTGCGGCGGGGCGAAGTTGTCGAATAGTTGCCCCGATGCCGATATCGGGATTTGCACCATATCCTCGTTTATCGACTTACCATCATAAGAGGTTCCCACCAGCTTTCCGTCGGAATCCGCCACCACACTATTGCTATTATCAGTGAGGATAATCCGCCGTCCGTATAAATTGCCCCACTGCACCACCAGAGGTTGAACACCATCCCATGTATTTAAGAGCTGGTAATAACCGAATAGCTGCATTTGCACCCTGTTGTTCTGGTTCATCTCCACGCGTTCACCCACCTGGTTGATTTCATTACGTGTGGTTTGGTAGGTGAAGAAAAACGCGGCACCGATGGTAACGATAATGACGATGGCAAAGGCTGCTAGTAGCCTGAAGTTGAGGTTATGTAACACTTTCGTTCTCCAGCAGTTTATAGCCGGCGCCGTAAATGGTTACTATATATCTGGGATGATGCGGGTCCGGCTCGAGTTTACGACGCAGCTTGAGAATATGGACGTCGATGGTACGGTCGAAACTTTCAAAATCATGTCCCAGCGCTTTTTCGATGATTTGCGCGCGACTGAACACCCGGCCGGGTTCTTTAACCAACGCTCCCAACACTTTGAACTCGATGGGCGTAAGTTTTAACAGTTTATCTTCCAGATAGGCTTCGTGTTTTAAAAAATCAATGGTAAGTGCGCCGTGCTTCACTCTTTCCGGGCCGCGCTCACCGGGCAAACGGCGTAACACTGCCCGCACTCTGGCAGCAAGCTCCCTGGGACTGAAGGGTTTGGGAACATAATCGTCGGCGCCGAGGTTAAGTCCTGCCAGCCTATCGTTGTCAGTCGTCAGGGCAGTGAGCATGATAATAGGCACATCGGATTCCTGACGCAGGATACGGCAAACATCTAGTCCGTTCATGCCCGGCAGCATGATGTCCAGTATGATAAGGTCGGGATGGACGTCTCGTGCCAGCTGTAAAGCTTCGTTGCCGTTATAGGCGGTGAGAACACGGTAGCCATCGCGGTTGAGGTAAAGCTTGACCAGCTCTACCGTCTTAACATCATCATCAACGACCAGTACCTTTTTGCCTGACATTTATCATATCTCATTTGATGATTTCTACTTATGTTATAACATAAATGTTAAGAAAATGTTAATGAAACAGGAGTGGGGGAGATAACCCCACCCCTGTTCAGGAAGGAAAATGACAATATATAGTAGTTCTTTATTTAGGCAAACCGCCGCCGAATCAAAAGCCGAATCCTCCATTGCCATTATGCATCATGCCGAAGAACCTCGTGCCTGGGTGATTATCCTGTCCGAATAAACCGGGGATATCTGGTCGGGACTCCATCCATTTTTTGAATTCATCGGTAGGGAAGGCTGGCCGGGCATCTAGCCAGGCTTTGAACTGGTCAGACTGCTCCTGGGTTATCTTGCCGTCTTTCACCAACTGCTGAAGATAGGCATCCAAACCTTCGGACTTGATTTCTTGTCCGGCCTGTTCAAAGTCTTTTATCAGCCCCTGTATACCGGATGAATTACCGCTGTTTGGCTGTAATAGGCCGGTAATATTGTTCATCCCTACGTTTCGAGCTTGTCCCCCGCTATTGTTATTTCCCCGCGCCAGGGCTATACCACCCAGCGTACCCCCCACCGCAATCGCTATTACTAGTAATCCGATGATAATTATGAATTTCTTATCGCTCCACATGCAATTTCACCCCCTTTCTCTACTTTCTGTATCTAAGATAATAGTAAAATGTTAAAATATGATTAATAATTGGTTAGGCCCTTGCAGAATTCTCATAAGAGATATTGGTCACATACGTAAGTGGAATTTTACAATATGATATATATTATAAGAAGGGGCAACATAAAAAATACCGGAATAGTTGATAATGGCAGAAAATAATAAAAACCTGCAGAAAGCACAAATACACGTTACGGGGATGACCTGTGCCTCATGCGTAGCGACTGTTGAAAAAGCGTTGAAAGAAACCAAGGGTGTGGCGCAGGCAAGGGTTAATCTTGCCTCGGAGAAAGCCTCGCTGGAATATAACCCTAAAAAGATAGGGCTTACGAATATCGTGAATGCTATCACCGAGGCAGGGTACGGCGTGGCTAAACAAAAATCGATTTTCCCGGTGGGGGGTATGACCTGCGCCTCTTGCGTAGCGCGCGTTGAAGAAGCCCTGAAAAGTGTCCCCGGGGTAGTCTCCGTGAGTGTTAATCTGGCATCGGAAAAAGCCACGGTAGAGTACCTTGAAGGAACCGAGATTGCCGATTTGCGGCGGGCAGTGAAAGACGCCGGCTACGAACTCGGCAGGGAGGTAGAGACTCTGGAGGATGTCACCACCGCCTCCGCACGTGAAGTTAAAAAAGTGAGGGACAGGTTCATTGTTGCGGCAGTGCTGGGAGTAATTATCATGGTTATGATGTTTACCCCTCACTTTACCGGCATGGAGTATGTGTTGTGGGCTTTAGCCACGCCGGTGCAGTTCTGGGCAGGGCTGCGTTTTTATAAGGGCGCTTGGGGCGCTATCAAGCACCGCCGGGCGGATATGAATACCTTGATTGCCGTGGGCACCTCGGCGGCATATTTTTACAGCGTGGTGGCGGTGCTTTTCCCGTCGATACTCACCATCGGGGGCACGGCTCCGAATTTGTATTTCGATACCTCGGCGATGATTATCGCCTTTATTCTGTTAGGGCGCTACCTGGAGGCGCGGGCTAAAGGCCAGACCTCGGCGGCGATTAAAAGCCTTATCGGTTTACAGCCGAAAACAGCGCTGGTTATCCGCAAGGGTAAAGAAAAGGAAATTTCCATCGAGGATGTGCAGGTCGGTGACCTGATTCTGGTACGACCCGGGGAGAGGGTGCCGGTGGATGGTATTATCCGGCAAGGCAGCCCCTCTATTGACGAGTCTATGGTCACCGGCGAGAGCCTGCCGGTGGAGAAAAAGGAGGGCGACGAGGTCATCGGGGCGACCATCAATAAAACCGGCAGCTTCAAGTTCGAGGCTACACGCATCGGTAAAGATACCACCCTGGCGCGTATCGTCCGCCTAGTGGAGGAAGCCCAGGGCAGCAAAGCCCCCATCCAGCGCCTCGCCGATGTCATCGCCAGCTATTTCGTGCCGGTGGTTATCGGCATTGCGATTATTACCTTCATTATCTGGTACTTTTTAGGTCCATCTCCTTCACTTACTTATGCTTTTCTGAATTTCATCGCCGTGCTGATTATCGCCTGTCCCTGTGCGCTAGGACTGGCGACACCCACGGCGATCATGGTGGGTACGGGCAAGGGAGCGGAGCATGGGATACTTATCAGGAGCGCTGGTGCGCTGGAACGACTTTACAAGATTGATACGATACTGCTGGATAAGACGGGGACGCTGACCGAGGGGAAGCCACGCGTGACGGATATTATCGCCGCGGCTCCCTATACGCAGGAGGAGGTGTTGCGGCTGGCGGCTTCCGTAGAACATGATTCGGAGCATCCCCTCGCAGAAGCGGTGATGAAAGCTGCCGCGGAAAAGAGATTGACTTTATTGCCTGCCTCCAAGTTTAAAGCTATTCCCGGGCATGGTGCCGAGGCTTTATTGAATGGGAAAAAGTACTTACTCGGCAGCTTAAAGCTGCTGCAAGATAATGGTTTTTCACTGAACGGACTGGAGGAAAAAGCAGTTAAACTCTGGAATGACGGAAAAACCGTGATATTTTTAGGGGTAGAAAAAAAGACGGCGGGGATTATCGGGCTGGCGGATACACTCAAACCGGGCGCAGCGGCCGTCGTCGCGGAGATACGCCGACAGGGAATCGATGTGGCTATGGTTACGGGGGATAATAAACGCGCCGCCGAAGCCATCGCCCGACAAGCCGGCATCGAAAGAGTCTTGGCAGAGGTGCTGCCGGAGCATAAATCCGAAGAGGTTAAAAAGCTGCGTGATGAGGGTAGAGTGGTGGCGATGGTGGGTGACGGTATTAACGATGCCCCGGCTTTAGCCAGCGCCGACGTAGGTATCGCTATCGGCACCGGCACGGACATCGCTATGGAAACAGGAGATATTACGCTCATCAGCGGCGACTTGAGCGGCATTGCCACGGCTATCGCGTTAAGTCGCCGTACCATGAGGACGATTAAGCAGAACCTCTTTTGGGCTTTCGCGTATAACGTCATTTTAATCCCGGTGGCGGCTGGCGTACTTTACCCGGCTTTCCAAGGCGTCGGTGTACCGTCCGGACTTAAGTTCATTCTCGGCGATTACGGATTTCTAAATCCCATTCTGGCGGCATTAGCCATGGCGGCAAGCTCGGTTACGGTAGTATCCAACTCGCTGCGTTTACGGGGATTCAAACCTAAGAAAATGATGTAACTATTAGGGAGGTAACGTATGGCAATCGATCCAGTCTGCAAAATGACGGTTGATGAAAAAAATCCACCGGCGGCCTCGGTATATAAAGGGGTGAAGTATTACTTTTGCGCCGTAGGCTGTAAAAAGGCGTTCGATAAAAACCCGGAGAAATACCTGGGTAAAAAATAGGGCGGCTTTACATAAAACTTTTATTGTTAATCTGTTAAATTATACCTTCGTCGTCAAGTTTGTTAATTTCCTTTTCGGTATATCCCAGCATCTCGGAAAGCACATCTTGGTTATTTTCCCCGAGGAACGGCGCGTGATAGTCTATTTTGCCCGGTGTTTTGGAGAGCTTGAATAACGAGCCGGGCACCTTAACCTTGCCGGAAATAGGCTGGTCAACATCAATAATCATGTTTCGACTCAACAGCTGTGGGTCGTTGCAGACTTCGTCGAAGGATGGCAGCTTGGTACATGGCACATCGGCAGCTTTTAAAACCGCTTGTATCTGCTGGGTAGTCTTGGTTTTTGTCCAGGCGGTTATTATCTCGTCGATTTCAGCACGGTGCTGGAAACGCTCGTTCTGGTTGGCGCCGAGCGGTGTATCGATAAGGTCCTGCCGCCCCATGGCGGTATAAAGTCGGTGCACCTGGGAAAGCACGCCAGCATTGATGTAAACCCTGTCTCCGTCTTTAGTAGGGTAGAGATTACAGGGAATCATGGCCGCATGGCCATTGCCCAGGCGCGGCGGTATCTGGTGCGCCAGGAAATAATAGGGCGAAAACTCGATAGAAGTTAGCTGCCAGATGCAGTCCTGCATGGAGATATCGATAACTTGACCCTCACCCGTTTGCAGTCGGTGGTACAGAGCCGATACGATGGAGAGCGTCGTAAAAAAGCCCGAAGAAAAGTCGGCGACAGATACGCCACACCGGATGGGGTTATCGGGAAAGCCGGTGACGGCGGTCATACCGCCCATGGCCTGGGCTACCGGGTCAAACCCGGGATAATCGCGGCGTGGGCCTGTTTGCCCGTAAGCGGAAATCGAGGCATATATCAGTTTAGGATTCAGCTGGCACATTTCCTGACTGCCAAGTCCGAGCTTATCCATAGTATCCGGACTGAAATTCTCCACCAGCACATCCACTTTTTTCACTAACTCTTTGCAGATGTTGCGGCCTTTTTCTGTCTTTAAGTCTAAGGTAACGCTTTTCTTGCCGCGATTTAATATGATAAATGGTCCACCCTCGCCTCCTTCGGTATGGGGAATATCATATCTTATCAAGTCACCGGATTCGGGTCTTTCAATCTTAATTATTTCGGCTCCCAAGTCTTTTAATAGTAGGGTGCAGAATGGGCCGGAATATATCGAAGTAAAATCCAGCACCTTGATGCCTTCTAGAACGCTGGCCATGTTTACCTCCTCAAGAAAAATACACGCAGAGTCGTTAGCGCGGGGGTCATTCGTTAGTTATATTTCAAACATTATAGCACGTATTCTTATTGATTTATAGGATATATTTGGAAAAATTGTATATATCGTTAAAATCGTTGGAGTGTAGTAGGAAGGCAAGTTTGACACCAGTTAGGTATGGGTTATAGTATATTGGGCAATGTGAAGAATGAAGACATCTACGCGGGAGGATCAAATGGCTGGAAAATACGATAAATACTTTATAACGGATAGTCCCTGGAAAAAATTTGATTTCGTCATGGGGCCGATTATCGAGCGTATGGATTCCAAAACCATTAAAGGTAGCAATTTTTATTTTATCCACTGGGTGCTGCCGCATGAGACGCCGCGGATGACGATAGGGCATCCATCGCATATTCATAGCGAGGCAGAACTGCTGATACACATCGGCACCAACCCGGACGACCCTGACGACCTGGGTGCAGAGGTGGAGCTATATATGGGGCCAGAGCTGGAAAGGCATATCATCACCCAGACGACTATCGTTTTTATTCCGCCGAATTTCATCCATGCTCCCTGGAACCCTCTTAAGACTAAACGGCCCTGGATTTTCATTGAAATTAATCAAGGGCTACGTCATACGGAGAAGTTCTATCCGCAGCTGCTGACTAAAGAGCACCGGGCGCAATTGGACTGGAATTTCTGGCATGACGATGCGATGAGCGTGGGCTACCCCAACATGATAAAACCGGAAGGGTGGAAATTTGAAGGAAAAGGGCATGGATAAAACGGGGAATGGCAATAATTATCAGAACGAAAAAGGAGAAAAAATAGATGGCTAAAACCAAATATGACTACTTAATAAAACCGTTAAAGTATAATAAACTGCCCGGCGCTGGCGAACCAGAATATATCACCATTTTCCATGGCAACGACCTGGAAGGGCTGAATGTAAGCTTTATCTGGGGCTACCACCGTAATAAAGGTACCTGGGGCGTCGGCGGTGAATTCGGCCATGCCCATCCCTATGGTGAGGTCTTTGTCTTTACGGGACTAGATTATGATAATCCCAATACACTTGGCGCGGAACTGGACTTGCAGCTAGGCGAAGAGGCTGAAGAGCATATTATCGCTGCTCCTTCAATAGTCGTCATTCCGGCTGGCGTGCCGCACTTGCCGATGGTCACCCGGAAAGTTGATAAACCTTTCGGCTTCCTGGCGATTTCCTGTGACGCCAAGGATAAGACCACCGAGCTTACGGAACGAAAAAAAGCGTTTGTCCTCGCTGATAGATGCGGTGACATGATTAAACGAATGGAGCTGCGCGATATCAAACGTACTAAAGGCGGCAATGCTGACTTCATGGCGCATTGGAGCGGCAAGAATACCCCTGGCTTCAAGCTGAATTTCACCTGGGCTTTCCATAAAGGGACAGGTTACTGGCACGAGCATGACCCGCACGTTCACCCCAACGATGAAGCGCTGGTCTTCGTTGGGCTGGACCCGGATAACCCGGACTATCTGGGGGCGGAAATTGAGTTTCAGTTCGGCGAGGAGCGGGAGGTGCATGTCTTTAATACCCCTACCGTCGTTATTGCGCCTAAGGGACTGGTTCACTGCCCGCTAATCACGCGGAAGGTGGAAAAACCCTATAGTTTCACCGCCATCTGCCTTGCCCACGAGCATGATACCACCTGGCTGGGCGGCGATAAGCCGTTTAAGAGTAAATAGAAAAGCAATTAACACTAAAGCCCTTCGAGAAAATCAGGGGGCTTAGTTATTTTTGTATCCCTCGACTTCGCTCGGGACAGGTCTTGGTTATTGGAATTTGGAGTGGTGGGTAAAGGAGTAGGGCATCATGGTGGGCCACCATGTACCATAAGCAGAACTTTCAAGTTAGCTTTTAGCCTTGATATTTAACCTTATAGAGCTCTATTAAAAAATGATACAAGAATGTAACATTTTCTACGGAAATTTTATAACTATTGAATCCCTCGATTGTCAAAATAGGCTATATGGAAAATATCTAAGATATTTCCATTCGTAGGGTAAGCATGAAGCAATTCACTAGAGGCATGGCAGATTAAGAAGAAAATTTCGGTTAATTAGTTGGTGCCGGTGAATTATCTGCGCAAGACCCGTACGGTCAATACCGGGTTCGACCAAATGCAGTATCACCGCTTAAGTTTCCATGCTGGCAACCCTTCAGGAAGATAGAGGACATGGGGCGGTACTTTGATGATTTTTTGGCAGGTTATTTCTACCCATAATGTGGCGGCGTATCGCTGCGGGCAATATAGTATGGGCGCCGGCTGTGGTTATGGTAGCGATAATTAAGGGATAACCACCATGGACATTACATACTTTCCTTCTTGTTAAGAAGCTGGGAAAAACCCTTAATTGTAATAGGATAATATTCGTAAGTGGTAGCAGAATTGATATAAGGTTAATTCATATCACAAAAAGTAATAATTCGAGCTTAAATATAAAAGAGAGGAAGCCACCAATTATTATCGTAGAGTAACTCAATCATCAGCACGATGTATGCATCCGTCTAGGGCAAAATAATGAACGGGAGAAAATCAAAAAAGAAAATAATAGACATTCCGTTAAGACTAGAGAGGTTTGCAGACAATCCTATTTTAAAACCTAACCCCGATAACTGGTGGGAGTCTAAAGCTGTTTTTAATCCGGCCGCTCTTTACGAGGCCGGAAAAGTACATATTCTTTACCGTACCATAAGCGAGACGGATGTCTCTTATTTAGGGTACGCCTCAAGTGTTGATGGGGTACACATTGATGAACGGCTTAGTAAACCGGCTTATGTGCCTAGAGAGCCGTTTGAAGGAGTGCAGCCAGCCTACAATATTGGAGGCGGAACGTCCGGTCTGTATGTTTCCGGGGGAGGGGGTATGGGGGGTTGTGAAGACCCGCGCCTGACCAGAATCGATGACCGGGTATACATGACTTACGTTGCTTATGACGGTCGCAACCCGCCAAGAGTTGCCTTGACCTCCATCGATTTCAAGGATTTCCTGGATAGAAAATGGAACTGGAAGAAACCTGTACTCATTTCTCCTCCTCATATTGTGGATAAGAATGCCTGCATCTTACCGGAAAAGATAAATGGGAAGTATGTTATTTTTCATCGTGTTTACCCGAATATCCTGATTGATTTTGTCGATGACCTTGATTTTGACGGTAAAACCAAATGGCTGGCAGGGCAACATGAAATACCGGTCAGAGCTTTAAGCTCGGATTGGGATAGCCGGAAAGTGGGTTGTGGGCCGCCTCCGTTAAAAACAAAAGAAGGCTGGCTGCTCATCTACCACGCGGTGGGATGTCGCGGTGACTACTACTACAAAATCGGGGCAATGTTGCTGGACTTGAAAGACCCGACCAAAGTGTTGGCCCGCAGCAGGAAACCCATTCTGGAACCGGTGGCTCCCTATGAAAACGAAGGTTGGAAAGCCGGCATAGCTTATCCTTGCGGTGCGGCGAAAATTAAAGACCGCCTTTTCGTTTACTATGGCGGGGCGGATACGGTGGTCTGTGTCGCTTCAGTGAAGTTAAACGGCTTCCTCGAACAGCTTATGACGAACCATAAAGAATCAGCGATGCCAGAAGAAATTGAACCACCCTCCACCGAATTAGAAGAAACAGCCGAACTTGTTCAGGGGTTCTGTCTCAAATGCCGGAAAAAGATGGGGATGAAGAGCCTGCGCCAGGTAATCCTGAAAAATAACAGGCACGCCATTGAAGGCGTGTGTGTGCGTTGCGGGACCAGGATAATTAAGTTCATAAAAGCAGCACCGGATGTTAAGAAAAAACGGAAGATACTTAAAAATAAAACAAATAAGACAAAACAAACTAAAAAACAACCCAAGCTGAATACTCCTGGCCGGAAAAAGAAAGGATTCAAGTAATGATTATCTTCAAACGTTCCGAAGAAAATCCGGTTCTGATACCCAATCCCGATAATAACTGGGAGGGAGAGGCTACCTTCAACGGCTGCCCGGTGATACATAAAGGCAAGGTGGTCATACTGTACCGGGCCGAGTCTTTAGCTCTTGGCGAAGGCGTGGGTAAAAGAAGCGCTTCTTCTATCGGCTACGCTGCCAGTAGTGACGGTGTTCATTTTAAAGACCGCCATCAGTTTATCAGACCGGAGTTTGAGTGGGAGCAATTCGGTTGTGAAGACCCGCGTGTTACCAAGCTGGACGGTAAGTATTATATTTTTTACACGGCATTATCCAAATATCCTTTCCAGCCCGAGGGAATCAAGGTGGGTCTGGCGATTACCAGGGACTTTAAAAAAATCGAGGCCAAACATCCCGTCACCAACTTTAACGCCAAGGCAATGGCGCTTTTCCCGGAGAGAGTCAATGGCAAGATGGCCGCGGTGCTCGCTGCTAATACCGATAATCCACCGGTGAAAATCGCGCTTGCCTATTTTGATGATGAGAACCATATATGGTCGGAAAATTTCTGGACGAAATGGTACGAGACCTTAAATACTCATGCTATCCCCCTGGAACGGTCGCCGCACGACCAGATAGAGGTAGGGGCGCCGCCGATAAAAACCAAATATGGTTGGCTGTTGGTCTATAGCCATATTCAGAACTATTTTTCTCCGCCGGCGGTATTCGGTATTGAAGCCGCATTATTAAATATAAATAACCCTGCGGAGGTAATCGGCCGTACGAAAAAGCCGTTGCTAATATCTCGAGAGGAATATGAGAGGTATGGGCGCGTGCCGAATGTTGTTTTCCCGTCAGGCGCTATCGTCAAAGGTAAAGAACTGAATATGTATTACGGGGCGGCGGATACCACCTGCGCCATGGCCACCATTGATTTGGACGAGCTCCTGCGTGAAATACTGGGGATTGAGGTTAATGCCGTACAGCTAAAGCGGTTTTTTGATAACCCTATCATTACGCCCAACCCCCAGAACTCGTGGGAGGCGCAGGCTACCTTTAATCCCGGGGTCTTATACGAGGGCGGGCGAGTCCATATCGTTTATCGTGCCATGTCACACGATAATACCTCCGTCATGGGTTATGCTTCCAGCGCTGACGGTACCCGTATTACCGAGCGTCTTCCCAACCCTATATATGTGCCACGCAAAGAATTTGAAGCCAAGCTCGTACCGGGGGGCAACTCTGGCTGTGAAGACCCCCGCCTGACCCGGATAGAGGATGAAATATACATGTGCTATACCGCTTTCAACGGTAAAAGCGCTCCGCGCGTCGCGCTTACCCATATAACACTGGATGATTTCTTGAATAAGCAATGGAAATGGGCCGACCCGGTTTTAATTTCTCCCCCGGACATGGACGATAAGGACGCCGCTATATTCCCCAGGAAGATAAAGGGCAAATATGCAATTTTACATCGTCTCGGCGATAGCATCTGGATTGACTTTGTGGATGACCTTAACTTTGACGGCAACCGGTGGATATACGGTCAGGTTTTGATGACGCCTACTGTACTGCCGCGCGTTCACCGGAAAATCGGCATCGCCGGTCCGCCTATCGAAACGCCGTATGGCTGGCTCTTACTTTGTCATGGGGTCACGGTGAAGCAATCTATCTACGACATTAAAGCGGCGCTTCTCGGTTTGAATGACCCTTTAAGCGTCATCGGGCGTACCTATACTAATATCCTGGAACCAGAAACCGACTATGAGAAAAACGGCATCGTTAACAATGTCGTCTTTTCCTGCGGGGCCGTGGTAATTCAAAACACACTTTACTTCTACTACGGCGGCGGAGATAAAGTTACCGCCGTGGCTACCGTTGAAATGGATGAGTTGCTGGAGAAACTGAAACCGTAATTTCAGAATTTACGTCTCAATATTTCCACATAAAGAGTTTCGTCGGCTACTCTTAATTTCGCCCATAATTGTGCGTTATTACCGCTGTTTGGAAAGGCCCTATTCTTATAGCTTTTACTTGGTATGAGTAATTCAGGGAAGATAATAGATTATCGATAATATTCACTTTGTTGCCCTGTTCCTTGTTTCAGTAATTCATTTTTCTCTGTGATAATTCCTTTTTCTTCCGTTTAGTTACACTCCGTCTGATATGACTGGCTTAACATCAGGCTCACGGCCTGAATTATATTCTTATCAGCCGCAATAAAGCGGCAGTGCTTTTGAACCTGTTATCAGGTGAAGGTGCCCGCTATTACAGGCAGGACATTTCCGGCTTTTATCTTCTGTGGGGCTTTTGGGTATCGGCATTCTGAACTTAAATTTGCATTGCTGACATTCATACGACCATTCGTTACTCGCAAAGATATTTCTGCCTGAGCCAAGCGGCGCCCATGGAGGGGCTTCCATAATATCAGTGTTGTTGCATGCAGGGCAGTGTATCTCAATATCTTGAGAATTGTCGGATATCGTTAGGTCGAAGACATTCCAACACTTTTTACACAAAAATCTTTTTTCCATCAATCTACCCCCTTTTTTATTCAATAGTATAATATCGCCTGTCTGCATGGCCCCGTCCGCGGAAAATCCGGCCAACTCCCGCCGCTTGAACAGGTTGAACATCAGGTAATCGGCAGGTAGGGCAGAGTTCGGGTATTACACTGACCGGAGTCTCTAACTCCCATTCATGACCGCGGTGGCAACGGAACCGGCGCCAGGTCATTTCAAAATTTCCACCGTTGATTCTTATAGCCTTACCATTGAGCAGGGCATCCGCTATCTTTTGCCGCGCCGATGCCAGGATACGCTGGAAGGTAGGACGGGAGATATTCATCTTTTCCGCTCCCTGCTCTTGTTCCAGCCCCTCCAAGTCCTTGAGACGTAAGGTTTCAGCCTCTTCAACTGACATGCAGACTTCTTCAAGGTTTCTTAGCGGAATACCCGCTGGCTTGAAGTAAGTAGCGTTGGGCAAGAATTCTACGCGACGGCATTTTTGCGGCCTGGACATCTTGCCTCCTAAATAATGAGCATATGCTCATTATTATGTTAGTACTCAATGAAATGATTGTCAATACTATTATTGGAAACCGGGGATTAAAATGCGCTTTTTCGAACCGCAGAGCAGGGGTGGACATCATAATTCTTAAAATTACACCTTATGACTTTTTGTTAAGGGCAGTAAAGGTTGTACAAAACCGAGTTATGTGTAATCCTAATAATCAGAGTATATTTAATTGAGTGATCACTATTATTTCGGTTATTACAACACTGTTAAATTTATCAGCCATTATATGAGAGTATGGTCTTGTTTAGCTTTACTAGGAGATTTATAATTAGCAATACTAAAATGGCTTCCTTTTCAAGCATTTATTCCTCTTTTTATTGGTTATTCGATTAACATTATAACTGAACCAGTTTTCCGGGGACAGGTCAAGATATACACCCGAAATTAGTTCAGCAAGCCAATCAATCTTTGCTTAGGATGGAGTCCATCCCTCCCCCGTCTCCACCAGACATAATATTAGCCCCTGCTGTAAAAAGCCGGGGCTTTTTTGTATCTAAAAATAAGGTGTTGTCAGTGACTTGCTTTAAAAGCTAAGCATATCGTCCGCAGGCAAAGTTTTCGCCAAGTTTACACCAGGTGCAGCTACCAGGTGTCTTTTCAGAAATCATAAGCTGGGACTCGCAGTTGCCGCAAAGTCTTTCCTCCCCGGGCTTCATCGGGCCGTTACAAGGAGTAATCGTCATAGGACAAAGCTGAATACAGGCTCCACATTGTTTACAGAAATCAGGTCGCTTCCCGAAGGGATAGTCCACATGGCGTTCTTTACCTCGGCCGACAAAGCCCTTGGCGTGGGCTCTCCAGAGTTCGTTACACGCTCTTACACAGCGTCCGCAGAGAACGCAGTTTTCATTGCGGAAGGGATACCGCACCTCTTTAACGCCGCAGCGTACCGCTATGTCCTGTATAGCGCGGGAGTTGGGAGCCTGGGCTACCAGCAATTCTGCTAGATTGCGGCGTAATTTACGTATCTTTTCGGTATTCGTCAACACGACCATGCCTTCTTCAGCATTTAGTGTGCAAGAGGTGGTTATTGTGGAACGGCCATTGACGATATGCTCGACAATGCAGAGTCGGCAGGCACCGATGTCGGAAAGAGAGGCTACGTGGCACAGATGGGGTATACAAATACCGTATTCTACGGCGGCGTTGAGAATACTATTGCCTTTTGGGGTACGAATTATGGCGCCATCGATACTAACCTTAACATATTGCAGCATGATAAAAACCTCTCTTTCTTAAACAACCCTTATGGCATCGAATTTACATTCGCTGGTGCAGACGCCGCACTTTTGACATAGTCCAGCATCAATAACATGCGGCTCTTTCTTTACGCCAGTGATAGCTTTACGGGAACATGCGCGCAGGCATGCTCCACAGCCGGTGCATTTTTCTGAATCAATTGAATAGGTGATTAAAGCTTTACATACCCCGGCCGGACATATCCTCCGGTCGATGTGCGCCTCATATTCCTGCCGGAAATAACGCAGGGTGGTAAGAACAGGATTAGGTGCGGTTTTGCCTAGTCCACAGAGCGCGGTTTGAGAAACGGTTTCCGCGAGCTCTTCCAGAAGAGGAATTTGCTCCGGTCTCCCCCGTCCTTCCGTGATATCTGTGATGATTTCCAGCATACGGTCGATACCAAGCCGACAGGGCACACACTTACCGCAAGATTCATCCTGCAAGAAGGTGATAAAATATTTGGTAACATCCACCATACAGGAGTTTTCATCCATGACCACCATGCCGCCCGAGCCGACCATTGAGCCGGCCTCGGCCAGGACATCGAAGTCCACGGGAAGGTCGAACTTCTCGGCGGATAGGCACCCGCCAGAGGGCCCGCCAATCTGGACTGCTTTAATGGCCTTACCATCAGCAGCACCGCCGCCGATATCGTAAACTACCTTATGGATGGGCATGCCCATGGGAACTTCAACCAGGCCGGTATTTTTAATACGGCCGGTCAGCGCGAGGATTTTAGTGCCTTTGCTGCCCTGCGTGCCTTTAGCAGCAAACCATGAAGAGCCGTTAAGCATAATGGCCGGGACATTAGCCCAGGTCTCGACATTATTGAGGGTGGTGGGCTTATGATATAGGCCGTCAACTACAGTATGAACATCCTTGGGACGTGGCTCGCCGACCTTGCCCTCCACCGAAGCCATAAGGGCCGTAGATTCTCCGCAAACAAAGGCCCCGCCACCGCGGGCGATTTCGACATTAAAATTGAAGGAAGACCCCAGGATATTTTTCCCCAGCAAACCGAGCCCACGCAGCTGCTGGACAGCAATACGGGAGTGTTTGACGGCGAGCGGATACTCATTACGGACATATATGTAGCCCTTATCCGCACCCACTGCCCAGGCACCAATAATCATACCTTCCAGCACTAGGTGTGGATTACCCTCCAGGACGCAGCGGTCCATATATGCTCCCGGGTCGCCTTCATCAGCGTTGCAGATAACATACTTCTCATCGCCGGGCGCCTCACGGCACTCACTCCACTTGCGGCCGGTGGGGAAACCGCCGCCGCCACGACCTCTCAATCCAGAAGCCTTGATTTCTTTGACAACTGTATCCGGAGAGATGCCGTCCAGGACTTTTGCTAAAGCGGAATAACCGCCGGCAATAATATAGTCTTCAACAGAACAGGGGTCGACATTCAGGTTTTGAGAAAGAATCTGACGGTCTTGCGCGCGGTAGAAAGGAATCTCCGCCTCTGTCCTATAGCTTTTTCCCGATACAGTGTCAGTATAGAGAAGCCGTTCTACTATCTGTCCCTTAACAAGGGTCTGATATACGATTTCAAAAGCGTCTTCCGGGGTAACGCGGCAGTAAAAGATATTACCTGGCTCGATAATCATAACGGGGCCCTGCTCGCAGAAACCGTGGCAACCCGTGACGCAGAGCCGAACACTGGAAGAAAGGACTTGCTTTGTTAGCTCATTCCTGATGGCATCGATGACAGCCGGAGATTGTGAAGCCTGGCAGCCGGTGCCGCCGCAAATCATTACCGTAGTTTTGTATGCCCGCCGTTGTTGCCGGAGGTGTTCTCGGAGATGCTCCAGTTCACGATAGCTGTTAAGCTTTGACATTTTTTTCATCCCCAGCTTTCTTCTTTAAAGTCTCGATAAGTTTACGGAGCTCGCCGGGTGTCATGTGGTGATGATAAGTGCCGTTTTCGGCAACGATGGGGCCAAGAGCGCAGGCACCGAGGCAATTGACCTGGTGAATAGAAAAAAGTCCATCAGGAGTCACTTCTCCCGGTTGAATACCCAGCTGGTCGATAGCATGGTCAAGAAGGAGGTGGGAATTGCGCACGTGGCAAGCCGTTCCCATGCACATGGTGAGCACATATTTACCGGACGGACGCAGACTGAAGGCTTTATAGAAAGAAGCCACTCTGTAGACCTCGATAAGCGGCACACCGAGACCGAGGGAGAGAGCTTTCATAGCTTCTTGGGAAATATAGCCATAGTTTTCTTGAACATCCTGGAGGGTCTCGATGAGTTGATGCGGCTGACTATATCGGCCTTCTAGGATTCTGCTATAATTCTGGGTTGTCATAATGACCTCCTAAGGGGAAATACTATTGATTATTTTTAAGATAACTGATAGAATTCACCAAGTAAATACGGAATAATTGCATATATAATACCTATAAATAATAGGCACTTTATGGAGAATGAGATGGAAAACAAAGCAAACCCGGCAACACAGCCCGGAGAAAAACAACCCCCTTTTAAATCAAAAGAACTTGCCCAATTGTGGCGGATTCCGTTTCCCACCGATACCGAGCCTGGTAAAGTAGAGGTGGCACTACGCGAACGTATTAAAGAATTAAACTGCCTATACGGCATTTCCAAGCTAGCAGAACGAAATTTATATTCGCTAGATGAGCTTTTACAGGAACTGGTGAATTTTCTACCGTATTCATGGCAATATCCGGAGGTAACCGCCGCCCGTATCCTTTTCAAGGGAAAAACGTATGAGAGTGATAAGTTTAGAATAACGAACTGGCGGCAGGCAGCAAGAATTTATATGTATCATGAGGTGGTAGGCGAATGCTGTATCGTTTACCTAGAAGAATGTCCTCCATCTGATGAGGGCCCTTTTATGAAAGAAGAGCGCGCTCTTTTGGACGCGATAGCAGAACAGGTGGGGACTATCGCTACCAGAATATCCGCCGACCTGGAATTACAGGAAACTAACCGGCAGCTGACGCTGGAGCGTATAGCTTTACAGGAGTCCAATACCGCCTTGCGGACATTGATGGCACGCATCGAGCAAGAAAAACAGGAAATCCACCGCGACATCATGATGAATGTAGAGAAAATTTTAATGCCTATCATGAATGCTCTAACACCACAATTACTGCCTGCCCAAAATAAATACATGGAATTGCTAAAAACAAACCTACAAGAGATTACCTCTCCGTTCATCAGTAAATTATCTCTCGCTTACCAGGCGATGACACCGACAGAAAATGCCATCTGCAGCATGATCCGGAATGGGGTTAGTACCAAAGAAATGGCCGAGATGCGGGGAGTTTCCGAAGCCACTATAAATCACCACCGGGAAAAGATACGGCGGAAGCTAAATATCACCAACGAAAAAGTAAACCTAGCCACTTTCCTACAATCAAATATATGGGAGGGGAAATAGGGGTTCGGACAATATTTGTTTATCAGTCTAAAATATTTCCTTTAATACTGTTTCTTTCATATCAACTCGTGAGATTGTGCATAGGTGGAGTCCGACCCTCCCCCGTCTCAAAATCCGATCATTTCCAAAGCTAGCTTCTTCGGCTAGCTTTTTGACTTATAATTTGACAAAAAGTCATAAGGGTGAATTTCAAGATATGGTACGTTTATCACCCTCCCTCGGGGCTGCGGAAGGAAATAGCAAAAAGCCTCTTAAAATTGAAGGTTTTGGTAATCAAATCATGTATCTACCGTCGTTGGCGGCCGGGGATATGTTTATCCCATAGTTGATTGTAGAATAGAGCTAATACTTCGAGCCCCATTGTCGGAGTATTCTTCATGGCCCAAGCTAGCTAACATTTAATGAAGGAGACATTACTTTAAAGCTTTAACCAAATCATGGCATGTGGTTACCCATCCGAAAACCTCAGTGACATTCCAGATGGTTGCTTCCTGGGTAGATTCCGGACCAATATTGCCACAGCCATCGCTTATCAGGACAGGAAAGAACTCATGAAAATAGGCATCCCGGAGCGTTGACTCGACGCAAACGTTGGTAGAGAGCCCGACAAACAGCAAGTATTTAATATTGTATGTACCCAGGATGGTATCAAGCTCAGTGTTAGTGAAGCCACTGTATCTGTGCTTATCCACGATTATATCCCCTGGTTGTGGTTTAAGTTCGTCAATTATTTCCCAATCCCGGGTGCCGATAGTCAGAAACTTGCCCTTCAACTCTGGATGCATGCGCATAGCCACCACCCCAAGCTCTTTATAGTAGTTAGGGGATTCCGGTCCTCCAGAGTTGGAAAGGTCCCGTCTATAACCCATTCTAAGATAAACTATCTTTATCCCTTTATATCGGCACGCTTCGATTACCTTCTTATCCCTGTTAATAATATGCTTCACCTTCATTTCATCAAGTTTCCCCAAATAGTCAAAAACCCCACCCTTTATACAGAAGGTATTTTGCATATCGACCACGATTAAGGCGGTTCTATTAATATCCAGCTTGATTGGTTCCGGCTTAGCCATTACAACCACTTCCATGATTACTTACCTCCACCTTTCTGATTCCCTGGACTTGCACAATCTAAGTCATTAATGCTTAGATATCATACTCATCACCAGATGGACATTATCAGGGGGCGTCTCCGGCGGTAATTCCCAATCTGTGGTCAGAAAGATACCTGGCTCGGTTCTTTCCAGTAAATATGTCTCTAAATATGTTTGCAGTTCTTTCAAACCTGAGTTAAGGAGGCGGGTAGGAATGGCTTTCCCTAAAATGCAGGAACGTCCGCCTCTTATTTTGTTCCAGGTATTTACGTCAATTCCTGGGGCAACTATCCCGTCAAAACCTAAGTCTAACAGGTTGGTTATGTTATTCGGTGATGATTCGCCGGGCAACAGGATTGAGAAAGCGTTGTAGAAACTAACCATGTTAACAATAGGAGAGAATGTCGAGCGCAGCCAGGAAAGTTGGTCTGGTGGGCAAAACACCATTAGTCTTTCAACAATAACAATAACATCTAATTCTAACTGGCAGTAAACCTGGACTACCTTTAATAGAAATCTGGCGGCAGCCTCAACAGCTCTGATGGCTTCTTCCGGCCTTTCGGCAAAGTCCTTAAGAGGGTCTCTACCCGTCAGGCCTGCCGTCAGGGTCAGCGGACCGTTAACTACGGCGGCCAGGGCTAGATTTGGCCCCGCGACCCTATTAAGGCGTCTTAAGGACTCGATAACGGTACCAAATCTGCCCGTTTTACCGGCGCTTTCTATGTCGATGTCCTTAAGCCGGCCCAAGTCAAATTCGGGGTTCGGGCGGGTTGCTGGTGTTTCATAATCGCCCCTCCAGTTTATGGGGCAACCGCATATCTCCATTTCCAGGGAAGAATCAAAGCTGCTGATGATAGCATCATAGCCATATAGTTTCTGGGCATTCTGAAGGCATTTTGTATATTGAGTTGGATCAGCGAATATTCTTTGCACCGGAATTTGTTCCAGCCTGGCAGCATGGGTAAATATCCAGGGAATAAAAGGCAACCGTGGTAAATCAGCCGATTCAAATGCTCCTCTAACCAATCTCTTAGGGGTAATCATTTTATACGTATCTCAATCTCGGGAGCGGTTACATCCTGATAATTTCTCTTGTTTTCTTACCATCCGGCCATGACCCGTAATATTCCAGAATCTCTTCGGCAGGACGAAGCTGTGACCATTCCTTCTCAAACGCATCCCAGGTCATACCACGGGATATCCTGTCTTCCCTCTCCTTCTGACGGAGCTGCTTTGTTTTCTCCTCATCCACCTCAAGGGTTTCGTGGTCATAGGTCACATGATAGACGTTTTCCGCCGCCCAGCGAGAAATGATTTCCTTCCTCAAATCATCCATGACCATGCTGGGGTCCCTCTCCAGCACATCACCATAACCGCCGCCGCCACCGCTGAAGACGACCCATAAATCACCGTTTTCCATGACATGGACCTTCTTGAATATGCTGCCAATCTCATAATCACCCCGGATGGTCCTTTCGGAAATCAACTGCATGGCTCCTGTAGGGATGTCTTTATCGCCCCTTTTCAGCTTTTCCCAAATGTTGGTGTGCTTGACCTCGATGCCCGGCAGCGTAGGCGGCGGATAACCGCCGAACAGCCCCATGCAGTTACGTATTTTACTGCCTTTGACATGGCTATTATAAAGGGCATAGTCCACGTAATTAACTACATAGATTACTTCAGTGCCAGAGCCACCGCGGTACTTGCCAAAACCGCCGCTATCCCGGCTGAACTTGGCTACCAGGTTGAAGAACTGGAACTCGTTTTCTATATCTTCAATGTCTGGCGCCCTGCCCGTGGGGCAGTGGGAGAAACCATAGGCATCGACACCATCCATGTCCATCCTGGCACCGTGCCCTTCGGTATTAAGACCGAAGGCGAGGAAATCGGAAATGGGCACGCCCCACTGGTTGATTCCGGAGACAAGTACGCCGACGCCGGTATTACCAATAGCGGCCGCCACCAGTTCCCGCTGGGGGCTATCGAACATCAGCTTGCTCATGCAGATGTTGCCCAGGGTCATGGCACCGTGGCAGGAAGGGGCGCTGTTGCTCTGGGCAGCCTCAAAGTTGGGATTGAACATGCACCCCTCGGGCACAATCCATTCCATGGGCGCGAAGATGCCAGCCGAGACCGGTAGGTCGTGGAAAGAGTAAGACATTAAATGTATAGCCACATTGGCCGCTAGGGCATGAGGCATACAATGCTGGGGGCTATCGGTTTCAGGAGAAGTGCCGGTGAAGTCCCAGGTGAGCCGGTCGCCTTCCTTATGCAAGGTGAGAAAGTTGCGCACCAGCCGGTGTTTTTCACCGACGATGTCCATGAAGGTGACACCCCGGTAGTAACCATCATTCCATTCCTTGATACGCCGACGGGTGCCTTCCTCCGCCTCAATTATAATGCGACGGAAGAGACCCTTAACAAAATTATTACCTTTCTCCTGAGCCAGCGCCACAAGGCGGCCCCGTAAGCGGTCGGCGGCACTCAATCGGGCCCTCATATCAATCGCCTGCATGCGTGGAGCCCGCGATATCAGGTTAACGCACATCTCCACCAGGTCTTCACGGAGTCGGAAGTTCTCACCTATCTTGATGGGCGATAGGAGCATACCTTCATCGTGCCTCGTCTTGGCGGTGAGCGGCATCCCGCCCGGCTCGCAGGCGCCGGTTTCAGGCTGATGTACGGCTGCGTTTGTCCAGGCAATAAGCTCACCGTCATTAAACACGGGCATGACAACAATCTGGTCGCAGTTGTGTATCCCTCCGTAAAGCGGGTCAGAGAGGTAAAAAATATCACCGTCCTTAACACCTACGGTAGGCTCGTTTATCCAAGTCTCGGCCACGTACTTTATCGGTAGCTGGCCTACCACCGCATGGAGATAGGTCCCGCACCAGGCAGCCACCATGTCCCCGGTCGGGGTGTAGATTCCGGTTACTAGGTCCCCGGAGCGGAGCATGCTGCTCACGCCCAGCTTAAGGAAGACCTCCTTGGACTCCAGCAGGAAGCTATTCAGTTTCTCGGTATAGATTTCGTAATCGCCAGGTTGCAGTAATTTCATGCATTCCAGGTCTTTATCCGTGGGCGGACTGGGCTTTATCCATTGCAGCAACTTTTGCGGGTCTGGTCTCATATCACCCTCCCTTCTCTATATTCTCTCCAAGATGAAATTGTGGTATTTATCTACAGAAAGCTTTAGGGGCGGCGGTAACACGATGGTGGTATCCTCGGCTTCAATGACGGCGGCACCACTGATAATATTACCGTGTTTCAGAGATTTAGCATTGTAAACAGGCGTCGGCCGGAATTCCCCATATTCCACCCAGTAAACGTCCCTTTTGCCTTTCAGAGCCTCACTATCTGGCATTTCCTTTGCCCGCGGATAAATTGGGAGTTTCGGTTTGGGGTGGTCCACGGTAGCGTGCAGTATCAGGTTGAGCATATCCACGCCACCCTGGGGATAAGCCGACATGCGGCTGTAGACCCGGCAGTATTCATCCTCGAAGGCTCGATATATCGCCTTCACGTCAGCCGCGTTATTGACAAATAGTAGGGGAGACATGAAACGGAGTATGTTGAGCTGTCCTCCATACTTGGCCTCTATTTCAAGGTCGAACTTAATGGACTCGAGGGAGAAGCCCTCATTAGTTATGTCTTTAATCGCTTTCTCTTGGAGGTTTTTTACAGCGTTGTTGAAGACGTTGTAATCGTCGAATGGTTTCATCGTCCCCGGAGCCAGCAGGGGCAAGCGAAGCGATTGCTCGTAGAGATGCAGAATATCCATGGTACTGGAGCCAAAGGCACAAAATACCGGCGAGAAGGGGAAGACGACAATTTTATTTATCCCGGCATACGGCCCGTAAGAGCAGCAGTGGGTCGGCCCGGCCCCGCCGAAGGCAAAGAGTATAAAATCACTGGGCTTGAATCCCCTGAGGAAGGTCTCCTTGGCGATGGTATCGCCCATATTGGCATCGACTATCTTTTTAATCAGTAGAGCCGCTTCTTCCACATCAAAACCCAGGGGTCTGGCAATTTTTTCCCTGATGGCCGATATCGCTCTGCCCTTATCCAGTTTCATGCGACCACCGTGATAATAGTCGGGGTTGATATAACCCAGCACGATATCGGCATCGGTAACAGTAGGGTCAGTGCCGCCTAAATTATAAGAGGCCGGCCCGGGCATAGAACCGGCGCCCTGGGGCCCGACTTCCAGCCGATTGCCCATGACGCGATTCAGCCAGGCGATAGAGCCGCCACCAGCTCCGATAGACCTTGTTTCCAGGACAGTCATGTCCACCCACCAGCGGTCGATGAGGGGGTGGTACTGGTAAAACCGACTACTACCGGCCACGACCAGACCCAAGTCAAAGCTGGTACCGCCCATATCGCTAACGACGATGTTATCATATCCAAGTATCTTACCGACGTTTGCTCCACCGATAAGCCCAGCTACCGGACCCCCATTAAAAGTCTGGATAGCTGCCGTGCGGAAGACCTCAGCCATGCCGCCGCTGTTATGCACCATCATGATGGTCTTATCATAGCCGGAGTTGCGGAGTTCATCGCCCGTGCCGGAAATCTGCTCCCACATGGAATAATGTAGGTAAGCATTTAATACTGTGGTCACGGTGCGTGTATATTCGTTCTGTTTCGGTGTCACCTCGGAAGAAAGCACCACCGGCATGGCTCCCAGGTAAAAGTCCGGATATTCTTTGCGGATTATTTCGGCGATACGCCTTTCGTGGGTGTGGTTAGCGTATGAGAAGAGCAGGCTGACAACGAATCCCCTAGCCCCCCTATCCACCAGATATTGCAGCTTCTCCAAAAAATCTTCCTCGTCCAGGGGCCTGATTACCTCCCCCCGGGAGTTGACCCTTTCTTTGACACCAACCGTCATTTCCCGGGAGATAATTGGTTCGGGCTTGACGATGCGGGCCAGGTTCCTGATTTCCCGAAAGGTCAGCTGGTCCGACCACGAAGCGCCCTTGCCGATGGGTACGATATCTTCAAAGCCTTCAGTGGTAATCAGCGCTAGCTTGGGGCCGGTTCTCTGTAGTAGCGTGTTCATGGCGATGGTCGTAGAATAGCGAACAACCTCGGTGCTGCCCAATAACTCCTTGACGGAAATGCCAAGCAGGGCCGCTGCATCTTTTACCGCCCGCATGAAGCCAACTGAAAGGTTATATCCGGTCGTGGGCGTTTTGGTAAAGATAGTCTTGCCGTCATAGCTTAGAAAAAGGTCGGTAAACGTTCCGCCGATATCAACATCGAGAGAGACTTTCATCGTGACGCCTGTCTTATTGCTCATTTCTTGGCCTGCTTATCCGCCCCGGACTACAAATGTTTTTCTTTTAGCTTATCAATATCCAGTTCGATGTCGTACGTAACTGGGTGGCCCGGCGGCAACATTTCATTTTCCACCATGACGCCGCAACCGGGGCAATAAAACTCCACCAACATGGCCCAGGTAGGGTCCGGCGCGAAGCTAAAGGGACCGGTTAATGGTGAGTTATAAATCGTGTTCGGGTCTTTCCTGATATAAACCAGGCACCCTTTTTTATAATTTTCCCTGGCGGAGATAAGTTCGTGCCCACAGCGGTTACAGCACCAGAGTTCTTTCTCCAGGTCGATGTCCAGATATTCGGTTATCTGTCTCTTGGTACCCATCGGTGCCTCCTTCTCAGGCCGATTCTATGACGCCGTTCAGTAGATTATCCACGGTATACTTCTTACCTCGGGGAATCAGTACCGTCGTGTCATCGCTCTCGATGATAGCAGGCCCCGTAACAATATTACCGTTATCGAGCTTCGTTTGCCCATAGATAGCCGTCCGTGTGAAGCCGTCCTTCCAGTAGACCTCGCGGTATCCTTTAAAGGCCTTCTCCGGGCTCTCACCGGCGAAGTCATGGGTGGCCAGTTTCGGGTGGGCGGCGGGGCTTGTTGCCCGTAACCGGAAAAGTTGTATTGCCAGCTCGTCGACGTGACCGAAATTATTCTGCTTAGCAAAAGTATCGAGAATCCTGCCCATGTCCTGCGGGCCTTCAAGCAGAGTCACGGGCGATTCCAACACCGAGGTTAGATTTCCAGAAGCCACTTCCAGCTCGAGGGAAAAGGACACCTTTTCTGGCGGGAATCCCTCCCCTCTCATATCTTTAAACACCGAGTTCATAAGCCCTTTTACTATCCCGTTGAATCCCTGTATTTGCGATTGGCTCCCTTTACGCTTGAGGGAAAGACTCGCTAGAGACTCATAGGTATGGAGGACATCGGCACATGAAGAACCGAAGGCGCTGAACACGGAACTGAAGCGAAAGCAGTATATTCTGGGTATGCCCACCTTATCGGCAATCCCGCAGCAGTAAATGCTCCCCGCCCCTCCGAAAGAAAAGAGGACGAAGTCGCCTGGGTTATAACCCCCGACCTTTATCAGATTTCCGATGTCCTCGGCGCAGATATTTTCCATGGCTTCCATGATTAGCAAGCCGCACGCCTCTGCGGAGATGTCTAGCGGTTTGGCCAGCTTTTCCGTGATAACCTCCCTGGCAAGGCCCGCATCCAGCTTTCGCCTGCCGCCCAAGAAGTAGTCAGGGTCGATATAGCCCAGAACGACACAGGCATCGGTGGAGGTAGCCTCCGTGCCACCCAGCCCATAACAGGCCGGGCCTGGCATGGCCCCAGCACTATCCGGGCCCACCTTTATATGCTGCACATTTTTAGGTCTGGCTATCGAGCCGCCGCCGGCCGCCGTCGGGTAAACCTCGATGACCGGCAGTTTCGCCGGTATTCCCTCCAAAATTGCCTCGCGCTTGTAGCCGTGCCGACCGTTGATCACCAAGCTGATATCGGCGCTAGTTCCGCCGATATCCATGCTGGCTACATACGGCAGGTTGTACAGACGGCTCATATAGGTGGCGCCGAGCACACCAGCCGAAGGTCCGGAGTTATGGGTCATGATGGCCGTTGTCTTGGCCACCCGGGCCACGCCACCATCGGCATGCATTACTAGGAGTGGTTTGCGGTAACCCAGCTTTCTGACTTCATCTTCGGCCTTGTAGAGGAAACGAACCATATCTGGATGGAAATAGGCATTGAGCAGGGCCACATTAGTTCGCGAAGCATCATCGGTAGTGGCGCTAACTTCACTGGAAAGTAGCAGCGGCACAGCACCCAGGTAATGCTTCGGGTAGTCATCATCGGCTATCTCTCTAACCTTCAGTTCGTTGGTCAGGTCTAGATGGGCGTGATAAAGGCTGACCACGATAATCCTCGCCCCATGCCTCAGAAGGCTGCGTATGGCCAGCTTCACTTGCTCTCTATCCACGGAGCGATTACCCGCCGGCTCGTCGATGCCGACAACCATGCCGGTGGGAACGATGAAATCAAGCGCTGGACTCCTGGCGGCTGATGAGTAAAGACTTTCTTCGAATCCTCTGGTCACAACTAATCCCAGCCGTGGTCCTGACTTTTGGAGCAGAGTGTTGGTAGCATGAGTAGTGGAAAACCTTATCACCTCCGTTCCATGGAGTAATTGCGGTAAGGTGAGCCCTAGCTTCACAGCACCTTCTTCGATGCACTTGAGGAAACATACCGTCAGGTCATGGGGGGTCGTGTCCACCTTGACCCATTCGATTTGTCCGTCACCGGTAAAGAAGCCGTCAGTAAAAGTCCCGCCGTTATCTATATCAATTGTGAATTTCATCTGAGACCACCCTATAATTGTTAGTGAAACATTAGTTAGGTATTTATATAACTTTCAAATAGGGCATGTCAAATAAAGTAAATTATGTTTATAAGAAACGTCTATGAGAGATTATTATGGATGGAGAAAACAGAGTCTGATTTTTATTGGGAGTCTTTCTCCGGTGAACCATGAGAAGAAGGCACTTAAGACGAAGTGTCCTTGAATGGACTGAGGAATTGTACGGCGAGTTCAGAGGTTGGTGGAAACTGCCCTAGGAAAGCCCTAAACTTCTTTAGGAGCCGTTTTGCTTCATAGAGAGACTTAGTGTATGGGTGCTGGTTATCAGATTATAATAGTCATCGAATAACTGGTCATTTGTCTTGGCTCTATTCTCCATTTTCCTCCGCACCTCCACACCAAGAAGCATCATCAAGAGTTCCCGAATAGGTAGCTCTTCGAGAACTACAGACTTTGTGGGCCACCGTGTACAATACGCAGAACTTTCGAGTTAGCTTTTAGCCTTAATATTTAGTTCTATACAAATTGATAGAAGGGGCGGAATCTTCTCCAGGAGAAGAGAGACAAAAGAGAGACTATAACAGGCTAGAAAATAGCATAACAGGAAATTCAATGCGTAAACTTGACAAGAAAAGTTCAATTAGCTAAAGTTTTTATTGTTAGGTTGTGATATGAATGCTAACTATTATAGAAAGAAAATAACTGATGGAGATTTTAGCACATAAGCCAATTAGAGTATCGGAGCTTGACCGTAATTTTAAGTTTGAGATAACCGCTGGCGATGTTATTAATGATGCTACCGCCTGCTTTACCTGCGGGACCTGCACAGCCGCATGTCCCATTCATGAGATATACCCCGAGCATGACCCGAGAAAAATAGTCAGGATGCTCAACCTGGGTATACGAGACAAGGTCTTAGGTAGCCCTTATATCTGGTATTGTTCCGAGTGTTTCCTGTGCGAGAAAAACTGCCCCCAGAAAGTCAAGTTTTCCGTTGTTTGGGATGTCCTGAAAAGCCTAGCCACCAAGGAAGGATACAAACTTCCGTTGTCCATCAATGAAGACTTATGTTCCGGTTGCGGCATTTGTGTATCGTCATGCCCTTTCGAGGCGCTTGAGTTGCGGATGAAGGGTGAAAAGTATACTGTTCATTTGGTTATTGAGTCGTGCCGCGGCTGCGGCGTATGTAGTGCTGCTTGTCCGGCTGGGGCAATTGATACGAGTCTTTTTGAAAGCAAGCGTATCCTGCGATTAATAGAAGCCGCTCTGGCATAATAATGTGAGCAGCAATCGATAATGGCTTCCCTCTGAAAACAGGATGGTTAAAAGTGGATAAAAGAGTTGAAGGTGAAAAGGTAGGGGCGGTACTTGTCGTTGGTGGAGGTGTTGGTGGGATTCAATCAGCTCTTGACCTCGCCGAGTCCGGGTATAAAGTCTACCTTGTGGAGGATTCCCCCGCAATTGGCGGCGTGATGGCCCAGCTTGATAAAACTCTGCCCACGAATGATTGTTCCATGTGTATTCTCTCTCCCAAACTGGTGGAGTGTGGTAGGCATCTTAACATCGACCTTCTCACCTATTCAGAAGTTCTTGGTGTCAGGGGGAACCCGGGGAATTTCATAGTTTCTATTAAGAAAAAGGCAAGATTCGTTGACGGTGCCAAATGCACCGGTTGCGGAGTATGTGCCGATGGATGCCCTATTATTATGCCGAGTGAGTTTGACGAGGGGCTGGGAACAAGAAAAGCAATTTATACACCTTATCTTCAGGCAGTACCCAGGACATACGCCATCGATAAAAGAGAAGAGAGGCCTTGTCATGCCGCTTGTAAGGATGCCTGTCCCATCCACATGAATGTTCAAGGTTACATGGCTTTGACCGCCGAGGGAATGTTTAAGGAAGCCTATGACCTAATCAGGAATACTAATCCTCTACCGGCCATTTGCGGTCGAGTTTGCTACGCGCCCTGCGAAGACGCTTGCAATCGTGGTCAGCTTGATGAACCTGTTGCTTCTCGCGCTTTAAAAAGATTCATTGCTGACCAAGTTGATATTGAGAACTACGAAATCCCTCAAATAACTAAAAACGGTAAGAAGGTGGCTATCATCGGGAGTGGTCCGGCGGGTCTTGCAGCAGCTCATGACCTGGCTCTCCATGGTTATGAGGTGACCATTTTTGAGGCCTTGCCTGAACCGGGAGGGATGTTGAGATATGGAATACCCGCATATAGACTCCCTAAGGATATACTCGCCAGAGAGATAGGCTATATTGAGAAATTAGGGGTAGGCATAAAGACGAATGTTGCAGTAGGTAAAGAGATAAGGCTGGAACAGCTCAAGCAAGACTATCAAGCTATTTTTATTGCTTCAGGCGCCCATCAAAGTCTAAAGTTGGGCATTCCTGGAGAGGATTCTGCCGGCGTAGTCCATGCCGTTGAATTTCTGCGAAAAGTCAACATGGGAGAAAAGGTTGATGTTGATAAGAGGGTGGCGGTTATTGGCGGTGGCAATGCGGCTATGGATGCCTCCCGCGTGGCTAGGAGATTGGGGGCTGAAGTGAAGGTCATCTATCGGCGTTCCCGGTCGGAGATGCCGGCCAGTGATGAGGAGGTCAGGGCCGCCGAGGAAGAAGGCATCGATATCATGTTTTTGACTAACCCCACTCGGGTAATTGCCGAGGGAGGCAGGGTCACCAGGTTGGAGTGTATTAAAATGAAGCTCCGGGAGCCTGATGACAGCGGTCGCCGTCGCCCCGTCCCTATTAAAGGTTCTGAATTTTTCATCGAGGTCAATACCGTTATTCCAGCTCTAGGTCAAGTCCCTGATATTAAGTATGCCAGGGAAGCTGGCTTAAAGGTAACTGGCCGGGGAACAATTACCGTCAATGAAGCCACTTTAGCTACCGATATTGATGGCATTTTTGCCGGCGGAGATGTGGTTACCGGTCCGGCCATGGTTATTGAGGCTATCGCAGCCGGAAAGAAGGCGGCACTTTCCATCGATGCATATCTCAAAGGAGAGCCTTTAACCTCCAAAGATGATACCCAAGCCCCTCAAGAGCTTAGTAAAGATGAAATTGTTGCCCTTAAAAAGCGTTTCCCTGCAAAAAATAGAGTGAAAGGTAAGGAGCTGAAGCCAGAGAGACGCATCAAAGGCTTTAAGGAGGTAGAACAGGTCTATTCTGTGGCTGCGGCCCGAAGAGAGGCAAGACGCTGTTTAGCCTCGCAGATAGAGGGATGTTTTGAATGCCGGGAGTGTGAGGAAAGATGCGAAGCCAATGCCATAAACCATGAGATGCAGGATGAATACATGGATATTAACGTCGGCTCTATCATTATGTCTCCGGGGCTTGACGAATATGAACCTTCGTCCTTAAACAACTACGGCTATAGCAAATATCCGAATGTCGTGACCAGCATAATGTTTGAGCGTATGTTGAGTGCTTCCGGGCCTTTTAAGGGCGAACTGGTCAGGCCATTGGATAGGAAACCAATCCAAAAGATTGCCTGGATTCAGTGCGTTGGTTCCAGAGATGAGATTATTAATGCCGGATACTGCTCATCAGTTTGTTGCACCTATGCCATCAAACAAGCCATCATCGCCAAAGAGCATGCTGGCCACGAGGTTGACACAACCATCTTTTTCATGGACATGAGAACCTTTGGGAAGGGATATGAGCAGTATTACCATCGAGCGGAACAAGAATACAAGGTTCGCTTTGTGAGGTCAAGGGTATTTAATATAGAAGAAGTCAAAGACACAGGGAATTTACTTTTCAGGTTTGCTGAAGAAGATGGAACGTTGAAGAACGAGGAATTCGACTTGGCAGTTCTTTCCGTAGGATTCCAGCCATCCGTGAAAGGCGTAAAACTGGCAGAGAGATTAGGCATTGACCTCAATAAATACCAGTTTTGCCAGACCGGAGAATTTTCACCAGTTGAGACTTCAAGACCGGGCATCTTCGTCGCTGGGGTGTTTCAGGCACCCAAGGATATTCCCGAGACGGTGATGCAGGCCAGCGCTGCCGCGGCTAATTCTTCAGCTTTACTTTCCTCGGCACGTCACACTTTGACAGTGGAGAAGGAATATCCCCCTGAAAAAGATATCTCTAAGGAGCCGCCGAGAATTGGCGTCTTCGTCTGCCATTGCGGCATTAATATCGGCGGTTATGTAAATGTCCCGGAGGTAAAAGAGTACGCTGCTACACTACCGAATGTAGTCTTTGTTGATAGAAACCTCTATACCTGTTCCCAGGATACCCAGGAGAAGATAAAGGAAAAGATAAAGGAATATAACCTTAATCGAGTGGTGGTTGCCTCATGCACCCCTCGAACTCATGAACCCCTGTTCCAGGAGACCATCAGGGAAGCCGGACTTAACCGCTTCCTCTTTGAGATGGCTAATATCCGTGACCAGTGCTCGTGGGTCCATATGCGCGAGCCTAAAAAGGCTACCGAGAAAGCCAAAGAGCTAGTTCGCATGGCAGTAGCGCGCGTTGCTTTGCTGGAGCCACTGCACAAGGTGACCCTGGGGCTTAGCCATGATGCATTGGTCATTGGCGGTGGGGTAGCCGGTATGATAGCCGCTCTCAATCTGGCTGAACAGGGATTCAAAACATACCTTGTGGAACGTGAAAAGGAGCTCGGTGGCTGGACAAGGAAGATTCACCTCTCTCTTAATGGGGAGAAACCCCAGGATTTCCTTGAGTCCCTGATAAAGCGAGTCGAGGCAAATCAACAGATAGAAGTCCTTACGAATACAGTTGTGGTCAAGGCAGATGGTTTTGTCGGTAATTTTAAGACAACCTTGGCCAGCGAAAACGGACAAAAGCAGCGGTTAATCGAGCACGGGGTAATCATCGTAGCCTCTGGAGCCAGAGAATATCGGGGGAGCGAGTACCTGCTGGGGCAGCATGAGAAAGTACTTACTTTAAGTGACTTTGAGGAGAAACTCGTTGGGTCTCCGCAAGCGATAACATCAGCTAAGGATATAGCTATGATTCTGTGTGCTCGGCCTCCAGGTAAGAATTATGAGTATTGTAGCCGGGTTTGCTGTACCGTTGCCATTAAAAATGCTCTGAAGATAAAGGAAATCAATCCGGGGGCAAACATCTACATACTTTATAAAGATGTCCGAACCTATGGCTTCAAAGAGGAACTTTATACCGAAGCGCGAAAAAAAGGCATAGTATTCATTCGGTATACTGATGATAGACGGCCTCAAGTTACCTCTAGTAATGGCAACCTTGGAGTTATAACCTTTGACCCAATCTTGGGTGAGGAGGTTATTCTATCCCCCGATTTTCTGGTTCTGGCAACGCCCATGGTTCCTTCTGAAGGTAACGAAGAATTGAGCAAAATCCTGAAGGTGCCACTCACTGAAGAAGGTTTCTTCCATGAGGCACACGTCAAACTAGCGCCGGTTGATTTTGCTTCGGAGGGGATATACCTGTGTGGCACCGCCCATTCCCCCAAATTCATTGATGAGACCATAGCTCAAGCACAGGCAGCCGCGGGGAGAGCCACAACCATCCTTTCGAAACAACAGCTCGAGGTCGGTGGCGCTGTCTGTCAAGTAGATGAGGAAAAGTGTAAGGCTTGCCTTACCTGTGTTCGTGTCTGCCCCTATGATGTACCATATATTAATGAGGATGGCGTGGCTATCATAGAAGTAGCCAAGTGTCGCGGTTGCGGTGTCTGCGCTGCTGAGTGTCCTAGAGAAGCCATACAGTTGTTAAATTATAAGAAAGAGCAAGTAATAGTAAAGAGCCGGGCTTTGCTTACGCCGATTGGCTAAGATTTACTTGAGGAGAGAAATGCCATCTACCGAACAGTTTGAACCAGAGATTGTGGCTTTCAGCTGTCATTACTGTGCTTATGCCGCGGCTGACCTCGCCGGGGTTATGAGACTACAATACCCAACTAATATTAAGATTGTTAAAATCCCTTGTTCAGGCACGGTCGATATTCTATATATCTTGAAGGCTTTTGAACAAGGTGCCGATGGCGTCTTTGTCGCTGGGTGTCAAAAGGGGGGGTGCCATTTCGTTGAGGGAAACCTTCGCGCCGAGAAAAGAGTAGAGCGCGTTAGAAACCTGCTTGACAAGATTGGCTTGGGCAAGGACAGACTAGAGATGTTCTTCATGTCTTCTGCGGAGGGAGGACGATTTTCCGAAGTTGCTCGGGAAATGACCGAGAGAATAAAAAAATTAGGACCTAGCCCGATAAAGGGGGATTGATATGATTATTGCAAAAGCAAAGTCTTTCGAGAATATAAAGGCCATGCTTGAAGCTTATCACAATATTTTGGTGCTTGGCTGTGGCACGTGTGTGGCTATTTGCTTTAGTGGCGGGGAAAAAGAGGTGGGGATTCTCGCTTCATCTCTGCGCATGGCTGACAAGATATCGGGCAAAAACCGGGTCTTCTCGGAACATACCGTAGAACGTCAGTGTGAATGGGAATTTCTCGATGCGATAGGAGATAAGGTAAAGGGAATTGATGCCATACTATCATTGGGTTGTGGTGTAGGAGTGCAAGCACTTAGTGAAAAATTCTCTGCAATCCCTGTTCTTCCTGGGCTTGATACTGTATGCATGGGGATGCCGGAGGCGGAGGGCATATGGGTAGAGCGGTGTTCTGGCTGTGGGAACTGCATTCTCGATAAGACCGCTGGCATCTGTCCCATAACAAGATGTGCCAAGAGTTTGCTAAATGGGCCATGTGGCGGGTCAGCCAAGGGGAAGTGTGAAATATCACCTGAAATACCCTGTGCCTGGCAAGAGATAATTGACCGCCTGTCGGCGCGGGGTAAACTGGAAATGCTGGATGAAATCCAGCCACTACGAGATTGGAGCACCTCTCATGCTGGTGGACCTCGCCGCGTCACCGCTTCGAATCAATAATGGAGGGGCATGATAGTGCACTCCAACGGAGTATTGGTATGAGTTTTGAACCAAAGATTGTTGCCTTTCTGTGTAACTGGTGTTCCTACCGGATTACTGACGCCAGCGGTGTTTCATCCGTAAAGTTAAATACCAATATCAGACCTATTAGAGTGATGTGCAGTGGCCGGGTTGAACCCGACTTCATTCTGAGGGCGTTTGAATCTGGCGCCGATGGTGTTCTGGTTTTCGGTTGCCAACCCGGAGACTGCCATTATTCCGAAGGGAACTATAAGACCTTGCGGCGCATCGCCCTGTTGAAAAAGACCCTGTCTCAACTGGGAATTGAAGATGGGCGGTTGCGCTTGGAGTGGGTATCTCCATCGGAGGGTGATAGGTTTCTTGCCATCACCGGTGAAATGACCGAGCAGGTAAGAAAATTGGGACCATTTTCTGGCCGTAACGGAGGCAGCCATGAGTAAGTTAAAGATAGCTCTCTATTGGGCAGCCAGTTGTGGGGGCTGTGAAATCGCCCAGCTTCAAATTGGCGAAAAACTTCTCAAGCTGGCTGAAGCGGCTGATATTGTGTTCTGGCCAGTAGCGATTGATGTCAAATATAAAGATGTTGAAGCGATGCCCGATAAGAGCATCGACGCCTGTCTTTTTAACGGCGCTATCAGGAATTCAGAACAGGAGCATATGGCCAAGATGCTCCGCGAAAAGTCTAAGATAATGATTGCTTATGGCTCCTGTGCCTACGAAGGTTGCATTCCTGGCCTAGCTAACTTATTCAATCGGAAGATGATTTTCGACCGGGTTTATCTTGATGCAGAGTCAACCGACAATAAGGACAAAACCCTTCCCCAGGCAAGCTATAGGGTACCCGAGGGCGAACTTACTATTCCTGAGTTCTACGATACGGTTAAAACTCTTCGCCAGACAGTGGACGTAGACTATATCGTTCCTGGCTGCCCCCCAGAGGAAAAGACGACATGGTTGGCTTTAGAGGCCTTAATTGAAGGCAAACTGCCGCCAAAGGGAACAGTGATAAGTCATAACGCTAAAGCGGTGTGTGATGATTGCCCTCGAAAGAGGGACGTTAAAAAGATTAAGAAGATTTATCGAAACTATGAGATTATTCCAGAGCCAGAGATATGCCTTCTCGAGCAGGGGCTACTATGTCTGGGGATTGCTACCAGAGGCGGATGTGGTGCTCCTTGTCCGCAGGCTAACATGCCCTGTACCGGTTGCTATGGACCAGTGGCAGGAGTTATTGACCAGGGCGCCCATTTCTTAAGCGCCTTAGCCTCGGTGATCGACTCTAATGACCCGGAGGAGATAAGAAGAATTGTTGATGATATTCCCGACCCCGTAGGTAGTTTCTACCGCTACAGTTTGCCTGATTCGTTATTGAGAGGGGCAAGAATAAAATGAAAAGGATAACCATAGACCCTATTACCCGCCTGGAGGGGCATGGCAAGATAGAAATTTTTCTCGATGACGCCGGGGGAGTGAGAAACACCTACTTCCAGGTTCCAGAGTTGAGGGGCTTTGAGAAATTCAGCGAGGGGCGGCCTGCTGAAGAAATGCCCCAGATAACCCAGAGAATTTGTGGTGTCTGCCCCGAAGCCCACCATCTGGCATCAACCAAGGCGCTAGATGCCCTGTTTCATGTTGAGCCTACCAGTGTAGCCAAGAAACTGCGGGAACTTTTATACAGCGCCTTCTATATAACTGACCATACCACTAATTTCTATATTTTGGCTGGCCCTGACTTCGTCATGGGCCCGGACGCTCCCGTAAGTGAGCGTAACATTCTGGGTGTCATTGGCAAAGTAGGCTTGGAGCTGGGCGGAAAGGTAATCAAGACGCGTATGCAGAACCATAGAATAATCCATATGCTCGGTGGTAGAGCAGTGCATCCGGTTTTTGGTCTACCCGGTGGTGTCAGTAAAGTGCTTCGTGAAGAGGAAAGAAGAGAAATTGAGCAGATAGCCAAAGAGTCTGTGGAATTCGCCAGACTATCGCTCAAAGTCTTTAATGATATTGTTCTCAAGAACAAAGAGTACGTGGACATGATTGTTAGTGATGTTTATACCCATCGCACTTATTATATGGGGCTGGTTGACGCTAATAACAAGGTCAACTTCTATGATGGCATGGTGAGAGTCATTAGTCCTGATGGCAAGGAGTTTGCCAAATATGCCCCAAGTGAGTATCTTGAGCACATTGCTGAACATGTGGAGCCGTGGACATATGTCAAGTTCCCCTTCCTTAAGAAGGTTGGCTGGAAAGGATTTGTTGATGGCGATGACAGCGGCATTTTTCGGGTAGCCCCCTTAGCTAGGCTTAATGTTGCTGACGGTATGGCCACTCCGTTAGCTCAGGAAGCCTACGAAGAGATGTATACCGCCCTTGGTAGCAAACCCGTCCATCATACTCTGGCGATGCACTGGGCGCGCCTTATTGAACTCATCTACGCGGCGGAAAGGCTGCTGGAACTTAGCCAAGACCCTGAAATCATTAACCCCAATATCCGCACTATCCCCACTGCAATTCCTGATGAAGGTATTGGCATCGTGGAAGCCCCCCGGGGTACATTAATTCATCACTATGTTACCGATGAAAGAGGGGTTATCAAGAAAGCCAATCTGATTGTGGCAACCGTCAATAATGCCGCCGCGGTCAACATGTCCATCAAAAAGGCGGCTATGGCGCTTATCAAGCCAGGTAAAGAGATTACCGAAGGACTGCTCAACCGCATCGAAATGGCATGGCGACCCTATGACCTTTGTCTTGCCTGTGCCAGCCACACGCTTTTTGGAACCTCCCCGTTGCCGATAGAGGTTTATAATAGCGAGGGACAAGTTATTAAAAAGTACACATAAAGCTAATTGATGTACCAAGAGGTTATTTAGTAACCCATCACCCTTACCACTTCTCTCGCCAAGGGAAGGGGTAATAAAGTCCTTCAACAGGAAGGATAGGGGGTGAGGTTAGTAAATAATCTCAAGGATAAATATTTTGACTACTAATAATATTATAAGTGATAAGGTTCCGGTGGGAGAAGAGACCGAGCGCACCCCTGAGGAAGAAACATTGGTGATGCGCCTCAAGGTACTTAACAATATGAGGTGGTTTGCCATTCTCGGGGTTATCATTGTCACCCTCGTCGCCAGATATGCGTTTGATATCGGTTTTGCCACCCTGCCGGTATATATTGTCTGTGCCTTCATGGCTCTATATAACCTAGTGCTGACACAGCAGGTCAGAGGACTAAAGAAATTATCGCCCCAACGGGTTATTCCGCGTGTCCGGCAATATACATATAGCCACATTTTACTTGACATGTTTGCCCTGACCGTGATATTGCATTTCACCGGGGGGATAGAAAACCCGTTCATCTTCTTCTTCGTCTTTCACATCGTCCTGGCCAGTATCGGCCTTAACTACCGGGTGGTATATCTGTTGTCCACGGTAGCCATTGCCTTTGTGGCATTGCTGGTGGGTATGGAATATACTGGCGTGATATCTCATGTCAATCTAGAGGGATTTGTTGCGCCAACGCAGTATCAGCAGGGAAGCTATATCGTGGCCAAGCTCACTACCCTGGCATTGCTCCTTTACGGTATCACCTACGTGACTACTGCTGTCGCCGGGGAGCTAAGGAAGAGACAACGGCAGGTAATGGCACTGCGTGAGCGCCTACTTGCGGAAAAAACCGGCGAACTGGAGTACGCCTCCAGTGAGATAGGCAAATTGAGAGAGGAAAGGGAGAAGTTCCTGCGCTTTATTGGCATTGCGGCTCATGACCTGAAAGCACCGCTTACTGCCATTCAGGGTTTCCTGTGGGTCATTCTAGGTGGTTTCGCTGGACAAATACCTAAGAAGCAGAAGAATATGCTGGAGCGGAGTTCTCTCCGTATCAGCGAACTCTTGACCTTGATTAGTGATTTACTGGATATTCCACGCATTGAGACTGGCCAGATTATCCAGGAGATGAAGGAAATTTCACTGCTGCAGGTTATACAGGATTCCATTGAAGGTCAGCGTAATCTGGCTGAAGAAAAGGGCATAATAATTAAAGTTGAGTCACCTGAAGTACTTTCCCCAATCAGGGGTTCAGCTCCACGGCTGCAACAGGTGATAATTAATCTAGTGAACAACGCTATTAGGTATACACCAGAGGGTACAGTAACCGTCAGGGTACGGGAACAAGACAAGGACTTGCTGATTGAGGTTATAGATACTGGTATTGGTATCCCTTATGAGGATATGTCGCATCTCTTTGAAGACTTCTTCCGCGCCAGCAACGTAGAAGTTAAGGGGACAGGTCTGGGGTTGTCCATAGCCAGGAGGATTGTTGAGGCTCATGGTGGTAAGATATGGGCGGAGAGTCCCTGTCCTGAGACTAATGCCGGGTGTAAATTTTCTTGTACACTACCCAAACCTGCGTGAAGCTTAGAGGAGGCAACATCAATGAAAGCAGGAACAAACCTGGAGAAAATATTGGAGAGCGGGAGGTTTGCTGTCACTGCCGAGGCAGGTCCCCCCAAGGGTACTAGTGCGGCGGTGATACAGAAGAAGGGCGAGTTGCTTCGTATTTGCTGTGATGCCGTCAATATCACTGATAATCAGACGGCTATTGTGCGTATGTCCAGCCTGGTCGGCTGTGTGCTTTTGAAGCAGGCAGGTGTGGAACCAATCATGCAGATGGTTGTCAGAGACCGGAACCGGCTGGCACTTCAGAGTGATGTACTGGGCGCCATAGCTATGGGTATAGGCAATTTCCTCTGCCTTTCCGGTGACCATCAGAAGTTTGGTAACCATCCTTCCGCCAAGGGTGTCTTTGATATCGACTCCATTCAGTTGATTCAGATGTTGAAGAAGATGCGGGACGAGAAGAAATTTCTTAATGACGAGGAAATAGCCGGGGAAGTTCCGATATATATTGGCGCCGCCGCTAATCCCTTCGCCGACCCATTTGAATTCCGAGTGAAAAGGCTCGCGAAGAAGGCCAAAGCCGGGTTAGACTTTGTCCAGACTCAAGCGGTCTATGACGTACCCAAATTTAAAAAGTTTATGCAAATGGTTTGCGACCTGGGACTGGACAAGCAGGTGCACATCCTAGCAGGTGTCATACCCATCAGGTCGGTAGGTATGGCCCGTTACATGAGAGACTACGTTTCCGGGGTGAGTTTACCCGACGAAATCATCACCAGGATGGAAAAAGCGGAGAAGGCCAAGGATGAAGGGGTAAAAATAATCCTGGAGATTATGGAGCAGCTTAAAGAGATACCTGGGGTGCACGGCATTCATATTATGGCGGTGGGCTGGGAAGATATCGTCCCGGAGATGGTAGAAAAGGCTGGACTTATGCCCAGACCTATATTATAATTAGGAGACAAAAATGCCTGGTAAGATACTAGTTGTTGATGATGACCCTGATATTCTAGACGCCATTAATATGATTCTTGAATCTCAGGGGTATCAGGTGTTCACTGCGCGCGATGGGATAGAGGGGTTAGCCACTCTTAAAGCGGAGAATCCGGACCTGATGATTCTCGACCTGATGATGCCTAAAATGGACGGATTCGCCGTATGTAAGGAACTTCAGGACCCGAGGTGGTTTAAATATAAGGATATACCTATTCTGATTCTTACCTCGGTAAGAGAGGAAGCCAGCCGGCGGCGCTATGAGTTGGAGACCGGACTTGAACTGGACGTGGATGATTATGTTGAGAAACCCATGTCCCCTAATATCTTACTGGAGAGGGTGAGCAGACTCATCAAAAAGAAAAAGTCCTAAAATCATCTAGCTAATCTGATTAAGTAAGGAGGCGATCCTGAGTGGAAAGGAAGGCCAAAATTCTACTTATTGATGATGATGCTGATTTTGTCGAGTCGACAAAAATGATCTTGGAAAGCAAACCTTACGAGGTAATAGTCGCTGTTAACGGTGCCGATGGTTTAAGCAAGGCAAGAGAAGAGAAACCTGATTTAATCATTCTTGACATAATCATGCCGGTAGAAAATGGCTTTACGGCTGCAGAGCAACTCAAGAAAGACCCGAAACTTGCTGAAATTCCGGTACTTATGTTGACCAGCTATTCAACAAAGGGAGTGGGAACAGGAATCCCTTATAGACGTGGTTTAGAAGTAGAGTACGAGGATTATATTGATAAGCCAGTCAGGCCGGATGACTTACTGACTACAGTGGCCAAGCACCTGCAAAAGATGTGACCTACTTTTGAAGCCGTATAACCAGCTATCAGACCGAGCTTCACAAACCGCCAAGAATAAAAGGCTTTGACCGACTTTCGACTGTTTTTGATGGTTGTGAGGTTCTATGATAAACTATTTTGAGGCTTTTCACCCTCTATTCTACAAATTATTTTCTTCATCATAGGATCATTTGGGTTATAATCTTTTCTATCGCCTCTAAAATTATTATCAGTTATCACGAATTTCGAAATCTCATTCACCAGATAAAGTTTCCAACCAAAGGGTTCCCCAAATTCACTAAAACCTTTGATTTGATAACCCCTAAGCACTTCATTTCCAGAACTCTTATGAAGACCATAACAGAATGGTTCTACGAAACGAATATCACCCCTATAGTAAAAACTTATCACTTTCCTGGAATCGATGACTGAGCAAATTTCCCTTATCATAAAATAAATGCCTTAGAATATTTATCATGTCTTGTCTAGCCTCGTGTTGATTGGAATCAAACAGAGGCCTCCATAAAACGGCTTCCGCTATATACGGACTTTAAGGCTGCCACTAGCTTAGAGGCGGTCACTCGCTTAGAAATAAAACCATGAGCTCCTGCTTGTTTCGCTACAAGCATATTATGTTTATCATCGTACTAGTTCACAATGAGCTCTCGGATTTCTCTTGACCACTGATATTATGAAAATGTTTCACCACGAAGGACCGCCGTGTTTACTTCCTGCGGACCTGAAAACTATCTACCAGTAGTATAACACAACGTATATTAGCCGAAAATTAGCTATACCGGTAGGTTCTAGTCAATATATGTGAAAGACTGAACTTGCACCTTTGGAATTAGTAGCCAATATTTTACGAAATGAAGCCGGGATGTGTTTAGTATCATGTAAGGTATTTTAATATTAAAATTCGCTTATAAATATTGACGAAAAATAGCATTAGACAACAAATCAAGTTATTGTGTAGTGGTTCAAGTTGTGTAAGTCCCACTATAGGTAATTAAATTACCATACTTACGACAAACGGGTTTTGTTCTGCGTAAACCTTATTTCTCATTTGCTGATTGTTCTTGATACTTTCTTGACAGGTCAAGTCATTTTCTTGACACCTCATTGACTATCATTTTACTAGAATATGGTCGATGAATGACCTTATTTTTCTAGTTCTGCTCATATTATTCTTCCTGATTGCCTTTGGGCTGGTACTCATCTGCAAGCGTTTGATGAGGTCATGAGATGACTATCCTTTATATTATTTCAGGGGCAATTGCTCTCTGTTTGCTTATATATCTCATTTTGGCACTTCTTAAACCTGAGTGGTTCAAATGACATTCTTCGATTGGCTTCAAATAGCTCTATATATAATAATCCTTTTATTGCTGGTTAAGCCGTTGGGAGCGTACATGGCGCGGGTGTATCAGGGCGAACGCGTTTTCCTCTCGCGTGTCATCGGGCCCGTCGAGCGTTTCATCTATAGGATTATAAGGGTGCGTTCAGATGAGGAGATGGACTGGAAGACTTATGCGGTAGCCATACTAATATTCACCTTGTTGGGTATAGTTTCACTTTATGCCCTGCAGCGACTCCAGGCGTTCCTCCCGCTTAATCCCAAAAATTTGGGAGCAGTTAGTCCTGACCTGTCTTTTAACACCGCAATCAGCTTCAATACCAACACAAACTGGCAGAGCTATAGTGGGGAGACCACGATGAGCTATCTTACTCAGATGCTCGGTCTAGCAGTTCATAATTTTCTTTCAGCAGCTACGGGTATGGCGATTCTCGTGGCGCTGGTACGTGGCTTTGTAAGACATTCTGCCAAGACGATAGGCAATTTCTGGGTGGACATGACTCGCAGCATCCTTTACATTCTATTACCGTTATCTATAATTTTGGCTATTATTTTAGTTTCGCAAGGCGTCGTCCAAACTTTCAGTGGGTCACAGACAGTGTCATTTGTGCAATCGACGCAGGACGCCAGCGGACAGGTCGTCACTCAACAATCTCTGGCAGTCGGTCCGGCAGCTGCTCAGATTGCCATTAAGCAGTTGGGGACTAATGGTGGCGGTTTTTTTAATGTCAACTCCGCCCATCCCTTTGAAAACCCCACTCCCCTTTCCAACTTCCTGGAGATGCTGGCGATTCTACTCATTCCGGCAGCACTGTGCTACACCTTCGGTAAAATGGTTGGTGATACGCGTAAAGGTTGGGCGCTCCTGGCCGCCATGACCATTATCTTTGTGGTGATGTTGTCTGTATGTGTATGGGCAGAGCAGCGCGGTAATCCGGCCCTTTCAGGTCTCAATGTCGACCAGTCAGCCAGCAGCGTGCAGTCCGGCGGCAACATGGAGGGTAAGGAGGTGCGCTTCGGCGCTGCCAACTCGGCTTTGTGGGCGGCGGCAACGACGGGCGCTTCAAGCGGTTCTGTAAATTCCATGCATGATTCGTTCACACCGCTGGGCGGGCTGGTGCCGATGTGGCTAATGCAGCTAGGAGAGGTGGTTTATGGCGGCGTTGGCTCCGGTTTATACGGTATGCTGGCTTTTGTCATTATCGCGGTTTTCGTGGCTGGTCTGATGATAGGGCGTACCCCGGAATACCTGGGCAAGAAAATTGAAGCCTTTGAAATGAAGATGGCTTCACTAATGGTGCTTATCCCGGTGCTACTGGTTCTGTTCGGTACAGCGATAGCTGTGGCTACACCGGCGGGTAGGGAAGCAGTTTCCAACCCAGGCGCCCACGGTTTCAGTGAGGTGCTCTATGCCTTCTCCTCGGCAGGTAATAATAATGGCAGCGCCTTTGCCGGCCTTGGTACGAATACGCCTTTTTATAATATCGCCCTCGGCTTTGCCATGCTCTTCGGCCGCTACTGGCTGGCGATTCCGGCACTGGCCATCGCCGGTTCCCTGGTGCAGAAGAAGAAAGTGCCAGTAACCTCGGGCACGCTGCCGACGCATAACCCCCTCTTTATTTTCTGGCTAATAGCGGTGGTTATTATCGTGGGAGCGTTGAGCTTCCTCCCCGCCTTATCTCTCGGACCTATCGTGGAACATTTACTTATAAGGTAACTAAGATGATAGAAGACTCACAACAACCGGAAATAAATCCCCGGACAACCGAAGGCTTGGCTATGAAGTCTTCGAAGAGAAAGTCGCATCCAGGACAGCGGTTGTACCGCCACGCCATTATCGATGCTTTCATGAAGCTTAATCCGCGCTGGATGATACGCAACCCGGTTATGTTCGTCACCGAGGTTGGTAGCGTCCTGACCACTGCCCTATGGTTGCAGGCGCTATTAGGTCACGGAGAGGCACATGCTGCCTTTGTTGGCGGTATTGCTTTGTGGCTGTGGCTATGCGTACTCTTCGCCAATTTCTCCGAAGCGCTGGCGGAAGGTCGCGGTAAAGCGCAGGCAGCGGCGCTGCGCAAGACGCGTAAAGAGACTCAAGCCAAACGGCTCACCCAGCCGAAATACGGGGCTAAATACGAGCGGGTGTCTTCCAGCGAGTTGCGACAGAATGATGTCTTCCTGGTCGAGGCCGATGATATTATTCCCACCGATGGTGAGGTGATCGAAGGTATCGCTTCGGTGAACGAGAGCGCTGTTACCGGTGAAAGCGCTCCTGTTATCCGCGAATCGGGCGGCGACCGGAGCGCCGTTACCGGCGGGACGCGGTTATTATCGGACTGGCTGGTAGTACGTGTGACCGCTAATCCTGGCGAAGGATTCCTCGACCGTATGATTAGTCTAGTGGAAGGGGCCAAGCGCCAGAAGACTCCCAATGAAATCGCTCTCAATATCTTGCTGGCGGCGTTTACTATTGTTTTTCTAGTGGTCTGCATGACACTGCTGCCGTTTTCAATGTACAGCGTCGATGTCAACAGCCAAGGCACACCGATTACGATTACGGTGCTGGTGGCGTTGCTGGTCTGTCTTATCCCGACCACTATTGGTGGTTTATTGCCGGCTATCGGTATCGCCGGCATGGACCGTCTTATCCGGCGTAATGTCATCGCCTTATCAGGTCGCGCTGTAGAGGCGGCGGGAGATGTAGACGTATTACTTTTAGACAAGACGGGCACTATCACACTGGGCAATCGTCAGGCAACCGAGTTCATACCTGTGGGAGCGGTAAGCGAGCGTGAGCTGGCTGAGGTAGCGCAACTGGCTTCACTGGCCGATGAGACGCCGGAAGGACGCAGTATCGTCGTGCTGGCGAAAGAAAGGTATGGACTGCTGGGCAGCAGCACTACCGAGAAACAACGTAGTATGCGCTTTATTCCCTTCTCCGCACAGACAAGGATGAGCGGGGTGGATATGGATGGACTTACTATCCGTAAGGGCGCGGCCGACGCGATTGCAGCTTATATTAAGGAGCAGGGCAATGCCGTACCGTCGGAGCTTAAAACAATAACGGATAATATCGCGCGGAGTGGCGGCACACCACTGGTGGTGGCACGTAATGGTGAAGCCCTCGGTGTCGTTCACCTCAAAGACGTCGTCAAGGGCGGCATCAAAGAGCGATTTATCAAAATGCGGAAGATGGGTATCAAGACAGTCATGATTACGGGGGATAACCCTCTCACAGCGACGGCGATTGCTGCCGAAGCTGGCGTGGACGACTTTTTGGCGCAGGCCACCCCCGAGGCCAAGCTCAAGTTGATACGCGAACACCAGGCTGGCGGGCGACTAGTGGCCATGACCGGCGACGGAACCAACGATGCCCCAGCTCTGGCCCAGGCCGATGTGGCCGTAGCGATGAACACCGGGACGCAGGCGGCCCGGGAAGCGGCCAACATGATTGACCTGGACAGTAATCCCACCAAGCTCATTGAGATTGTGGAGACGGGCAAACAGCTGTTGATGACGCGGGGGTCTCTGACTACCTTCAGTATCGCCAACGACGTTTCCAAGTATTTTGCCATTATACCGGCGGCATTCGCTACAACTTACCCCGCCCTGGGGGCGTTGAACATCATGCACCTGGCGACGCCGGAAAGCGCCGTTTTATCGGCGGTAATCTTCAATGCGCTTATTATCATGATGCTTGTGCCGCTGGCTTTGCACGGAGTGCCGTACCGTCCGGTCGGAGCGGCCAGGCTCTTACGCGATAATCTGTTGATTTACGGAGTCGGTGGGTTAATTGCGCCGTTTATCGGCATTAAATTAATCGATATGATTTTAGTAGCCTTACACTTGGTATAAAGAGGAGACGGGAAGAATACTATGCTACGTCAACTTAAAATTGCCCTGATATTCCTGGGGATATTCACGGTAATCACCGGAATAATCTATCCCTTGTTCGTGACAGGTATAGCGCAAGCTTTCTTTCACCGTCAGGCTAACGGCAGCCTGATTGAAGAAAACGGAACGAGTGTCGGCTCGGAGCTAATCGGGCAGCCATTCAGCGACCCGAAGTATTTCTGGGGGAGGCTCTCGGCAACAGCACCGTTCCCGTATAACGCGGCTAACTCTTCAGGTTCCAACTATGGGCCGTCGAACCCGGCACTGCAGGAGGCAATCCAGACACGGATAGATGCACTAAAGGTAGTCGACCCGGAAAACAATGAGTCAATTCCTGTGGATTTGGTAACCTTTTCCGCCAGCGGCCTCGACCCGGATATCAGTATTGCCGCTGCCAACTACCAGGTTGCTCGTGTTGCGAGGTACCGAGGGTTGAGCGAGGAGCAAGTAAGTTCCCTGGTGAATCAATTTACTGAGGGCCGCCAGTTTGGCATCCTGGGCGAGCCGCGCGTTAATGTATTAAAACTCAATCTGGCATTGGACGCCGTGAAATAGACTTGCCCAATAACAAGGTATAGAATTGGTCTGGAGATGTGAATAGCATGGCGGAAGACTATACTCGTCCTAATCCTGATGAGTTATTGACGCAGGTCAAAGCCGAGGAAGCGCAAAAAAAACACGGCAAACTGAAAATCTTTCTCGGCTACGCTCCCGGCGTGGGTAAGACCTATACCATGCTCGAAGCCGCACGCTTAAAGAAAAAAGACACGGATGTTGTCGTTGGGATTGTAGAAACTCATGGACGTGTTGAAACTGAAGCTCTTCTTGAAGGGCTTGAAATTATACCACGCCGTCAGGTGGAATACCGCGGCATTAAGCTAACCGAAATGGACCTTGATGCGGTGCTGGCCCGTCGTCCGCAACTGGCATTAGTGGATGAACTCGCCCATGAGAATTCCCCGGGCTCCCGTCACCCCAAGCGATATCAGGATATCGAGGAGCTGCTGGGGGCTGGAATCGATGTTTATACCACACTCAATATCCAGCATATAGAAAGCGGACGTAACGCAGTAGCCCAGATTACCAACGTCTGGGTGCGCGAGACAGTGCCCGATAGCTTTGTCGATAATGCTTCAGAAATTGAGATGGTTGACCTACCACCTGACGAGTTACTACAACGACTTAAAGAAGGTAAAGTTTACATCCCCGAACAAATAGCCCCGGCGACCGAGTCATTCTTCCGTAAAGGTAATCTTACAGCATTACGAGAGTTGGCTATGCGCACTGCCGGCAAGCATGTCGATGAGCAGACGCTGGCATATATGAAAACCCACGGTATAGCCGGTCCGTGGCCATCCGCCGAGCGTCTTTTGGTATGTGTCAGTCCGAGTCAAGCAGGTACCCGGGTGGTACGTAACGCCCGCCGGCTGGCTTCTCCTTTGGGCGCGGAATGGTTTGCTATCTACGTTGAAACGCCCGATTCACATTTGTCCCCCACCCAGCAGGAACGTCTGACGAACACGCTGCGGATGGCAGAGAGGATGGGGGCTAAAGCTGCCACTGTCCAGGGGAACTCCGTAATTAACGCCGTGACAGAATTCGCCGGTAAGAATAATATTACCAAAATAGTCGTTGGTAAATCGCGGAAAAATTGGTGGCAAAACCTCTTCAACCAGTCAATCGTTAATCAACTTGTTCGCCGGAGCGAGCATTTTGATGTTTATGTTGTAGGCACACGGGGAGAATCCGTGCCATCGGAACGGATTATAGCTCCCGGGAAAGGACAACCTCTTAATTGGCGAAAGTATCTTTACGGTCTGGGCTTGGTCGTACTGGCTACTTTAAGCGGTCAATTAATGCATAATCTCTTTACTCCCACGACCATCGCCATGTTGTATTTGCTATGTGTGGTTATCACGGCTTATCTATGGGGTCTGGGGCCGTCTATCCTGGTTTCGGTTCTAGGTGTACTGGCATTTGATTTCTTCCATATTCCACCGTATCTAACTTTCAGGGTGGCTGATATGCAGTATGTTTTCGCTTTTCTCGCCTTACTTCTCGTTGGTGTCGTCATTAGCTATCTGGCATCACTGGTTCGCCGGCAAACCAAGTCGGCCAGGCGACGCGAGCGCGAAACCGCCGCCCTTTACTCGCTGGGTCGAGACCTGGCTGTTTCCAGCGACCTTGAGTCTTATATCCGCGCCATTATAAAAAGAGCCAAGGAAACATTCGGGCAGGACACCATAATCTTCTTACCCGACCCCCAAAACAAAGAAACCCTCAAACCGTACGCCAGTAACCAGAATATCACCATTGATGAAAATGAATTAGCCGCCGCCATCTGGTCTTTTCAACACCAGAGGATAGTTGGACATGGAACGGATACTCTTCCCAATGCTAAAGCGCGATTTCTACCGTTAGTTACTGCCAGGGGAGCGGTGGGGGTAATTGCGATATCCACGTCCGACACCAGTGTCGACTTGACTATTGAGCAAGAGCGTCTTCTGGAAGCCTACGCTGACCTCGCTGCTGTAGCCATCGAGAGTATTTTACTGGCTAATGAGGCACAAAATACGCAAGTCTTACGGAATACGGAGAAACTGCAGACCGCCCTTCTCAATGCGGTCTCGCACGACCTGCGTACGCCGCTGGTATCTGTCATCGGTGTCTTAAGCAGTCTTCAAGAAAAAGGGATGCACCTGAATAACGTTGACAAAATGAATCTAATCCAAGTAGCCCGCGAGGAGGCCGAGCGGTTGAATCACCTGATAACCAATCTACTTGATGTATCTAGGATTGAGGCGGGGGCAATTAAAATATCCAGGCAGCCGTCCGAGGTACAGGATTTGGTCGGTGCCGCCCTGGAGCAACTGGGTAGCCGCGCCGGCACTCATCCGGTTATTATGGAAATACCGGCAGAATTGCCTTTTATATCGGTAGATTTTGGCCTTATCGTACAGACATTGGTAAACGTTCTGGATAATGCTCTTAAATATTCACCGGGCGATTCTCCTATTGATATCAGGGCGCGACAGGTTGGCCGTGAGATGCAAATTGAAATAGCCGACCGTGGTATCGGTATTCCCCAGCAGGACTTATCACATATTTTTGATAAGTTTTACCGCATACAGCGCCCGGATAATGTAACGGGCACAGGACTCGGTTTATCTATTTGTAAAGGTATTATTGAGGCTCATGGCGGTCGTATCGCCGCCGAAAATCGCCCGGGCGGTGGCACCATCATTAGATTAGTTTTACCAGTACCCGAGCCCGACCACAAAAAGGGAGAGCAATTCCATGCCTGATGAGCGAGTGCTGATAGTCGATGATGAGCCGGCAATCAGGAGATTTTTACGGGTTACGCTGACAGCCCAGGCTTATGACACTATTGAAGCAGCGTCCGGGCAGGAGGCTCTTTCAAAAGCTACTGCCGATAAGCCAGATATCATTATTCTCGATATAGGTTTACCGGATATCAATGGTATCGAGGTTACCAGGCTGCTTCGCCAGTGGACGCAGCTACCGATTATCATTCTGTCTGTTCGGGGGGCGGAAAGCGATAAAATCGCGGCGCTTGATGCCGGGGCGGATGACTATTTGACCAAACCCTTCGGCGTGGGAGAACTACTGGCGAGACTCCGCGCCGCTCTGCGTCGCGCGGCTCAAACAACCAGCGAGCCTGTTTTTACGAGCGGCAGTTTGGAAGTGGATCTGTCACGCAGATTAATAACCGTATCAGGGCTTGAGGTGCAACTGACGCCTACCGAGTATGAATTACTCCGCGTGCTGGTAACTCATGCAGGAAAAGTGCTGACCCATCACTTTCTCCTGCGGGAGGTGTGGGGGGCGGAATATGGCGAGGAATTCCATATGTTGCATGTGAACATCAGCAATCTGCGCCGCAAGATAGAGCCCGACCCAACGCGTCCGCAGTTCATTATCACCGAACCTGGTGTAGGCTATCGGCTCAAGTCTGACTAGAAAACACAGACTATGATTTAATTAGATCATTGAAATTGTAGGTAGGTGGAGTTAGAGACCCCGGCTCTTACGTTCTCCCACAATGCATAACGAGAAATGCTTTTCTCTCATTTACTAGTTCGACGAAATTGTGGGTAGGTGGAGTTCGACCCTCAATGAAGTGGTATCACTTCGTGAGGCAGGTCAAAAATCCTATACCCCAATCAGCGTAGTAATCTGAGAAATATCATCTACTTTTTCGAGGTTCAGTATCAGGTCTTTAATTCGTGACGAAGTTTTTTTGTCATAATGAGCGATTTCAGCACAATCTCTATATTTGGCTTCTAACTCCTCTGGAGTCTGGGGATTTTGAGGCTCACCTTTAGGATGCTCCACCTTGCAGCTAAATGTGTTGCCATCATTCATTTTCAAGACAATTTCTTGATAGCCAAACACACCATTTAGACGGTCTTGCTTTTGTGCAACAAACTTTATTTTGCGCATTAACCAAAGGGTATCGGGGTCTTTAACACTATCGTCTGTAAAATCACTTATCCATAATTTCCCGTTTATCAGTGCCCTGGATAGACAGTACGCCAGGCTGAACCTCCCCTCTACGCCTTTCTGGGGCTCAGGAGGAACACCTGCTCCACCCATGAAAGACGGTACGCGAAATTCTATTTCTGCTATTTGCCGCCAATCAATCGAATATTTCTGCCTGAGTTGTAATCCCGCGTCTACGCCAAAATGGCTAATATGGGCACACGGAAATGCTTTGAACATCAGACCTGGCTTAATAATATTCCATGGATTTCCTAAAGCCTTGAGGTTCTCCTCCATTGCCTGCTGCTGAACTGGTTCTGTCGTGCCAGTGTAGGCATTATAAAAGCCTCCAGGAATCTCAATGATGCCGTAACGACCGGTGTATCCTTTTTGTGCCAGTAAACATGCTTCAACCCCATTTCTGGCAGCATTGCCAGCGTGTAGATGTCCAGCCATTGCGCCGAAATTTCGTATCAGACCGCTGGCTAGAGATGCCGCAATGCCAAATGCCCTCACGGTTTGGTTCTCATCCAGTTTTAAAACTTTAGAGACTGATGCTGATGCCCCCATGACTCCTAACACTCCCGTCCACTCCCAGCCCCTTTTTCCCACGTAGCTTTCCTTCGTCAATAGTCCTGTTTTGGCATAGGCTTCAATACCCAGGCAGTAAGCCGTTATCAGGTCCCTACCTGATATATGAAGCTTCTCACCAACCGCCAGTGCTGCTGGAAAGATTCCTGTAGTAGGATGCGCCAGTCCAACATCAGAAAAGTCAAGACAATCATCATAATCAAGAGCATGTCCAGCACTGCCATTAGCCAGCGCTGCTAGGGAGCAACTGGCTTTATACCTCCACCCGATAACTGTAGCTTCAGGAGCCGACATATTTTCCTTGACCAATTCACTGATTATCCTACCGGACGGGTCTTGGCTACCAGCCATTACCACTCCGATAAAATCCAATATCGCGAATTTGGCTGCCGTCACTACTTCTCCAGGCAGGTCTTCGTAGTTGTTTCTGGTGATGAATTGAGATAATCCTCTGGTAAACATTTGTTCTCCTTGTGCTTTTTGAAAACAGACAAAAAGCTCTGAATCATCCTAATAGAAATAGACATAAAAAATATATTCCTGTGATATCTTTTTGTCAATGAGCGGTTAAACGCATGGTTGAAAGAATGAGACCTTTCCCCCGAAAACAATAACACCCTGACTTAGAGTCTTTCGGTATGAAAGGTTAGGCGCTATAACAAACCCACTAAGCCAGTTAACGATATATCGTGTTTCACGGGGAGTTCGACCCCCATTGTTTTTCTTAATTTATTAGATTATAATCAAAGACGTTTTTAAGGCGTATCAGACGATAAAGGTATTGTAACAATATAAGGAGGTTTAACAATGCGTAAGAAAATGGTTATCATTGCCTTGTTACTCGTCATTGCTACTTTAATCTCGACTAGTTGTACAGCCTCGTTAACTATTACCACGACCTCAGCACCAACGTCGGTAATAAGTCCAACATCAATACCAGCCACAGTAACTGTAACCACTACTCTTACACCAACACCAACTCAGCCTACATCAATACCAATTCAGCCTAACCCACACCTACCCAAGTTCACGTTCACGTCTGCTGTAACAAGTGTCACAGCGAGTGTTGACCCGACATCTTATTCGGGCCCGGGTCCCAAGTCCTTTACCTTTTCTGCTGTCATCACCGTCAACGGTCCCTGCATCGTTACTTACAAGTGGGAAAGAAGTGATCACGCAACAGGTCCAACACAAACTATAACCTTCGATACAGCTGGTTCGCAGACGGTCACCTACACGTGGACGTCGATATCTGTATCACCGTATTCCGGTTGGGGACGCATCCACATTCTCACGCCCAATGATATGACATCGAATCAAGCGAATTTTACGCTCAGCATCATCCCATAACCCTTCCCTTAAACTTCACCCGATAGCCTGCTATGCGTTGAAGTAAAGCCAAGCGGGTGGCACCATATTAAAGCTTTCGCCCGTGGTGTGGAAACGGACGGAGCTGGGCAAGATTTCCTTTCTTAATGAGAACGTAGACATCACCCGCTATAGGGCGGCGGACAGTAAGATAAGCTACGTCTTCAAGCCGCCAGCACGGAGCTGATGGCGATGGCTATAAACTTCGCCCACAGCACTGGCGGTACCCGGCAGCCATAGCAGGAAGGGTGTTGTAAGAAGCGAGAATAATCAATTATGAAAGGACAGCTACAGGAACAAACCCACTAAGCCAGTTAACGATATATCGTGTTTCACGGGGAGTTCGACCCTCCCCCGTCTCCACCAAGATTTAAATATTTAGTAAATTTTATAGATAAATAAATGGCTCTCCGGCATCTAAGAAATGGACCGGAATTTCTTTAAGAAGTGGCTGTAGGCGGTTAGCCAGCTCTTTCATTCCAGGTTCCTCGCTTCGTTCATGCCCGATAACAATCATAGCTTTCTTGAAGCCCAAAGCTGCAGCATCACGAACGTAAGCGCTTAATGTCCATTCGGTGATTTCGCCACAGATCATGACATCTAGTTGTTGATCGTTCATCAACTTGGCTGGCATTTCTTCATGGCCAAGACCAAGGCTTCCGCCGCCAACCAATATGCCAACCTGGCTGCATTTCGTTTCTAGGTCGCCGACGACCTGAATAACCTTCATACCGAGTGTCTTCTTTAAAAAGCCAACCAAAGCAGTAACTGTTGTAGTAGGAATCGAGTAACAATGTGGCAATGGGAATTCTGTGTTTCGATAATTTGTCCATCCCAAGTCTTTTAATAATCCGGCATAAATAAGGTCTTCATTGCCACTATGCATGTGATCATGATATCGCCAGATTGATATCTTGTTATCGTCAATCAAAGTTTTTTTCCGTTGATAAACCGGATCATTTTTCACCCATTGTATATCATCCGAACCGGTAAAATAAGTTGGTTCATGGGTGATGATCAGGTTGCAGCCCATTTCAATTGTCCGGCGAATCACATCAACAGTGGCCATAAACGTTGTAACAACACCGGTGACTTGATGCTCCCAGTTCCCTTCGATTAGTTGGTCGCATGTTTTTTCAAATTTCCTTCCGCCGTTTAACGCCAGGATGATTTCGATTATTTCTCTTACATCCATTTTTATAACCCCCAGAATAAGTAATTTTATAGAACTAAATTTTGCGCATTCGCATCTGGTCGGGAATAACTAATTGAGTATGTATATCGCAATGTTTTATGACAGCCGCTAATCATTTACTAAGCACATCCGTTTGGCTAAAACAATGGCGCCAAGAACCCCGGATAAAGAGATATTGGACTTTGCATTCACGAGAGCCGGGCGAACTAAATAGTTGCTAATCTTTTCCAATGAGTCCAAAGCAGGAATGTATTTATTCAGTAGTTTCTCAACTTTTCTCTGTACTTTTTCCAATAAATTGTGGTGATTCATGATGCCACCGCCCAATATAATCCGTTGAGGCGATAGAGTGCATATCAAATTATACATCCCCATAGCAATGTAGTTAGCTTCAAGATTCCAAGCGCGATTATAATCTTTATCGTTTTCTAGGATTTCTTCGGGAGGTTTTCCCCATCGTTGTTGCATGGATGCTCCGGAAGCTAAGCCTTCCCAACAACCAAAACTTGGGTTATTACGGAGGTCGCATTTATGGAATTTGCATGAGCCTTTAAAGCCCGGTTTATCGTTATTATCGCGCGGAATTCGGATATGTCCCATTTCAGGGTGGACAAGTCCGTGCATTAAATCCCCGTTTATAATGCCTCCACCGCCTATTCCTGTCCCCAGGGTAACGTAGATGAATGTATTAAGACCTTGAGCCGCACCCCATTCCTGTTCGCCTAAAGCGGCACCGTTTACATCGGTATCGATAACTACCGGTATATCGAGGGCATCTTGTATAATGCCGGCCAGGTTAACATTCGTCCAGCCGGGTTTGGGCGTGTTAGTAATGTACCCATATTTTGAGGATTCCTGATTAAGCTCAAGAGGGCCAAAGGATGCTATACCTATCGCCGCCAAACGCCTGCCGGTTTCTTCGGCGGTATAGGGTTTGAAAAACTTGATGACTTCATTAAGGGTCTTTTGAGGGGTAGTAGTTTCAATGCGTTTGATAGTCAAGTCGGTTGGGCTTGTACCGACGGCACAAATAAACTTGGTACCGCCGGCTTCGATTCCGCCATATATTTTGGCTGATGTCTGTTTCATACCAAAGCTCAATCTAGTTTACAATATGTCCGTTAACTGAACTACTACTGAATTGTAGCCAATAAAGAGTCCCTTGACAACACGTGAGACCCACAAGTAATATCTATTTTGTGAGTAACGATAAAGATAAGAGGCAGGCACTGGCTTTCTCGTCGATGAAAACCGGGCATAATAATCCCTCCTGGCTTAATCAAGCCGTCTTTTACCAGATTTATCCGCAGAGTTTTTACGATACCAACGGAGACGGCATCGGCGACATCCCGGGGATAATTCAAAAACTGGATTATCTACAATGGATGGGCATCAACGCGATATGGCTTAATCCGTGTTTTGTTTCTCCTTTCCAGGATGCCGGTTATGATGTATCGGATTATTACCGAATCGCGCCACGTTATGGAACCAACCGGGACCTCTATCGACTCTGTCGGGAAGCTCACCGACGGGGGATTAAAGTCTGCCTGGACCTGGTGGCAGGCCATACTTCCATCGACCACCCCTGGTTTAGGGCTTCCTGCCGCCCTAAGCGAAATAAATATTCTGACCGTTATATCTGGACATCTTCAAGGACATCTAACGCCAATCTACCACTTTCCTTCATACGGGGTTATTGTCAAAGAGAAGGCGATTTTGTTACTAATTTTTTTTATTTCCAGCCGGCTTTGAATTATGGATTCGCCAAACCGGCAGCGGACCAACCGTGGCAACAATCAGTTGATGCGCCTGGGCCTCTTGAAACCCGCAAAGAATTGATTAAAATAATGACTTTTTGGCTTAGCCATGGGGTAGATGGGTTTCGTGTAGATATGGCTTTTTCGCTTGTGAAATTAGATCCGGGCCATAAAGAGACTATTAAATTATGGAAGGACATCGGGCAAAAAGTACGCTCATTCTATCCCGACGTGGTATTAATTGCCGAATGGGGTAATCCGGAGGAATCGATTGCCGCCGGCTTTAATATCGATTTTATGATGCACATCGGAGTAAAGGGTTACGCCGACCTCATGCTCAACGAGAATAGCTTCTTTCGCCGGTATGGCGGTGGGGACATTAGGAATTTTCTAAAAGTTTATTTAGAACAAGCCAATAAAGTACAAGGCAAAGGTTTAATATCTGTCCCCAGCGCCAATCATGATGTAAAAAGACCTTGTGCGGATGGCAGGACAGTCAGGGATTTAAAAGTCATTTTCACCTTTTTACTTACTTGGCCTGGCGTGCCTTTTATCTACTACGGAGACGAGATAGGCATGCGTTATATTACCGGAATGCTGTCGAAGGAAGGGGGCTACGTGCGCACAGGCACTCGTACTCCCATGCAATGGGACGACGGGCCTAACGCCGGTTTTTCTACTGCTGACAAAGACCAGCTTTATCTTCCGTTGGATCCACGCAAGAATCGTCCGACGGTCAAGAAGCAGACCAGCGATTCGGGGTCGCTGCTAAATCACGTCCGCAAACTAATTGCCTTGAGGCAAAGTTCACCTGCTCTTCAAGCCGTCGGTGACTTAATTCCTTTGCCGGTCAAAAACAACGACCGTCATTTCGCCTATTTACGCCAATCCGGCAGCGAGCGATTCCTCATCGTGCTGAACCCATCTGCCGAACTGTCTCAAATCCGGATAAACGGAATAAAATCAGGTAATCTGACATCTCAAATATGTCATGGAGTGAAGGCTTGCGTAGAAGGAGACGACATCCAGATTAATTTGGATGGAGTTTCTTACGGCATTTTTAAGCTCTAAATGAACTATCGAAAAGCAATCTCCTTCCTTTTTATCCAGTGGCAAAGGCTTACCCCATACAAAACAGCCGAAATAGGCTTCGTAGTTGCAGGTAATTACTTATTACATACACTGCAACTTAAATTAGCACTGGAAGTAAAACTAGCAACATCGTCGATACTTCCATTGCCAGTATATACAGCTACCTGAGGATAAGGATAAAGCGGGCGAGTCCTGACAACTTTAACGCCCTCAATATGCGAGCCAATAAGTCCTTCAGGCGCGATACTATCTTCCACCCAGCTTACCAGAGGTGTAAACCAATCGACATTGTCACACCCAGCTCCACCCCCACAATGAAACATACCTGGAACCATGTACAGCCTGTAAAAATCCATTGTCTTGTCAACACCCATAAAGTTAAGGACAGACTCATAATAATTAACTGACATGAAGGGGTTAAGTGCCATGTCGGCCCATCCGTGATAATGAATTATCTTGCCACCGTGAGCCTTAAACTCCGATAAATCCGGGTTAGTAGCATCAATGATTGATGATATGTATGCCATTTTGGTGGGGTCGGTGTCAAAATTGAAAGTTTTCCAGTCATAGCCAGGGCCAGGGTCTACTTCGAAAGCTATATACTTCATAAAACTGTCGCCAATCATGAGCTGCAGGCTAGGTCCGCCAAAACCAATCACCCACATAGCCCAGCCACTAATCCCGCCTGCAAATACCTCGGCGCCAATGGGTGCGCCCGGGAAGAGTAATTCACCCTTAGAGTTTTTTATGCCACCGTATATTTTTTTTAAAGCTTCCACCTGGGCAAGTGTGAAACTGCCTGGTAAGAGGTCCGTGGTGGGGTCAAAGGTGCATTTGCTGGGGTCATTGATGAGACCATCCACGAGCCCATCTACACCGTCGCACTTTTCGTAGATTGTATCCGCCAGTATTTTGAGCTTGTCAGCTGATATACTGCTATTACCCGATAATGCCAATGCATTCCATATACTCCACATCGCTATCCCAGTGAAATTGAGCACAGGATCCCCCACAACGATTCCGTTAAAATCCAACGGGTACCGTTGTGCTTCCATCAAACCTTGCCGTCCGCCAGTTGAGCAGCTAACAAAGTAGGAATAACTAGGCGGATTACCGTAATAGGCTTTTATGATTTCCTTGGCCGTCACTGCAGTCAGATGAACCGCACGGTAGCCGTAATCGATTTCTCCTTGCTGGTTGTTATAAGCAAAAGATGCCCCAAGCGATCCAAACGGGTCAATTCTTGCATCATGACCCGTATCCGTGGATGCCGTCGCATAACCCATGCTTAAGCCCTTTTCCATGGTGGTATATTCAATGTTGCCGGCAAAAACACCATTACCTACCATGTAGAACTTACCATTCCAGTAGGTAGGAAGCTCGACCGCAAAACCGATATTAGAAGACACCTTCCCTCTGACATCGAAGTGTTCAGGTACGGTTTCGGTAGCGGCTACCATAGTGGCAGAAGTTAGAGTTACATCCGGTTGTTTGAAGTTATGTATGAAATCATTAGTGGTAGATGATGTAACCTCCGGGCTTGGATTAGTTGATGCGGATGGTTCTTGCGTCTCCTGTTGATTCGGTGTACCCGTTATACCCGTTGGGCACGTTGGACACGTTGTATCCGTGGGACTTGCTGGTCCGCTACAAGCCTCTGCAAATAGTAGAGCTACCAAAATAATAGATAAACAGACGCTGCCAATCAATTTAAAAAGGTTTTTTCTTTTCATGTTAATAACCTCCTATTACCTGAATAGTTATTTATTGCCGGGGAAATGAGTTCTAGCTGAATACATCGGTTTTATCCCAGGCCTGGCGTTCTTCTTCATACGGCGCTGCCTCAACGTGGGCATTTTTATCGAGAATCATTGTCATCCGTTTACTGCCATAAACGGGCCATTTACCGATACTTTCACAGGATGGATCGCCGGTATGGGCAAAAGCCAGCCAAGCATCCTGCATGCATTTAGCCAGTTTATCTGCCTCCGGCCCGCTGCCGCAAAACATGTCGTTATAACTGCCGAAGACGAAGCCGATTTCCAAGCCATGACAGGCCCCCAGCACGCCACCCATGGCAGGTGATTTCCAGGTGAATAGATAATAGCTATATGCGGCCTGTTGGTTAGCCTGCTGTGCTTCAGCGAGTCTAACCCCCGGCATCCGGAACATTAAGTCGCCAAAGATAGCCGTAAATATCTCGGCGGGAGTGGCAGGTTCGCCGCGTTTGGTGCGAGCCTGACGATATGCCGAGACCAGCGCCTTAGCTGCATCTATAGACATTACGTGGCTAAGCCGAATAAGCACCCCGGCTTCATCAATTTGGTCGAAGCCCGGTTCCATCATTGTAAACAACTTCCACTCATTAAGATTGGTGCCAACGAGTGTTATTATTTCTTTGGAATATCCCTGCCTGACTGATTTATTGATATCTTCGGGGATAATTTCTTTATCTATTACAGGGACGGCGACAGTTACTTCAGGGTTCTTGCCTCGGCCAAGCCGACTGGCTACCATTTTCTTTTCTATTTCTAGGAGTTGTGGTGGGGTAAACGCCTGCAACGCCTTAATGTCATCTTCCTTGATTCCGGCCATTTCCAGGAAAAGCCGGCCATTAGCATTCGCGTCTTCAGAAGTAATAGTAAAGCCACCGGAGCCGCTTTCAAGAATCCCTTTATGAAAAAGTCCCTTGGCTGAAGGCATCGCCATCAGACTGCCGATAGACATGCCACCGGCTGATTCGCCGAATAGAGTGATATTATCGGGGTCACCGCCGAAAGTGGCGATATTATCTTTGACCCATTTGAGCGCTAAAACCTGATCCAGCAGCCCTTCATTGCCGGTGGCTGGAATTTTACCGCCGGTAATATCCTTGAGTCTTAAAAACCCGAGCATTCCCAGCCTATAGTTGATACTCACCATAACGATATTGCCGCGTTTCGGTAATATGCCTGTATCATATTGGGGATCAGAGCCGCAACCAAGTGTGAATGCGCCGCCATGAATCCAGACCATCACCGGTCGTTTTGCTTTATCAAGTCCCGGCGTCCAGACATTGAGGAAAAGGCAGTTTTCAGATTGCAGCTGGGGCGCCTGACCAAAAGGTCCCATCGGCATTATGGTCTGTGGGGCAATAGCACCGAATTCCTTAGCTTCACGTATACCATCCCATTTTTTCACCGGTTGGGGTGCCAGCCAACGCAATTCACCAACCGGCGGCGCGGCATAAGGAATACCCTTGAAGATATGAAGATCGTTTTCAAACTTCCCCACGATTTTCCCGGATTTTGTAGCTACAACTGGATTTTCCTTTTCACTTATTTGACTCTCCTATTAACCAATGTTTTTTATAAGACACACTCATAAAAAAATATGTATCTAGCAACCTTGCGTGCTTCTGTAAATGATGTCATCTTGGATTTCCGGGGAGAGCATAACAAAGTAGGCGCTGAAGCCTCCCACTCTAACCACCAGGTCGCGATGCTTTTGTGGATGTGCTTTGGCATCAAGCAATTCTTCCGTATCCACCATATTAAATTGGATGTGCTGCCCGCCATTTCTGAAGAAAGTATCGGTTAGGATAGCCAGTTTTTCCCGGCTTTCTGGGCTCTGCATAACAGTACTAGAAAACTTCTGATTCAAACATGAAGCATAAGATTCTTTGAACCCCGCCTTTATTACCGACCTCATTACACCGATGGGACCAAGCTTATCCATTCCCCGCATAGGAGATATCGAGCCGTCGTTTAACGGTTCCTTGGATTTACGCCCGTTAGGTAATGCGCCTACACCTAAACCGCCAAAATAATGCCAGGATAACCCCTCGCGGGAGATTTTACAGGGCACATCGAACGGGTTTTTATATGACATGATGACACTTCCGGAAAAGCTGCCTATATCACGGACCATCAAATCCGCCTCATTGATGTCGTTGCCGAACTTGGGTGCCGCCAGGCACATCTGTCTAATTTCTTCGCCTCTTAAGCCATCAAAATTGGTATCGAGGGCATCCATCAGCTCATCCATGGTCAATCTTTTCTCGTCGAATACCAGCCTTTTAATGGCAATAAGAGAATCTGCGGCATCTACAATCGCTCGGTCGCTGATACCGTAGCTGTGGTCAGAATCTGTAATCAGTATATCCTGGCCCTTCTCCATGCAAAGGGGACCCACGATAACAGAGTTATATGGAAAACGCAGGTACTTAGGCTCTACACTCTGGGCCAGCGTACCAAGCCACATGACCCGGTTGACGATATATTTAACCTGTTTCTTGAATGCCTCATATAACTCATCGAATGTTTTATAATTCCGCGGGTCACCGACATCGATACCCACCTTTTTCTTAGTTATTTGCGATACACCCCGGTGGAGGGTAATGTCCAAGAAAAGCGCGATGTTTACCGCCCCTTTTCCTTCGCTTCCGTTATGATCGACTTTTGTGGGAAGAATCGGCGTTACACAGCCCTGGCCGTACCAGTTCCGCGCGTCTTCTACAGGCGTACCATCATTCACAAAACTCGCAACGACATGATCGCTGTTTTCAAAGAGGGGGATACCACCTTTTGTTTTATAGTTCGTTTCTAATGCTTTTAGCATTAAAGACCGTGGTGTTTGCGAATGCCAGTTGATTAAAACGGTAGGCGATGATAGTTTGATCAAACCTATCATATGCAGGACGAGATAGCTTAGCGCATTTGTGGCGTCTTTGCCGCTACTATCCACACCACCGATGTTAATGCTGTTGATGCAAAAGCTAAATTGATGAGTTTCCAGCTGGGTCTTACCAGTGGGAATAACTACCTTCATACCCCAAAGGGTCAAAGCGGCACCTAAAAGCTCCGCGGCCCTTTCCAGTGTTAGCCGTCCTTCGTAAATATCTTTTTCTAAATAAGGCCACAAGTACTGGTCAATCCTGCCGATGAGGACGGGATACATCATCTCCAAACCTCTCCCCACCATGATAAGGTTTACACTCTGTAGAGCTTCATGAAACGTCTGTGCCGGGTATTCCGGCACACGTTCGCAAATATCTGCAATTTCAACAAGCTTTTTTCGTCTTTCTGTGTCAGGTTCTTTTTCTGCCTTACGTCGTGCCAGTTCGGCATATCTCCGTGCGTATTGGATCATTGCCTCACAAACGATGATGGCCGATTGCCAGAAATAGAACTTGTTGACATCAGTCTCTTTCATTTCTTTAAAGCGTTGGATTCCAGCTTTGGCTTCCTCTATCAAGCCGCGTATACCCATAGAAAGAAGTTTTTCCCACATCCCCCGGCAGGTGATACCGGGGAAATAGCCGGAATCTGGGGTGGGGTCAGCGCCTTTTGCCTCGGTAATATCATCCGCCCAGGAACCTACTACAGATTTCCAGGTTTCTGTAACATGGTCAGACGCAGTCTTTCCCTCGAAAAAGCGTGAGCATTCTTGTAAAATGTTTTTTTCTTCCTGAGCTTTTTTTTTGTAGAATTCCATCCATCTGCTTAGCCTTTCGCCTTCGCTCCAGAGCCCGGCAATGGAATTCCCGACTTCATCTACAAACGCCGGCGCGCCGATGAGGTGTTCCGTTTCTCTGCCTACAATGATGTCAAAATCATGAATAGCTATAGGAACACCTTCTAATACTTTTTTAAACAGTTTGGCGCGGCGGATTTCAATATCTTCCCCTTCCGTCTCCTTCCATGACTCCATCGCCAGCCTAGCGCGGTCGACGGAAATTATCCTCGGAGAACTGAACATGGCATCCTTAAGTTGAAAGAGACGCGGGCTCAATTGTAAACTATTGATCTTTTTTAAGAGAGCTTCTTCAATATTTGATTTCACGACCATAATAACCTCCGTTAGAATCTGTAACCTACGCGGTTTTCTGTTGCGTTGGGTTTTATCATTTTGATATCGTACACATTATTCCGAAAGCTTCGAATGCCTTTTTGACCGATTCTATATGTCCAGATTCAGATGATGAAATATTGGGCAGAGGATATCTCCTATCCAAAGACTCGTATTTACCTTTTCCTAATCGGTGATATGGCATTAATTCTATACGCAGGGCATTATTCCCCAATCCATGCAGAAAATCCGCTGTCTCTTTGATGTTTTTCTCATCATCATTAATACCTGGGATTAAAGGCATCCTGAAAAGTGTTTCCACTCTACTTTCGGCTACAGTTTTTGCATTAGAAAGTATCAGATTATTCGGTTTACCGATGTACTCACGGTGTTTGACTGAATTCATATGTTTAAGGTCGTAAAGTATGTAATCAGTATAAGTGAGGACTTGTCTTAGAGCGGATTCGGTGGCGTATCCTGACGTCTCCATACAGGTGTTGATTCCGACCAGGTGGCATTTTTCAAACAGGTCACATACCAATTGAGGTTGTAGCAGGGCTTCTCCACCGGAAACCGTTACTCCGCCGTTAGACGCCTCATAAAACATCTTGTCCCGGTTTACAACATCGAAGATTTCTTCGGCATTCATTGCCTTGCCATAGAGAACTAATGCTTGATAAGAACATACCGAGCAACACACACTACAACCGGTACACCGCGTACGGTCAATACGAGGAAACTCATCTGCCTGGTAATCCAGCGCACCATTAGGGCAAACTTCGGCACACTTGCCGCATTTAGTGCAAAGGCTTTTTACAAACCCAACCTCAGGACGCGGTGAAATACATTCCGGGTTGGCACACCATTGACAAGCAAGACCGCAGCCTTTAAAGAACACTACTGTCCTTATGCCCGGCCCGTCATGGATTGAATACCCTTGTATATTTGTGACCAGAATCGTCATGAATAATTATCCTGATTGTTTGAGTTATTATTACAGTGGCGGTTTTTTTTTATTAACTCTTAGGATTTTTAATGGAATCTTCTTTTTTAACGTATTTGGAAGCGATGCTGGTATGGAAAAGTATAATAGGTTTATCTACTCTTTTGAAAATCAACGGGCAATGTACCATACCGGCAGGTATGTAAACGCTAGTGGGAGATGTGATGGTGTGTAATTCTTGTTCCTCGCCTAGGCCGATAATTATTTCAGCAAAAAGTTCATCCATGTGTTCAAAATCATAAGAAACGAAGTGTAAATACATGTCAAAGTCATGAGAGTGGGGAAACTCTTCCATTTTACATGGTGCCACGACCTTTGTAATCATAAATGTCATATTTGTTTTATAGTCAATATCACCAATCCATTCCATGGTGGGATATGGTTCCGGTTTTGTCACGGACTTTGGTATTACATACTTACCGTATTTAGTGGTCTTCATTAACAGAGGCCTCCGATCGATGCTTAATTATTTAAGCAAAATTTCGTCTGTTCCCAGTCTTTTGCCAGAATATCATATGTCCCGCTTCTTTCGAGATTGTCTTAACAGCTTCAACGGCAAGTGGACCAATTTTAAAAGCCTCTTCCTCCGTAAAAAAACCGACAATTGTGACATAACCAATCGGATGGCTATTTTGGTCTAATATCGGGGCCGCTACAGCGTTCATCCCCTGTTGGATATCTCCCAGTTCCAGAGTAAATCCGTTACGCCGGCACTGTGCCAGTTCTCTCCGGAGCCTTGTTTTATCAAATCTTTCCGGACGCCCATAAAAATATAAGTCTTTGTTTTTAAGCAGTTCTTCCAGTTCTTCTTTAGGGAGAAAAGCCGCGATTGCTTTGCCGTGAGCACCGTACGTGATCGGGGTAACATAGCCGATAGGGGAGGAAACACCAATTCCCGGTGCTCCCAGATATTCAGCAACGATATAAGTTTTATCGTCTGAAATAATACCCAGTGTTACTGTTGCTCCAGCCTTTTTTGCCAGGTCATAGAGAATCGGTTCCGCAAGACGCGGCAGACTTAGAGTATCCAGCATCTTGCCGGTGAGTGTTAATAGTCTGGGGCCAAGTACGTAGCCTTTTCTATTGGGATTCTTTTTAATGAAACCGTATTCATTCAATGTGTTTAGAATAGAAAAGGCCTTACTGCGGTGGATACTCACTTCTTGACAAATGTCCGTAAGGCTTTTAGGATTACTCCCGCTATCAACCAGACAAAGCATTATGCGGATTGCCTGTTCAACGGCCGGCACCTTATACACCGTTTTTTCGGGCTGATTATTATCAGTAGGCATAATAGTTTTATCCTTAGAACTCAAGTTTTATGGATAGAATAACAGAGTTACAATTTGTTGTCAAGTTACATGCTGTTTATTATGTCTGTAAAAGGTTTTTCAGTAACAATTATCAGGTGGAAATTTAACAGCTAATGTCCGCCTCTGTTTCAATAAGGCTAGAATTAGTCGGTATGATGGAGTCCATCCCTCCCCCGTCTCCAAAACCGCTCATTTTAAAAGATAGCTTCTTCGGCTAGCTTTTTGACTTATAATTTGACAAAAAGTCAATTTGTGTTTCAGGGAGAGATTAGCCCTCATAAAAAAATTCGTATCGTTATTGGGGGAAAGTCACTTTAAAACCAGAATTGTATCCTTTAAAATAATCAGTTGAATGGAGGATACAATGAGCATGACCATAAAACAGATAGAGGCTGAAATTAGCAATCTAAAGAATCAGGTGGCAGCCGGACAGTATGCTAAGGATGAACTCGAAATTTATAAATTGCAGTCGCTTTACTCACACCACTACCAAGTCGGAATGCGGTCTGAGGTACCGAAGCTCTTCGCACAGCACACATCTGGGGTAACGTTGGAAATTGAAGATAGTGGCATCTACGAAGGGATCGAGAGTATTACCCGATTCTGGAATACAGTCTTCGGTGGCAATAAATCTTTCTTACCAGGATGGATGGCTGTCCACATGACCTGCAATCCAGTAATTGAGTTCAACAAAGACAGGACCCGGGCAAAAGGCGTCTGGCACTCGCATGGTTTCTGTACGCTTGATCGTATCCCGTATATCTGTTCTGGTAAATATGACATGGAGTATGTTAGGGAAGACGGCGAGTGGAAAATATTAACCTTCATTTACCGACAGATCTTCATGTCGCCTTACCATCAGGGCTGGGTTGAGGCACCATCTGTAGGTAGCATCGCATCAAATCCCCAGAACAAACCGGATAAACCTACTTCTTTTCATAAACCTTATGCGCCTAAGGAGGTTTATTATCCTCAGCCACCGGCGCCGCAGCCTTATAAAGATTAATACTTGGAAGTATCATGAATATAGTAACTCGAGGATGTCAGTTATTAAAATGGGATTGATATGTTGGGGAAGAGTCTTGATAAAATGTTTGGGGAAGGAGATGAAATAGATGAAAGTAACCAGTATTGAAATTTGGGATGTCAATTGTACTGGTTTACCATGGCACCATCCGGTCATCATCCGGGTTAATATCGATGAAGGTATCAGCGGGTTAGGTGAGGTTGGGCTCGCTTATGGCACGGGTCATTCTGGTGGGGCAGCCTACGTTAAAGACTTGGCGGAGAACCTCCTTTTAGGCGTTAATCCAATGAATATTGAAGCTCTCTGGGACAAAATGTTTCGGGGTACTTTCTGGGCACAAGGCGGTGGTCCAGTAGTATTCGGTGGTATGAGCGCAATAGATATTGCCTGTTGGGATATCAAGGGCAAAGCCCTCAGTCAACCAATTTACCAGCTTCTCGGAGGTAAGACTAATGACAGTTTGCGTACCTATGCCAGCTAGATACAATTCGGTTGGGATTATGAGAAGCAATTCAGGTTAGCCAAACCAGAAGAGTATGCCGAAGCTGCAAGAATCGCCGTTAGGGATGGCTATGATGCCATAATGGTTGACCCGACCACATTTGACGATAACGGAGAACGGGCCCCCAATCTTAATAAAATACTCAATAACAAAACCGTGAAAATGGTCTATAATCGTATAAAAGCTATCAAGGCAACCGTAGGCGACGACATTGACATACTAATAGAGTTACATTCCGCTCCAAGCGTTACCAGCGCTATTCAGCTCGGCCATGTTTTAGAAGAATTCAATTGTATGTTCTTCGAGGAAGGCGTACATTATCTGAATGCCAACCTGCAAGAAAAATTAAGTAAGAATGTTAAGATTCCGATGGCTGCCGGGGAACGCCTTTATACCCGTTGGGGTTACCGTCAATACTTCGAGAAGCAATCTTTGGACATGATACAGCCTGACCTTTGTTTGGTTGGTGGTATCACCGAAGGCAAGAAGGTCTGCGATTACGCTCATGTCTATGATATCACGGTTCAGGTCTATGTTTGCGGTAGTCCGATTTCCACCGCAGCTTCTCTTAAACTTGAATCAGTAATCCCTAACTTCCAAATCCATGAACATCACGTAATCGCTATTAAAAAGGCCAACCGTGAGCTTTGTATACAGGATTATCAGCCGCAGAAAGGTTATTTTACTGTTACGGATTTGCCCGGGTTGGGTTTGGAATTAAACCAAAAGGTGATTTCCAAATCTCCATGTGTAGTGGTGAAGTAGACTTCCTTATAAGCCTCCCTAGACAGCCTACCGCTTCTTTTTGATTTTGTCGACCTTGTCTGTCAGATTATAATGGCTATGTCTTCTTCTAGCATCGATAATGCTCTAGGTCCAATGTTTATCTCCAACAGGAAATCGGCAATGTGGGACCGAGCAATCACTGCAGTTGGAAAGACGCAACGAAGGCAGTTTGGCCCCCTTCGATTGCTCAATAAATCCTATCGCGTCTTTCACTTGTTTGTTAGTTCCCTTTATGATTAGTGTCGTTGCTCCCTCAGCACCACCTAAACCACCCGAGGCTATAGGGACTGCAATGGCACCGCTCAATATTTTAACAGCTTCTATTTCAGTTATTGTTTTTCCGTCTGGATAAGGAAATAGTCCGGCGGGTAATCCCATACCATATTCGTACTTAGTTTGCTTCGCCTCCATCGCAGCTTGGCGTACAGGTATAGGTATCAATTTCTCCAGCCCTGCTGGAAAGATTAAGGTGAACCTCTTTTTCTTCCATGCTGATAGTATTACGCCTAGACCTCCGCGTTCGCCGACTAAAATACCCACATGGCCCTGGGAGTCCAATGCGTTTACCCCTTTTATGTACACATCCTTAGCTGTCATCTGCTCCATTAATTCAGCAGTAGTGTTTTCAGTTAATACCTTTCCATTCTTTATTGCCCATAAACCACGGAGCTCTCCTGGATCATATTTCATACTTGGAGGAGAATACCCTCCAAGCGCCATGGCCATCTCGACACACATTCCTCTTGGAGTAACCACACCGCAAACCCAATGGTTTGTTTTCGGTTTTATTCCAACTATTTCCTCGAAAATAAAGTAAGTACTGCTACTTGGATGTATCACAACCATACCCTTAGTCACAGCCTGTCTCACCACATCTAGTTTGGCAACCGCTTTAGCAATCAATTTTTTAGACTCCGTAGGTGTTAAGACAACTTGGGCTAACATATGTTCCTCCTAGTATTGAGGGATTACCTTGGGTCAAAAAATATTATAACCCTTTTCTTAACTCAATACGAACTTAAATAGAAAATAGCGGATTATAGATTCAATCAATTCGAATATAAGGTACTGACTGTAGTGACTTACCTCGAAAAACACGCTGTAAATAGATTCACAAAACAGCAGATAAAAGGTTATTTCAGAAAGAGATTAATCTAATAAACTATGGATATATCGTGTTTCAGGTGGAGTCCGACCCTCCCCCGTCTCCACCAGACATAATATTAACCCCTGCCATGAACCCCAGGGGCTTTTTTGTATCTAAAAACTTGGACGGGGAGATCAGGGGTATCCCCCTAAAAGCTAAATCCACGCTCCCACAAACTCATTTTGTTAAATAACTTTGCTTATTTGGTTCTAATGATGGTTGTTGCTAGAGTGTATAACCTGTGAATTTCGGTATTAGTTTATTGTGACATAGGGTGAAAAATACGAAATAGATTTAAGGGTTATCTTTCAACAGCGAGTATTATAAAATCATCTTAGTGATGATGGCGATTGAACGCATTTAAATAATTCGATTTTATTCTTGATTCCCAACTTACGGTATATGTTCTTTATGTGCGTATGCACCGTTAGCTTACTGATATAAAGTTTTTCTGCTATCTCGCCGTAAGACATATCCGCCATGATGCAATAAACAATATCCACCTCTCTCCGAGTAAGGTGGAATTTTGTTTGTAAGGCAGCCTCCAACGTGTTTTCGCTGGTTAAATCAGATAATGTGACCATAAATTGAGGTACGGCGATTACTTGGTTAGCTTTCCATATCAGCGAACATTCTATACGGAACTTCTTGCCGTTTTTAATGAATATTATCCTTTCTTTTGGTAACCACGTAAGCTGTTCCTCGGATTTTTGCAGATTAAGAAGATCGCAACAGTCTTTGACAACACAGTGGGGAATAGGGAATTCGCCGGTTTCGATATTAAAAGTACCTGAAGACACTCGGTTAAACAAATAAATGCAGATTTCTCTGGCCATAACATTGGAATAAATCGGCCTCAACTTATTATCAAGTAGAATAAGCCCTTCATTATTAGCATTGTCAGCGGTCAAAGGTTGTCTTTCCGAGCGGCTGATTTTTGAAATTTTAGTAATATTACGTATGGCGAGAGAAAGATGGGGTGTAAGTATCTCACTTTTCATAATGTCGATAATCTCAAAGTCAGGCTGGTTTCGAGGCCGCCATAAAGTAATCAGACCCTTTAGATGACCTTTCCAGCGTAAGGGTAAGAATAATTCCCAATACAGATGTTGCGGTCGGATGAAGTCGTTGTACATGTCCGACTTTTCCCAGTCTTTTTGTGAAAGAGTGTCTTTGATTTTCAGGGCATTTTTTGATGAAGCAATCGCCTCTTTTAACAATGGCGATTGATGATAGTAACCGTCCTTATAAAGTGCGGGATAATATTTATCTTCAACAAAATTACGACAATCCCGTTTAAAAGATCTTGACATGTCGATGTTAACATGCTGGGGGTATCCTTTCACAAGGTGAAAAGTGGCGCATTCCGAACGGAATATCTGCATCATAGAAGGACAGATGGTACCGATAAAACTATCCATGTCCTCGCAATGATTGGCATGATAGATCAGATTTAAGATATCCTGATAATCTTTATCAGTTGCGTTAACCACATGCGATTATATATCACTTTTCGTATTAAAAGTCAACAAAATACCCCTTGAGGGGTATTTCAATCGTTTCTAAGCTATGTAATACTTTTGCTGACTACGGATATATTGCTTGGAAAAAGCAAGGTGTCCTGGCATTCATTATCTTTCACAATATTCTTTTAACGTGAATCATTCTACAGCTACAAAGACTGAAAAGATGGTTCGGCTAAGCATAGAAAATCTTTCGCTTAGCTTTGGGGGCGTTCATGCCCTCACCGATGTCAGCCTGGAAGTAAGGGATAACGAGATACTGGCTATCATCGGCCCCAACGGTGCCGGTAAGACAGCTCTTCTAAACTGTATCAACGGCTTCTATAAACCGCAGAAGGGGGAAATCTATTTTGATGATAAAAGAATCACCCGTATGCGTCCGGATAAACTAGCCAAGCTAGGCATTGGGAGGACCTTCCAGAATATCGAGCTTTACACCGGTCTTAGCACACAGGATAACATCATGGCGGCCCGGCATATGCTGATGAAGCAGAACTTCATCGCCGGCGCTATCTATTTCGGCTGGTCGCGTCGGGAGGAAATCGTACATCGCAAAATAGTTGAAGAGATAATAGATTTTCTGGAAATACAATCTATCAGGAAACAGGTCGTAGGTGCGCTGCCTTATGGGATGCGCAAACGGGTTGAACTGGGACGGGCGCTGGCGCTGGAGCCGAAAGTCCTGCTGTTGGACGAACCTATGGCGGGCATGAACCTCGAAGAGAAGGAAGACATTGCCCGCTTCATTATTGATGTTTACGAAGGCCAGGGAGAAACCTATCCAGACACACCTGTATTAAAGAACGGCATTAAAAGCATCATTCTAGTAGAGCACGACATGGGTGTGGTAATGGATATCGCCGACAGGGTTATTGTCCTCGACTTCGGTCATAAAATAGCCGAAGGTACTCCCGCTGAAATAAAAGCCGATACTAAGGTTATTAAGGCATACTTAGGCGAAGATATCAAGATTTAGCATCTGTTTGTTACAGGAAGAATTAGGAAGATTCAGGATATGTTACGAGTTAATAATATTGAAGTTGCTTATATGGGAGTAATTCGGGTTTTGCACGGTGTATCGCTGGAAGTTGGTGACGGCAAAATCGTGGCATTAATCGGGGCTAATGGTGGCGGTAAGACGACCACGCTTAAGTCAATATCCGGGTTATTAAAGACAGAGGAAGGCGAAATAACGAGCGGCAATATCGTTTTTAATGACCGCAGAATTGATAAATACGGACCCGAACCTATCGCCGAACTCGGCATTTCGCAGGTTATGGAAGGGCGGAGGGTTCTAGAGCATCTTAGCGTCGAGGAAAACCTCTATATCGGCGCTTATCTCCGTAGAGACAGAACCGGTATCAAGAGTGATTTAGAGATGGTTTTCAGTTATTTCCCCGAGCTTAAGGACTTCCGTCACCGCACCAGTGGTTATTTATCCGGCGGCGAGCAGCAGATGTTGGTTATCGGCCGGGCGATGATGGCAAGACCAAAGCTTATGCTCCTGGATGAGCCTTCACTGGGACTGGCTCCGCTCGTAGTGCGCGAGATTTTCGAGATTATCCATAAGATTAAAGAGGAACAAAAGGTGGCGATTTTACTGGTGGAGCAAAATGTCCGGGCTGCCTTTGGCATTGCTGATTACGGCTATGTTATGGAAAACGGACGGATAGTCCTAGACGGTCCTGCTGATAAACTCCGGGACAATGAAGACATCAAGGAATTTTATCTGGGGCTATCCACTTTAGGGTCTCAAAGGAGTTTCCGTGATATTAAACATTACCGGCGGAGAAAAAGATGGCTTTCCTGAAGTAAAGGATTTTACTGATGGCTATTAATGAAAGTACCGATAACCGCGGCGACACCTGGCCTAAATTGCTAAGGTTCAACCATGAAAAATACGGCGATCGGCACAAGGCCATGCGTCAGAAACGTTTTGGTATTTGGCAATCATATTCCTGGCAGGATTATTACCTTAACGTCAAATACCTGGCGCTCGGCCTGCTGGCTCTTGGTTTTAAGACCGGAGCGAAACTGCTCATTGTCGGTGACAATGCTCCGGAGTGGTATTTCGCGGAGCTGGCTGCGCAATCCAATCACGGGATAAGCGTGGGAATCTATTCTGAATTAACAACGGCAGAGATACAATACATTGCCGCGAATTCCGAGGCTTCCTTTGCCATGGTCGAGGACCAAGAACAGGTCGATAAGGTACTTGAGGTTAAGAAAAAGCTGCCGCTGCTCAAGAAAATAATCTATTGGCGATATAAGGGGCTTTCCCATTATAAAAATCCTGAATTAATTGGGTACCGACAGGTACTGGAACTCGGGCGGGGGTATGAAAAAGAACACCCCAGCCTGTTTGAAGAAAATGTGGCTAGCGGTAAGGCTGATGATGTCTGTTCAATTATTTACACTTCTGGAGCCACCTGTGAGAATCCTAAGGGCGTCATGCACTCATTTAAGACAATGAAGTATGGCTCCCAGTGTTATCTAAATCTGGATCCGTTATATGAGACGGATAACATGGTGTCATATCTGCCGCCAGCCTGGATAACCGAGCAGTGGCTTGGCATAGGCTCCCACCTGATATCGGGCTGCATCACAAACTTCCCGGAGGGGGTAGAAACTCAGCAGCAGGATATCCGGGAGATAGGACCGACGATGATATTTTATAGCGCCCGCCTGTGGGAGCGACAAGCCAGCCGCGTCCAGGCAAGGATTCAAGGCGCTGATTTCCTTAAAAAATTTACTTATCGTTTGTTTTTCCCCATAGGCTACAAAGTAGCCGATTTGAAATTTAAAAAGCAAAAGCCGGGGCTACACTGGAAAATACTTAATGCTCTGGGTGACCTATTATTATTCCAGACTCTCCGGGACAGTCTCGGGTTGGTCAACACCAGAATATGTTATTCGGCCGGGTCAACTTTAAGTCCGGAAGTTATCAGGTTTTATCATGCTTTGAACGTACCTCTGAAAAGTCTTTTCGGGTCGACAGAGGGCGGCGCGTTGACGGGAGCCAGTAACGATGATATCCGACCGGAAACAGTCGGTACGCTTAACCCGGGGGTTGAGGTCGAAATTACCGAGGTCGGAGAAATCATCAGCCGGCAGCCAGGTACTTTTCTGGGCTACTATAACAACCCTAAAGCCACCGCCGCAGTGCTTAAAGACGGATGGTTCCATAGCGGTGACAGCGGTTATCTGACTAAAGACGGGCATTTAGTTTTCATTGATCGTATCAAGGATATCGTGCGGCTCACGTGCGGTGAAAACCTAGCACCGCAGGATATCGAGAGCCGGCTGAAGTTCAGTCAATACATCAAAGATGCCTGGGTACTGGCAGGTCCGGATAAGGAATATGTATCAGCCATTATCATCATCGACAATGAGAGCGTCAGCCCTTGGGCGGACCGGCATAAGGTAACTTACACCACCTTTGGTGACCTTGCCCAACAGCCTGAAGCCTATGAACTGATAAAGCAGGAAATATTCAGGATTAACCGGGACATTCCGGCTAGCTGCCGAATCAAGAAATTTGTCAATTTGCATAAGGAATTTGACCCTGATGAGGCCGAACTAACCAGGAACCGAAAGTTGAGAAGGTCGTTCGTCGAAGAACGCTACCGGGGACTCATCGCGGCTATTTATGGCGGCCAGGACGAGGTGACTATAGAGACCCAGGTTAAATATCGTGACGGTCGGAAAGGTGCGATAAAGACTAAAATTGGCATCAAATCTATCGAGGGGGCCAAGCGATGACTTTCTTCCTACAATTAGTTATCACCGGCTTCGGTTTGGGGATGGTTTATGCTCTCATCGCTATTGGCTTTGTCATCATCCTCAAGTGTTCCAAGGCATTTAACATCGCCCAGGGTCAATTCGTGATGATTGGCGGCTACCTGGGTTACACCTTCCTGATAACGTTTCATCTGCCAGTATGGGCCAGCATTTTAGCTGCCATCGCAGTGGCGATGATTATGGGTGGGTTGATAGAGCGTTTGATATTACGCCCTCTGGTTGGTCAATCAGTTCTGGCTATCATTATGATGACTATTGCGCTGGGTACCGTACTGGAGGGGATTGCTACCTTGATCTGGGGCGGCGAATATAAGGCTTATCACGGGTCACTCCCGACTTTGACCTTGAAGGTAGGTGAACTATCTATACCTCCGGAGACGTTGATTGGTATTATTGTGTCCATTATTGTCGTGGTGATTCTGATGATTCTCTTCCGCTATGCCAAAATCGGTCTGGCCATGAGAGCCACGGCTGAAGACGAACAGGTTGTACAAAGCGCTGGCATTAAAGTGACCACCGTTTATACCATTTCCTGGATAATTGCCTGCGTGGTGGGCGTCGTCAGTGGCATTATTCTCGGCGGTGTATCAGGCGTGATGGTATCCATGTCTGAAGTCGGTATGAAGGCATTCGCGGTAGTACTGCTGGGGGGAATTGATTCAATCGGAGGGGCGATTGTTGCCGGAATAATCATCGGCATACTGGAAAATGTCTCCGCTGGCTACCTGGACCCGCTCCTTCCTTCCGGTGGTGGTCTGGCCAATGTTTTTCCGTTTATCGTTATCATCATTGTGTTGACCTTTAGGCCACATGGCCTATTTGGTCTTGCCAGAATAGAAAGGATTTAATCATGAGCTTGCCCAGTGGAGTTTTTCAGGAAAGCTACGGCCAGGACATGGCTATCTTCCGCACTAAGACACAACAGCTGTTGTTGTTAGCTTTCCTCGTCGTACTCTTTACTATGCCGCTATATTCCAGTGATAGAGTCCTAACCATAACGACCATGATGGGTATTAGTATTATCAGTGTTCTAGGTCTTAACATCCTGACTGGTTACTGCGGGCAAATTTCCATCGGCCACGCCGGTTTCATGGCTGTTGGCGGTTATGTATCCGCTATTCTTACAGCCAGGCTCGGTTGGCCTTTCTGGGCAGCCTTGCCCTGTGCCGGTCTATCCGCCGGGGTGGTGGGCATCATCTTCGGGCTGCCATCGCTGAAGATTAAAGGCTTTTACCTGATTATGGCCACGGTAGCCGCCCAATTTATTGTTATCTGGCTTATCCTCCAGTTCCGCGATGTCACCGGCGGGACAGATGGCATATCCGTACCCAGGCCGGATATTTTCGGTTACATCATCAAGAGTAAAGGTGCCTATTTTCTCCTGGTAATGATTATCGCTTGCCTGGGGACATACTTTGCCAAGAATCTGGTAAGAACCAGGGTAGGTAGAGCTTTTATCGCCATCCGGGATAATGACCTGGCGGCCGAGGTGATGGGGGTAAATCTGCTATCTTACAAACTGCTGGCTTTCTTCATCGGCTGTGTATACGCCGGTGTGGCTGGCTCCTTATTGGTGCACTACTTCGCTTTTGCTGATACCAATATGTTCCCTTTCAGCGACTCGATATGGTATCTGGCGATGTTGATTGTCGGTGGTATGGGCAGCACTACCGGCGCAATCTTTGGGGTTATTGCTCTCAAGCTACTGGATGAGGCGATGACCGTTGGTGGCCCGGCTTTAGCCGCGGCTTTTCCGGCCATAGCTGCCCAGGCCGCCGCATCAATGAGTCTCATCATGCGTGGGCTGGTAATTATCATTTTCCTTATTTTTGAGCCCAGGGGACTGATGCATCGTTGGGAGCTTATCAAAACTTATTTCCGGCGGTGGCCTTTCTCAGTCTAGCTAAACAATAACGAATGAAAGGAGGTGGATGTATCAGGAAAGGACCTTATATTCATGCAACTATATCAACTTATCAAATAAAAAGGAGAAAATATGATTAAATTTAGACCATTTTTTGCCATTCCGTTCGCAATCTTGCTGGCAGTAATATTAGTACTCACTGCCTGTGGTACCAGCCAGACGACAACTGTAACCGCGCCACCAACCACGGCCACGGTTACGACCACGGCCGCAACCACGGCACCAAGCACAACTGCGGCAAAACCAATTACGCTCTATATCGGGGGTACTTTTGCGCTGACCGGCGCTTATGCCGAGGACTGTGCTGCCGTTCTGGCCGGTTTCCAGGATTACGCTAAATATATCAACGATAATCACATCATCGCTCCCTGGTACACGGATAAAAAAATACCCAGTAATATCAACTTCGAGGTGCTTTGGGGAGATGATCAACTGGCCGCCGACAAAGCGTTGACCATCTACGATGACCTTAAATCTAAAGGGCTATTAGTAGAAAGAATCACCGGGTCACCAGAAGGGCTAGCGCTCAAGGATAGATTGAATGAAGACCGGATCGGTGCCACCAGCCAATCCTGTTCACCTGCCTATCTATCTCCGCCCCAAACAATCTTTACTAACGCCCCGATTTATACTGACCAGATGGCCGCTGTCGCGGAATGGTTCCTGGCAAAATGGAAGGCGGCCGGCAATACTGCTAAACCAAGAGTAGCATACCTGACTGCTGATAGCTCCCTGGGCAGAGGCATAGTCATACCGGAAATGCAGGCTTATCTGGAAAAGCTCGGCTATGAGTTTGCCGGCAGTCAATTTGTGCCCATGGTGCCTACCACACCACCGACTACACAACTGCTCTGGCTGAAAGACAACAAGGTTGACCTTACCCTTGGATGCATGATTAATCCAGGTTCCCAGCCCACCATCAAAGAAGCTGTCAGGCTTGGCATGGGGCCAGACCTTGCATACAAGATAACTTTCGCCTTCGCCTACCCAGCTCATCTACAGGTGTTTGTCCCAGCGATGGGAGACCTAGGCAATGGCGTGGTTGTCGCTGGTGACTTCTGCGCCATGGACGCCGACGTTGCCGGTGTCAAGTTCGCCAATGACCTGCAGAATAAATACCGTCCCGATAAGAAGGTCACCCATGTCATGTATCTGGATGGCATTATCGAGGCAATGATCCAGGTTGAGGCACTAAGGTTAGCGATGCTGCAGAAACCGGCGGACAAATTAACGTCACTCGACGTCCTGGAATACGGTTTCTTCCAGATTAAGAACTTCAGCGTGGGTGATATCACGATTTCACCGTTTACTTACGGTCCGGGTGATGTTGAAGGTGTTGATACTGTACGACTCCAGCAAGTACAGGGTGGGAAAATCGTTGAGCTTGGTTCTTATCCGCTCCGTCACATCTATAAGCACGAATAACTAAATAGTCTGGTTAGATAAATAGAACCTGATAAAGGGAGGTTGGATAATATCCGGCCTCCCTTTTTATCTCGAAAGAGTATAGTTTAATAAATTACTTTTCAGTCCAGAAAGTTACTACCAGTGCCAGCCTCTGTTTTAACATGTTAAAAATAAGTCGGTATGATGGAGTTCGACCCTCCCCCGTCTCCACCATACCGAAATTTTTCGAGAAGCGAATAACCCATCTTTTTCAAGAAGCAAGGTTATTTTTTCGTAACATACTTTGCAGCATTTTCACCAGCGAGCCGGCCGCCATAAATAGGGAAGCCACACCCGGTTCCAGGAAGACCAATATTATAGGTAGACCCTGACCATCCACCCGTTGTAATCCCGACGGCGTAAAGACCCGGAATCGGAGTGTTATCCTTTTTTAGTACCTCCATGCAATGATTGATTTTGATACCGCCAATTGTAACTAGAAAGCCGGGATAGCAGCGGCAGGCATAAAAAGGTGGGGTTTTGATAACCTTCAGGAATACGGCATCTTTGGCAAATGAATCATCGTACCCCTTTTCACAGAAATGATTGTATTCTTCAATCGTCGCTTCCAGTTTCTCAGGCGGTGCTCCAATCCACTTAGCAATTTCAGACCAGGAAGTGGAGACATAACAACTTCCTCGAGCTACCGCCGCCTTAAGGTCCGGCTCTATCCCGGAAGCCTCATGGTGATATTTACCTCCGGAGATAGGACCGAATCCGTTCTTAATAATGTTTTGTTTGAAAGCTTCGTCAAATATGGAGAACATCACCTGCCCCGGTTGCCGAAGCGTAGTATTATCCGCAACAAAAGGCCCCAGATTTTCCGCGGCGAAGCGTTCACCTTCTGAATTCACTCGAATAGTCCCCGGGTTCATTGCCAGCATCCAGGCATGATTCCCCGCCACAAAGTTGGGTCCGTTCATTAATAGAACTCCCAATCCTTCGCTGGCTGCCCCGATTTCAAGGGCCATCCGGATGCCATCACCGGTATGCATTTGCCTCACCCAGCGTATTCTGTCTCCGGGATGGGTCCCTTTTACACTAAGCTTATCTATGTTGCTGATGTCATACTGGGGGCAGTATTTACGCATCATCTCTTTGTTGCTGCTGTAACCTCCGGTGGCGATGATAACTGTTTTAGCATTTAACGTAATTCTCGTGCCCTTACTTTGTGCGACTACACCAGCCACCGCTCCTGTTTTACCAGTAAATAGCTTTTCAGCCCTGGTCTGATAGAGAATCTGAATTCCCATTTCATGACAGCTTTTAAGGAGGACTTTTATAATCCCTGCGCCCCAATTCGTGGGAATGTGAAAGACAGGGGGCATCAGGTTTACGGGCAGGTTACTATTTTCCCCCGGAGTGACGGGACCGTGTAAGCCGCGTAAAGTGAAAGATAAGCCTTTATTTTCTAGCCAAGCCACGGTATCACTTGATTTATCAATCAAAGCCCGTACCAAGCGGGCATTAAGTGTCCAATGTGTATAATCCATGTGGTTTCTGAATAACTGGTCCCGCGTGACATTAATGTTCATCCGCTTCTGGGTAGGGCTTTCCGCCGCGACGATTCCTTCCGCAAAGGGTGTGGTCCCGCCGGCTTTTCGTTCCTTCTCAATTACGATGACGCGCGCACCTTTTTCCGATGCCGCTACGGCGGCGGCCAGACCGGAACCGCCAGCACCGATAACGATAATATCACTTTCAAGCATATCTTCGACTTTTTCTGATTCCATAAAGACATCTGTTTGGTTGCTACAATGTTTTCCCACTATATAAATATGGCAACCGGTGCTCCGAGGGTAGTTTTATTACTGAAGTTTAAAGGCCACCCTTCCCTTTTTCTTGATAACCGGGCTTATCTTTCCATAACGTACTTTGAAGCATTTTCCCCCGCTATGCGGCCGGAATTAAAGGCGAATCCGCAACCAGCCCCCGCGAGACGGACATTATAAGTTGTACCGCAAAATCCTCCACAGGCGTCATTACCGGCGGCGTAAAGCCCTTTAATTGGCGAGCCGGCTTTATCAATTACCTCCATACGATGATTAGTCCTGATACCTCCAAAAGTTGAAAGGATGCCCGGGACGCATTTGACGACATAATAAGGAGGAGTCCTTAATGTTTTAAGGTTTTTAGGATTCTTCGCGAACTGGTCATCATGCCCTTTATCGCAACAGGCATTATATTCATCGATAGTAGCTTTTAGTTTAGCTGGATTTGTACCTATCCATTTGGCAATTTCGTCCCAGGAATCTGATATCATCATCCGTCCCTGTGCCGCTTCTTTTTTGAGTTCTTCATCCCATCTGGTCATTATTCCACGACTGTGCAAACTGCTTTGGAATGGTCTTTCCAGCCCGTTTTTAAGTGCATTCTGCAAGAAAGCTTCATCGAAAATACTAAAACAGACCTGTTCCGGTTGGCGTAATAAACCGTTAACCGATTCAAAAGGGCTGAATGAAGCGCTTTCCTGCATAAAACGTTCACCGTTTTTATTTACCCAGACGCTGTTTGCCTCAATCGCCAGCCCGAATGCCGAGTGTGCCTCTGTGACCGGCCCGTGTAAAATCAACTTGCCCAGGCCTTCGCTATCCGCGCCAATTTTAAAAGCCATAAGGAGACCATCGCCATCGTGCATGTTTTTCAGCATGTTAAACTTGATATTACTTAGATTGAAAGTTGGATTATATTTCTTTATTAAACGATTATTGCCGCCATATCCACCTGTAGCGATGATAACGCATTTAGTTTCAATCGTTATCTCTGTATTTCCGGTTTTGGCGATAACTCCAGATATTTTCCCAGCCTTATCCCGGATGATTTTTTTTGCGCTAGTCTTGAACAGCACCTTGACGACGCCGGATTGCTCACAATCTTTCATAAAAGTCCTGATGATTTCAGGGCAGCCTTTTTTGGGATTATGCCATTCCATCGGGCTCTGGTTGGGATACATCATCGGCATGTAAAACTCAATACCTTTTTCTTCTAACCAGCGTATGGTGTCGCCTGATTTGTTAATTACTTCACGGACCTGTTTGGCATTAAGTGTCCAATGGTTGTAATACATTTGAATATTGAAGAGCTCGTCTTTAGTACAATTGATATGTAGACGTCTTTGAGTTGGGCTCTCTGCCGCAAAGGGGCCCTCGGCAAACATTGTTGTTCCGCCGGGTATATTCCTCTTTTCCAATACGATGACGCTGGCTCTCTTTTCGGCAGCGGTAACCGCAGCAGCAAGTCCGGCTCCTCCGGCGCCAATAATTACAATATCACTTTTCAGGTTTCTGATATCGGCAATATCTGTCGGTTTCATATATTTATTTCTCGTTTAGTTTTTTATTCCTCAAGGCTCTAAGTGCTGTTAAAGAATTATTCTAGAACCCTATTTTTCATACCTTTTCGCTTTTATCCCAGAAAAGCTCTTTTAACTATCTCATTACCCATAATTTCTTTTAGTTTGCCTTCAAGAACAATTTTACCAACTTCTAGTACATAGCCCATATCGGTAACCTTGGTAGCCAAGCCAGCGTTTTGCTCGACTAAAAGAATGCTAATGCCACTTTTATTTATATCACTTATAATGCAAGCGAGTTCCTGGACTACCATGGGAGCTAGCCCAAGTGAAGGTTCATCTAGAAGAAGTAACTTCGGTTTTGCCATTAGACCTCGGCCAATAGCCAGCATTTGTTGTTCCCCGCCGCTCAAGGTTGATGCTTGTTGTTCACGTCTCTCGTAGAGCCTCGGGAAACGCTCGAAGACAACATTTAAATCTTTTTTAATAGCGGCTTTGTCCTTCCTTAAATATGCCCCCAATTTTAGATTGGCTAAGACACTCATATAGGGAAATAGATGGCGGCCCTCGGGGATATGTACAAGGCCTAGCTCGACGATTTTGTGAGTTTTCAGGTTATTGATTTTTTTATCGCTGAACCATATTTCACCATGGGTTATTGGCACCGTCCCGACTATTGCCTTTAAAATAGTACTTTTCCCAGCCCCATTAGCTCCAATAATGCCTACCACGCAACCTTCTGGAACTTCGATACTAACGCCTCTTACTGCCTCAGCCTTACTGTAATTCACTCTAATATTTTTAACATTGAGTAGCATCTTCGCTAACTCCTAGGTAGGCTTTAATCACTTCTGTATTTTTCTGTATTTCAGCAGGCAGTCCTTCAGCTATCTTCCGCCCGAAGTTAATCACGACTATTCTATCACATAATTCCATAACAGCCCTCATATTGTGTTCCACCAACAGGACCGTGGTGCCCGATTCGCGTATCTTACTGATAAAGGCTATTGTCTCCGAGACTTCCGAGGCATTCATACCGCCTAAAGGCTCGTCAAGTAATAATAACTTTGGTTTGGCACTCAAGGCTATGGCGATCCCGAGTAGCCTCTGATAACCATGGGGCAGGTTCTCGGCCAATTCGTCTTTTACGGGCTCAAGTCCTAGGAATTTCAGGAGTTCTGCCGCACGTTGATAAACGGCTGTTTCCTTTTTCTTATAACCGGGCGTGTTGAAAATAGCTTCCAAGATATTACCTTTAGGATACAGGTAACAAGAGGTTGCTGAGTTCTGTAGAACGGTAAAATCTGGCAAGAAGGCGGATTGTTGAAAAGTTCTAACTATGCCTCTGGAGGCTATGGCGTGTGGTGGTTTACCGGTGATATTGGTCTTCTCAAATATAATCTGACCTTTGGTTGGAGAGATAAATCCCGTGATCAAATTAAAAACCGTGGTCTTTCCAGCACCGTTAGGGCCAATAAGGCCAATAATTTCTCCCTGTTTAACACTCATATTTAGTTCGTTAACAGCGAGTAGTCCTCCAAAGGATTTCGTAACATCACGTATTTCAAGCATCATTTGATTCCACTTTACGATGTTTTCGAATTTGCGCTGTTATCACTTGTGGTAAATCTACGAGGCCACCGGGTAAAAGAAAGATGACAAGAAATAGTACGCCTACGAACACAAATGGTTCATACTCTTTGAGTACTCGGAAAATCTCGGGAAGGATTGTTAGAATAGAAGCTCCGAGGATTGCCCCAAAAAACTTACGCCGTCCTCCTATCACCATATACACTACAATATAAATCGCTTGCATTACACCAAAACTATCCGGCGTTAGGTTACGAACGAATTGGGCATAAAAGCCTCCAGCTATACCAGCAAAAAAACCTCCCACACACCAAACAAACACCTTGAGACTAATGACATTTATGCCTACGCTTTCGGCAACAAAATCACTTTGTTGAATAGAATATAAAGTTCTACCAATACGAGAAGACTCGATCCGGTAGAGAATCAACAGGGTAATCAGTACTAAAACTAAAATAAAATAATAGTAAGCTACTTTGGTATCGAAAGTAATGATGAATAGGCTCCCAATACTTATCGAATCTGGCGGAGGAATATTTAAGAGGCCGGAAGTGCCTCCAGTAAACGCTCTTAATTCTGTGATTACTAGCCGAATAATCTCGCCCAAAAATAGCGTGAGCATCGCGAAATATACCCGCTTGACGCGAACAAATGGGAAACCCACTAATAAAGCTATAATGGCAGAGGCGATTCCTCCCAATAGTAATGCAGCCCATGAAGAGATGCCCAATTTCATTACCAGTATAGCCGTAGTGTAGCCGCCAATTGCCATAAAACCGGCATGACCTAAAGATATTTGTCCGGTTGTAGCTATAGTACGTAGACTGCTGGCGAGGATGATGTTGATCCCGACCAAAATCAATACATGAATAAAATATGTTTCCTTAACAAAGAGCGGCAATAAGAAGAAAAACAATATCAAGACAACATAAATGGTAGGCTTGATGAATTTTTTCAAGTTACTCATGTCCGAAAAGACCTCTTGGTCTGAAAAGTAAGATAACTAAGATGGCGACAAAACCGAATATATTGGCTATATTAGTATTTAGTAAAGGTGGAACTATGCCATCTATCAAACCTAAAATGAGTCCACCGACAACTGCACCAGGGATGCTTCCCAACCCACCCATAATTATTACTGCAATTCCTTTAGTAATAGCCAATGTCCCCATATATGGATTGGTAGTGAATATACTACCCATTAACGAGCCGGCAATAGATGCAAGGGCACAGCCGAGAACCATGGCTACGACCGAGACACGGTTAACGTCTATACCCTGTAAACTAGCGGCATATGTATCTTGAGACACGGCAACCATTGCCTGGCCTATTTTAGTTTTTTGAACCAATAGGAAAAGCGCCGATATCAGCACAATACCGGTGAATATGGCTAGCAATCTATCCCAAGAAAGCGTAATACCACCGACTCTTAAAACACCGGGGATGATGCTGGGCATCGTTTTTGTGTCAGTGCCGAAACCTACTACGGCTATGGTTTGTAAAGCCAGCATGAGACCAATAGCTACAATGATACTGGGCTCGAATTTGTTACGAAAAGGACGGAAAAAGAATCTCTCCAGAATGATGCCAAGCAAACCAATAACAATTGCGGAAATTGGTAAAGCTTCCCAAAAATTCAATCCGCATGACTTAATTAAGAAGTAGCTGCAATAAGCACCGAGCATATATATCTCACCGTGGGCGAATTGGACGATATTCATGATACCAAAAACCAATGTAAGACCTACGGCTAGCAGCACATAAATCCATCCTGATGTCAGACCATTTAATATGCTTTGTACAAATATATCTAAACCCAAGTTATCTCCTTGATAAGAGACACTTTTTCAAGATAATAGAAAATACTAAACTCTTAGGAGAGGAAGCCTTACTCCTGAAAGTGAAGGTTTCCTCTCCTTTTCTCGTTTGTGTTCCCTGTCGGTTTTTTACTTTGCATGTGGTATTAACATGTCTTAAATTTCTTGATGACCGTTATCCTTTTATTTTTTAAGACACGGTTTATCTTGTTAGTAAAAAATTGAAGTTTCTTTTAAGGGAAGTCTGGCGTATACCACTTAATAAGTTCTATTGTTCCATTGTTCAATCTGCTAATACACTGTGGCCTTACCACCAGGTGGTTAATCCCATAAGTTTTTAGACCTCCCATATGCCCAGTACCGTAACACGTTTCGATACTCGGCATTTTCTCCCAGGCTGTCTTCACCGTAGACGGATCAATGCTTTGGGCTGCTTTAATAGCTTGAACCAAACACCAAAGGGTATCCCAACCTTGGAAAGATTCGAAATTATCTTGGAAGGATGTCCCATACGCGGCTTCCCATCGCTTCTGTACTTCTTTTATCATTGAAGGTACAGTAGAGCTCTGCATGTCTAAAGCTGGGTTAAAGTAATCATAACAAAGGTCTTTTCCTGCCGTATCCAGAATATTGTAAAGTGAAACTGGTGTAAGATTAAAAATAGGACCGGTAAAACCCAACTCTCGTGCCTGTTTGAATCTTAGTTCTACTTCCATGGGATTCCCTGAACCCAGATCCAAAGCATCCGGTTTGGCTGCTAATAACTTGGTCATGACCGAGTAATAATCCTGGGTGCCTGTAGGAGTTAATTCAGATGCTACCACTTGAAGTCCGTGCGCCCCGGCGATGGCCTCGGATGCTTTTGAATAACCCTGTCCACCTGGTTCGTCTGAATTCAGAATGGCCACTGTTTTTACATTCGGGTAGGCCTCGACCAGGTAATCGTAAAGCACCGGTATCATCTCGGCACCGCCTAGAATAGGTCTGAAAGTGTAAGGTGTTTTTGCACTCATGTCCTCTGGGTTGCCATCCCAATCTAGAGCACGCAGTACTCCGGCGGCTTCAGTGACTGATGAACAAGCAATCGACATATCAGGTCTGACCAGCCCGATTATGAATTTCACCTTATCTTGTTCAACAAGTTTGGTAGCGGCTGTTACCGTTCCATCAACGGTGCTTTTTGTGTCTTCAACAACTAATTCAATGAGATATTTTTCACCGTTAATGGTGATACCGCCATTCTCGTTAATCCAATCTTGGCATAATAACGCCCCATCTCTTAGCAAGATTTCAACTGTAGACATATCACCAGTGAGTGAATACATAGCACCTATTTTCAGGGTTTTTGGTGCTTGAGTTGTAGTTGTGTTCGACGACGTACTACAGCCACTAAGAATCAATGCTGCGGCTATAAATACCGTGAAAAGAATAAATGCCCATTTCTTCATTTTAAATTATCCTCCTTTAAAGTGGTTCTTTCTTGATAGTACACAGTTCATTTCATAATTTTCCTTGCCTCCTTTCGGTTTAATGTGTGTTAAATGGTTCATATAATTACTCCTTATTCAAGGCAGCATTGCCCAGTGTTATTTTTTAACAGTGATATAGTGGCTGCCCTCCGAAGCATTATTAGGATCGAAACTTGCCTTGATTCTTCTTAACCAGAGATGGTAATTAGAAACATGCGGGCCATAGATGTCATGTTGGGCATCACTGAACACATGCCCGGGAACACCGAAGTGACCGTTTATAGCGATGTTATTGGCTTTCGCCATGAACTCCATAAGACCGTTCCAGGTGGTAGCGTCAGGCCGATAACGGATAAGCAGTTCGCCATGGCCGGTATGCCCATGTTCGATACATTGGGTGAATGGAGAAGATCCATCATTATAGACCAGTTGTTTCTTGATTAAGTCATCTTTACATTTACCAGTTTCAATTATATAATCAGCCATGAGACGATATGTATCCGTACCACCTACTTCACCACCAAAACATCCTGTCGCACGGAATACTTCTCTAATCGAGCCAGTAGAACGCATCCAGCGCCAAAGACAGCCGCCGGCTACTTTGGGATCTTCCACAATTTTGTCTAGGGATTTTCCTTGCGTTTCCTCAGCGATTTGCTTTAATACTTTAGTTTTGTACTCGAAATCTCGCGTAGAATCACCGACGATAATTATCATGCAGCATGGCCCCTGTACCATTCCGCTGAATTCTTTGAAAAGTTTGACCATTTCTTCATTGGATGTAGCTATATTTGAAGCCGCCATCGCTGCATTGAAACCCATCAACTCGTAAGCGATTTCGCTTTCTCCTATTTTGCGCTGGGCTTCATCCAGCATATCCAGGGAGGGGAAAGAGTAGAAGCAAATAAGAAAATGCGGGGGAATCTGGCTCGGGGCATAATGTGGCGATACTCCTTCAATGGGGAAAACAGCGGGGCCGCTCCAGGGATATATCTTAGTAGCCGCTTTAGTAAATACACCCAAACCACCCAGTGGCGTTACATTACCCCGAATAATCCCTCTTAGCGAGGGGCCGGGACCATCGCCGCAAAACCATTCATCCGCTGAACCCAGCGATCCGAGTTTGATGATTTCTCCATCTGGTGTTACCCACTCCAAAGCCAGCATATTACGCTCGCCATAACTACCGCTCTGGCTTAAATGTCCATAGCCGCCATGCGCTGCTATCGGCAGCGCCGAGCAGTTCGTCCCTGCCCCATTTTGATTACAGTTAAAGCCTCTCTTCATGCATTCGGCCTGGAGTTGGGCACCGATGACGTAAGGCTCGACCACGGCATACATATTTTTTTCATTGATTTCAATAATCCGGTTCATGCGCCTAAGGTCTATTTTTAAAACTCCGGGTCCTGCGGCATCATTATACGGCCCCCAATTAGTACTGGTAGCCTTAAACTGCAGCCCGTATTTGTTACACAATTTAACGATTGCTTGGACTTCCTCTGTAGTCTGCGGTAACAACGCAGCTTCAAAAAGGGGGGTAAAATTGTCTATACCTGCATATAAACCGGAACGCCAGGAATAGGCATACATTATTACCGGGTCGGAAGAAATGTATGCTGAACCTACGATATCCTCGAAAGCGGCATATTGTTCTTTGGTTAATGCCATTTCTTCATCTCCTTCTGTAGTTAAAAAATCGTCTTTGCTAGTAGCTCGACTACATCAAATACTTTGAATCCGTTGACGTCCTCTTTTATCGCGGCGTTAAAGCTGGTCTCACACCCTGGGCAACCGGTAACTATAGCTTCGGCTCCTGTCCTCTTGGCTTCTTTAATTCTTTCATTTGCTGTCCAGCGGGCGAACTCAGGATTCGTTTCGCTGACACCGCCGCCTGCGCCACAGCACCATGCGTATTCTTTAGTCCTGTCCATTTCTATAAGTTTTAAACCAGGGATACTTTCAAGGATATCCCGAGGTGGTTGATATACTCCATAGGTGCCCCGGCGGAACTCTTTAGGTGGATCGAAGAGGATGATTTGCCCTGGTATACGCTTGCCATTCCAGTGAATGTATGGTTCTCCTTGCCGACCGAGATGGCAGGGGTCATGGTAAGTAACCGATAGGTTAACCTTTTTCTGGGGTTTTAACGAGCCTTTTTTTATCAGGCGGTTAAAGTACTCCGAGGTATGAAGCACTTCAATATCACCCTTCCCCTCGAACTTGTCATAAAGCACTTTAAAGGCGTAGTAGCATTCGGCGCAACCTGTCACCAGGGTTTTGACCCCTGCTTTTTTCATCATGTCCATATTACGCTGCGCCTGATTGAGAGCGACTTCCCGATAACCCATCTGGTAGGCTCTCCCGCCACAGCAGGATTCTTCGTAGGCGATGGCGACATCGCTGTCGGCTTTCTGCATCAATTTGATAACGGATTGTGCCGTATGCCACATAGACTGGTCATAACATGTCCGGCAGCCGGCATGATAGATTATTTCCGCTTTCTGCTTCGTGTAATCTTTTACCTTAAGCCCTTTGGCCCATTCCCCACGCTTAACTTTGGTTCCTAATACCATTGGACCTTGTGCCCGCAGGCTGGCTATCATTTTATCAAGGATGGGTAGAGTATGGCCGCTTTCTACGCAGGCAAACCGGATTTCATTAATGGGTTCGATCACTTCCATATCCATGGCATATTTACAAGAAGTATCGCAAGCCCCACACATCTGGCAGTTGTAGATAACTTCCAGCAGCTTATCGGTGTAATCTATCCTTTTTTCCAGCAGGGCCATGCCTATGCCAAGTCTGCCGCCGCCAGAATACGCATGGAAATCATACCTTGATATGCTGGGGCAAACGTTGACATTATCGAATCCCTTGACATTCTCAAAGGGTATGAATTTGCAGGCCGAGCACCGGCAGCAAGTTTGCATATCGTTTTTATATTCTTCTAAACTCATTTTTTTACTTCCTTTGCGAATCTTTTTTACGGATTAAAAGCATAATTTCCCTGGATTCATGATATTATCGGGGTCAACAATGGCTTTGACCTTTTTTAAGGCAGCTACTGTGGCAGCATCGCGGTTCATAATATATCGAGTTTGTTCCCCATATGGCCGTGAGAAGAAAACTCCTTTATTAATTAAGGCTTTAGTAATCTTTTCAGATAATGTTCTTACTTGATGATATTCCTCCTGATTCTCTGGGTTGTATGGTAGATTGAATTCAAAGTGACAATTGACGCCTTGCACAATCGGCTGTAGATAAATGCCTATATCAGAGGTTGGGTAACCTGATTCAGATACCAGGTTGTACATGGTATTAACCAATTCTTCGAGTCTATCGTTCAAGGTTAGGAAGAAAATGTCCTGGCAACCTCCCTTTTCACGCAGTTTCCAGAATGGCTCGGTCGATGGCTGCTGAACTGTTTTTAGTAATTCGGCAGCTGTGATACCACCGAGAGTCTTTACCACATCCAAACCGACCTGTTGCATTATCTCAATCATATCTTTGGTTTGACCGTTCAATCTTTCTTCGGGGAAGTAGTCGTAAGCGGCGATATTAAAAAACAATATAAAGGGCGGTAAACCGGTTTGAAGCTGGTGTTTGTTTCTGGTAACATTTTTAGCCATGATTGAAGCTAAATTAACATTGTTTAACACAAAACACTCATTTATTAGCCGACGTCGTATCAGCCAATGTACAACATCCATAATTTTATCCAATTTTGATGAACCGACTAGAAAAGGCTCTTCCAGTTTGGGGATGATTTCACACCTGGCCGAAATCCAAGTGACGATGCCCATAGTCCCCTGTGAACCTTGGATAACGCGATACCATGAAGCTGAAGAAGGACCAGCCGCTTCCTTCTGGGCACCTCCAGCAGCCCACTGCTCTTCTATCGTGCCTGACCCAGCAGCTGCTCCGGTACGTATTACGTCGCCCGTACCTAGGATAACCTCGGTGCAAGCCAGCGGGTCGGCGATATCCCAGTGGTATTTAGGCATGATTACCGGTTCTCTTTCTAAAATGCTTCCAACTACTGATTTTGATATACGTGGTAATAACGGCATATTGAGGCGGAGTCCTTCTTTTGCTACGGCTTTTATAAGCTCTTCAAAGGTTACTCCAGGTTCGAACATGGCGACGCGGTGCTTACGGCTGACACGGAAGATTTTTTTCATCCCACTTAAGTCCACTATAATCGCCCCTCCAATGCTTGGAACCGTATCGCCACGGAAATGCGGTGACCCCGAGCTAATGGGTATTAATGGCGTTCCAGTTTGTCTGGCCAGGTTGATTAGTTGCTGGATTTCCGCAGTATTTTGCGGTTTTATCACTGCTTCAGGTCTTATTGGATGTATAAAGCTCATATCCTGCGAATATTCGTGTAAAGTCGTTCGTTTTCGGTCAATATTGGCTTTACCAACTATCTTTTCTAGTTTGGTTTCTTCAATCACGTTTTCCCCCTTTTTGTTATTTTGGCTAAGCGTAGATTGCTATGATATTTTGCTTCCATGATAGCCAAGTTCTCTTGAGATGCGCATAGCATATTTCTGGACAGTCGGCGCGAGATTCTTTAGCGTAGCAAGGGATAAGCGAACCGAAGGACCGATGATGCAGATGGCGCCGACAATCTTACCATGGTCGTTTCTTATGCCCGAAGATACACCTCTAACGCCGAGAGAATACTCTTCATCGTCATAAGCGATATCCTCCCTTTTGATATTTAGGAGTTGTTGCCTTAAGACATTAATATCAACAACAGTGTTGGGTGTCCGGCTTTCCAACTTTTTGTCTTTGAAATATCTATCAAACTCGTCCCCGGTCATATTAGCGATAATTATTTTCCCCATGGAGGTGCAATGCAGTGGGATGCTGGTACCTTCTTCCGGAATCACCTTCAACGGCCCATTAGAGTAAGATGTTTCATGGAATGTCTCGGTAAAAACGCCGTCCTTTCCATCCCAAACCGCTATCAAGACTGATTCATTAATAAGACGTGATAACTCAATTAAATGAGGAATAGCTATGTCTCTGATTTTTACCTTGCCTTTAATAATACCGCTGAATTCTAGGAATACCGTGCCTAGAGAATATTTTCCTCTTCTCTTTTCCTGCTGCAGATAACCACGTTTAACTAGAGTGGATACTATACGATAGATAGTAGTTTTATTGTAACCAGAAAGAGCGGACATCTCTGTAAGAGATATCTCATCTTGGTGGCGCCAAAAAAGCTCCAAAATATCTAGCGCTTTAGAAAGGGATTTCATTTTGTTTCATTTTGTGAAATATATAGTTTGAATTTCAAATTCATTTCAAGATTAGCCGAAGATATTTCTTTTGTCAATGGTATTATTTCATAATGAGAAACTAGAGGGTTTTTTTTACATTTAGGACATAAATTGGTAGCAGTGATGGAATTATGTCATACAATATGGAATTTTATAAGGGATAATAATGTGTCGTAGATAATTAAGTCATCAATATAAAAAAATAAAAATAATACCAAGACTAAGTTACTTCGTTACTAATATCCCGATGTTTGTGTCAAAATACGCTCTAAAGAAGCTTATCTGCTGAACTTTATTACCAGCGCCCGTCTCTGTTTTAGTAGACCTAAAATGTTTCGGTGAGATGGAGTTGCACCCTCCCCCGTCTCCATCTACACACAATTAAAAACCAAGATGTTCTATTCCCCCATTTTTGGATGATTATATTCCTGATTCTAGCTATGAATACAGTAATCCAAAGCTACGGTTTCATGATATTTGTTTATCTGGTTTTGTCTTTCAGTCTTACTCCAACCCAATAATAACCCCATTTCTTCAGCAACCTTTTCAATGACATCTAAGTGTTGAGGCGGTAATAAACCTAAAAAGCTGCGGCGTAACATAAAATCGTTCAAACTTAAGGCAGCTTCTTCTAAAACGGCATGTTTTACCTGGGCTAAAATGTCCATGCTATTTGCCGATATAGGTTTACATAGGCGATTGTCTTCGGCTGCGTATTTCAAGACCGAGGTATAACGAGAGCCGTATATTTTAATCAGGTGATTTATCGTTTCCACGGTAAGGCCGATTGTTTTTACCGCTTTTTCAATATCTGGCTTAGAAATAGCTAAAGCTCCGGGCAATGCCGTTTGCGCGGTATTACAGGCAACCTGTTTCCCAAATTTTTTACAGAGAAGGTCTACCGCTTCTTCGGCGATACTGCGATAAGCGGTGATTTTACCGCCTAAAATGGAAACCAAGCCTTTTACATTATCGCGGCTTTCGTGGTCAATAAGTCGGTGGGCTCGCGAAGTATTGGATGCCGATTTCTTATTGTTAGATACAAGAGGTCTTAACCCGGCATACGTATAATGAATTTTATCCCTGTTAAAACTGGGGAAATAATGTCGTGTTTCTGTAACGAGGTAATCGATGTCTGTCTTATCAGCGTATACCTTATCTTTATCACCGGTGTAGTCGGTATCCGTAGTTCCAATAAGGGAATAGTTTAGCCAGGGGATAATGAAGAACAAACGACCATCGCTCTTGGCAAACAACACCAGGGCATTGTTAGATATTTTTTTTGTTAGCAAGTGGATGCCCTTAGTAATCCGGATATTATAATCATGCGTGGCTTTGATTTTATTCAGTATCTGACCTGCCCAAGGACCGCTGGCGTTCAAGACGATACGGCCATACGCTAGATATTGTTTTCCAGCCAGATTATCTTTTAGTTGTATACCGATTACTGCACCATTTTTAATAATATAATCTGTCATCGTCGTGTGGTTCAGTAATATAGCCCCATTAACGGCGGCATCCAGGGCATTCTCAATACATAGTCTTTCCATATATTCGACCTGGCAATCATAGTAGAGGTAAGAGCCGGTCATTCCGCCGGTGTTTGAAAGCGAAGGCTCGAGCTTTAAAGTGTCTTTAGAGGAAAGCTTATAACAGTCGGGAAGATTGGTACCATGTGCCAGCATGTTATATAACTTCAAGCCAACCGGTAGCGTTAGTCGATAGAAGGGTGTTCTTTTAAGCAAGGGAATGATAAATTCTAGCCGGTGTACCAGGTGGGGGGCGATTTTTAAAAGGATTTCGCGCTCGTGAAGGTCTTGATGGACGAGCTTGAAGTCTAACATTTGCAAGTAGCGTAATCCTCCGTGAATAAGCCTCGTAGAGCGTGAGGTAGTGCCGTAAGCGAAGTCCTCTTTTTCCACAAGCAGTACTTTAAAACCACGTAAAGCAGCATCGCGCGCTACGCCTGTCCCAATGATTCCACCCCCAATAATAATTACGTCAAACAAATCTTTTCCAACGTGTTTAAAATCCCTTTTCAAAGAGTTTTCCTCCTAAAGATGAGCCTTTAGCCAATCCTCCAGATCAGAAAGTACTTGCGGGTACTCCGGCTCATTGAAGATTTCATGTAATAGGCCTTCATAAAGCTTGAGGGTCTTGTCTTTCGCCCCGATACGCTCGCAAAGCAAGCGACTGCGTGCGCCGTCCGGACCTCCGTTGCCAGCCATGATAATTACAGGTAGCTTTATCTGGGTTACGGTATCGAATAACCTGGCGGCTGTGCTAAACATGGCCAATTCGGTTGGTATCGGACCGTGGTAGACCAGCGGGTCGTCATCATAGGCTTTAATGACCGCCGGGTCGCGACTTAGCATGGTCGAGGACAATTTTACGCCGGGTTGCGGCCGCATGGGTGGTTCTTTAGGGTCGGAGAGACCGCCGCCGGAGGTAACCAGCCCCGCAAGCTCCTTTTGATATTCTAGAGAATACAGAAGAGCAATAAACGACCCCATACTATGACCGATGAGGAATATTTTCTTTTCGGGATTATCCCGACGAGCGATATTGAAAAAGGTCTTAAGGTCAACGACATAGTCGTGAAAATCATTGACCTTAACGCGTTCTCCGTCAGAACGGCCATGGCCGCGGTGGTCGAGGGCGTAAACCGCGTAACCTTTAGGAACAAAATAGCTGACTAAGTTGCCGTAGCGGCCGCTATGCTCGGCGTAACCGTGGGCGATGAGTAGCGCCGCTTTCGGTTTTTTATCTGGCGTCCATACTTGGTAATAAATATTGAAGTCATCAAGCCCTTGAAATCTACCTTCTTTGTGTTGCATTAAGTACTCCTTAATAGTTTTGATTCAAGATTGATCGCAGAATTTTATACTAACACTTTGGCGGAAGTTTATTGTATACTTAGCTTTATAGTGTTATTCATACCATCTCAACCACACTAACATATTAGACACATAATGTATAATATGTCAAAATTGGGTTACTTTTTATATTCTTTACAAGGAATTAAATGATAAACGATAAAAAAACTAAAATGAAAGCCAAAATTTTTCAGGCTGCTTATGATTGTTTCTTACAATACGGATATTCAAAAACCACGTTTGTAGACATCGTAAAAAGAGCCGAAATTTCTCGCGCTTCTATATATTTATACTTTAAAAACAAAGAGGATTTGTTCATCGCCATGAATAAAAACCTGCATGATATATATGTCACCCAATCCGAAGAAATCCTAAATTCTAACTTTCCTAATAAGGAAAAACTCTCTAAAATCATCGATGTCTGGATTGTTAACCATTATCGGGACATGAAAAACACGAATTATGCTAATGAACTGCTCGATGGGCTGTTACGTGTTTCCAAACAAACTGAAAAAAGATTCAAAGAACTATTTATTAAGTCCATCGCACCTATCGTAGATGAAGATATGGCTGAAATAATCGTCCTATCAATGCAAGGATTGATGAATGATAGACCCCCGGTTAAGACACTGCAAAGACGCATAGAAGTTCTTATCGATGGGGTAATGCACTCTGACTGATTTTTTATCGTTGGCTGATTTTATAGAAGACAGTGGAGAATGTTAAGTGTTTCTTCTGTGGGTATAGAGACGTCCGTTTCATTACTTGACCGCCAACCCCTTTTATCCTATATTGACAGTATCTGTCTAACTGTCTAATCAACAGTACAACATAATGCCGAGCGGGAGTAGAATATGCCGAAGAAGAGCTTCATATTGGCTATTGATGAGGGCACGACAGGGAGCACAGCGCTACTCATCGACAAAGATGGCCAGGCAGTGGCTCGGACTTACCGCGAACTGAACCAGATATTCCCTAACCCGGGTTGGGTAGAGCACGACCCCACCGAAATACTCCGCAACTGCATCGACATCACGCGGGAAGTGGTGAAAAAGGCGGGTATTTCTTTTACCGATATTAAAGGCATCGGCATCACTAACCAACGCGAGACAACGGTTATCTGGGACCGCTCCACCGGCAAACCAGCCTTTAACGCCATCGTCTGGCAATGCCGCCGCACTGCGTCCATATGTGAAGAGCTCAGGCACCGAGGACTGGAACCGGTAGTGCGGCAAAAGACCGGATTGAATATTGATGCCTATTTTTCAGCGACTAAAATCCGGTGGATATTGGACAATATTCCCAACGGGCAAAAGCGGGCTGAAAATGGTGAACTGCTTTTTGGGACGATAGACAGCTGGCTGATATGGAATTTTACTGGCGGTAAAGAACATGTTACAGACTACAGCAACGCCAGTCGTACTATGCTCTACAACATCAACACGCTGCAATGGGACGATGAACTTCTTGATGTCTTAAAGATACCAGCACTCATGATGCCCAGGGTGATGCCTTCAAGCATGGTTTATGGCGAGACCAGCCCGGGGCTTTTCGAAAAACCGCTACCTATCGCCGGGATAGCAGGAGATCAGCAGGCGGCGCTTTTCGGGCAAGCCTGTTTCGATTTAGGGATGGTCAAAAATACCTACGGCACCGGTTCTTTCGTGCTTGTGAATACGGGGGATAAACCCGTCTTTTCCGAAGCGGGGTTGATAACGACATTGGCTTGGGGCCTGGGCAATAAGGTGACCTATGCCTTGGAGGGCAGTATTTTCGTTACGGGTGCCGCCGTCCAGTGGGTTAGAGACGAGTTAAAGTTGATAAAGAATTCTTCGGAAATCGGTATATTAGCAGCCACAGTTCCGGACAACGGGGGTGTTTACTTTGTCCCGGCTTTTGTGGGGTTGGGCGCACCCTATTGGGATATGTACGCCCGCGGTGCGATTGTCGGGCTGACGCGTGGTAGTAATAAAGGGCACATTGCGCGTGCGGTCGAGGAATCGATAGCCTATCAAACGCGTGATGTTATTGATACGATCAAGAGTGAAGCCTGTTGCCAGATACCGGTATTACGCGTGGATGGTGGCGGCAGCGTTGACGAGCTGTTAATGCAGTTCCAATCGAACATACTGGGAATACCGATACAGCGGGCGCGTTTTTCCGAGACTACGGCTTTAGGCACGGCTTACCTGGCTGGGCTGGCGGTGGGGATGTGGCATGATACTAACGAGATATCTCGGCAATGGCAGACTTCTGCGAGCTATTATCCAGATATGTCAGTAGCGGAAAGAGAACGTCTTCATAATAACTGGAAACGCGCCGTTGCATGCGCTAAAGGTTGGGCGAAACAATAGCAGGAATTTGGTTATATACAATCATTCATTATTATGATAGTAACTTGATCGATATATAATCTGAAAATCTGTTGAGGCGAAAATGGGCAAGAAATGTTTGGTTACCTATTCTTCAATCACAGGTCACACAGAAAAAGTGGCGTTAAGATTCAAAGAAACATTTGAAAAAAACGATTGGCAATGCGATATTTTCAAAGTTCAAAAAAACGCTGACGATATTCTTAGACCTCCTTTTGATATCCGTTCATATGATTTCGTCTGCGCCGGCTCCGGGCTTAGAGCGCATTTGCCTTACAATGAAGTACTGAACATGTTGAGAGGATTTCGAACCGGTATGGACCCCCGGATAACGTTACGGTTCAGGGATGAGACCATCCCCTATATTAACGAACCTGTACCCGAGATTCCGCGTCAAAACGACCCGAAGGTTGTACATAAAAAAATAACACTGGGGCCTGATTCGCCCAAGGCCGTGGTTTTTATTACCTATGCCGGCTATGAATTCGGGCCTAAAGAGGCAGACCCTGCCGTACAGTTACTGGCATTGGAATTGGAGCATATCGGTTTTCAATGTATCGGTCATTTTTGCTGCCCGGGCAAATACCTTGATAGCCCTATGCCGAGGACTTTCCATGGAGATATTCGCGATAGACCCAATGAAACAGATTTACTTAAAGCGCAAATGTTCATTGAAGAAAAGCTTGAGGAAATAGCTGACCGGACTGGATAATCCTGTTAGCGGAAGGTGTTTTTAACGTTATGAGTATTGTAAATTCTGTTCTCGGCCTAATCGATACTAAAGACCTAGGTTTTACGCTGATGCACGAACATGTCTTCTGCCAGGGCTTTGTTGCGCAGAATTATCCTGAACTTTTTGGCGACCGTTTTTTAGACCGGATTATTAGTGGAATAATCGCCGCTAAAAATGGCGGAGTTGACACTATAATTGATGCCACAACCTTCGACCTCGGGCGGGATGTGTCTATACTAGCGGAAATTTCGCGGCGGACTAAGGTCAATATAGTCGCCTGTACTGGATGGTGGATGAATTATCCTCAATATGTTGCAGGGACTTCCCCGGACCTTTATGCTGATTTGTTCGTCAGAGAAATTCAAGAAGGTATTGCCGGTACTGATATCAAAGCCGGCATTTTAAAATCAGCTGCTGATTTTGGGGGAGTAACGGCAACGGGCGAAATAATGTTGCGCGCTGTGGCTAGGGCACACCGCCGGACTCAAGTTCCCATCATGCTACATTCGTATGCGCCGGAACAGGTGGCTAAGCGACAGTTAGCCATCCTGAAAGAAGAAGGTGTTGACCTGAAAAGAGTCGCCGTAGATCATGTTAACGATACAACGGATTTAGAATACCTTAACTGGCTTTTGGAACAGGGATGTTATCTTGGCATGGATCGCTATCCAGGGCTTAATTTAAGTTCACAGGCTCGAACAGAAACCCTGAAACGATTGATTGATGATGGATGGATTGACCGATTGCTTCCTTCACATGATTTATGCTTAGTCACTCCCTTAACGTTTTATCCGCCCGAAGTAAAAGAAAGTATTGAAAAAGGTAATCCCTATGGGTACCTTTATATCAATAAGGTCGTTCTCGCTCAGCTTCAGGAGCTGGGAGTTTCGCAAGCTGTATTGGATACTCTTTGTGTCAATGGTCCTAAAAATTTTTTCGAGGGTGTCTAGGACGTTTTTAACCAGTAAGTGAACTGAATTCACCAGAATACGTCAAGCCTTACTATAGCTTAGTAATTGGTCCGGACGATTTAACGTCACTTAATAATTTTATAAAGAGGCATGCTTTGAGCGGAAAATCAAGCAAAATGTCATTGAACACATCTTCTGTAACTAAAAATAAACTAAAAACAAGGCGAAAAGCCTTACCTTCTGTAAGTGATGAAGTTATTTTGACCAAGGTGGGCTACCTGCCTCCCTTAAAACCGCCGCCTATAAAAAAAAGAAAAGATATCGTATCGGAAAGGATATATCACTTCGAGATTCCCCCTGAACCAATTCCTAAAGGTCACATCAAGAAGCATATAAGTACCGAAATCGTAGTAGTAGGTGCTGGAATAGCTGGTTTAGGCGCGGCACTCTCGGCAGCCGAGGCAGGCGCCAAGACTGTTTTAGTAGAAAAAATGGCGACAGTCCAGGCCCGCGGTCACGATAATGCGTTTATCGGCAGCCGGCTCCAAGAGAAGTTAGGAATACAAATTGACAAAGACGAAGTTATCTTGAATCTGATGAAATACGGAGCCAATAAGCCTAATCAAAGATTGATTAGGATGTGGGCGGAGGGAAGTGGTGAAACAGCCGACTGGCTAATGGATATGACGGATGCCGCCGGCCTCGAGGTAATTATTAAACAACATCCCCCGCCACCGTCTTTCAATAACGCGACGGAATATTATCCTCAATACCAAGTTACCCACCATTACCGTAATGAACTCCCGGTCGCAAAATGTTTACTGGATAATGCCTTAAGGAAAGGTGTTGTGCCTTATTTCAGAACTCGCGCAAGACAATTATTGAGAAAAGAAAAAGGCCGGGTCACCGGCGTCATAGCTCAAAACGCGGCGGGAGAATATCTTCAATTCAATGCTACTAAAGCCGTCATACTCTGCACGGGAGATTACGGGAATAACGCTGAAATAATGGCTAAATATTGCCCTCAAACATGGTATCTTGCACCTACGATACTCACTTCTACCGGAGATGGGCACATGATGGCTATGTGGATTGGCGCGGTAATGGAGCCGGGACCCCATACACCAATGATACATGGCCCCGCCGGTCCCCTGCTTAGTGCTGCTTTCCTGCAAGTAAATCTCTTGGGCAAAAGATTTCAAAACGAAGATGTACCGATACAAAGCAACGTAAATGCCGTCGAACGGCAACCTGGCCAGGTTGCCTGGCAGGTATTCGACTCCAAGTATCCGGAGGAATTACCTTATCATGGGCTAGGCCTCGGGAAAATAATAATTGCCACGGAAAAAATCCGTCAGGAAGTAGCCAAAATAGCTATAATGGCCAACTCAATCGAAGAGCTGGCAGTGAAGATGAAACTACCTGTTAAAACATTCAAGGCGACCATAAAAAGGTATAATGAGTTAGCGCGTTTAGGCAGAGACCTGGATTTTGGGAAACGACCTGATAGGTTGTCTCCTATCGAAAAGCCGCCGTATTATGCCGGTAAAAGTGGATATTCTTTACTTACTGTCCTGGGCGGTCTAAATGTTAACGAGGAGTTACAACCACTAGATAAAGATTGGCAAGCAATTCCCGGAATCTATCTGGCAGGGAATACAATGGGCAACCGCTTTGCGGTCGATTACCCAACTATGTGTCCCGGGCTTAGCCATGGAATGGCGATACACTTTGGACGAATTGCTGGTTTAAACGCGTCCAGGTAGAAGGTAATAATTATGAAAAATGTCGTCAAGAATATCGTCTATCCCAATCAAACTCCTCCTGGTGTCAACCTTAAAAAAAACGTCCAGGCTGTCATGCGTGACGGTATTAAAATGGTGCTCGATGTCTATCAGCCGGCACAGGGTAAAGGACCGTGGCCGGTAATATTAGCTTATTCACCTTTCCCTAAAGAGCGTATATTTGAAAGTGCCAAGCCTGCCTTTTATTGTAACCAGGGTTATGTATGTGTGCAAGCCAGCGAGCGTGGTATCGGTTTTAACCAGGGTCAATTCACGATGCATGGTACACAGGCAGCGCAGGACGGCTATGATTTGGTGGAATGGATTGCTTCCCAGCCGTGGTGCAACGGCAATGTGGGCATGATGGGAGCTTCTGGCTATGGTGTTATGCAGTGGCTGACCGCCCCGCTGAAGCCTCCCCATCTTAAATCGCTGGTAGTGCTGGCTACTACGGATAATTACCGCGGGTTGTGCTACCCCGGAGGCGTACTGCGTAAACCTTTCGTCCTGAATCTGGTATCAGGGTTTACCCAAGGAGCGCTCTGGCCGTGCCCCATACCCGGCAAAGAGATGCCCATGAACATCATCGCGGAAATCCTCTCACATACACAAGACGGACCTTTCTGGTGGGAGCATGGCGGTGGTTGGACACGCATCAGCGAGATAAAAACTCCGGTGCTGAATATTGTGAACACGCCTAATCGCTTACACGCCATTTATCACTTAAGGTCATACTCGGACATTAAATCACCCAAGAAACTCGTCATCACCCCCTGGACGAACGAAAATTACCAGCCGTGGATATTTGAAACGACAGCGTTTAATTCTTATATATTGCGGTGGCTGGATTACTGGCTGAAAGGCATTGATACCGGCATCATGAACGAGCCGGAGATAGCCATCTATGATAACGGCACGGGGATTTGGCGTTATGAGAGTGAATACCCGTTAAAGCGTACCGCCTGGGCCGAGTTTTATCTGCATACCAGAACAATCGATCGTACACGACCTTCAGCCGAAGAACCTCCTGATTCTTACGAAAATATCAGTCTGAATACTGCTATGCTGGCTTCTTACGGAATTGCGATGCCCGTACCTGACCGCCCGAATTACGTAACCTACCTCTCATCACCTCTGCAAAATGACATTAAGGTGGGGGGACCGGTTAGCTTTGTGTTATACGCCTCAACCACAGAAGAAGTTACCAGCGACTGGTCTTTCTTCGTGAAAATGGGAGAGATGGTGTCTGAAGGTGTTCCTCTTAATCCTGTTACCGGCCAACCGGAAGTAAAACCGGAGGTTAACGACCCCTTTACTCCCGGTAATGTTCAGATATGGAGCTGGGGTTCGCTTAAAGCCAAGTACCGTGAGGTTGACGAGAAATTGTCGCGACTGGGTTTACCGTGGCACGCGTTCCAAAATCCCCAGCAGCCTAAACCCCGCACTATCTATGAATTTCAGATTCAGCTGCAACCCGTCTTTAAGACCTTTAAAAAGGGATGTCGCTTCTGGTTGAAAATTTCCAGTGACGATGCCCTCTATACCTCCTTGGATACTACATCAAGTTATGTTGAGACACCAATATCTCTAAAAGACAGCAAAGTTACCATCTACCATGATGCCCAACACCCATCGTATTTACGACTGCCTGTCATCCCTGACGCTCCTGAAATTACGCCGGTACCACCACCATTATGCAATGCCGTGCCTAGCGCCCCGCGTTTTACAGAACAAAAATAAGGTATAGGAGGGATTTGATGAATAAAATCAAACTGGATACCGGTTATATCACGGGGACTGTAGTGAGTCAAGCTGGACGGGAAGTCTATATGTATAGAGGCATTCCTTATGCCGCCCCTCCTATTGGAGAATTCCGCTGGAAGCCGCCACAACCGGCGGCATCGTGGTCTGAAGTCCGCGCATGCACTGAATTCAGTATTCAAGCCGCCCAGTATCCGGATATTAACGCGCCGGATGCTGCGAAAAAGGTATCATCAAGTGAAGACTGCCTTTACCTTAATATCCTGACGCCCGCCAGAGAAGCAACCGATAAATTACCGGTCATGGTCTGGTTACACGGCGGCGGCCTTAGATACGGCAACGGCAACTTTCCTTTAAGTATCAATCTCGGGCTGCCACTCCACGGCGTCGTACAGGTGAATATTAATCATAGATTAGGAGTGATGGGCTTATTGGCGCATCCTCTTCTCACTAAGGAATCTTCTCAACACGTTTCAGGTGATTATATGTTCCTCGACATGATAGCTGCATTACAATGGGTGCAACGGAATATTACCGCTTTTGGTGGCGACCCCAATAATGTGACTATCTTTGGCGAGTCCGGTGGCGGGTTAAAAATCGCTGCCCTCATGGCCTCACCGCTGGCCGGCGGGTTATTCCAGCGGGCTATCATTGAAAGCGGCGGACGTTACTTCGATACAATACCACTCAATGAAATGGAAGGGTTCGGAGAAAAGTTGTTTCACCAACTCGGCGTCGATAAAGAAAAAGACCCTCTAGCCGCGGTGCGTAAATTACCGTGGGAAACGATTATCAACACCGATCAAGAACTAAACATTGAAATGGGGTCGGAATACCTGTTTATGGGGCCATGGCAGGTCGTCCACGAAGGCTGGTTTTTACCGGATACGCTGGTCAATATGTTCCAGACCGGCCGGAGGAACCAGGTCCCTTACCTCGTGGTAGCTAATAAGGGAGAATTGACCGGTCCCGGGATGCTTATCGCTGACATGATGATTAAGGACTACTTACGGTTATTGACCGGGCGGAGTACTGCTAATTCAAGGGGATATGCCACGCTCTTTGATAAAGTACCAGAAGGCTGGAGACGCGAAGGCTGCGTAGCGGCTCATGGTATGGAACTACATTACGTGTTCGGCGCACTCGATGACGTCGAATCTTGGGCGGCCAGTAAGGGTGGATACACGTCTTCCGGGGCGCAATCCCCGATACCCATGATTTCCGACTCCGACCGATTAGTAGCTGAAAACATCATGACGATATGGACAAACTTCGCCAGAACGGGTAATCCCAGCGTAAAAGGACTTATCGAATGGCCGGCATGGGAACACACCACCGATGAATACCTTTTAATTGCCGACCCTCTCCAGATAAAGCGTGGATATTCCACTCTTCAGAAAATTAAAGCGGACACGTCGAAACAGACCATTTTTTAGTTATAAAGATTGCCGGGGAACCGTATTGCATCCCTATGTGGAGAATGTATAAAAGTCTGTCCGCAGAAGTTCAATATTCCGGATCAGTAGTAAAATAATATTAAAGAGAGGTACGCATGAAAACCAGCGGTAATACTATTTTAATCACAGGAGGAGCGACGGGGATCGGTTTCGGTCTCGCTGAAGTTTTTCTAAATGCAGGTAACAAAGTGCTTATTTGTGGTAGAAGACAGGCTAAATTAGAAGAAGCCAAGCAAAAATTACCGGAGTTGCAGATACATCAATGCGATGTCACATTAAAAGACGGCCGCGAATCTCTCTATAATTGGGTAAAAAATCAGCATCCAAGTTTCAACATCCTGATTAATAATGCCGGAGTTTCCGGCCTTATCGATTTTAAGAAAGGTGCTCCGGAAGCATTTAAAAGCGAAGATGAAATTGAAACCAACCTTAAAGCTCCCGTATTATTATCAGGCTATTTCATATCTTTGCTGCTGGGGAAAAAAGACGCTGCGATTATTAATATTTCTTCAGGTTTAGCCTTCGTTCCCATTGCTTCTTCACCTTTATACGGTGCCACTAAAGCCGGGCTCCATTCCTTCAGCCTCGCTTTGAGATTCCAGTTGAAAGACACTAATATTAAAGTCTTTGAGCTGATGCCGCCTATCTGTGACACGGATTTGGGCAAGGACGCCTCCGACGATGCCCCAAGACCATCGTATCTCAAGGGAATCCCGCCTTCCAAATTTGCTAAAGATGCGTTAACTGCTATAGAGAATGATCAATATGAATTTGCCTCCGGTGAAGCCAAACAGCTGAGGGATGGTTCCAAACAGAACTTTGAGGAGACTTTTCAATCGATTAACAGCCGATGATTTTCAGTGTTGCTAAAAAATAATAGCGGATGGTATTAGCACTTAGATGGTAATTATCCTGAAAGTAGTTATTACCGATATTTAGTAAACCTGATTACAGTGTTTACTACATAGGTAGAGCCTCACCCTCCCCCGTCTCCACTAGAAACACGGAAGAGCCGTTTATAGGCTCGTTTAAGATACGGATTTTAGACTCTTTACGAGAAACCGCCACCTGGAAGACAGGTTTAAATGGCGGTTTCGGTTTTATAGCGACAATTGCCTTAGTACCGGGCGTACTCTTTAAATGATGCCAGCATAGCCTGCATGTCTTTAGCCGATACATTATCCGGCATGAAGATAATAATAATAAGTCCACCTTGTTTACCGCATTTATCGATAAGGTCTTTTAGAAAAGAGTCCAGCTGATTAAGCGACCAAACCTTGCAAGATTGAGGGCAACGGACTAATAGACAGGTATGACCTCCCAGGAGCTTCTTCGCTATCGCTGCATCCGCGGCATCTATCGACGCTATTACTTTGCCTTTAGGTAGCTCCAACATGTATTTCAGCCTATCGCCAAAGGGAGCTTCAAAAAACGGTACTGGTATATAACCCAGGTCTACGTGGGTCTGCAGGGCTTTTTTCAGCCCCGGCCAGTAGAACTTTTTAAATTGTGTTTCCGACATAAAAGTTGGGTCACCCCTCCAAAGCGGCATACCAATTTTAGGGGGATAGTCTTTCGCTGTAGGATCTGCCGGCATAGCGTTGGCGATGCGCCTTTCCAGTATCGCCTCACAAGCATGGAGCAGTTTGTCAGGCTGACGGTATATATCCAGCATCGAGCCTTTCATGCCTCGCAGAAAGCTCGTAACCGTATCAAAAGGAGCTCCGCCTACCCCACCGGCCGCGAAACTCATGAACGGAGGAAAACCCAGCTGGGCCAGATCACCAAATGTACTCATGATAATTTCACGGGATTTTTTTATATGCTTGCCGGCTTCAGCTAAGTGTTTAGCCATTGTAGCAAATTCCGGGCTGGATAATAGAGGCGTTAAGCCGTCGAATCCCATATACATACTGTCAAGGGGAGGCAGTTTAGTTAGAGGCGTTAAAGCGCCATACAGGCGGGGAAGGTAACGGCGAATCATAAAACCTGTAGGGTCTTTGAGGAACATATCATACTCGTCCGCCTTCATATATTCGCCTTCGACAGCCTGTAATCCATAATCAGGCGGTAGCGGTCCACCGGGCCAGAGAAAATTTTTAACATCCAACTCTGTCATTGCATTCCCTGAGGATGGAAATCCAGACTCAGCCATATCAGGTTCAAAATCCACGGCAATTTTACGCATTGCCCGCTTGAGCGCGATAGGGTTGTAGTAAGATGCTGAATTCGGAGTCCCAGTATAGCCCTGGGCATCAACCATGAGTGAAAAAGGCACGCGGTCCGGTTCCCTCAATTCAACAGTGTCACGTACCCGCTTAGCTCTCTCATCATAAAGCTGTGCAACGGTTTTACCCGTCCGTTCTTCAATCTGTTTCTTGAGAAGCAAATTTTCTTCTTGGTATTTTTCAATTTCAGTTGGTGATGACATTTACGAACCACTCCTTAAAAAATAAGCATATGATGATTATTTACCGATACTATATAACTGGGTTAGTTCGGCTACTTTTTGAGGGTTGGTTTCAAGGAACACTTTGACATTTTTAATTTTTATATCCTTATCCTGGTCAATTTTTAGAATATATAAAACGTTCATTTTCAGTTCCAGCAGTACTTTACCAGAGGCTCTATCGATAGCCTGTGTTTTTAGTAAAGCGCCTGCTTCTTTTTGTTTATCATCAACAAATAAGTGTTCCAGAGTCAATTTGTCCTGGATGTCGGGATGTTTCAAACAGGCAGCATACCATTGTTCTCGACTGGTCACCACACCATCGTCAAAGACAAGGTCCGGTGCGTAAAACTTGTCCATCATACGGTGCGTTTCAGCAATCTGGCCGTACTCACTATAAGCAGGAAAGTATTCCTTCATAAAACGTGCGATATCATTATATGTTGATGACATAACGTCGCTTCCTTACTTCTTATGTAGTTTTTTGTTATATTCGACTAACAGCTTTTTCATCTGGCTTTGTGTTTTTTCCATGCCGGGCGTATCGAGAAATTCCATCATTAACGGGGACTTTAAAGCATACGGCGTCCATCGCGGCATGGGCGTACCATCGGCATCAAGCCCATTCGGGTCGCCGCTTCTAGCGAAGTTCTCCAACAGGCGGAGCAGCAAAGGGTATCCCTTTAAATACGGTGATTCTGGCATCCGCCGCAGCCATACCCCGAACTGTTCCGTTTTCCGTCTGTGTGATACGAAGCATTTTATCTCCCCTTTTTCCGTAAATTATAAGTAAAACTAAAAGGATTTTACCTAATCTAGTGATGTTGGAGTCTCATGCCCTTAGCATAGTTTAACTTACCAACGTAGAACTCGTCTTCATCTTCGGGCGGGGTTATACCGGCAGCTTTCACGCCTGCCCGCATCGCATCTTTTTGGCGTTGGGGTAAAGGCATGGACGGCTTCCTGAAAATACCGCCGTTGCCGCCGCACAGCCACTGCATGTATTTCATGCCAAGCATGCCGGTCTGGAACGCGATATCGCGGGCGCCGATGGTTATCGGATAGAGTTCCCAGTATAGGTTCATTCCCTTGATGAAGTCACCCGTGAGAAATTCATTGAACATGCTCAAGATACGCGGTTTTTTAGCGGAATATGGGTCAAAGATAACATAATCGGCTGGTCCGGCATATTGCTGTTGGTATTTGCCGACTGTTATCGGCCACTCGGAAGGTTCTGCCGAGTGAAACAATATCTTATCGCCTACACGGTGGGCAATTTCCGCCCACTTGCCGATGCCATCGCTGATATAGGATTTAATGGCTACTACATTCAGGATTTCTGTTATCTTTTCGATGAGCGCTGGGTTAAATTGGCTCGGGTGAAATCGGCCGAAGTCGAAAAACTGCTTAGGCCAGAGGTCTACAGCCAGGTTGGTGGAATCACATATCTTTTTAGTGACGCGATAAATTTCGTCTTCATCCCTGGGACGGAACATTAAGGGCCAACCAAGAAGTATGTGGGTTCCGCCAACTTTCTCGAAGTGTTTGAGTAGTTCTATATCCTCGTCAACAGTATTAGCGCCGGAAAACATAGAAACAAGCGTCTTACCCTTAGCCTCTTCACAGGCGATTTGGATATATCTCTTGCGTTCTTCAAAAGTCATATCGAAATTTTCATGCTGGCAGAAAACGCTGAATACTCCCTTGCTGATATTATGTCTGACATCGTGTCTGACTGCTTCTTCATCCAGTTCTTTAAGGTCGGGAGTGAATGAGGGGCTGATTGTACCGCTCAAACCTTTGTAATGCTTTTTAGCCCATTGTTTTGCTTCTGATTTTGTAAATTCCATAGTCTGACTCCTTTAAATTCTTGAAATAATTAGTTAAGCACGAATGAGGTTAATATCCATAATAGACATAGAGTCACATGATGATATACGACAAATCCTACCGTTCACAACTGTACTGACCCAACTGAAGCAGATATTTTACCAATAACAATAGTTCTTATGTCGAATATTTCTTTAACCTGGCTCCTTTGGCGTAGTTTACCCTGCCCACATAAAATTCTTCTTCAGGTTCGCGCGGAGTAACGCCCATGGCTCTAACACCCGCCCTCATCGCTTCTTTCTGATAATCATATAACCTGCCCGTGGGTTGTCTGACACTACCGCCGTTACCTCCGACTAACCAGTGTGCGTATTTATCGCTTAAAGCGGTGACAATACCAGTATGGAAATAAGAGCCTTCTAGGCCTCCTCCACCGCCTCCTCCCATCCCCTTTTGTCCTTCCCAGTACATATCCATCGCTTTATCAATATCCCCATTGACCAAGGTGGTAAATAAGTTCACCATTCGGGGGTTTTCGGGGGTCTGCATCGCGTAGAAAGGCCCGGCGCCTGACCATTGCTGGCCGTAAACCGGCACGGTAATAAACCATCTATCTGGCATGGGGTCATTAACCAGGATTTTGTCTCCGCATAGCCGGAAAGACATAACAGTAATAGCCATAGAGCTGCCGCCGCCGATTTTCAAAGCCACAACATTCGGTATATCGGCAATCTTGGGGAGGATTTCCGGGGGGAAATAACTCGGGTGCATGTTCCGAACATGAAGTCTACCGGGGTAAAACACGATTCCTAAATTGGTTGAAAGCATTTCGATGTCTTGCTCGACGGTATCCTGCAATACCGTAGCTGAAACGTGGATTCTACCTTTAACTTCACTGCAAACTATTTCCACGAATTTTTTCCGTTCTTCAAACGTCAAACCACAGGCTTCAATTGCCACTAAAACTGAAGTAAAACCGTTGGCGATAATATGATTAACATCCCACCTTATACCTTCTTCATCTAATGTTTCTAAATCCGGGGAAAAAGAAGGGAAGATGGGGACTTCCAGACCTTTCAAATATTTTTTAGCCCATTTTTTAGCTTCCGGTTTAGTATAACTTAAAGCCACTTAAGTCCTCCTTTTTGACAGTTTTCTTGATTAACGATAATTTGATGCCTCAAAAATCACTAATAAATTGGGTTCAGTAAGAATGAGTATGTCTTTTTGTTTATTACAGGTAACTTAAACGTTGAATACTTATACGTATACGTACTTGATTTTTAGTTAACCAATAATATAATATGCTTCCAGGAATGTCAAGCTTTACCATCGTGCGATTTAGCTTCTTTTAGTTTTTTTTAAAATATGAAACGGCACGGTTTTTGGTGAGGAGCAACTGGTAATGGAAACACAAAAGACCAATTTGACCAAGGAACAGAAACGGGAACAGCGTTTACAAAGATGGGTTTCACCGCAGGGAATAACTTTTCGCGATTTAAAAGCTGAAAAACTATATCAAGAAAGAGTCCGCCGCTTTATAAAAGCCTTTTTGTGTGAAGAACCAGACCGTGTTCCTGTAATGGTGCCGGCAGGGAATTTCCCTATCCGTTATGCCGGACATAACCTAAAAAAGCTTATGTATGACCACACACTCATCCGCCCCACGTGGGCTAAGTTCATCAATGAATTTTATGATGATATGGACGATTTTCTAGGGCCGGCAGGCATCAATAGCGGTCGAGCGCTTGAGCTCTTGGATTATAAATTATTCAAATGGCCGGGGCATGGGCTGGCTGATGACGTAGAATATCAGCAATATGTAGAAACTATTTTATTACGCGAGGAAGAATATAGCGCCCTGCTTAAAGACCCCTCCGATTTTGGATTCAGGACATTGATGCCGCGAGCGATAGGCTCTTTAGATGCACTAAAGAGTTTCCCCGCATTGAATTCTTTAATGGGTATGCCCCTGGCTTTTGCTTATCCATTTACCAGACAGGAAGTAAGGACGGCTTTTCAAAAACTAATTGAAGCTGGTGCAGAACTAGAGAAATTTCAGGAACAGCTTTTCTTAGTAAATAGAGATGCCGTTTCAGCTGGGTTTCCAATGGGCATGGGTGGTGTTGCCCTGGCTCCATTTGACCTGATTGCCGACCACCTTCGCGGTACACAAGGGAGTGCGATAGATATGTATCGTCACCCGGAAACACTTTTAGAAGCAACCGATATGATTCTTGAACAAATGATACCGCGTACCATCTCCAGTGTTAATGCGATGGGTGTTTTTACGGTTAATTTCCCGCTGCACAAGGGCGATGACACCTTCATGTCCAATAAACAATTTGAAAAATTCTATTGGCCGAGTCTCAAGAAACTAATTCTTGCTCTTATTAATGAAGGTATCATGGTTTCGCTCTTTTGTGAAGGGCGATACAACAACAGATTGGAATACATCGGGGATTTTCCAAAGGGTTGGGTAGTATGGCAATTCGACCAGACTGACATGGCTCAAGCTAAGCGTAGGCTCGGGAAAAATTGTTGTGTTGTCGGCAATGTGCCGGCTTCTTTATTAGCTTTCGGAGACGTTAAAGATGTTAAAGCATGCTGCCGCAAACTGATCGAGGATTGTGCCTCGGGCGGCGGTTACGTTTTAACCGGCGGCACTGCCGTTACCGAAGCTAAACCTGAAAATCTACGCGCCTTTATGCAGGTAGCCAGGGAATACGGTGTTTATCATTAAAAAATGCAACCAAGAAACATGATGTGAAAAAGCATGGTTTTTACCTTGTTAAATAAAAACTTGTTCAAGAAGGGGTGAAAAAGTGAAGGAAAAAGTCTCATTTGTATGTTTAAACCCTCACGGTGTGGTTGAAGTTCCAGCGCCTTCGGGGCTCGTTAACCATCGTGTAAAGGATCTAGCAGGCAAGAAGATAGGCATAATCTGGGATGGCAAAAAAGGTGGGGATAATTACTGTATCGCCGTCGAAGAGCTACTAAAAGAACGGTATCCAACAGCCACGACCATTCGACTTGTCTGGGGAGATGCCGAGGCAGCAGAAAAAGCGAAAAAAGAAATGGATACATTTATCTATGGTGTCGGCGATAACGGGATGGGAGGTTGGATTCAGTGCTTGCAGGTAGTTGCGTTGGAGAAACTCGGCAAACCCGGCGTTTTTGTAGTGGGTGATAACGCTACTCATACCGCCAGGATGTCGGCTAAGGACGCGGGAATGCCGTCGTTACGCATCATAAGCCTGCCTTCTATAGATTATTATCCAAACCGATTGACCGTTGAAAAGATTAGACCCGTAGCGAAAGCATCTATCGATCTCATTATCGACGCCTTGACCCGGCCCCTGACGCCGGAAGAGAAAAACCCGGAGTTAACCTCCCAGAAAAAGCCATCCGAGACAGTTGAAATCACCGGGGAGAATTATGAGTCCGCTCTTGAAACATTCAACCAGTTGTATTTAGCAAGCCACTGGGGCGATGGGTTACCCCTGGTGCCTCCTACAAAAGATGCCGTTAAATGGATGCTGACGGGGACCAAGCGTTCTCTTGACGAAGTTATCGGCCGGATACCGTATCGGAAGGGTATCGCCACTATCGAAAAGATAGCTATTAACGCGGTGATGGCGGGGGCAAAACCCGAGTATTTGCCGATAATAATCGCGGCTGTGGAATGCCTGGCTGAAGAGGGCACTTACACTCACATGATGAGTTCCGAAGGTTCCTTTACTCTGATGATAATGGTTAGCGGACCTATTGCCAAGGAAATCAATATGAATTGCGGCGTAGGGCTATTGGGTCACGGCTGGCGAGCCAACAATACCATCGGCCGCGCCGTGAGATTATGCTTAATAAACATAGGTTACCTGTGGCCGGGAGAGATAGACATGGCGCTAATCGGCCGCCCGTCCTCACATACATTCTATACCTTCGGTGAAAATATAGAGCAGAGCCCCTGGGAAACGTTTAACGTAGACCTGGGTTATCAGCCGGAGGATAGTTGCGTTACGGTGGATACCGTCATGGGTGGTTTGGGTATGAGGATTTATGGCGGAGGGGTGGTTGAGCCCTGGGACGTAAACGTAGTTCTAGACAGTATGGTTAAAGACGTGGCTATGGACCGCGGCACGTTTGCTCAATATAAAGTCGGGGTGGCTAATCCCGCTGCTCATCTTAGGAAACACATACTCATTATTCATCCCGAACTGGCTATCATGCTGCAGCGTCTCGGTTATAAAAGCAAGCGCAGTTTGCGGGATTATCTCTATGAGAGCACCAAAGTGCCGTATGAAGAACTCACCGAAAAGGAAATACAGGGTATATACGACAGAATTAACACCAAACCTCCGGATATCGATATCTTCTTTCCGCACGACGCTGTGCCTGAAAACCGCATACCGGTGATTAAAGAATCACTCAAACCGGGAGGCAAAGTCCCTGTCGTGAATCCGGAAGACATTCATATCGTCGTGTCCGGCAGCATACCGGGTTATTCTTTTGGCATGACATATTTCCGGACGGCACACAAGACAAAGTTAATCAAAGGAGTCACGTTAACCGCATCAGGCCGCTAAAGTAATATTTTAATATCGTTCCGTAGTAGAACCTGTTATAGAGTGACGGCAACTTGCTGCGTGTTTATCTCCACGCGTCTATTGATGCTGATGCCATACAAGAAAGGTCTCCTGCCATCCAAAATGCGTCGGTTCCTCCTCCGACTACCAATACCTCAACCGGGATATCGCGGAGGATAAGCGGTCGCGGCGAGTTTGCTTCCACGGGAAGTTTCAGCAAGGACGCAAATGGCTGGGTGCCTGCCTTGGCAGATTCCAGGTCGCCAGGCATTGCCGCCCAATAGTTCCAAAGAGTCATGTACGTATTTTCCTTAAGCCATTGGCTTAACTGCTCCTTGCTGTTAAAACCTTGATTTTTAAGATCTGTGGAGGTTATCGGGCTCAATAAAAGGGTAGCTTGAGTACCGGGGTTTATTCCGGGAGTGTGATGTGTGCCGGCGCCACTGGTTTCAAAACTTACCAACTGCCGCTTCATTATTTCATGGTGTGGATGCGGCTTATATGCCGCATAATTAAGCAAGCTCCAACCACCCAAAATACTGATAACGCTTTCATTTGATTTAAAGCCCTTTTGTACATGAAGCGGATTCCACCCTTCAGGCAGCGCTTCCTCGTTCTCGGCAAAACAATTGTTATTGTAGTTTGTATTGTTACCTATATCGCCCAGATATGTTTCACCCGGTATTGAGCCTCCCAGATTCTTGGAGATTAGTGTCCAAGCCCTTCCAATAACGGCGTTAGCCTGATTAAACGGACCCAGGGCGCTCAAACCGCAATTCATGTTTATTTCTTTTCGTATCGGCCCGTTAGCGACGACCATCCTGGTCATAGAAGTCGCGGAACTGAACAGCGAGGTTACCCCCGTCGATGCTATGGCTAATATGACCGGTAAATGCTCTGGTTTGGCTCCTGCCATCACAGCGTTAATGGCAACATGCTCTACGGTATACTCCCAGGCTTCATGAGGCGGAGACGGTTGCATAACTACCGGGAAAGGCTCTTTTTCAGCTCCTTTCCTCGTTGCACTTGCTCCAAGTCGTTTTGAAAAACGCTCCCAAATCTCGTTGGGAGGGATGGACTGCATTATGCCGATTACTTCATCAGGTTTATGGCTTGTTCCTTTGAGCATCGCGGCTACTCTTTCTTCCGTAGGAAGCACTATCGGCAGATAATCCGTCCAGCCTTTTTCTAGAAAGAGGCGTTCCAGATTCTCTGGAGTATCAGGTTCCAGCAACCTTGAATTTGACCTATCTATAGTTCCTGTCTTCGTTTCTTTGTCAGTTATCGGTTTGGTCAGCGCCTCAACAATTTCATCTAAAACCGGCTTGCCGTTTATCGGGTCGTTGCCCTCTAGATATTTACGGTGCACCTCGAGTGATCTATTGGCAAAAGGATGGGGCACGAAAGTAAATCGCAGTTCGGGCATTCCTTTCTTATATGCAAAGTTCTTAGCGAGACCTGGAAATGCTTGAGTAATAACAGGCGCCGTGGGCAGTCCCAACTTTTCTAATATCGAACAAAAGATGATGACCGAGGGCGTGCACGTATCTAACTGACCGATGCCTATTATTACGCCGTGGCCTTTTTCCTTGATTTCGTTCCACAGCTCCGGGTCATTGTTAAAGTAAGTGCCTACTTTAATCCTGAGTTCCCAGGTCGTCTCGGGATATCTATTGGCGAACATTTTTTTCATCTCTTCAAAGAATTGATGTGTTCGTGGGAAATTCATGTCCACGATGTATATCGTTTTACCCTTTAGGTTATCAAGCCGAGGCGCCATGGGCGTCAATTTTATTGGAGAAGCATTACCTAGCGGTCTAAAGACTGTCACTTTTTGGCTTGTCATGTAAATCTATATACTCCTTTTTTCATTTTTTTGAAATCGAGTCTATAAAATCCGGCCTATAAGACCCCTTATAGCAGTGAGTTTAGATGTTTTTGTCTAGGTTCAAAAGAATCGCTGGGTTCTTTTTTGCCATCAATTCGATTTCTTTTGGTGATATTCCTTGATTAAGCAAGGTGGCCATCAGCAATCTCATACCCTCGACCGGGAGGGGATTTTGGGGTTGACCAAGATCGGTGCTGATGATACAGTGGTCGGCGCCGATGGTCTTAATTGTCCGGGCGATTTGGGCTGGATTATGGCAAAATTCATTAGGTAACATTCCAACCAAAGTGAACTCAATAAACGCTCCCAACTTGGCCAATCGCTTCAGCTCGTCAATACTGAAACATTTTTCTGAAAATTCTGTATCCGTAGGATGGGTAATGATGTATTTTTTTATGCCGATTCTCTGCGCCTCATTTAAAAGAATAAACGTTTCTTGCGGAGAAATATGACCGGTAGCTAATATCATGTCACGTTCTTTTATAAGTGTAAGAATGGGTTCCATTTCAGCTACTAATTTGCCCTTATTATCTAGGAGCGAGATTCCCTCGCCTTTAAGGGGGAGGCCCAATGCCCTCATCTTATTGATTGAGTTGGTGGAAGAGAAGGTAGGCATCCAGACCACCTTAGCGCCGAGGAAGGCTGCATTTTGTACGGCGTGAGAATTCAGCCCCCCGATTTCGTAATCCAGGCAGACACTCCCGAAAACTTGCACGTCAGGTACTAGTTGATGCACAATGATTGCCACTGCCGAGGCAGTATAACTATGGCTCTTAATTACAAAGCCCCTCATTCCGGCCCGTTTTGCCTGCCTGGCTGCTTCAAGAGCATCGAGACGACAAGGGCCTCCAGTGGGGCCGGGATGCATGTGCATGTCTATCGAGCCTCTTAGTAGCTCATCAATATCAACAAATATCATTTCGCGTCTCCTTTTAGCCGACGATACTGCAATTCAATTGGTAAGATTCTACCAGCCTCTTAATGTTATGCAAGACATTATCCGGAATAAGAGGAATATCAGCTATAGGGTAGGTAAGGTTCAGGCTGTTGTACCTGGCTTTCCCCAGGTGGTGTAACGGTAAAAGGTCGATACTTACCACTGATGTTAAACCGCGGACAAACTCACAGATAGCTTTGATATTCTCTTCTGAATCGTTGTAGCCCGGAATGACAGGCACCCTGATATAGAGAGGTATATTTCTTTTCGAAACAGAAAGAACATTGCTTAGAATAAGATTGTTAGAGACACCGGTGAACTTCCTGTGTTCTTCGCTATCCATATGCTTTATATCCCAGAGAAAGAAATCAACGTAGGGTAATACTTTCTCGATGTCCGCCCAGGGCACATGACCGCAGGTATCAACTCCAGCACTGATACTCTCTTTTTTTAATACCCGGAGCAATCCTTGAGTGAATTTAGGATTCAACAGGGGCTCTCCTCCTGAGATGGTGACTCCGCCATGGGAGTGCTTGTAAATAACGGCGTCCTTTTTTATCTCGGTAAGCAATTCTTCGATAGTCATCTCCTGCCCCAGGAGTTTTATCGCCTCCGTGTAGCAAACCCGGACACATTGGCCGCAATTAACGCACACAGTACGATTAATACTCACCGTCTCTCCCGTCAAATTTATAGCGTTTGCCGGACAGACCAGGACACATTGTTTACAGTGGTTGCATCTATCCGGGTGAAGGGCGATTTCAGCTTCGTCCTTTTGAGCCTCCGGCGTCGAACACCATAAGCAATGTAACGGGCACCCTTTGAACAGAATTAAAGTACGTATTCCCGGGCCATTATGAATGGTCATTCTGGTAATGCTTAAAACGAGTCGCTTTATCGCGGCCGTTTTTAGATTTTTCGCCAAGTCTTTTAATGCTCCCTCGGTGTTATTTATCTTGACACCAAAATTCGCGGGATATTGTTTGCTTGCACAAATAGCCATGAATTTTCAAAAAACAAAGATTTTTACCAAGTTTGCTGTTCGGTGCGACGAATGATATCGAGCTGTTGTTCCTCGGTAAGTTCGCAAAAATAAGCGCAGTAGCTGGCTACCCTGACCAACAGGTCCCGGTAATTTTCCGGTTCTTTCATCGCCTTGCGCAGGAGTTCCGATGAAATCACGTTGAACTGTGTGTGATATATCCCCAGTTCTTCAACGGCTCTAAGGAAGGACACGAAATTGTCCAGATCACGGTCAGTGGCTAGGAGTTGACGACTTAGCCTTAGATTCAGGGGTCCACCCATGGCAAACCGATGTGTTGGCAATTTACTAACTGACTTGATGATAGCCGTGGGTCCGTTTTTATCTACGCCTGGAGATGGAGATATGCAGTCAGCCAGAGGTTTTGGATAGATACGTCCATTAGGGAGAGCGCCCGCCCAGGGTCCAAAGGTGACATTGTTCTGGCCGATAATCCCTGCACCAATGTATAAACCACCGTAATATGGCAACAGTTCCTTCTGTGTATTAATCCAGTCTACCTTATCGTTCCAGGTATCCATCACCCAGGACGCCCAGCTATCGGCAAAATCATTATCGTTACCATATTTAGGTACGCCGTTAATACATAGTTGGCGAAGATTTTCGTGACCCTCCCAATTAGCCTTGATAGCCTCAAGCATCTGGTCCCACTTTATCTTTTTGTCGCGATAGATTAGCTTGTCGATTACAGCCAGAGAGTCGGCAGTGTCGGCAAGGCCGGCGAGATATACACCATAGGAAGTGTACCAGGCACCACCTTGAGCAAGGTCAAGCCCCTTCTGTAACGGTCCTTCCGAGAGCGACGAGCAAAACGGAGCCAGCATCCTTTCAGCCTGTGCTTCCTTCTCTAATTTTATACCTCTGGCCATCTGCTTCATCCAGTAAGATACCTGCTCCTGGAACGCCCTCTTTACCGCTGTTATAGATTTAAAATCCCTGGGATCGCCGGTCCGGGGCCCTATCTCCCGGCCACAGAGGATGCACTTTCCGTCATTTAGGACCAGTTCTAGAATCTTGGGTAGAATACAAACCCCTTCCCAACTATGCTGCATGGTTATGTGAGGCAAACACAGCTCCGAACACCCCATCAGCACACATTGTCGCCAATCTTCAATGGTTTTGTCAGGATAGGCTTTGGCCATCATTTTGATAGCTTTCCGGTCACCGATAAATTTCGGCTTGCCCCAGCCCAGACGGATGAGCTCGGTGGCTTTCTTTAAAAATTTACCGGGCGTCCCTTCCCAAATTCTCATGGCAAATTCCGGCTGGGGACGGGCTAATTGCTCCTCGGCTTCCAGACAGAGCATGGTAACCTCGTTACAGGCGTCTCTGCCGTCGCGAGTCTGACCCCCGATAGTTATCGTCTGACTTAGCCCCTGCCCCGGCTGGTAACTGGCAACGTCATAGCTAAGGAGTATGGCCCACTCATTAAACTTTATCCAGAAACATTCCAGCAGCTCCAGGGCTTTGTCACGATTCATCGTTTTATCTTCAATGACTGATTTCTTGTAGAAAGGATACATATACTGGTCGAAGCGGCCCAGCGAATTGGCAAGGTTGTAGACATCGCAGTGGATGAGGACGTGTATCATCCATACGGACTGTAAAGCTTCCCACCAGTCTCTAGCCGGATTTGCCGGTACCCGCTGGCAGACCTCCGCGATGTGGTCGAGTTCCTGCTTACGCTCGGGGTTAGTTTCTTTAGCTGCCATTTCTCGAGCCAGGGCAGCATACCTCTGGGCATAAGCCATAGCGGCATCAAGCGCAACAAGGACCGCCATGTAAAAGTCGCGCTTCTTCTGGAGTCCAAAGTGCTGATACGGTTGGTCAAGTTGGGCCAGGTACCACTCGACCTCTTCTCTGATGCCTTTGAGACCTTTATGGAGCACTTTTTCATAGTTGGCCATCTGATGACCGATGTCTTTGTCCAATGACAAATCGGCGATGAAAGGGATGTGAGAACAGGAAGAGGTTGTTGAGAAAGCCTTTTCTTTAACTTCCTTGTCAGCTATTTCCAGAATATAATCACCAAGGGTCTTACCCTTGAAGTAGGGAACAAGCACTTCCCGAATTTCTTCCCTTTCTTGTGGGGTAATTATTATTTTTTCGTAGGGGCGAATTTCAAAGTCCTTTACCGGGTCGCCGAGCTCTTTATCTACAAAGCGAGACATTTCGCTGGAGAATGAAGCACCGCGTATTTTACTGGTAATATTGCCGGCGATAAGCTCATCTTCCAGAATATAGACAGTTTTATCTTGAAGATAGGTCTCGAAGATGCGAGCTCGTTGAATAACTCGGGGTTCGTTTGAATATCGTTCTAAAGCCTTCTTCTCGGCGCGAGCACGTTCTAAGCAAATTTCCATCTGCCTTAGGACGCGTTTTTTAGCTCTCTGAACTCGTTCGGAACAGTTTGGGGTAAATGACTCGTGCCAGTTGCCTATATCTTTAGCTTTTTTTTCGTTGTTTACGGTTGACATATTCTGCCTGCTTTAATATGAATATTTGATTTATTAATACCTTCGTTGATTACAATTGGTTTTTCTTCCTATAATACTTCGAAATTAAAGAGGGACGCATGATTGTTTTTTGGGTAACAGCTAGCTCATTGATAGCGGCATCGCGTAATATTTCCATGGCTGACTCAAGTTGTTGTTTTTCCTCCAAGGTCAGCGATGACATCACCTTATGAAGATAATTTCTATTTTGAGAAAGTTTTAGTGCAGATTCTCCATCGGATGTTAAACTAACGATAACGCGTTTATTGCCTTTCGCCTTGTGCACTTTTTTTATAAGTCCTTGCCTTACCATTCTGTTGAGGATGTCAGAAATTGAACTGCGTTGTTGATAAACACATTCAGAGATATTCGAAGGAGTAGTTTCGTTTCCTAGAGCTTTAATAATAAATAATATATATGACTGGACCGGGAGAATTTCGTATTTTGCCAACTCCAATTTTCTTAACATGGCTATAAGGTGATATACCCTGCTCATTAATATCCAGAGATCATATTCTTTATCCGTGATTTTACTCATAGTCTTCAGTCCTTGTTCGTTCTACTACCGCTTTACGTAATAACCTACGACTTAATATAATATAATGTAAAATAACTAAATAATGAAATCAAGCGGCTCTTCTTTTAACTCCATTGGGCAATTGACTATCATTGCTAGACTGAATATATTATATACCAAATGATGTACGTACACGTATTATTTTAAGGAACTATATATCCTAAATTTATAAAAATCAAGCAACTTGCGCGATGTAAACATATATTTGACCAGGTCCTGGTAAAGTAGTAACATGTTTTGGTTCGTTAACTAAATATGCTCAACGTAAGAAGTGTTTTATGAAAGAAAAGAAAGTAAAACTAGATACTGCTGCCATCACTCGAAAGATGATTGATGAAATGCAGGCAAAGTTGGGGACAAAACTGCGTATCGATGACTCGGTACATAATGAATATGCCACCAGGATGGCTATACTAAAATTTTCTCACGGTATTGGCGATAAGAATCCTCTCTGGACAGATGAAACTTATGCTGGCAAATCTCCCTATGGTGGTATTGTAGCTCCTCCTTCGTTTATTTGGGCATGTTTCGCACAAGTGCAATTTGGCTGGCGCGGACTGGGAGGGTTCCACGCTGGCTGTGACGTAGAATTTTCAAAGCCGATTTATCTGGGTGATAAGATAACGGCAGAGTGCGTATATACAATTTTTGAAGGACCGAAAAAAAGCAGCTTTGCCGAAGAAACTGTCATCGACCATTTCCATAACCAGTATTGGAATCAAAGACGCGAACTAGTCGCCAAATATCATTGGTGGGTTGTGCGTTATAGTCGAGCTAAAACCCAGCAAAAAGCTAAAAGAAACAGGATAGAATTACCACATCCATGGACGGATGAGCAGTTAGCAAAAATTGAGGAGGAGGTGGCTTCGGAAGAAATTAGGGGAAATGCTAAGCGATATTGGGAAGACACTAAAATTGGAGAAGAATTAAGTCCAGTTACTAAAGGACCGCTAGGTATTACTGATGAAATCGCATATATTATCGGTGGAGGAGTGCCTATTCCGCGAATAACAGCCCACGGGGTTGCGCTGGCTACTTACCGCAAACATCCTACCTGGGCGTTCAGGGACCCCAATACGCATGCCCTGGAACCAATATTTGCCGTCCACTACAATAAGCAAGCCGCTAATGCCATGGGACTACCCCAGGCGTATGACGTTGGACTTCAAAGGCACTGCTGGGGTGTTCACCTGATTACCAATTGGATGGGTGACGATGCCTGGTTAAAAAGAAGCTATGCTGAATATAGAAAATTTGTTTATTTATCTGATGTGGTTTGTTTAAAAGGCAAAGTAACGAAAAAGTATATCGATAGTGAGGGAGATTATTGCGTTGAAATTGAACGTCACGCAATTAACCAGAGAGGAGAGGATGTAATGCCCGGTTATGCTATCGTAGCTCTGCCATCAAAGAACAATAAAATACCTCCTCTTGAAAAATATTTAGAAAAGTAAAGTAAAAAAAACGCCCTATATAGTCAGGAAACTCGTAACAACTGCATTTTGTTAATCAATATCAATAATAACCCAAGTAAGGCTTACTTTTGTGCAAAATACACGCTACCCAGTGTAGCTCTTGGGGTTATATTGACTCACAGGGTCACGTAATAAAAAAGTTACTTGTGAATATTAAGAAGTTCAATATATCAGCGATTATTGACGATATTTTTATTTCAGAAACTTAACTGCCAGTGCCTGCCTTTGTTTTAGTGAGTCCAGAATTAGTGGGTTGGGTGGAGTTCGACCCTCCCCCGTCTCCACCAGACATAATTAAGCAATAAGGCTACGGTAAGTCAGGATTTGTCTGTATCGAAAGATATGAATGGGGGAATTTTCTATGAGATACCATTTAAGCACCTCGCAACGTCCGTGCAATTAGGGGATATTTGCCTTAAATTATTAATGTTATACTAGTCATATGATATAATGATATTATTGAATTCATTCCTCTGGGAGATAAGATGATCTCTAAAGTAAAAGAACTAAGCCTTAGAGAACTGAAAGCTTTCATTGATGAAGTTGTAGACTTGAGGCTCGAAGAACGTCTGGGTGACCCTGACGTTGGTCTCGATATTAAACCAGAAGTAATTAAGGCAATAAGGAAATCCCGCCGAAATAAGGTAACCATATCTGCTGAAGAAGTGGCTAAACGCCTGGGCCTTAATTGGTGATGAAATACACCGTTGATTTCAGTCGGGAAGCAGTAGCGAGTTTAAACCGACTGGATAAACAAATAGCTCAGCGGGTTTTAGACAGGATTAAGTGGTTAAGTCTTCACATAGAGGATGTTAACCATAAAGCCTTAACTGGTCACCTTAAAGGTGCCTTCAAGTTCCGCGTGGGTGATTATCGTGTTGTGTATGAGCTTAAACATAAAGCTGCAATATTGACCATTCGTTATATAGCTCATCGTTCTGATGTATATAATCTCAAATAACTCACTCTCTCAATACCGAACAGTGGTAGTAGTAGCGTAAATTCAGCCGATGAATTTGACTGCCAATGCCTGCCTCTGTATTAGCAGGGTCAAAATATTTCGGAAAGATGGAGTTCTACAATAATAAATAAGCCTCTTGGTATAGACCAATGCCCTAGAATTCGTTAATTGTGGGTAGGTGGAGTTGGGACCCCCGGCTTTTACATTCGCCCACAAAAACTAACAATAAAGGTCTTCTGTTTGATGACTAACTCAGCTATGTGGGTAGGTGGAGTTCGTCCCTCCCCCGTCTCCACCAGAAACACAGAGGAGCCGTTACGAGGCTCGGTTACGATACAGATTCAGATCCATTAAGGGAAGCCGTAGCCTGGCTATTCCAACAAAGTATAGTCTTGTCTAGGTATAACGAGAAGTGTATAATTGCCATTATCAAAAGGAATTCTTTACAGATTTAAATTATTGATTGCTGAGTTGAGGAGGACAAAGAAAAATGAACTTGGAAGAAATTTTACATAGGCTTCAGACCCTCGAGGATACCGAGGCGATTAAGAATCTACAGTACCAATATGTTTATTTTCTATTAAACAATCAATGGAAAGATATGGCAGATTGTTTTACGGAAGATGCCTATGTCAATATTTGGAGACACGGTGGACACAGGGGCAAAGAATCCATTTACAGACTATTCACAGAAAGTATTGCTAAAGTTAGTCCGTCAGTTGATAGGCCGAGAGATGCTCATTTCGCGGTTATGCCTGTAATTACCGTAGATAGAGAGAAAGCTAAAGGGCACTGGATGCTCTATATCTTTGTGAATGATCCTAAAACCCCTTCTTTGTCACACTATAATCAAGGCCGATATGAATGCGAATACGCGAAACTGAACGGGGAATGGAAATTCAGCAAACTTGTCTGGACCAATCCCTGGCCTTTAACTCCTGAATCACTGCCAAGGCCAGAAGATTGGCAATAAATAGAATATATTGGGAAATGCTCCAGTACTTTTTTTACTGTGAATATAGCCTAGAAATTAAGTCCTTATCGGAAGTATTGAACGAATCCGGTGTTTGGCCGCCCAGGAAGAACAGGTATTCATCACCATCATGAGTGTATGGTACTTTATCAATTTATACTATCGGTGGTGGTACAGATAAAATAAGCCGGTTCTTATCTTCCCGGCAATTTGGGTTGCCATTTAGTACTTGTATCTTTGAATTTTCTGTTATATTGCATCGTATTGACAAAGTCATAGAAAATAATCGGTGTTGTTACTTTTTTATAGACAAGCGGGCAATGATACAACCCGGCCTTAATATATACCGTCGTATATCCGGTAAAAGTATGGACTTCTTTGTTTATTCCGTCCTCGCTTAGAGTTAATTCTACCTCTCCTCCAAGGTCAAGCATGTTTTTGGGATCGCCCCCGAGGAACACGAGATATTGATCGAAATCATGCTTATGAGTCTCCATCTCGTCAACATAGGGTTTTTCAATGCATTTCCAATACATCCAAAACCCCTTGTTTCCATATTCCTCATCGCACTGTAAGACTGGTATCGGCGCGGTGACCTCAAGATGATATGATGGTCGTGTCGTATTAGTCCGGATGTATTTCGCGGTTTGGAGTGTTGCCATTGATTTGCCTCCTGAAAATATTTGCTAAATATATGTTTTTAGTTGGTAGGTCCCGCTTTTTACGATGGAATAGTGGAAAATAGGTCTATCTACACGCCGGATAATGAGGGGGCAGTGCTTCATGCCAGCCGGCACAAAAAGCATGGTGCTTTTTGTTAAAAGGAACTGCTGATCTTCTATCCACATCTCTACCTCACCGTTCAGATTGTAAGGGTCGTCCGCGTTGCCACCGAAGAAACCGATAATCTCATCCACATCATGCGTGTGTGGCACCGATGCATGGTTTTGTGGTTTACAGTACCAGGAAACGTTCATCTGAAAAGCCCCGGGCGCCACATTTTTATCCATCCACAGGATGCGTTTGGCGAACTTTTTATAAGCCTCGACGAATTCCGGTTTGAAGGCTGGAACCTTAAGCTCCGTGACGACGTATCTACTGTAGTCGGATTCCGGCTTATGTGTTTCTTTTAGTGTTTCCATATCCCAATAGCCGCTGGTGACGACGGAGAAGTGGAAGATAGGTTTATCTATACGTTTTAATATAAGCGGACAATGCTTTAACCCCCCGGGGATAAAGACCATCGCCGTCTTGTCAATGACCTGTTTTTGATCGCCCAGCCAGAACTCTACCTCTCCATGGAGATTATAAGGGTCATCCGGGTCGTTCCCGAAGAACCCGATAATTTCACTCACGTCATGAGTATGGAACGGAGGGCTTTTTTCATTAGTATTTAACCACCAGGAGCAATTCATCTGGAAAGATCCTGGTACCACTTGGTCATCTATCCAGAGAATCCGTTTTGCGAACTCTGCATATCGGGCGGCCACTTCTGGCGAAAATGGAGCCTTTAGTTCCTGGACGACGTATTTATTGTATTTTGATTTGGGCATGGTTGCTTGTACTCCTTGTCATTTTATTGATTGCCGGATTGTAAGGGTAATGTGAATCTATAAATATTTTATTGCCCTTCCCACCCTTGTGCCTTCACTACAGCCTGCTTCCAGTGGTGATATAGAGTTTCCCTCTCATCCATACTCATCTTTGGCTCAAAGGTAACGGTGCTGTGCCACTGTTTCCCGATTTCCTCCACATCTTGCCACACCCCCACAGCTAAACCGGCCAGGCAAAGCAAAACCATGAGAAATCAATAATATTGCTTTAGGTTGGCCTACCGGCAGCCAATACTGGTAATAGATATTGAAGTTTCAGTATCCCTTAAAATTTGCTTCCTGGTACTTCATCGAGATATTCCTCCTATAATTCAAAAATCAACAAAATTCGTTTCTTTTTTTAATTATTTACTGTAAAATTCTATATTTTTACAGACATTATTATAATAAGCTGATGTGACTTAATTGACAATCGATCTTGATTACTGTTAAGTATTAGTGAAATGTTGGTTAATGTTTACATGTTTGACAAAAAATGTCAATATGTTAAATTATAGTATAAACACTTAATTCATGAAAATGGAGCTTGTGGATGAAAGATAAAAGAAGCATCACAAGAAGCCAAATTATTGATGCCGCATCTGCCTGTTTTGCTGAATACGGTTATGACAAGACAACCTTCGATGACGTGGCCCAAAAAGCAGGGATATCAAGGGCTCTAATATATACCTATTTTAAAAGTAAGCAGGAATTTTTCTTTACTATGATGGACGAGAAACATAAAAATTATCTGCTTCAATCTCAAGAGGTGCTCGAATCTGATCTTTCAAGCAAGGAAAAATTACGCAAAATAATCGATATATGGATAATTGACTCTCACCGGATTATTTATAAATCTCCGTTCCCTAATAGCTGGCTTAAACCGGTTAAAAGTATCCAGGAAAGTGAACAGTTGTTAAGGGGGGACTTCATAAAATCACTCGTCCCTTTAATCGGTCATGATTTAGCAGAGGTGATTGTATTCTCTTACAAAGGCCTACTGGATGACAAACCCTCTATTGAAATTTTAGAGCAGCGGACTAATATTCTGATTAATAACTTAAAAATACCTCCGGACGATGAATAATTATTCAAGGTAGCGTCCAACCATGATCCTGATATTGTAATTATTGATTTTCGAAAGGAAGGTGTATCCCATGCAAATTGTTAAAACGGATAAAGGTTATGTTTCAGGAACAATGATTGGTGAATCCGGGAATGAGGTATCTATCTTCAGGGGCATTCCATTTGCTGCTCCTCCCGTGGGGGAATTACGCTGGCAGGCACCCCGACCCGTTAAAACCTGGTCAGGAGTGCTTGAGTGTATGAAATTCAGCCTGACTGCTCCCCAGAATCCCAAGTTCGGCGGTTCGCCGGCCGATGCCAGTGAAGACTGCTTATATCTCAATGTCCTGACACCAGCTAAAACTTCTAAAGACAAGCTACCGGTGATGGTCTGGATGCATGGAGGAATGTATGCGCTCGGCTCGGGGAATGATCCCCTCTCAAATCACTACCGGCTGCCACAGCAGGGTATCGTCCTCGTCACCGTCAACATGCGGCTTGACGTCATCGGTCTCCTGTCCCATCCCCGACTTTCTGCTGAATCTCCTAATGGTGTTTCCGGCAACTATATGTTTCTGGATATGATAGCTGCGCTGGAATGGGTACAGAAGAACATCACTAATTTCGGGGGAGACCCCGGCAACGTCACCATCTTTGGTGAGTCCGGCGGTGGCGCCAAGGTTTCGACGCTTATAGCCTCGCCGATGACGAAAGGTCTATACCACAAGGCTATCTGCGAAAGCGGTACCGCTACGGCGAGGACGTGGTGGACCGGTCAATCCCTGGAAAAACTTGAAGCTATGGGGGAACGGATTTTTAAAAAACTCGGTGTTAACACGCTTGAGGCCGCCCGGGCTCTCCCATATGAAAATATATACGAAGCCAACGCCCAATTGACCCAAGAGAGTGGTAGTCAATGGGGTGTTGTCGATGCCGCCGTGGACGGCTGGTTCCTGCCCGATACCCCACTTAACATTTTCCGTGCTGGCAAAATGAATCCAATCCCATTAATCAGTTGTGCTAATGCTGGTGAACTGACGACCATGTTCCCGATGCTCGTGCCCGGCTATGTTGAAATGTTTGGTGGAATGGGAAAGGCCGGCGTTGACAGCTACGCCTGCATTTTCGACCAAGTACCGGCAAAATGGCGACAGGAAGGTATGACGCATGCACCTCATGGTCTTGAGCTGCTGTATGTGTTTGGAGACTATGACAATATGACCGGATGGTGGGAAATGACGTACGGCATGATGTCAATGATGGGCTCACCACTTAAATCAAAAACCCCAGGACTAACCGAAATAGACAAGTACGTATCCGAGTCGATGATGAGATACTGGACGCAGTTCGCCCGCACCGGTAATCCTAATGGGAGTGGACTGCCGGATTGGCCAGCCTATACTGCTTTAAATAACAGTTATTTATATATAAATGAGACACTTGAAGTTAAAACCGGTTTCTCTAAAATATCCAAATGAAAACAGTTAAAAACACGTGATAAAACCTCTATCGTCAAGATTCTGAAACAAGCTGATGGGACGTAATAATGGAGTAAATTATTATTTAGGAAGAACTATTTAAGGTAAGAAGAATTACAGTTCTAGACTAGCCGCGTCTTACTATTGATTGTAGGTAGATGGAGTTGGGACCCCGTCTCTTACGTTCTCCCACAATATGAAACTGCTAAAGCCTTCCGTTTTTGACCAGTTTAGCTATGTGGGTAGGTGGAGTTCGACCCTCCCCCGTCTCCCCGTCCACCCGCGCCAGCGCTATCCCTCGCACAGTTAAGTCAGCTGCTGCTCGGTTGGCTTTATGGCGCACTCATGGCAAACCAGCCCCCTGTCCCGTAAAATACCCCGTAGACTTACATTCTCTGTAGGAACGCCCAGATTCTTGAGGGGCAAATAGCGAAGTAAAAGAAGAAGGCTTTCCGTGCCTACACGCTAATTAAAGGCGGCTCTAGCTACAAGAGGCATAGATCTAAGGTATATAATATACACTTTAATAGCCGAATAGGTACTCCAACAGGAGTTGCGCGCCGATTTCAGTAGTTGTTGCGCGGCTAGTTCCTAATTCCCCTTTCACCTTTTTGGTGAATTCCCTTGTCTCAATTGAATGTTTGCATGCAAGACAGTCATAACTGTTCTGTGAATATACTAGAAGCAAATAGCACAAACTGGGGTAATAGCGAATCGTGTAGGTCAATCAGGATGTCTGCAGACATTTATGATGAAAAGTTGCCAAATGAGAGCATGGTTGTCCCACTGGATGGCTCTAAATTAGCTGAGATAGCTCTACCATACGCAGAGGAACTAGGTGTAAGGACAGGCAACAATATTACTTTGCTGTCGGTCCTTGAATTCGCTGACACGGAGGATATGGCCTACCTCCGAAGAATAATAGATGTCACCAAGTGCCATGCTAAGAAATACCTAGTGATACCTGGGACTAAAGAGGTAAACATTTGCGCGAAAACTTGCGTTGGCAATCCGGCTGGGGCAATCGTAGATTTTGCTTGTAAATGGGGCTACAAACTGATTGTCATGGCTACTCATGGTAGGTCTGGTATTGGACGCTGGGCAGTAGGAAGTGTCGCCGATAAGGTAGTGAGGTCTCCTACAAATTTGCCAGTCATGCTTATTAGAGGTAAGAAGGCCCGTCCAGATGTTCGCCAGAAGCGCCTTCTAAGGAAAGCCCTTGTGCCACTTGATGGCTCAATATCCAGCCAAGCCGTTATTCCCTATATTAGCCAACTTGCCTTGAAGCTCGAAATGCAGCTAACCCTTTTGCAGGTGGTGCAACAGACCAATAACCATAAGGCAGATGCTGAATCTTACCTGCAGACCCGGTGTGCCGAACTGGAACAGCAAGGTATAGCGGCGAATTACAGAGTACAAGTTGGCTCTCCGGCAGACGAGATTATTGACCTTGCCGATGAGCTGGCGATTGACCTAGTAGCTATGTCCACTCGCGGGAGAACTAGCATCCCACTCTGGACTCTTGGGAGTGTCGCACAAAAGGTTCTGCTAGGGGGAAGTACACCCCTATTATTAGTGAGACACGAGTAACAACTAAAGACATAGTGACTGTAGCAAGTCAAATTATTAGGTCATTACTTGATTAGTCTCTCTAAATGCGGCTTATCTATGAGTGTTTCCATCTTATTTCCGCCCCCTGCACACTTGGTGAAGGCGGACTGGCAGGCTCCTGGGCAGGAGGAGCCTGTGTAAGGCTGGGCATGAAGCGCCACAGCGAAAATCTGGACTTGCCTGTGAGCCTGCGAGGCGTAGTTCCCACGCCACCCACCAATCCAATAGGGTGCTGGTTCAGGTATACCCTACGTGCGCCACGTCAAGAACCTTGGCCCAGGATATTGTTGACGTAAAGTGATGGGTGTATAATTATCCGTATAAAAAAGACTTCTCTATGGATTCAAGGCATTGATTGCCAAGCTGAGGGGGAATACAACAAGTCGAGCCCTCATAACACCAAGGGGCACAAGCCACCAGCTCCTGAAGTTATTTTAACTGGGGCAACGAAGTAACAATTGGTACTACTATTGGGGATAGGCTAATATGCAAAAAAAGGCAGGATCCGCTCAAAAAACAGATTCGCCCAGTAACTACCGCGGGAAACAATATCCGCGTTCTGCGGGGAGGGTTATCGTTGAAGAAGCTAAAAAGCATCTAGTTTTTAGCGCGGAGGAAATGTCTATCGGCTACCACTGGACGTTGCTTAATGAAAAGTTGCAGAAGACCATTAATATAATGACGAAAGTGGAGGACGTCATTAACTACGCGCAAACGCCTAGTTTATCGGGTTTTGACCATCGGGTAATAGCGTCTTCCTTGCGACCGATGATAGCGCAATACGAGGGTGTCATGATGAGCGAGTTCCCGCAGCTAGCTACACCTATGCGCAACCTTGCCGATTCGCCTTACTCCCGTCCGGAGACGCTTCTTCGATACGAGGGACGGCTGGTCAGCAACATGTATTATTGGCAGATAATGTACCTTTTACAGTGTCTAAATTATGTTAAAGAACCGCGCGTCATTGGGGAGATAGGTGGGGGTTATGGCGGGCTAGCCAGACTCTGGCTGAAGAACCCGATTCACCGTCCCAGATGTTATCTAGATATAGATTTCCCTGAATCGCTGTTTTTTACCGAAGTGTTTTTATGCATCAGCTTCCCTGGTTTGAGAGTGTTATACGTATGCAGCCCGCAAAAGCTCGACGTAGAAGTATTATTACAATATCAAGTGATACTCTGTCCGCACAATTTTGTTGAGGCAGTAGCTGACCTGTCAATAGACCTGGTTATCAACACCAGCTCGATGCAGGAAATGTCCGACGACTGGGTGGATTTCTGGATGCAGTGGCTCAAGAAAAAGGAATGCCATTGGTTCTATTCCGTGAATTATTTCGCCTCACCGTTATATCAGATGCAGGAAACACACAGTACCTGGAGTCCTAGGCTTACACCGGAATGGACAATAAAGCTGCAGCGATTCAACCCGGCTTTCACTAAGATTCACGGAGCTATGAACCGGAACGTTGGCGAAATATTAGCACAAAAAGAACCGGATAAACCTCGTATAAGCCGCCAAACTGCCACAGCTCAGTACCAACTAATGCAAAAGAAAATTTTCGATGGCCAGGTACTATTGGAATCGCTGGATATCGTCCACTCATACCCGGACGAAGAAATTATGTGGGACCTGCTACAGCGCTGCGTTAAAGAGATGCCGGTTATTCCAAAAGAATCTATATACCTGGCGGAATACCTGAATAAACATGCAAGTACACAGTTTAAAACATCTCACGGGGAGGAGTTGGGAAACCTGCTCCGTCAACTCCAGCTAGTGCGTGCGGGCAGCCAGGAAAAGATATAGTTCAGAGATGGTGCCATGGAGAAAACCCTTAGGTAAAAAATTCGAAGAACCGGCTAAAAACTTTAATGGACTGCGTGCCAAAAACTTCCCCTGTCACGGGGTATTCGACCTACTATGACCTGTTTCCTAGAAACGATATCAGCTATGATATCCTAAAAGCGGGAAAAAACAGTTATAGCAGGGTAAATACCAAGAAAAACCCGGTAAGACAGTTAAAGAGATATTGCGTTTCCGGTGGAGTTCGACCCGCTTGTTCTTGTTTTTTTGATAGACTATAATCACATCCGACCCTACAGTTCCCTGGGTCACCGGCCACCAGCGCCTGAAGCTATTTTAACTGGGGCAACGAGTTAACAAGTGGCATCACTTCTGGGGGCAGGTCAATGGACGGATTTCGTAAAAAAAATTATCCAATAAGCAGGGAGGAGTAAAGGTGGAAATATTTGGTAGTTATGATGTGGTGGTTGTAGGTGGTGGTACATCTGGAGTAGCGGCAGCGATTGCCTCGGCGCGGGTTGGATCGAAAAATCTCTAGGATAAAACTTGAATTCTAGATGTTTTGAAAGAACTCTCCAACCACTTAAGTTGTGTTTCAGGGAGAGTTCGACCCTCCCCCGTCTCCACCAGACATAATATTAGCCTCAGCTTATCACAGCTGGGGCTTTTTGTTGTATTAAACATTTACTCATTTTGTTATCTGAGGTTGATATATATCAAACCGGCTGGTAAACTGCCCGAAGAAAGTAGGTGAGGGGTAGCCCTCTTTTCTACTATATTTATAAAGTTCAGAAAATCGGCAGTTTAAATCTGCCCCCCGACTAATTCTTTTCTTATCATCCCACCATGAAATCGCTCTTGACCTTGTCCCCATTCTCGTATATTATCGCATTGACTCGAATGAGAAGGAGAATAGTACATGGTGGCATCGAGATATGAAAAATATATTGTTAGAAAACCGGCGATTATCAAAAGCGTAACTCCGGAGCGCGTATCTATAGAAGTACCAAAAGGCGATAAAATACTGGCCCAAAGCAGTGTAGATACGGGACCGCTGGTAATATTTTCTGATGATTTTTTAAAAGAAACGACCACCAAAGTGGAATACGGTTTTATCATGGGAGACACTGAAATAGGCACCGGCAAGGGTTTCGGGGCGCATAAGCATAATTATGGCGAGATATTCCTTTTCCTCGGGACCAACCCACATGACACTCACTATTTAGGTGCAGAAGCCGAGTACTGGCTGGGCGAGGGAGAATCGCTTGAAAAAGTTAAATTCACTACCTCTTCAAGTATTTATGTACCTCCTGGAGTAGCCCATTTCCCGCTAATCTGGAGGAACGTAAAGAGTCCGGTAATGATGGTGGTGATAGTGCCAACGACCAGTAAACATAAGGCTATTTCCGTAAAGCGGTGACTTGAGAGTTAATTAATAGGGAAGAGGAATTCCTATTAAAAACCAGGAAAGGAGAATGAACTTGTATGGCTGAATCTAAATACGATTATCTTAAGACAACGGAGATAATACGTAATACTATTTATCCACCATTTAAAAACATGATTTTTTATGCTCTTAAAGACAGCAACTTCCAAATAAGATTTACCCACGTTAGTGTGCCTTTCGAGGGGAAAGAAGATGCCCATAAGCACGACTTCGCTGAAGTCTTTGTGTTTGTGCCTTGTTCGGATGATTTAAAAGCTTATGATGCAGAAAGTGAGATATATTTAGGTGAAGAAGGTGAAAAAATCATAGTCAACAAGACCTGCTCCGTACACATACCCGCGGGATTAGTTCATTGTCCAATTATACATAAAAGAGTCGGCACGCCATTTTTCTTCGTGAATTGCCCGATTACTCCCGAATACTCGGCAATCATAGGTGAGAAAAAATTAGACTACCCCGTTGATAAGAAATTTTTTCCGCGTAAATAATGCCAGATGAATTCTTATATAATTGATTGATAAAATACGCTATATTAATGGAACAACATGGTTTTCTCAATTTTAACGATTTGGTATAAGTGAAAGGGGTAAAAATGATTGAACAGGAATTGCTTGTCAACATAGTTGGTACTCAAAACGTAATCAATAAACAAGCGATACTTGACCAATACGCCAGCGACATGAGCTTCGTTAGTGCAATCAAACCTGAGTGTATTGTAAAGCCTAAAAACAGAGATGATATTGAGAAAATCGTTAAGCTGGCCAGAAAAACAGGGACACCACTGATACCCGTCAGTTCCGGCCCACCGCGTTTTCGCGGCGATACTGTACCCAGTGTCGGCGGAGCTATTATCATCGACCTAAGTGGCATGAAAAAAATCATCAGGGTAGACCGGCTAAACCGGGTGGCCATGTTCGAGCCTGGCGTGACCTTCGGCGAATTGATACCGGCGGTAACCACAGAAAAATTGCGACTCAACATACCATTGTTGCCGCGGAGTACAAAATCGGTTACCGGCAGCATGCTGGAGAGAGAACCGGTGGTCCTGCCCACTTACCACTGGGATATCGCGGACCCCTTGGATTGTGTGGAAATCATCTTCGGCACCGGTGATATGTTCCGGACTGGTGCTGCGGCGGGCCCGGGCACTTTGGAAGAACAATGGGCAGCCGGAGGCGCTCAAGTTGAGGCAGCCGGACCTTCTTCAGCCTCCTGGTATCGGATTATCGGAGGGTCGCAGGGGACGATGGGTGTCGTTACCTGGTCGTCGGCGAGGTGCGAAATACTCCCCAGGCTCGAAGAACCTTTCTTGGTAAGTTCATCACAATTAGATGGCATAATGGAAATGGTGCACTGGCTCATCAGATTAAGAATACCTAACGAGTGCTTTATTTTAAATAAAATGAGCCTGGTCGCGATGATAGCCAAGAAATGGCCGTACGAATACCAAGAAATCAAAGCCAGCCTGCCTGACTGGATACTTTTCTATAATCTGGCTGGCTATGAATACTTCCCTGAAGAAAGAATCAGCACCCATGAAAAAGATGTCTGGGAAATAACGCAGCGTGTCAGCCTAGAACCAGCGCGGTCCGCGGGCAAGGTCTCCGCCTTTGACCTGCTGAAAGTTGTTCAAGCGCCATCTGCCGAACCCTATTGGAAACTTCGCTATAAAAGTGCCTGCCAGGATGTTTTCTTCATTACCAACTTCCAGAAAGTGGGCGAGTTAATCGATTACATGTACAAAGCGGCGGATGATGCCGGCTACCCCGTACCTGACTTGGGCATTTATATCCAGCCATTAGTGCAGGGCTCTAACTATCACGTTGAGTTTAACCTATTCTATAACCCTGAAAGCCAGCAGGAAGCCAATAGAGTTAAAGAACTTGCCGCCGGTGTTATCAGACCATTGATATCCAGAGGAGCATTTTTCTCGAGGCCTTACGGCGAAAATGCCCGGGATATTCTGAACAAAGATGCAGCCACCGTTCAAGCCCTAAAAAAGGTTAAAATGATGCTTGACCCCGATAATGTGATGAACCCGGGCAAACTATGTTTCTAGGAATTAAAAGGCAAAATGCCAAAACTAAGGAGAATATACAATGTCATTGGAAGAATATCGAAGTTATATGGAAACATGTCGCCGGTGTTCTACCTGTAAATTTATCCCCCTGGAGAAAGTTACGGGGTACGACCATGTCAATGTCTGTCCCAGTATCACCAGATATGAATTCCATTCCTATTGCGGCGGCGGCCGTATGGTCATGGGTACGGCTCTGCTGGAGAAAAGACTTGATTTTACCGATAAGCTACTTGAGGTAGTGTACAACTGCCAGATGTGCGGTGCCTGCGATACATCATGCAAGTATTCTATGGACATGGAAGTCATCGAGCCAATAAATGAGATTAGAATCAAATGCGTCGAGTCCGGCCATACCAATCCCGCCCTCGATAAAGTAATCAACAGTCTGCGGAAGCAGGGCACCATGGTACCGGGAACCCAAACCAAACGAGGTGAATGGGCGGCAGGACTAAACATTAAGGACTGCACCAAAGAAAAGGTGGATGTAATCTTTCACGTTGGCTGCCTGACCAGCTTGAATAAGGATATGTGGAAGCTGGCCAAAATCGCCGCCGAACTCCTTAAGAAAGCGGGCGTGAATTTCGGTATCGCGGGTGAGAATGAGAACTGCTGCGGCGGGCGCGCCTATCAGATGGGCTATAAACCAGATTTTTTGAACCAGGCTAAAAATAATATGGATATGATTAAGAAGTCCTGTGCCAAGACGCTAGTGACCATCTGCGCCGAATGCTACCATGCTTTTAAAGTACTCTATGATAAATTCGATTTAAAGGGCGATCTGGAAGTACTGCATATCACAGAATATCTTGCCCGCCTGGAAAAGGAGGGTAAGTTAAAACCGAAGAAGAAAGTAAATATCACCGTCGCTTACCATGACCCCTGCCATCTTGGCCGCATGAGCGAGCCTTACATCCACTGGAAAGGCAAGGAAGTATTGGATGGAATACGCTATCATGAGCCACCCAAGGAATACCGCCGCGGAACGTACGGCGTTTACGAACCGCCGCGTGATATACTCAAAAGCATTCCCGGTCTTAAGCTGGTGGAAATGGATAGAATCAAAGAGTACGCCTGGTGCTGTGGCGCCGGCGGCGGTATCAATGAGACTAACCCAGAATTTTCCATGTGGACGGTACAGGAAAGAATCAAAGAGGCTGAAACAACCGGAGCTGCCGCTATTGTTACAGCGTGCCCTTGGTGTGTTAAGAATTTTAATCAAGGTATCTCTCAAAAAGAGAGCCACCTCAAGGTTTACGATGTTATCGAGTTATTGGAAAAGGCAATTTAAGAGGAGGTCATGAATCATGGCTTTAAAGAGAGATTTTTATAGAGCGCTGGAAGATATCCTCGGTCCGCAATATGTTTCCGATGCCCCGGTCATTACCGAGACCTATGCTAACCCTGTTAGACACGGCATAGCTGTAACGCCGAGATTTGAAGCTATAACGCTCCCTGACAGCACGAAACAGGTTCAGGCAATCGTCAAGCTATGTAATAAGCATGAAGTACAATACAAGGCATCAAGTACCGGTTGGCTTTACAGTGACGCTGCCCGGCCGAATTGCATCAAGATAGACCTGCGGCGGATGAACCGCATACTGGAAATCAACGAGAAAAGCATGTACGCTGTCGTCGAGCCTTACGTTATCGGCGCCCAGTTGCAGGCTGAGTGTATGAAAAGGGGCCTTAACTGTAATTTGACCGGTGCCGGCAGCAATTGCTCCGCCCTGCCGCTGGCTGCCCATGTCAACCTAGGGCACTTAAGTCAGACCGGAAGCTACGGCGAGAGGAACCAACTTGCCTTGGAGTGGGTCACGGGGGATGGAGAAATCGTCAGGTTCGGCTCACTGGGGACGAACGATGAGTGGTTCTGCGGCGACGGTCCCGGGCCTTCACTACGCGGCATCATCAGGGGCAACACCATGCCACTGGGCGGACTTGGCGTTTACACCAAAGCAGCTCAAAAACTATACGACTGGCCAGGCCCCGCCACTTTCCCCATGGAAGGCATATCGCCGAAGTACAAGCCGGCCTATATCCCGCCAGGCTTTCTGGTACGGTATTTCTCATTCAAAATGCTGGATGCGATGATTGATGCCGTACTCAAGATAGGCGAAGCGGAAATTGCAACTGAACTCATGTGCTTTAACGCCGCCATGATGGCTTCCAACCTGGCTACCAAGAATGTAGAAGAAGAAAGAGAAATCTACAAAAAATTCTCGGATTCGGTACAGGGACCTGGTTTCATGGTTCTTATCGCTGCCAATTCCACGGGCGATTTCGAATACAAGAAAAAAGTATTACAGGCCATTATTGATGAGACCGGAGGCCAACCTCTAAAAGAAGTTGAGGACCCGGAAAACCAGGGCGGTTATATCTGGCGGTATTTCAGAGAGACAGGCTCAATTAAAGAGACGGGGCGTGTCCTGGCGCCGCAGGCAGGCATGGTCGGCGGCGGCGATTCCTTCCCGCTTATGAGCTATTTTATTAGGAGCTGCTCTAAAGTGAAAGCAAGGCTTATCGCAGATGGTTCACTTTACGATGATGGTGCTTCCCCGTTCATCCAGTCCATCGAGCACGGGCATACTGGCCACGGTGAAATTCTGGCCCGTGTCTCTTTAAGGGTCAAAGACCCCGGCAAACTCCAGAGAGCGATCAACGCCGCCTCCAATGAGATTTCTATTAAGGAGCATTTTGGCGTGCCGCAGCATATCTGGAGTGATGCCCTCCATGATATGTATGGGCCGCATGCCTGCAACTATCATTTGTGGTTGAGGAAAATTAAAAAGACATTCGACCCCAACGGCGCATCGGAGTCTTCAACTTATATCACAGCTAAGGATGAATAAAAATATCAATAGAAAAACAGGAGGAAAGATTGATGTTGTTAAAAGACAGGGTGGCCATCATCACCGGCGGTGCCCGCGGCATGGGCCGGGCTATAGCACTACGCTTCGCCAAGGAAGGATGTTCCTCGGTCATCGTGGACATTTTGGACAAAGACGGCGAGAAGACAGTCGCGGATATCAAAAAGGCTGGCAAGGATGCTGTTTATATCCGCTGTGATGTCACCAGCAGCGCCCAGGTGAAAGACACGGTAGCCAAAGCTATTGCTAAGTTTAAGAAAATAGATATCATGATAAATTGTGCCGGTATTGGCAGACCACCGATTTTGATTAATGATATTACTGAAGAAGAGTATGACAAGGTCGTTGCTGTGAATATGAAGGGTATATTCCTTTGCCTCCAGGCTATCGCCCCCCATATGAAAGCTAATAAATACGGCAAAATCATCAATATCGCCTCGCTAGCCGGTATATCCCCTGCCCCGTTCTCCATCCATTATGCCGCCGCTAAAGCCGCTGCCAAGCACCTATCCGACTGCTTTGCGCTGGAAATGGCTAAATATCATGTTACCTGCAATGCCATTCTCCCCGGTATGATTCGCACGGACATGACGCGTGATTTCGCCCCGTCCACGATAAAAGACCTGGATGCCTTCATGGGCAAGATGGCGGAAGGCATACCGCTGGGGAGAGAAGGCACGGTAGAAGACATTGCATCTGCGGCTCTTTTTTTGGCTTCTGATGAATCGTCCTATATCACCGGCGATAGCATCCGCGTCGGCGGCGGCATGCCCAGTCGGGCGGCGCCATAAGCGAATAGCAGAAACGCCGTCCTTCTATTATGCTTTGGTTGATAGAATTGAAGATGATAAGCAGTACTATACAAGGAGGTATCAAATGGAGCTGGGATTAAAGGGTAAAATAGCGCTGGTTACCGGTGCAGGCAGCCAGATAGGCTTCGGTAAAGCGATAGCTTTACAGTTGGCTAAGGAAGGGTGTGATGTCATCATCAACGACATTGATATCGAGGGCGCGCAAAAAACCGCCGCTGGGGTCGAGAAGCTGGGTCGGCGGTCCATGGCAATTAAAGGCGATGTCACCAGTATTACGGAATGGGACTCAATGGTAAATAAGATATTGGAGAAGTTCGGCCGTATAGACATATTGGTGAACAATGCTGGCGGCTGTACCCCGCCTAAACCCTTCCTCCAAATGACCGACAAGGACTGGGAATTCGATATCGATGTAAACCTCAAAAGCACGCGTAATGGCACGAGGACCGTCCTGCCGATAATGATAAAACAAAAGAGCGGTAAGATTGTGAATATCACCTCCGGGGCGGGGATCCATGGCGGCATGTTCACCGCCGGCTACGCTGCCGCTAAGGCGGGCATTATCGCATTCAGTATGGGCGTAGCCAAAGAAGCCGCGCCGGAAGGCATTAACATTAACTGCGTTTCTCCTGGAGTAGCCAATACCGGCTTCGCTAGGAACGCTCCACCCGGAATGATTGAAAACTTTCCTAAAACCCTGCCGATAAAGCGTCTTACTACGCCGCAGGATATCGCCAACGCGGTGACCTTCCTGGCCTCCGATGCCGCCAGCGATATCGTGGGGCAGGTATTGGTGGTATCGGGAGGGGTAACGCCTTAAGGAAACGTTTTTAACGGGAAGGAGCGTATGATGAATATTGAAGAGTTGACCGCCAAAGTCGAGTATTTGGAGAAAAAGCTTCAAATATTAGAAGACACAGAGGAGATAAAAAAGCTGCAAAGGGCATACGGCTTCTACCTGGAGCACTGGATGGCCGAGGATATCATCGATTGCTTTGCCGATGGGCCGGATACCGAGCTGTTGGTAGCCGCCGGTCATTATATCGGGAAGGAAAATATACGGGATTTTTTCCATCACGGACAAAAAGGTGTTGAGGTAAGGAAATCGCCCAACCCGGAATTTATGCACCAGGTAATGCAATTATCTGGTATCGTACATGTATCTGAAGATGGCAAAACGGCTAAAGGAAGATGGTACGGCTTTGGGGCTAATGCTTTCCCTGCCCCGGGTAACAAAATCAATCCCGGCTGGATGAACGGCGTGTATGAGGTTGATTACATTAAACAGAACAGCCGGTGGAGAATGAAGAAAGTCCACTGGTGCATGACTTTCCACGCGCCCTGGCGCATGAGTTTTGTGCCGGTTGAAAGGCTGACTGATGAAAGAATAGACCGTCCTTATAAGCGTAATCCCCAACTAAAGCCGGATGGCGCGCCAGAGGAAACACAATGGCCATCGGGTTTTATCTGTCCCTTCCACTTTGATAATCCAGCCTCGGGCAGGAAGGCGCTGAAGTAGAAAAAAGTGGCTAAGGCAGATGTCGTCCGTCTGTCGATTGAACTAATGCCCGGTATTGTCCTCGTGGCAGCCAAGATACCAAAGATGGACGGCGCTAAAGTTATCAAGCGGATAAAAACAAATCACTGGTTTGTATAGGATTAAATATTAAGGCTAAAAACCAACTCAAAAGTTCTGTCTATTGTACACGATGGTGGGCCATTGTGGACTCGAACCACAGACCCCAGTCTTATCAGGACTGTGCTCTAACCAGCTGAGCTAATGGCCCGGAAACGTCTATAATTGTACGATGAAGAATAGGGAAAAATCAAGCGTTCGCTTGATTCTCCAGTCTCTTTTTAGTTTCCTCAAGCTCACCGGTGATATGCTCAACTACTTTCCGTACGCTCTTCTTCATAAAATGTGCTAGGAAAGTAAAATGCAAATTCGTGGTTAACAGACAACCGCCATCCTTCGGTTCAAATATATTATCGACTTTGGCAAGGACAAGCGAAATTGGGAACAAGAACCGTGTGCCGATGTACCTATTAATCTCTACCCGGGTGACCCTGCCCCGTACTTTCTGTTCCTTGCCGCTAATGGGTGATATCTGCCGGAAGTAAAAGCTCACATCCGGGTGCTCCAAATCAGGATCTTTGATATTGACTACGCGCTCGATATGGTCTTGGGAAACCTCGGTGTAGTGTTTGTCGTAGGCGCACATGAACAGGAAGACTTTTTCAACTGGTATGTTAATCTCGACGATGATTTTTTCTATCATTGCATTCACCACCTTTAGTGCTGAGCTAATGAATAATAAATAATTCTTACTGTACGATGAAGAATAGGGAAAAATCAAGCCTTCTTTAAGTACGTCATTCCAGCGTAGGCTGGAATCCACTTATTGCCTTACCCCCTTGCCCCCTCTCCAAACGGTTTAATTACTTGAGCCAATAATTTATTTGTTTGGAGAGGGGGAGGTTTTGTTGAGAGGGGCTGGCGCCCCTCTACGCAGGCTACTCCCCATTGAGGATATTAGCGTCCCTCTTTCATAAAGAGGGATAGGAGGGAGATTTTGCCCTATCATTCCCGCAAAGGCGGGAATCCATCTATTGTCTTATCCCCTCGCCCCCTCTTATTATAAGAGAAGAGGGTTAACATAAAAAGAGGGGTTTTAGCCCCTCTTAAAGACTCTCCACTTTAAATGCATCTTCGTTGTATTAAACCTAAAATAATTACGGATATTTTTCTCTCCACTCTTTATCCATTTGCCTCACTGCCTCGAAATATATTTCCTCTGCTTCTTCCTTGGACAAATTACAATAACGACTTACTATATAAATTATTGAACGCTTTTCATAAAAACCATCAATATAGATATTCTCCCTCTCTGCTATCTCCTGATCCTGTTTTAACATTAGGTATGCAGTCTCAAATGCATCTTTTAGATTTTGCTCTTTACTTTTCTTTTTCCAAAATGGCATTATCTATTATCTCCCATCCCCGTGTCCCACTTTGAAAAAGAGGGATTTAGGGAATTTAAATCGAAAGGGGGATAAAGGTGGTGAAGATATAAATTTACAAAGATATTATATAATTTTACTACCGTCTAAATACGTATCTTTCTTTTTCTTCTTAGCTGGTATTAGTCTCGCTAAGGATTTTTTAGTAAGCCCAATCTTTTTCAATTGTACATCTGATAAGAGAGTTTTATCATACATTGTGTGATGTGTCGCGCACATTGGAAGTACCTGCGAACCACCTTTTGATTTTGCTTTAATGTGAGTTCGTTGGAGAATACCAACTAGTTTCTCGGTTTTACCACATATAACGCATTTATTACCATGACTAGCCTTAATAACTTCCCATTCGGTTTTACTTATAGGTTTGGTTTTATTGGGTTCATCAAAATAAGCCATTTGTACCTCCTAAGTTTTTTTAGAATACTTAGATTAAATCTAATATACTCAGGAACAATATTTTTGTCAAGTGATACGCCACCCCCCTCAAATAAAAAACCCCGGCTTATAAGACCGGGGTTTCGTCTTAACCACTGGATAGCGGAGGGAAAGAGGCGTCCCGATATTATCGGAACGACCGACCTAGGAGAATAGGTAAACACACCATTCATCTCCCTAGAAAGGAGGTGATCCAGCCGCAGCTTCCGCTACGGCTACCTTGTTACGACTTCGTCCCAATTACCGACCCCACCCTAGACAACTGCCTCCCCGAAGGGTTAGCACATCGGCTTCAGGTGTTGCCGACTTTCATGACGTGACGGGCGGTGTGTACAAGGCCCGAGAACGTATTCACCGCGCCAAGCTGATACGCGGTTACTAGCAACTCCGACTTCATGCAGGCGAATTTCAGCCTGCAATCCGAACTGGGGATAGTTTTGAGGATTAGCTCCGGATCACTCCATTGCAACCTGCTGTACTATCCATTGTAGCGTGTGTGTGGCCCAGGACATAAGGGACATACTGACTTGACGTCATCCCCGCCTTCCTCCCCGTTTTGCGGGGCAGTCTCGCCAGAGAAATTAACTGGCAACAAGGGTTGCGCTCGTTATGGGACTTAACCCGACACCTCACGGCACGAGCTGACGACAGCCATGCATCACCTGTGATGGTTCCTGACTTAACAGGTCGTTCCCCTTTCGGTTCACTACTTCCAACATGTCAAGCCCTGGTAAGGTTCTTCGTGTTGCATCGAATTAAACCACACGCTCCGCTGCTTGTGCGGGCCCCCGTCAATTCCTTTGAGTTTTAGTCTTGCGACCGTACTCCCCAGGCGGGATACTTAAAGCGTTAGCTTCGGCACGGAGAGGGTCGATACTCCCCATACCTAGTATCCATCGTTTACTGCGTGGACTACCAGGGTATCTAATCCTGTTTGCTCCCCACGCCTTCGGACCTCAG
>JBEKDZ010000002.1:0-357022 GCA_050014095.1 Dehalococcoidales bacterium | reverse complement strand
CCGTGGCTTAACGGATAAAAGCTACCCCGGGGATAACAGGCTTATCTTGCCCAAGAGTTCACATCGACGGCAAGGTTTGGCACCTCGATGTCGGCTCATCGCATCCTGGGGCTGGAGCAGGTCCCAAGGGTCCGGCTGTTCGCCGGTTAAAGCGGTACGCGAGCTGGGTTCAGACCGTCGTGAGACAGGTCGGTCTCTATCCTCCGTGGGCGTTCGGAGATTTGAGGGGAGCTCTCTTTAGTACGAGAGGACCAAGAGGGATTGACCGCTGGTGTGCCAGTTGTCCCGCCAGGGGCATCGCTGGGTAGCTACGTCAATATGGGATAAGCGCTGAAAGCATCTAAGTGCGAAGCCCACCCCAAGATGAGATCTCCCATCCCTCGCCGTAAGGGGAGGGGGTAAGGCCACAAGTAGACTACTTGTTTGATAGGCGGCAGGTGTAAGTGCAGTAATGTATTAAGCTTAGCCGTACTAATGGCCGAGGGCTTGACCTGTTTCAGGATTGGTATTAGATAAAGTTTACAGTTGACAGTTTATAGTTTACAGTAATTAAGAAAGAGGCGTGTAAAAAGCGCCTCTTTTTGTTTTTACGTCCCACTGTCATTCCGTACTTGATACGGAATCCATAACGAATATTAGTCCAATTGCGGCCAGCCTTTATTATCCGAACCTATATGTAATACGCCATAAAGACAAAGCACGGAAATAAAGGGCGTGAACGCGTATACGTAATTTCCTGTAACCAAATATAAAATCATTGTGGTAAAGGCACCTACGAGGAACCCATAAAATCCCCATTTTTTCCACATAATGAGGGCCATAACGCAGACAAGTCCCCAAATCAAAAATATTATTTGTACGGGCATAACCCAGGCGTAGTAGTCTTCAGGATGGGCAGTGACTGCTTCTATGGATACAACTGTAATTGCTATATTGCCTAGAACGATTAGAATTAACCATGTTGTCAGGCAACCATGTCTTCTTTTTTCTGTTGGTGTAGGTGGAGTAGCTGTGGGTGTGATATCTTGGGGCGTATTTGGAGTAGGTGTGTTTTGCATATTATCTCCCTTTTTATGTAAAAACATAAAATCTATTTAAGAGATGAATGAAATAAATATAATACATACATTGCCAGTAGTGTCAATAATATTCAGTCTTAAGACTATTGTCAAGCAGGGGGTACAGGAGTGGGGTAATAAAATCCTTCTCTATCTCCCTTTTACAAAGGGAGACGAAAGAATTATCCCAAAATACGTTTCCCCCTTTGCAAAGGGGGACTAAGGGGGATTTTGAGTACAAATTACTGCGCTAGCTTTATCCCCGGCTTCTGAATAGCGATGTGGGAAAATGAGGAGTCTTTGGTCGCCCCGTGCCAGTGAACCTCACCCGGGGCAATGTAAACCACCGCCCCTGGCGTTACGGTCTTTTCCTCTTTTTTCGTGGCGATAATGCCCTTGCCTTCCGTCACGTAAAGAATCTGCTCGTAGGTGTGGATGTGGAAATTAAGCTTGGCCCCCGGCCCGAAGGACACCAGCAGCACGCTGAATCCCCCCGTATCCTTGGCGCTGACTAATTCCTTCCTGTGAACAGGTCCCTTGCCCACGATTTCATCCTGCGTTTGTACTGCTTTAACATCATTGCTGTTAACAACTATCATGTTGCCTCCTTTTACTACTTTGGCGTACGCACCTTAACGCCGGTTGCCTTTTCCAGCGGCAATATCACGGCATCCACGCCCTTATCCGTTAAGCCCGCCGCCATCGTATCCTCCAGGTCTTTTTTAACGGCGATACCGACGGGCAGGGACACGTTATATTCCTTGCCCAGGTCGAGCGCCAGGCCGATGTCCTTATAAGCCAGCCCGATTCTGAAACCCGGCTCGAAATTTCCTTTAAAGGTCGTGCGCGCGTACTGGCGCGCACACCAGTTATCGCCGGTGCTGGTCGATATTATTTCTAATAACGTCTGCGGGTCAATGCCAGCTTTAACCCCGAGGACGAAGCCCTCCGCCGAAATTGAATTACAGGCTAGCGAAATCATGTTATTCACGAGTTTAGCTACATTGCCGCAGCCAACGTCACCGACATGGAATATCTTTTGCCCCATCGTCAGTAAAATCTGATGAATCTTTTTTAAGGTAGCCGGGTCGCCCCCGACCATGATAGTTAGAGTGCCGGCCTCCGCCCCTTTCGTTCCGCCGCTTACCGGGGCATCTAAAACGGCAACTCCCTTAAGCCCAGCATCTTTTGCTATTTTCCTTATCAAAGAAGGAGAATTGGTGCTCATATCAACGTAAATATCCTCCTTTTTCCACCCCTGGCGAAGGCCGTTTTCGCCATAAATTACTTCTTCAACAATCTTTGGAGTGGGGAGGCTGGAAAAAACCACCTGGCATGATTGGGCAACTTCTTTAGGTGAATTGCCCCATCTGGCGCCTTTTTCTAATAATGGAGCGGCGGCTTCTTTCTTCAAATCATAAATGGTTAAATCATAGCCGGCTTCCAATATCCGCCGGGACATATGCTTTCCCATTTGACCAATACCGATAAAACCTATCTTCATTATCACCTCCGATGGTTGTTATAGTCAGGATGGGGGGTAAAGGAGGGGTTAATAAAATCCCTTTCGCTCTCCCTTTATGAAAGGGAGACGATGTTATTTATCTCTTTAACCAGTGTTCTTAACCAATATGTTTGTCCCTCTTTCGTAAAGAGGGATTAAGGGAGATTTTTTTGGGGGTGGGGGGGGAGGGGGGGGGAAAAGGAGGGGAAATGAGTTCTGGATTCCCGCCTGCGCGGGAATGACACATAAGGGAAATATTTCTAAGTTTTTTCCCGCTGGCTTTCCAGTATCAGCTGCACCGCTTCTTTAAGATTTTCCTACACTTCTCTAATCGTCCTCCCCTGACTGAAAGCCCCAGGGACTGCCTCCACCCAGCCTATATACCACTTATCGCACTTTTCTATGTTAGCTTCAAAAGTCTGTTCCATGATATAGTCTCCTCAACACCAAGTATACAACAGGGAAAAACTTAAATCTATTCCTCCCCTCTCTTCTTCTCCGTCTGGTCCTCGCGCAGTTTGTTTAATATATACTGTATCTCTGTACTGCTCATGCCGAAGCGGTGCAGGGTATGCCGTATCATCTCAAGGCTCCCCTCGAAGAAGGGCAAAACCAGCTCTGTTACGCCGGCATCCTTAAGCATTTCGCCATCGATGTCGCGATGTACGCGCGCCACGATATCCAGCCTGGAGTTTATCTTTAAAGCGTTGCGGACGGTTAGCTCTGCTGCTACGTAATCAGGTATCGTGCAAAGTAAAACTCGAGCTTTATTCAGTCCCGCATGTTTCAGGATTTCCGGATTGCTCGCATCCCCGTAAATACATGGTACCCCTTGCGCCCGCAGCTCGGCAATAGCATTAGGGTCCAGCTCGATGACCAGGTAAGAGAGATGTTGTTTTTCCAGCACTTCGGCGATGCGCCGGCCTACCTGCCCATAGCCGCAAATTACGGCATGGTGTGATAGCTCCAGCGCCTGCGTGTGTAGTTCCGGGTCGGTGCGGGTCAGCCGCTGCGAGAACCACTGTTTCTGGCTCATCCAGCGGTAGAGGAAAGAGTTGAGACTGAACACAAAGGGCGTGATAAAAATTGTGATAATCGCCGCGGCAATAATTAGGTAATAAAAATCGATGGAAAAGATACCGGCGTCTTTGCCCATCAGCGCCAGGATAAAGCTGAACTCCCCAATGCTTATCAGTCCCGTCCCCACCATCAGCACCGCCTTGTGGCCGTAGCTGAAAAACCGCGTTATTGACGAGCTGATAACGAACTTGACCAGTATGACTACTACCACCACGATAGCGATTTCACTCACGTGACTGAAAATATACTGGCGGTCGGCGATAAGTCCCAGAGACACGAAAAACAAAGCGGCGAACGTATCACGCAGGGGAAGGATATCGGCAAAAGCCTGCCGCGCATAACTGGACTCGCTTATAAGCAGCCCCGCCGTAAAAGCCCCGAAAGCCGCCGAAAGCCCCACGTAATAGGTGCCGAAAGCCGCTGCCAGACATAGCACGATAACGGTCAGTAGAAAAAGCTCACGTGTACGTTGCCCCGCCACCCGTTTCAGCACCCACGGCATGAACCAGTAGCCCAGCGCCAGCATCACGACGATGAACCCTACCGCCTTGCCGAAGGTTATACCCAAGGCAGCCCATAGTCCTCCCAGCTCCCCCGTCACGGCCGGCATCGCCACCATCATCGGCACGACGCTCAAATCCTGCACCAGTAAGATGCCCAACATCACCCGCCCGTGTGTCGTATCGATTTCGCCCCTGTCCGTCAGGAGCTTCAAGACTACCATGGTGCTGCTCAAAGAGATAATGAATCCGAAGAATATCGAACCGGTTATTCCTAGCCCCACCATCCTACCCAGACCGAAACCTACAATCGCCGTGAGTACTATTTGGGCAATACCACCTAGGATGGAGACCTTCCTCAGCTTGAGCAGCTCTTTGAGCGAGAATTCTAGACCGATAGCGAAGAGGAGCAGCACTACGCCGACATTCGCCAGCGAGTTAATTGTATCGGAATCGTGTACCAGCCCCAGTCCGAAGGGACCAACGACGATGCCGCCAGCTAAATAGCCCAGGATAACTGGCAGCCGTAGCCAGCGTGCCAGCATGCCGCCGGCGACAGCCGTTACCAGCACGATAAGCAGGTCAAGCCCGATGCCCAGACCTTGCACTATATACTCCTGTTAGCTATAGTGTCTGTGCTATTGTAGCATGGATTCGGGTATAAACGAGCGGTGGACTAAGTATTTTTTACGTTGCCTGGTAAGGGGACGGAGTAGGTTGTTACGGTAAGACCCGCTTTTGGTCGGTACGCCGCGCTATCATTTGGGCAATGACCCCGCCGAAACCGAGAGCTGAAAACACGATAAACCCTACCCTCACGCTAGTCAGAAACTGCGGGTAGTTGACCGAGGTTATTTCCGCGTCGCCGATGTACAGGGAGAATAGTATCATCGTGATACCCATGCTTAACATCATGCCGGCGGTGCGCATCGTTCCTAATATACCGGAAGCTACCCCCAGTACCTTGTTTGCCACCGAGCTCATGATGACGTTGGTGTTCGGCGAGACGAACAGTCCAATGCCCGTGCCATAAACGCCCAGGGCGATAACGATATACCAGATAGGCGTGGTATCGCCCAGGAAAATAAGCATTACCAGCGCGGCGCAGTTCAGTGCCATGCCTGCCGTCGCCACCAGCCGCGGCGCCATTTTCGGTGAGATGAAACCGGTAGATAGTGTAAAGATGGTCATCAATACCGATGATGCAATCAGCACCAGCCCGGCGGTCTCGGCGGTATAGCCTTTAATGTATTGTAGATATAAACTCAATAGGAAAGTAATCGCGTATGTCGAAATATAAGTAATCAGCGCCGCCAGGTTGGAAAACATAAAAGCCTGGTTCTTGCGGAAAAGAGTCAGGTTTAAAATCGGGCTCGGCGCTCTAAGCTCCCACCAGAAGAAAAAGACCAGCCCCAGCACTCCAGCCGCAAAAATTATGATATCGATGGTCGTTGGTAGATTAGAAAAGCCATACATGAATAAAGCAATCGAGATGCCGTAAGCAATAGAGCCAACGAGATCGAACTTCTCTCCCCTGGCTTCAATCCACTCGGCTTTCAGTCCCCAGAAAACAAGCAATACCAGGATAATGCCTAATCCTCCGCTCAAGAAGAAAATGCTCTGCCAGCCGAGGTACTCGGTCATCACCCCGCCGATAAGCGGCCCCAGTGATAAGCCTAAGTATGTACCCGCCTGGCTGATGCCGAGGGCTTTGGCTCTTTCCTGTGATGGAAAGACCGAAGTGAGAATCGCCACACTGTTATTAAAAGTTATACCCGAGCCAAGTCCCTGTAGTACTCGGCTGATAATCAGCAGCGGTACAGAGTTAGCGTAGCCCCCTAAAAAAGAAGCTGCTGTAGACACTATCAGTCCCAGGATGAACAGCCTGCGCCGCCCCAGGATATCGGAAAGACGTCCGAACGGCACCTGGACGACGGCTATTGCCAGGAAATAGGAAGTGCTGACCCAGCTCATCACCACCGCCTCCATGTTGAGGTCTCGTGCCATGGTCGGTAGGGCGACATTCACACCGGCTAATAAGAATGGCAGGATAAAAGCCGTCGTCGTAGAAATAACGAGGATGATGTTTTTATTTACTCTGGCGTCCGTATAGCTGGTCATATTGTTTTCTATTCCGTTTCAAATGCAGGATATTGCTTTAGAAATAAAATGGACTTTAATTGTGGGAGGAAAACTAAACGGGGACGTCCGTTTTTCTGGCTTTTTCCGGCGGTCGCGGCGCCGGGGTTATCTGACTGCGGAAACCGCACTGGAAGCAGCGGTTCCCTTCGGCGATAGCTCCGCCCTCGTTTAGTCCGGTTTCCACCTCGGTGAAGTTGTTGACCACCTTTTTAGCGGGTAGGTGGGGCATTGTAACGCGTGCCTGCTTGGGGAAGTCCTCCGCGGTAATACCGGCGCAGAGACCTATCTTTCTTTCTTTGGTTAGTACTTCTTCGATATTGCCGCTGCCACCCAGGTACTTATCGATGGAGCTTGCCGCCGTTCGCCCCGCCGCAATCGCTCCGATAACGGAGGCAGGACCGGTGACGGCATCGCCACCCGCCCAGACCCCTTTGCGGCTGGTCACCAAGGTTTTACTATCAGCCTGGATAGTGCTGTTACGTGCGGTCTTGATATTGAAACCGGCAGGTATTTCCGGCACCTGCCCGATAGCCCCGATAATAACGTCGTATTCAACATCGTATTCGCTACCCTTTATCGGCACCGGCCGTCGGCGTCCGCTGGCGTCAGGTTCGCCGAGCTCCATGCGGTTGCAGGTTAATATCAGTTTTCCGTTTTTCTGGCTCACTTTCACATGCCCGGTGAGGAAGTCAATCTGTATCTTCTCCTCCAGCGTCGCCTCCACTTCTTCAGGGCTGGCAGGCATTTCTGCGCGCGTACGCCGGTAGATGATATGAACCTCTTTGGCGCCAAGCCGCAGAGCCACGCGGGCGCTATCAATGGCTGTATTACCGCCGCCGATAACCGCCACCTTTTTCCCCACATCGACCTTTTTGCCCAGGTTGATGTTTCTTAAAAATGAAGCGCCGTCATAGACGCCGGGCAGGTTTTCGCCTGCAACGCCGAGTGTTTGGCCTCGATGTGCCCCTGTGGCTACAAATACAGCGTGGTAACCTTTATCGAATAGGCTATCGATGGTTTCCACTTTAGTGTTCAATTTTATATCTACACCGGCTTTTTTAATAATGTCAATTTCGCCGTCGAGCACCTGGGGCGGGAGGCGGTAATCGGGAATGCCCACGCGCATCATACCGCCGGCTTTAGGCAGTTGTTCGAAGATTGTCACGGTATGGCCGGCTTTGGCTAAATAGTAACCGGCTGTAAGCCCCGCCGGTCCCGACCCCACGATGGCGACCTTCTTGCCGGTGGGGGGTAGCTTGGTGGCATGGCGTTTCCAGAGGCCTTCGTCGCGGTCAGCCACGAAGCGTTTTAAAAACTTGATGGAAATGGGGAAGTTTAGCGCGCTGCGGCGGCAAGCTTCCTCGCAGGGGTGAATGCAGACGCGTCCTAATACCCCTGGGAAAGGCACTTTTTCACGTACAATCGCTAACGATTCCTGGTATTTGCCCTGTCCTGCGAGGTAGACATAGAGTGGAACATTGATGCCGGCCGGGCAGGCGTGCTGGCAGGGCACTGCCACCTCTTGCCAGTCCTTATCCGGCTTGAAGGCAGCCTCGCTATCCATCAGCGCGCCGGTGGGGCAGACCTCGACGCAAGCGCCGCAAAAACGGCAGTTGGAGTCCTGTAGAGGCCGGTCGTAAGGCGTACCGACCACAGTATCATAGCCATGCTTGGCGAAGCCAATAGCGCCGATGCCCCTTACATCCTGGCATATCTGCACACAGCGTCCGCAGAGGATACATAAATTATAGTCGCGCTGGATGAGCGGCTCCCGCGCGAAATCAACGGGCAAATTCTTATAGCGATACGGCAGCGTCAGCTCATCCCCGATGCCGATATAGTCCACCAAATCCTGGAGTTCACACTGGTGGTTGTTGGGACAGCTCACACACCGCTCGCTAACCGCGACCTCGCGTAAACAGATATCGTTAGGTTTACAGCGCTCCCGGCGGTGGCAGGTGAGGCAGGCGTTAGGGTGCTCGGTCAGTATAAGCTCTAGGAATGCTTTCCGAAGCTCCTGCAGCTGTGGCGACTTGGTAGTTACCTTCATGCCATTAGTCGCGGGCGTGGTGCAGGCGGTGGGCAGGCCGCGCATGTTTTCTATCTCTACAATGCAGAGGCGGCAGCCGCCGTAGGGCTGCAAATCGGGGTGGTAGCAGAGGGTGGGGATATAGATTCCGGCGCTTTGCACCGCCTGGAGCACCGTGACGCCATTTTCAACTTCAACTTGGGTTCCGTCGATGGTCAGGTTTATCTTATCAGTCATAGGCATGAAAAAAGCCACCCCCGCCATAAGCGGAGATAGCTACCCACTGATTTTAAGTTTGTTGGTGGATTTTGCCGCATTAACTAAACTTTAGCATTAAAGCAGGGGGCAATTCAAGTTTAGGTTTATAGCTTCTCCCTTTGCAAAAAGGGAGACAGGAGAGGGATTTTGCTCCTAAGTCATTGTCATTCCCGGCCTAATCGGGAATCTTAATTGATGTTGACACCTTGAGCCGCTAAATATAATATGTGGCATATGAACGATATTAAACCAGACCGCAATAAAGTTGAGTTGACCGACGGCAAAATCCTCCTGCGACCCTACCGCATGAACGATGTGAATAGTCTATTTCAGGCGGTGCGTGAATCTATTAAGGAAATGGGGCCCTGGTTGCCCTTCGCCCATGAAAACTATGCCATCAAAGAGAGTAAGGACTGGATAAAAAAGGCACCAGCTAACTGGAAAAAGGGTACCATCTACGATTTTGCCATATTCGACGCTAAAGACGGCACGCTAATCGGCGGTTGCGGACTGAGTGAAATCGTAAAAATGCACCGGCATGCCAACCTCGGCTATTGGGTGAGGACCAGTAGGATGGGGCAGGGTATGGCTCCTGCCGCCACGAGGCTGCTGGCTAAGTGGGGTTTCGATGTGCTGAAGCTTAACCGCATCGAGATTGTGGTTGCGGTTGGTAATGAGCGCAGTCTGCGGGCGGCGGCTAAGGCGGGCGCCAAGCGCGAGGGCGTATTAAGGAACCGCCTGGCTATAAGTGGCAAGGCGTATGATGCCGTCATGCATTCGCTCGTGCCGGAAGATTTTACGACCTAGATGTTATCCTTCATCGTTAGCTGGTTGATGTGCCTGCCGACGCTTGATGATAAATCTCACGATAAAATTTACCAGATAGATAACCGCCAGAATACTTAAGGTAATCCCCACGGTATAAAGAGGATTGAAATGTTTGATATCCTCGATAGTCATCCCGAAAACCGAGCCAATAAAGATGAACAAACCGTCGAAAATTACGCTGGCAATAGTCACGCCTGCCGCCAGCATCCACGGCTTCTTCTTCGCCGCCAGCACCAGCGTCATGGGAATCCTCATGCCCACCAGCCTGGCGAAGGCGATGGAAAAAGGCGAAGTGAGGTTGATGTTTTTCACTGCGCCGGCCTTGGACATCAGTCTATCGAAAAGCCGGTCCAGGTGTATCTTGTGATAGAACGCCGTCAGCGCCGGCATACCGAAACGTCCGACGCGGTAGAGCACTATCGCGCCAATCTGCCGGCCGACCTGGGCGGAGCACCAGAGTCCCAGCATGTGCCAAAAGGATAGTTGCCCATTACCGAGGTTGATGCCCACGTTCAGCCAGAGGAACTCCAGCAGCAGGGGAATGGTCAGACCCGCTTCGCCGATGGTGCAAATGACCAGCAGCAGAAGAGCCATCCGGGGGTCTAGAGTGGCGGTAAAATCAACGATACTTTGTAAAAAACTTTGAAGCCAATCCATCAATCGGACTCGTTGTAGGCCGGGACATGCAGCAGTACCGGGACGGTAACGAAGTGATAACCTTTAGCCAGAAGCTGCTCGATAATCAAGGGCAGCGCCTGGACGGTAAAGCTTTTATCGGCGTGTATATCATTGTGTTCGGTTCCATAGCCATCGTGCAGCAGGATGATGCTCCCCGCACGAGTTTTATTAACTACTTTATTGACGAAATTGTTGACGCCATCCAGTCCAACCTGGTCATCGACCTCAACGCTCCAGGTAATCTCGATTAGTTTATTTTCCTTAACACAGTCGAGCTCCCAGGGGGTCTTCTTGCCATGCGGGGGACGATAGAGGTGGGGCCAAACACCGGTAACATCGTGGATATTTTGCTCGGCTGTTTCCAAGTCGCGTTCACCGTAGGTGCTCAAGGCATGGTTGGCATCGTGGGTATTGGAATGGTTGCCGATGACACTGCCTTCGTCCAGAATTTCCTTGGCGATATCGGGGTAAAGTTTCACGTTCTCACCGATACAGAAAAAGGTGGCATCGATATTATATTTTTTTAGAATATCCAGGATTTGAGTGGTATATTGTCCGTTCGGTCCGTCATCAAAGGTGAGGGCGACCACTTGATCTGATGAGTTGCCTTTATAGTAGACCTTGCCGAAGACCGGCGATATCGGCGAGAAATAGCCATAGGCGGAAAAAGCAATGAAAAACGCCAACATCGCGGAAAATCCAAACGCCAGTCGCCGGCGCATGCTCATTCCGACGGCGTGAGGCTTGGGGGTTATCAGATTTAAACTGAAGTCCAGCATCAGGCGCGCCAGGTTGCTGATAACGGCCATGAGCAGGATAAAGCAGGGCTGGCGGACACTGCGGGCGGAGGTAAGCACATAGATTTGGCTATCGTATAGGACCTTGCCCAGCTTGCGAAATTTGGTGGTGATGCCGTGTTGGTCGGCGGAGTAGGGTATATTTCTATAGCCCCCCACCCTGATAAATGCCTCACGACGGAAGGCGAAGGTGGCGCCGCAGACCAGGAAGGGCCTGCTGAAAAGTGCCATCGATATCTTGTTCATGAGGTTGCGGGCATTAAGCTCGACGAATGCCCAGGTGAACTTCTCGCGGTAGAGAAACCGACCGGAAAGAGCGACGGCTTCCGGATGGGCTTCAAGCTTTTCGGCGATTTTTTGCAGCCAGCGGCGGGGGTAAAGCGTATCGCCATCCGCCTGGACGATGATATCTCCTTTGGTGGCATCGGCGCCTACCTGGCGGGCGTAAAAAACGTTCTTTTCTTTATTGGCTTTGATAACCTTAACACCGAGGCTGCGGGCGATTTCTGCCGTTCTATCGGTGCTGCAGTTATCCACGACCACGATTTCGTAATCGCCCTGGTAGGTCTGGTCCTTTAGCGACCGTAGACAATCAGCGATGTATTTCTCTTCGTTCCGCGCTGGTACGATAATACTAATTTTCATATTACTACCAGTTAATCATACCATATTGAGTCAATAAAAGGATATTGTAGGTACTCGAAATCCATCACCCTGCCCCCTTCCTTTGCCAAAGGAAGGGGGAGGAATAGGAAGAGGGGCTAGCGCCCCTCTTAAGAACTGCCTGATTTAACTACCCCTTTACCCCCCTACTCCGGTCATTCTGAGCTTGCCGAAGAATCCGTATCTCAAAATCCCCCTTTTGTCCCCCTTTTTCAAAGGGGGACGATGTCATTTACTTCTTCAATCATCATTTCAAGCTTAACGTTTGTCCCTCTTTGCAAAAGAGGGTTCACCCTGAAGGTTCACCTTGAAAGGTTCTCCCTGAAGGGATTAAGGGAGATTTTACCCACCCCTTTACCCCCCACCCCAAGCAGAAGGGGAGGAAAAAGAAAGAAGAGAACAAAAGGGGACAAAATCTCTTCAAGTACTTAGTATTATTCTCCCCGAAGACATCGACCTGGTTTAAGCTTGACAGCATTTGAAAAATAGAAGTCCCCACGACTAAGTAATACCGTTGGATAGTCACGCAATGATAATATTGCCGTCTCGTTGTATAATTGGCACTTGGGGCATTGAATTACGATATTATTGAGAGATTGTTTCCAAGCGTGCTCTACCAACACTACTCCGCATTGACCACAATGATAATTGATATTACTTTGCCCCGTGAATAGTGGAGGAAGGTTGCTGCCTTTTCCATGTATAACAGACCTAGTTAGTCCTTCAGGCTTTTGAATAATATTTAGCTTAATTGCTTTTATGCGGGGTATATCGATCAGATTTGGTAATGCGGTTTCTGCGTCGCTTAGCTCTTTTTCCATATTTCCGGATACGAGTGCATCGGTTGTCATATCTCTGAGATTGCCTTTTATTAGATTTGGATTGTTTGTTGGCACCTCAGCAACTATATCAACCTCACCAAAATAGGCGGGACTTTGTATGAACTCAGCACTTCTTGAAGCTTGAAAAGAAATTTTGTTACCTAGTTGGTGAAATGTGACTCCTAACATAATTAGCCAAAAGCCACAAAAGTTAACTCGTTCAGTTTTATATAGTCTCTTCTCAGCAACCTGCCCCAGCATTTTCAAATTATGGGCTGATTGGTTGTAGCCACATATTGCAATAATACCAAGCTTATCACTGCCTATTTGTCGCTTGGCTTTTTCCATTGAGGTCTCTACTATGTTTTCTGCATCTTTGCTGTTCAATTTTAAAGGTTTACCACGCAATGCTGCTGGTTGGTAGCATTCTACGACTACCATTTCTTGGGTCCCTCCTATAGCCTTCAGCATCAAATCAGGCGAAGGTTCAAGTCCCTCTTTGACTACTTGCACGTCGTGACCACCCATTTTCAAGTGTTCAGCTACATGTAACATTGCAATAGTGTGGTTAAAAACCTCTCTATCTTTAAGGTACTTCTCAATGTCCGGCCAGCACGGGTTTTGCCTCCATTTGCGAACAACATCTAATGTTGCGGCCAGTTCTGCCAAAAACCACGGGGCTACTATTGTATTCGGTGCGCTTTTCTGCGTTTCTTCGGCAGCTTCAAGCAATACCTGGAGTCTATGACGCTCTGTCCAGTGAGTTTTTTGAGCTTTTGCTCTATTATCACTCAGCTTGGTGTCACGTATTACTTCACCTAGTAGTTCATTTGCCCCACTAATGAGTTCGCTGACTACTTCCCTAAATTCTCTTCCATTCTCAATAGGCTTTTGGTATTTCATCTCGTTTTAAACACGATTATACACGATTACGTATTTAAATCCAATTTAAGTTCCTGCTATTCACTTAGCAGATACTTATCCGGAAACAGTTCACCCTCCCTTCCCTTTCTCCCTCTATTCAAGTAAAATATCCTTACAATGAAAGATGATGTCACCCCCATCCGCCGCCAGTACCTCCGCATTAAAAAGCAGTACCCGCACGCCATCGTGCTGTTCCGCCTGGGGGATTTTTACGAGACCTTCGACGAGGACGCGCGCGTCGCCTCTAAAGAGCTGGAGATTGTGCTGACCTCCCGGGAGATGGGCAAGGGCAACAAGATTCCGCTGGCGGGCATACCTTACCACGCTTTAGATAGCTATCTGGCGAAGCTCATCAATCGCGGCTACAAGGTGGCTATCTGCGAGCAGCTTACCAAGCCCGGCGAGGTTAAAGGTCTTGTGGAGCGGGATGTGGTGCGACTGGTCACGCCCGGCACCGTCGTTGAGCCGAACCTTTTAAACAGCAAGACCAATAACTACCTCGTGAGCGTGGTGGTGGGTGAAGGGGAGGTCGGTTTAGCCTTTGTAGACATCACCACCAGCGAGTTCGCCGTGACTCAATTGCCTTTAGCGCGGGCGAAAACCGAGCTGGAGCGCCTTAACCCCTCCGAGGTCATCGCCGCCGATAAAGCGGATATCGATGTTCTGGGCTTGGATGGGAATATTACCCGACTCGATAGCTACAGGTTCGATTTGGAGGTTGCCCGCCAGGCGCTGCTCGACCATTTTGGTGTGGCGACGCTGGAGGGCTACGGCTGCGCCAACCTGCCTTTAGCAATACGAGCGGCGGGCGCTATCGTCTACTATATCGGGGAGACGCAGAAGGCGGTAAAGGGACAGCTTACCCGTCTTGCCACTTACGCTACGGATAGCTTTATGGCGCTGGATGAGCAGACCCAGCGTAACCTTGAGATTTTCCAGGGCGCGCGCTCAGGGGCTATAGAAGGCTCTCTGCTCTCCATCATTGATGCTACCAAAACCCCCATGGGCGGCCGCCTCTTAAGAAAGTGGCTGGGTCAGCCCCTGTTGGACGTCGCCGCGCTAAACAAAAGGCAGGACGCTATCACTTGGTTCACGGGAAAGACGCTGGAGCGACGTAAAATCGTCGATATGTTAAAAAATGTCGCCGATTTGGAGCGCCTTATCAATCGTGTGCGGAGCGAAATAGCCATCCCGCGTGAATTGGTCACTTTACGCCGCAGTCTGGAAGTCATCCCGAAGCTTAAAGAAATTCTAGAATGTCATCCTGAGCGTAGCGAAGGATCCGTCACTCAAGAAACGGATTCTTCGGTCGTCCCGAGAGTAACCGAGGGACTCCCTCAGAATGACCCCTCGACTTCGCTCGGAGCAGGCAAAGACGCCATTAACTGGCTTAAAGAAGAGCTTAAGTCCCTCCCCGCCCCCATTGAATTAATTTCAAAAGCCATCGTTGAAGAGCCTACATCTAGTCTAGGGGAGGGTGGGGTTATCAAGCGCGGCTTTTCCGAGGAGCTGGACAATCTGCGCGAAGTTTCCGGCAACGCCAAAAAATACCTCGCCGGATTAGAGCTTAAAGAGCGCGAGCGCACCGGCATCAAGAACTTGAAGGTGGGCTTTAATAACGTTTTTGGCTACTATATCGAGGTCTCCAACGCCAACCTGAAGCAGGTGCCGGAAGACTTTATCCGCAAGCAGACCCTTGTCAACGGCGAGCGGTTCTTCACGCCGGAGCTTAAAGAGTACGAGTCCATGATTCTCAATGCCCGCGACCGTATCGAGCAGATGGAAATGGATTTATACCGTAGGGTCTGCCGCCAGATTGCCGCGGAAAGCGATAAGATTTTAGCTCTGGGCAGCGCCCTCGCGCATCTGGACGTCTTTACGTCTCTAGCGGAGGTCGCCGTGAGCTTTAGCTATGTCTGCCCCTCGCTGGATGATGGAAATATAATTGACATCAAGCAGGGCAGGCATCCTGTAGTTGAGAGAAGCCTCGATGCGGGCAACTTCGTCCCCAACGATATTTTCCTCTCTAACGACGACGCCCAGCTTATCGTTCTCACCGGACCTAACATGTCCGGCAAGTCTACCTACTTAAGACAGGTGGCTTTAATCGTCCTGCTGGCGCAAATCGGCAGTTTCGTTCCGGCAGCATCGGCAAAAATCGGCATCGTCGACCGTATTTTTACGCGTATCGGTGCCCGGGATGACCTCGCTGCCGGGCAGTCCACCTTCATGGTGGAGATGGTGGAGACCGCCAATATCCTAAATAACGCCACCCCCCGCTCCCTCCTTATCCTCGACGAAATCGGGCGGGGCACCAGTACTTATGATGGACTTTCCATCGCCCGCGCCGTCGCCGAATATATCCATAACTATCAAGGCTTGGGCGCACGCACGGTCTTTGCCACCCACTACCACGAGATGGTCTCTCTAGCCGGTTACCTTCCCCGCGTGAAAAACTTTAATGTTGCCGTTATCGAGGAAGCGGGCAGGGTTATCTTTTTGCATAAAATCGTGCCGGGTGGGGTGGATAAGAGCTACGGCATCCATGTGGCGCAGCTGGCGGGCTTGCCCAAGGCGGTACTCCACCGCGCTCGTGAGGTGTTGGATGAGCTGGAAACCGACGGCAAACAGGCTAGACCGCTGAAGAAAAAGGAAAAAGCGGCGCAAATCCCCCTCTTTGGGGAGAAATCAGAGCTGGAAAAAGCTTTAGACAATATAGATATCAACTCCCTCACACCCCTGGAAGCTTTGAATAAATTGTATGAGCTTAAGAAAAAGATGGGGGATTAGTATCGTGTCATTCCGTACTTGATACGGAATCCAGGTGGGGAGAGGGGAACTGGATTCCCACTTGCGTGGGAATGACGGTTGGGGTATCGGAGGCTTTAAACAAACTTTACGAGCTTAAAAAGAAATTGGGAGAAGGATAAATAACATTTCGTCATTCCCGTGAAGCTTGTCCCGTACTTGATACGAGAACGGGAATCCAGAGGGGAAAAAGGGGTAAAGATTGAATGGATTCCCACTTACGTGGGAATGACGGTTGAAATGTTGGAAGCATTAAATCAACTATGAAAAAAATAAATTAGGGGAGGGTAATCGCTTATTACCCCCGTCCCCAAAGGAGGATATCCAGCGAGAGGGAGCGCAGCCCCCTCTCCTAAAAATCCCCTCTCCAACCAAAAGGGTTGGGAAAAAATAAATGATGAGGTTGGAGAGGGCAGGGTGAGGTAAAAAAAGACAAGAGAATAGCATCAGTGAAATAGTTGCAAAATGTTACTATTTGTATTACGCTATATAACAATATATCGGAGGAAATTATGAAAGATTTTGCGGGCAAGGTTGCATTTATCACTGGTGGCGCCTCCGGCGCAGGATTCGGTCAAGCAAAGGTATTTTCCGAGGCAGGCTGTAAGATTGTTATTGCCGATATTCGCCAGGACCATCTGGATGAGGCAAAGGCGTATTTTAAAGATAAAAAGGTGCAGATTCATACAATAAAGCTGGATATCACCGACCGCAAGGCATATGCCGCCGCCGCCGATGAGGTGGAAAAGATTTATGGGAGTCCGCCACAACTATTATTTAATACCGCGGGCGTCAACGCCTTCGGGCCGGCCGAAGCCTCGACATTTGAAGATTATGACTGGGTCATGGGGGTCTGTCTGGGCGGCGTTATCAACGGTATGGTTACCTTCGTCCCGAGGATGATTAAAGCCGGCAAAGGCGGTCATATCGCTACCACTGCCTCGATGGGCGGATTAATGGGGACATCGGGCTGCGCTCCCTATTCTGCCGCTAAAGCCGCGGTGATTAACCTCATGGAGAGCTACCATCAGGCACTCAAGCCTTACGGTATCGGCGTCTCTTGCCTGTGCCCGGGCGGCATCAGGTCGAACATCGGTGAATCGTCATATACCCGACCCAAAAACCTGGCGCAAACCGGTTATAATACTAATGAAAAGACTATCGCGTTTATGCATAAGCATTATTCTTACGGTATCGACCCCGTAGAGCTGGCGCATATCTTTAAGAAAGGGATTGAAGACGATGTGCTCTATGTAATGCCGATGCCGGAACCAGAAAAGATGATGAAGGGGATTGTTGAGCGCATGGCAAATTATACTACTCCCGAAGGCATGAAGCGACAGGAAGAGCAGAATAAAAAGCGTATGGAAGAGATGAGGAAGCACCCCAATCCTATGATGGAGGGCGCTGCCGAAGCTGGCTGGGGCAAAGCTAGAGAAGATTTAACCTGGGTCAAAGACCATCGACCCTTTAGTAGCTAACCCTGGACAATCGCATGGAGGAATAGCATGACAATTCAACTGCTTGATAACGTAATGAGTCCTGAAGTTGGAGCCCAGAAGGGTCCGGCTGGACCTCCGCCCGGTATGGGTGCGGCTCCGCCGGGTAGGGGTATGCCACCGCCAGGTCAGGGTGGACCGCCGCCAAGCAGGGGCGGGCCTCCACAAGGGTTTGGGGCACCTCCGCCGCCTTCCTCGGCTATGGCGAAGAGATTGGACACGTTAGATAAAAAAACCGTTTACCTCGTGGATACCGGTTTCGGCGGCAGCTATCAGTTTATGCTGCAGCTGCAAAAGTGGTTCAAAGAAAACATGCCGTCCGTTACCACTATCCGCAAGCGTAAGCCGGGTAATGTGTTCATGGATGATAATAACGAGCTCTGGGAAGAGGTCAAAGTTAAAGGAAACGCCGTTGTTCTCGGGGTGGCGGGCTGACCAGGCTGTGTGGCAGCGGTCGCTGCCGGCAGCAGGAAGCTTGAAGGAACATATAGCATCCCGGTTGCACCCGTCTCCACTTATCAGTTCAAGAGCGTGGCGGATGAGAACCAGGGAACCACGAAACAAAATATACCCTTTATTTATACGCCCCATCCGGTTATCGGACTATCTCCTGAAGCCCTGGATAAATATATCGTCGGCAATGACCCGGATACCGGCAAACCTGTTATCGACGAGATAATCGACGTTTTAACCAAACCGATAAAAGAGAAGAAGGTAGCGGCGGGAGCGCCGGTGGCGGTAAAAACCGCCCCTACCGAGCTATTCCTCAAGCCGGATACCGAAGATAATTTACAGCGCCTCTTTTACGAAAGGGGATGGACTGACGGCTTGCCGATTATTTTACCCACCGAGGAGCGGGTGAAGAAAATGCTCGCCGGCACCAGCGCCTCGCCGGATGAGGTGGTTGCCGAATCATTCAAATTCGATACCAGAGAGATGGTGAAGTATACCGTCTCCAACATCGCCGTTATTGCCGTGATGGCTGGCGCCAAACCGGAATATTTCCCGGTGATACTGGCGCTCGCGGCTACCCGGCAATCGTCCCTGATGCCTTCGACGACGCCCTTCGAAGCGATGGTTCTGGTGAATGGACCCATCCGCAATGAAATCGGCATGAACTGCGGTATCGGCGCGTTCAGCGCGGTCAATATGGCAAACTCCGTCATCGGCCGAGCCTGGACGCTGATGAGTATTGCTCATGGATTCGCCAAACCCCGGCAGACCCTTTGGAGCTCGCAGGGAAATAACCATACCTATAATAATATGTGCTGCGCCGAAAACGAGGAGCGGAGCGTTTGGGAGCCTTTCCATGTTACCAAAGGCTTCAAGGCTGAAGAGAGTGTGGTGAGCATCTTTAGGGGGTGGACTTTCGTGAACAGCACCGGCGCGGCTTCTAACCGGTCGGTAACAGAAGAATTGAACATAGAACTATCGGTGATGCCCCCGCTGAACTCCTCGGCCACGATTATCATGGACCCGCTGGTTGCCCGGAACTTAAAAGAGAACGAGGGCTTTAAGACTAAACTGGATTTCTGCAAGCATTTATCTAAGAACATCAAGATGAAGAATGGGCAATTCTGGAAAACCGACTATATCGACATGCTGGTGGCATCGGCGGCGTACAACGGCGTAGAGCCATACGCTTCCTGGAAAAAGCTGCCGGACGACGCTCTGATAGCCCCCTATCATATCCCCGAGAATATCAATATCATCGTCGTCGGCGGCGAGACCAGCCCCTTGTGGAAATGCGCGGACTACGGCTATTCCGGTAGCGCTCCGGTTGATAAATGGCGCGCGCATCCCGCCGGCGCTGAATGTAAAGATAGCGAATGCGGGCTACCCGATGCGCCCGGCGAGTACGATAAATAGGTATTAGGTTTTTATTTTCGAGGAATAGCAAATAACATAATCTTCCTTTAATCCCTCCTTACGAAGGAGGGACAATCTATCGTCTCCCTTTCGTAAAGGGAGATGGAGTAGGATTTTGAAGTAATAGACTTCTCCCTCTTTACAGGAGGGTAACCAGCGAGAGGGGGCGCAGCCCCCTCTCCTTTAATCCCCCTCTCCAAACAAATGAAGCGTGTTTTTAATCTGTTGTTCTGTTTGGAGAGGGCAGGGTGAGGCAAATTAAATCAAAGGAGTATCAACATGAAAATTTTGGGCATATCTTTTAGTCCCCGTAAGGACGGCAACACCGTCGCCATGCTGAATGAGGCTCTGGCCGCCGCTAAAAAGGACGGCGCGGAGGTCGAACTATATAGCGTCGCCGGCAAGAATATCCAGCCCTGCGACGGCTGCTGGGGCTGCACCAAGACAGGCAAGTGCCACATCAAGGACGACGTGGCGATATTACAGGATAAAATGATTGCCGCCGACGGCATCATCTTTGGGACGCCGATATACTTTTGGGGCATGACCGCCCAGGCTAAAGCCGTCATCGACCGCACGATTTCGCTCAACCAGCCCGGACGCAACTTAAACAATAAGGTCTGCGGTGTGGTGGCTTCCTGCGGCAGCCTGGGGATGGTGGACGCGCTTAAGGACTTTAGCTATTACATTATCCAGCGGCGCATGCTGCCCGCCAACCAGGTCTCCGCTTACTTAATGGGCCCGGACGACCTTAAAAAGATGCCCAAGTGCCTCGAAGAATTGAATAAACTGGGACGCCAGATGGTGGCATTAGTAAAACTTAACTTTAAATACCCAGAGGAGTTTGCCAGGGGACCGGGCGCCTTTGGGACGCACACCAAGTAAAAATCAAAAAGCAAATCTCAAAAATAAAAAATAAAAATGAGAAATTGAAGACAAAATCCCTCTCTTCTCTCCCTTTTACAAAGGGAGAAGTAATTATTCCTTCTTACGTTTCCCTCTTTATAAAAGAGGGATTAAGGGAGATTTTACTTTCCCTCTTTCCTCCTTGCTCTGCGTTTTATACCTACCTAACATGCGCTAAATACTCTTGCTACTTGCCCTGTTCCAGAGTACACTTAAAAAGAATCTCAAGCGGGAGGAGTTAGCATGAAAGCATTAGTCATCTATGATTCGCAGTACGGCAACACGGAGCAAATTGCCAAAGCCATAGCGGAGGCGTTGGGGGATAAATCGATGGCGGTCAAGATAGGGCAGGTAAAAGCTGCGGAAATTGCCGACTATTCCTATATTATTATAGGCTCGCCCACACAGGGTGGTAGACCTACTGCAGCCATACAAACTTTCTTGAATAGTCTGACGGCGGATGTATTGGCGGGCAAACGCTTTGCCGCTTTTGATACTCGATTCAAAAACGTATTTGCTAAAATTTTCGGCTATGCTGCACCCCGTATCGAGGCTGTCATTAAGGCGAAGGGCGGTAATACCACCGCCCAGCCCCAGGGCTTCTTCGTTAAAAGCACTAAAGGACCCCTCATGGAAGGTGAACTGGAGAGGGCTGCCACCTGGGCGAAAGCTATCGCTGCAGGCGTCCCCACCAACTTAATGCCGGGGGAATACAAGGTCAAAACCAAGGAATAAATAGCTAGCTACCAGATAGCCATCCCTTTGGTTATTGTATCTTGGTTATTGTATCTTATTTTCCCCTTCCTCCTTGACTTGCCTTGACCCCTTACTTTATCCTTTAGTCAATATTGATTAAAGGAGGCAAATAATGGCAGTCAAAGAACCCAAAGGCTGGTATGATATCTCGGTGCCCCTCAAGCAGGGTATGGTCTACTTTCCCACCGACCCCGTTCCACCAAAAATTTATCGTTTCAGCGACCGCGCTCTCGGCTCGAAGGTCACGATGTCCATGCTGGAGATTATCTCTCACACCGGTACGCATATCGATTCCCCGCTCCACTTTATCGAAGGCGGCTCCACTATCTCCGATATGCCCCTCGATGCTACTATCGGGCCAGCGCGCGTCATCGCTATCAAGGACAAAGTTAGCATCAAAGCAGCCGAGCTTAAAAAGCACAATATTAAAAAGGGCGAGCGGGTGCTCTTCAAGACGCGCAACTCCCCCACGGGCTACGAAGCCGAAAGGTTCAACGACGACTATTGCTATTTAGACGATGATGCGGCAGACTATCTCGCGAAGGTTGGAGTTAAACTGGTCGGCATCGACTTTATCACCATCGGCTTTTTAAAACGACCGGAGAACATCAACAAAACCCATACTACGTTGCTCGGCGCCGGTATTTATGTGCTGGAGGACTGTGCCCTGGCTAACGTGCCCCCCGGCGAATATGAACTGCTCTGCCTGCCGCTGCTCATGTTTAACGGCGATGCCGGACCCTGCCGCGCTATTCTAAGACCGCTTTAAAACCGTTTAGGCACGAATATTCTCCTTAAGATGAGACTTTTTTAACATCATCTTAATATTCCGCTGGGTAAAATATAAGTATGAGGAGGTACTGGAATACGGGTTAGCCTCACCCTAAAGTACGGGGTAGGACTCTTGCGTCCGTACGATTGAAGACTGATACAATTAAATAGGGGATATCACATATCAAAAGCTATCCTCCTGCGTTATATATATTGAGGGTAGCTTTTTGTTAGGTATTTGTGAGGGATGATAACAGATTTGAGATATGGTTGTGGCTTTTCTTTTGTAAGATTATAAACGAACTAAGCGTTTTAACAGTTTGGTAGTGTGGGTACGATATGAACAATATACTAAGCAAGAATATAAAAGTTGACGGACTGGATGTACACTACTATACCGCGGGAGAAGGCGACCCGCTGGTAGTGATTCATGGCGGCGGCGGTGACGCCCGCAGCTGGCAGCACAACATCGGCGAGCTGGCTAGGGAATACACCGTCTACGCTCCGGATCTGCCCGGTTATGGACTCACCCAGCCGCTCAAAGGGAAATACCATATTCCAGAGTTAGCCGACTTCATGGCGAAATTTACCAAGACCCTGGGATTGGAAAAGTTCAGTGTGGTGGGGCATTCGCTGGGTGGGGGCGTAGCGTTAAACCTGGCGCTGAAAATCCCTTCTCAAATCAAGAAGCTGGTATTGGTGAGCAGCCTGTGTCTGGGCAACGATATAGCTTTCTGGCTAAGGCTAATCTCGCTGCCGACTATTATTAGTTTAGTAGGTACGGTCTTTATTTGGGGCTTTAATTTGGCAAAATGGCTCGTTAGCCACTTGAATCCGGTTAAATACATCTTACCCTTGACACCGGCCAGTATGGCAGTAGGCGTAAGTATCAGCGACTTTCACCGTCAGAGGCTGGTACTGGAAAAACGACTATCAGAGATAAAGATGCCGACCCTGCTGGTGTGGGGCGGCCGTGACTCCGTTGTACCGGTGAAGCAGGCTTACAGCGCTTCGAAGAAGATTCCCAACTGCCAGCTGCTGGTCTTTAAACATCGCGGCCATAACGTGCACCGGGAAGAAGTTAAGAATTTCTCCCGGCTTGTCAAAGACTTCCTCAACTAGTCTTTTTCGGCGGTGATTTGCTCCGCGACGTATTCCCGGAATTCCTTAACTATATCCTTGTGCTTGACGAGCGCTTCCCCAATGCCGTAGCGCTTGCTAAGTCGCAGCGGCACACAGCAGCAGGAGCAGCAGCTGCATATCGCGTAATAATCCTCGCGGCATTTCAAGATGGTTAAAATCAGTCCCCGCCGCTGGCTGTCCTGCAATATTTCCCGGACTTTTTCTGTGGTAATTTCCTGTGCATCATGCGGCATCGTTTCGAACAGGATGTGTTTTGACGGCGCCAGCAGTATCTCGTTATCCCGCGGGTGGCGGCATTTTTGATAGATGCTCCGGCAGGTGCACGGTGCGGCGGCAATACCGCCCGCTAAAGATATTAGCTCCTCCGCCTCCCTGAATGTGAGCAGGTAGGCATGGTGCTGACTCCGCCCATAGGCATTGGCTACTTTTCTGACCAACCGCCCGAACAGCGGTATCCGCGTAAAGGCGGCGAAAAACATGTAAAATCTCAAGATGCCTTTGCGGTTAAGGTTATAGAATCTAAGAGTATGGTGCATTGTCTGACTGCCTCATCAGCGCGGTTTGCAAATAATTTCCTTCACTTTCATGTTGAAAAAGCGGTGCACATAGTCCGCTTGAAGCACCAGCGCGGTATCGGCTCCCCTCCCCGTCCCGCCGATAGAAATTATCTCTTCGTCGGTACGTACTAAACCGGCGTCCGCCGCCATCACGGCGATTTCGCAAGCCACCTTCATGCCCTGTCCGAAAATCCTCAAGGTATTAGCCACGATATCGCCGATGGCTAGGGAAGGCGGTGGGGGCATAGTAGTGGTGTTCAGGGCGCGATGGATGCCGCCGAAGGCATGCGTAGTGGTAAGGACGATGCCGCCCTTCTCCTCGACGGCTTTTTTACTCTCGTCGGTGAACTCCTGGGTGTTCGCCTCGTGGAATCCGGTGGTATGTGTGACGACGACTAATTTAAACCTCTGAAAAACGTCTGCCGCCCTGACGGCTGTCTTGCCGACGGTTGAGGCTAACACGATTGTTTTAATACCCAATGCCTCGGCGCGCGCTTTGGCCAGGACGAGCGTTTGCGTCGTGTTTTCATTACCGCCGGGTTTTTCAAAATAGATTATTTTTCGTTCCATGTTGCTCCTTTAGTATGACAGATGTCTTATGCCTTCACTACATAGTTCCTTAACGTGCCGATGCCCTCTATCTTCACTTCCACGGTATCGTCGGGCTGCATGGGCCCTATGCCGCCGGGTGTACCGGTGGAAATTATATCGCCGGGGAGGAGGGTCATAATGTTAGAGATAAAGCTCACCAGTTCGAAGACGGGGAAGATAAGCTGGCTGGTACGGGCTTTTTGAGTGATGACGCCGTTAAGACGGGTCTCCAGCGATAAATCCGCCGGGTCGAGTTGCGTCTCAATACAGGGCCCGATGGGACAGAAGGTATCAAAGCTTTTAGCGCGAGTCCATTGCACATCTTTAGCCTGTAGGTCGCGTGCAGTAACGTCGTTAACACAGGTATAGCCCAGAATATAGCCTTTGGCTTCCTCTTGAGAAACGTGCTTCGTCAGTGATTTTATCACCACGCCCAGCTCGCCTTCGTAGTCGACCCTCTTTGACGAGTCGGGATAAATAATTTTATCCTCCGGCCCGATGACGGACGTAGCGGGCTTAATAAAAATCAGCGGTTCATCGGGCGGTTGATGGTTCATCTCCTCGCTGTGACTGTGATAATTGACGCCTAAGGCGACGATTTTAGAGGGCAGGCATGGCGGCAGCAAGGTTACATCGCTTAACGAGTGGTAACGTTCTGTCGTCCTGATAGCGTCAAAGGGTGAGCCCTCGATAGCTTGTACGGCATCCCCGCTTAATACCCCGTATTCCACTTTATCGTCGTGTAAAAAACGCACGATTTTCATCTTCGCTTCGATAATAACACATTAGGTCAGCTTCAGGTTGCTTACCGTATTCAGCCAGTCTTTGGGTCCCACCGGACAATAGGCGAGGCACTTGCCGCAGTGGTAAGCCGGCACGCCGCCGATAACCTCCCCCTTCTGCCGGGGGTCCATTTCCTGAAGGGCTTTTTGGACATCTTGTACAGTGGGGTTCTCCGGGAAGTCAAAGTCTTTAAAGCCAAGGGTCTTCGTCGTGAGACCTTGCGTGCCAATCATGCACCTGGGGAAATCCACCCAGCCGTAGGTAAGTTCGCGATCGCCCATTTTAACAGTCTTGGAGCGGGTGGGGCTGATAGCCTGGGTGGGGCAAATTTTTACGCAGATGCCGCATTTCTCCGGATTGCAAAAGGTCTGTCCCGGGTACATGGGGTCAGGCTCGATGTCCGCCCGGGTGATAACGCTGACGATTCTAATCTTCGGCCCGTAGTCCTTCGTCATGACGATGCTTAGCCAGCCGAACTCGCCGATGCCGGCCGCCACCGCAGCATGCCGGTTGGATAAAGGAGCGCCGGCGCTGCCCGGACCGGAAGGCACGGGCGTGGACATATACCCTTTCTTTTCCAGGAACCGCGCCATTTCATAGGCGGCGAATTTTAAATAGTAGTTGGGAAACAGCGAATAAGCGTAGGTACCGTAGATGCACTGGGCGTGCCTTAAGCCGTCCTCGTAGGCGCGGAAAATAGTTTGCACCGCACCCAGACTCAATTTGACCGCCATCACTACCACGGATTTGGCACCGGGCAGTAAATCTGTAGGCCGATTGCCCTGCGGCGCACCGGATAATCTTTCTACATTAGCGATGCCGCAGTAGTCCATATCTAATTTTTCGATGGCGTATTTCTTGATTTCGTCCTTAAGTTTCAAGATAAACCTCCTATAAAATCACAATATCGTTTCTAGGGCGACTTAAGCGCCTCTTTTGTTAACATTATAACAAGCGCCATCTGGAAAATAAAATATTCCATCCCTTGGCGCCCGGCTTAATAGCGATGTAATGATTGCCCAACGAGCCTCGATATGCTATATTTATTGCATGGATACGGAATCGGATTATATCCCCTCCGGCGGGGTCACCTCGCCCGGAGGATTTCTGGCTGGCGCGGTTAGCGCCGGCGTCAAATACAGTCCGGGCAAGCGTCTCGACCTCGGCATATTATACTCCACTAAAATCTGCAACGCGGCCGGCGTATTTACCACCAATAAGGTTAAAGCGGCGCCGGTATTGTTAAGCCGCGAGCGGCTGGAAAAGGGCAAAGCCTCGGCCGTAGTGATGAACAGCGGCTGCGCTAACGCTTGCACCGGCAGGCAGGGTAAAGCGGATGCTGTAGAGATGGCGGAACTGGCGGCTAAGCATATCGGCGTAAAAAAGGAGAATGTCCTCGTAGCCAGCACCGGCGTTATCGGCACGATGCTGCCGATGGAGCGCATCCGGACGGCGCTACCGAAGGTAGTGCTTTCCCCAAAGGGGGGTCACGACCTCGCCCGGGCGATCATGACCACGGACAGGGTGCCCAAGGAAGCGGCGGTGAAAGCCGACGGCTTTACCATCGGGGGGATGATGAAGGGGGCGGGGATGATTCACCCGGACATGGCGACAATGCTCTGTTTTTTAACGACCGATGCCGCCGTTGATGTTGATTTTTTACGTCGGTCATTGAATAAAGCCGTAACGGTATCCTTTAATATGATATCCGTTGATGGCGATAACAGCACGAATGACACGGTGGTAATCATGGCTAACGGGGCGGCTGGGGGCAAAACTATTGCACAAAGCGGCGCGAAGGCTAGAGTTTTTCAGCAGGCGCTGAATAAAGTCTGCATCTATCTTGCCAGGGAAGCCGTCCGCGATGGCGAAGGGGCAACCAAACTAATCGAAGTTAAAGTATCCGGTGCGTTAAATTTAAGAGACGCGCGGCTGGCGGCGAGAACAATAGTCAGCTCCTCGCTGGTAAAAACGGCGGTGTGCGGCTCCGACCCCAACTGGGGGAGAGTTTTAGCGGCGGCGGGGCGGAGCGGCGCGGCGCTGGAGGAGGCTAAAACGGAATTATTCATCGGCGATACACGCATGATGAAAAAAGGGGCGGCGGTGGATTTCGATAAAAAGGCGATGATTAAATACCTGGACGGCAAGGAAGTATATATTAATCTAAATCTGCACCTCGGCAAAGCGGAGGCTACCGCCTGGGGCTGCGACCTGACCGAGGAATACGTGAAAATTAACGCAGAATATACGACGTAAAATGTACATCCTCTCTCCCCTAGTGGGAGAGAGTTAGAGTGAGGGGGACACCCTCACCCTTCCCTCTCCCATCGAGGGAGAGGGTAAAGGAATACAATGAAGGATATAACCGTAATTAAAATTGGGGGGGCTACCTTCGGCAGTGGCGACACCACTATCGAGGATATCGTGGCTCTCCAGAAAAAGAAGCACCCTCTGGTGGTGGTGCACGGCGGCGGCAGCACGGTAACGGACTGGCTGAAACGCCAGGGCATCGCCACGAAGTTCGTACGCGGCGAACGCGTAACGGATTTGCATTCGCTGGCGGTGGTCACGGCGGTGCTGGCGGGGCTGGTCAATAAAGAAATAACGGCAGCGATAAATCTCTTTGGTGGCAGGGCTGTTGGCATCAGCGGGGTGGATGGTTCACTTATTGAAAGTCGCATAAAAGACAAAGAACTTGGCTACGTGGGCTCTGCGGAAAAAGTGGATAAAACTATCCTGGAAGTGCTGTTGAAAGCAGGCTTTATTCCTGTTGTCTCCTCGATTAGCCTTTACTCTCTGGATAGAGCCGGTGAAGAACCTGGAGTAATTAACGTTAACGGCGACCCCATTGCCGGGGAAATCGCCGCGGCGTTAAAAGCTAAAAGACTTGTTTTCTTGACGGATGTAGATGGTATACAAGATAAATCAGGTAAGACTATACCGCAGTTGTCTAAAGCTGAAGCGGAGGCTCTGATAGCTTCGGGCGTGATTACCGAGGGCATGATTCCGAAGGTTTACGCCTGTCTAAAGGCTTTAAAAGCAGGTTCACTTGCCCGTATAATAGATGGGAGAAAACCCCACGCCCTGCTGAATGAGCCAGAAAAAGGTGTTGGAGGAACAACAATAATAAAGTAACAAAAATCAAGTATCAAGTAGCAAACCTCCCCCCTTCTCCCCTTGTTACTTGCTACTTGTAACTTGTTACTTCACCGAAGGTGTTAAAAATGGTTAATTGGCAGGAATTAGACAGCAAGTATTATATGCAGACCATCATTCGCGACCCGGTGACGATAGTCAAGGGTAAAGGCGCGCGTGTGTGGGATGATAAAGGTAAAAAGTATCTGGACTTCGTCGGCGGGCTGGCGGTCGACTGCCTGGGACATTGCCATCCGGTGGTGGTTAAGGCTCTTAAAAAGCAGGCTGGCACGTTAATGCAGACTTCTTTATGGTACTATACCATGCCCATGTTGCAACTGGCGGAGCTGCTGGTGAAAAATAGCTGTCTGGATAGAGTTTTTATCTGCAATAGCGGACTAGAAGCTAATGAAGGCGCGGTAAAGCTGGCACGCCGCTATGGCGCTTTAAAGCTGAACGGGGCTTATGAGGTTATCACGACCTTCGGCTCCTTTCACGGGCGTTCTTTGGCGATGACGGCAGCTACTGGCCAGCCTAAGATGCAGGGACCTTTTCAACCGCTACCCGTTGGCTTTGTAAACGTAAAAAACAACAATATCGAAGCCATAAAGTCGGCTACTACGGCCAAGACCTGCGCCGTTATGCTGGAGCCGATACAGGCGGAGGGGGGCGTCAATATCCCCGATGATGATTACCTGAAAAAGGTAAGAGAATGGTGCGACCAGAAAGGCATCCTTCTTATCCTTGATGAAGTCCAGACGGGGGTAGGGCGTCTCGGAAAGCTATTCGGCTACCAGCTATACGGCATCGAGCCGGATGTATTGACGTTGGCTAAAGGATTGGGAGGTGGCGTGCCCATCGGGGCTTTTTTGGCTAAAGAAAAATGCGCCGTGCTAACGCTGGGCGACCATAATGCCACCTTCGGCGGCAATCCGGTTACCAGCGCGGCGGCTTATGCTACCCTGAAATACATTATTGAAAACGATGTCGCCGGCAATGCCGAAAAAGTCGGTAAATATCTTATGGAAAAGCTGGATGGCTTAAAGAAAAAATACTCCTTCATTACCGAGGTGCGGGGACGCGGCTTGCTAGTGGCGATTTATTTCGATAGCGATATTAGTCAAGCGGTTGTAACGGCTTGTATTAAAAAGGGTCTGCTGGTCAACAAACTTAAACCCAATGCCGTCCGCATGGTGCCACCGCTGATTATCGGCAACAAAGAGGTTGATGAAGCCATCGGTATACTGGATAAAGTGCTTTCGGGAATAGTGAGATAAATCTTGCTAAAATCGTTTTTAAATATAGTGAACTTCAAAAAGTTTAAAAAACTGGGGATTCATGGAATAGTCGTCTCGGCGGTTCTGGTTTTTTCTCTTTTTCTTATTATTCTGTATAATTCCGAGGTTGGATTGTCGAATGAAATAGGAATTCAAGAGCCAACTTTTTCCAATACGGATTTTTCTGCCGTACCGCAGGCGGTCATGGCTGATGCTGGGAAAATAGCAGACGAGTTGATTGGCAACGACGAGGTAAACCATCAAAGAGTGGTGAGTGAGTTGATGAACTCCTATATTGCCGCCAGTAATGCGGATATCGTTATCTTCTTTAATTCCGGGGGGATGGGTTGGAACTATATCAGCAACACGCCCGGGTGGGAAGCAATACTTAACGGCATTACCTCCGAGCTTATAGACTTAGGGCACCATCCACTGATATTGAATTACTGCCGCACCAGCCGTACCTTCTGGGGCAATATCAAAGAATTTATTGAGGCGTCTACACGTTACCCTAGAAAAGTTAACGGCATGGAAAAACATGTCGAGTTTCTTGTTGATAATTTGCCCAATCTCAAGTTTATCATTGCCGGTGAGAGCACCGGTAGCGTCATCACGGAACAAACTATGGGGTATTTCCGGGATAATCCTAATGTTTACAGCATTCAGACAGGTTGCCCGTTCTGGTATAAAACAACACCGCAACCAAGGACACTAAGGCTTAGTAGCAACGGATACGGCGTCGATACTTTCAGCTACGGCAACATACCATCCATGATATGGTCGACGGCTAAAAGCTGGTTCGGGTTATCCTCGCCGGAAGAAAATGCGGGCAATGTATTAAAATCACTAAGAGCGCCGGGGCACGATTATAATTGGACATATGATAGCATCAATTTCGGCATTACCGAGTTTCTGGATGATAATTTCCCGAAGGAAAGTTGACCATCGGTCAGGGGAGTATTAGCGTGAAGGAAAAAGTTGTTCTGGCTTATAGCGGCGGGGTGGATACCTCGGTAGCCATTAAGTGGCTGCAGGAGAAATATCACGTTGATGTCATTGCGGTGACGATAGACGTCGGCAATGAAAAGGATTTTTCCGTTATCCGTCAAAAGGCTTTAAAGGTCGGCGCTATTAAGGCGATGGTAATCGACGGCAAGGAGCTTTTCGTCAAATATTTTATCTTCCCCGCTTTGCAGACGAACGCACTTTACGAAGGGGTATACCCCCTGGCGACGGCTCTATCACGCCCGCTCATGGTGAAGCTATTGGTGGATACGGCGGTAGCGGAAGGTGCGACAGCGATTGCTCATGGCTGCACCGGCAAGGGCAACGACCAGGTTAGATTCGAGGTGGGCATCAACGCCCTGGCGCCGCAAATGAAGATAATCGCCCCCGCCCGCGAATGGGGCATGACACGCGAGGAGACCATTCAATACGCGCAAAAACATGATATACCTGTCCCGGTGACGAAAAAGAGTCCCTACTCCATCGATGAAAACCTGTGGGGCAGGGCTATCGAGTGTGGCGCTCTGGAAGACCCCTGGGCTGAGCCCCCCGCCGACGTTTATACCTGGACGAAAAATCCGGATGAGACTCCCAACAAACCCCAATATATTGAAATAGGGTTTGAGAAAGGCGTTCCGGTATCACTCGACGGCAAGGAGATGGAAGGGATAGCATTAATTCAGGAAATGAACGAGATTGCCGGCAAGCACGGCATCGGCAGAATCGACCATATAGAAAACCGAGTAGTAGGCATTAAATCCCGTGAGATTTACGAGGCGCCGGCGGCGGTCGTGCTGATACAGGCGCACCAGGCGCTGGAAGCCATGACGATGTCCAAAGACCAGTTGCGCTTTAAACAGAAAGTGGCGGTCGAATGTGCCGACCTTATCTATAACGGCTTATGGTTCAGCCAGCTTAACCGCGACCTCTCGGCTTATATCTTGAGCTCGCAGCGCTATGTTACCGGCACGGTCAGAGTCAAGCTTTTCAAGGGGCACGCTACAGTCGTCGGACGCAAATCGCCCTGGTCGCTTTACAATTTAAGTCTGGCGACCTATGATAAGGGGGATAAATTTAACCAGAAAGCCGCCGAGGGCTTTATCCACCTCTGGGGACTGCCGGTAAAAATCCAGGCACAGGTACAGCTCCTGGGGGATAAAGAGGGACCCCTAAGTATCGTGGGACCTGGTGAAGGAGAAAAGGAATGAGTCCTCTCCCTCGTATCCCTTTCCTGTTTCCTCTCCCCTCCGTGGGAGAGGATTAAGCTTGCACTGAGCGTAGCGAATGCGGTGAGGGGAAGAAGAAAGTAAAATGAGTAACATCCGTGGTCGTTTCAACAAGCCGGCGGATAAACTGGCGGCGCAATATACCGCTTCGCTCCCTTTTGACCAGCGGCTTTATAAGCAGGACATTGCCGGCAGCATCGCCCACGTTAAAATGCTCGCTAAGCAGAATATCATTACCGAAGCTGATGCTAAAACCATCATCGGCGGACTGGAAGCCATACGTAAGGAAATAGAGCAAGGCAAGTTCAAGTTCTCGCCGGAGCTGGAAGATATCCACATGGCGATTGAAGCCCGCCTGATTGAAAAGGTCGGGGAGGTGGGGCGCAAGCTCCATACCGCCCGCTCCCGCAACGACCAGGTGGCTTTGGACATGCGACTTTTCACCAAGGAAGCCATTGCGGATACTTTGGCAGGCCTCCGTGCCTTTCAGAAAGTCCTGCTCGACGTTGCGGACGCTAATATAAGTGTTGTTATCCCCGGCTACACTCATTTACAGGTAGCGCAGCCGGTCTTGCTGGCGCACCACCTTTTAGCCTATTTCGAGATGTTACAGCGGGATTACGAGCGTTTTAGCGACTGTCTTAAAAGAGTGGACGTCATGCCGCTGGGTAGCGGAGCGCTAGCAGGCGTTGCCTATAAAATCGACCGGGAGTTCCTGGCGAAAGAGCTCGTTTTTAAACAGGTAAGCCGTAACAGTATCGACGCCGTGGCTGACCGCGATTTTATCTTAGAATATGAAGCCGCTGCCGGCATTTGTATGATGCATCTCTCGCGTTTGGCGGAGGAAATAGTCTTATGGTCGTCGGCGGAGTTCAGCTTCATCGAGCTTGATGATGCTTATACCACCGGCAGCAGCATTATGCCGCAGAAAAAGAACCCGGATGTCGCCGAGCTTGCTCGCGGCAAGACAGGCCGCGTCTATGGTAATCTGGTGGCGCTACTCACCACGATGAAGGGTCTGCCCCTCGCCTATAACCGCGATATGCAGGAGGATAAAGAAGGGTTTTTTGATACGGTAGATACCTTGCAATCGACCCTGGCGGTCTTTGCGGGTATGATTAGGACTATCAAAGTCAACGAGACAAATACCCGTAAGGCTCTTGATCGGGGATATATCCTCGCCACCGATGTTGCAGATTACCTTGTTAAAAAAGGCGCCGCCTTCCGCACTGCCCATGAGATAGTCGGCAAGCTGGTAAATTATGCCGTAGGTAAGGGCAAAACCCTCGCTGAACTTGACGTAAAGGAATATCAAAAGCTCTCGCCGTTATTTAGCAAGGATGTTCTTTCCATCACGACAGAAACATCGTTAGCTGCCAGGGATGTTACCGGCGGTACGGCTCCCAGGCAGGTCAAGAAAGCATTGGCTGCGGCGCGGCATTACATTGTATAATCTAATAATAGCCCCTATGTGAAATAGTGCTAGTATATCGGTATATTCTTTTGGAGTGAAAAGATGAGTGATACGATTATAATTGAAAACCTGACCAAGTATTATAATAGCTTCCTCGCGCTTGATAATCTTTCCTTGAGAGTGGAGGAGAAGGCGAATATCGGGCTGATGGGACCCAACGGAGCGGGCAAGAGCACGACGCTTAAGATATTATGTGCTCTTATCCGCCCTACCTCCGGCAAGGTATATCTTGACGGCATTGATGTTATGGCGCAGCCGGAGCAAGCGTTATCCCGTATCGGCGCTATTATCGAAACGCCGGAGTTCTATTCCTATCTCACGCCGGAAGACAACTTAAACTATTTCGGCAGACTCCGCGGCATGAAGGGCAATGTTTTAGCCAAACGTATTAAGGAAGTTATTGAGCTTGTAGGACTGGAAAAGTGGAGTAAAGTTAAAATAGAGAAGTTTTCCCGCGGTATGAAGCAGCGTCTGGCGCTGGCGCAAACGCTTTTACATGACCCTCCTATATTAATTCTAGATGAACCGGCACTGGGACTCGACCCCAGAGGGTTGGTAGAGTTCCGCGAGATAATATCGGGCGCCGGCAGGGAAAAAACGGTTTTCTTCGCCTCGCACCAGCTATCCGAAGTGGAATTAATCTGTGATAAAGTAGCGATAATCAACAACGGTCGATTGCTTGCCTATGAAGGCATCAAAGAGTTGGAGCAGAAATATCAGTCGCTCGAGATGGCGTATCTCAAGCTTACAGGAGGCAACGTTGAGTGACTTTGAAAAACTGGGTATAGTAATTAGATACGAGTTTTTAAAGCATATCCGCCGGAAGCGGCTGTATGTTATCCTCGGCATAGCGCTTTTAGTCGAGGCGCTGGTGTTAATCCTGGTGCCGACGCTGATGACGGGCGGATATCCCAAAGACGTCATGACTATGGCGGCAATGCTGACGGTTGGACCGAGCCTGGCCGTTCTGGGGGCGGTATTTTTCGCCGGGGACGCCATTGCCGGAGAGTACGAAAGCAAGACCGGATTCCTGCTTTTCGTCAATCCTATCAAACGCGTCGTGCTCTGGGCGGGGAAATACCTGGCGGGTTTTATCGCTACCGCATTATTAGTAGTGTTTAGCTACATCATCATCATGATTGCGCTGCTGACGATATACCATCAGGTTCCTATTGAACTCTTCAAATCGTTCGGACTGTGCCTTTTGTATGCGGGGGCGGTGCTCTCGGTGACCTTTTTATTTAGCGCTATCTCCAAAGGCTCCATGGGTGCTACCGTAATGACGCTGCTTTTTATCTTCGTCATCTGCGGTATTCTATCGAGCGTCCTAACGGCTACCGGCAAACCAAGTTGGTTTATTCTTTCTGCCGCAGGAGACAGCGTTTCGACAGTTCTCGTCAGTATAAATCAGCTTATTGCTAGTTTGGGCATCGATACATCGAGATACGGCCAGATGATGGAGAACTACAAACCGATGGATATCGGTTTGGCTATGTTGGGGATGGTGATTTACCTTGTGCCGTGTTTCGTCGCCAGTATCTGGATTAGTCTGCGTCGCCAGCTGTCTTAATATAAAATAAAAACCCGACCGGTAAAACGTTCGGGTTTGTCAAAAAGGCAACTAATGTTAATATCAGGAGGGTTTAGACATTAGCCGTTTTATTCTGGGTACGCAAACACCTCGTGCACAGGTTCAGATGCTTCATCTGGCCGTTAATCATGATTGTAGCAGGATGAATATTGGCTATCCAGCGCCGGTTGGTATGGCGTTTGGAATGGCTGACGTTATGACCATATTGTGGCGTTTTACCACATAAATCGCACTTCAATTTACCATTTCTCCTTTGAAATTCAGATGGGGTATTGCAAAATCGGCTAATACATAGTAACATAATGCGACGAGCTTAGCAAGCAATACGTCCTTGGTAAGAGTATAAAAACCCACGTATCAACTGACAAGGATGGTGGAAAATGAATAAAATGAACACTATCGCCGGGCAAGAACTGCGGGACATGTTTTCCGCGGCTACTACCTGGTTGGAAAAGAGTTCCGCAGATATCGATGCCTTAAACGTGTTCCCGGTGCCTGATGGTGATACGGGCACCAATATGATGCTTACCATGCGCTCGACTATGGAAGAAGCTTACCGCGCTCCCGACCACAGCGCCTCCGGCGTCGCTCATGCTATGGCTAAAGGCGCCCTCATGGGCGCTCGCGGTAACAGCGGCGTCATCCTCTCACAGATATGGCGGGGTATGGCGCAGGGTCTAGATGGCAAGGAGTTCTTCACCACCACTGAATTGGCTGGTGCCTTAGAGAAATCAGCGGATGTCGCCTATAAAGGTGTCAGCAATCCGGTCGAAGGCACGATGCTTACGGTGATGAAAGATGCCGCCAAGGAGGCTAAAGACAAGGCTAACCAGGGCGAGGAAGATATTATCGCCTTGCTGGAAGCCGTGGTCGATGCCGCCGGCGATTCGGTGGCCAGAACTCCCCGCCTGCTTAAAGTGCTCAAGGACGCCGGTGTAGTTGATGCGGGGGGTCAGGGACTCTATACCATTCTGGAAGGAGCGCTGCGTTTTCTCAAGGGTGAGACCGAGCTGATGCGCCTGCGTAAACCTCAAATGATTGTCAGTGATATGCCGTTGCCGGTGCCTCTACCCCAGGCGATCGGCGTGGATGAAATACCCTTCGGCTACTGTACCGAATTTATGATAAAGGGCGAGAAGATAGAGCCGGAGGTCATCAGGAAAAAACTGGAAAAGAAAGGCGAATCGCTCATCGTCGTCGGCGATGAATCGGCCGTCCGCATCCATATCCATACCCTTGACCCCGGCATGATAATCCAATTGGCCACTAAATTGGGTACGCTGCATCAGGTAAGTATCAGGAATATGGATGAGCAGCATCAGGACTTCTTGGAGATGCAGAAGGAAAGAATGCCCACAACGGATACCGCGGTTATCGCCATAGCTTCTGGTGATGGCCTTATCGAGGTTTTCGGCAGTCTGGGCGCCGTTGCTGTCGTCCCCGGCGGTCAGACGATGAACCCGAGCACCAAAGATATCCTCCATGCAGTTCAATCCGTGCCTTCAGAAAACGTCATCATTTTACCCAACAACAAAAATATTATTCTCACCGCCAGCCAGGTACAATCGTTAACCGAAAAGAAAATCAAGGTAGTGCCGACCAAGACCATTCCGCAAGGCGTGGTTGCTCTCCTGGCTTTCGACTACGAGGCGGATTTCAAAGCCAACGCGGAAATTATGGAAAAAGCCCTCTCCTCGGTAAAGACCATCGAAGTTACCCGTTCCGTACGTTCTTCTAAAATCAATGGTCTCGAGATAAAGCGCCATCAGCCGATTGGCTTACTGGATGACGAGCTTGTCGCCGCGGGCGAAACCGACCTTGATGTTATTGAAACAATCCTGGCCAAGCTAGATATGACACATGCTGAAGTCCTCACTATTTACTACGGAGATGAAGTTGAAACTTCAGAGGCGGAAGAGGTAAGCGCCGGCATCACTAGCCTGTATCCGAAGCTGCAGGTTGAATTGATTAAAGGCAACCAGCCGCATTATAACTATATTATATCTATCGAATAGAAAGGCGGTACCCGGATATGACCGTGAAAATTGTAACCGATACCCTCTCCGATATCGCCGGCGACCTGCCGGCACAGCTTGGCATTACCACGGTACCGCTATACGTGCGCTTCGGAGAACAAGTGTATCGTGACCGCGTCGAAATCACCAGCGAGGATTTCTACCGCCGGCTGATAAATGAGCCGAAGCTACCTTCGACGACCCAACCGACCCCCAACGATTTTGCCGAGGTTTATAAAAAACTGGCGCAGGAAACCGACGAAATACTAGTCATCGTAGTTTCTAGTAAGCTTAGTGGCACATTTCAATCGGCGACGCAGGCTAAGGACTATTTAAAAAACAAGTGCCGCATTGAGATAATCGATTCGCAAACTGTGGCGATGGGGGAGGGGCTGATTGTTATCTCTGCCGTTAACGCGGTCAAAGCCGGGGCAAATCTGGATAAGGTGGCCGAAATGTCCCGCAAGGCTGTTTCCCGTTCGCACCTTATCGCTTATTTTGATACCCTTAAATACCTCGCTAAAGGCGGGCGTATCGGAAAAGCTAAAGAATTCCTGGGTGCGATGCTATCCGTCAAGCAGATACTCACCGTAAAAGATGGCGAGATGTCTCCGCTGACGAGGGTACGCTCTATGCGTGCCGGGCTGGATTATCTCTATAGCTTCGCCGCCAGCCATAAGAATAATATAGAAGGACTGGCTGTGGAGCATACCACCGACCCTGAAGATGCCGATTTGCTGGTAGAGCGTATTGGTGCTATTTTCCCCAAGGAGCGTATTTTACGCTCGGTACTCAGTCCTGTGCTCGGTACATATTCCGGACCTAAAGCCATGGCATTAACTGTTCTGGAAGCTGAAAAAAAATAATGCCAGTTAAAATTGTTACCGATAGTGTTGCTGATATCCCCCCGGGGATAGTCAAGGAACTGGATATTTCCATCATTCCTGTTCTGGTACGTTTCGGCGAACAGACCTATCGTGACGGCATTGATATTACCAACGACCAGTTTTATCAGAGACTGGTGCATAATAAGGTTGTGCCGACTACCGCGGTGCCTTCGCTGGATATGTTCGCCCGGACATACGCCAGACTCGCTGAAGAGACGGATGAGATTCTGGTGATCATGCTTAGCTCGAAGCTTAGCGGTCTCTATAACGCCGCTTTACAAAGCGCCGACCTGATAGAAGGTAATTGTCGTATCAAGGTGATGGACTCGGGTTCGGCGGTCATGTCGCAGGGGTTTGTCGTCATTAAAGCGGCGCAGGCAGCTAAAGCCGGCGTAAAGCTTGACGAAATATCAAAGATAGTCGAAGACAATCTAAGGCGCGTTGATATGCGCGCTGCTTTTGATACGCTCGAATATCTGCAGCGGGGCGGACGCATCGGACGGGCGCAGGCTTTATTAGGTTCGATGCTTAAGGTCAACCCCATCATCATGTTAAGAGACGGCGTCGTTGAGCCTGCTGGCAGGACGCGTTCCCGAGCAAAAGCGATTGACGCCCTTTACGATTTCGCGGCGAGCTATAAGAATATCGAAGGTCTGGCGGTAGAAGATGCCGCCTGCCCGGAAGATGGCGATTTACTCGCCAAACGCCTCGGCGCGATATTCCCGGAAGAACGTATTATCAGGACCCGCACTACGCCAGTCATCGGCACTCATACCGGTCCCGGCTTACTTCTCTTGGCAGTGCTGGGCGACAAATAGGTTTCTCTACTCTAATATCCCCGTGCTTTTCACCCCGATTTTTGACTATAATGGTGCAGAGATGCATTTTTGATGAACACTGAATCTTTGCGTAAAATCCTCGACCTTGAAAGGCAGCGCGGTTATAGCGATATCGCCGTCTTCGGGGGACTGGATAGATTTTTACAAAACTGGTCCGCTGGTTCCATCGAGGAAGTAAAAAGTCCCCGCCTACTGGGACGTTTTCAAAAGCTTTTCAGGGCGAGCTATGCCGCCATGTCCGTGGAGCAGCGTACCGCCTGGATGCAGGACGTCTTGAAATTCCTGGGGGATTTAGAGGGTAAAGATAACGTTGTCCCGCCCCCTAAAACACCAACATCATCCACCCTTAAGAAAAAAAATCCTGTTACGAAAAAAAAGGTAGCTCCGCCGGCCTCTGTGCCGGCGGCATTAGACGCCCCGATAACGGTCGTAAAAGGCATCAGTACCGCTCTCACGGCCAAGTTCGGCAAGCTGGGCGTGAAAACGGTGCGTGACCTGCTTTATTTCTTCCCCCACCGCCACCTCGACTACAGCAAGTTAAAGACTATTTCGCAGCTTGTAGAGGGGGAAGAGCAAACCATTATCGCTAATGTCTGGCAGGCGCAGGAGACCCGCCCCGGTGGACGCCGTAGCGCCGAGGCTATCGTCGGCGACGAGACGGGCAATATCCGCGTCGTTTGGTTCAACCAGCCCTATCTGGTAAAGTCGCTGCCCACCAACGCCCGAGTAATCATCAGCGGCAAGGTCAGTCTTTTCAAGGGACGCCATGTATTCATGTCGCCGGAATGGGAGCTTATGGAAGGTCAGGACCTCGTCCATACGGCGCGTTTGGTGCCGCTCTATCCGCTAACCAGTGGCTTGCGTCCCCGGCAGGTCAGGCGGCTGATGAAGGAATTTATCGACCGGTGGGCAGGACAGCTAATTGATTTTCTGCCGGCTGAATTGCGACAAAGACTTAATTTCCTCGAGTTGCCTTCAGCTATCAGCCAGGCGCATTACCCTGATAATGAAGAGTCCAAGGATAAGGCGCGGACCCGCCTCGCCTTCGATGAGCTTTTCCTTTTACAGCTCGGCGTAATGAGCAGGAAGCGAGAATTTCAGGAGACGAAGCCGGGCACGCCCTTAGAAATAAAGGAAACATTATTGACCAAGTTCCTGACGTCGCTGCCGTTTACACTGACGTCCGCCCAGACTAAGGTCCTTCAGGAGATAAAAGCGGACTTAGCTAAATCGATACCGATGTGCCGTCTCCTGCAGGGCGAGGTCGGCAGCGGTAAAACGGTGGTGGCTGCTGCAGCTTTGTTGATGGCGGCGGCTAACGGCTTGCAGGGTGCTTTCATGGCGCCCACAGAAATCCTCGCCGAGCAGCATTTCGCCACCATCTGCCAATTGCTTGCCAAACTGGGGAAGGAAGAAGGAGAGGGCTATTGCCGCAGCTATAAAGGCATTTTAGATAATCCGCTTAATATAGCGCTGCTCATCGGCGATATCAAGCAGGCGGGCAAAAAGAAAATCCAGCAGCAAGTGCAGGCTGGCGATATTGATATCGTTATCGGCACGCACGCGCTGGTACAGAAGGGACTGGAGTTCGCTAATCTTGGGTTGGCCGTTGTTGATGAACAGCACCGCTTCGGCGTGGAGCAGCGTTCGGCGCTGCGGGAAAAGGGCTTCAATCCACATATGCTGGTGATGACCGCCACCCCGATACCACGCACCCTTGCTTTAACCCTCTACGGCGACCTCGACCTTTCAGTGATTAGCGAGTTGCCGCCGGGTCGCCAGACGGTAAAGACGAAGTGGCTCAAGCCGGAGCAGCGCGAAAACGCCTATGCCTTCGTACGCAAGCAGGTGGGCGAGCGACGCCAGGCTTTCATCCTTTGTCCCCTGATAGAAGAATCGGAAGTTATCGCGGCGCAGGCGGCGGTGGTCGAATACGAGCGTTTATCTCGTGAAGTGTTCTCTGATTTAAAGGTGGGCTTATTACACGGCAGGCTAGCTTCGGCGGATAAGGACACGGTCATGGAGGAGTTCCGCGCCGGCAGGCTGGATATCCTTGTTTCGACTCCGGTCATCGAGGTAGGCATCGATATTCCTAACGCCACGGTCATGTTGATAGAAAGCGCCGACCGCTTCGGTTTATCCCAGCTCCACCAGTTCCGGGGTCGGGTTGGACGGGGCAAAGAGCAGAGCTACTGCATGCTGCTGGCAGAAAATCCCTCCGAAGTGGGACGACTGCGGCTTGACATAATAGAAAATACCTATGACGGCTTCAAGCTGGCTGAAGAGGACTTAAGAATGCGGGGTCCCGGCGAGTTCTTCGGCACGCGTCAGAGCGGTTTGCCCGACCTGCGCATGGCTAAAATGTCCGATATTGCTCTCCTGGAGCTGGCACGTAAAGAAGCGATGGATATGTTTAAAACCGACCCGGCTATGGAAAAGGTGGAGCATAAGCTGCTGGCGCAGGAGATGGCACGCGTCTGGTCTAATGCCGGCGAGTGGAGCTAAAAATAAATTTTGTTTTGTCAGATAATCTGTGGTATACTCTAGCGGTTAAAAATTTAACCTAATAACGTTCCCGTTCAAGGAGTCTTATTGAGTTCCAAATACGCTAATATCATCGTTAATCCCGCCGCCGGAGCCGGCAAAACGGGCCGACTCTGGCCGCGGATAATGAGCATCTTCAAGGGCCATGGGTTACGCTTCGAGCATACTATTACCGAGGCGCCGGGCCATGCCATCGAGCTTGCCAAAATAGCCGCGAAAAAGGGCTACGATATGGTGATATCTGTCGGCGGCGACGGCACCATTCATGAGGTTGTCAACGGCTTATATGCCTCCGGCAACATTAGCGATAATCTGCTGGGCATCGTCAGCACCGGCACTGGCAGCGATTATATCCGCACCACCGGCATCTCCCGCAATTTTGAGGATGCCTGCCGTTGTTTTCTCCAGCCGAGGCAACGCACCGTCGACCTCGGTATTGTGGAATACGCTAAAAACGGGGGTAGGGCGGAGCGACTCTTCGTGAACTTTGCCGGTATGGGTTTTGACGCGGAAATCGTGCGCCGCACCACGCAGCAGTTCAAGAAATTGGGCGCCTTCCCCTCCTATCTCATGGGCTTGTTGACTACCCTCCTTTCGTACCGGAATCACAAAATTTCTCTCGTGGTGGATGGCAAAGTGGAGGAAAGGCGGGTCTGCACGGTCATTATGAACAACGGGAAATATGGCGGTGGGGGCATGTTTACCGCTCCTCAGGCCGACCTGGCAGATGGACTGCTGGATGTCATGATTATCGGCGATGTCAGCAAACCTGACCTGCTCCGGTCGCTGCCGCGTATTTATAAAGGCACGCACCTAACGCATCCCAAGGTGGCTGCGAAGAAAGCCAAAGAGATAGAGGTAAAATCGCTAGGCGAAAGGCTATATTTGCAGGCTGACGGCGAGCTGCTCGGTGAGGTTCCCGCCCGCTTTCGTATTTTGCCGGCAGCCCTAAATATTATCATTTAGCGGAGTTTTAGCCAGCCATGTCCAAGTTCTTCAAAAAGATATCGGAGTCCAGCAATAAGAAGATACTGTATCTTCTCGCAACGCTGGTGTCGCTAATTGTACTGGACGCGCTGCTGACACAATATTTCGTACCGAGCGGAAAAGTGAATGAAGCGAATCCGTTTATCGAGCCGCTGGTGGGCCAGCCCGGCTTTATGATATTGAAAATAGTCGGTGCGCTTATCTGCGCGGTACTTTTATGGGATGTTCACCGGCGTTTCCCCAGAGTAGGTGTAATCGCCACCTGGATTGCCGTGGTAGGATATGGGGCAATTGTGCTCTGGAACGCTAGTCTAGTGCTGCTAGCTTAGCATCAGCTTCGATATACTTTACACGCCGCCAGATTGGTATTAGTGATGGCATTGTATACACGAAGACTATTATGGGGAACTTGAGTAAACCGGATGTACTACGATCACTATTTCGTATCTTGCCTTCAGTACTGAATATCATCGTTAAAAATAGTAAGTCGCTGCTGAGAACAAATTTAAAATGTTGGACGTGGCTAAAAAGTGCAAAAGACCAGACGGAAGATAATTACCATTTTGGGACTATTTCTTGACATAGTATACCGAAATAGTAAAATAAAGACATGCGAAAAGTGTTACCAATATCTGCCGTAGTTTCTTTTTTATTAGTAAATGGATTTGCTGGGGTGTTAAATTTTTTTGGCCATACCCTAGCAGCTTTAGTCTTATCAATAGTATTTATTGTCGCTGGTTTGATATTGGGATTGCTGTTAATCAAACAAGCAACAGGTAAAAACAAAAAAATCACAATAACATCAGAAACTATTAGTAAAGATATTAACAAAAAAATACTGAAGAAAATAAATATTCCACTCGCGTTACTGGTGTTGTTCATTATCATGGATGCGCTACTGACGCAGTATTTCGTGCCGAGCGGGAAAGTGAACGAAGCGAATACATTTATCGCGCCGCTGGTGGGCCAGCCCGGCTTTATGATAATAAAAACAGTTGGCGCGCTTATCTGTGCGGTACTTTTATGGGATGTCCACCGGCGTTTCCCAAAGTTAGGTAGAATCGCCACCTGGATTGCCGTGGTTGGATATGGGGCGATAGTGCTCTGGAACGCTAGTCTAGTGCTGCTAGCTTAGCGTCGGCTTCGGTATATTGCCGGCGACGCCATAGGGGTATCACCTCCGGCATAACATCAATAAAGGCGATTTCTCGCGGCAGCTTATAGTCAGCCAGCCGACCCTGGCAGTACTGCCTTATTTCCTGCTCGGTGGCTTGCTGTCCGGCTTTTAAACGTATCAATGCTTTAATCGTCTCCCCCCGCACCAGGTCTATTGTCCCCATTATCCGCGCCTCCGCCACTTTAGGATGGGTTTCCAGCACCGCCTCGATATCACTGGGGAAGATATTTTGTCCCTTCAGGACGAGCATCCTCCTTTTGCGGGCGGTGATAAAAAGGTAGCCCTCTTCATCCATCCAGCCGATATCGCCGGTATGGAGCCAGCCGTTTCTCAAGACTTCTGCAGTTTCTTGGGGCTGGTTCCAGAAGCTGCTCATCACTGGACCCCGCAGGACTATCTCGCCTTCGCGGCCGGGCGGCAGTTCGTTATCGTTTTCGTCGAAGATTTTCATCTCCCAGCAGCGTAAGGTTTTTCCCGATGAGCCTATCCTGCCAGTACCGTGGATGGGCATGACGGTGCAGTGGCAGATGGACTCCGTTTGACCGTAAATATCGCGGATATCCATGCCGTAGTATCGCTTGAATTGATTGATGACGATAGGCTCCAGGGGCGCGCCGCCGCTAGCGAGGAGCCGCAAGGAACTAAGGTCGTGTTTGATACCTAAACGCCGGGCGACATTTATCATTAGGGAGTAGATATAGGGGACGCCGCAATAGACGGTGCCTTTTTCCCGGGCGACGGCTTCCATAAAGCTTTCGATGGACCGTCCCGTGCCCGGTACGGTGACTATCGTATTGCCGGTATAAATCGAAGCTAGAAGCACAGCCGTCAATCCGAACTGGTGGTACATCGGCAGGGCAAATAGCATAAACACATCGTTTTCTGTCTGCTCGAAGGTCTCGACGGAGCTGATAACCTCGGTAACCATACTTCGGTGCGAGATAGCAACGCCGTGTGGGTGATAGGTGGGTCCGCCGGTATATGAAATAATGGCGATATCATCCGGGTTGATATTAACTTTGGTGGGTTTAGGCGCATTTTCCGCTATGATTTTCTCGTAGCTGATGAACTTTTCTGCCGCACTATCGCCGACGGTAATAATATGCTTGATGGATGGACATTTGGGCAGCGCTTTGAGTAGCGGCTCAAGTAAAATGTTTTCACTCACTACAACTTTGGGTGTGCAGTCGTTGCCGAGGCTTACCAGCTCGTCGGTGACATAGCGGGTATCCAGCGGCACGGCGATGCCCCCGACTTTCATGATGCCGAAAAAAACGACGACGAATTCAGGGCTGCTGTTTTGCAGCATCGCCACCCGGTCGCCCCTTTTTACCCCCAGCTTAAGCAGCGCCTGGGCGAACCGGTTAGAGTCTGCCTCAAGGCTGGCGAAGGTGACGCGCCGTTCGCCGGAGATAATAGCAGTCTTAGCACCGGCGCGTTTGGATGTATTCTCCAGTAGCGACCTTAAATTCATAGATTTTTCTAGCATCTTAACGATTATCCAGCCTTAGTAGCGCTTAGATACCGGATAATTACTCGGGATATGACCAGTATAGCAGACCTGTCTTGATTTTGAAAAGGCGGTTTTTCTTGGTATTATTTGCATTTGGTTGTATAAATACTCACCTCCTTTATCCCCCTCTCAAACCGATTTTCCCCCAGGCTCGATTTTTCATTGGTTTGAGAGGGGGAGGTTTAGTAGAGAGGGGCTAGCGCCCCTCTCCGCAAGCTATTCCCTTTCACCTTTATAGCAGGAGTAAGTGCAGAGAGGGGGCGCAGCCCCCTCTTATTAACACCCCCTCTCCAAACAAATTTACGCTGCTTCAATGAAATGCCCCGTTTGGAGAGGGGGTTCATCCTGAAGGTTCACCCTGAAGGGCAAGGGGGTAAGGCGTCAACAAAACCAAATGTAAACGGAACCTTTTCGTAAAGTTGCTAATAATTGTGTATAATAGGGCTGGTACCGGGTGATACGCTAGAGATTTTAATGGAAACAAGTCTTTATTTAATTGTACCAATCATCGCTATCGCCCTTATTTTTGATTTTACCAACGGCATGCACGATGCCGCCAACTCCATTTCCACCGTCGTTTCCACTAGAGTATTATCACCCCGACAGGCGGTTGCCTGGGCGGCATTTTTTAATTTCATTGCTTTCCTCATCTTCCACACCGGCGTGGCGGCGACTATCGGCAAGGGGATGGTGGATATAAATGTCGTTACCCCCACCGTCATTCTGGCGGGTCTCATCGGCGCGATTGCCTGGAATCTTATTACCTGGTATTTAGGTTTGCCCTCCAGCTCTTCCCATGCGTTAATCGGGGGCTATGCCGGCGCTGCCATCGCCAAAGGCGGTTTCAGTGCTATTATTACCGACGGTGGCTGGACTAACAGCTGGACAAGGACACTTGTCTTTCTCATCGTCGCGCCTTTAATCGGTCTTGTTCTAGGTTATATTTTAAAGATTCTCACTACCTGGATTGTCTATAAACAGAATCCCACGAACATCGATAAATGGTCGCGCGTAGCCCAGATTTTCTCGGCGGCGGCATTCAGCCTGGGCCATGGCGGCAACGACGCACAGAAGACAATGGGTATCATTGCTAGTCTTCTCGTTGCCGGTGGAATAAGCCCGGAGTTCAATGTACCTTTGTGGGTTGTCCTTAGCGCCCATGCCGCTATTGCCACGGGCACGCTCACGGGAGGCTGGCGTATCGTTAAAACGATGGGGCAAAAGATAACTAAGTTAAGACCCATTGATGGCTTTTGCGCCGAGTCTGCCGCTGCGTCAAGTATTTTCTTGTCCACTTATCTAAGTATCCCCGTCAGCACTACTCACGTTATCACCGGGGCGATATCGGGCGTGGGGTCGGTTAATAGGCTTTCGGCGGTAAGGTGGGGCGTAACGCTGCGGATTGTCTGGGCGTGGATTTTCACAATCCCGGCCGCGGGCATCATCGGATTGGCAATTTATTACTTAATCCACCTGTTTATCTAGCTGTTAGGAGAGAATCTTTCGGAAAGCGATGCTGGCGAGCGACACCAGGACAATGGTCGCCGCAAGTAAAGCCAGGATATCTATTCCCAGCGAACTGAAATCATTGGTCACCAGCAGTGCTCTCATGGCATCCACCACGTAGCTTAAGGGGTTGATGATGACTATCGGTTTGAGCCAGGACGGCATCATTGAAATAGGATAAATGGCGTTGCTGGCGAAGAAAAGCGGCATGGTAATCGCCTGCCCGATGCCCATCATACGCTCCCTGGTGCGGAATATCGGCGCCAGGGACATACTCAAGCTGGCGAAGCACATGCCGAAGAGAATGATGATGGCAAAGACGCCTAGCACGCTCCATACAGTGAGCGTTAGCTGCACCCTGATGATAAGGGCTAGTGCCATCACCGCAACAGCCTGAAAAACACCCCTAACCCCCGCCGAAAGGGCTTTCCCCAGCACAATAGCCGAGCGCGGCGCCGGGGTGGAAAGCAGCTTATTGAGCAGCCCCAGGTCACGCTCCCAGACCACGGTAATGCCGTAAAATATCGCCACGAACATTACAGATTGTGCCAGAACGCCCGGCGTCATAAACTGTAGATAGGAATAATCCCCCGTCGAAATACCGCGTATCTGGCTGAAGACCGTACCGAATACCAGTAGCCACAGTGCGGGCTGTACTAGCCTCAACCAGATTTGGGAGGTATCGTGCCGAACTTTACGCAGCTCGAACTCGGTGAGCGTGAAGACACTATTGAAATATCTTGTTATTGCCGTTGTCATTTGTTCATTCTCCTGAAGGTGCGGCGCGTCTGACGGACTTGCTTGAAGGTAGAATCCTCGGATTCTATCCGGGCGCCGGTGTACTTAAGAAAAACGTCATCTAGCGTGGGTTTCTTTAAGGATACCGATTCGACCTCGATGCCCTTGGCCTGGAGCGATTCCACGAGTTGAGGAATAAGCTTTTCACCGTTGTCCACCAGCAAATCGATTTGGCCGTTGGCCGATTCGGTAATCGTGTTGTAGCCGAGTTTTTTGACCGCGTCCATCAGGCCGGGCTTTTTAGAAGTAATCGTCAGCACATCACCGCCGACCTTTGCTTTAAGTTCTGACGGCGGGCCGATAATCACCAGCTTGCCTTTTTCCATTATCCCGATGCGGTCGCAGAGGGTATCAGCCTCAATCATATCATGGGTATTGATGAAGACTATCGTGCCGAACTCTTCCCTTAGGTTCTTGATTAGCTCCCAGATAACTCGCTTGGCGCCCGGGTCCAGCCCGATGCTCGGTTCATCGAGGAACAGCAGCTTGGGTCGGTTTACCAGCGCCTGCGCTATTTCGAGCCGCCGCATCATTCCCCCGGAATATGTGCCGGCCATGTCTTTGGCTCTCTCCTTCATATCCAGGTAGTCGAGAATTTCATTGATAGCTTCCTTCCGCCCGCGTCCCGGTATGCCATAGAGTTTGGAATACATGAGTACATTTTCGTAGCCCGTCAGGTCGGAGTCGATGGAGACGTCCTGCGGTACGTAGCCGGAGAACTGCCTTATTTTTTCCGGATGGCTCCGCGCGTCGATGCCCAAGATATTAATTTGACCTTCTGTCGGTTTTATCAGCGTCATCAGCAGCCGGATGGTGGTGGTTTTACCGGCGCCGTTGGGACCTAGCAGCCCGAATATCTCACCCGGCTTGACAGTAAAAGACACATTATCCACGGCTTTAACCTTAGGGTACAACTTGGTTAGATTTTTCACGACGATTTGATTGTCAGACATAATTGAACTACCTTCGATAAAAATGAAATTTGATGTATTTTGAGATCAGGCTTTTCTAGTATCCTGCTTGCCTGAATACGCCGCAGCTGCCTCGACAAACAGGCGGAAACCTTGCAGAATAGCGTTAAGCTCTTCAACCTTGAGGTTAGATAATATCCTGGTGGTATGGCTGGCTCTTCTTTCGCGCAGGTTAGCGATGGTATTCTCTCCCTTTTCCGTGACCCGCAGTGTTGAGCTGCGGCGGTCGTCGGGGTTTTCCTGCCGACTAACCAAATCATGTTCCACGAGTCGTTCGATAATACCCGTCACGTTGGCGGGGGTGACGCCGAGAGCTGCCGCCAGCCTGGTAAAGTTGGTGGTTCCCTGATTGGCGATAAAGAACAGGCTTTTTACCTGCGGGACGGTGAGATTCAACTCCATCCAGGCGCCCAGCGTATGCTTTCTCATGTCCCGGTTGACCTGACGCTGCAGCTCGACGATTTCCTTTATTAGCGTTGCCTTATCCAAAGCTTTCACTTGCTACTGTAAGTTATTATAAGTAATATAAATAATTTAATCTATATTAATATTATATGATACATAAAGTAAATTTGTCAATATATTGTTTATAAATTTTTCGCGGGGAAATCGGAACGTGCTTATTCGTTCAGCAGGGCGGCGATTTCTTTAGGATTTAAATGGCGTACTTCGCCTTCCTTAAGGTCGCCCAGTTGTAGCTTGCCGATACGTATACGTTTGAGCGCCACCACAGTATGCCGCAATCTTTCGAACATGCGGCGCACCTGCCTTTTTCTGCCTTCATGGATGGTGACGCTGTAGTTGAAGGGGGGCAGGGTAATTTCTCTGATTTTTGCGGGATGCGTCATGCCGTCCTCCAGCAATATACCGCGCTGCAACTGCTGTTTTTCGTCGGCATTCAGGTTGCCTTTTATCGCTACCAGGTACTCTTTTTCGTATTCGAATTTGGGGTGGGTAAGACGGTAGGTCAGGTCGCCGTCGTTGGTCAGCAGCAGGAGTCCGGTCGTGTCGATATCGAGCCGCCCCACCGGATAGAGTCGGTGACTTTGATACTTTTTCGGCAGGATATCTACTACCGTACGGCGTCCCTTTTCGTCGCTAACGGTGGATACAATACCCTCCGGCTTGTTAAGCATCAGGCAGATGATTTTATCGGGCTTGAGGTCGATAGCCTGCCCGTTGAGTGAGACACGGTCTTTGCCCGGGTCCACGGGATGATTGAATGATTCGACGATTTTATCGTTGACCTTGACCCTGCCCTGTTTGATGGCTTCCGCCATGCGTCGCCGGGAGCCTAAACCGGCTTCGGTGAGCGCTTTAATCAGGGGTTTTGTCGCCATGCCATCCTTATCTTCATCTGGATTTGGTTACCTGACATAGCTGTGATTTACAGGGGAGAAAACCGGAAATCGGGTCGAGAGTTTTATCGTCCACCAGCAAATTAGCATTAGCTTCACCCGGCCAGTGGTGCGGTATCGAGACGACGCCTGCCAGGATGGAGTCAGTCACATTCGCTTTCATCCTGATACTGCCCCGCGGCGAGGTTATTGTTACCGTGTTGCCGGTCTTTATTTTACGGGGGGAGGCATCGGCAGGGTTGATGTCCACCAGAGGTTCCGGCATCAATTTGCGGAGTCGAGGAATGTTGCGGAACTGGGAATGGGTATAAGCCATGACCCTGGCTCCCGACGTTAGGACCAGCGGGTAAGCGTCAACCAGGTCGGGTCGGCTCAAAGGACTCTCCGGTGGTTCTTTATATACTGGCAGAGGGTCGATGCCATGTTCCGCCAGAACGCCGGAGGCAATTTCCACCTTGCCGGAGGCAGTCACGAACCCTGTTTTTTCATAGTGCTTTTCCGGGCGGGGCTGGTAGTTTAGCTTAACGCCTTCCGGATGTTGCTTCAGGTCGTTAAAGGTTATCTTCATCGGCTCGAGGATATGGTCGATGCTTTTCTCGAAGCTGCCATCCCAGAATAAGTCCCCGAAGCTCAAACGTTTCGCTAAAGCGGCATAGATGTCGAACTCCGGACGGCATTCACCGAGAGGCTTGACGGCAGGCTGAATTATCTTTACATAACCGCCAAAATCGGTTAGGAGAATATATCTTTCCAGCCATGACGCGATGGGTAAAACGATATCCGCCAGTTGCGTGCCGGGGGTATGAAAGTATTCGCTGACGGCAATGAAATCGAGCTTATTTAAGTCCTCGGCAAAGCGGCGGGAATTGCCAAAAAACTGGATATCCAGTCCGCCGGAGAAAAGGGCTTTAATCGGGTATGGTTTGCCGCTTTCTATCTGGTCGGCTATCGCATTCGATTGCATTTCATGGTAGCGTTTGGTCCATATCGGGAAACGGGTCGCGCCTACACCGGGCGGCATCGAGTTGACTCTATCGTGGAGGGTAATGTCATTAGTTTTACCGGTATTATGGGGTCCCAACGCATTACCGCCGGTTATGCCGATGTTGCCGGTAATTGCCGCGAGCAGAATTACGGCGCGGTGGTTTTGCACGCCGTTGTTATGGTGGGTAGTACTGTTGCTGCTCATGTGCAGCCTGGCTGGCTTAAGAGAGGCGTAAAGTCGGGCGGCTTCGATAATTTTCGCCGCGGGCACCCAGGTGATTTTAGAAACATGCTCCGGCGTATATTTCTGTACCAGTTTTTTCAGGTCGTCGAAGCCGACTGTCCATTTAGTCACAAAGTCTTTATCGTAAAGGTTTTCATTAATGATAACGTTCATAAAGCCCAACGCCAGGGCGCCATCGGTGCCGGGCCGGAGCTGGAGGTGGATATCGGCTTTGGCGGCGATGGCGGTGTGGCGGGGGTCAACCACGATGAGCTTAATGCCTTTTTCCCCAGCTGCCATATTTTCCTGCCAGACAGAAGGTGAAGATATTACCCCCGACCCCCATATCAGCTTGCATTTTGTAGCGGGGTCGACGCTGGAGCCGGAGCCAGCCATGTAAGACCATTCCGCACCGTAGGTCAGGTTGGCGGCAATCCAGGTGCCGGAAAAACAGTTGCTGCTCTCTGTACAGTAGTTAGGTGACCCGAAGGCGTGAGTCAGGCGGTGGAAGTAGGGGCGGGGCTCTTTGGGGTAGGCAATCCAGAAGACCACTGATTCCGGTCCATATTTCTCTTTTACCGCCTGCAGGTTGCTGGCGATAGTATCAAGCGCTTCGTCCCAGGAAATACGCAGCCATTTACCTTCGCCCCTTTTACCCGCCCTTTTTAGAGGGTGAAGGAGGCGGTCGGGATGATAGACGAAGTCTTTTTGTGCTTTCCAGCGGGGGCAGTGAGCGACCTTTGGGTTGACGATATCTATTTTTGTAATTTTACCATCCTGCACATGCACTGATGTCGGACAGGTATTGGTGCACATATAGCAGATGCCGTCTTTTACCTCTATCGATTTTGACATTTTACTTTCCTCGGATTTTTATTTATTGGTTTTAATTATAACAGCATTTCCATCGTGGATAAAATGGTATAGTATAATGAGGTAAACCAAGTAGAGGAGAAGCGCAGCCTGGAAGCACTAGAGTTAGCCCGCCAAGCCGTGGACGCCGCCAGCGATAAGCAGGCAAGCAATATCGTCCTGCTGGATGTGCGTAAGGTATGCAGCTTTACCGACTATTTTGTTATCTGCTCCGGAGAAAGCGGCCGGCAGATTCGCACCATCAACGACGAGATAGAAAAAGCTCTGAAAAAAGACGGCGTCCTGCCGCATCATCGCGAGGGAGGTTTGGATTCGGGCTGGCTCCTGCTGGATTATACCGATGTTATTGTGCATATTTTCGACACGGTTGAGCGTGATTACTACAAGCTCGATGAGCTCTGGCAGGAAGCCAAGACGGTTTTAAGGATTCAATAGGTTGCTTATTCGTAAATCTCGTTCTTCTTAAAGAAATTGGCTATCTCTATTTCTCCGTTTTTCGGCGAGTCCGAAGCATGTGTAGCGTTCCGCTGAATATCCAGTCCGTAGTCCTTGCGTATCGTGCACGCCTCGGCTTTAGCCGGGTCAGTAGCGCCCATGAGTGTTCGGATACGCTCTATTGCTCCTTCTCCTTCAAAAACGGCCGCGACGATAGGGGCAGAAGTTATATATTCCACTAAATCATTGAAGAATGATTTGCCTTTGTGGATGGCATAGTGCTTTTCTGCCAGGGCTTTATCCATATGCAACATTTTAAGTCCGATAAGCTTAAGTCCCGCCCCCTGCAGCCGCCCGATGATTACGCCCGCCAGTCCTCTTTCCATGGCATCGGGCTTGATGAGAACCAGAGACCTTTCCATTAATAACTCCTTATTTCTTAAATAATCCTTTTAAAACCTCAATGTCAACCTTCTCTAGGCTATCTACTATATAGTCGGCATTTTTTAAGCTTATACCGGGATGGCTGTTGGTCACCGCGATGCATTTCATGCCGGCCCGCTTGGCGGCAGTAACCCCAGCGATAGCGTCCTCGATAACCACGCAGTTGCCGGGCTTCACGCCCAGCTTTTTTGCCGCCAGCTGGAAAATCAAGGGACTGGGCTTGCCCTCCGCCACCTCGGTACCCCAGACAATCGCCTGAAAGTTTTTTTCGATGCCCAGTCCCCGTAGAATAACATCGATATTTGCCGGCACCGCTGATGAAGCGATGGCCGTTTTGATGCCGTGCTGGTTGAGCGACTTTATCAGCGCGATAGCGCCGGGCAGTGGGATGATGTTTTTAGCGACGTTCCGACGGTAGATAGCCTGTTTTTTTTCAGAAATCTTGTTGACCTCTTCCGGTGATAGTTTATCGCCGAGGGCGAACTTGGTAATCGTGTCATGCCGTTGCCCGAAGTGCCGCATGAAGTCCGCTTTAATGAACTCCACCCCCCGCTCCTTAAATACCTCCCGCCAGGCGTTGTAATGATAGTCCGCTGTATCAGCGATAACGCCGTCCATATCCCAGAGCACGGCTTCTAACTGCGTTTTAGACATGACTGCGGGTCTCCTTCACTTTGTCCTCCTGACCCGCCTGGTTCTCCGCGATGAATTGCTTGGCGGTGCTTTCCGCGATGATGGTGCCGTCTTTAAGCGTCACCTTACCGGCCGTCTCGATGAGTTTTTTCCGCTGGCGAGTTATCCAGGCGGTCACGACCAGCGGCACTGCCACCTCTACCGGCTGCCGCCATCGGATTTCGATGGTAGCGGTCAGGCAGGTATTGCCCGTGGCATAAGCGATGTTGCTCATGGCTTCATCTAATAGACAGCCCAGTATGCCGCCGTGCAATAAACCGGGCCACCCCTGGTGCATTTTATCCGGCGTAAACTCCGCGCGGATGGTCTCGCCGTCTCTGGTAAAGTGCAGCTTCATGCCAATGGGGTTATTTTGCCCGCACCCGAAGCAGAATCCCTCGTTAAGGTCGGTATTGAGCGTGACTTTGGGTATGGCTACCATATATATATCTCCCGTCCGTTAAAAATGAGTCCAGCCCATATAGTCGATTTTCAAGGTTTTGCCGTTGGCGTCGAACAGACTTATTTTCCCCGCCTCACCCCTGGTAATCTCCCCGATCACGGTTACCGGACATTTAGCTTCTTTTTTCACTTTATTGATAGCTTCAAGGCTGCCGGTAAAAAGTAGCTCGTAGTCCTCCCCGCCCCCTAGCGCCATTTGCCGTGCATCTTCTCTGAAGTTAGCTTTAACCACGTCATTAATCGGCACCTGCTCGATATTCACCTTAGCGCTGACCTGGCTCGCTTCGCAGATATGGCGTAAGTCGGCGACGAGCCCATCGCTGGTATCGATGGCGGTAGTGATGCCGTGCTTGACCAGCAGCCGTCCTTCCTCGATGCGCGGCATGGGATGCAAAAAAGCGTTTCTTAAATATCGTGCCGCTTTCACCTCAAGCTTGAGCTTTTTCGTCAGCATTACCAGTCCGGCGGCGGCGCTGCCGGCGTAGCCGGTGACGGCGATAACGTCCCCCGCTTTGGCGTTAGAGCGCTTGAGTATTCTATTATCCGGACTACTCCCCAGCACGGTAATGGTAACCGATACCTGCGGCGCCCGGCTGATATTTCCGCCGGCGATAGCGATTTTGAACTCTTTGGCGATTTCAATCATTCCTTTATAAAGCTCGACAACGTTTTCGACATCCGTATCCTCCGGTAAAGCCAGAGCTACCAAAGCGTAATGCGGCAGACCCCCCATCGCGGCGATATCGCTGATGTTGATGGCTAGGGATTTCCAGCCGACCTCTTGCCAGGTGGTGGTATCCGGCGTAAAGTGGACGTCCTGAACCATCGTGTCCACCGTGGCGAGTTGAATCGAGCTATCGCCTTGCCAGGCGGCGGCATCGTCGCCGATACCGAGGATAAGATGTGGGGAGGTTTTATTGATGCCCGCGTCGGCAATCATCTTGTTTAGCCGGTCTATCAGCCTGAACTCGCCCAGTTCCTTCACTTTCATAGCTAAAATTATAGCATATTCAGGATATAGCTGGCTTTTTGCGTTTCCCACTTTCCTTCTCCCGTAAAAACTGCTATATTATTCCCAAATGCGCTGTGCGATTCTGGCGGATATACATGCCAACCTGGCGGCTCTGAACGCCGTGCTGGATGACATCAAAACAAAGGGCGCCGTGGATGAGATATGGTGCCTGGGCGATATCGTCGGCTATGGTCCCGACCCTACCGAATGCATCAACCTGCTGCAGAAATTAAAAGTCGTCAGCGTAGTCGGCAACCACGACCTCGGCGCGGTCGGTAAAATCGAACTTTCCTATTTTAACCCGGTCGCGGCGGAAGCCTGCGAATGGACGGGAATGCAGCTGAATGGGGCAGACGCCCTGTATCTTGAAGAGCTACCTAAAACCGTGCAGCGGGGCGACTTTTTGCTAGTACACGGCAGCCCCTCCTCCCAAATCTTTGAATATGTTATGACCATCAGCATCGCCACCAGAAACTTTTCTTTTTTTGATCAGCGCTACTGCCTGGTGGGCCATACCCATGTGCCGCTGGTGTTCCAGCAGGAAGACGGTAAAGTTACTGCGATAGCGCTTACGCCGGACACTGAGCTTGTTTTAGGCGAAGCGAGAATGATTATCAATCCGGGGGCGGTGGGGCAGCCGCGTGATGGCGACCCCCGCGCCAGCTATGCCATTTACAATAGTGAGGACAACATGTTCCATTTATACCGCGTGCCTTACGATATCCGCGCCACGCAGGATAAAATGGCGAAGGCAGGCCTGCCTCCCCAGCTGATATTGCGGCTGGAGGAGGGGAGATAGAAAATCTCCCTTAATCCCTCCTTACAAAGGAGAGACAAACAATCGTCTCCCTTTCATAAAGGGAGAGAAGAGAAGGATTTTGTAATCACGCCACGCAGGACAAAATGGCGAAAGCAGGCCTGCCTCCCCAGCTGATATTGCAGCTGGAGGAGGGTAGATAATACACAATTGTCATTGCGAGCGAAGCGCGGCAATCTCAATCATTGCAGTAGTAATATCATAGAGATTGCCACGTCGCTACGCTCCTCGCAATGACTTTCCCATTCTCTCTTCCTTGACAAACATTTTATAACCCTTTACTCTTCTTAGTGAGGTCGTGCTAGATGGGGAGCCAGCGGTGCCCTGTACCTGAAATCCGCTATAGCAGGGTCGAATTCCTGTTTGAGGCTTTTGTCTGGTGGGACTGCCCTTGTTAAGTGGCGTTGAAGGCTGGGTCCTGCGCGGCAGAACGCTATGAACCCCGTCAGGTCCGAAAGGAAGCAGCGGTAAATAGTTTGTCTGGGTGCCGCAGGTAAACCTGGCTGGAGCCGGCTGGTACGGGTAAGCTGTTAGGCAAAGTCGAGGATGGGTGCACGGCCTCTAACTATATGGGCGATAACAACGCAACTTCACTGCTGGTGCAGACTAAAAAACTGCTGCGTAAGTATGATATCCGGACGAAAAAGAGTCTGGGACAGCACTTCCTCGTGGATGACGCGGTACTGGAGAAAATCCTGGACGCCGCCGTCCTTACCCCGGATGATACTGTTATCGAGGTGGGACCCGGACTCGGCTTGATGACGGCTGAACTTGCCAAGCGCGCCGGTTGGGTCATCGCCATCGAGTTGGATAACCGCTTGGCAGAGATTCTCCGTGAAACCTTGCCCTATGAAAACATTATCGTTCTTAACGAGGATGTCCTCGGCACTGACCCGGCGACTCTATTAAAGGGTAGCGCCCCCCATTTCCCTCCCCAGCTACGCTCGTATAAAGTGGTCGCCAACCTGCCATATTATATTACCTCTCCAGTATTACGGCATTTTTTAGAGGCGCCCGTTAAGCCATCAATGATGGTGGTCATGGTGCAAAAAGAGGTTGCTAAAACTATCGTCGCCAAGGCTGGTGACCGCAGCGTTTTGAGTATCGCCGTGCAGTTTTACGGCAGACCGACTATCGTCGCCGAGGTACCCGCCGCCTCCTTTTACCCCCCGCCGGAGGTAAATTCCGCCGTCGTGAAGATTGATGTCTATAAAAAGCCGCTCGTCCCCGTGGATGATGTGGCGGGGTTCTTTAAGCTGGTACGTGCCGGTTTCACGGCTGCCCGCAAGCAGGTCGCCAATTCTCTGGCGCAGGGACTTTCCTTGCCCAAGGAGGAGGTATTAACTCTATTATCAAAAGCAAAAATCGACCCGCAACGTCGCGCCGAAACTTTTACGCTGGAGGAGTGGGCGATGCTCTATAAGGCATCGGCCAGGTTGGTGAAATAGTCAAAAAAAATCTCCCTTAATCCCTCTTTAAAAAAGAGGGACAAGAACTTAGGAACAAAAAGATAAATATTAGTTAAGAAGAGAATTTCGTCTCCCTTTCGTAAAGGGAGAGTGAGAGGGATTTTGTATTAGGTGTTAACTTTAAAAGCTCCCGCCAAGATAAACCTGACTCTGGAAGTCCTGGGCAAGCGTACCGACGGCTTCCACGAGATTCGCAGTATCCTCCAGACGATAGACCTGTATGATACGCTCTATATTGAAGCTGGGCGGGGTTTTTCCTTCGAATGCGATATTCCGGGCTGGTCGGCGGAAAAGAGCCTCGTAAACAGGGTTTTAAGCCTTTTACCGGCAATTTCGGGGAGGGGAGTAGACATAAAGTTAGAAAAACATATACCTATGATGTCTGGACTCGGCGGCGATAGCTCCGATGCCGCCGCTTTACTAAAAGGACTTAACGATTGTTGCGGATTGAACGTTTCAGATGATAAACTGCATGAGCTAGCTAGACAGCTAGGCGCGGACGTCGCTTTCTTCCTGCGAGGCGGCACGGCTTTAGCTTCAGGAAGGGGTGAAATAATAACCCCTCTACCCCCGCTGCCTAAAATGTGGCTGGTGTTGGTTATGCCTGATATTCCCGTCGCCCCGGGTAAGACTGCCCGTATGTATTCTGCCCTTAAGCCCTCCAGTTATTCTAACGGTGCTATTACGGGACAACTGGTTGAAGCGTTAAAAAAGGGGAAGACAATCGGGTCGGAGTTACTTTATAATTCATTTGAAGATATTGCCCTGGATATGTATCCAGGATTGTCTTACTACATTTCAGGTTTCATCAGGTCGGGCATTCCCGCTCATCTCGCCGGCGCGGGACCTGCTTTGTTCGCCGTTTTCTCCGACAAAGCTCAGGCGGAAGATTTTTACACAATATGCCAAAACCAGCGCGCCACGGCTTATATAGCGGAAACAATATGAAGAACTTAAGAACCTGGGGCAAGCCGCCTTATAAAATTGCCGTCGTTCACGGGGGACCCGGCATGCCCGGCTATTTAGCCCCCGTAGCCAGGGAGCTATCTAAAGTTATAGGCGTCCTCGAGCCGTTACAGACGAAAAACTCTTTTGAGGGACAGATTGAAGAGCTTCATAATATATTAAGGGAGTATGCTCATCTCCCTGTTATTTTAATCGGGCACTCCTGGGGGGCTTTTTTAAGCTTTGTCGTCACAGCACAATATCCCGGGATGATAAAAAAGCTTATTCTTATCGGTGGTGGGCCTTTCGAAGAGAAGTATGCCGATAATATCGACGCCGACAGGCTAAATCGACTTACCGAGGATGAGAGAATAGAAGCCTTTAAACTAATAGAAATTATTGACGCCGCCAAATCCCCGGATAGAGATAAGGCCATGGCAAGGCTGGGCGAGCTGTGGGTAAAAGCTGATACATATGCCCCCTTGCCTGAACAAGAGCTGGAATCTATGCCGGTTAGTGAGGAAATTAACCGAAAGGTCTGGGCGGAAGCTAAAAAGCTGCGTACAAGTGGCGAAATTTTAGAAATAGGGAAGAGAATCACCTGTCCGGTTATCGCTATCCATGGCGATTATGACCCTCATCTCGTCGCCGGCGTGCAAGAGCCCCTTTCCCGTGTGCTTAAAAATTTTAGATTCATATTGCTGGAAAAATGTGGCCATTATCCCTGGCTGGAAAAGTACGCCCGGAACAAATTTTATGAGATATTGAGAAAGGAGATTACACCATGGCATTAATTGAGGTGAATCAAGAGACTTGTACCAAATGCGGTATCTGTACGTTGATGTGCAACATGATTTGGGGTAAAGAAGGCAGCTACCCGAGCCAGGTACCAGGGACGGATGAGTTCTGCATGCGCTGCGGTCATTGCGTGGGAGTCTGCCCCACGGGCAGCTTGACGCACAAGGAAATGCCGCCGGAACAGACCCCGCTAATCGAAAAATCATTGGAAATTTCTTTTAAGCAGTGTGCCCAGCTAATTAAAAGCCGGCGGTCAATACGTGAATTTCAGGATAAAGACGTATCGAAAAAGGAAATCGAACGCATCATCGACGTCGCCCGCTATGCCCCCACCGGACACAACAACCAGGAGGTGCAGTGGCTGGTTATCAATGACCGGGCTTATTTACGAAAAATTTCTGCCATCGGCGCGGAATGGCTGCGGTTTGTGATGAAAAACAATCCACAAATGGCGGCGATGTTCCAGGGAATAATCCAGCAAATGGACGCCGGCAGAGATATGTTTATGTATAACACTCCGGCGGTAGTCGTGGCTTACGCCGAGAAGAATAACCCCATCGCGGCTACGGACTGCGCTATCGCTTTGGGGTATTTCGACCTTGCGGCGAGTAGCCTTGGTCTTGGGTGTTGCTGGGCGGGATTCTTTTATATGTCCGCGGGGTCATACCCGGATATGATCAAAGCGGTTGGGCTGCCGGAAGGCTTTATGCCCTATGGCGCCTTGATGGTGGGCTATCCAAAGTATAAATACCAGCGGATACCGGCGCGTAAGCCGGCCCGCATTATCTATCGACCATAAGAAAAAATAGAAAATAATTATTGGGGGTTAGTATGGCTTATCAGACAGAAAATAATATCCAGGAGGCTTTTGGCGGGGAGTGCAAAGCTAGCCGCCGCTATCTTCTTTTCGCCGAAAAGGCGGAGAAAGAAGGCTATCGCCAGGTGGCTAAGCTCTTCCGTGCTGTGGCGGAGGCGGAGGTGGTTCATGCCCGCAATCATCTGAATGTCATCGATGCCATCGGGGCGACCAAGGATAACCTGCTGGCGGCGAGCATGAGCGAACATGTGGAGTTCACTGAGATGTACCCGGTTTTTATCGAGACCGCTACTAAAGAGAAGAACGATAGGGCGGAACGATCCTTCGACTGGGCGAACAAGGTGGAGAAAATCCATTATGGCTACTTCGACGCGGCTTTTAAGGATATGAAGGAAGGCAAGAAGCCGGCGGATGCCACCTACTACGTCTGCCAGGTATGCGGCAATACCGTTAAAGATGACGTACCGGATAAATGCCACATTTGCGGTTCAGCGGCAAAGGCGTTTAAAAAGGTGGAATAAGTGCTTGCCCTGAGCTTGACGAAGGGTCATTGCGAGGGCGAAGCCCGTGGCAATCTCTAATACTGCCTTAGTCCAAAGCCATACCGACGAAAGTCGGTATCCAGCCCCCTTTTTCCCCGCCCATCTGGATTCCCACTTCCGTGAGAATGACGGCTAAATAAAAGCGTAAGGAATACGGTATTCCCAACTTGATTGGTAATCTATCCCCTTTTTCTCCAACCTTTAACCTTTAGCCTGTGGTTTTGACCTTTGACTTTTTCTTAGTTATTGTATCTTGGTTATTGGGAATTTCCCCTCCACCCCCTCACCATCTCCTCCTCCTCCTTCTTGCTGCTTATCTTCCCGTCTAGCCGTGCCTCGCGCAGCTTCTGTAGAACTTCTTTAATCTTTGGGCCCCGCGGTACGCCCAACTTCTTTAAGTCCTCCCCGTTAAGGGCAGGGTTAACATGCCGCAGCACATTAAGGTAAAGCTCGATGTGCTCGGCGGTAGTCTCGGAATCAGTACCGATAACGTTGGCGGCATAGGCAATCAGGTGATAACCATGCAATAGCTCGTAAATCTCACTCGGTGCTAAGCCCGGCGTTGCCAGCTCCCTGGTTTTACTTTTAATGGCTAATGTATCTCGTAAAATCTGCGCCGTGGCTTTGGTCAGGTGTAAATACTTCATCAGACGCTCTAAATTATCCGCGGTCAGGCGATAACACAACAATGCCAGGTAAAGTTCCGGACGCGGCACGTCGGGCAGGCAGCGCTCACGCGCCGCTTCGAATGTCTCCTCAAGCCAGTCGTCACCCTTCAAAGCGGGATGCAGCTTCTCCAGTGCGTCGATTTCATCAGCGCGTCGCAGCGCTTTCTCCGGCATCTCCTCCTTTAAAACGAGCTCCAGCTCGTGCCGGAGGCGGTCGCCGCTGATGGTTTTAAGATTGACGATATCCCGCTTAATGAGCAGCAGGGTTGCCGGCTCGATGCGGAAATCCAACCGCTGCTCGTAACGTAAGGCGCGCCAGATACGCGTCGCGTCATCAACAAAGCTCTTTTCGTGGAGCACTCGCACCAGTTTTTTCTTCAGGTCCCGCTTCCCGCCAAAGGGGTCGATAAGCTCGCCGAAGTGACGCGGATTAAGCTCGATAGCCATGGCATTTATCGTAAAATCGCGCCGTGCCAGGTCATCCTCGATGGTGCCGGACTTAACGGTGGGTAAAGCGCCGGGACGGGCATAAGTCTCGGCGCGGGCGGTAACAAAATCGGCGCTACGGGTCCCCCAATTTATTTTGGCCGTCCCAAAGCGGGAATGGGCAATCACTTTACCCTGGACGGCGGCAGCGATAGTCTGTGCCAGCTTGATGGCGTCGCCCTCCACCACCAGGTCAAGGTCGATGTTACAGCGTTCTAGCAGCAGGTCGCGCACCATTCCACCGACCAGGTACAAGCGCTGCTGGAGTTTTTCCGCGGCATCTCCGGCGTACTTGATAAAAGCGACGACGCCTTCCGGCAGTTGCTCTTTGATAGCTTCGGCCAGGTTGAGAATTTCCGGCTCATTCATCTTACCAAGTAGTATAGCACAGCCTGTCGAGAAAAATGTCATTGCGATAAAAATCCCTCTCCATCTCCCTTTTGTAAAGGGAGACGATGTCGTTTTCCTTTTTTCGTCACCGTTAGCAGCACAATCTTTTGTCCCTCTTTCGTAAAGAGGGATTAAGGGAGATTTATTGCCGTTGTTATTTGTGTTGCGGACAGCTTATAATACTCGGTATGAAGGTCGTCTCGGTTGTCGGCATGGTGGGCTCTGGGAAGTCGGAGATAGCGAGATTTTTCAGCGCTAAGGGCTTTACCACGGTGCGCTTCGGTGATATTACCGATGAAGCTGTCAAACAGCAGGGCTTGCCCCTTACCGAGGAAAACGAGCGACCAGCTAGGGAGCGCATCCGGCGGGAACACGGCATGGCGGCTTACGCTAAGTTGAGCATCCCCCGTATTGACGCTGCCCTCCAGCGCTCTAATGTGGTGGTGGATGGGCTTTATTCCTGGGAGGAATACACCTTTCTTAAAGACTATTACGGTGATAGATTCATGGTCGTGGCGGTTTGGTCGGCACCGCAGGATAGGTATCGGCGCTTGAGTCACCGCAAAGTGCGTTCCCTAACGCCGCAGGAAGCCGCCGGACGCGACCATGCGGAAATCGAGAATCTTAACAAGGGCGGGCCGATTTGTATGGCTGATTTCACCATTCTGAACAACGGCTCGATAGGCGATTTGAAGAAGCAGGTAGAAAGAATAGTAGCGAGGTTAAGATGACGACACCAAAACGTCCGGAGATTGATGAGTATTTCTTAAAGATAGCCTCGGTAGTGGCGGAGCGTTCCACCTGCCGTCGACACCACATGGGGGCCATCGCCGTGCGGGACAAGCACATCCTCACGACGGGATATAACGGAGCGCCGGCGGGGGCCAAAGACTGCCTGGAGTTGGGGTGTATCCGTGACGAGCTGGGAATACCATCAGCGACAAGGGTTGAAATATGCCGCGCTATCCATGCCGAGCAAAATGTAATTATTCAGGCGGGACTGCATGGTGTAAGTCTGGAGGGCAGCACCGTCTATTGCACGCACACGCCTTGCGTGCTCTGCGCCAAGATGCTGGTCAATGCTAAAATCGCCAGATTTATCAGCTTCGGCAAATATGATGATGATACGTTTATCGGACTTTTCAAAGAAGCCGGTATCAAGGTTGAGTTGAAAGAAAAACCTGCGGCAGAAATTACTTTTTTAGATTAAGCTATACTAAACGTCATTCCCATGTAAATGGGAATCCAGTCTGTTTCCTGTGTCATTGCGAGGAGTCCTTCCGCAGAAGAACGACGTGGCAATCCCTATGATAGACTTAAATTGACGATGGGGATTCTCACGGTCGCTGCGCTCCCTCAGAATGACAGAGGCGAGTATCCTTAGCCTTTTCTCTTAATAACTTCCCGCACAGCCGCTACAATATCTTTAGCCGTCAAGCCATATCTTGCCAGCAGCTCCGCCGGTTTGCCGGACGTACCGAATTTATCCTTCACAGCGACGAATTCCATCGGCACGGGGTAATGCTTAGCCACAATACGCGCCACGGTGCTGCCTAAACCGCCGTGCTCCTGGTGCTCCTCGGCGGTAACGATGGCACCAGTCTCATGGGCGGCTTGAAGAATCGCGGCTTCATCTATAGGTTTGAGCGTGGACATATTCAGCACCCGGCAGTCGATGCCTTCCTGCGTTAAAGTGGCGGCGGCTTCTAAGGCGGGCGCCACCATCGTGCCGATAGCCATGATAGTGGCATCTTTGCCTTGCCGCATAACGGCAGCCTTCCCGATGTCAAATTTGTAGTTGTTATCAAAAACCAACGGCAATTTACCGCGTATTAATCTAACGTAGCAGGGGCCCTTATGCGCGGCAACGGCCCGGATAGCCTGCGCGGTCTCGATGCCGTCCGTCGGCACGATGACGGTAAAGCCGGGTAGGGAGCAGATAAGCGCCAGGTCCTCCAGTGCCTGGTGCGACGCCCCATCCTCGCCGACGGACAAACCGGAGTGGGTGGAAACTATTTTAACGTTAAGCTTAGCTTGCGCTACCGATACGCGTATCTGGTCGAAGCAGCGGCTGGTAGCAAAAACGGCGAAGGTGCTGGCGAAGGGTATCTTGCCGTTAGCCGCCAGACCGCAAGCGATGCCAATCATATTCTGCTCGGCGATGCCGACCTCGAAAAAGCGCTCCGGGAACTCCTTTTTGAAGTATTGCGTCATCGTCGAAGGTGAAAGGTCGGCGTCCAACACGACGATAGCCGGGTTCTCTCGTCCTAATTCCACCAGCGTTTTACCGAAAACCTCACGCGGGGCGACTTCTTCAGCCACGTTAAGCCAGCTCCTTTAAAGCTTTTTCCAACTGCTCGGCATTAGGGGCTTTGCCGTGAAAATCCACGTTGTTTTCCATAAAGCTTACGCCCTTGCCTTTAATGGTGTGGGCGATAATCATCGTGGGCTGACCCTCTATCTGTTGGGCTGTTTTGTAGGCATCCAGCAGTTGGGTAATGTTATGCCCGTCGACTTCGATGACATGCCAGCCGAAAGCCTCGAACTTTTTATTGAGCGGGTCGAGGTTCATGATGTCTTTGTTGAAGCCGCTTAACTGGATGCCGTTGTTATCCACGATGGCGGTCAGGTTATCTACTTTGAACATGGCTGCGGACATCGCAGCTTCCCATGTCTGCCCCTCGTCACACTCGCCGTCGCTTAAGAGGGCGTAAACGCGCCATGACGCTTCATCCAGTCTTCCTGCCAATGCCGTACCTACAGCGAAGGATAATCCTTGCCCCAAACTCCCCGATGACATCTCAACGCCCGGAGTAGATGTGCGGTCGGCGTGGCCCTGCAAATGACTATCGATTTGCCGTAGGGTGTCCAGTTCTGATTTGGGGAAGTAGCCGCATTCCGCCAGGGCGGCGTAAAGGACGGGGGCGGCATGCCCCTTGCTTAAGATGAATCTATCCCGGTCTTTCCAGGAGGGGTCGGCGGGCTTATGATGCAGCACTCTCCAGTAAAGCGTAACGACGATTTCGACGGCGGATAGCGAGCCGCCGGGATGCCCGCTACCGGCTTTGCCTATCATGGTAACGATATCGCGGCGCAGCCTTTTACATACGGCGGTAAGGTCTTCTTCGTTTCTATTAGCGGTCATCTTTTTACTCTTTAGGCTTTCTTCGCCTGCTCACGCACTTTTTTAACGATTTGCTGCTTTTCAATAAAGTCCGTAGTATACCACCCGCTGTTAAACTCCTCATCCTCAAGCGCCGCGTGATGGAACGGTATATTAGTCACAATACCTTCAATCTTTATCTCATTCATCGACCTTTTCATACGCAGGATGGCTTCGTCCCTGGTCTTGCCCCAGGTCATCATCTTGCACAGCAACGGGTCGTAATAAAAGGGTACGGTGTAACCTTCATAAATGCCCTCGTCGATTCTCAAGGCGGGACCGTGTGGCAGGTGCAGCTCGGTTATCTGGCCGGGGGAGGGGAGGAAGTTTAACGCCGCGTTCTCGGCGGTGATGCGGCACTCGATAGACCAGCCGTGGCGGATGACTTCATCCTGTGAGTAGGAGAGCTTTTCTCCGGAGGCTATTTTTATCTGCTCTTTAACGATATCGACGTCGGTAACCAGTTCCGTCACGCAGTGCTCCACCTGCAAACGCGTGTTCACCTCGTTGAAGAAAAACTCCTGGGTCTTGGGGAGGTAAAAGAACTCGACGGTCATAGCATTAACGTATTTCATCGCCAGGGCGATATCCAGCGCGGCGGCGCCCATCTTCATCCTAAGATGCGGCGATAGAATGGAACAAGGGGCTTCTTCGATCAGTTTCTGGAAGCGCCGCTGAATGGAGCAATCACGCTCGCCGAGGTGAATGACATTACCATATTTATCTGCCAGCACCTGGAACTCGATGTGCTTGATGCTGGGGAGATATTTTTCGATATAGAAAGAGGAGACGCCGAAGAGTTTGCGTCCTCTGCCTTCCACCGAGCGGACGGCATTCCCCAACTCTTCATGGTTATGGGCGATGGTCATACCGATGCCCCCGCCCCCGCCGGAAGGTTTAATGATAAGGGGATAGCCGATGCTTTCCGCCACCTCTTGCACTTTTTTAAACCCCTTCGTTGTACCGTCTAATAAAATGTGGTCGTGCCCCGGCACAACCGGGATGTTAAGAAGATGCATCAGATTCCGCGCGGCGTGCTTGGGCTTTACTTTATACATCGCCTGGCTAGGCGGGCCGATAAAGGTAAGCCCCTGTTGTTCGCACATCTCTACGAAGCCCGGATTTTCTGCCAAAAAGCCGTACCCCGGGTGAATCGCATCGGCTTTACACGAACGGGCGACCTCCAGTATCTTATTGGCGTTAAGGTAACTATTTACTGTTTCCGGTGGCCCGATGGGATAGGCTTCATCAGCGAGTTTTACGTGCAGCGAATCAACGTCAGCTTCCGAATAGACGGCGACGGTATTGATGCCCATCTCCCGGCAGGTTCTTATTACCCTTACAGCGATTTCGCCGCGGTTGGCTATCAAGATTTTCTTGAACAATATCTCTTCTCCCTATTTAGGAAAAATTAATATCGACTAAATTATATCATGTGGGAATGTGCACTTCATAATGAGTTTAGCTTTTTCAATAGTGAGTTGAAGCTGTAAAATTGATTTTTTACTCTATTTATGGTTAAATTGTAAGGTTGAAAGGGGTAGTCACATGCAGGAACTTAAGATAAAAGCGACCAAAAGGGATGTGCTCGGCAAGAAAACCAGGTTTTTACGCCGCCAGGGCATCACGCCGGCGCACCTTTTCGGACATAGTTTAGAATCGTTAGCGCTCCAGTGCGATAGCAACGAGCTGAAGAAGATAGTGGCTCACGCCGGGACAACGCGCCTTGTCAGCTTGAACGTGGAAGGCGAAAAAGAATCGAAAAACGTCTTCTTGCGTGAAATCCAAAAAGATGCCTTAACCCGTGAGCTGCTTCATGTGGATTTTTACCAGATTAGAAAGGGAGAAAAGATGACCATGGATGTGCCTATCGTCCTGGTCGGCGAAGCTCCCGCGTTGAAAGGAAAGGGGCGTATCCTTTCCCGCGGTACCACTGTTTTAAGCCTAGAATGTCTGCCGGAAAAAGTTCCTCCGCAGATAGAAGTTGACATAAGTATATTAACCGAACTGGAGCAATCCATTCATATTAAAGATATTCACCTCGACCCGGATATTCTTGTCCACGATGACCCCGAGCTGCTGGTAGTTAAGGTCTCCGAAGTGATTATCAAGGTAGAAGAAGAGAAACCGGTGGTTGAGGAAGTGGCTGAAGGTGAAGCTGTCGCCGAGGGTGAAGAAGCAGCGGCGGCAGAAGGGGCAGCGGAAAAACCAGCGGCGGAAGCGGGAGCGGATAAGAAGGCTCCTGAAAAGAAGGCGCCAGAGAAAAAAGTATAGCCCTGCCGATTTTATAGCTGCGGGTTTGTGGTATGAGATGATTATTGATTTCCACACGCATGTTTTGCCGCCACGGATCAAGAACAACCGCAGCCAGTATATGGCAAAAGACGCCGCCTTCGCTCAAATATATTCAGGCGATAAAGTAAAAATCGCCACCACTGAAGACCTCATCGACAGCATGGACAGGGATGAGGTCGATATTTCCGTCATCGTCAACTATAGCTGGACGACGCATGAGTTGTGCCTGGAAACCAACGACTATGTTTTAGATTCGGTCGCCCGCTATCCCAAACGATTAATCGGATTCGGCGCGGTTAGCTCTTACACCGATGATGCCTCTCTCGCCGAGATAGAACGTTGTGTTCGCGGGGGGATAAAGGGGGTGGGTGAGCTCCGGCCGGACACACAGTCGATAGATTATACGCAGAAAGACGTTATTAAGCCCTTCACTGACCTTTTACGGAAATATAAATTAATCGTCTTGACGCATGCCTCGGAGCCGGTGGGACATCTTTACCCCGGCAAGGGAGCCGCCACGCCGGAGTTGTTATATAAATTCATTGCCAATCTGCCTGATTTACCCGTGGTTTGCGCCCATTGGGGAGGGGGTTTGCCTTTTTATACCCTGATGCCGGAGGTTCGGGAGGCGCTGGAAAACGTATATTTCGATACCGCCATATCGCCCTATCTCTACCGACCGGAAATATACCTCCAGATGAGCCGACTAATCGGCGCGGATAGAATTCTTTTCGGCAGCGATTTCCCCGTGATATCCCAGTCACGCATCATCAAAGAAATACTGGCGGCGGAATTGCCGGAGGAAAATAGAGAAGAAATTCTGTGCGGTAACGCGCGCCGGCTGCTGGGAATATAGTTGCTACTATGGAAAAGATACGCTCGTTCATCGCCGTTGAGCTGCCCGGGGAGCTGAAAAAGGCGCTGGCTGGACTACAGAGCAGGTTTAGGTCCGCCGGTAGCCCGCCGCTAAGGTGGGTTGAGCCAGGTAATATTCACATAACCCTTAAGTTTCTCGGCGATATCGACGTTGACATTACCGGGAAAATAACTGCAGCACTGGAAGCATCTATCCAGGATATTCAACCGTTTAGTATCGAGGCGGGTGGACTCGGCGTGTTCCCTAATATGCAGCGCATTCAGATAATTTGGGTGGGACTTTCCGGTGACCTGCAAAAACTGGGTCAACTCCAAAAACAAATCGACGTAAGCCTTAATCATTTAGGTTTTCCGGCGGAAGCGCGACCCTTTACACCGCATCTCACCCTTGCCCGCGTACGCGACTATGCCCGACCCGTCGAGCGGCAGAAGTTGGGAGAGCTTATCTCCGCCACTGGTTTTGAGGGAAAATATAGAATCGATGTTAAAGCCGTCAACTTAATGAGGAGCCAGCTTACCCGCGAGGGTCCTATCTACAGCCGGATAAGCACCGTCGCGTTAAAGTAGCTGCCTATTTCACTCCAGGCGCCTTTGAATTCACCCTTTTTATCATTGGATATATATATTCGTACTACTATCTTTGGTATCTAAATTTTTACTATTTGTTTATGCGCTGGCGAGTGAAATTAACGTGTTATTTAGCCCGAGCCCTCTAAAATACTGGCATAAGCTCGATTAAATGCCAGGAGGTGGGAAAATGACCATCCCTAAAGAGAGTATATTGCTCGTTGATGATGAAGAAGCGATACGTTGCATTCTATCTAAAGGTCTGGGGATGCGCGGTTACGTTTGTGATGAGGCGGAAAATGGCGACCAGGCACTGGCGAAGCTTGGGAAAAAGCCGTCCGACGTCGTTATTATGGATATTAATATGCCGGGCAAAACCGGCAGTGAGATATTGCCGGATATTACCGCCCGTTTCCCGGAAACGGCAGTCATTATGGCTAGCGGTGTGACCGATACCAAGGTAATCGCTAAATGCATTCAGGACGGCGCACAGGACTATATCAATAAACCGTTCCGATTTGAACAGGTGCTAGCCAGTATTAATGGTACCTTGGACAAACGGCGGGTGGCGCTAGAAATCCAACGCTATTTCCAGGATTTTGGTAAGAAAATCATAAAAAACCAGAGTGAATCACGGCGTCTTTTCCTCGGAGCTATCCAGGCTTTGGTGAATACCCTGGAGGCCAAAGATAGCTATACTAAGGGCCATTCTGAAGCAGTCGCCGAGATGACGGTGATATTAGGCGCAAAGTTGAAATTGAATCTTAAAGAGCTGGACGACCTGCGTTGGGCGGGTCTGCTTCATGATGTCGGTAAAATCGCCGTCGACCCAGATATTCTCAATAAGCCGAGCGAGCTAACATCCAGCGAATATCGGCATATCATGACTCATGCCATCGTTGGACCAAACCTTGTGAGGCCCTTCGTTAACGATAAAGTGGTGGATATCATATCACATCACCATGACCATTTCGACGGCAGCGGACTTGACCAGACCATCAATGGTAAAGATATACCCCTGGGAGCCAGGATTATCGCTCTGACTGATGCTTATCATGCTATGATTTCCGACCGACCTTATCGTAAAGCGTTAACCAAGATGGATGCGATAGAAGAAATTCGTTGGTACAGCGGCTCTCAATTCGACCCGACTATCGCCAATATGATGATATACTTTATTCAGCAGCAAATGATCCAGCCGCAGAAAAACTAAACGCTCGTCAATATTGAACATGAAAAGGGGGGTGGGTATTTTAGTTCCCATCCCCTTTTTGTTTAGTGTTTGGTATTTGTATCCCTCGGCTTCGCTCGGGACAAGTCTTGGTTATTGGGATTTGTGGGGTGGGGCAAAGGAGTGGGGAATAATGGTGGGCGGTACTATACAATAGGCAGAACTATTAGCCTTTCATTTGCACTCAATATTTAGATTATAATCAGCTTAATTGAACACAACAAGTGAATGTGACCCAACAATCTACTCAAAGGAAAAATTTGCTCGAAAAGTTCTAAGTCTCGGAGTTCAACTCCAAGGTTTCTGCTCCGTATGAGTTACTACGAATCTGCTTCAATGTGCAATCCAGTCAAGAATGGTATAATATAGGTCAGATTATTTCTTCGGCAGCTCGGGAAAGCATAATATAATGCCAGAAGGAAGCTATATCCTCGCCATAGACGAGGGGACGACCAAAAGCACCGCTTTACTCTTCGATAAAAACGGTCAAGTGGTCTCCCACGCCTACCGTGAATTACGACAGATTTACCCTCAGCCAGGATGGGTAGAGCATGACCCCGGTGAAATTCTCCAGAACTGTCTATCAATTGCCCAAGAAGCTGTAGATAAGGCAGGCCTGCCTTTTTCCGCGGTTAAAGGTCTGGGCATAACCAACCAGCGTGAGACCATCGTGGTATGGGAGCGCGCTACCGGAAAACCCGTAGCTAACGCTATTGTATGGCAGTGCCGCCGTACTGCGGGACTGTGCGAAGAGTTGAAACAAAAAGGGCTGGAGCAGATTGTCCGTCAAAAGACTGGTCTGCCTATCGACGCCTATTTTTCCGCTACCAAAATCCGCTGGCTCCTGGATAATACCCTCGATGGACAGCGGCGTGCCGAATGGGGAGAACTTATTTGCGGCACGATTGACTGCTGGCTGGTCTGGAATCTCACCAGAGGCAAAGCCCACGTTACCGATTATAGCAATGCGAGCCGCACCATGCTGTTCAATATCAAGACCCTCCGGTGGGATAAAGAACTCCTCGACCTGCTGAATATCCCGGAAATAATAATGCCCCAGGTCCTGCCTTCCAGCCGAATTTACGGGGAAACTGGAGATGGGATTTTTGAAAATTCCCATATACCCATTGCCGGCATCGTCGGCGACCAGCAGGCGTCGCTATTCGGACAGTCCTGTCATCTAAAAGGCATGGCCAAGAATACATATGGGACCGGCTCATTCGTTCTTGTGAACACCGGTACCAGCCCGGTCTTTTCCCACACCGGCCTAATAACCGCGCTGGCCTGGGGACTGGGAGATAAAGTTACCTATGCGCTGGAAGGAAGCATCTTCATCACAGGGGCGGCCGTTCAGTGGCTCCGTGATGGCTTGGGGCTGATTAAAACGACGGCTGACTGCGAGGCACTGGCTACTACCGTGCCGGATAACGGCGGCGTTTACTTCATTCCCGCCTTCGTTGGGCTGGGCGCACCCTACTGGGACATGTATGCCCGGGGCACTATCGTAGGTCTTACCAGGGGTAGCAATAAGGGACATATTGCCCGGGCCGTTCTGGAGGCGATTGCCTACCAGACCCGCGACGTCGTCGATATGATGAATTCCGATGCACATCTGCAGATACCAGTGCTGCGTGTGGACGGCGGCGGCAGTGTCAACAATCTACTTATGCAGTTTCAGGCAGATATTCTGGGCATACCCATTCAGCGGGCGCGACTGGCTGAGACCACCGCTCTCGGTGCCGCCTCTCTAGCAGGTCTGGCGGTGGGGCTATGGCGGAATATTAGTGAAATCGGGCGACAATGGAAAAGCTCGGCGAGCTACGAGCCCTGTATGTCTCCCGACGAGAGGGAAACCCTTTATCGTGACTGGAAACGTGCGGTAGAACGGGCCAGAGGCTGGAGCTCACAGTAGCATATTGAACACTACGCTATTTTGTGTAAATAAAGGAAAACCGCTTTCCCAGACGGGGAGTTCGAGTAGGGTCGGTCTCCACCTACCCACATAGCTAAATTAGTACAAAAACGGAAGGCTTTCGCGGTTTCTTCTTGTGGGAGAACGTAAGAACCGGGGACTCTATCGCCAACCACCCACAACTTTAGCAAACCAGGTTTATATATCGTTAATGGGCTTACACTCTAATGCAAGCCACTTCATGACCTTCGGTGATAGTGCGTAGAGGCGGCACGGCCTGACTGCATTCGGGGATAGCCGTGAAACAACGCGGATGGAAAGGGCAGCCGGGCGGCGGATTCAAAGGACTAGGCACCTCGCCCTTAAGGATGATGCGCTCCCGCGTTTCCTCGACAAAGGGGTCGGCGATAGGAATAGCGGAGAGCAAAGCCCGCGTGTAAGGGTGCAGGGGGTTATCATAGAGCTCTCTGGATTTGCATATTTCCATAATATGACCCAGGTACATCACTGCCACGCGGTCGCTGATATGGCGCACCACAGACAGGTCGTGGGCGATGAAAAGGTAACTCAATTTTTTTACGCTATCCTGCAGTTCTTCCAGAAGGTTGATAATCTGTGCCTGAATAGAGACATCCAAGGCGGAGATAGGCTCATCACAGATGATGAGTGAAGGGTCGCAGGCAAGGGCGCGCGCCACGCCGATGCGTTGGCGCTGGCCTCCGGAAAACTCATGCGGAAAACGGTCAGTCATCGAAGGGTCGAGTCCGACAATGCGGAAAAGCTGCTCCAACCTATCCTTGTATTCCCCTTTTGAGGTGGTTAGACGGTGGATTTTCAGAGGTTCGCCGACAATGCCGCCGGCGCTCTGGCGTGGGTCCAGAGAAGAATAAGGGTCTTGGAAGATAAGTGCCATATTTTTGCGGACTTCTCTCAACTTCTTTTCGGGTAGCCACGTTATTTCTTCACCCTGAAATACAATTTTACCTTCGGTGGCACGGTAAAGACCAAGCACGCAGCGGCCGATGGTCGTCTTGCCGCAGCCGCTCTCGCCGACGAGGCCCAAAGTTTCATTCTTCAATAGTTTAAAAGAAACGCCGTCAACAGCTTTAACGTCAGCCACCCTGCGGCGTAATATTCCCCGTGTAACACCGAAGTACATTTTAAGGTCTGATACTTCCAAAATGGCATTATCGTGGTTCTGGTTCACTTCTTCTCCTTAGTATCAGCGTAACATCTAATGAAGTGGTTACTATTAACAGGCGTAAGCTCCGGCCAGGGTTCCTGATAGCATTTTTTTATTTTCCAGGAGCAACGGGGCAGGAAGGCGCAGGTAGGGGGCATATTGATAAGGTTGGGAGGCAGGCCCTCAATGGGTACGAGCTTCTTGCCTTCCTCTTCGTCGAGCCTGGGGATGCACTTGAGGAGCCCCATGGTATACGGATGGCGAGGTTTGCTGAAGATATCCTTGGTCGTGCCGGACTCGACAATGCGACCAGCGTACATGATATAGATTCTCTGGGCATACCTGGCCACGACACCCAGGTTATGCGTCACGATGACCAGAGAAGCCCGGAAACGCTGTACCATATCCTTCATCATTTCCAGGAGTTGAGCTTGCGTAGTCACATCTAAAGCAGTGGTGGGTTCGTCGGCGATAAGGATTCTGGGATTGCAGGAAAGCCCCATGGCAATCATTACCCGCTGCCGCATCCCCCCGCTAAAGTGATGTGGATAATCATCGATTCGTTTTTCGCCGCTCGGAATGCCGACCATGCCGATAAGCTCGATAGCCCTCTTGCGGGCAGCGTCATTATCCATTTTCAGGTGCAGTATTAGCATCTCGGTCAGCTGTTGCCCGATAGTTAAAACGGGATTAAGGGAGGTCATAGGCTCCTGGAAAATCATCGCTATTTTAGCGCCGCGGATAGCGCGCATTTCGGTGCTGTGTGCCTGGTACTTAAGCAGGTCTTGTCCTTCAAAGATGACCTCGCCGCCGGTAATCTCACCGGGGGCGTTGATAAGCTGCATGATAGATAGCTGGGAGACGGACTTACCGCAGCCGCTTTCACCCACCAAGCCGACGATTTCCTGCTCGTCGATATAGTAAGAGACGCCGTTGACGGCCTTAACCACGCCGCTCTCGGTCTTAAACTGTGTCACCAGGTTGTTGACTCTCAATAGCTCTGTCACGCTACTAACCTCTTCTTAGAGAATGCCCCTTAACCTCGGGTCAAGCGCATCCCTCAAACCGTCGCCTACCATGTTGAAGGCAAAAACGACCAGCATGATGGCCAGACCGGGAGCAAAGGAAAGAACGGGATTTGATAGCAGAAAACGGTAGCCGTCGTATACCATACCGCCCCATGCCGCACCCGGCGGCCTGATACCGATACCAAGAAAGCTTAAGCCGGCTTCAGCCAGGATAACGGTACCGAGCTGCAGTGTTACCAGCACTATCATCGGTGGCAGAGTATTCGGCAAAATGTGATTTAGCATAATGCGCTGATTATCGGCACCCATAGCCCGTCCCGCTAAGATGTAATCATTTTCCCGGACGCTGAGGGTTAGACCGTGCATTACCCTGGCATATCCGGGGAGCATGGCGATGGCCAGAGCGATGATGACGTTTTGGATGCCGCTGCCGAGCACCGCGGATAGCATAAGGGCGAGCAAAAGCATGGGAAATCCCATGAGCGCATCCATGGCTCTCATGATAATCATGTTAATGATACCCCCAAAATAACCCGCGACTATACCCAGAACAATACCCACTATAGCCGAGGTTAATGTGGTAGCAAACCCCACGATCAGGGCTGTCCTGGCACCGTAGATGAGCCGGCATAATGTATCTCTGCCTTGAATATCCGTTCCGAGGAGATGATTTGAAGATGGTTGAGCCAGAGATTCACTCAGATTTCCATTATACGGATCATAGGGAGTCAGCCATGGGGCAAAGATGGCGCTGATAATCAGTAGAGATAGTATTACAAGCCCGAATAAAACAAGCTTGCGTTGAAAGAATACCCGGATAAAGCGACGCCACTCGTTCACACGCGGCGGTGCTTCTATAAATTCCTGTATCGTTGGGGTATTTTCGGTCATTATCCAGATTCTCCTAGTTGTAACGTATCCTGGGATCAAGCCAGCCGTAGGATATATCGACAATCAAGTTGCATAATATGATGAAGGCTGCAATCAATAGAGTGCCTGATTGAACAACAACATAGTCCTGGGCAAAGACGCTGGTCACCAGAAGTCTGCCGATACCGGGAATAGCAAATACGGTTTCAACGAGAACGGCACCGCCAAAAACCATGCCAAGACCCATACCCATCAAGGTAATCACCGGAATAATGCTATTTTTCAGGGCATGCTTCATGATTATGGTACGTTCGTGCAGTCCTTTAGACCACGCCGTGCGAATATAGTCCTGCCGGATAACCTCGAGCATGGCTGAACGCATCTGGCGAGCTGTATATGCCATACCGGTAATGGCAAGACAGATAACCGGCATGATAATCTGCTTTGTGTTCAGCCAGAAATCCTCAAACGGTGAGGTATAGCCGTAGATGGGTAGCCAATGGAGCTTGAGGCCGAAAGTATATATCAATAATACTCCCAGCCAGAAAACCGGGATGGTGATACCGATATTTGCCAGGGTGGTCGATACTGCGTCTAGCCAGGTGCCTCGCCTTATACCCGCAAGCAGGCCTAACAAGATACCAAAAATATTGGAAATGATGAACGCCACTAGACCCAGGTGTAGCGTTATGGGGAAACGATCTCCCAATAGTTTGCCTACATCCTCGTGATAGTATATTGAAGTTCCCAGATTCCCCCGAAAGAGCCCCCCAAACCAGTCAAAATACTGTATCATTACGGGCTTATCCAGGCCATACTCATGCCGGAGGCTTTCCATCTGCACCTCTGACATCGCGCCTGACGAAGCTTGTTCACCTATGAAAATAGTCAACGGATCGCCGGGTAATAGACGCATCGCGAAGAAAACAATCAGCGTCATCAAGATGAGAACAACAACCCCTTGAATTAACCGACGAATAATGTATGTGGTCATCTTAAATCTAAGTCAATTTCAGAACACATATCGCCAACAATCACCACTGTACCACCACACTGGGTGGCTCACCATCTCTCACGATAGTGTTTTAAAGATGAGCCACCCAGCGTTTTTATATCGGGCTATTTAGTGCTTTTCCATCCAGACTTCTTCAGTCTGCCAGCGGACAAAGCCTTGAGTATACTCGGTGCTGTGTACCCAGGGTTGCTGTATGACATATGCCACACTGCCATAAACCGGTATTATCAAGGCGTTATCTGTCATATACTTCATCACTTTCCCGCACCAGTCAATTTGTTCTTGAACAGTGACTACTGCCATTGCCTGCTTATCCAGATTCTCCTGTTCAGCTGTGCGACCTAGGAAGGATATCCAGGTGAATGGATTAATACTGAACCAGCGTATATAGGTCTGCAGGTAGTTGGTATCTTCGCCTCCAGCAAAATACCATAACATGTCCGTGTCTGCCGCGGGCACATTGGTTTTACCGTAGGCAGTGCCGAAGTATCTGCCGGCGTCGGCGACATCGATCGTGACATCAAAACCGACAGCGTCAAGTTGTTGTTTAACCATGGTACAGGCGTCAATCGGGTCAGGACCGAAGGCATTAGTTGTCAGCAATTTGACCTTGCAGGGTTTGGAGGTAGAGTAACCAGCAGCCGCCAGAAGGTCTTTGGCTTTCTGCGGGTCATATGAACGGCCGGCATTCGGGTCGGCAGCCCATTCTCCCGGCGGAGGCAAGGATTTCAAAGATTTGAACAACCCATGCCCTATCGCTTTGGCGATTCCGTCTTTATCGATAGCATATTCTACCGCTGCCCGCAGGTTCTTGTCATTCATCTTAGAATCGGGGTTGGCGGTATTGGGCCAGATACCCCAGGGTAACATTGGCCAGCCGGTCTGTTCAAAATAGCCCTTGGCTATTAATTCCTGTGCATCTTTCGCTGGAGCGCCCCATACGTCTGCTTCACCAGCCTCGAAAGCAGCCCGGGCAGTAACGGCATCGGGGATGATTTTAACGTCAATCTCATTAAGGTAGGGTTTATCTTTTCGCCAGTAATTGGGGTTCTTCACCCACGTTAAACTGACGTCGCGTTGGAAATCTTTCAAGATGAAAGGACCGGTGCCGACAATATGAGTACGAGCCCACTCCTTGCCTTTTGCAAGGTCTCCGCCTGAAGCCGCATCCCAGGCAGCCTTGGAATACATGGCTGTCCACCAGCCCCAGGTAGGCATCATCTGGTTATTAAAAGAAGTCATGTCAATAATGAGTGTATATTTATCGGGAGTCCTAAAACCCTTAAAATAACTCATGTACGGCATGGCTCCGGCATCGATGACCTGTTGCATGTTCCATTGTGCTACTTCGGCTGTCAGTTCCGATCCGTCAGAGAATTTGACACCCTGTCTTATGTGGAAGGTTATCGTCAGGGCCGCAGTGTCTACGTCTACACTCTCGGCTAAAACTGGTTCGACTCCAGTCGAAAATCCTCCCCTGTCGGTGGTTGTGTCTACTAGTGCTTCGGCTGCCGGGAAGATGACTGAACGGTCACCAGGACCCATCACGGGAACATAACTCAGCATTTGGGGGCCGGATGAGGCGATAATTCTCAAGATGCCACCAGATACAGGTTGCTTTCCAGTGGTTGTCGGCGATGCACTTGGCGTTGTCGCCGATGTTGTCGTTGTTTGTGCTTGGCCGCAGCCAGTCAACAACATACCAATAATGATGATAAGTGCTATGGACAAAAAGATTAGTTTTTTCATACTTAGCGTTATCTCCTTTTTATGGATTTATCCAGTTGAACTCTAATTATTTCTCTCACATAACTTATCTCCTTTCATATATATATATTATGATGAGCTAATTTTGACCTTTCTCAAAGAACCTATGGTCTAAAGTATTTTATTTAGCTTAAGAGTGATATTGGTTGGGTTTGAACCACCGACCAATGGCTTATAAGCTCTATCCTTGCTACTGTGCCAGAACACAGTCATAAAAATACTATATCAACATAATTTAAATGTCAACACAGGGGAGTTTATGAATATTAAGGACAACCAAAGTAGGATTGCCATAGATTACTGATGCCCTACCCCAAACCGGTCTTTCCTTGTTCAGATAGGTGATAAGTTCTTGCAAACCAGTGTCCGATATGGGCAACTACTCTCTGATGCCTACCGTTTCCTTCTCTCACCATGAGGGTGCGTCGACCGAAGTCGATATCTTGAGACCTGGCTTCAGGACTTCTGATCTCTTGAGACCGATTAAAAGCATCAGCAGGATTTACAGGCAAGAAGGATTGAGATTGAAAGCCAGACGTCTGACAGGAAAGTGGAACTGGCAGATCTTAAAACCATTTCTAATTATATTGCTGATTTACATGGACTTTTAAGAAATGGAACGCTTGCCGAGAAAAAGTCATTTGTCAGAAGCTTCATCAAAGAGGTTAAAGTTACTGGGGATGACGTGCTATTAACTTATACAATGCCAATGCTGCCTAGAGGAATAATTGTAGAGAAGCTGCCAGTTCTATCTACTGTACACAATGGTGGGCGGTAGAGGACTTGAACCACTGACCTCCGCGATGTCAACGCGGCGCTCTAACCAACTGAGCTAACCGCCCATAATACAATGTAATTCTACTAGATACCTTTTATGCCGTCAACCTAAAAGAAATAAAATATCAGATGTAATTTACCATCGAATGTGATAAAATTATGCAACTATAGCGGCTTAGGAGCGTAATTGGTCGATCTGGAATAGCTGCGAGAAAGCTTAAGGGCGATTTATGGGTTGTTTAAAAAGCTTTTTGACCTTTGTTTTAAGCTTTATATTCTTCATTGGACTGTCGGTTTTCAGTGTTGCTTTTATGCTGCATGGCACGGTGCTAAGTTATGATTTCGTCTCAAATCAGGTGGATAAAGTGCCGGTATCCGCCATCGCGCGGGATGTGACTGAAGACCAGATAGGCAAAGAGCTACCTCAAGAGGCAGATTTTCTAAAAGAAGTTGCCTATAATGTCATCGAAGAACAGGAGCCCTGGATAAAAACACAATTGAAAGCCGCTATCAATACCGGCTACGACTATTTTCTAGGCAAAAGTGATTATCTTACTATTACGATACCGCTTTCAGAGCTGAAGGTGAACCTGAAAGACTCTTTATGGCAGGGAACCAAGGATTATCTGCAACAGGAACTGACCGGCAAGACCGACGCCGAAATATCAAGCTATTTACAGGATATTATCCGCCAGATTCCTGAAGATATATTGCCACCCGACCTTTTAGCTCTTTCTCCCGATAAACGTAATGAACATATTGAACAATACCTAAGAGATTTCGCTGGGGTGGCACCGAAAGCAGGCTATCCTGCGCTTGACGCATACTATAAAAGTTTGGGAGATCAGTATCTAAACCAGTATTTGGATGATTTTGTCAATGAAATTCCTAATAGTTTCACCATCGACGAGAGCTCAATAGATAGCGGCATGATGCATGCCTTACAGCAAGCTAAACAGTACGTCGACTATTTCCAGACTTACTATACCTGGCTGATTGTAGCGCTGCTTGTCCTGGTGATGTTAATTTTCCTGGTTAACATGAGTATCAAAGCCCCCGCCCGTGCGCTGGGGGTGGATCTGCTAGTTTTCGGCATTATTGACCTGGTTGGCATCATTTTGTTGAGGACATTGCCGATAATGCAGTGGATATCGGAACGGGTAACCATCTCTCCTGCCCTAAACACCTGGATAGCAGGCTTGATTTATGACGTTACGGCGGTTGCCTTGCCGCTGACCATCGGCATACTGGTTGTTGGGGTGATATTGCTGGTTGTATCTATCGTCATCCCATCGAAGAAGAAAGAGGTTGAACTATGAACTACAAAATAGCTATTGGCGTCTTGGCTTTAGTGCTACTGCTAGCTTTTACCTCGGCATGTGTCGTTGTCGTAACCAATGCGCCATACGGAACGGCAACCTATAACGGAACGCCGATATACACCAATACGCCCAAGGCGCAGCTGACGATACTTAAGAATGAGCTTTCCCACGACGCAGCGGGCAACGCGATAGGTCTGGTTACCATCAAAAACGTCAGCAGCTACACGGCAGAGGGTGTCCAGGTTACCGGCAAATTTTACGATGCTAATAATAACCTTGTTTATAGCACCCAGGATAGCGTTTTAAGCCTCAAGCAAAATGAGAGTTGGGACTTTACCTTTACCTGCAACGGCACCGCCTGTAAAACAGTAAGGACCTTTACGGTGGATGTTACATATGGATAAGATCAAAAAGTCTTAACGACAAAGCAAATAGGCAAGAAACATGAAATGGTGGTCACGACATAAAGGTCATTCGCCTGAATCTCAAAAAGGGCAAGTCCGACCCTCTTCGGCTGAGGGTCAAAAAATTCCTCAAGTAATCACAGGCGAAAAACTCCTCACGATACTAAAATTACAATCAGAATTTATGAAACTAAGGAATGGAGGGCAGGTTGTTACGGGCATATTAGGTCAGATTACTGGACTCATAATGAATGATGATACCACAAAACATGATTCTGTAGGTGTAATTACGCATGCATCTACAACTCCCCTTCCGCCATATACAACATTTATCGTAACTGGCATGAGGTCAGGATTGCTTCGTGTTAGGCTATATGCTGGAGGAATAACTATAGACCAATTAAGCACAACACCGAACTATGAAGAAATTCTAAGAGACCCAGAAGACTGGGTATACTTCACGATAGAAAATTTTGCTGTAGGGCAAGCCATTAAACTGCTGAGTGTTTGTTATCCTCAACGAGCATTTAAGTTCGTCTATGGTACAGACTACTTCAAAGAACCATGTACTAATCGCAAAATATTCATTAGTAGTTTACTCAACACTCCCACTCAATTTGATGCGTTTGTCATAGTAAAAGACCGGTATGCCGATCTGACTAGGGAGTCAATAAAAGTAGAATATCTTTGGAGTGATGGAGGCATCTATGCTTTGGAATATCCGATAAACAAACCGTATAAACCCAATTTAACTAAGATAAAGGAAAGTTTGTTGTAGGTTAAAAGAAGTTGATATTTATAGATTGAAAAATAAGTCATGACGAGATTGGGTTTGCTAAATATATGATTCCAAAATTTATGTGTTCCTTAGCAACCACCACCCCACCCCTCCCAAAATAATCGCCATTGCTCCTGTGCCTAAAGCGCAAAAGAGCGTGGCATCGAACCAGAAGCCATCCGGGAACATCATTAATAGGTAGTCCGTCGCCGGGTTAAGCTGCCAGAAATCGTTAGCGAAGCTCAAAAGATGGAACTGTAAGAAAAACTGGTCGAAGTCCAGCGCTATCATAATTCCCAGAGCCGCCATCAACACTAATGTTAGCCCTCCTCCGCCCAATAATGCCCACCCCAGACGTCGTTTATCCCTCCACCAGAAAAGTGTAATCCCCAGGAAAACTAAAGCGTAAACACCCGTGCCAATCAGTACCTTATAGTCCAGCTGGAAGAGTCCCTTAACGTCTTTAAGATGCTGCGTCTCGCGCTCGTTGAAAAGGGTAAAAGGCTGTCCGTTCTTGATCACGGTCACGCTGATGTATTCTTCGCCGGAGTTAAAATAGCTTATGAGTCCGTCGGCGGCTTTGGTCAGCTCCGCCGGTGCCAGTCCCGTCACACGGCTGATATCGTATTTATTAAAGCCGTACTCGTAAAGTGTGCGGCAGTTCATCGCCGCGCTTAAGCTGGCGGTCAGCAGCAAAGCCGGCAGGCACAAGATGAATAGCCACTGGGCAACTATCTTAATAATTTTCATCGTCATAGTTCTCTAATAATACTCCAAAAAACCAGTCCTGTGCTATAATCATTTTAGGCTTTCATTGGGGGTATCATGTTTGCCCATCTCCATGTACATACCGAATACAGTTTGCTGGATGGGATGTGCTCTATCCCCAAGCTGGTCGCCCGCGCCAAAGAGCTGGGCATGGCTAGCCTGGCGATAACCGACCACGGCGTGATGTACGGGGTTATCGAGTTCTACCAGGCGGCGAAGGAAGCCGGTATCAAGCCCATCATCGGCTGTGAGATTTATATCGCCCCGGGCAGCCGCTTCAGCAAAAACAACGTCGATAGAAACAGCTACCACCTTATTCTGCTGGCGAAAAACCAGGTCGGCTACCAGAATCTTATCCAGCTCTCCACTAAAGCCCACCTGGAGGGGTTTTACTATAAACCCCGGGTAGATAAAGAGCTGTTGGAGCAGCACAAGGATGGTCTGATAGCCCTTAGCGCCTGCAACTCCGGCGAGGTCGCTTATCTGGTACTGAACGGACGCTACGCGGAGGCTAAAGAGGCGGCGCTCTGGTACAAAAAGACCTTCGGCGATTTTTACCTGGAAATCATGCGCCATCCGATACCGGAGGTAGAAGCCGTAGGTACCTACCTCGTCCAGATGGGGGCGGAATTAAATATCCCTATCGTCGCCACCAACGATACCCACTACGTAAAACGCGAGGACGCCTCCGCCCATGACCTTTTGCTCTGTATCGGCACGAACACCACGATTCACGATGAAAAGCGTATGAAAATGGCAGGCGACTTCTTTTATCTTAAAAGCCCCGAGGAAATGGCGGAGCTCTATAAGGACATCCCGCAGGCACTGGAAAACACCGAAGAAATTGCGCAGATGTGCAATCTGGAAATGGAGTTCGGGCGTTTGCACCTGCCGGAAATCGGTATTCCCGAGGATAAAACCGCCGACCAGTTTCTCGCCGACCTGTGTTATCAAAACCTGGAGCAATATTATCCCAACCCCTCCCCTGAAATCAAAAAACGCCTCGAATATGAGCTTGATGTTATTAAGCAAACGCAGTTCGCCAACTATATCCTGGTCGTCTGGGATATAATCTCTTTCACCAAACGCCAGAACATCCTTTTCGGGGTGCGGGGTAGCGCCGCTTCCAGTATCGTTTTACACTGCCTCGGCATAACACCCCTCGACCCCCTGGAATATAATCTGGTGTTCGAACGGTTCCTGAACATCGAGCGTAAGGAGATGCCGGATGTCGACATGGACTTCCAAGACGACCGCCGCGATGAAGTTATCAACTACGTCACCCAGAAATATGGCCAGGACCATGTCGCCCAGATTATTACCTTTGGCACGCTGGGGGCGAGAGCGGCGATACGGGACGTGGGCCGGGCTTTAGGTATGACCTACGGCGATGTCGACCGCGTGGCACGGCTGGTGCCCGGTTTGCCCGGCATGACACTCGCCAGGGCGATGGATGAAAACCAGGAGTTGCGGAGCATCTACGAGCAGGATGAAATCGTCCGCAATCTGGTCAATTCCGCGCGCCGTGTCGAGGGCATCTCCCGCCACGCCAGCACACATGCCGCCGGCGTTGTTATCTCTAAAGCGCAGCTGACGAAATACGTGCCGCTCCAACGCTGTGTCAAGACGGATAACCAGGAAGCCGTCATGACCCAGTACGCGATGAATGATATTGCCCGCATCGGACTGCTCAAGATGGACTTTCTGGGGCTGGCTAATTTAACCATCCTCGGCAAAGCGCGGGAGATTATCAAAGAAAAACACGGCGTGGAGATTGACCTGTATAAGCTACCTATGGACGATAAGAAGACCTATGATTTGCTGGCGGCAGGCGAGACGGTCGGCGTCTTTCAACTGGAAGGCTCCGGTATGCGTCGCTATATCAAAGAGCTAAAACCATCGGTTTTCAGCGATATCGCCGCCATGGTGGCGCTTTACCGTCCCGGTCCCATGGAGCATATCCCCCGCTTTATTGATGCCAAGCACGGCAAAGCTCCGATACGCTATCCCCACCCCGCCCTGGAAAACATTTTAAAAGAGACTTATGGCGTCATCGTCTACCAGGAGCAGGTGCTCTTAATCGTCCAGGAGTTTGCCGGCTACAGTTTGGGTCAGGCAGATATCTTCCGCAAGGCGATGGGCAAGAAAATCCCGGAAACGATGAAGAAGGAAAAGCGTAATTTTATGAATGGCGCTAAAAAGAAGGACTTTACCGCGGAAATAGCGGAGGAGGTCTTCGCCCTTATCGAACCTTTTACCGGCTATGCTTTTAATAAAGCTCATGCCTGGTGCTATGCCTTGATTGCCTACCAGACGGCTTATCTCAAAGCCAACTACACGGCGGAGTATATAACCGCCTTTTTAACCATCCACGCCGGCGAGCTGGAAAAGACCGCCAGTGCCGTCGCCGAGTGCCGTCGACTTAACATAACAGTATTGTCGCCGGATATCAACCGCAGTGAGCTAGCTTTTTCCATCGAGGCAAACGGTGATAATGCTGCGGCTATCCGTTTCGGACTGGGCGCCATTAAAAACGTCGGCGCGGGAGCCATCGAGCCGGCTATAAATGAACGCATTAAAAATGGCGCGTATAAATCGATTGAAGACTTTTGCCGTCGCGGCAACCTGCAGGCGATTAACCGGCGGGTCATGGAAAGCCTGATAAAAGCGGGCGCGCTGGACTCACTAGGGAATCGCGGCGCGCTACTCAATAGCGTCGCCCGTATTTTAGCCCTGGCGCAACGTGAGCAGCGACTCCGCGAAACAGGGCAGTCGACGATGTTCGATCTCTTCGGGGAGACGACATCGGTGCCGCTGCCGGAACTTGAACTGGCGCCTTCGGAAGCTTCCGATAGAGAAAAAGCCTTCTGGGAAAAGGAGTTGCTCGGCGTCAGCTTCTCAGAAAAACCGTTCAGTCCTGTTTTCAGTGGCGCCACCCCGGATACCAAGTTCTGTGAGGAAATAGGTGTGGAGTTGGACGGGCAAAATGTAGTGCTGGCTGGCAGGGTCGTTTCGGCGCGCTATCTCCTTACCAAGGACGGGCGGTCGTTCGCCAGCGCTATTCTTGAGGATTTTAGCGGGCAAGTGGAAGTCATGGTCTGGCCTAAAGTCTATGCCGATACCGATGAGCTCTGGAAGGAAGGCAACGAGCTTATCATCCAAGGCCGAGTAAGGGTACGTGATGATAGGGCGCAAATAAGCTGTGATAGCGTCCGCCCTTACCAGCCACCCCAGGCAGGAGAACAGCCGGTCGTAAAAGCTCCGCCTAAAAAGGCGGAAATTCCGACCGAAAAGCCCGTTAGCGCGCCTGCCGCCAGGCATCTTTTAACCATCAATATCCGCCAGACCGACGATGAGGCAGGGGATGTCGCCCGCCTGGGAAAAATCGTCACTATTCTTAAGACTTATCCCGGTCGCGACGAGGTTCGATTGAACATTCTCAACGGTGGGGGGGCTGTTCCGCTGAAAATACCCAGCCTCCAGACCGGTTACTCCCCCGAGCTTCAGCAGCGCCTTATCGAGCTGGTGGGGGAGGCAGGCTTGAAAGTCGAGTCCCTTAAGTGATATACCTGAAGTAGGGAGTAAGGAGGGGGAAGCATGAAAGCCTCATTTAAACTTTTCCGTATTGCCGGTATAACGATAGGCATACATTATACCTGGATTTTTGCCCTTATCTTCTTCAGCTGGACGCTCGCCCAGGTTTACTTTCCTTCAGGATATACCGACTGGAGCACGGCTGTCTACTGGATAACGGGCGTGATAGCGGCGCTATTGATTTTCGTTTCGGTGCTGCTGCATGAGCTCGCTCATTCTCTGGTTGCTAATGCGCGGGGTATTCCGGTGCACAGTATCACGCTTTTCATCCTCGGCGGCGTGAGCAATCTGGAAGGAGAGCCGCAAAAGCCAGCCGCCGAGTTTGTGATGGCTATCGTCGGTCCGGTGACCAGCCTTGCCTTAGCGGCTATCTTCTGGGGACTATCTTTCCTTCCCGCTGATAAAACTACTCCTCTGGCAGCGATTTTAAGCTATATGGCTATCATCAACATATATCTCGGCGCCTTCAACCTGCTGCCCGGGTTTCCTATGGATGGAGGCCGTGTGCTGCGTTCTATTATCTGGGGTTCGACGGGTAACTTGACCAGAGCCACTGATATCGCCGGGATAGTAGGTCAATTCTTCGGCTGGGCTTTTATCGGACTGGGTCTTTTTCTGATGATATCCGTCAGCTTGTTTACTGGACTGTGGCTCGCTTTTATCGGCTGGTTTCTCAATAGCTCGGCTGATGCCAGCCGCAAAGAAGTCGCGCTGCGTGAGCGCTTGAGTCATATCAAGGTGCGGGAGCTGATGAATCCGAATACGGTTACCATCGAGCCCGAGACAACGGTAGAGGAGATGGTGCGTAACATCTTCCGCAAACAGCACGGCAGGGCAGTGCCCGTTTGTCATAACGGGCAGCTGGTCGGCATCGCCACGATTACTGACGTCAAGAAAGTACCGCAGGATAAATGGGCGGTAACGCCGGTCAAGCAGATAATGACTAGCGAGCCGCTTTATACGGTATCGCCGGAAGAGAATTTGAACACAGCGATGATGTTGATTGCGAAAAACGATGTTAACCAGGTGCTTATTAGTGACCAGGGAAAATGCGGCGGACTTTTAAGCCGCGCCGATATTATCCGCCTCATCCAGGTGAATGCCGAGCTTGGTTTGCGATGAAATAGAAAAGGCTTGTAGCGATGGAAAAACCAAAAACCATCCCGGTTGATACGCACGAAGGGCATCGAAGAAGACTGCGGGAAAAGTTCCTCAAGTCTGGCTTGAGAGGCTTCCACGATTATGAAATCGTGGAGCTGCTGTTGAGTCTGGGAACGCCGCGTAAGGACTGTAAGCCGGCCGCTAAAGAAGCTATCGAGAAATTTCAAACCCTACGCGGTGTCCTGGAAGCCCCTATTGAGGAGCTGCAGCAGATAAAGGGTGTTGGCGCCCATAGCGCCTTCGGCATCAAACTGGTGCAGGAGGTCGCTCGTGAGTTTCTGCACGCTAAAATGCTGGAAAAGCCTTTCTATCGCTCTTCGCAGGAGGTTTTCGATTATCTCTACCATTCTATGCGCGGACTGAAGAAAGAGGTCTTTAAGGTTCTTTATTTGAGCAGCCAGAACCAGATTATCGATACCATCGACCTTGCCGAAGGAACGGTCAATAGCGGCGCTGTCTCCCCCCGTGAGGTTATCGAAGGGGCGCTAAAAAGCAACGCCGCCGCCCTGATTTTCGTGCATAACCACCCTTCCGGCGCGGTCGACCCCAGCACTAGCGATAAGAGCCTGACCCGTGAGCTGGTTTATGCCGGCCGGATAATGCGTCTTAAAGTGTTGGATCATATCATTATCGGCGATAATAAATACTATAGCTTCGCCGGCGAGGGGTTAATCGAGGAATACGAGACAGACTTCTTGAACCAGATGCTAAGAGGCGCCGCCGAAGCCAGGAAAAAATTTTATAAGACAGTCCTCCCCGGGGATGAAATTAAGTACTAGTTTTTTATCTCTTTTCCAGCGCGAGCAGGTATTTTTTCATTTTAAGTCCCCCACTAAATCCCCCCAATCCGCCGTCGCTGCTTAACACGCGGTGGCATGGTATGATTATCGGCAGCGGATTCTTTCCCAGAGCCTGCCCCACTGCCCGCGCCGCGCCTGGCTTGCCTATTTGCCGGGCTATCCAGCCGTAGCTTCTGGTTTGTCCGTAAGGGATGCGTCTGGCTGCTTGCCAAACCTTACGTTGGAAAGGCGTAGCTTCGTTTAAATCGAGTTTATCTGGGAAATCCGCTCGCCGACCGTTAAAATAGTCCCGGAAACGCCGGATAAGGTCTTGGAAATACTCCTTGGCTGGCGTCGCTTTATCATCTATTCCCAGCGCTGTGAGCGCCTGTTTTTCAGATGGCTGGGGCAGGGTAATACACCTCAATCCAGTTGGTGAACCCAGTATCCCCACCCAGCCCACCGCCATTTTAAAGACAATATAAGATGTTTTTTGACGCATTATTTGAACTCTGGCTCGATGAGTCCGTAATCCCCGTCGTTGCGCCGGTAGAGCAGGCGGACCTCACTGGCGTTAGCGTCGTAGAACAAGAAAAAGTCGTGTCCCAGTCTTTCCATCTGGGCGATGGCTTCTTCCAGCACCATCGGCTCGAGGACGAAATGCTTGGTTTTAACTACTTTCCTGGGAACATTTATTTCCGGCTGCTTGAATTTACCGCGGGCTAGTGGATTTCTCCGGCTGCTTTTGTAAAGTTTGCCTTTATGTTTTTCCAACTGGCGTGTCAGCATGGCAGCGACTTTATCGACGGCTTTAAATAGGTCTTCGGCTCTTTCTTCGGCGTGAAAAGCCGCCTTCGCGGAGCTGCTATTGACGGTTGCCCTGATTAAATAGCGCTGCTGCGGGGACTTCGTTTGTTCCGCAGCTACCTCCGCTTTGATATCGATAATATCGGGGAGGTGTTTGTTCAGTTTATTCAGCTTACGCTCGATATAGCTATGGGCTTTCGGTGTTAGTTCGGTGTTGGTACCGGTAATTTGAAGCTCCATCTTTTCACGCTCCTTTAAATATTCTAATCCCTGGGCTTGTTTTTATATTTCTAGGGCTATCGCCAGTCCCCAAACGCTGGCAGCGCCGGCGGCTTTCAGCACCCCCGCCCCGGTATTCAGGGTTGCCCCGGAGGTAGATACATCATCGATTAGTAATACACGTTTGCCCTCTAACCGCCTATCGATGCAGGCGAAGGCATCGGCGAGATTCCTCCGCCTTTCGGCGGCGCTGGCTGTCCTCACCTGTGGCTGCGTATTTACCTGGCGAATCAAGCTATCTTCAATTAGCGGCATACCGGTCATTTTACCTAACTCACGGACTATCAGGGACGATTGATTATAGCCGCGTTCGCGGAGACGTTTCTTATGTATTGGTACTGGCACCAGTACTTCGATGGGGAGGGGATTCTCCAGGAGGAAATCATATAAGAAACCGCTTAACAACGGTGCTATAGCTTTAAGATTGCGGTATTTAAGCTCGTGAACAGCTTTACGGATAACTCCGTCAAACAAGAACGGGGCGCGTATGCCGTCGATTTCCACCGGCTTTTCGATACAGCCGGGACAGGTATTATCAATAGTAAGCGGTCGTCCACAGGTGATGCAAATTGGCGGGGAAATCAGCGGTAAATTCTGGAGGCAGGCATCACAGATGTATTTGCCTTCCCTGCCGCAGCCGATACACCACGGCGGGAAAAACAGGTCGAGTGCTACCCTCTTGAGCTTCGTTATTGGAGGAAGCACGGTTGCCATCCGCAATTATCGATTTTTCAGATAACTCGCTGGATTACTGTCTGGGACGGGAGTTGTGTAGAGTGCCGCTCATGATAGGCTCATCTCTATAAACGTCACCATTCCTGATTTTCAGATTAAAACCGCAATCAGGATTGGTGCAAATCCAGGCTTTATACTGTATCGACGCTCCCTGACTGCCGAAATCTGATAAAGGCACAAGGTCACCGGTATTACATTTTTGACATTTGGGGAAACTAATCTGTTCCATGGGGGTCCTCCTCCCAACCGAAAATATAGAATAAGTTATCTAAGTATACCTTGATTTCACACTCTTTGACAAGTGGCCCTAACGATTTGCTGAAGGCAATAAAAAGGGGAGTGTGTGATACTCGATTTCCTGTACACTCCCCTGATATTACACATTTTAAATTATTTTTTTTGGATTTGTTATCTTACTAGGAAAAGTGTTTGGCGATACGCTCCATTGATTTTACCGCATCCTCTTGTTTTTGTTCGACAAGCGCTACCGACGCGGTCATTTTGTTCTGGCTTTCAGACAACATATTAACACCGGCGGTGAGTTTCTCCACATTTTGTGATAGATTCTCGGTGGTCTGGTTAAAGATTTTTATATCCTGGCTCAAGGTAGCTGAATATTGATTGATGCCTTTAACATCTTGTCCGAAGGCGCTTAAACTCAATGATAAGGATTTTACATCCAGACTCAAGCTCCTGGCGCTATCACTGAATATTCTGGCATCCTGATTAAGATTATCCAGCTTTTTTTGGATGTTGTAGAAATAGTACCAGATAATGGCGAAAATACCGAGCGCAACCACGACTCCTGCCCCGGTGACTATGAGGGTAATATATTGCGTATCCATATATGCCTCCTTATTGGTTACTTTATAGTAACATGTTAACTTGCATAAAAGCAATGGATTATCAATGTAATAATGCTGCTATGGCTGAACCTAGTCCTTCTGTTTGCCGTCGGCGTTGACAAAGATCATTTTATCCCTTAGCTCTTCTGCCACCAGCTTTTTCAGCGCGGTTTCGGTGAGTTTGGGGGCGTACTGGCACTGGATGAACAGGAAAGGCCGCCGCACCTTAAGAACCCGGAAGGGACAGTGGATAAATTTCGCCGGTATCCATATCATCGTGGATTCGGTAATGATATGGCTTTCCATTTCCGGTCCCATGCACACTTCTATGTCCGCGCCGAGGTCTTTAGGGTTTTCCGGGTCGGTGCCGAGCGCTACCAGTAATTCCGGGTCCTGATGGATGTGTGGTCCATGTCCCGCTACCTTGGTCGCTTCCTCGCCCATCAGCATCACGGAAAAATACTTGCTGCCGGCGATGATATCGTTATCGGTATAGGCGACCATCGATGGCATCCGCCCGAAGCCCTTTTTACGCACTTCTTCCGGCAGCTCATGGAGAAAGTACTGACTGTATTTCAATTTAGCCATTTTCCAGCCTCCAACTTTATTTATCTGTTGACGTCTTTGCGTAGTTGAAAAACCGTCGTTTTATCGGGTTTTGCTTCTGGCCCGCTAACGATGCGATAACCGTTCTTCTCCCAAAAGCGCCGGGCATTGGGATTATTTACCTGTACCGCCGAGAGAATTGCCATTACATGGGCATCGGCTAGGATTTCTTTTTCGACCATTTTAACTATTTTTGTTCCTGTCTCTTTACCGCGGAAAGACGGAATAATCATCAGCAAGGAAAGAAAAGCGTTAGAAAGTTTGCCTTTAAAACCTTTCCTGACGTAGCTTACTACTCCGATCATTTTATCACCGGTATAAATACCCCGGAAAATTCCCCCCTCCCGCCGCGCTTCCTCCATATCACTCAACACCATTTCTGCCGAGGCTTCCGGTCGCGGTCCCAGCGCTAAAAAATCTTCGCACTGGCGGTACACTTTTAAAACATCGTCTATATCTTCCGACGTGACGGTTTTTATTTTCAGGGTGTCCAATATATTTATCCCTTGATAATCGCCTTGGCTGGGCACCACCACTCGAAGGAGAAGCATTCGTTGCAGCCGGTGCATTTCTTGGGGTCTATCCTTGTGGTGTAGAGCGTCAGACCATCGCTTTCGGTGACCTTATTATCCACCACTATCGCTTTTTCCGGGCACTGCGTGACGCAGAGTCCGCACTTGAGGCATTTTTTGGTATTTATCTTGTAAGCCACTTTATCCTCCAGTTATTTAAAATCTATTGTTTTTAGCGCTTTAGGCTGGAGCCTCGTATTTATCGTCGGGCCACATCGACCAATCCATTCTGGCTCTATCTTCCTTGGGTAGAATTTGTCGGTAGGATTTTTCGGTATGCACCGGACCCTGGTTGAACTCCATGAATATCCAGGGTCGGCGGCAGCTGATGGGCTTCCACGGGGAGTGTATAAAATTCGGTGGTATCCAGATGCAGCACGTCCGTGTAATCGTGTGCTCCTCAAGCTCCGGTCCCAGGTACATGCGCACTTCTGCTCCAAGGTCCATGGGATTTTCGGGGTCGGTGCCGATATGGAAAAGCAGCTCGGCATCTTTATGGATATGCGGCGGATGGCCGGCATATTTAAATTCCCACTCCTTCTGCATGCCGAAACCCGGCAGTATCCAGTGAATTAAATAAAAGTTGCTGCCCTTCGCCAGATTGTTATCCATGTATGCCATGACGGGACGGCGCTCTCTGGGGAACATTTTGGGGTCATACTCATAGATGTACTTGGCGTATTTCTTTACGGCCATAATTCAGCCCTCCTTCTTTGCACTTGCCGAAATATTATCGCATCGTGACGATAGCTGTCAAATAATTCTATCGGGTTTGACATTACTAACTATGATATATAGACTACTGGTAAAGTCTGTTTCGCATGGTATAAAGGAGGTAAGATGAAAGCAGCCATCATCTATGAAATCGGTAAGCCATTGGTGATTGAAGAGGTGACATTAGACCCGCCGGGAAGGGGCGAGGTAAAAATACGCCTGGCGGCGACGGCTATTTGCCATAGCGATATCCATGCCATGAAGGGCGAGCATGGTGATATTAAACTGCCGGCGATAGCAGGACATGAAATATGTGGCTATGTTGAAGAGGTGGGCGAGGGGGTTACTTACGTTAAACCCGGCGATACTGTCATCGGCAGCATCATCCCGGAAGGCTGCGGGCAATGCTACTATTGCCGTATCGGGCTTTCAAGTCAGTGTACGACCAACAGGCTTTATCTGTATGCGCCAGGGAAATACGTTAATAAAAAAGGCCAGCGTATTACGCAGTATGCCGGCGCGGTGGCTGGCTTTGCCGAATATGCCACCATTCCCGAGGTCAACCTGGTAAAAGTGCCAACGGATTTACCCGTAGACCGCGCCTGCCTGCTCGCCTGCGGTGTTATTTCAGGTTTTGGGGCGATACTATACCGGGCTAAAGTGACGGCTAATAGCAGTGTTGCCGTGGTCGGCTGTGGCGGTGTCGGTCTCAATGCGATACAGGGTGCGCATTTTGTCGGGGCTTACCCGATTATTGCCGTGGATGTGCGTGATAGTAAACTGACAACGGCTAAAGTTTTCGGCGCCACCCATACGGTTAACGCCAAAGTAGAAAAGGACCCCATTAAGAAAGTGCATGAGCTTACCTACGGGCGCGGCGCGGATTATGTTATCGTTGCGGTGGCGGGTATCGAAATCCTCCGTATGGGCTTTATGATGTCTGCCCGGGATGGCACGACGGTGATTATCGGTCACGGGCATGGTGAACAGCTATCCGCCTTTACACCTCTGGACTTTATGGCGGGTAAAAAGCTGACGGGCAGCGCCATGGGAGCGGTACGCCTGCGCATTGATATCGCCCGTCTGATTGAACTTTATAAAATCGGCCGACTCAAGCTGGACGAGCTTATCTCTGGTCACTATTCCTTCGAAAAAATCAACGAAGCCCTGGCGTCCTCGGAAAAAGGCGAAGCGATACGTAACGTTATTATGTTTTAAAAGAATTGGCGAGTATTTTGTTTCAATAATAAATTGCAATATTAGTGCTCTCTCCCTTCAGGGTGAACCTTCAGGCCGAGCCTTCTGGTCGAGACCTTCAGGATGAACCCCACCGTGGGAGAGAGTTAGAGTGAGGGGGTATAAATTATGTTTATTTCACCCTCACCTAGCCTCTCCCTTCAGGGTGAACCTTCAGGATGAACCCATTAAGGGAGAGGAATCGTCAACGAATACTTAAGATCTGTATTTAAACCAAACCTGTGGTCGTACCGTACATCCAGCCTTCACTGACTTTGCCGTTTTTGAGGCGGAAAAGCCAGAGCTCGTTAGCGACTACTTCTTGACCTTTTCCTGGTGGCAGACCGGGGAAATCACCCGTAAAATTCTCGCGACCATTATACATAAACGCGACGAGGTCGCCTTCGCCAGTCAAATACTTGATATCAATTCGGATATTAGAAAACGCTTTATGTGCTAACGTAATAAACTGTTTGTGCGCTTCCCGACCAACAACGTCCTGCAGTGGGGGCGTTAAGTGATATACGACGTTGGCGTCTTCAACTGCGTCCAGAGCGTTGACGTTTCCCTTTATCCAGGCCTCATTTTCAGCTTTGATAAATTTTTCGGCAAATTCTTTGGGTGACATATAGCTATCTCCTTATTTTGATTGCCGTAATAATACATCCATTCTCTATCAATGTCAAACCGTTTGCCAACCATAAGTAACTGCGTGTAAAATATATACGAAAAGACCCAAATTTTACGTACTAAAAAATACCCTGTAATCCCTTTCTGCTAAAGATAACAGTATGGAATAATCCATGCTCTGGTCAGGAGGACTGTCTTGAATACAGTAGCTGAAGTGATTTTAACCTCCGATGCCCCCGGCGCCACGATGTTCATGCTTGGCAACGAGGCTATCGCCCGCGGGGCTATCGAGGCTGGCGTCCAGGTCGTCGCCGCTTATCCCGGCACCCCGTCCAGCGAAATTAGTGAAACGCTGGTAAATAATTCCAAAAACACCGGCATGTATGCCGAATGGTCAATTAATGAAAAGGTCGCTTTTGAGGTAGCCATGGCGGCATCCATCAGCGGCTTACGCGCCCTTTCGATTATGAAACATGTCGGCGTGAATGTTGCTCACGACCCCATCATGACGATGAGCTATATGGGCGCTCGCGGCGGCCTGGTGCTCGTCTCTGCCGACGACCCCGGTCAGTGGAGCTCCCAGAACGAGCAAGATAATCGCTACATCGCCCGGCAGGCTTATATCCCGGTACTAGAGCCTTGCTCCGCCCAGGAAGCCAAGGACATGATGGTGGATGCCTACCGCCTCTCCGAGGAGTTCGGCCAGATGTTCATGTTGCGGTCGGTCACACGCATCGGGCATGCCCGCAGCAACGTTGTTTTAGGCGGTATCGAGGCAGGGAAAAGGCAGGGCAAGTTCGTCAAGGACCCTGTCAAGCTCGTTTGCCTCCCCGCCAACTACCGCGTCAACCGCCGGTTGGTCATCCAGAGAATGGCGAAAATCAAGGACGTAGTGGATAGCCTCCCTTATAACCATCTCACTATCAGGAAAGGCGCTAAACTAGGCGTGATTGCTTGCGGCATCTCTTACGGCTACGCCCTGGAAGCAGTGCGGTGGATGGGACTTGAAGATAATATTTCTATCCTGAAAATCGGCACGCCCTATCCGCTGCCGGAAAAGCTGGCGCAGCAATTCTTGAAATCCGTGCCGGAGGTGGTGGTAGTGGAGGAGTTGGAACCTTTCGTTGAGGACGAGGTTAAGGTGATTGCCCAGCAATCTGGTATCAATGTTAAAATCCACGGCAAGGACGTTCTTTCACTGGCCGGCGAGCTTTCCGTCCGGCAGGTCGCCGAGGCTTTAAGCAAGCTGACCGGCGTCAAGCCACCCATCAATTTCGCCCAGCTGGATAAAATCAGGGACGAGACCGCCGCCCTTTTACCTATCCGACCCCCCACCATGTGTGCCGGCTGCCCCCATCGCGCCTCCTTATACGCCATCAATATCGCCAGCCGCCGCTACCAACAGGAGACTGGTGTCGAGCCGGTCAAGACCAGCGATATCGGCTGTTACGCCCTCGGCGCTAACGCCCCGCTCAATGCAGACGATGTGGCCGTCTGTATGGGCGGCGGCTTCGGCATTGCCAACGGACTGGCCCACGTTATCGATGCTCCGGTCATCGGCCACCTCGGCGATTCCACCTTTTTCCACTCCGGCATCCCCCCGATGATTAATGCCGTCTATAATAAAGCCAACATCACCATGGTCGTGCTGGATAACTCGACCACCGGCATGACCGGTTTTCAACCCCACCCTGGCGCCAGCGGCGACCCCGCTCATGACATTAAGATTGAAGACATCGCCCGGGCTAGCGGCGTCAAATTCGTCGAAGTCGTCGATTCTTTTGACCTGCCAAAACTCATTGATGTGCTGGAAAAAGCCATTAAATTCAAGGGACCCTCGGTCATCGTCGCCCGCCGCTTATGCAATATCCTCGACCAGCGGGAAAAGCGTAAAACCGGCGAAAAAATTGTTCCTTATGTCGTCGACCCCGAAAAATGCCTGTCCGGCGCTCCTCCTGCCTGCCAGGCAACCTGTCCGCTACATATCGATATCCGCGGCTATGTCGGCTTAATTAAAGAAGGCAAGTTCGACGAGGCTTTAGCCCTGATTAAAAATACCCTTCCCTTCCCCGCCATTATCGGCAGAATCTGCACCCACCCCTGCGAAACTAAGTGCAAGCGTAGCGAGGTCGAAGAACCGATTGCCATTAACGCTTTAAAGCGCGCCGCGGCTGACTTTGGTAAATATACCGACGATTACTCTATCGCCTCGGCGAAGAAAGAGAAAGTGGCTATCATCGGCGGCGGGCCGGCCGGCATGATGGCGGCTTACGACCTCCGCAAAATGGGCTATAAAGTTACTATTTTCGAAGCGCTCGCCAAGCTGGGCGGCATGATGGCGGTGGGTATACCGGAGTTCCGCCTCCCCCGTGATATCCTCGGCAAAGAAACGGATATTATTAAAAAGTTGGGCGTAGAAATCAAGCTCAATACCAGAGTTGGCAAGGACGTTAAACTCGAGGATTTGAAGAAGGACTATAACGCCGTCTTTATTGCTGCCGGCGCGCATAAGGGGCGAAGTCTCGGCATTGAAAACGAACATGCTAAAGGCGTTATCGACGGCACGGAGTTTTTATACAAGGTAAATACTGGCGAAAAGATTAAAGCGGAAGATAAGGTCGTGGTGGTGGGGGGCGGCAATGTGGCGGTCGACTGCGCGCGCACCTGTGTGCGACTTGGTTTTAAAGAAGTTACTATCGCTTATCGCCGCTCACGCACGGAGATGCCCGCCATCGCCGAAGAAGTTAATGAGGCGGAGCATGAGGGCGTTAAACTCACCCTTTTGTCCGGTCCCAACAAGGTTGTGGTCAAGGGCGGCAAGGTCGCTGGACTGGAATGTATCAAGATGCAGCTCGGCGAACCGGATGTCAGCGGTCGGCGCCGTCCGATGCCGATAAAAGGCTCGGAGTTCGTTATCGAGACCGGTCTTATCATCGCCGCGGTAGGGGAAGAACCTGACCTCTCCTTTATGACCGGTGCGACGTCTAAAGCGGTATCTGACGGCTATATTAAAGCCGACCCTCTTACGTTGGAGACTAATGTTAAGGGCGTCTTTGCCGGCGGCGATGTCGTTACCGGGGCGGCCACGGTCATTCAGGCGCTGGCGGCGGGGCGTAAAGCCGCCAAATCTATTGATAAATATTTTAAGGGTGAGCCTCTCAACGTGGGACGTGAAGGCGAAGAAGTTTTCGAAAGTAAGCTGATTGTCGATACCTGGGGCATTAACCAAGAGTCGCGGTCGGTGATGCCTTTGCTTTCGGTCGCTAAGAGAAAAGCCAACTTTTATGAGGTGGAAACCGGTTTGAGCAAAGAAGCAGCCATTAAAGAAGCCGGTCGCTGCCTCCAGTGCGACTGCAAGATATGCATCAATCTGCTGGGCTGCCCGGCGTTAATCACCGATAAAGGCAAGGTCGCGGTAGACGCCGCCGGGTGTCCGGGCTGCGGGGTCTGCGCTCAGGTCTGCCCCTTCGACGCAATCCTTCCGACACCGGAAGGACCAGGAGAGTAAGATGACTACGAAGAGTGAGATTAACATAATAATATGCGGGGTGGGTGGCCAGGGCGTGGTGCTGGTATCCGAACTGCTCGGCAGCTCGGCTGTCCGGGACGGTGTGCCGGTCAAAGGTTCGGAGGTTTTAGGGATGGCGCAGCGGGGCGGCTCCGTCTTTAGCAATTTAAGACTCGGCGGCGACGTTATCGCCCCGATGACCCCGGAAGGCAAGTGCGATGTCCTTATCGCTGTGGAGCCATCGGAGGCTCTAAGGAATATCCAGTACCTGGCGAAAAACAGCGTGGTCGTCCTTAACACCACTACCGTCATGCCTTATACCGTTTACTTAGGCCAGAGTGGCTATCCTACGCAGGAACAGATTATCGAAAAGCTGCATAAAGTAACCGACCGTATTATTACGCTGGATGCCAGCGGACTGGCTAAAGAAGCGGGCAGCCTGCAGGCGGCTAATGTGGTGATGCTGGGGGCTTTATTCGGCACGGGACTCATGCCGGTAGAAGACAAGTTTGCCAAAGAAGCTATTTTAGGACGCTTTAAAGCCAAGGTCGGCGAGATAAACATCAAAGCCTTCGACCTTGGGTACGAGTATGTGAAGAAGGCGCTAGCAGGGGCGGCAACCTAAACCGTCGCTCCATTATTATTTACGACCATCCCGACGAAAGTCAGGATCCAGTTACAATGGATTAGCTGTATTTTAGCAATTTATAATATAGGTCTTGCCATAAAGGATTAACTTTTTCTATCAACTCCAGCTTCCATTTCCTTTTCCATTCTTTAATCTGCTTTTCTCTTTGAAGTGCTGCATCGTAATCGTCGCATTGCTCGAAATAGACTAACGTGTGAACGCCATACTTTTTAGTGAATCCCTTAACGAAACCGTTTTTATGCTCATAAACACGGCGAATAAGGTCATTTGTCCACCCCGTGTAAAGGGTGCCGTTACGTTTATTAGCCAATATATAAACAAAATACTCGCTCATCGGCGCTACCTGGATACCGACTTCCGTCGGTATGGGTTGATAGTTGCTATTTTTATCTTAATACTTGATGCTTGTTACTTTTCTCCTAATGATACTTCTGGTAGTAATCGGCTTTTTCACGGCTTTTAGCAGCTGATGGAGACGATTTAATAATACTCGGTAGGTTCACTCCCTGCTTTACTAGATTAGCTCTCAAAGCCTTATAGTCCACTTTTCTTAGATGTATCCCTGCCTTTACCGCCATCGCCGCCGCCGTACCTGCTGCCTGACCGTAAGCGATGCAGTGTGGGATGATGTTGAAGGTCTCATTTATCGTATCCGCCGAGGAGAACGCCCGCCCCGCCACCAGCAGCCCGTCCACCTGCTTAGGCACAAGACAGCGGTAGGGAACGCAAAGGGTGGGGTGCTTTGCTGATATCTCGCCGTAGTCGTTATTGGCGAGCACGGCAATCGTATCCTCGAAGACCTCGTCCGTCTCCAGGTCTTTTTCGGTCAGTGTGTATTCCCCGATAATCCTCCTGCCGCCCTGGGTGCCCAGCTGCGGGGCGGTCAGCATGATGAAACACCTCTCGAAGCCCTGTACGTATTTTTTCATAAAATCGTGCGTGATTAAAGCCCGCCTCCTGGCTTGAACGTCTATTTTCGTCAGTTGCTCTACGTCCATGGCGTCCGTCCGCTGGGGCTGCGGCTGCATGCTGTGATACCAGACGGTGTTGGGTTGGTTTTTCAAGATGCCTTTAAAGAAAAACGGATAGCCGCCCAGTTTGCCCAGTTCCTGCATCAATTCCTTATATTTCTCCGGCTGTGATGCTTTAAATTTATCGAATTTCCTTAAATTAATGTTAGTCATCCACCAGACAAATGCCAGCCAGGCCGTGCGGCGTTTGTTGTCGCACTCGTTATCGAAATCAGCCCCAGCCGCCACGAAAATGTCTCCGTCGCCGGTAGCGTCGATAATTACCTTGCCCAGGATGGCTTGCCTCCCTGATTTGCTCTCGAAGAAGACCCCCTTGACGGCGTTGTTTTCCATGATGACTTGCGTGCCCCAAGCGTGCAGCAATAGCTCTACCCCCGACCCCAGCACCATATCATTAAGCTCGCCCTTAAGTATTTCGGGATCGACCACGGCGGAATAAAGCACTCTCTGCATGCCGGTGTTGTGGTCCTTACGCACGTAGAACCACCCCAAATTCGCGTCGAGGTAATAGTCCACCGCTTTCTTTTCGGCGGAACCGCGGTCTTTCTTTTTGGTGTAGGAGGTGCCGCCCCGCTTATCCAGTCGGTTCAAAAGCTCCATCGTGAGACCGTAAATATGCTGCTTGCCGCTAATGTCGGATAGATTGGGTATAATATTTACTAAGCCTCCCGTCGCCATACCCCCGAGGTGCCCGTATCTTTCAATCAGTACTGTCTTGGCACCATTTCTCGCCGCGCTAATGGCCGAGGCTACCCCTCCCGGTCCCCCACCCACTACCACCACATCTGCCTCCCGCCATACCTTAATATCGCGGGCGGGCTCTCTAATGGTTTTAAGAGTAGGCATTTTAAACCTCCAAATAAAAGGGGGTAGTTTTTGTCTACCCCCAAGGTTCTTAGTTATTTTCCTCTCCCCACCGTGGGAGAGGACCAAGGTGAGGGGGAATAACGAAACCCAATACAATATAAATTATTTATTTCACCCTCACCTAACCTCTCCCATCAAGGGAGAGGAATTATGGGACTGTTTTATTCGCTCTTCTGGCTAATGCGGTGGCGTGAAAGAGGGACCGACTAATGCGGGACCGGTATATTTATAGTTGACCTTCTTGGTTACGTCCGGCAGCGGCACGCCCTGTTTAGCGAGCTGCTTCTGGAGGGCCTTGATGTCGACATTCTTAACGCCTATACCGGCGCTTAACGCCATAGCGGAGGCAGTTCCTGCCGCCTCGCCGAAAGCGATGCAGTGCGGGATGAGGTTGAAGTAATCCTGGACATGCACATCCGAGGAGAAGGCGCGGCAAGCCACGAGGAAATTGTCAACATTCTTCGGCAGCAGACAGCGATAGGGGATATACATATTGGGATGGTCCAGCGAATCCTGCCCGCGGTCGAGGTCGGGGAAGATGGCGATGGTATCTTCAAACGGCTGATTATCGGCAAGGTCTTTTTCGGTCAACTGATACTCACCGATCATACGGCGACTGCCCCGGGTGCCGAGCTGCGGTCCCGTAAGGACAAGAAAGGCCTTCTCAAAGCCGGGCATATTCTTTCTATAGAATTCTATCGTCTTTATCGCTACCTTGCGTCCGGTGGATTCGACGCGGGTTAGCTCCTCTACATCCACCTGGCTCTTGTTGGGATAGCGGTTGTGGAACCAGACGACGGACTCCTGGTCCGGGAGGTTGCTGGGCATAAAGCCGCCCTGCCCGCCATATTCCATGGCTTTGCGGGAAAGCTCCATGAACTCCTTCATGTTGTTCTTGCGGAAATCCATCGCCTTTTTAAAGTCCACCCCGTCAACCCAGAAAACGACCGCCAGATTAGCGATGCGAAAGTTCGGGGGGATTTTGTCTTCATACTCGATATTGGCATAAGGGAAGAGGTCGCCGTCGCCGGTGGAATCGATAACGACTTTGCCGAGAATGGCTTGGCGACCGGACTTGCTTTCGATGATGACGCCCTTGCAATGGTTGCCTTCCATGATAGGCTCGGTGCCCCAGGCATGGCAGTAGACCTTGATGCCGGCTTCCTCCACCATCTCATTAAGGATGAACTTGGAGACTTCAGCGTCGATGATGGCGGCATAGACCACCCGGTCCAGCCGTGTCATGAAGAAGCTGCGCTGGAAATAATACCGGACGAGTTCTTTATCCATCGAACCCCAATGCTCCTTCTTGGGCATATCCACGGCATTGCGGGCTATCAGGCGGTCGATCCACTCCTGGGTAATACCGGCAATCTGCTGTTTACCGGTATAGTCGCATAGCTGGGGGATAATCGTTACCAGCCCGCCGGTGCCCATGCCGCCGAGATAGCCGTATCTCTCGATAAGGACAGTATCCGCGCCGTTTCTAGCTGCGGCAACTGCCGCCCCGATACCCCCCGGACCACCGCCGACAACAACGACATCAGCCTGGCGGACGACTTTTGTATCGCGGGCTTTTTCACGGATAAAATTACCATTAGTAGCCATAGCTCTGCCTCCCAAACCGTATTTATTATACAAATTATACTATTCTAACCAAAAGCATATAAGATGCCCTGTTATCCTGTCAAATATAAGCTCCGTTCAATACCCTATCTTATAGTTCAGTCGTCTTCATTAGAAGGTAGAGCCGCTTGGATAGCATTCACCAGCAGCTTAACCACTCTCACCACCAGACCGATGCCGAAGCATACCGCGAGAACTATTAAGAACACTCTCACTCCAAACGTTGTCCAGCCAGCGGCGTCGGTATTGGGTATTACGTCGAAGTTAAACGGGAAAATAACCAGCAGGGTGAGGATGGCTGCCAAACCGAATCCATTGGTGACAACATGAATCGACTCACGGACGATTTTATAGTTAACGAAGATAAGAATAATATTCCCGATGATGGCGATCGCCAGAGCGGCATTTAATATCGGCAGCCAGGCATTGATATCGTTAGTAAAAAACGATTGCCAGGTCCATGTTTTACTTGCCGCGTGGTAGGTGTAATAGGCGATGTACTGGTAGAAGAAGTTAAAAACAACCAGCAAGATAACGTTCCAGATAATGCTAGCGACCGCTAACGGTATTCTGCTCTCCACTCTGACTTTGTAAGGTTCAGCTACTTTTTTGCTGATTTTCTCCTCGGTAATACCGGCGGCGGCTACCGGCGGTGGGGGTGGCGCTGGTGGCGCTTTTTTACTTCCTCTGGGTGGCGGCGGTGGAGGTGGTGGTGGCGGCATTGGTGTGCTTTCCGGTATGTTAATAGTTATGCCAAGCATCATCTCGGCAATATCCCCAGCCAATGGCAGCTTGTAGCGCTCGCCGTTGTAAGCCTTGCTCATCAACAATATCCACAACACAAACCCAATAATAGAGATGACGACGGTAAAGAATAAACCGATAAAAGGAATCCAGCGTAGAATAGCCATGGCGATGCCCAGCCCGCCGAAGACGACAATCGACTGCGCAGCATGGAAGCGTACCCACTTGTTTTTCTGCTCCAGGATGAAAAAGATGATGCCGGTAACCCAGATACCCAGGTAGCATAAAACGCCGGTGATATTCGGAGTAAGATTTATCGTACTCTCTGGGGATATCCGGCGTTTTTCCTGTTCCAGCTGTTCCCGGGCTTCAAGTCTGGCTTTTTCTTCCTCGTAGATTTTCCTTCTTTCCTCTGGTGTTAGCTTCATCACGCTCACCTCCTTAAAGAAAATGACTCTAATTTTAAACTATTATACATCAAGCTTTCCCGTTCGTAAATGCATAGCTTAAGTTACAATTTAGTGAAGGAACTATGCTATATTATATCTAATAGCGTAATGATAGGAGCTTGGCAAGGAGTCTGAAGGTGAATATAGATAATGATAGTCTCATCCGGATGTACCGCACCATGTTGACCATCCGGCGTTTTGATGAAAGAGCGTCTAAAGAGTTTAAAAAGGGAGCGGTGCCCGGTTTGGTTCATTCCTATAATGGCCAGGAGGCGATCGCGACAGGCGTTTGCGCCAGCCTAAGGCAGGACGACCGCATCGTGAGTAATCATCGTGGGCATGGCCATCTTATCGCCAAGGGCGCTGACGTCCGACGCATGATGGCGGAAATCTACGGGAAAAAGACCGGCTACTGTAAAGGTAAAGGCGGCTCGATGCATATCGCCGATTTCAAAATAGGTATATTAGGCGCTAATGGTATCGTCGCCGCAGGACTCCCCATCGCCACCGGCGCGGCACTGGCGGCCCATCTGGAAGGCAAGGGGCGCATCGTTGTGGTTTTCTTCGGCGACGGCGCCTGCCAGGAAGGCGAGTTCCAGGAATCGTTGAACCTGGCTTCGATCTGGAAGCTGCCCATTATTTTCGCCTGCGAGAATAATATGTATGGGGTTAATACGCCTTATACTTATGCTATTGCGGGCGGCGATATCCCCCGGCGGGCTGCGGCATATGATATGCCGGTGAAATCCGTCGATGGCAATGACCTTATTGCGGTTTATGAAACAGCCAAAGAGGTGGTCGCCTCGGTTCGCTTCGGAACAGGTCCTTACTTCGTTGAATTCAGAACGTACCGCTGGTCTTCGCACTTCGAAGCGAACACCATCCCCGACCTCCGTCCGGTTGAGGAAATTGAAAGCTGGAAGAAACAATGCCCTATCCTCCGCCTGCAAAAGAAGCTGCTGGAAGCCGGGATTATCACCGAAAAAGAAATACAAGAAATTGAAATACAGGTGATGGACGTTATCGAAGACGCTGTTAGCTATGCTTTAGCCAGTCCTTTACCGCAACCGGAAGACGCCCTGGAAGATATTTATTCTGCATGAAAGCTTGAAGAGAGGATTACTTGCATGAGAAAGATAGCTTACGCCCAGGCTGCCGCCGAGGCGCTGCAGGAAGAGTTCCGCCGGAACGCTAAAACCGTCTACCTGGCTACCGACGCCCAGCCGGATTTGAAGAAAGAATTTGGCGAAGAAAGAGCCAGGGTCACTCCTATCTCCGAGTCAGTTTTGGTCGGCTCGGCCATCGGATTGGCCGGCTCGGGCTACCGGGCAGTAGCTGACCTGCGTATGGCTACCTTCGGCTTCGTGGCGATGGACCAGATGGTCAATCAGGCAGCCAAGATAACCTATATGTTCGGCGGGCAATCTACATTCCCGATATTGATAAGGATGGCAATCGGCGCGGGCACGTCTCTGGCGGCGCAGCATTCGATATGCCCTTACTCCATGTATATGAATGTGCCGGGATTAAAAATTATTCTTCCTTCCACGGCTTATGACATCAAAGGGCTGTTAAAAGCCGCTCTAAGAGATAACAACCCCGTGATTTCCTTCGAGCATACTTTATTAGGTGGGCTACCCGGCGAAGTTCCGGATGAGGATTACACTATTCCTTTCGGCCGGGCGGATATCAAAAAAGAAGGCATCGACGTTACGGTAGTGGCTCTATCCCGCATGGTGCATGAAGCCCTGGCGGCAGCAGAAGAGATGGAAAAAGAGGGAATATCAGTGGAGGTCATCGACCCGCGCACGCTGGTGCCGCTGGATAAAGAGACGATAAGGAAATCCGTAGCCAAAACCGGCCGCCTGATTGTCGTCGATGAAGCCTGCCAGACCTGCAGCGCCGCCTCGGAAATTGTCTCCCTGGTTACCGAGGATGCTAAAACATTCGGCAAATTGAAATCACCTCCCAAGCGTGTCTGCGGTCTGGATGCGCCCATTCCTTACAGTCCCCCGATGGAGCATTTCGTCATGCCGGATAAACAGAAAATCCTTGCTGCCATCAAGCAAGTTTTAGGATAATTACTTACCACTACGAAATCGTAATGATATTTGTAACATATTGACACTGATTACCGAGCGTGACTACAATTAAAAGACGTTAGATTTTTTACCTTGAGAGGAGATAGCTATGATTGGCGGTTACATGGGGAAAATATTATGGGTGAATCTTTCCACCGGAAAAATTAAAGAAGAAAAGCTTGATGAAAAACTCTGCAGAGAGTATATCGGGGGTTATGGTATCGGGGTGAGGCTGCTCTACGACCGCATGAAACCCAAGGCAGACCCCCTGGGACCCGATAATATTTTAGGTCTGATGACCGGTCCCTTTACCGGCACGCCCATTCCTTCCGGCGCGCGCTATACCGCCTTGGCGAAATCGCCTATTACCGGCGGATGGGGCGATGCCAACTCCGGAGGGTACTTTGGACCTTACCTCAAGTTCGCTGGTTTTGACGGCGTATTTTTCACCGGCATATCGCCGAAGCCCGTCTATCTCCTCATTGATGAAGGCAAGGCAGAGCTGAAAGACGCCAGCCATCTCTGGGGTAAAGACGCTTACGAAACCGAAGAAATGCTGGAGGAGGAATACGGTAAAACGAGTCACGTTGCCTGTATCGGCCCGGCGGGCGAAAAACTCTCGCTCATCGCGGCGATTATGACCGATAAAGGTTCGGCGGCGGGACGCTCCGGACTGGGCGCGGTCATGGGCTCCAAGAAACTCAAGGCGGTGGTGGCGCGGGGCACCATGCCGGTCAATGTAGCCGATAAAGCGGCTGCCGAAAGATTGAGGAAAGAGCACGTGCAATTTATGATGCAGCCTGGGCCAATGAGTGCAATTAGCCTGCATAAGTTCGGCACCTCGGCGATGACGGCGAACTCCGCTCACAGCGGTGATACCCCGGTAAAAAACTGGGGCGGCGTCGGCGTCAAAGAATTGCCGGATGTGGAGGGACTTAAGGCCGAAGTTCTGGAGGGCTATGTTGCCAAGCTCGGCGGCTGCTGGCACTGTCCGATAGCCTGCAAGGCTATTCTTAAAGAGGGCAAAGATTATAAGTACCCGGCGGGCATCCGTCGGCCGGAATACGAGACCCAGGGCAGCTTCGGAGCGATGTGCCTTAACAGTAATACCGAATCTATCAATATGGCTAACGATATCTGCAATCGCTACGGACTGGATACGATATCCGCCGGTACCACTATCGCCTTCGCTATCGAGTGCTACGAAAACGGTATCATCACAAAAAAGGATACTGACGGTATCGAGCTTAAGTGGGGCAACCATCAAGCCATGATAGCCATGACCGAGAAGATGGCTAAAAGAGAAGGCATCGGCGATAAACTTGCCGATGGCGTTAAAGTGGCGGCGGAGAAAATCGGCAAAGGCGCGGAAAAGTTCGCGGTACATGTGGGTGGTCAGGAGGTGGGGATGCATGACCCCAGGCTGGGGTTTATGGGTGAGTTCGCGGCTGCCCGCTACCAGATGGACGCTACACCGGGTCGGCACACGCAAAACTTTGGCCCCAGCGCTTTTTCTACCCATGTCGTCAATGCCACCGGCCTCTGCATGATAGGCTTCGGCTTTGGGGCAGGACCGCAAAGGCTGACGGACTTTTTCAATGCGGTCACCGGCCTGAACTATTCGGTGGCTGATGTCCTCAAGGCAGGTGAAAGAATCGGCGCTTTAAGACATATCTTTAACTTACGCGAAGGCATCAACGAGCTAAACTGGAAGCCGCATCCCAGGATAATCGGCGAGCCGCCGCAAAAAGAGGGTCCCCTTGCCGGCGTAACCGCGGATATAGAGCATCAAATCTACTGGTGCCTCGGCTATTTGGATTGGAATAAAACTACTACCAAACCCAACAAGCAAAAATTAATCGACCTTGGTATGCCGGAGATAGCGGAAGAGCTCTGGCCGCCGCAGAAATTCCCCTTCGGCCCCCCGCCGGGGTAAATACCGGTAACATTGGTGAGCCGCGGAGGACTCGAACCTCCAACCTGATGATTAAGAGTCATCTGCTCTGCCAGTTGAGCTAGCGGCCCGCATTGAACATTTTATCATTTTGAAATCTTCAGTAGCAACCATAAACGGAATAGCGAACCTTACGGATACAAAAAAGCTCCCTTGTCTCCAAATGACGATAGGGAGCTTTCTATGTGACTGGTACAATCGGTATTATAAATAAATCGCTAGTTTTGGATATTTGCCCAGAGCTTTACCTGCTGTATGGGCTGCAAAGGATTGTCTTCTGCCGTTAGGAGGCTTTTAGCGCTTTCGATAATGATATCCGGATGAGCGAGGCGGAATCTCTTCATAATATCATCGTGTTCCTCAAAAGACGTGTCGCCTTTTTTCTCGATGATATTATGCTTATCAGCCTTGTTTTTTCTTACCCACAAGATAATCATATTTACCTCTCCGAGCACTTTTTCAGTCTACTTATCGACCTTTTATATTAGCTTGACGTGAGACAGAACTGGGGAATAGCTACGCTTTTCCCTGGAGTAAAGCTGTAGCTGCGGTAACACCCATTTTCCACGGTAAGCTTATATTTAGTGTTACCTGGTATCGTAAAGCTCACCGAGCCGTTCTGCATCGTTATCAATATTTCCGGGATTGGCACTCCATCAATGGCTGTAATTTTCTCCCAGCCATTAACATCATTTTGAACATAGAGACCAATGTTCATGGTCATATACCGGTAGTTGTGCGTAAGCTCATCAATATTGGTCATCAAAAGGGTAAATGTCGTATTCCCCGTTGTTCCGGAGGTATCAATCGTAAAAAGGTCGCCGGCAGTAATGTTGCCTATAACATTGCCGAAGATATGGATATTTGGCTTTGACGCCGTGTCAGCCGGCGTAATAGTCATGCCCAATTCGGCCGCGTTGGCCCTCTCATGAGCGTAGCCAATTGCCAAGGGAATCAGCAGCAAAGCTGCTAATACGAGAAAGAATATCACTCTTTTCATAGCATCTTCAGCTTATAGCTGCGGTGGGAAATAAGACATAAACAGAAAGGGCAAAGGTGTAAACAAAACATAAACATTAGACAAGGGTGTTAGCACCCATTTAGTACTAGGAGAAAACTTGTAAAAATTAAGGGCTTAGTCGATACTAAGCCCTTAAAAACCCTGTTATATTTTCTTTATCGGTATCAGTTATTGCTTATCTGGATTTTGGTTGATAGTTCAAGAGCGGTGCGGTTTAGCGTAGCCTCTATCCGCTTTTTCAGTATATCCATCCCGAAAGGCTCGGTCAGGTAGCTATCACAACTAAGATTGAGTCCTCTAACGGTATTATCGTCGGCGCCCCAGGTGCTTAACATCATTATGGGGGTCTGTGTCCATTGGCGGAGCTGCAGGCAGATGCCGATGCCATCCAGGGAAGGCATAACGATATCCAGGATAATGAACTCCGGGCATTCTGCGTCGACGACATCCTTGAGCTGGATGCCGGTATGCTCGGTGCAGACTATTTCATAATTACCATCATTAAGCTCTCTCTGGAGCAGAGTTACCAATGACTGGTCATGGCTAATCGTGAGGATTTTCGTTTTCGGCCTCATGTTAATCTCCTTAAAGTGATTGCTTCAATTTCCTGTATAAGACTAACATCGGGTCGATAAACAGTGCATAAACGGGGATAATGATAAGATAAATATCTTATTAATGATATGGCGGAACAGGGCAAAGGTAAAAAACACAACAAATAATGCGCTAGTTTACATAACTATAACTCAAATAATAAATTGTTTCTCCATCTATTTCTTCGTTTTTGCCTTGGTTTTTGGCTTGGCGGTTTTAGCTTTAGCTGCTGGCTTGGCTTTGGCTTTTACCGCAGGTTTCGCTTTGGTCGCGGTTTTCGGAGGCGGCAGGTTGCTATGGTATTTCCGCGTCAGCATTATCTCCAGGAAGATAACGGGCTTGGGGAGCTTTTTGAAATAGAGCGGCCCATGAGATAGTCCTTTAGGAATAGGGACGATTACCGGTGAATCGATGATATGCTTTTCCTCTTCCTTACCCAGGCAAAGCTCGATGACTGCCCCGCCGAAATCGCGGACGTTCTTGGGGTTCGTCCCCAGGAAGCACAGAATCTGCATGAAATCGTCATGGAAGTGCGACTCTTTGAGGACATATTCCGGCTTGTAAAAAACGTGGTGCGTCACGATACAGTCGGCATTCATCTCGTCGCCGCTGGCGGAAAGTCCTTCCAACTGGTGGTGCTTTTTAAAAGCGTTCCTCAAGATATGCTTGCCGTATTTGGTTTTATCCATATCAGTCTCCTTTTTAAATGAATTCCTCATCACCGGACGATCTGGTATAATCGGTGCCGTTGCCGGCGGTCCAGAAGAAAATAGGATAGTCGATTCTCTTAAGGGTCAGCGGCAGGTGCTGCATGCCGCGGGGGACGTAAATCAGGCAGCTTTTGGTAATAGTGAACTTTTCGTCTTCCAGCCAGAGGTCTATTTCCCCACCCAACTCATGCGGTTTATCAGGCACCGTCCCGATGAACCCCAGCGTCTCATCAAAGTTATGGGTGTGGGCTATCTCGATTTCCAGCGGTTCAGCCCCGTGTTTTTTCCAGAGCCAGACGCAGTTGGTGTAAAAAGCGCCTGCGGCGATTCGATTATCCAGGGCGAACATCCAGGTGCCATCGAAATAGTTGCCTTTCGCCCGCGCTTCCACCAGGCGCTTGGGCTGCGGGAAGGGCTTATCGCCGGGCTTTGGCTGCGGAGGCTCGTAGACGATATATTTACTGTGCTTGGATTCAGCCATTTTTACTCCTTTTCACGGTCTTCGGCGGCGTTTTCTTTAAAACAGTAGGCTTCTTTTTCGGCGGGGGGCCGCTCGGTCGCCAGATACGCGTTAGCGATATCTCCAGGAAGATGAGGGGTTTGGTAACTTTAGTGAAGACGATTGGACAGTGTTCCACCCCGCCCGGGATGGAGACCACCGCCGGCTTATTAATCTTATGCTTTTCCCCGCCCAGCGTAAATTCAATTTCTGCCCCGAAGTCGGTAATATCCAGCGGGTTCCCGCCGATGAAGCAAAGCATCTCCGGGAAGTCGTGGGAGTGAACATGGTCGAAGGACATCGGCTTGGCGATGCAGTGGTAGCCGATGCTGCAATCCGCGTCCAACTCGCCGTCGTGCGCCACGATTGACTTGCCGCCGTAATACGGTATTTTCTTGATTAGCTCCTTGGTATGAATGCACTTTCCATACTTCGTTTTCGCTGCCATCGTTTATTACTCCTTAAAGCCTGTGGAAAGACGGGACTATTTCTTTTTAGATTTAGGTTTTGATTTAGCTTTGGATTTTGTTTTAGGCTTGGTTGCCAACGTAGATTTAGCGATTTTTGCCGCGGTTTTAACGTTGGATAGAAGCCTGGCGTTTTTCTTACCTTCCGAGGTCGGCTTGCCGGTGACGGGGTGTTTATAGTGGAAGGGGAAAATGTAGCCGGAAACGAACCGAGGGTCGCCTTTTATAGCTGGGATGTCGGCTTCCGGTCCTTTGAAATTTTCAATCATTTTACCCAGGGCTTCTACCGTCGTCCATGACTCCGCAGGGATTCTAATGCTCAAGGGGATAATCCAGTCCACCTTCCACATTTTCCAGACGCCGTTTTGCTTGATATATTCGATTTCATATAAGCCGCCGACGATGGAGGGGTTGGTCTTACCGGTCTCTTGATTGGGAACGGCGACCCCGCCGAAGGAGTACCAGCGTCCTTTAGCATGTTTCCCGTCAGGGTCGACGTCAACCACGCCGGCGATAGGCATTACCTGGTGCAGGAAGCCGGGGGGCGGCTCCGGTCTATCCGTACCGACGCCGAAATAGCGGTTGACGCCTTTCTTGCCCTTCCAGGTGCCTTCCAGCCAGTGCAGGGTTACATCTGGGTCATCAGCAAAGCAATCGGCTATTTCATCGCGCATCATGTGCATGACGTAATAACTATAGACGCGCTGCAGCCTTTTAACCTCATTAACGTCTTCTAAGAGACCCACCTTCTTTTCCAGGGCTTTAATTTTAGCTTCCATTTCTTTGGCGTTCATGAATTGCTCCTTTCAGTATATGGCAAATTGTTTAACTGATTTTACTCTTAAAGCGATGTCTTAATCAACAAAAGGAAATAAGCGTGTGATATAATGATGTTATGCCTTGGTGAGGAGGTAATGACTATGGTGAGAAGCTATACGGCAAAATATACTAAAGTTGACGCTGGATATATGGGACAACTGGTTGAATGGCCGGAGGTAATTACCGAGGGAAAAACTATAGAAGAATGCCGCCAGATGCTTCGAGATGCGCTGGAGGAGATGATATTGGCCTATAAGCAGCAGGGACGTGAAATTCCTATAGGCGGCGACTTGCTTGAGCAGTTACCTGTAGAGGCGTAACTTGTCGGTTAAACGTCGCGACTTATTGAAATACTTAAAGGATAATGGTTTCTCTTTATTACGTGAAGGTAAAAAACACTCTATTTACACTAATGGTAAAAAAATATTACCGGTAAAAAGGCACCGTGTATTTGACAGAATCACAGCTAATGAATTATGCCGGCAGGCCGGATTGGGTCCTAAATTCTAAAGAACAAAAAAGGGGGGCTTTTTAAGCCCCCCTTCGATGTCATTGAATAATATAGCCGCTAGGCGGTTGTTGCTGTGGTTGCCATATGATAACCCACCCCGGGGATAGTTTGTATATAGCGGGGATTTTTGGGGTCGGGTTCCAACTTACGGCGTAAACGTCCTACAAACACCCGCAGGTATTCCTTTTCCGATGAATATTCGTTGCCCCAGACACTTTGCAGCAGCATGTTATGGGTGAGCACTTTATCCGAATTTACCGCCAGGTGCTGGAGCAGGGCGAACTCCGTGGGGGTAAGCGTTATCTCCTTGCCGTTGACCGTTACGCGCCGCTTGGCGAAGTTGATTTCCAGTCCGTCGTAGGCAAATATAGACTGGGCTGGCGCAACGGTGGGATCGCCGCGGTGCCGGAAAGCGGTCTTGATTCTCGCCATCAGTTCGGCGATGCCGAAGGGCTTCGTCAGATAATCGTCGGCGCCCAGCTCAAGGCACTTCACTTTGTCATTCTCGTCGCCGCGGGCGCTAAGGATGATGATGGGCACATCCGACCACTCCCTGATGCGGCGGCATACCTCCACGCCGTCTATCTTGGGCATCATCAGGTCGAGGATAATTAAATCAATAAAGTCTTTTTGGACGGCTTCCAGCGATTCTTCGCCGTTGGTGGAGGTGAAAATCTCATAGCCACGTGCTTTGAGGTTCGTACTCAACAGTCTTAGTATCGCTGGGTCATCGTCCACGATGAGGATACTTTTTTTGTCCATAGTTGTTCCCCCTTTACTTGCCCGGCAGACTGAAGCTGAATTTCGCCCCTTGACCAGGTTTACTTTCCACCCAGATTTTACCCCCATGAGCCTCGATGATGCCCTGGCAGATGGCTAGCCCCAGACCTGTCCCCTTTCTCCTTCCGGCCTTGCGACCGTCCCCCTGGAAAAATCGCTCGAATATTTTCTGGTGCAGCTCCGGAGAAATACCGATACCTTCATCGGCGACACTGATTATCACATCTTTGTTTTTATAAGTCGCTCGAATGTAGATATGGGTATTATCCTCGGAAAACTTCACCGCGTTTTCGACGAGATTGGTAAGTACCTCACCGATACGTCCTTCATCGATATTTACCGGCGGCATATCGTCCTGTATATTGATATGCAGGTGGTGCTTAATGGTTAGATTATCCAATCTATCTTTAATAGCTGATATCACTTCGTTAAGCCTATGCTGCTTTTTCCTTACCTCCAGGGCGTTAGCTTCAAGCCGTGAAACCATCAGCAGGTCGTCCACCAGGCGGGTGAGCGTATCGGCATCTTTATCGATAGATACCAGAAACTCCCGCCGTGTTTGCTCATCGAAGATTACATCCGGCTGCAGCAGGCTATTGGCCGAACCCTTTATCACCGCCAGAGGGGTACGCAGCTCATGTGATACATTGGCGAGAAACTCAGTACGCATGGCATCGAGCTCCCGCAAAGCTCTGGCGCTGGAGGCATCCTCATAAAGCTGGGCGTTCCTTACTGCGATAGCAATTTCCCTGCCGATTCCGGTAAGTAGCTCCAGGTTATTAGGGTTAAAACTCTGGTTAAAATCGGTGGCTATTCCCAGAAGACCAATATTCTCACCCAGAATCGTTAGGGGCACTCCGGCAAACGAGCGGTAGCCAAAATCATTCAGGAATTTGAGGTCTGCCTCTTTGGCTTTTTTCAGGTCTTTGATAATAATAGGTCCGGACTGCTCCATTAAATTACTGAATATCCCGGAAGTAGTTGACAGCTTTTGAGGCATGTCCGCCGCCGTTTGGATGGATAATCCGTGGTGGCCTTTCAACTTCAAGGTATCTTTATCCCGCAGGTAAATGAAGCTCGCCTCCAGGCCGGTACACTCCGTTACCTTTTCCAGAGCGGAGTCGATTATTTTCTGGAGGTCTAGCGTCTGCGCCACCGTCTGCGAGATGCTTAGGAGGGTATTGGTGATGCGATTGTGCCGTTCCAGCTCATCCATCAGCTGGCGGTTTTCAAAAACGAGACGCTGCTTCTCCATGCCGCGATTGATTACCGTAAGAAGATTCTCCGGATCCAGCGGCTTTTCTAGATATGAAAAAGCGCCCCGGTTCAAAGACTCCACGGCATTGGTTATCGAGGAGTGACCCGTTAGCATTATCGCGATTATCTCCGGATGTAGTTCGATTACCTTCGAAAGCAGATCCGTGCCGTCGGCATCGGGCAGGCTGATATCCAGGATAGCCGCATTATAGAAATGCTCCTTCAACAGAGATATTGCCTCCCCCGCCGTGGGGACGGTGCTGATTTTATATCCCTTTTTTTCCAGTATCTGCTGGATGATAACCAGAAAATCAAGGTCATCATCCACCACCAGTATACTTTCTTTAGCTTTCATCTACTTACCTGAACGATGTTTCTTTTCAATCGTCTTTCGAGCCAGCTTAGCTGCCTCGGCAGGGTCGAAGGGTTTATAAAGACAGGTTATGGCGGATGCTGCCTGAGCTTTATCCAGCGCTTCTTTAACCTCGTTGCGGAAGCCCGTCATCATAATGACGATGATATCTGGATTGATTTCTTTTAATTGTAGGAGTGTTTCCAATCCGTCGATATTCGGCAGCTTGACATCGATAAAAGCCATCTGGCAGGTCTTTTTTTTGGACATTGAAACCGCCTCTTCACCGCTGCTGGCGGTTAGCACGTTGTATCCCTGTTGTTCCAGGATTTTCGTCAAAGTTTCGCAGATATCAGCGTCGTCATCCACGACGAGAATCGGCTGGTCGCCGGCAACCTCGTTAATTAAATCGATAAGCTGGTCGATGCGTATCGGCTTATGGATTATCTGGCGGACGCCCTCATCTTTTGCACTCTGAATCAGCTCATCGTCGGAATAAGCGGTCATTAGTATTATCGGCGCTTCAGGCTGTATCTCCTTAATTTTCTTAAAAGCGTCCACGCCGTTCATTTCCGGCATTACGATATCCATGAGCGTAACATCGAATTGCTGTTCTTTAAATTTATTGACGGCGGATGAGCCATTAACCGCTGTCTGAACTTCATAGCCACGACGTTTTAAAATCATGGCGAATGTTTCCAGCAGGTCCTGATTATCATCAACTACGAGGATTGTCGGTTTATCGTTCATTTTGGATTCAACTCCTTTGCTCAATTGGTAATTTTACGGTGAAGGTTGCCCCTTTGCCCACCTGGCTCGCCACCTCGATTTTCCCGCCGTTTTGTTCCACCAGCCTTTTAGAAATAGCCAGGCCCAGACCGATACCTTTCGGTTTGGTAGTGAAAAGCGGTTCGAAGATTTTTTGTAAATTTTCCTCTGGTATGCCGCAGCCGGTGTCCTGGAAGATAACCGAGAGATACTCATCATCGGCATCAGTGCTGATGTTCACTTCTCCATCTTTCCCGTTCATTGCCTGCACGGCATTAGATATTAGATTAGAAAACACCCGGCTCATCTGTTCGGGGTCGGTCCTTATCGTTTTTGCGTGACCGTTTAAATTCAAATTGATGCTTATTTGTTCCGGAACGGTTATCCATGATAGGCTTTCCTCGATTAAGTTCTTAAGGTTAGCCCTGACCTGTGACGGCGGCTTAATGCGGGTAAAATCCAACAGGTCGGTGACTATTTTATTAGCGATATCGATTTGTTTATCCAGCACCTTTAGTGTATTAGCCGCCTCTTCATCGCTTTTTTCCGTCAGCGCCATGTTAAGTAGATAGGCGCAATTCCTGATTACATTTAACGGATTACGCAGCTCGTGCCCCACCCCTGAAGCCAGCTCACCAACAGCCGCCAGACGTTCGGACCGGATGAGCTTCTCTTGCACCTGCTCCAGGTCTTTGGTACGGATATCCACCTCTTTTTCGAGCTGCTCGTAATAGCCGCGGAGCGATTGCTCCAACTCTACCTGCCGGATAGCCCCGCCGATTCGCTCTGCCAGGGTCTTCAGCAGGTAATTCTTCTTCTTTAGATAGGGGATGTCGCCGGTAGAGTAAATTTCTACAACGCCGACTACTTCACCGTTGACGACCAGGTTCTCGACAATTTTATTGGGGAATTTTTCAAAACTTGGACTTTTATATACCTGGTCATGAAAGGTGATGCTGACCCTGGTTTCCTCCGGGGTTTGCGTTGCCAGCGGGATAATCGTCACCGCTTTACCGATGAACTCATCTATCGAGTTGCTATCCCATGCCGCTTTACCGATGTCATAAAGACATTTCATCTCCTTAATCCTCTGGCGGTGCTGTTGCTCGCTGGTTTGCAGCATAGCGACCACGGCGCCTACCGCGCTTAAGATGATGACGAAAGCTGTAGGTTTGAATAGCGCATTAGGATAGGTATCTATAAGTATGGCATGGGGCAGCAGGATTAACATAGATACAAATGCTGTTAAAATCGCCGGTATAACGCCGAGCGCGTAAGCTGAATATACCACCGGCGCGAAGAATACCAGACCCAAGAAATCAATACCGTATAAATCATGAAGGCTATTAAGGGAGTTTTGCGCGCTTATCCAGCCAAGGCGACCGCTGATGACAGGCAAATAGTAGATAAATGCGCATACTGCCATGAGCACGATGATATAGCGTAGGTGTTTATTAACCTGCAATCCCTTTTTATTATTTTTATAACTCATTTTCGGCCCTCCGGAAGTAGCTAGGGTCCGGTTGCTTTATTTCCCCATTTATTTATAAATACGTATAGTATGGGCAATTCTATCTAATTTAGCCCTATTATTAGGCTACTCCTGCCTAACTATACCTACAACCATGATAACCCCCTTATTTCATTGGGGTATTCCCCCACACTCAAAAACCAATGCATTGGAAGTAAAAACTGCCTGTTTATTTCCGCTGCCAGTCTTTGATGATATCCTTGATTTCTTTTAAATCCTCCTCCAGCTCGTTGATAGTAACTTCGGGCAGCGATTGTATTAAATTAACCAGGGGATTATCCTCATCTTCGTTGTTGGTGAATAGCTGCTTGAGCGAATCCCCGGCTGAATCGCTTTTCTCGTCCTTTTCTTCAGACAAAGAATCGCCTTCTCCTTGTACCTCCACCAATTTAATGTCATCCAGTGCTTCATTAAGCGAGTCGTCCTCGTCAAGGGCGCTTTCCTCCTCAAGTGATAGCTCGTTGATTGGACCATGAGGTCGTAATGGAATGACCTCCGCTGAATCGCTATCCTTGGCAGAACGCTTCTGAAGTCTCTGCTCGGTTTCCTTAAGGTTATCTGTCCAGTCGTTAAGTTGCTCTTCCAGTTCGGCTATTTGGGTAGCCGCGGCATTGCTCTTGGGCGACTTTTTTTTCTCTTTTTCTTTACCGGAACCAAATAGTTTAAATTTCATCTCCCACCTCCTGCGGGTAAAACAGTTTAATGCTCATCGCCTATTTTTAGCGGAAATACCCCTCGCGATAGGCTTTAGATAATATCGCGTAGACCTCGTAAAAGTCTGTTTTTCCCTGTTCGGTGATGCGTTTTAAAACCTCCGCCCTTTGTTTAACAATCTTATATATCTGTCTTCTTTTATCTTCTGGATAGCCGCGCCGGGGGGCGATTTTATTTTCCAATAAGTATGAGTTTTGATTGCCGCGGAATTTATAGCTATCATCCAGCGGATCCCAGTTGAAAACTTCAATAAAAGAAAAAGCGTCAGCTATCGAATCATAGCTCACGATTTCATTGATGCTGGTTACACGTCGGGCGAGGAAGCCGTTTGCCAGACGCACCTGCTGACAAATAGCGATCACGTTAAGATTATCTACATATGTCTTTGGTACCAGAATAGGGGTACCGGTAACACGCTGGATTAGCTTGGCTACCGAAGCGGCGTGGAAAGTGCTCATACAAGAGTGGCCGGTCTGCATTGCTTGGAAAGCGACGGCTCCCTCTATGCCACGAATCTCACCGACGATAATCACGTTCGGTCTTTGCCTCAAAGCCGCCTTTAAAAGGTCGAACATAGATATCTCGGACGAGTCGGCCGATTTAGCGGAGCCGCGGGTGACGCCGCGTATCCAGTTATGGTGTGGCACCTGGACTTCTGGGGTATCTTCAATGCTCACTATCTTTGACTCTGGAGGGATAAAAGTCGTCAGCGCATTCATCAGCGTTGTTTTACCAGAAGCCGTTTCTCCGGATACCCAGGTGTTCATACCCTCTTGTATCACGAGCGATAGGTAAGCCGCCATTTCATAATTAAGCATGTTAAACTGGATAAGCTCCAGAATACTCATCGGGGTATCGCTGAATTTACGAATAGTAAAGTTGCTGCCCCTTTTAGAAACGTCGTTACCATAAACGATATTGATACGTGAACCATCCGGCAGGGTAGCATCGACCACCGGATCACGGAAAGTGACCGGATGCTTGATGCTTTCGGCCAACTCAATAACGAATTTATCCAGCTCGTCGTCAGAATCGAATCCGATACTGGTGCGGAGGCCGCCGAAAATTCTATGCTCGACGAAGATATTACCTGTACCGGAACATGAAATATCTTCGATGTTTGGGTCTAATATCATGGGGTCCATCATACCCATACCTTCGAGCTTACGTTTTAGCAGGTAACGGAGACTTTTATACTGGAATTGGGTAACATAAATATTCCCCTTGCTTGCTTTCTTAGGCTTGTGAGATGGCGCTTTTTGTTCTTTACCGCCGTCAGAATCATGGTTGCCGTTATTATTATCCGTATCCTTATCCGTATCCTTGTTCTTATTCCCATTCGCCTGTTTTTTATCCTCAAGAGCCGTCAGGCTTTGATGGCCGTTAACATGTACAACCGTATCCACGATTTTCATAATGATTTTCAGTCGTTTTGATGAGTCGGTAATCCCCTCAAGCTCCTCAACATGCTCCGCGAGGTGTAGCTCTAGCTCTTGAAGGATTGCGTCATCGGAACCCATGATGCTTGGCTCAATCGCCACGTAATAATCTCTAATATCTTCCGGATTAGCCAGTATATGAACGAATACGCCGTCGCTGATGTGATAGATAATGTTGGGGTTTTTAGTACCTTTTAGCTTCCGCGATATTTTTTCATAGTACTTGGGTATTTCAGTTGTATCCAGCGGGAGCATATACAAATATTGCAGAAGATGCAGATTATTCTTACATACTTCCTGGAAGTCAGCCGGCAATTTTAGAAATATGGGGCATTTCTCCAGGTCGTCGCCGCATACCTTCCCGCATTTCTGGGGACACGGTTTTATTTCGAAGGGGAGATGAAGCATTTCTTCTCCTAGACTCTAGCCTTAGCAAGCGGAATAATCCTCATACCCATTTTAGGTTCGATATTGAAGCTCACGACATCGCCGGTAGGCCGGTCGGCGCCGCGGACTTTTAAGACTTCCATCAGCTTTATCATACTTTCACCGACCTGCTCCAGCCGCATCTTGAAACGCGCATCGCACAGTGAACGCGTACGTGAAAGAATATCTTCCTCGAAGGCGTAAGAATGGGCTACCACGATAATCGTTTTACCCTGGTCGCAAAGAGTTTTACATCTGGAAAAGAAGTCGATAATTGCCACCGGTTCGCTATGCGCCACCAGCAGGGTAATCGAATCCACAATAATTAGCTTAAATTCTTGAGGCAGGTTGGAAAAATGGTGTGTCAGCACCAAAAAAGGCTTATGACCGCTCGGCAAGCCGCTGCGGAATGTCAACGGGAAAATCCTCAAACGGTCTGCCAGAAAATGGTCGAGGATATTCATATTCAGAGAATCCATCTGGCTTACCAGGCTTCTGATATTATTCTCCGTAGTATAATAAGCTACCGAGATTTCAGCGCTAAGCAGGGTGCCGTTGGTAAGATGCTGGCATAAAACGCTCTTCCCGGCATCGGAATGTCCCTCAATAAGGCAAAGTGAACCCAGCGGAATGCCGCCCCCGAGTTTATCATCGACTTCCGGCACCCCGGTAACTATGGTTTCTTTCTTTTTATCGCTTTTTGCCATAATAAACCACCTCTCCTAGTAGAGGATTATTTTTTTGCTAGGCAGCGTCATTATTGTCCTCTGGTGTTAGATCGATGCAGAATTCCTTGTTTTTGCCATTATCGGTAGGTAACACCAGCTTAAGCTTGGCCGATTTTTCTTTGGCTTTATCTATCTCAATAATTTCGTCTTCGAGTGATGACTCCGCTTCACCATTTCCATCCACCCAGGATGGTGCGACAAGATTTTGAGGAGCATCCCCGCCGGTAAGAACTCCGTGCAACGCTAGCATTGATTGACTCCAAATCTCGGATTCTTTGGTATTATCAGGGAGGTCCTTAGCTATTTCGGCGAGTCGTAAAATAATATCCTTCAGCTCCGGTGAAAGATGACCGCTGATGCCGTAGACCTCGAGGAACGTTGGCAACTCCTCATACCCGATATCCTGCTTGGCTCTAGCTACCCAGTTGATGAGGTTGGCGAGCATATTGACTTTAGGTATCCCCTGGTTGGCTTCGGTAAGCAGACGGTTATATTCCTCAAGCTGTTCCTCGTCTAATGGCAGTTCGTCTTCCGGAGGAGTTAACTCTTCTTCCGGCAAACCCTCATCTTCGGTTTCCTGCATCTCATCTTGAGGCTCTTCAACTTCTTCTGGCAGCTCCTCTGTTTCTTCTTCGGGTAGCAATTCGTCTTCCGCCACCATATCGTCCAGCGCGTCTTCATTTGGCAGCTCTTCAGAAGTCTCCCCTTCTTTATCGGGGTCTCCAAAGTCGAGCAGGTTTTCATCTTCGTCCGGCTGCTTTATTTCCCCATCCGCTTCCTCCGGATTCTCTTCATCAAGATTCGGCTCGAGCATATCGTCTTTGTTAGAGATGTCGCCATCAGTGGCCAGAGCTTGAGGACGGGTATTATCACCGCTAAGAGCCGCCAGGATAGTGGAGAATTCTGAAGATGGCAGTTCCATGTTAAGAAGATAATCACGGACGCTGGCGAGAGAATTCTTCAATTCTCCCTTTAATAACTTAATTTCATCTTGTAGATTATCAAGCCTACTTTCTTCCACCACGTTGATTTACCTCCTTCCTACCTCCAGTTCATCGCGGAGTCTTTCTTTTTCTAGGTCGTTTGGAATCGGTGTTTGAGCTTCCATTAAATATGTTCGGATATCAAACAGCATCTCTTTTAGCTCGTCCCTGACTTTCTGGAATTCTATTTCAAGTTCTTTTATCCGTTCTTCTTGCTCTTCTTCCTGTTCCATATTGCCTCCCTACATGTGTGCAACTGACGTAAATAACTGGTTGGCTAATACCGGTAAAACGAGCAGAGCCAGCCCGGAAATAGCTGATGTAAAACCAAGATTGCTTAAAATTTTATATTTACTTCCCCCCTCCGCCAGGGCCGGCACGATAGCGTTAGCTACGGTAAATATAATTACCAGGGGTATAACTAAATGCTGCATCATCTCCAGCCCGGATAAATTAAAGCTTGTAAAAGAACTCATTGCCGGAGCTCCAGATACTTGAGGCATTGACTCCTGTGCCTTCCCTACCATCCCGCCGAAGGCAACGATAACCTCGGTAATGAACACTAGGATACAGATGACGGCGGCGTGCATAACGAAGCAAAGCCAGCGGAAAGGACCTGCCACCGTCCGGCGTCGGGCGCGGAGTAGCGACAGCTGGTTAGCGAACATGGCGGCATGCTGACCAGCCTGTCCTGCGGAACCACCCACTTCGATAGCGTCGTAGAACATACCCACGCTGCGGTTGGATAGCTCGCTGCCGGTTTCATCGATGAGCATCTTCCAGGATAGTCTCGGCTGAATCCCGGCGGTCAGCCTCGTATGCAGGTTTTTAACCGCACTTCTCAACACGTTAATGGCGTTTAAGTCAATGCGTGACAATGCCGCGTTCACGGTAGTCCCTAATGCCATACAAACACCGCCGAGAGAGCGCAGGAATGTGCCCATTTCGTCATCTCGCTTGGCTATTTTATTATCGTCCCGCGACATGATATAACCCAGGGGGAATACTAATACGGCAACAATAATCAGACACAGGCCAATATTCTGGCCGGTGAATAAAAACAGCCCGGCGATAACGATAACGACAATTAACATTGGTTTAAACAGCTTAGCGACAAGTTTTTGTTCCTTCGAACCCGGCCATCTTAAAACAGTCGATTCTTTTGGCGATACCACCCATATCAGCCAGACTCCCGCTGCAGTGGTGCTGATAGCGATAAAAGCCATGCCTATGATAAGGGTTGTCTCTATTTTCCATATCATCGTCGATACTATCCCGATAACAATCACCAGGACGGCGGCGAGAATTAAAGAGACGTAGGCGTCGGTCCACATCTTCAGGGCTTCCAGACTTCTCCCGTATTCATTCTCATAGTCTTCAGAGCGGGCGTTAGCCTCTCTGGTAAGAAAATCCGCCTCCGGCTCGCCGGAAATCAGTGAGCTGGAAAAACGCAGCAGCAGACCTTTCATTTTTTCGTCCTTAGCTGGTTCGCCTATCACACGGCAGGCACGGGCATAATCGTACTTTAAACGCTTACGGGCTAAATCGATTTTTCTAAAATACTCTGCGGAGGAGCATTGGAGTTCCGCCGACCTTCCGAAAATCTGGTCTCGCGGCACACCGGCAGAGGCAATCGTCGACATATAAGAGAGCTGATAGAACAAATCGAAGCTCATTGTGCCGGTGCCCCATTTATTGCCCTTTTCATTCTTATTAAAGAATGGCAGGACTTTTATCATTTTTATTAGGTTCATAGTTAATCCGCCTCTATCCTCGTCTGGTCGTCGACAGGTAGAGTATTATCATCTATGCTCAATTGTATATATCCTGATGAACCATTCGGTCCGGCCATAGTCTGGCAATAAAAATCAACTTCAAGATAATCATTGCCATTAGCTACCGTATAGCCCGGGAAATCATAACTACCGTCAAAAGTGAACCAGGCGCCCTGCTCGGCCTCCGCAACCCAGGCTACAGCGACCCTTTCGGCAATTACGTCTCTTATGGAGCCGTCCGCTTTCCTTATTAAAATATTGATATTGAAGCGTACATCAGCATCTTGTTGGGGGAATTTACCATCTGACCCGATATAACCCCGGTAGTAAACTATCCAGGTCGCCTTCGGGATTGCGCTGATGCCAATAAGTGGATAAATGTACTTGGCCGGTCGAGTAGGTTGCCCCACAGTATATAATAGTTTCCTACCGCTTTCATTAGTCGAAAAATCCGCCCTGGAAATTGTTGCGGGGCCGTCATCCGGGGCGGCTTCCACCAGCTCATAATACTTAGTGTTGGCAAGGGTGATGTTCTCGGACTGTGCGGTAAATCGTGCAGAGCCGAGATTCGAAAATGCCAGTGAACTGTAAACACCATTAGGCGTTGCCATAGATACATCGCCGTTGGTGCCGCTTTTCACGGCCGGGTCAAGATGAATCAGAGCTATCATTTCCTCGGATGGATTAAGAATACCAGGCTCAAAATACTCAATCGGTCCATCTAAACCGATTCTTGCCTTTTGCCATTCATTATCTTGTGGCAATGAAGCGGTATAGGGCAGCCATTTGGAACTTGAAGCGCCGTCACTATCAATGTAGCTCACAATAACATCCCATTTATCAAAATTAGCCAGCTTGGTCTGGCCGTCATTTTTTACCGTTACGCGTAAATAGTCTGCCCAGGCAAGTTGCGCGGCCCGGGTGATATTCAAATCGGTCCTCGCTATTTCACTCTCCATGACACTTATCTTATCGGCGTTTATAGCAGCCGAATCCGCCGAGGTAAGAATACCTTGCGATAACGTCATACCTCCAACGACTATCATGGCGATACATATTATAGTTACGATTACGGCCGCCATTTTATAAACTCCCTAGTTATTTCACGGTGAAAAATAGGTTGAACAGGTTATCCCGCTGGGTGTTGATATCACTACCATATTAGTAGCATTGTCGCTCACTGATGGATCGAGTGATGTTTCTATCATTATCTGTTCCCCGGGGTTCAACACATTAGGCTCGAACTTTTCCGGTTGTCCATTGAGCCTTATCCAGCCCACTCCCCACTCATTGGTTCCTCCGCCGCTGGCAGAATAGGGCAGCCAGTTAACGTTATAGACGCCGGAATCATCATAGTACTGAACGATAACATCCCATTTTTCAAAATCCGCTATCTTGGTCTGCCCCGTATTCTCCAAAACTATTTCCAGAGGGTCCGGGCCGGTCACCAATGATAAATTAGTACTTATCGGCGTTAGCGACGTTCTCATGATTGTCTCGGTTTGCTGGCTGATTTCACTAAGCCCCACTGTGCTGGCATCAACGGACGTCATAAAGCCCTGGGACATCGTCATCCCCCCGAAAACCAGCAGGGCGATACATATTATGGAAATAAGCACTGTTTCCATTTCTGGCTCCGTTACATGCTAAAATAGTACTCGTCGTATATTCCGTTCGGAATGATAAACTTCGCAAAATAGGTTCCAGACGCCGTGACGCTATCATAGGTAATCGTTACCTTTATTGTAGCGCTGGTTTTCCACTGGCTATCGTTTTCGATAATAAAAGACCAGCGCGGATTGTCTTCGGAATCGTCAACATAAGAGATACGCTCGAAGTTATCCTCCTGCCCGAAAAACAGGTCGCTTTGCTTGACATCCAGGATGGTCTGGGTTCCCACGTTTTTTATCCACAGGTAAACCGACTTTTGATCAGCCGAACTTGCCGCATGGACGATATTAATCCGGCTCTTCATCCGTTCATCAACCTGCTCTGCCATGCTGGTCATCGCCTGGCTGGAACGGTTAATCATCGGGTAAACACTATTAAAGACGAATATCATACATACAACCCCCGCTATGATAAGTAGAGCTGTAGTTATGGCCTTGTCCACAACAGACCTCCATTATTCCTTCGGAGTAGTTATTTGCGGCTGTCATCCACGTTTCTCACAGCTAGATGGAAGCGGGTTGCGCCTGTTACACACCATGGGTCGGGGTGGGGTTCCGATTTTAGAGACCCCCACCCCGCCATGTTACCCCCTATTAACCTATTAACTAGTAAAACTAACGTAGGTTCATGATTGCATCGATATAGGCTGGTGTAGTCCTCTCAATCGTAACCACGGCACCGGCTGGCGTCATTATCACGATGCTGAAAGTCTTATTAATGCCAAGGGCGGGATGAAGAGCATTACCAAGGTTGCCTGCACCTGTGGTAGTGCTATTGCCGCCAATGGTAACCTGGAATTTTTCTCCCGGATCTAACAGGCTATTGCCATTATCGGCCCCCATCGTGGTAACGGTCCAATACAGGTTATCAACCTCCTGGTTCTGGTCTATATAGTTGATAACAACCTTATTCTTGGTGCCGGAAGCCAAGCCAGTAGTTGCACCAGCATCGGGCGCGGTGAAATCAATCGGTTCACCACCAAGCACGTTGGTTACCGCGAAAGTTATCTGTTTGATGGTGCCATCGGCGCCGGTATTATTCGCGGTTGCGATAACTCCACCCTTAAGCTCCAGTGAACTCTGGGCTTCTTTAAGCCCGGAATAGACTGCCTCCTGGGCTTTCTGGGTAGAGAAAAGGCCCGCAGAAAGCGCGGTATAAGCAAAAACCGCGGCTACCACGACAAACGCTATTAATATGATAGCGGTCTCCAGCCCGGTGATGCCTTTCTCATGCTTAAAGTATTTATTGTACATTTCTTCTCCTTTAACTTCGCTTTACCGTATAAAGAACGTATTAGCGAAGATTCATTTTAGTATCTATATAGGCAGGTGTGGTCCGTTCTAGAGTAAGCACGGCGCCAGCACTGGTGACGATTTCCAGCGTAAAGGTCTTATTAACGGTAAGGGGGGTATGGAGGGCATTGACAAGATTGCCGCCGTCCTCATCGGTATCGTTAGACCCAATTGTAATCTGGAATTTCTCACCGGTCTCGAGCAGGGCGTTACCGTTGGTTGTCCCCAGCGGGACGCATGTCCAGAACAGGTCGGTAACAGTCTGGTCTGAATCTATATAATTGATAACAACCTTGTTCGAGCTATGATTTTCGGATACGCCAGTGTTTGCCGAAGCTGGAGTCGGTTGGGTAAAGTCAATCGGTTCGCCACCAAGAACGTTGGCCACTACGAAGGTTAGCTGTTTGATAGTGCCGTGAGCGCCAAGGGTGCCGGCGGTGGCGATAATACCGCCTCTAAGCTCCATCGTGCTCTGGGCTTCTTTAAGCCCGGAATAGACTGCCTCCTGGGCTTTCTGGGTAGAGAAAAGGCCCGCAGAAAGTGCGGTATAGGCAAAAACCGCGGCTACCACGACAAACGCTATTAATATGATAGCGGTCTCCAACCCGGTGATGCCTTTCTCATGTTTGAAGTATTTGTTATACATTTCTCCTCCTAAGTTGTAGGATTTTTTTTGATTTGTGATGTATTTGGATAAACTAACATTTTCAGGATAAAGAAGATTACTTTTTCCCCTTAAACATCACCCCCTTCCATATTATTTACATATATTTTTTACGGTTGACCGTTATTTTGGTTACCGTCTACCATGCTTAATGCAGACTGGTTTTCTTCGCTTTCATTGAGTTTATATCACGCTAATTTATTGATATCATCGAAGCAAATAGGGATAGGCCTTTCAATAAAAAGGCAAACGCCAAACAGCGGTTTTAATCCTGCTTTGGTTCTTTTCATGGCATGGATACTATCAATTTACCTCGCTCGGCTCATGGTGAATACTAGACCATCCCCCATCTTGCCAAGCAGTTTACCTAATATTCACTTGGGGAAATTATCCAGTACTAAAGTAATATAATCCCCATCGTAAATTGGGTGGCAGCATGTATTGTATTTAAGGAAGCGAGATGACAAAATCAAGGGACGTAAGCTAATTTTACGAAGGAGTTTTCGCCAAATGGCGCAAAATATAATGAAAAATTAATAGAATTTTAATGCTTTGTTTATGATTTTTTATTCGTATCTTTATGGGATTGTATTAAAATTCTTAATGTTGTTTGACGTGGGGCTGTGGAAGCGAAGCTAGGAAGATAAAGTCATAACACTGAAAGGCAAAAGCATGATACAGTCAAAGTCAGAGAACGTTAGCCTGCTAGTAGTAGAAGAACAGGAGATTTATCGCGAGATATATAATAATGTATTAACCAAGAATGCAAATATTGATGTACTGCGTATCTCCGGTACTGGTGAAAAAGGCTCGATGATACGGGCCGTGGCAGAACTCTCCCCCGATGTTATGCTCTTAAGTATTAAAAAGCTCGATGTAGATACAATAGAAGAACTAGAAAAAATTAGAAATTCCTATCCTAAAATTGGTATTGTTATTTTAATCGTATATTATAGCTCTAAAGATATTGAATTACTACGCCGACTCGCCCTCTGTGGTGAAAGCGGCATGGCGCTTTTCTTGAAACAATCCCTCGATAAAATCCAGCAGCTGTGGCGGACGGTTCTAGCCGTTAACCAGGGGCAGGTTATTCTGGACCCACCGCTGGCAACTTTCATGTTCGCTGGCAAACCGGAGTGCCCTTTCCTGAAGCAGCTCACCACCCGCGAGCTGGAAATTCTTAGCCTGCTTTCGCAGGGCTATACCAACTCGGCAATCGCCGATACTTTATTCATCGATATTAAAACAGTGGAACACCACCTGAACAGCATGTACAGCAAGCTCAAAACCGACCCCGATTATAATTTCAAACATTTAAGAGTTAGCGCCGCAAAGTTATATTTAGAAAAAATGGGCATGCTGTATCAAAAAGAGGAATCACTCGCTCACGCTAGCGTCAGATAGGCATTAGTGTAAGAAAAAAATTACCGCTTCCCTTACTTGCTCAGTTACTGCTCCCAGGTTTTAATCGGTTCGCCGCTGACCGCCCATTTAATATCAAACATCTGGCCTTTCCACGTTTCCTGCATTTCCGCAATCGCCGCTTGGAACGCCTCACTTTTAGAAAGCCCATCTAAATCTTCTTTAGTATCGAATTCATAGACTGCCAGAAACCTCGGTCTTGGCGCCTTCTCTTCAATTAACTTATAGCGGGTTACTTTTTTTATCCCCTTATATTTCATCAACATGGGTATATGCACTTCGTTATACCACTTATTGAACTTGGCGTCGTTTTCCGGCGCGCATTCGGTAGCGACAACGTTGATAATCCTGGCTTTGGCCATATCATTTCCCCTTTCTTATAAAAACGTCGCTTGTAACTCCAATTAAACCTATCATAAGTTTAGAAAACGAGCTTTGTCAAATAGCGAGACACGGATTTGACTTTATTCTTCTGGCGAAATAGACTAATGATACTAAAACGATAAATATTTAAGGAGGATAGCTTGAAAGCAGCAGTCTGTTACGAAATAGGCAAGCCCCTGGTGGTTGAGGAGATAACTTTGGACCCGCCGAAGCAGGGCGAGGTGAAAGTAAAGCTGGCGGCGACGGCCGTTTGCCACAGCGATATCCATTTCTTTAAAGGAGAGCTTCCCGGCCAAACTCCCTTCGTCGGCGGGCACGAGTCGGCGGGGTATGTGGAGGAAGTCGGTAAAGGCGTTACCGGATTCAAGCCCGGCGACCCCGTGGTACTATCGCTACTAATTTCCTGCGGCAAGTGCCGGTTCTGCCTGGCGGGTCAAAGCCATCTATGTAGCGGCGTTTTCCCGATGGATAAAGAAACCCGCATGCATAACAAGAAAGGGCAGGACCTTAATATGCTGATAAAAACTGCCAGCTTTGCCGACTACACCATCGTCGACCAATCGCAGCTGGTAAAAATCCCCGCCGATATGCCGATGGACAGGGCGTGTATGCTTGCCTGCGGCGTCATCACCGGTTTCGGGGCGGTAGTCAACCGCGCTAGAGTAAAGCCGATGAGCAGCTGCGTTGTCATCGGTATTGGCGGCGTAGGGCTAAACGCCGTGCAGGGCGCAGCTATTTCTGGTGCCTATCCTATCATCGCCGTGGATATCTCGGATAAAAAGCTGCAGGCGGCCAAGATCTTCGGTGCTACCCATACCGTTAACTCGACCAAGGGGGATGCTATCAAAGAAGTTCAGAAGCTTACCGGGGGCGAAGGGGCGGACTATGTCTTCGTTACCGTGGGCAGTACTGCCGCCGTCGAGCAGGGGCTCGATATGTCCAACCCCCGCGGTATGACGGTGTTGGTTGGCCTGCCCAAATACACCGAAATGGCAAAGTATTCTCCGTTCAACATCATCCGGTTCGAGAGGACGCTTACCGGCAGTTTTATGGGCACCACCCAGCTCCACGCCGAAGTTCCCAAGCTGATAGCGCTTTATAAAGCCGGGATTCTCAAATTGGATGAGCTTATCACCGCGCGCTACCCCCTGGAAAAAATTAACGAAGCGATAGATGCTGTGGTAAAGGGCGAAGCATTGCGGAATATCATTACATTTAAATAACAAGTCCTAAGAGTAATAAAAAACCCTCTCCTTTAATGAGAGAGGGTAAAGTCTTTGTCATTGCGAGCGAAGCGTGGCAATCCCTATGTATGCTAATAATGTCATTCTGGCGTAGGCCAGAATCCATTATAGATATACGATAATTTATGAATCCATAAAGTGGATTCCAGCCTTCGCTGGAATGACAGAGGGCAACAAGATTGCCACGGTCGCGGAGTTTATCCTACGCACAGCGAAGGACTCCCTCGCAATGACTATTCTATTTATTTCCCGTCTTCCGCTTTATACACTTTACATAACAAGCAGGTCAGGTCCGGCGAACCGTACATCGGGTCGCAGTGGTTGTTATCCGTCAGCACATTAGGGTTGGACTTCAGCAATCCGTGCAGCGGCCCCGGTTCCTCCGGGTAAAAGCAGTTAGCCGTCGCCATAACAACCCCGCGCAATATCCCCGGGAAAAGTCGCGCCTTCTGCTTGATTCTACCGCGCAGACTCTCAATCCATGCCCAGTCGCCATCCTCGATGCCGTAAAGTTTCGCCGTGTCCGGGTGTATCTGCATGACCGGGTCTTTCTGGAAACTCCGCAGCCAGGGTATGTTCCGGTATTGCGATAAGAAGTAGAAGGGCTGCCGGTAGCCCGTCGTCAGGATGAGGGGATATTCCTTCGTTAGCTCCGGCGTAGATACTGGACTCTCCCCCGGCTCCTGGAAGTAGGGTAGCGGGTCGTAGCCCAAATTTTCCAGCGTCGTGGAATAAAGCTCCATCTTTCCGGTAGGTGTGAGGAAGCCGCCCCCTTTTTTCCAGTAATCCGTCTTGTATTTATAGTAAATCTGGTCCTTGCCCATTCTGGCATGGATGACCTTTTTGCTGAAATCCTGCCAGGTCATGTTGCCTTTTTTCAGCTGATAGTCCAGCATCTTCTCGACGTTTTCGAACCAGTATTGCGGCGCTAGCCTCTTGCCGATTTCGTTGAATATCTTGCTATCCTGCCAGGCTTCTCCCGGCGGGTCGACGACGCGATTATGGGCTTCAATCATAAAGCGGGGGTGCATATCGAAAATATCATCGATTTCCAGCCAGTGCGCCGCCGGCAGGACGATATCAGCGTGCTCCGCCATCGGTCCCATAAACTGGTCGACATGAATCAGAAAATCCAGCTTCATGAGCGCCTGTAGCACCTCTGCGGTATTGGCGAGGTGGATAATCTGCTGCCCGCCGACGCTGAACCACACCTTTATCAACGAGTTCCCGTTAACCAGCTGCTTGATGACCGTATCCGAGTGCGCAGTGCGGGCGGCGCCCATCTTATATAGGTCGCTCCCCACGATATTTTTACGCATCTCGTCGGTTATCGGTATTTCCGTAAAGAAGTCCTCACGCTGGCCGGTAGACGGCGGTACCCAGGAAATCATGCTGCCCGGTCTTTCGATATTGCCGGTAACGCCCAACAAACAGATAATCGCTCTTAATGTCTGACCACAGTTTGCCTGCCGTTCGAGCGAGCTACCTATTTGTATGCAGCCCGGTGTATCAATAGCGAAGAGCCTGGCGGCTTTTCTAATGTCATCGGCTTTAAGCCAGGTTATTTCCGCGACGCGCTCCGGTGTGTATTCCTGCACTCTATCTTTGAGTTTATCGAAGCCGTAAGTCCACTTTTCGACGAACTCTTTATCGATAAGTCCTTCGCTAATGATAACGTTAATCATCGCCAGCGCCAGGGCGGCGTCCGTGCCGGGTCTAATTTGCAGCCATAATGTCGCCCGCGAAGACAGCGCCGTTTCCCGTGGGTCGATAACGATAAGGTTCTTCACGTATTTCAGGCTATTCAGGAACCACACCGCCATTTCGCCGTCGGCGCTGCTTATTTCCAGCTGCTTTGCCCAGGCTATCTGTGTCTTCGGGAACTCCCCGCCCCACCCGTGATAGTCGCAGTAAAGCCGGCCGTAGCCGGTCACCAGCCCATATAGTCCCAACCGGGGACTATGGCAGATGTAGCCCGGTGTAATGATGTTGGCAGTGCCGATAGACCGCGCGAAGCGGTGCGTGTACTCGTTATAGCCCCGCCCTGTCCCCTGTGAGACGGCGATGGAGGAAGGTCCGTACTTGGCGATGGACTCCTTCATTTTCTGCTCGATGGTGTCCAGTGCTTCATCCCAGGTGATGCGCTGCCACTTGCCCTCGCCCCTTTTACCCATCTGTTTCAGTGGGTATTTAAGGCGGTCGGGGTGGTTGACGTGCTGGATGCTGGATAGTCCCTTGGAGCACATCGTGCCCTTGGTCGGCGCCTCCGGATTGCCCTCTATATGGACGATAACGCCATCCTGGACGGTTACCAAAACGCCGCACCCGCCGTGACAGCTTTTACAGGTTGTTTTAACTATCTTAGTTTCACTCATATTAAAAATCTTCCTATATAAATGATATCATTTCTGGAATGAAGGAGGTAAAGAATGAAAGGACTTTGTCTTAGGCTGGACGCTATTGGGCTTTAGCGACCAGCGGCTTATAAGCGCCGGCTTTAAGCACGCAGTAGCGTAGTGCCAGCCCGCCGATAATCTCACAAATCACGCCAAAAACGAGCAGTCCTGATGCAATTTCACCCGCGATAAGACTGGTTACGGCAATCGCCAGCGGGATAGCAATACCTGATGCCACGATGCCAATCCAAAATATCGGCGCGTTGTTACCGCGTAGCTGCTCCATGACTGACTGCTTGCCGACCTCTTCACGCTGCTCGGCTTTAAAGAGGTAAAGAATGATAACCAGCGCATTGGCGATAAGCAGGACACGACTGCCCCATTCCGCGGCGGAAAGGTTAACATCGCCGCCAGCCAGCGCGATAACCACGGACAGACCGAAGCCGCCCAGTATCCCGCAGAGGACGAACAGTATTGGCAGCAAAATGGAGTTCCAGAACGGTACGCCTTTGATGTTCTTAAGGATGATGCCGGTGTAAACCGCGACGCCAAACGCCAGTATGCCGGTAGATACCTTGAAAAGAATTTCTGGAACGCTGCCAGGCATCCAGTGTGACAGCATTAACTGAATGGCGCCTGAACCTACGAACAGCACTACGAAGATAAAGCCCCTCGCCAGCCAGGATGTTTGGGGACGGAACATAATTCTCCAGAAGCGCCCGGGTTTGCCGAGGAAAAGCAGGTGCGTGCCGCCCTTGATAACGCCGATTATCAGCCAGCTGATGAACATGCCCCACAGACTATTAAAGTATAAAGACACCAGGTATAAACCCCCGCCCAGTCCTCCCGCGTAAAAAGCAATCCAGAGGAGTATCCCCCTCTTGTCTATCCACTCTGTCTGACGAGTGTAGCTAATCATCCATTGATGTATTTCCATTTTAATCCGCCACTCCTATTGCTTCCGACTCCTTATGCGGTGCTGGTTCGGTATCTGTTTTGCCTATTTTACCGTCGATAAAGAAGACCGAGGGGTCGGTATTGTACTCTTTATGAAGCTGAAAGCCACCTCGTTCCCTTATCAGGCGTGATACTTCGCTGTTAGGGTCGTCCAGGTCGCCGAAGGTCAGCGCCCTGGCAGGGCAGGTATTGACGCAGGCGGGCGTGGCATCGCGGTCGATGCCCGGTTTTAGTCCTTTTGCCAATCCGGCGTCGATGCGTTCGACACAGAAATTACATTTTTCGGTTGTCCCGATTTGGTGCCGGTAAAGCTTTTTACCCGCTTTTTCAAAGTCCGTCTGGACTCTGCCTGGGAAAAAGCCCTGGTCTTTATCTTTAGAAAGGAAGGTGCGATTCTGGTAAGGGCAGGCGACCACGCAATAGCGGCAGCCCACGCACTTATCCTGGTCGACGACGACGATGCCGTCGGGGCGGCGTGTTGTCGCGCCGGTCGGGCAGGCGTCGACGCAGGGTGCGTCCTTGCACTGGTTGCAACGCACAGAGTAGGTTGATACCGTCGGATTATCGCCGCCGGTCTCTAGCGCCACGAGCTTAGGCCAGGTGATGCCCATCGGGAGATAATGCTCGATACGGCAGGCTGCCACACACCCGAAACACCTTACACAACTTGATAAATCTACTACCATACCCCATCTCATTTTCGTCAACCTCCAGTATCATAATATCACAATGCGAAGAGATTGTCAATAATATATAATCAAAACGTAGAATTATCTTTTAAATACTATGCAACAGCATGATAATTGTATGAATTGCTACTCGATACGCAATATCAGAGAGTATATTTGACAGTGGATTTTTAAGTGGTATAATAAGGCAATAATATCAGAAGGTAACTATCTCACCTAATAAATATTATATCATGGAGGCATCTATGGGCGCCGATAAACAGGCTGTGATGACTACAAAAAGTGGGAAATTAGAAGGTTATACCGAAAACGGACTCTATGTGTTTAAGGGCATACCTTATGCCACCCAGCCCGTGGGTGATTTACGCTGGCTGCCACCGCAGCCGCCAAAACCCTGGAGCGGCATTAAGCCCGCAAAAAAATACGGGGCTATTTCCCCCCAGAATGCCATGCCGATTGCCGCCCCCGGTATGCCTGACTTCGGAAAAGAGTTTCAGGATGAAGGCTGCCTGTTCCTCAATATCTGGACACCCGGACTGGATGACGCGCGCCGACCGGTCATTTTCTGGATACATGGCGGTGCTTTTATTATCGGTGCTGGCACCGAGCCGTTCCTGGAGAGCGGCAAGCTAGCGAAGCGCGGCGATATCGTCCTCGTCAGCATTAACTATCGTATGGGGGCTTTCGGATTCCTGAACTTAAAAGAAATAACCAACGGTAAAATTCCTGCTACTGGCAATGAAGGCTTGCTCGACCAGATAGCCGCGCTGGAATGGGTACAGGATAACATCGCCGCTTTCGGCGGTAATCCGGATAACGTCACTGTGGCCGGTTTTTCTGCTGGCAGCATGAGCATCAACGACCTTTTGAGCATGCCCCGGGCGCGTGGTTTGTTCCATAAGACAATTAGCCGCAGCGGCTCAACCAATACCGTCACCACACTCAATAACGCCGTGGGAATAGCCGAACAATTCCTTAAAACCATTAATATAAATCCTAAAGATATCGCCGCTTTACGTGCCCTGACGACCCAGCAGCTGCTCGATGGGCAGGAGAAGCTGGGGGCAATCCTCCGTGAAGCTAAAGGCGCCTTGACGCCTTTCATGCCGGTGGTTGACGGCAGTGTTATGCCGGTTTTCCCTATCGAGGCTATTAAAAAGGGTTCCGCGAAAAACATTATCGTGATGACCGGCAATACCCTTGATGAACTGAAAATAAGCACCGGCATGGACCCTAACATGAGAAATTTGGATGAAGCCGGGTTGCTCGCCAGACTGAATCAATTATTACCGGCAGGCATGGCGCCCGGATTGATTGAAGTCTACCGTGAAGCTCTTAAAAGGCGCGGCAGCAGCGCCTCACCGCTCGATATTTTAGGAACGGCCAGTTCCGACCTTATGTTCCGCATACCCACCATCCGCCTCGTCGAAGCTCAGCGCGATAACGGCACCCCGACTTATAACTACTATTTTACTTATAAGTCGCCGGCGATGGGCGGCATACTGGGCGCGATGCACGGGCTGGATAATCCCTTCCTTTTCGGCGCTCTTGATGCCGATTTTACCGGCGCCGGACCGGAGCAGGAAGATTTGGCGCTTAAGATACAGGACTCCTGCATCGCTTTCGTCTACACCGGCGACCCATCCTGCAAGAGCATCGGCAAATGGCCGGTCTATGGCAAAGACCGCCAGACGATGATTCTGGATATCAATCCTCACGTCGAAGCGGCGCCTTATGAAGCAGAGCGAAAAGCCTGGGACGCTTTCGATTTCAAATATACGCTGCCGCTTTAGGTTATAGCCTAAACCGGCGCCAGCTTAACATCCAGCACAGCGGCTTGACCGCCTCGCACCACCGCCAAACACTCCTTAAGCGCCTTTGGCAAGTCGTCGGGGTCATCGACCATACGCCCATAAGCTTTATTGGCGCGGGCTATCAGGGTATAGTCCGGCGGCGCGGAAATATCCGCGCCCATGTTTTCCACGTCGTACTTCTCTTTAAAAAGTCCCTTGATGGCGCCGTACCCCTGATTATCGTAGATGATGGCTAAAAATGGGGCTTTATAAAAACTGGCCGACCATAATGACGCCTCCGGGCAGCCGTAGATAAAAGCGCCATCGCCCATCAAACTGATTACCGTTTTGTTTGGCTGGGCAAGTTTCACACCCAGCGCCGCCCCCGGCGCCCAGCCGATGCAGCCGCCCGCGCAGGATAACAGCGTGCCTGGTTTACTTAAGTGCAGCTGGTGAAAGACAATCGTAGATGGTGAAATGGTCTGGTTCACGATAATCGTGTCCTCGTCGATGATGGCGTCGATGCAGGCACTCAACCAGTGGGCGGTAATCGGCTTAACCTTGGCCTGGCTCATCGCCATGACTCGCCATTCCCCATCGAGCTTGTTATGCTCCGCTTCCAGCGCTGTGGCACGTTTCTTCAGCTGCTCGATTCTTTCGCTTTTTAATTTCTTTTTAATTATAGAGTTAAGCGCAAGTATCACCTGGCTGGAGTCGGCTTGCAGAGCGATATCCGGTTTTTTACCCCAGAGCGGTACACCTTTTTTAGCTATATCTATATCGATGTGGATAATTTTTACACCGGACGGCGGCATGCCTGGAGGCGCGGCATAATGCATGTCGTAATCAATCGCCAGTATAACATCAGCTTGGCTAACCAGCGGATTACCGAAGCCGCCGGCAGGGGAGAGCAGCGCCGCCAGCGGGTGGGTGATGGGAAAATTCACTCTGATATCGGAGGTAAGTACTCTCGCACCGAGCGTTTCTGCCAGCTCTATCAGCGCTGGCACGGCGGCAGCGTTCCTGCCGGAATACCCGGTAACTATCAGCGGATTCTCTGCTTTAATTAGCATATCGGCAGCTTTAGCCAGGGAACCTTTATTAATTTTCGGCTTCGTTTCCGACGACTTTTTGTGTGCCTGGCTCGAAGGCAGCGATCTCTTATTCCACAGGATTTCCCGCGGCAGCGTTAGATATACCGGACCGCACGGTTCGGTGGTCGCGATGCGGAAAGCTTTCTCGAACACATCAACGACGTTCTCTATAGTGCTTATGTGGTGGTCCCATTTCACAAAGTTTCTTACCATCGCCCCCTGGTCGAAAACCTCCCCGCGCCAGTTGGTACGCTGGATTGGCCCATAGCTTTCTGTAAAAAACACCACCGGCACCCTTCCCCACTGGGCGTTGTGCAGCGCGCCGCCTATCTGCAGCGTGCCAAGCTCCGAGTGTACCGATACTACCTGCGGTTTTCCCGATGCCATCCAACTGCCGTGCGCGGCGGTCATCGCCACAAACTCGTCGAGGCAGAGGATGCTGCGGGGCGACTTTTTGCCCTGCGCCCGGTAGGCGGCTAGCGTTTCCAGCACCGGCACATTATCGATGCCGGGATTAAAAAACACGAACTCTACGCCGGCGTCGTTCATCACCTCGATGAGAGCTTTAATCGTAGTATATTCTTCCATAATCGCCTTCATATTCTGTTTTTCTTTGGGGGGTCTTTAGTGTCACATTATACCAGCGTGGCAGTAATTATACAAAAAGGTTTCTACACCTGAAGTTACAGGTAATATCAATATTGTTTTATCGTTTACAAGGATTGTAACCTGAACCTAGAACTCGTATAATTGAAGTAGAGGCAAAGCTATTATGATATGTCCGGTGTGCCGCAAGGGCGCTCTGATTGTAGAGTATAACAATATCGAGCTTGATTATTGTCCTCGCTGCCAGGGCGTCTGGTTTGATGTCGGGGAGCTTGAGCTGTTGCTGGAATCCGCTGGACTGGGAGACCATCGACGCTATCTGGAAGGCATTATTAACGGTCCGGAAGCTTCATCGTCGGAGAAAAAGCGTAAATGTCCCATCTGCCGGCGTAAGATGAAGAAAGCCTATATCGACGAAGATAAAAAAATCATGGTCGATATCTGCTCTGTTGGCCACGGCATCTGGTTCGATGGCGGCGAAGTACAAAGCCTGGTGAAAGAGATGGTTGACAAATCGCCGAAAAAACATGCTTCTCATAGTTTAATGTCTTTCGTCAGCGACATGTTTAAATATCGTAATAAGGAATGATGTAATTAAGGTTAAGATAGCTTTTAGCTATCAAGTGGATATTGAAAGGGGGTACATAATATGCCTTATTGGGTCTGGATTATCATTGCCGTCGTTGTTATCTTCATATTTTGGATCATCGGCGCATTCAACAGTCTGGTAGGCTTCCGCAACCAGGTGAAAAACGCCTGGGCGCAAATCGACGTTCAGCTAAAACGACGTTATGACCTAATCCCTAATCTCGTGGAAACAGTCAAGGGCTATGCCAAACACGAGCGAGAAACTTTTGAAATGGTAACTAAAGCCCGCAATCTCGCCCAGCAGGCTTCCTCCGCCGGCGCCGCCGAAAGAGGTAAGCTGGAAGGCGAGCTAGGCATGGCGTTGGGCAGGCTGCTGGCAGTGGCCGAGGCTTACCCTCAACTAAAAGCCAACGAGAACTTTCTGGCTCTCCAGGAAGAACTGACCTCCACGGAAAATAAAATCAGCTTCTCCCGACAGTTTTACAACGACTCTGTCCTGAAATACAACAACAAAATACAGATGTTTCCTTCCAACGTCATCGCTGGTATGTTCACCTTCAAACTGGGTGAGTTCTTTGAAGTTATTGTCGAGGCTGAAAAACAAGCTCCTAAGGTCAGTTTCACTTAGATAAGAAGAATATAAAACATGTGGGAACAAATACGGTCTAATCAGACAAGATCGGTAATACTTATTGCCCTTATCGCGGGAATATTACTGGCGCTGGGCTATTTTCTAGGGCTCATCTTCTTCGATAGCGCGGTAGGCGGGCTGATTATCGCCTTTGTTGTCTGGGCTATCATGAGTATGATTGCTTATTTTCAGGGCGATAGCATCCTGCTGGGTATGGCGGGTGCGAAAAAAATCGGCCCCAACGACGCCCCGCGTCTCTACGATGTCGTTGAGGAAATGAAGATAGCCTCTGGACTGCCTAAAATGCCCGATGTCTATATTATTGACGACCCCGCTTTAAATGCCTTTGCCACCGGCCGCGACCCTAATAATGCATCAGTCGCGATAACTAGCGGCTTGCTCCAAAAGCTCAACCGCGATGAGCTACAGGGGGTCATCGGTCATGAGATGTCGCATATCAAAAATCGCGATGTACTTCTCATGTCCATCTGCGGCGTCATGCTCGGGGCAATCGTCATCCTTGCCTGGTATGCCTCGCGGTTTTTAATCTTTGGTGGCATGGCCAGTGCCGGCCGAAGGTCATCGCGTGATAGCGGTGGTGGTGCCGCGCAGGTGATTATCCTCGTCGTTGGCTTAGCGCTGATGATTCTGGCACCGATCATGGCGCAGCTTATCTACTATGCCATTTCCCGCAAGCGGGAATACCTGGCAGATGCTTCTTCCGCTCTCTACACCCGCTATCCAGAGGGTTTGGCGTCTGCCCTGGAGAAACTTGGCGCTTCAACTCACCAGCTAAAATCCGCCAACCAGGCAACGGCGCCAATGTATATCGTCAACCCTTTAAACAGGGAAGGCATGAAACTTTCCGACCTCACCAGTACCCATCCGCCTATCTCGGAAAGAATACGCATCTTGCGCGCCATGGCGGGCGGCGCTTCCTATATTGACTATGATAAAGCCTACCGTAAAATTACCGGACATGGAGCTATTTCTAAAGCTGTAGCAGGCACGGTAGGAGCGGTAAACATCAGGCAGGCATCACTATCAGCGCCTGGAGAAATGGCGGTCGCCGAAAAAGCCGCGCGCCAGCGTGAAGTATCGGATATGATGCTGCGTATGAATCAATATCGTATTGTCGATTGTGAATGCGGCGCTAAGTGGAAGATACCGCCGGGCTTTGAAGATGATAAGATAACCTGCACCAGGTGTGGTAGGACAATTAGACTTTAGGAAATTCCTGTTTACTTTGCGAAATTATCTGTTAGCTGTAGTGGTGGCACTTGACCTGCTGTTTCCCCACCTTCCGCATTTCCGGTACGTCTCTTGAACATCTTTCTCCCGCTTCGGTGCAGCGGGTATGGAAACGGCAACCCGGCGGCGGATTCAACGGTGAAGGCATCTCACCGGTCAATATTATCTGTTTGGCCTGTCCTTCGGAGTCCTCGGGCAGCGTTAGCTGTGAAGCGGATATCAAAGCCCTGGTGTAGGGGTGTAAAGGCCGCTCGAAAAGATCCTCCGATTCCCCGAATTCCACAAGCTGTCCCAGGTACATAATCGCTACGGTGTGGCTCATGTACCTCACTGTCGCCAGATTATGGGCGATAACTACATAGCTAAGATTATATTGATTTTGTAGGTCTTTAAGCAGATTCATAATCTGTGCCCGGATAGATACATCCAATGCGGAAACTGGCTCATCCAAAATTAGCATGTTCGGATGCAGCGCCAACGCACGAGCCACGGCGATACGCTGCCGCTGGCCACCGCTGAACTCATGCGGATAGCGGGTCATGCCTTCTGGCCCGATACCTACCTGTTCCAGGAGTTCGATTACCTTGCTATAGGCATCTTTTTTAGCAAGGTCGGTATTGACAAAGAGCGGCTCGCCGACAATATCCCTTATCCGCATTCTCGGATTCATCGAGCTCCACGGGTTCTGCTGCACGGATTGCACCTTAGGCCGGTAATTTTTCTTAAGCTCGGCGCTAGAGTATTTATAGATGTCTTCCCCTTCGAAAAGGATAGTGCCGGAGGTCAATCGCTCCAGCAGTAGTATCATTTTGGCAACCGTCGTTTTTCCGGCGCCCGATTCTCCCACGAGGCTCATTGTCTTGCCGCGTTCTACGCTAAAGGAAACTCCATCGATAGCCCTTACCCATCCGACGGTGCGCTGCAGAAGTCCCCTGGTCACCGGATAGTGCTTGACGATGTCACGCACTTCGAGCAAAACATCTGGCATGGTCTACTTAACCCTCCAACAGGATATAGAGTGGTTTTCATTAAGCTTTACCTCGGGTGGCTCTTGCTCTTTGCAGATATCTAGAGAAACATCACAGCGGGGGTAGAAACGACAGCCTGGCGGTAAGTTCATCATCGATGGCGGTTGCCCTTCAATCGAATACAGACGTTCATCCTTCCTATCCAGCTGCGGCACGGAATGTATCAATGCCTTGGTATAAGGATGTCGCGGCTTTTTAAAGATATCTCTCGTAGGGGCAGTCTCGACGATTTTACCGGCGTACATCACGCCCACTCTATCGCATATCCTGGCAACCACGCCGAAATCGTGAGTAATAAAAATTATCGCTACATTCGTCTTTTCTTGAATGTCCTCGAACAAAGCGATGTATTGTGCCTGTATCGTCGCATCCAGAGCCGTTGTTGGCTCATCAGCAATCAGCAAATGCGGCCGGCAGGACATTGCAATTGCCCCTACCACCCTCTGCCGCATCCCGCCACTCAACTGGAAAGGATATTCTTTTAAACGTACTTCCGGAGCAGGAATCCTCAACAATCGCAGTGCGGATATAACCTCCGGTTCGACCATGTTCTCCGGTAGGTCCTGGTGCAAGCGAACTGATTCGCCTATTTGGTCGCCGACAGTATAGACGGGATTTAGCGAGGACATAGGATCCTGCAAAATCATAGAAATCATCTTGCCCCGGTAGGCTCTCATATGTGACTTGCTAAGCTCCAGTAGGTTTTTCCCCTCCATGATTATCTTCCCGCCGACTATCTGGCCGGATGGTTCCGGCAGCAAACGTAATATCGATAGCCCCGTCACTGATTTACCGCAGCCGGATTCACCCACAATCCCAAAGGTCTCGGCTTCCCTGACGAAGAAGCTTACGCCGTCAACGGCTTTAACCTCCCCGGCGCGGGTGAAGAAAGAGGTATGTAAATCCTCCACTTGAAGCACAATATTGCCGCTCATAACTGTCTTAACCTCGGGTCTAGCTTATCGCGAATCCAGTCACCCAAGAAGTTTCCGGATAGCACCACCAGACCGATACAGATACCGGGGAATGTAGATATCCACCAGGCCGTATCAAGATAACTTCTGCCATCAGCGACCATCGAGCCCCAGGAAGCCTGCGGCGCGGTAATACCGATGCCGAGGTAGCTTAAGGCGGATTCTGCGAGAATCATCATACCAACTTGGAGCGTCATGATAACTATCAAAGTATTGACAATATTGGGGAAAATGTGCCGGCTCATGATTCGCCAGGGAGTGGCGCCGATAACACGCGCCTGTGCCACGAAATCACTCTGGTTTATTCTCATGGCTTCGCCGCGAATCATACGGGCGTAGCCCGCCCAGCCGAGTGCAGATAAGGCAAATACGACCGTCCAGAAACCCGGTCCGATGGCAACAGCCAATAACATCGCTAAAAGTAGAAAAGGGAACGATAAAGCCATATCTACAATTCTCATAATAAGGCCTTCAAATCGCCCTCCTACATAGCCGGCAAGTATACCCAGCGCCGTGCCGACGAAGGCGGTAATGAATATGGCTATCAGTGATACGCTAAGCGATACCCTGGCGCCGAAGATGACACGGCTTAGAATATCACGTCCGAATTTATCCGTTCCCAGTAAATACTCGCTCTTGCCGCCTTCCATGAAAGACGGTGGTAAGTACCTATTCGTCATTACCTGGGCATTGGGGTCATGTGGCGCGATGCCTACGTTAGGTAAACCCATCCATGAAAGGTCAGCAAATATCGCCATAATGACCATCAGAGCCATTATTGCTGCAGGGATAATAAAAGCTAAGTTCCTTACAATCCGTGTGGCACGGGTAATGCCGCGGTACTGCTTCTTTTTCTTCACGTTAATGGTCGGTAGTATATTTATCATGATTAAGTCAACTAAGTCCTCTGATACCTGATTTGCGGGTCAATCCAGGCATAAGAAATGTCTACCAACAGGTTAATTCCCAGAACGAGAATTGCGGTAAATATAGTAATCGCCTGCACCACCGGGAAGTCACGGTTGAATGTTGCTTGGAGAATCATCATGCCCATGCCCGGCCAGTTGAAAATTTGCTCGGAAACTACGGCGCCAAGTACCAGGCCTGGGATTAGCATGCCAATGGTAGTAAGCGGGGTTATAAGAGCATTTCTTAAGGCGTGTTTCCAGATAACTACTCTCTCCGGCAGACCTTTTATCCTCGCCATCTTGATATATTCGCTATCCAGCACATCTAACATGGTAGAGCGTACCAGGCGCATCATGCCTGGCAATATAAAGAAGATCATCGTTCCCCACGGAAGTATATAACATGTCCACGTATCCATACCCGCGGCTGGCAGCCATCGTAAATTCACAGAAAATATCAGCACGGCCATAATAGCCACCCAGAAGCCCGGCAAAGCCTGACCCAGCACCGCCAGGAATTTCACCAGGCTATCCCACCAGGAATCGCGATAGGTAGCCGCCAGTATACCCAAGAAAAATGCCAACAACATACTCAAGATAAATGATGGAATGGTTAATTTAAGGGTATTCGGCAGCGCTTCCCCTATCATAGTTGCTACTGTTTTCCCTCTAACCAATGATTCACCGAGGTCGCCGTGGGCTAGATCTTTTAAGTAAATCCAGAGTTGTTCACCCCATGACTTATCCAATCCAAGCCGTGCCTTTATATTGTTATATTGTTCCTGTGACATATTGGGGGCCGCTATTAAAGACATCGGGTCTCCGGAAGCGCGGACCAGGAAAAATACGATCATCGTAATACCAATAAGAGCAACAATAGCTTGTAAAAGCCTTATGATAATAAAACGCGCCATTTAAAATTTTTCCTTAATGGTTATATGGTTTTTGATGGTCCTTATATACTCCGGCTTATCATCTTTTTCTGGTATATCCCGGCTTATATGAGGGACATCAAATTACCTGCCATTATACAATAACCCACCGACAAAAACAAATTTCCCCTATACGATATATTATCTTCTATCCTGCCGGGAGGTGCAAACCATCGCTTGGCTAAACAGTGAATATTTATGATATAGGAGTTCCGGGGCGAGTTGTGGAACCCCGCCCCGGATACTCATCTGTTAACGTATCAATGGTCTATTTTTTGGGGTGCTGGACGCCGTTCAAAGCATCCTGATAGCTCACCCAGTTTCTACCAGCCCAAGCGCCTATAGTCTTCGGGTTCTGGACTATCAGAGTATCGAACGTACAGATACCGAAATTAATATATAAGCTCTTGGCATACGTCTGGAATTCTCCAAAGTACTGTGCAGACTTTAGCGGGTCTTTCTCGTTAGCGGCTTTCAGATAGAGTTTATCCGCCACCGGGTCGTTACCGACGCTATGCATACCCCAGGAGCAGTACATATTGGAAGAGTGGTACATGCAGTTAAAGAATGATTGGTATGTCCAGTTGCTCATCCAGCCTACGTTTCCTTCGCCCTCTTTAATTCTTCCGGCGAAATTGTGGAAGACATAGGCGGTGTATATGGTCGCATCGACAATCTCTAACTTAACCTGGAGGCCGGCTTTCTGCCAGTAGCCTATGAGCAGCAGTGAGTAGTCCTGTCCGGCCGCCGTCGTGTAAATATGGATTGTCGGGTCTTTCCACTTGTCTGGATATCCGGCTTGCTTGAGCAGTGATTTAGCCAGGTCGAGGTCAAAAGGATCATTTCTTAGATTCTCATTCCAGCCGAAGCATCCGGGATACATGTAGAACTGGCCGGCAGTAGGATCGCCATAACCCTGATACCAGGTATCGACGATCTCTTTGCGGTTGAGGGCATAGGACATAGCTTTGCGGACATTAATGTCGCCCGTTGGGCCGGCGCTCGGTAGCCAGGTACCCTGGAAGAACAGACTGCTCGTGCCAGGAGGCCCTGGTTGCTTTACTACTTCAAAGCCTGCTTTTTTCAGATCCGGGAGCCTGTCATAGTCGATGCCGAGGGCGATGTCGCATTCGCCATTCTTAAGCATAGCGATACGGGTAGCTTGCTCGGGTACCATTTTTTCTACATAGTATTGGTAGGCAGGTATTTCATCCTTGCGCCAGTAGTCGGTATTGGCTTCCAATGTCATGGTCTGTTTCGTGACAAGTGATTTGAACTTCCATGGCCCGGAGCCGATTGGTGCAGCGCGGAACCCAGCCTGTCCAACTTTCTCGAAGTAGGCTTTGGGCAGAATACGCGTCCAGGCGAAGACGATGGCCTGGGCTGGTTCTGCCTTGGCACTATCAAACTCAAAGGTATAGTCATCAATGACTTTGGAACCCAGTTTGTTGTAGTCGAAGGCGAGGTACCTGGACCACGGATTCTGGGATATTTTATCATCCCCGAACCGGTCAACGGAGAATTTGACATCGGCGGCTGTCAGCGCGTCGCCGTTATGGAACTTGATGCCCTTATGGATTTTGAATGTCCAGACGCAGCCATTATCGCTAATTGTATAGCTGTCAGCTACGCCTCCGATAAAGTTGCCATTTATGTCCCAGCGGAGCAGGGAGTCATAAAAAGACCAGCCCCAGGTGGATTCGTAGAAGATCGGGTCGGTTGACTCGAAGCCGAAGTCAGAAGTAACGGCTGTTATCGTGCCGGTAGGGCCAGCCGGTGCCGTCGACTTCGGCGGAACGCTGGTTGATGATGATGGCGGTGGTGTTGTTGCTGTTGTTGTTGTTGTTGTTGCTCCCCCGCCGCAGCTAGTGAATAACATCGCTGCTGCGAGTATCACAAATAACGAGATGATTAACCCTTTTTTCATTCTTTCCTCCTTAAAAATTTTGGCGTGCAATTAAAAATGTATTTTTTATCGACTATTCTCGACCTCCCCTGTTTTTAATATTCGGGCCTTTTTTATTTATCTATATCAACACGCACAGAATCACCCGTCTTCTGGCGCGTATTGTTGTCTTGGAACCCTTGATTTTCAAATACTATAATCTATATTTTCTTAATTGTCAACTCCGTTTCATGCAACCTTGACGTAAATAAAAAAATAAAGGTAGAAAATACAGCAATAACGCAAAAAGCGAAGGGAAATTCAGTTAAATATTAATAAAATATGAAACATCTGGCGACCCCGGGGGGATTTGAACCCCCGATCTCCACCGTGACAGGGTGGCATGTTAGACCGCTACACCACGGGGCCGCATCTTTAAAGAGTCTAGCAAAGCAGGCATAGTGTGTCAAGGAAATAACCACCGCTTTTATACCCGCCGAACCCGGCTGCAACTCCCGCTTGCTTTATACTGTTGTTGTCTATATTAAAAGTATATGGTATAATAACATAAAATTTGCTAAGGAATTCGGAAGTGGCTAAAAAGAAAACAGAAAAAAAAGCAGAAGATAAAAAATCTCAAGAATATGAGCTGGTATATATTCTTAACCCGGAAATGTCGGATGAGGCTTTAGAAACCAGGGTTAATAGCATAACCCAGTTCATCACCGGCAAGGAAGGCGTTGTCGATGGCGTCGACAAATGGGGGAAGAAAAAGCTAGCCTATCCCATGAAGCACTTCCTCGAAGGTGACTATGTTTTAACCAAGTTCAAGATGAACCCGGCGCGATGTAAAGAACTCGAGGCAAACCTGCGTATATCGGAAGATGTCATCAGGCATCTTTTAATAAAAGTCGGCAGTTAGGTTAATATTTCCCACTCGTGAGTTTAAGTGGAGAGGTGAAGAGGCGATGCCGAGTCTGAACAAAGTGACAATAATAGGAAATGTGGGCAACGAACCAGAAATGCGTTTCACACCCAATGGCAAACCGGTAACATCGTTTTCGGTGGCTACTAACTGGGTTTATACCACTCCCGAGGGAGAACGCCGCCAGGAAACTGAATGGTTCAATATAGTCGCCTGGAACCGACTTGCCGAGCAGTGCAACCAGTTCCTGGCGAAAGGCAAACTCGTTTATGCCGAAGGCAGGATACATACCAGAAACTGGGAAGGGCAAGACGGTCAGACCCATTCCAAGATGGAGGTAGTTGCCAACCGGGTTATCTTCCTGGATAGGAAGGCCGCCGGCGCCCTGACCGAAGAAAAAACGGAAGACTCCGCTTCCGTGGAAATGGAACCGGAAGACCTGCCATTTTAACATTAATGAAAAATCTTAGCTATTTAAATAGATAGAGGAAAGAATGACACAATCAAGAGGTGACTCCAGGACCCGCAGACCAACCCGGGGAAAATATATCCCCAAACGTAAGATATGCTTTTTCTGTCGCGATAAAGTTGAACATATCGACTACAAAGACCCGGCGAAACTCCGACCCTATATAACTGATAGAGGCAAGATTTCGCCGCGCCGTAAAAGTGGCACCTGCGCCAAACACCAACGCGCCCTGGCTACAGCTATCAAGCGCGCACGGCACCTGGCTTTATTACCGTTTGTAGCGGCGCATACGCAAAGAACGGGAACGACTGGATAGGCGGCGGAAACATTAATGCAATATTATTTGTCCCCCATCAATTATTGAGTATTTTATTAGGGAGCTAAAGTGCCTAAAAGAACCTATCAACCAAAAAGCATACCCAGAAAGCGTGAACACGGTTTTTTAAAGAGAATGAGTACACGCGGCGGTCGGGATGTTCTTAAAGCCAGAAGGCTAAAAGGACGTAAAAAATTAACCGTCGTTTAACGGTTCCGCCAGTTGAACCATACGGGTCAGCCGTGAGGGGAGAGAGTTATCTTAAAAAGAACACCCAGTTCAGCTTGGTCTATGATGAAGGCAAGTCCTGGGCGGGTAAAGAAATCGTCCTCAAAGCCTTAGCTAACGGTTCAGGCTCATCGAGATTCGGCTTCGTCGTCAGCCGGCGTCTGGGTAAGGCAGTGGTAAGAAACCGTATTAAGCGGCGTCTGCGTGAAATAGCCAGGCATACATTAGTAAAGTCTGGTTGGGATATTATCCTCATCGCTCGTGCTCCCGCGGCGACGGCGGATTATGCGAGCTTAGAAAAATCGGTCAGGAAGTTATTAGTTCAGGCGGGACTGATTATAGGAGAAAATGAAGGCAATCGCCTTGGTGCTAATTAAAATTTATCAGCGTACCTGGTCGGAAATAATGCCGCCAGCCTGCCGCTTCACGCCCACCTGCTCCCAATATACCTATGAAGCGATAACAAAATATGGAATTTTTAAGGGGATAGGATTGGGCATCCGGCGCTTGGCTCGTTGCCATCCCTTGAACCCCGGCGGCTATGACCCGGTGCCTGAAAAATAGTCAACTAATAGTAACGGTGGAGAATACAGTGAAACTAAAGAAAATTAAGATAATTGGTATGATAGCCCTCCTGATAGGCGCTATTCTAACATTGGGAGTATTCGGTTTTAGCTGTGTCAGCGGTATGGCGGCCATCGGCTGGTCGGGCGGTACGGTATCTAATGGCATTCTTTACGTCGGTTCCATGGAGGGCCGTCTCGTGGCGGTCAACCTTGTTGAAGAGAGCCGTCAATGGGCGGAACCTCTTAAACTCGCCTCGCAAGGCGGGTTGTTCGGTTGCTCATCTATGATGAGCTGCGGCGGCGGCACTTCCAGAGTGCCCATCTATGGTACGCCGGTAGTCTCTGATAATCTAGTCTATGTCGCCGGGTATAACGGTAAAATATATGCCTATAATACTCTGAACTTGGCACAAAGGTGGGTCTTCCCCCGCGATGGCTATCTTGATTCCTTTGTCGGCGGCCTGGTTATCGACCAGGGTAAACTTTATATCGGCTCCTCCGACGGCTGGATATACAGTCTCGATGCCGCTACCGGCGACTTGTTAAACGAATATAAGACCGGCGATAAAATTTGGGGCACACCTACCGTGGCGGATGATACTTTATATATGGGCTCGTTCGATAAAACATTATATGCCTTGAATACTGCTGATCTCACTCTAAAATGGAAATTCGCTACCGAAGGTTCTATCATCGCTAAACCCCTGGTATATAACGGTGTTGTTTACATCGGGTCCTTTGATAAAAATCTCTATGCCATCAACACTGCCGACGGCACCCAGAAATGGAAGTACATGGCGAGTAACTGGTTCTGGACGCAGCCGGTCATCGTCAACGATATTATTTATGCCGGCTGCCTTGATGGTAATATCTATGCCTTTAAAGCCGATACCGGTGAAGTAGTCAAGGTATTCGATATAGCAGAGACATTCGGTGTATCCAGGAGCGGTTTAGCGGCGCAACCAGCGGTCGTTGATAGTTACGTAATCTTTGCCACCCAAAGTGGCTTGGTCTATAAGGTAGATACGACTTCTCAAACAATTACACAGATTGCTGCGCTTACCGGCAACATTGTTGGACCTATTACGGCATATGAAGGAATTATCTACTTTCAGACGCAGGATATAGCCATGCAACGTATTGTTGTCGCTAACGGGGAGCTTAAGACGTCAATATCTTTAATATCGGGGTAATGTAATTTGAACGTTTGGGAACTAATAATACAGCAGCCTTTAACCAATGTCCTCATCGTCATTTCTCATGTTTTTGGGGGCAACTTTGGTGTTTCTATCATCATTTTAACCATCGTGGTTAATCTTTTGTTGTTGCCCCTTACCTTGAGCCAGATAAGGACCTCTAAAAAAATGATGGAATTGCAGCCCAAGCTCGCCGAGTTGCAGAAAAAATATGGCAAGGACCGCCAGAAGCTGTCCCAGGAGCAGATGAAGCTTTATAAGGAATCCGGCGTCAAATCTGCTGGTTGTGCTTTCACAATGTTAATCCAGATGCCGGTATGGATTGCCCTCTACCAGTCGATTATGCTGGCTCTTGCCGCGGTGCCGGAGGGTCTACTCAACCTTGCCAGGTACCTCTACCCCTGGGATGTCGTCTACTCCTCTTTACCGATGGGCCCTTACTTTTTGGGCATGAACCTGGCACAATCGAGCAACTATATTCTCGCTATCCTTGTGGGCGTGGCGATGTGGGTCCAGCAAAAAATGGCTACGATGCCTACTGACGACCCCAAGACTGCTTCGCAAAATTCCATGATGACCTGGATGATGCCGCTCCTGTTTACTTTCATGGCTTTATCCTTCCCCAGCGGCTTGGCGCTTTACTGGGTCGCCAACAGTCTCTTCCGCATCATTTTGCAATACCGTATAACCGGCTGGGGCAGCCTGCGCAAGCGCCCCGCAGCGGAAGCCGACGCCTCCAAGAAATATGTTAAGTTTGATTCGCCTGAAGCGAAAAAAACGACGATAAAAGCCAAGGATGGTCAAATTATCATCACGGATAAAGAGTCTTTAAAGAAAAGTCGCGGCTCTTTCAACTTCCGCAAACTCTTAGGACTAGGGGAAAAAGACCAGCAGGACGAAGATAAACAGGACGAAGATAAGTAAGTACTTTATCGATAAAGGGTAAAAACCATGGGCATGTCGGAAAGTCAACAGGAAATCTATAATACTTCCAAGGAAGTACTGGAAACGCTCCTATCCTTGATGGGTTTATCTGGTACCGTACTGCCTTCTGATGAATTTACTACTACCGATGAAAATGGCGAGCTAGCTTCCATCGGCCTTAACATTGAGGGGGAAGACCTCGGCATTCTTATCGGCCGTCGCGGTCAGACCATGGTCTCTTTACAGTATATCGTGAGACTGATTATGGCTCACAAAATGCAGGTCCAGCTGCCAATCGTCCTTGACGTCGAGGGTTATAAGCAGCGCCGCTGTGAGGGACTCCGCTTGCTGGCGACACGTCTGGCGGAGCAGGTAAAGAACCGGAAAACGCCCTTCACTATGGAGCCGATGTCGGCTTTTGAGCGGCGCATTATCCACCTCACTTTAGCCGACCACCCGGATGTTATCACCGAGAGCATCGGTTTCGGCGATGCCCGTAAAGTGGTCATTACTCCTAAAACCCTACCCCAGAACTAAGCTTTGAATAAAATCCCTCTCTTCTCTCCCTTTACTAAAGGGAGGCGATTGATTTTTTACCTCTAGCATCATCATTTACCAATATTCTTTCGTCCTCCTTTCGTAAAGGAGGATAGAGGAGGATTTTTGTCACCCCCTCTTGTTTTTCCCCCTAGCTTATGTTAATCTATATCTAATAAAGGCTGTGACGGAGAAGAGTAGGGGCGTTACGGGGTATCCAGCGAGTCTGGCGAGGTGTGAGCAGATATACTCTCCGCTCTGAAAATCCCTCCCGAGCCTCCGGCTGAAAATCCTAACGGATGAGTAAGCCCGGACGGACCCGTCAATCGTTATCCGTGACGAGGGCATAAGATGTGTCCTTAAAGAGTGTTCCCTGATTGTGTCGGGGAAAAGTAGGGTGGTACCGCGGGAGTTAAAAGTCTCGTCCCTTGAGGACGGGACTTATTTGTTTTTACAGGGGGTAAATATGTTTAAACCAGTGAGCAGCCGGGTGAGCTTCCCGCAAATGGAAGAAGCCATCCTGACAATGTGGAAAAAAGGTAAGACATTTGCGCGCAGTGTCGCTGCCCGTAAAGGCGGTCCAAGCTTTATTCTTTACGATGGTCCCCCCACAGTCAACGGCAGCCCGGCCGTGCATCATGTATTCATGTCCGTATTTAAAGATGTCATCCCGCGTTATAAAACGATGAAAGGCTATTATGCACCCCGCATCGCCGGTTGGGACACGCATGGACTACCCGTCGAGCTGGAGGTGGAAAAGCAGCTGGACTTCTCCTCCAAGACCCAGATTGAAGAGTACGGCATTGATAAATTTAACGCATTATGTCGTCAGAACGTGAATAAATACCTCCGCGAGTTCGAAGAAGTACTCGAGCGCGTCGGCTACTGGATAGACCTCGATAATGCCTATATCACCATGAAAAACGAATATATTGAGACCTGCTGGTGGGCGATCAAACAGATGTGGGACAAAGGGCTCATCTATCAGGGCTATCGCGTTACCCCGCATTGCCCGCGCTGCGGCACATCTTTAAGCTCACATGAGGTATCCCAGGGCTATCAGGAAGATACTGAAGACCCCTCGGTTTACATAAAGTTCAAGGTAGCAGAAAAATCAAAAACCAAATTCCCCGCCGATAAGCCTGTTTTTCTCCTCGCTTGGACGACTACCCCCTGGACGTTGCCGGGCAATACCGCTCTTGCCGTCGCGCCGGATGCCGAGTATGTTTTACTCAAGGGTGATAATGATTATCTTGTCATAGTGGCACGGCTGGCGGGGACGATTAAGCTTGATGGATACAGCGAGGTAAAAAAGATAGCGGGCAAGGACCTGGTGGATGCCCGGTATGAGCCCCTCTTTAACCCCCACGAATTCGACGTGGAGCGTTTGAGATTCCAATCGGGAGGTGCTTTGCTGGCACAAAAAGCCAATAAAAAGCTAACCTATCGCGTCATCAGCGGCGATTTCGTCACCATGGAAGAAGGCACCGGTATCGTCCATGTCGCCCCGGCTTTCGGTGAAGTCGACTACGAGGCGGGCAAACAATGGGGCTTGGATTTTGTACAGCAGGTCGACCTGCAGGGTAAAATCACCGGCAGCTATCCCTTCGCCGGTAAATTCGTCAAAGATGCCGACCCGCTTATTATGGAAGACCTTAAGTCTCGCGGATTGCTCTTCCATTGGGGGACGATTAAACATACCTATCCCTTCTGCTGGCGCTGCGAGTCCCCGCTGCTTTACTATGCCAAGACCACCTGGTACATCAAGACCACCGCCGTGAAAGACCGCCTTATCTCCGGTAATGAAGAGATAAACTGGTATCCGGACTATATCAAATACGGCCGCTTTGGCGACTGGCTCAAGAACAATATCGACTGGTCGCTCTCCCGGGAACGCTACTGGGGTACTCCTTTACCTGTCTGGCGCTGTGATGCTTGCGGTGCTTTCGAATGCATCGGCGGCTTGAACGAATTAAAGGGGAAGTCGGGCATCGCCGGACTGAAAGAGCCTTTAGACCTCCACCGCCCCTATGTCGACGATATTACCTTTAGCTGCTCCAAGTGCGGTGGCAAGATGCAGCGTGCCCCGGAGGTCATGGACTGCTGGTTTGACTCCGGCGCCATGCCCATCGGCCAATTGCATTATCCCTTTGAAAATAAAGAGCTGTTCGATAGTCAGTTGCAGCAGGCGGACTATATTTGCGAGGCTATCGACCAGACGCGCGGCTGGTTTTACACTTTACACGCCATTTCTACCCTCCTGTTCGACCGCCCCTGCTTCAAAAATGTTATTTGCCTTGGTCATATGCTCGATGCCAAGGGTGAAAAGATGTCCAAGCGCAAGGGGAACGTGGTCTTGCCCGATGAAGTCATTAAGAAATACGGCGCCGACGCATTACGCTGGTATTTATATACCGCCTTCGCCCCCGGCAATCCCCGCCAGTTCGACATTAAGCAGGTGGACGAAGTCTCTCGCAGCTTCCTGGCGACCCTCTGGAACGTCTATTCCTTCTTCGTCATGTACGCTAATATTGATAACTATAAACCGACGGAGCCATTCTCCCCGCCCACCGCCGAGCTGGATAAATGGATTCTCTCTGAGCTTAACCAGTTGGTCGCGGATGTTGATGCCTCTCTGGAAAACTATAACCCCACCGACGCCGGCCGGAAGATGGAAACTTTCGTGGACGGGCTATCCAACTGGTACGTAAGGCGTAGTCGCCGACGCTTTTGGAAAAGCGAAAATGATGCCGATAAGCTCTCCGCCTATAACACACTTTATCAGTGCCTGGTGACTTTGGCTAAAATACTCGCCCCCTTTACTCCCTTCCTCGCCGAGGAGCTTTATCAGAATCTGGTATGCTCCGTCTTTACAAATGCCCCGGAAAGCGTCCATCTGGCGGATTTCCCGCAGGCGGATACAAACATGATTGATAAACAACTATCTGACGATAATCGTCTGGCGATGAAGGTCTGCAGTATGGGTCGTTCGGCGCGCAGCAAAGCCGGCATCAAGATTCGCCAGCCCCTGGAAACCCTCTATGTGAGTGTCGCTTCGGACTTTGAAGCGCGTTCGCTGGAAAGAGTCGCCCCGCTTATCCTGGATGAGCTGAATATTAAAGAGCTCAAGACGGATACCCTGGAAAAGGTAGGCGGCATGGAGGTGGCTAATTTCTCGGTGGTCAGCGAGGCAGGCAGCTGTGTCGCCATTTCCACCTATATCACGGTCGAGCTTCAGGCTGAAGGCATCGCCCGGGAAATCGTCCATCGTTTGCAGACGATGCGCCGTACCGCGAACTATGAAATCGCCGACCATATTAAAGTGTATTACGATGCCAATGCCTTTTTCGTGCAGGCTCTATCGGCTTTCGCCGACTATATCCGGCAGGAAACCCTCGCCGATGATATTGAAGAGGGCATCCCTGATGTTGTCGATTTGCAGGAAGAGCATAAGATAAGCGGCTATCATCTGACGTTAGGGATTAAAAGAATAAAATAGCAAAAAACGATTGAAATAAAAAGAGAGGGGTGTTTAGCCCCTCTCTGCTTTTACAAATAACTATTCACTAATAGCTAACAACTATTTACTTTTTCCTATCCCTGTGGTCTCGGGCTTTCAATAGGCGTTACCATCGTTGAATATTGTGTGCTGCCCCGCCAGTATTTTATTTCCAGCGCCGTGCCGATGGTAGAAGCATGGAGAATCTTTGTTAGCTCTTCGACAGTACTCACATCCGTACCCCCGAGACTGACGATGACATCATATTGCTTAAGTCCGGCTTTATCGGCAGGACTGCCGGCAGATACAGACGTTATCAATACTCCTTTATCTACTTTAAGGTCCAACTGCGCGATGGCTAGCTGGTCGACGGTATAAAGGCTCACACCAATGTAGGGACGGATTACATAGCCTTTGTTGACCAGCTCCTGAATAATCGGCAAAGCGGTATCGATGCTGATGCCATATCCCATCCCCTCTACTCCCACGCTGGAAATTTTAGCGCTGGTGATGCCGATTACTTCTCCGGCCAGATTAACCAGCGGACCGCCGCTGTTGCCCGGGTTAATGGCAGCGCTCGTCTCGATAAGGTCATAAAGCGTTTCATTCTGGTCCACCTGGAGTAAAACTCCTTTGCGGCTGATAATTCCCTCGGTGGCCCTGATTCCCTGTCCCAGGGCGTTGCCGATAGCGACTACCCAGTCGCCGATGCGCATATTACTAGATTTGCCCGTTTTCAGGGCAGGCAGATTTTTCGCGTCTATTTTGATAATCGCCAGGTCGTTGAGCGGGTCAGTATATACGTTGCTGGGATTTGCTTTATAAGTTACTCCAGCATCGGTTATCACGGTGATGCTCTTGGCACCTTCGACAACATGGTTATTAGTGACGATGATGCCGTTAGCATCGATAATCCAGCCGGAACCAGCACCTTGCTGCGTATATTGGCGGTTAAAAATATCGTAAGAAACGACCTCGGTGTTAATGGCTACTACCGATGGCTTTACCAGCGCTACCGCGTCGGCGATGCTAGCGAGTTGTCCGGTTGTGCCGCTAGTCGTTGGCGGTGTCCATGATTCGCTTATCGCCGTGGTCGGCGTAGAGTTAGTTGTTAGAGTACTTGAAGTTGGACTGGTAATGGTTATACAGCCGGTCAGGAGCGTTACTCCCAACACCATCACCATGACGAAAGCTAGTAAAAATGTTTTAAAATTTTGTCTTTTCATATACCTCATCCTCACATTATAATTATATCATACTAGCTGATTGTTAAAAGATTGTGAAGATGATTTTGTCGTTTTTGCCTTTCTTGAGTCCCTCTTTTGTAAAGTAGTTTCACCCTGATGTGATAGCAGAGACTTTGGTTACTAAAATCCCTCTCCGTCTCCCTTTACGAAAGGGAGACGATGTCATTTCCTAACAGCCTTCATTTTCTTGTCCTCCTTTCTAAAAGGAGGACTAAGGAGGATTTTTCCCCTCTTCTCACCGTCTAAAAAATAAGTCCCCCTCTCCTTGAGATAGAAGGGGACTTAATTCTTGATGCTCTATCTTTTTCTATCTGAATTGAGCAGGTACTTCCGGTAGCGACTTCAGCGCTTCCTTCACCATATCCTCGGGATACGCGTAGTCCTGTAGCTTGCCGGTGAGGTAGGACTCGTAAGCCGCCATGTCGAAATGACCGTGGCCGCTGTGGTTGAACAGGATAACCTTGGACTCGCCGGACTCCTTGCACTTTAGCGCTTCGTCGATAACCACGCGGATGGCATGGTTCGTCTCCGGGGCGCTGATAATGCCCTCGGTCCGGGCGAAAGTAACGCCAGCATCGAAGGTGGCCAGCTGCGGTACGGCTTTAGCTTCCACGTAGCCGAGCTTGTGCAGGTGGCAGACCAGCGGCGCCATGCCGTGATAGCGTAAACCGCCAGCATGAACGGGCGGCGGCATGAAGGTATGGCCCAGCGTGAACATTTTTGCGATTGGCGCCATGCCGGCTACATCGCCGTAGTCGTAAGCGTAAAGACCTTTGGTCAGCGTCGGGCAGCTTTCCGGCTCGACGCAGATAATGCGTAGGTCTTTCTTCTTGCCGGCTAGTTTATCTTTGGCGAATGGCAGGAACATGCCCGCGAAGTTGGAGCCGCCCCCCACGCACCCGATGAGGATGTCGGGGTAGTCTCCGGCCATCTCCATCTGCTTCATAGCTTCCTGCCCGATAACGGTCTGGTGCATCAGGACGTGGTTCAACACGCTTCCCAGCGAGTAATGCGTATCCTCGCGGCCAACCGCGTCCTCGACCGCCTCGCTGATAGCTAGACCCAGACTGCCGGGACAGTTGGGGTCTTGAGCCAGCGCATCTCGGCCCGCTTTCGTGTCTTGACTGGGACTAGGCACGCACTTGGCGCCCCATGTCTCCATCATGATGCGGCGATAGGGTTTCTGGCCATAACTCACCTTGACCATGTATACCTTGCATTCCAGTCCGTAAAGGTTGCAAGCAAAAGCCAGCGAGCTGCCCCATTGCCCCGCCCCCGTCTCCGTCGTGATACGTTTAATGCCTTCCTTTTTATTGTAGTAAGCCTGGGCGACCGCGGTATTGGGCTTATGGCTGCCGGGCGGACTGGTTCCTTCATATTTGTAGTATATCTTGGCGGGGGTATTCAGGAACTTTTCCAGGCGGTGTGCCCGGAACAGGTTAGTCGGTCTCCAGAGCTTATAGACCTCCTGCACTTCTTCCGGGATATCGATGTACCTCTCCTGGCTCACTTCCTGCTTTATCAACTCCATCGCAAAAAGTGGCGCTAGGTCGGCGGGACCCAAAGGCTGCTTGGTGCCGGGATGCAGGTAGGGCGGCAGCGGCTCGGGCAGGTCCGGCTGGATGTTATACCAGCGGGTCGGGATTTGCTTCTCTTCGAGTATGAATTTCGTCCTTTCCATTTTTCCTCCTTATAGATTTTAATTGTATATTATATTAACGGTAGGGCACTACATATTTCATACCTCCCCGGTGTTTTTCTCTGAATTTAAAGCCTGGCGCAGGCTGGTAATGAAAGACTTTAATTTTGCCAGCGTGGTATCTTCTTCTATCAACTCTATCAGCTTGCTGCCGATAATTACCCCGTCGGCTAGCGCTGCCGCCTGGACGGCGTGCTCCACCTTGGATATCCCGAACCCCACGCATAGCGGCAGGCTGGCTTTTTCCTTGACCTTTTTCACGAAGCCTTCCAGCTCTAGTGATAGCGTATTTCTTGCGCCGGTAACGCCGGTCAACGAGACCAGGTAGATAAATCCCCGCGACCTCATCGCCACCGTGTCGATTCTGGCGTCGGTGCTCGTTGGTGCCAGCAGATATATCAGGTCGAGGTTATTCTTTTGCGTTATCGCCTCCAGTTCTAGGCCCTCCTCCGGCGGCAGGTCAGGCACGATTAAGCCATTTACGCCCACTTTGACGCAAGCTTTACAGAAAGCCTCCAGACCATAGTTGAGGACTAGATTGTAATAGGTCATAAAAACCAGAGGCGTACTAATTTCTCTCCGGATTGCGGCGGCTATCTCCAGGCAGACCTCCGGCGTGGTGCCTCGCTGTAACGCCTGGTAGCTGGCTCTTTGTATCGTGGCGCCGTCCGCCAGCGGGTCGGAAAACGGAATGCCCAGTTCGATGATGTCGCTCCCGCCCTCTGCCAACGCTTTAGCTATCTTTACTGTAGCTTCGGCGTCCGGATAGCCCGCGGTAATATAGGCGATTAGCGCCTTATAATCCGGCTTAAAAACCGATGTAATCACGCTCATTCTTCCATCCCCAACGCTTGTGTTACAATGCCCAGATCTTTATCCCCCCGCCCCGATAAATTCACAATGATTAGTTTGTCCTTACTCAAGTCTTTAGCCATTTGCGCTACGTAATAAATGGCGTGGGCGGATTCCAGCGCCGGTATTATCCCCTCGGTGTTGCAAAGTAGTTTAAAGCCCTCTAGCGCCTCTTTATCGTCAACGGTTACATAGGTGGCACGACCGCTGTCTTTATAGAAGCTGTGTTCCGGTCCCACCCCCGGATAGTCCAGCCCCGCGGAGATACTATGCGTCTCCATTATCTGACCGTGCTCGTCCTCCATTAGGTAAGACTTTGTGCCGTGCAGTACCCCAACCTTGCCCGTCGCCAATGTCGCCGCGTGCTTGCCGGTTTCGAGTCCTTTGCCCCCTGCCTCCACCCCGATAAATTTTACGTCTTGGTCATTATAAAATGGATGGAAAAGTCCGATGCTATTGCTGCCCCCACCCACGCATGCCACCAGATAGTCCGGCAGCCGGTGATATGCCGCCAGCACCTGCGCTTTCGCTTCCCGCCCGATAATCGCCTGGAAATCACGCACAATCATCGGATAGGGGTGCGGTCCCACCACCGACCCCAGTAAATAATGGGTATTCTTGACGTTACTCACCCAGTCGCGTATTGCTTCGTTAATAGCGTCTTTGAGCGTTTTGCTGCCGGAGGTGACCGCTCTGACTTCAGCCCCGGTTAATTTCATGCGAACCACGTTTGGCGCCTGGCGCTTGATGTCTTCCGACCCCATGTAGATGATACATTCCAGTCCCAGCATGGCACAGACCGTCGCTACCGCCACGCCGTGCTGTCCCGCCCCGGTCTCGGCGATAATCCTGCTCTTGCCCATACGCTTGGCTAAAAGCCCCTGTCCCAGCGCGTTATTTATTTTATGCGCCCCGGTATGCGCCAGGTCTTCACGTTTTAAGAGGATGGTTGCCCCGCCAGCCTTGGAAGATAATTGTTCCGCGTAATAGAGCGGTGTCGGTCGCCCAATGTAGTCCTTGCACAGCTGGGTGAATTGCTTCTGGAACGCGGTATCGGCAATGGCGTCGGCATAGGCGTTCTCCAGCTCTGCCAGCGCCGGCATCAGCGTTTCCGGCACGAACTTGCCGCCATACTTACCGAAGTACCCGCTAACATCAGGTCTGGCTGGCATCGGCTTCCCTCACGGTTTCGATAAATTTAATGATTTTCTTCATATCCTTGACACCTTTTATTTCCACCCCGCTCGATACGTCTACGCCCCATGGTTTGAGTATCTTGATGGCTTTGCCCACGTTTTCTGGATTAAGCCCGCCGGCGATTATCACCGGATATTTTTCAATTATCGACTTAGCTAGATTCCAATCAAAGGTCGTGCCTGTACCTCCATATTTGTCTTTTGTCGCGGTATCGAGCAGTACCATGTATTTGCTTTTGCCCATCATTTGTTTGCCTTCGTTAATTTGCCTGCCGACTGGCTCATGACTGGTAAACTTAATGACCTTTATCACCGGTCGGGCAAGCTCCCGGCAATAAGCCCAACTCTCGTCCCCGCTCAACTGCACCCAGTCGAGATGACAGTAATCAACGATTTTCTTGAGCGTAACTATTTTTTCATTGACGAACACCCCCACCGACTTCGCCTTCGTTTTATTTTTCTTTAGCGCTGCGGTTATCTTGGCGGCAAGGTCGGGCGTAACATGCCGCGGACTGGACGCAAACACCAGCCCGATAAAGTCCGCCCCCGCCTCGGCAGTTACTAGCGCGACGTCTTCACTTTTAATACCGCAGATTTTTATATAGGTCATCCCAGCAGTTCCTTCATCTTGGCGGGTATGTCTTTAGCCGTTACCAGCGCCTCGCCCACCAGCACAGCGTTGACCTTACATTCCTTCATTTTCTTCATATCGTCGGGGCTGTTGATGCCGCTCTCGCTGACGACGATGTTTTCCGATGGTATCAGCATTCTCAAGCGGCGCGTGGTGTTGGTATCCACTTTAAATGTATTCAAATCTCGATTATTGACGCCGATTATCTTAGCGCCCGCCAACATCGCCTTAAATAGCTCCTCCTCGTTATGCACTTCCACCAGGTAGTCCAGCTTGAGACTTTCTGCCAACTTTAAAAATGTTTCGAGAGTTTCTTTCTTCAGTATCGCTGCTATCAGCAATATAGCATCGGCACCGTAGGCGGCGGACTCATAAATCTGATATTCGTCGAAGATAAAGTCCTTTCTTAATAGCGGGATGCTTACCCTTTCTCTTATTGCCGTTAAATATTCCAGACTCCCCTGGAAGTGTTTTTCCTCCGTCAGCACCGATATTGCCGCGGCGCCGTTTTTGGCGTACGTCTGAGCTAGCTCCACCGGCTTGAAGTCCGGACACAGCACTCCCCTGGAAGGCGATGCTTTCTTAACCTCGGCGATGAGCTTTACGCCATTGCCCCGCAGCGCCCCCGCGAAGTTAAGCGGTTTTTGCTGGGCGATGCGCTCCTTGAGGACGGCAAGGGGCATCTGGCGTTTTGCCAGCTTTACCTCCTCCTTTTTATCCGCCACTATTTTTTCGAGTATTGTCTTAGCCATATTATTTTAGATTTCGACTTAATGTCGCCAGCCTTTCGAGTTTTTCTTTGGCCTTGCCGCTGTCGATAGCTTCTTGAGCCAGCTTGACACCCTGTTTCAAATCGGTGGTTACGTCCCCGGCGATGAGTCCGGCAGCGGCGTTCATCACCACCATATCGCGTAGAGCGCTCTTCTCGCCGTCCAGGATGCGGGTTAATGTTGCCGCGTTTTCCTGCGGCGTGCCGCCCTTAATCTCTTTAATATCCGCTTTATTAAAGCCGAAGTCCTTGGGCGACACTTCGTACGGGGACGATAGTTTTTCTTTGGTGACGTCCCATATCACCGATTTTCCGCTTATCGAAATTTCGTCCAGTCCGTCCTTGCCATACACGACTAGCCCGTGCTTGATGCCCAGCCGATGCAGGACGGCGGCTATCTTTTTGCCGACCTCTTCGCTCGGCACGCCGAGTAGTATGTGTTCGACCTGCGCCGGATTGGTCAAGGGACCTAGGATGTTGAACACGGTGCGTATGCCTATCTCTTTACGTACCGGCGCGGCGTGCTTCATCGCCGGATGGAATACCTGGGCGAACATGAACCCGATGCCCGTATTTTCGATGCATTCCGCCACGCTTTCCGCGCTTAAGTCTATCTTCACCCCCAGCGCCTCCAGGATATCCGCGCTCCCGCACTGACTGGACATGGCGCGGTTGCCGTGCTTGGCAACTTTAAGCCCCGCCCCCGCCACCACGAACGCCGCCGCGGTAGAGATATTAAAGGTTCCCGTTCCGTCTCCACCCGTCCCCACGATATCGATAGCCGGACCCTTTACATGCACCGGTGTGGCTTTCGACCGCATACAGCTCGCCAACCCGGCGATTTCGTCGGCGGTCTCACCTTTTAAGCGCAGGGCGGTCAGGAAAGCGCTTATCTGTGCTGGCGTCGCCTCCCCGCCCATTATCTCCCCCATTACGAAATACGCCTCTTCGTAGTTTAAGTCCTTCCCCGCCACCAGTGTGCCTATCGCTTCTTTAATCATTTTAACCTTCTCCCCAACTGTCATTGCGAATCCTTCCGCAGAAGGACGTGGCAATCTCTGTCTTTGCCCTGACTACAATGTCATTCCCGCGCAGGCGGGAATCCAGTCCCCTTTTTCCCACTTAATAATCCATCCCCCTGTCCCCCTTCAGGGAGAACCTTCAGGGTGAACCCCTTCCTTTGCCAAAGGAAGGGGGAATATTTTAGGGAAGAGGGGCTTCGCCCCTCTTAGACACCCCCTACACTAAAAATTTAAAAAGTTCTTTAAAATATCCTTCCCCACATTCGTCATAATGCTTTCCGGGTGGAACTGCACCCCCTCCACCGCAAACTTACGGTGACGCAAGCCCATGATAATCTTGTTCTCCGTCACGGCGCTGATGTCGAGGCAGTCCGGCAGACCCTCCCGCTTTACCGCCAGCGAGTGATATCGTACCGCCGGGAAAGGATTTTTTATTCCTTTGAAAATCCCCTTCTCGTCGTGCTGTATCAGGGAGGTCTTGCCGTGCTTTATCTCCCCCGCGTGACCCACCTTACCCCCGTAAGTCTGCCCGATGCACTGGTGACCCAGGCAAACCCCCAGAATCGGCACCCTCCCCCCGAAGCGCAAAATCACCTCGTTAGAGATGCCGGCGTCCTCTGGTCGGCCAGGACCCGGCGAGATGACGATTCTTTCCGGCTTTAGCTTCTCAATCTCCTCGAGCGTTATTTTATCGTTACGCGCCACCTTGACCTCCTCCCCCAGCTCGCTCAAGTACTGGTAGAGGTTGTAAGTGAAGCTATCGTAGTTATCTATCAACAAAAGCATTAGCTAGCCTCCGCCTGTTTTATCGCCGAGAGCATCGCCTGCATTTTGTTAAGGCACTCGCGGTATTCGTTAGCCGGCACGCTGTCCGCCACGATACCCGCCCCCGCCTGCACGTAAGCCGTGCCGTTTTTGATGACGATGGTGCGGATGGCGATGGCGGTATCGATGTTCCCACTGAAATCGAAGTAGCCCACCGCCCCGGCGTAAGGTCCCCGCTTATCCGGCTCCAGCTCGGCGATGATTTCCATAGCGCGTATCTTGGGCGCACCGGAGACCGTCCCCGCCGGGAAACAAGCTCTTAAAGCGTCGTATTGTGTTAGCCCCTCCCTCAATTTTCCCTGCACGTGCGACACCAGATGCATGACATGCGAGTAACGCTCGATGTCCATGAACTGCGTTACCTGTACTGTGCCTGGCTCGCTGATGCGCCCCACGTCATTGCGCGCCAGGTCTACCAACATAACGTGCTCGGCGCGTTCCTTTTCGTCGGTTTTAAGCTCTCTTTCCAGCTCCTTGTCTTCTCCGTTATCCTTGCCCCGCGGCCGCGTCCCCGCGATGGGGTGGTTCGAGACAATGCCGTCCTCTACTCTCACCAATAGCTCCGGCGACGCTCCTACAATGTAGACGTCATCGAGATGCAAGAAATACATATAAGGGGAGGGGTTTATCGACCTTAGCGCCCGGTAGATAGCGAACGGACTGGCTTTCGTTGCCTGCGCCAGTCTTAACGACGGCACCCCCTGGATGATATCGCCGTCGTAGATATGTTGCTTCATTTTCGTAACGATGACTTCATATTGCGACTGTGAAAGGTTGGACGTCACTTTACCCTGAGCTTGCTTGCCCTCCGTAGCTTTGGCGTAGGAGGGTCGAAGGGCTTTACCCCCTGACAATATAATTTTTACTTCTGCTACTGGCTGCTTGAGCCTTGCCACGAGACTATCGATTTTATCGATTGCCTGTTGATAGCTTTTCTCGATATTTCCATCGATATGCGCGTGCGTTACCACTTTAATCTTATGCGTCAAGTGGTCGAAGATAAGGAGCGTATCCGCTAGCATCAGCTTGGCCTCCGGCAGCTTTAGCGGGTCGGCATCAGGCGACGGTAATTTTTCAAAATATCGCGACACCTCGTAGCTCAAGTACCCCACCATCCCCCCGTGAAACCGTGGTAGCCCATCAACGGGTATAGGCTGGTATTTATTGAATTCTTGCTCGATTACTAATAAAGGGTCGGACGTATTGCTGTCAGTCGTTAAAACCTTCGCCGGCTCTGTCCCCAGAAAACTATAGCGCGCCAGTCTTTCGCCCCCCTCCACGCTCTCCAGCAGGAAGGAGTAGTTACCCCGCGCTATTTTCAGGTAAGCCGATACCGGCGTCTCCAGGTCGGCATTGATTTCCCGGTAGACCGGTAGCAGGTTACCTTTACTTTTTAGCTTTTTTGCTTCTTCCAATGTTGGTTTATACATTTTTTCCCTTCGACTACGCTCAGGGCAAGCTCCTTCGATAAACTCGGGGCAAACCCCTCGACTACGCTCGGGGCAAACCCCTCGACTACGCTCGGGGCAAACCCCTCGACTACGCTCGGGGTAAATAAAAAAGCCCCCGTCCCCAAAAGGGGCGGAGGCTAATAGTTCCGCGGTGCCACCCTCGTTATCCCTCGGCTTCGCTCGGGACAAGTCCTGAACTTGTCGAGGAATATCTCTGCGGGTACAGTTTTCAAACGATACCCCGGGCTGTTTTAACGCTGCCCCTGCGGCAAAGTCTACAGACCCCGATGCAAATCGGGGCCCCTCAACTTGCGGCTCCCAGGCCCATTCAGCCCCGGCGCTGGCGTCGGCTCCCACCTAACCCGACTCTCTTCAGCCCCGCTTTAGAGCTTACTACTCCTGTTCACAGCCTTTACATAATTTAGATACTAACCAGATTAGCATGATATAAAAGGTTTGTCAAGAGAAGCGCGAAATAAATCGTTAATCAACACAATTTGTCACGCTGGCTCTTTCGATGTTAATATCTATAATGTGTTGATTGAGTATATTATTATTTAATCAGGAAAAGTTAAAAAGTAGAATACATGAGTCCATATCCAATAATATTAAGTTTTATAACCTTTCTCGCTACTTTACTGGGTGGCTATGTCGCTGCCAGGAATAGAAACAAATTTGGAATCATTGCCGCTTTTTCAGCCGGCGTCTTAATCGCCGTATCGTTATTTCAACTTATACCTACCAGCTTGAAACTAGCTGACAATCTAGGTACACCGATACAGGATGTACTGTATATGACAGGGCTGGGTTTTGTCTTCCTTTACATGCTTGAACGGCTGTTATCGGTAAAAAAAATCCGCTCGGGTGACGGCTGGAAATATGTACGCCATTCTACAGGAGGCATTTACGGCGCGAGTGAACTTGCTCTCCACAGTTTCACCGATGGCTTCGCTATCGGGATTGGCTTTCATTTCGATTTTCAGATAGGAATTCTAGTAGCTCTGGCTGTCATCTTTCATGACTTTCCCGATGGTATGAACATTGTTACTGTGATGCTAAATTCTGGTAATTCGCTTAAATCGTCAATGAGAATGTTGTTATTAGATGCCATAGCTCCAGTGCTGGGAGCTACTCTGTCCCTTTTTGTAACCTTTTTTGACCAATATTTAGTTTATCTGCTTCCGTTCTTTGCCGGAGGATTTCTTTATCTGGGAGCTAGTGACCTTTTACCAGAGGCTCATGATGAAACTTCACCAGCTGTAGCTTTCGGTGTTAGCCTCGTCGGTTTTATAGTTGTTTTCATTGCTACCAAATTTATCAATTTCTAGCGATTGACATACTATTTATCATGACACGGGAAGTGTGTCAAGCATGTGAGATTAAGGTGTTTAACAAAATCCCTCTCAATCTCCCTTTTATAAAGGGAGAAGTAATTATTTCCTCCCCTTTACCCGTTTCCCTCCTTATAAAGGAGGGTTCACCCTGAAGGTTCTCCCTGAAGGGATTAAGGGAGATTTTACATCACTCCCTATACCACCACATATATATAGAAAAGGTACACCACCACTCCGGCAAACACCACACTATCCATCCGGTCGAGCAGGCCGCCGTGCCCCGGCATTAAGCTGCCGGAGTCCTTTACCTTGCAGCTTCGTTTCAACAGCGACTCGACTAAATCCCCCGCCTGCCCGAAGATGCTTATTGCCAAGCCCAGTAGAATAGCCTGCCACCAGCTTAAAGGCACCTGCCACGGCGCGTTCAGTGTAAAAAGCAGGCTGATAATGACGGAACCGAGTAACCCTGCTACCGCCCCCTCCCACGTTTTGCCAGGACTTACCTGCGGCGCCAGCTTGTGCTTACCAAAAGACTTACCGATAAAGTACGCCGCCGTATCCGAGCCGAAGGTGGCGAATAATGCCAGCAAGACAAAGTCACGGCCGGCATCGGGAAAAGAGGGTGTCCCTGGCTCCAGTCTTAGCCCTACCAGATAGCTCAACAGCCAGCCGATATAAAGCGTTCCCCCTAACATCCACGCCCAGTTGGAAAAGAGACCTTCCTTCTTCGGCAGAAAGACCAGCATTATTAAAGAAAGAGCTACCGCCGATACCAGTAGCAGATGAAGCGGCATCTCATCCGGAAAGTAGGGACGAATGATGAACAGTAAAGTCCAGACCATGCCAAAAATGGCAAGCGGCACTGTTTTAGAGACGCCCGTCATCCGGTAAAACTCGAAGACGGCGGGGATACCATATACGGCCGCCAGGATGATAAACCACGGCAATGGCTTGTCAAACCACACGGCGATAACGAGAAGAGGGATGCCCCAAAGCGCGGTTATAACTCTTTTTTTGAGCATGCTACTTTTGGCTGTAGACCGCCGAAGCGTCTTTTTCGTTGGCTATAAGCCAGCAAGGCTTTCTCCAGCTCCTCTTTATCAAAATCAGGCCAGAGAACCGGCGTGAAGTAGTACTCGCTATAGGCTGTCTGCCATATCAGGAGATTGCTGATGCGCATCTCTCCGCCGGTGCGTATCACCATATCGACGTCGGGGAAATCCGCCGCATAAAGGTATTTTCTAAACGTGGCTTCGTCCAGCTCTTCCGGCGGCAAACCTTTGGCGATTATTTTTCGGATAGCATCCAGGATTTCCGAACGTCCGCCATAGTTTAACGCGATACCGAGATTCATGCTGGTATTATTCATAGTAAGCTTCATGGCATCTTTGATGGACTCCTGCAGCTTGGGAGATAGTCCTTCCATACTGCCGATGTGATGGATTCTGACACCGTTTTTATGCAGCTCTTGGGACTCTTTATAGATAATTTCTTCGAGGATATGAAAGAGACCGTTTACTTCATCTTCGGGGCGTCGCCAGTTCTCGGTAGAAAAGGCGTAGAGCGTTACGTATTTTATTTCCTTGGCATGTAAATACTTAATAATTGAGCGTATGTTCTTTACGCCCGCCCGGTGCCCGTCAAGTCTTGATAGCCCTCGCTGCTCGGCCCATCTACCGTTGCCATCCATGATAAAGGCTAAATGGCGGGGCAGAGGTGGTATTGAAGAAGTAGCGGCGGTATTTTCTTTCAAAATTCTCCCTGTAAAAGAAAAGCCTAATTTTAATAATCTTTGATAGAATACTAGCTCTGCTTGATTTTTAGCTCACGTAGATGTAAATCAACTGGATTATACTTCCATGAGCTCTTGCTCTTTACTTTTACTAGCCTTTTCTGCTTCCATGATGTAGAAATCAGTAAGCTTTTGAAGCTGGTCTTGCGCGCGCTTTTGTTCATCCTGGGATGTCACTTTATCTTTTTCCATTTTCTTGAGCTCATTCAAAGCCTCATGCCGCAGATTACGGATAACAATACGGCGCTCTTCGGTTCGGTGGTGCACAACTTTGATTAGCTCCTGCCGGCGCTCTTCGCTCAAAGGAGGGATAGCTATCCGGATGATGTTGCCATCGTTGGAAGGATTTAAACCTAGTTCCGATTTGGAAATGGCTTTTTCAATATCCCGCAGGCTGTTTTTATCCCAGGGCTGGATGACCAGCAGACCGGCTTCCGGGGCGGAGATGCCTGCCAGCTGGTTTAGCGGCATCGGTACACCGGCGTACTCCACGCGTATATGCTCCACAAGTGCCGGAGATGCGTGACCTGTGCGGATGGTCGATAAGTCAGAGCGGAAGGTCTTTATCGAATTTTTCATCTTTTCTTCGATACTTCTTAATACTTCATTAACCATATCTAACCCTCGCTTGTCACCAGAGTACCTATAGGTTTGCCGAGAACGGCTTTAATAATGCCATCCTTAGACTCCGGGTTAAAGACGATGATGGGCAGTTTATTATCCAGGCAGAGGGATAAAGCCGTTGTATCCATAACTTTAAGACGCATACTTAATGCTTCGAGGTGGGAGATTTTATCTATTTTTTTGGCTTTGGGATTATGGCGAGGGTCGTCAGTGTAGATGCCTTCAACGCCGTTTTTCGTCATCAGGAGGACTTCGGCATTTATTTCAATAGCACGTAAGGCACCGGCAGTATCGGCGGTCATGTAGGGATTACCTGTGCCGCCGGCAAAAATGACTACCCGGCCTTCTTCGAGGTGGTGGATGGCTTTTCGCCGGATATAGGGTTCGGCTATTTGCTTGATATCCAGGGCGGATTGTGTTCTGGTAATAACACCATTTTTTTCTAAAACATCCTGCAGGGCGAGGGCATTGATTACGGTAGCGAGCATGCCGGCGTAGTCTGCTGTAACCCGGTCCATGCCGTCGGCTTCGGCTTGAGTGCCTCGCCAGATGTTGCCGCCGCCAACGACGATAGCGACGCCGACACCTAAAGCCGTAACCTCTTTTATCTGAAGCGCAATTTTGTTTAAAGTGGGATTATCAATACTGTAACTGCTTTTGCCGCGTAAAGCCTCGCCGCTTAGTTTGAGTAGCACCCTCTTATACTTGGCTTCAGGCATCTTCGATATCTAACCGCCTAATTCGTATCTGATAAATCGGCTTACTCGAATGTTTTCTCCGGTTTTGGCGATAGTCTCGGTGATAATATCGGTGATTGTTTTGGTTGGGTCTTTGATATAAGGCTGGAGCAATAAACAGGCTTCGGCCGCAACAACCTTTTTGTCTTTTTTAGGTATGTTTTTTTCTGATATATATTGCGGATTCATCGCCGCCACCTGCATCGCCAGGCAGTGCGCCAGGTCTTTGAATTCATCGGTGCGGGCGACGAAATCCGTCTCGCAGTTGACCTCAACTAAAGCCCCGATACGGCCGGCGGTATGGATATAGGCTTCGACGAGTCCGGCTCCGGTGGTTCTTTCGGCTTTTTTCTGGGCTTTGAGAAGGCCCTTTTCTTTTAGAATTTTCAGTGCTTTATCGATATCGCCATCACAGCCCATCAGCGCGCTGCGACAATCCATAATGCCGGCGCCAGATTTTTTGCGAAGCGATTTTATTTTCTCGGTAGTAATTTCCAAGAATATTCCTCCTTAATCCTCATCCGGTGGAAAAACAAGCGGTTCAGGATCAGACATAACGGTAGTAGCAGTTTCGGCTTCGGCTTCAGCCTCGGCTTTCGCCTCTACAACTTCGGTAGGCACGGTGGTAGCTACACCTGCCTTGCCTTCGATAACCGCATCGGCAATTTTGCTGCAAATAAGCTTGACAGCCCGTATGGCATCGTCATTAGCGGGGATAGGATGGTCGATTTCATCCGGGTTGCAGTTGGTATCAACGATAGCAATGACCGGTATACTCATACGCTTGGCTTCAGCCAGGGCTATCTTTTCTTTAGTGGGGTCGACGATGAAAAGGGCGCCCGGTAGGCGAGTCATCTCTTTAAAGCCGCCCATCTGTCTGTTGAGATGGGCAATCTTCTCGGTTATTTTACCGGCTTCTTTCTTAGAAAGTCTGCCGAGTTCACCTTTGGCATTTTGGTCTTCCAATCTTACTAGCTGGTCGACGCGTGCCTGTATAGTAGCGAAGTTGGTGAGCATACCGCCCAGCCAGCGCTGGTTGACAAAGTACATGCCGCAGCGCTTGGCTTCTTCCTCGATGGATTCCTGCGCCTGCTTTTTAGTGCCGACAAAGAGAATCGTCTCTCCCTGGGCTACAATTTCGCGGATGAAGGCACAGGCTTTATCGAGCATAACCGCCGTCTTTTCCAGGTCAATGATATGGATGCCGTTACGCTTGGTGAAGATGTAGCTTTTCATCCGCGGGTGCCAACGACCCGTCTGATGACCGAAGTGGGCTCCGGCTTCGAGGAGCTGTTTGATAGTTGCAGAATCTGGCAATTTAGTTAACCTCCCATAGTATATTAATCACAAGAATCAGGAGATTCAAGTCTTTATATAGTATAGCATACCTAGGTAGGTAAGGGCAAATGCTTATGTTAAGAGAGAATAATGGTTAACAGTTTTCAGTTATCAGTGTGGCATAACGATGATTTAATAGGTACAATATATGCATGATGGAAAAGCTGAAGTCCAGCGCCGAGGAGCTAGGGATAAACCTGACTCCTTTACAAATTGAGCAATTCGAGGTTTATTACCATGAGCTTATCGCGTGGAATAAACGTATCAATCTCACCAGTATTACCGACTACGAGGATGCACAAATCAAGCATTTCCTCGATTCGCTGACGGTGGCGGAAGCAATCGACTTTAAAAATAACGGGGAAAATCTGAAAGTGATTGATGTGGGGACGGGGGCTGGGCTGCCGGGCATACCCCTAAAGATAGTTTTTCTGGATATAAAGCTGACCTTGCTGGAAGCTACCATTAAGAAGACGAAATTTCTGGAACATCTGATAGAAAAACTAGATTTAAAAAATGTAGAAATCGTTGCCGAAAGAGCCGAGACAGCCGCCCATGATGTGCAACATAGAGAAAAGTATGATGTTGTTTTAGCGCGGGCGGTGGCGACTCTACCGGCGCTGGCGGAGTTGCTGCTGCCTTTTTGCAATATCGGCGGCAAGAGCATTGTGCAAAAAAAGGGTGATATCAAAGGCGAGGTTGAGCAGGCGGAGAAAGCCATCACGCTGATGGGCGGGAGTTTACGGGAAGTGAGGCTGGTGAAGCTAAAGGAACTTAATGATAATCGATGGCTGATAATCATCGATAAGGTAAAGTCCACGCCTGCTTTATACCCGCGCCGGCCCGGAATGCCGGAAAAGAGGCCGGTTATTTCTTAAGCTGTCGGTCGGGTTTGCCGGGATTTTCAGTTTCATTCAGCAAATCGGTCAAGAGTATCTGGAGCTGCCCGAACTCATGGTCCCGACGGAAACGTCCCCCGTAAATATGTAGGAATTTAATCGTTTCTTTAACCTTTTCCGGGTCGGGGTTTTTTTCTTCCAGAAGGTTATAGGCGACCAGCTTATATTTGTTCTTGGTCTTGACCTCACTCCGATGGAGAAGATAAAGCGCCGCCACCAGGGCGAGGACGATTAAGATAAAAGTTACGATATCTGTTACTGGCATTAGTGATGAGTCTCCTAATTTCTATTTACGTTAGAAGCAAGTTGACATTGACGGCAGCGATGGAGGGTTTTACGGGAGCAGCCGGCGGCGCCACCCCCGGCACACGCACAAGCACAGGCGCAGGCGCAGGAGACACAGGCGCAGGCACAAGACGAGACACAGCCCGAACGGGGTATAGCGTTATATCGTTGCTGATTCATCTGGGTGGCGATAATCGCATACCAGATAGCTGGTGTAACATAGTTGCCATAAGAACGGTCGTAATACCTACCCTGTTCATCCGGACGGATGTCTTTTTTCTCGACGTATTCTTCAAAGCCTTTTTCAACTTCGGCTTTTTTATTTTTATCTTTAGCCATTTCCTCTTCAATGGAGAGAGCTTGCTCTTTAATCCGGGCATCTCTTGCCTTTCGGTTCTGTCGTATACTCCAGAAGATGAGCAAACCAACCACCACAACAACTACGATGGCGATATAAAAGGACGAGCTCAAGCCCCCGCCGGTAGAAGTACCAACGGGCACGCTTTCCGCCAAAAAACCGCCGTCGGAGGATTCCATGGTAATGTTGAAACGGCCGCCTGGCGATAGGTTAAGGTGCTTCCAGGTAAGGACATTGCCGTTTACTGTGGTCGGCGTCGGACTCAACAAAGAATATGACTGGTAGTCGATGGGAGACACCATGTCGATACGTAAATGGTCGATAGCCGCTCTATCGTACCAGCCGGGGGTATAGCTGATACGCCATTTCTTTTCCTCGGTCAAGCGTTCCAGCAGGTTCTGTTGCAGGACCGTGAAGTTAATTTCGAAGGTCTGCCCGGCAGTATAGTCTTTATCAAGGTCGATTCTAACTCCGGAAAAGCTACTATCATTAGCCGGAGATACCTTGGAAACCGCGCCGCTATAGTCTTCGACCGAGAAATAGCTGTTCGGTAAGCCAACGGTTACCCAGGGGATATCACCGCCAGTAACCTGCCATTGCTGTGTAACGGTAATCCTGACCTGGCCATCGCTCTGTGGCTCAAGTCTAACAGTATAGTCGGTTATCCGGTAAGTACCCGTATCGGCAAAAACGGGCGTGACCGCCATAAGCAGAAAAACCAGGATTAATATTCCAAGGGACAGCCGCCACAGCATTGAGCTAGATATTCGCATCCGACGCATTCCTTCTTATTTTTTGAATACGTTTTATTACGGAAACCAACTGCCACCGGGTGATTCCAGATATCCGACCACGGTTTTTTGAGAATGTTACCCAGTTTATCTTTGAACCAGGACTGGCAGGGTATAACCGAGCCATCCGGCTCGATAGTCATATTATATTGAGCGGCGGAACAAGCCTTGGGACCAAAACCGAAATCCAGTGGGTTGAACTGCTTATAACAGGTGGGGGTGTACCATTCCAGCTTAATGCCGACCTCTTGAGCCACCGCTACAGCTTTAGACAGGACGCTCTTCAACTCTTCCATAGAGATGCCAGAATCCTTCTTGCTGCAGGTTCCGCGTCCGCTGCAAATGAGGGTATTGCAGGCCATCATCTTCAAGCCGAGGGCGGCGCCGTATTTAATCAAATCCGGGAAGAGCGTGAGGTTATCTTGCGTCAGTGTGGTATTGGTGACGATAGATAAATCATTTTTCAGAGCTGCTTCAATACCATCACGGGTCTCTTGCCAGGCGCCCGGTACGCCGACCATTTTGTCATGGACTTCCGCCAGGTGGGATTCCAGGCTAATCTGAACATAGTCCAGCTCCGCGCGATTTAGTGCTTTCGCCAGCGAAGCCAGCTTACGGCCATTGGTAACCAAGCCGGTGACAAACTCCTTAGAGTGCTCAATAAGCTCCACGAGGTCGTCTCTTAACGTGGGTTCGCCGCCGGTAAAAACAATCTGGGGGATGCCATTGGCCCATATTTTCTCAATAATCTTCTTCCAGTCCGCCGTTTTTAACTCCTTAACCTTATGGGGGCCGCCGGTGTAACAAAAATAGCAATTGTTATTACAGCGATAGGTTAAAGCCAGGTCCAGGCGCGGCGGAGCCGTCCAGAGTTTAGGGTCGGTGGCGCGAGGCTCGAGATTCATCTCCACGGCAGGACAGCTGCCTTGGCTGATTTGCAGCAGCGAGCCATAGATAGCATCGAAGTCTTTAATTAGGACATCGGTAGGCACTTGCGGATAGCGCCGGTTCATGAGGGTGGCAATCTCTTGTTTAAATGAGCCAATGTCCAACTCATCGTGGTGATGGGACATGACCTCGATGAAAGCCTCGACGAATTCGGCGGCCGTGTGATTTAAAAGAATAAGGTCTTGCCCGTTTTCCCAGAGCATATCGGGTTCACCCCTTCTTAGGTGAAGGCGAAGACCCGGTATGGTTATATGACGAATTTTGGTATCCGGCATAGCTGTTTCCTTATATTATGAGATATTATAGCATTTTTTTAAAATTGAGTTGTTAATATGATTCTGTTGCTAAGCCACAACAACCGTAGTAGAATTAGAATATCGATTCTCGACCAGAGGAGGCGGATATGGAAAAAGGGACGTGGAAGGTAAAAACAGGGCTGGCCCAGATGCTTAAGGGCGGCGTTATTATGGATGTCGTCACTCCGGAACATGCAAAAATTGCCGAGGACGCTGGCGCCTGCGCCGTGATGGCGTTGGAACGAGTGCCGGCGGATATCCGGGCGGCGGGTGGGGTAGCACGCATGTCCGACCCCACCGTTATCGAGGCGATTATGAAGGCGGTCTCGATACCGGTCATGGCTAAATGCCGTATCGGGCATTTCGTCGAGGCACAGGTATTGGAGGCGATGGGGGTGGACTATATCGACGAGTCGGAGGTATTGACGCCGGCGGACGAGAACCACCATGTGTGGAAGCACGATTTTAAAGTGCCTTTCGTTTGCGGCTGCCGCGACCTGGGGGAGGCATTGAGGCGCATCGGCGAGGGGGCGGCGATGATTAGAACAAAGGGCGAAGCCGGCACCGGCAATATCGTCGAGGCGGTGCGGCACATGAGAGCCGTGATGGACGGCATCCGCAAATTGGTTAGTACCCCGCAGGAAGAGCTTATGAAGGAAGCCAAAGAGCTTGGCGCGCCTTTCGAGCTAGTGCTTGAAGTACATAATACAGGCAAGCTGCCGGTGGTGAACTTCGCAGCGGGTGGGATAGCGACCCCCGCGGACGCGGCTTTAATGATGCAGCTCGGCGCGGAGGGGGTATTCGTTGGCTCGGGGATATTTAAGTCGAGCAATCCGTCCGCCAGGGCGAAAGCCATCGTTAAAGCCACCACCCACTACAAAGACCCGGCTATTATCGCCGAGGTATCCAAAAAGCTCGGCGAGGCTATGCCTGGACTGGAAATCAAGCAGATACCCGAATCAGAACTGCTCGCTAAAAGAGGCTGGTAATATGAAAATAGGTGTCCTTGCATCGCAGGGAGCCTTCGCCGAGCATATAAAAGCGTTAAACAAACTGGATATCGAAGCTGTGCCCGTCCGTTTACCCGGGGAACTAAAGGGGGTGGACGGGCTGATTCTTCCCGGAGGCGAAAGCACTACCATCAGCAAGCTGATGGATGCTTATAGCTTGGTGCAGCAAATTATCTCTTTAGCCAACAGCGGCATGCCGATATTCGGCACCTGCGCCGGCATGATTTTGATGGCCAAGCAGATATCTGGCAACAGCACGGCTTCGCTCGGCTTGATGGATATCACGGTCAAGCGCAATGCCTTCGGGCGGCAGGTGGATAGCTTCGAGACGGAGCTAAAGATACCGGCACTGGGGAAAGCGCCTTTCCCTGCCGTGTTTATCCGCGCGCCCATAATCGAGAGTTATGCCAAGGACGTGGAGGTCTTGGCAAGCCTAAAAGACAATACCGCTGTCGCTGTCAAGCAAGGCAAGCTGCTGGCGACGGCTTTTCATCCGGAGCTCACGGATGACTTAAGATTTCATCAGTATTTCTTGGATATAGCCGCAGGTAAACGAAACTAATTGAGTGTGGAGAGGATTGTGGAAAAGGTAATAACCGACGACCTGGATGCCCTGCTAGATATTTTCCCGCCATATATAAAAACTCCTTTGCTTAAGCAGAAGGATATCAGAGACCTGCTGGAGGTGGTGCTGGACCTCGGGCGTCAGCCGGAGGCGCGTTTCCCTAAGAGGGAAGTAGCGCTCGAAAATAGAGAGGTCGAGGAAGCGGATATCGACTATGTGGTCGCGCGCGTGGGCAAGTTCGGCGATGACAACCGCGCCGGCATCGAGCGGACACTACACCGCATTTCGGCGATACGTAACCGGAGCGGAAGCATCGTAGGGCTGACCTGCCGGGTGGGGCGGGCGGTCTTCGGGACGATTAAGATAATTGAAGATTTAGTACATTCCGGCAAGAGCGTGCTTTTATTGGGGAGGCCGGGGGTAGGCAAGACCACCATGTTAAGAGAGGTCGCCCGGGTGCTGGCGGACGACGCTAATAAGCGAGTTATCATCGTGGATACGTCTAATGAAATCGCCGGCGACGGGGATATACCGCATCCAGCTATTGGGCACGCCCGTCGCATGCAGGTCACCACGCCAACTCTACAGCACGCCGTGATGATTGAGGCGGTGGAAAACCACATGCCGGAGGTTATCATCATCGATGAGATTGGAACGGAGCTGGAAGCGATGGCAGCCAGAACCATTGCCGAAAGAGGTGTGCAGTTGGTCGGCACGGCGCACGGCAATACGCTGGAAAACCTGATGATGAACCCGACGCTCGCCGACCTTATCGGCGGAATACAGTCGGTCACGCTGGGAGACGAAGAGGCGCGGCGGCGACACACCCAAAAGTCCATCCTGGAACGAAAATCACCACCGACCTTCGATATCGTGGTGGAAATACAGGAAAGGGATAGAGTGGCGATTCACCCGGATGTAGGCGAAGCGGTGGATGCTCTGCTGCGCGATACGCCGCCCAGCACCGAGATACGCTGGCTGGATGAGCAGGGCGAGGTACGAATAGAAAAAACCAGGACAGGAAAGGCTCCCGAAATAAAGAGCAAAAAGACTGCGAAGGAGACTAAAGTTATCAAGCTCTATCTCTTCGGGGTCAACCGGTCGAGGGTACTGCAGATTGGCCATGAGATGCACATTAATGTAGATATCGTGGATAACCTGCGCGATGCCACGATACTGGTGACCTCTAAAAATTACTACCGACGGCGGCCGCAAAAGGTTAGGGATGCGGAAGGCGAACATATACCGGTTTACGTTTTGCGAGGCAACTCACCGCCGCAGATAAGGCAGTTCCTGGGGACGTTATATGCCACCAAAGAGGGCGAAAAACCCGGCGATTTCCAGTCAGCTCTGGCAGAGGCGGAAGAAGCGGCGGAGCAGGTTAGCGAGGGCGGGGAAGCCGTCGAGCTTAGTCCACAGGGCTCTTATATCCGCCGACTGCAGCATTTAATAGCCCAGCGCAACGACCTTAAATCCAACAGCACGGGGCGGGACCCCAACCGCAGGGTAAAAATATTTAAAGAGCGGCAGAGATAATTTAAATCGGGGAAGGGATAATGTCTCTTTTCATTACGTTCGAGGGTGGGGAGGGGTGCGGCAAAAGCACACAGTCGAAGCTACTTTACCGTCGACTGCAAAAACTGGCGATGCCGTCGCTGCTGATTCATGAGCCCGGCATCACCGCGCTGGGCAAGAAGGTAACGCGCCTGCTCAAATGGTCGCAAGAAATAAACATATCACCGCTGGCGGAACTGCTGCTATTCAACGTATCGCGGACGCAGTTGGTAACGGAGGTAATTAAGCCGAACCTGAAAAAAGGCACTCTTGTCATCTGCGATAGGTATGCTGATTCCACGACGGCTTACCAGGGATACGGGCGGGGGTTGGATTTAGTCACGGTCAAAGCCGCTAATAATATAGGTACGCAAGGTTTATCGCCCGACCTGACGATTTTGCTGGATATGCCGGTGGAAAAAGGATTTGAAAGAAATAAAGAAAAAAAGACAGACCGTTTTGAGGCAGAGAATTTAAGTTTCCATCGTCGTGTGAGGGAAGGTTACTTAAGGCTGGCGAAGGCTGAACCCAAACGCTGGCTGGTGATAGACGCATTAAAAAGCAAGGATGAGATTGCCGATATTATCTGGCAGAGAGTAAGTAAGATACTACCAAAATAAGGACGGACTCCCATGAAGTCGCAAAAACCGTCGTTCGCCGAAGAAAAACTGCTCCAAGAGCAGGGTTACCGCTATGTCGCCGGTGTGGACGAGGTGGGGCGGGGGGCTTTAATGGGACCGGTGGTAGCCGCCGCCGTAATTCTGCCGGGAAACATCAAAGCCAAGTGGAAAAGCAAGGTGCGGGATAGCAAACAGCTCAAGCCAGAAACGCGCGAATATCTCTATGGTTATATTATCGAAGCGTCCGTATCTTACGGCATAGGGTCACGCTCCAACGAAATAATCGATGAACTCGGCATTGCCAAAGCCACGCGGCTAGCCATGATAGCGGCAATCGAAAAGCTTAAACCACAGCCGCAATATCTCCTTATCGACTACGTGAAACTGACAGAATCTGTTTTGCCGCAGAAAGGCATCAAGCATGGGGACAGTCTATGTTTTTCCATCGCTTGTGCTTCGATAATAGCTAAAGTTACGCGCGACCGGTTGGTAACGGAGATGGATAAAGAGTATCCGGGGTATGGTTTCGCCGAACATAAAGGGTACGGCACAGAAGAGCACCTTAAATGCTTACGGGAAAAGGGGCCGTGTCCTTTGCACCGTCGGTCATTCAGTCCCGTCGGCGAACTGGTAGGATACCAACCATGAGGAGACGGGAAACAGGCGCGCTTGGTGAGAAAATAGCCGGCGAATTCCTCGGGAAAAACGGCTACGTGATACTGGAGAAGAACTACCGCTGTCCCGAAGGCGAGGTTGACATAATAGCAAAACAGGAAGAAACGCTGGTATTTATCGAGGTTAGAACGAAGCGAAGCTGGAGTTTCGGCAGTCCGGAAGAATCAATAACGTCAATGAAAAAGGAACGGTTACGTGCGCTAGCGGAACGCTACGGACAGGAGCACGAAGACTTGCCGTCAACCTGGCGCATCGACGTCGTGGCGATACAAATGGGGGAGGACAACAAGGTTAGGCGTATCGAGATTATAGAGAATGCGGTGGAGGGGTAAAGGGGAGGGCGAGGTAAATAACCAAGATACAAGACCTGTCCCGAGCGAAGCCGAGGGATACAATAACCAAACAAAGCTCAAATTAAAATTAACAAATGGGATAGGGATTCTTCTGGCTTTACCGTCCAGAACAGCTATGTTAGAATTCCACCGAGACTTAGTAAAATGACGAATGACCAACTACGCATAATCGATGCGAATATTAACCGGCTGGGCGAGGGGCTGCGTATCCTTGAAGAGTTCGCCCGGATGACGTTGAACGATGTCACTTTAACGCAAAAGCTGAAGAACATACGGCATAAAACGATAGTCGTTGATACGAAACTGCAAAAACGACTGCTGCAGGCGCGGGATGCGGGAAGGGATGTGGGAAGCAGCATGGATGTTAACGACGAGGAGAAAAGTCGGGATATTGCAGGGATAATCACGGCTAACGCCAAACGAGTGCAGGAATCCTTGAGAGTTCTGGAAGAGATGGCGAAAAACCCGGAACTCAACCTGAATACAGAAAACTATCGAAAAATGCGGTTCGAGCTTTACACGATAGAAAAAGAGTTAACTGGTAGGATTTTACGTAAAGACAAAGTGGCGCAGATAGCTGGACTTTATGCCGTTATCGACACGGAGTGGCTGAAGGGAAATAAGCCTACCAAAATCGCCGAACAAATTATTAAAGGTGGGGCAAAAATCATTCAACTGCGGTGTAAACAGTGTAGCAGCCAGGAATTCCTTGCCATCGCTAAAGATTTGAAAGAGACTTGTTTAAAAAAAGGCGTACTCTTTATCATTAATGATAGCCTGGAGGTCGCCCTGGCTGTTGGAGCCGATGGACTGCACGTAGGACAGGATGACATGCCGGTGGCTGAGGCAAGAAAATTAATGCCTATTGACATGATACTGGGCTGCTCGGTGAGTACAGTTGCCGAAGCTATTAAAGCTAAAGAAGATGGGGCGGACTACTTGGGGGTAGGGGCGATATTCGCCACGGAGACTAAAGAGTCGGCTCAGGTTGTGGGGGTAAAGAGAATCGAGGAAATTAAGCAGGCGGTGGACTTGCCGATAGTGGCTATCGGAGGGATAAACCGGGAAAATTTAAGTGAAGTAATGAAAGCTGGCGCGGACGCTGCCGCAATCATCAGCGCCATTATGGGCGCCGCAGATATTGAAAAAGCAACTAGGGAACTGGTAAATATTATCAAAAGGACGAAAAAGTGAATAATCTGGATGCAATGGCAGAAGAAATTAGGAAAGAGCTAGCGGCGAAAGATGAAGCCCGGGAAAAGATGCTGCCGCTTTGTCGGGACTCCATCCGCTTCAGCAGCACGGCGATACGTGCGGTTCACCGGCAAGAGTTCAACGAGGCAGCTAAACAGATTAGGTCTGCCCGGCAGGTATTAGTCGAAGCGGAAAAAGCCGTTTCCGGATATCTTGAGCTAGCAAATACCGGCGCGGTGAGGGACGCTCAAAAAGAGCTCGCCGAGGCGAGTATCACGCTGGCGCTGGTAACAGGTAAGAAACTCCCGAAGTCGCAGGAGCTTGGCGTGGATGTCGCTGCTTACCTTAATGGGATGGGTGAGGCGGTGGGGGAAATCAGGCGATACCTGCTCGACAGTATGCGCCAGGGCGACCTCTCGCGGGGAGAAGAGCTGTTAACTATCATGGACGATATTTACAGCATGCTGGTGACCATGGACTTCCCCGATGCTCTGACCGGCGGACTAAGACGGACGACGGATATGGTGCGGGGAGTGCTGGAAAAAACTCGCAGCGACCTTACTCTGACAATAAGACAAAAGGCTCTGGAGACACAAATAGCCGATTTTAATAAAAAAGAATTGAGAACCGGAAAGGAAGGAAAGAAGAAATGAGTGATGTACTTAAGGGAAAGGTAGCGGTGGTGACTGGGTCGGGGCAAGGGATAGGGCGGGCTATCGCCATCGCGCTGGCGGGGGAGGGGGCTAAAATAGTCACCAACAACCGCAAGAAAGGCTCGACCGGCAGCCAGATGTTGACAGATGCCCAGATTAAAAAGCTCGATAAAAAGAAAAAGGAATGGTTTGAAAAAGAAACCGCCGCCATCAGCGGCGATGCAGAAACTACCGCGCAAACCATAAAGAAAATGGGCGGCGAGGCCGTACCTTTCTTCGGTGATATAGCTGATTTTGAGACCGCCGGTAAATTAATCAAAACAGCTATTGATAGCTTCGGGAAGATTGATATTTTAGTGAATATCGCCGGAGGCTTTGGATTCAGTCCTTTTGAGAAGATGACGGAAGATTTATTCGATAAAGTCACGCGGACAAAACCCAAGGGTTACTTTAACACCATGCGTCATGCCGTACCGTATATGATTGAGCAAAAATGGGGGCGTATCATCAATGCAACTTCCCGCGCCTGGCAGGGCGATACTATCAAACACGCCGAATATTGCACGGCCAATGCCGGCGTTGTCGGTTTGACAAAAGCGGTAGCCATCGAAATGTGGAAATACAATATCACCGCTAATTGCATTTCACCTTTTGCTAAAACGAGGTCGGCCTATGACCTGGATGTGTATCCATCGACGGTAGCTAAAGAGGACATCCCTTTCGTCAATGAAGGCATGGCTTTTGGCGAGAGTTTCATCAATTTTACCCCCACGCCGGATTATGCCGCGCCTTTTGTTTGTTATCTGGCTTCCGATGCAGGCGCCAAAATAAGCGGCTCGATATTCTCGGTAGGCGGTAATACTATCAGCATGTATTCCGAGTCAATACTGTCGAACAACCTAACCAAGTATGACAATAAACCCTGGTCTATGGAAGAACTACTGCAGCAAGCGCCGCGCGGCTTACTGGCTGGTTATAAAAGCCCGGCAGAAAATCCGTTTGGATAGAGGGGAATAAGTAACAAGTAGCAAATAACAAGTAACAAACCACCCAACCCAACCGCTGGATCCCGACTTTCGTCGGGATGGTTTCGAGAAAACAAGGGAGCGAAGCGACTGGCTAATACCATGTCGCTTCGCTCTTTATTTTTTATAATAGCAGGTTTTTATTTAGGGGCGAAGAGGGCAGAGCGGGGTTGCTTTTCTTGCGCTTTAGCCAGCGCTGCTACCGTGCCGTAAGTTATACAGGTAGCCTGGCAGTGTTTCACGCAAGCCGGCTGCTCGCCACGCTTAGTTCTATCGGCACATAAATCGCAGAAACGGGTAGCGACGGGAACAAAGTCCACGTAAACCTTATCGGGACCAGAAGAAACAAGCTCATATACCTTAATGCCCACCATGCCTTCCGGGAAGTTATGTTCCTGCTTGCAGGCGACCTCACAGGCATGGCAGCCGGTGCACCAATCATACTGTATCAACAAACCATTACGAGCCATGGCTACTCCTTTCCACCTTCGATTTTTACGACACGGCAGAGTCCAGAACGATAATTCGTCCCGCCGAAACCGGATTTACCCTGGTTACCCATGGTCGTCAGGTTGTTGACATTATGGTCCCAGGTGCTAAAGAGATTGGGGGCTTTGCCATCGGTCTCGGGCAGCCACCAGCCGTGCGGTACGGTAACGATATTAGCGGGGGCAGTGGGAGTAACTTTAGCCTTCACCTTGATTTTGCCGTGCATATTTTCGACATTTACCCAATCGCCATCATCAATACCGAGTGAGGCAGCGGTTTTATCATTAATTTCACAAATCGGGAAGGGGTCAAGCTCGCGTAGCCAGGGAATCATGCGGTGCTCGGAGTGGAAAAAGACCGGTGAGCGGCGGCCCGTCGTGAGGATGAGGGGATATTTCTTGGCTAAATCAGGAGTGGCGGTGAGGCTTTCTTTAGGTTCTTCGTAATACGGCAGCGGGTCAAGACCCCATTCCTCGTAACGTTTGGAATAAAGCTCAACCTTACCGGTTGGAGTATCGAAGCCCGGTTTGCCATCCTTACGGAGCAGTCCTTTTTCATAGCGGTAATAAGGTCGGGAGGGGTCGCCCTTCGGCGGGAACTCCCAGCCGCCCTTAGCCTTGAGTTTTTCAAAGTTGGTGTTCCCGTCCTTCAAACGGTCGTCGATAAGCTCTCTGACGGTGTTGTATTTGATGGGGGTGGTGGCTAATCTCTTAGCCAGCTCAAGATTAATTTCCCAGTCGGACTTAGCTTCGCCGATTTCCGGGATGGCTTTGACGGAGACACCGAGGGGCTGCCACCAGGAGCGGAAGCTCTCTTTCTCGCAGATGCTGACGGCAGGGAGGAAGATATCCGCCAGCGCCATCGTGGTGGGATTCTGAAAAAGGTCGATGCAAACGATGAAATCGAGCTTTTTCATAGCATTTAAGTGACGCCTGGGGTCGGCGGCTTGCCCGCCGATAATGTTGGAGGTCTGTATCCAGGCGGCTTTAACGGGATAGGGTTTGCCGGTCTCCATCTGCTCGATGAGCACATCCGGCTGCACCCAACCGCGGAAGTTCTTAATCATAGGATAGTCATTGGCGCCGATTCTCTTTTCGTTGAGTCTCTTGACCAGGTCAGCGCCATAAAGCTCGGTAAGCTCGGCGGAGGAGAAGGGATAGGTGGTGACGCCATGAGAGTTGCGGGCGATGACGTTGCCGCCGGGGTTATCGATGTTGCCGGTGATAGACCAGAGCAGGGTTATTGCCTGGGCGACGACGCTGCCTGCCGGTTGAGCGTCCACCGGCTCGCCCCATTGGATAGCGGATGGCTTGTTCGTGGCATAGAGTCGGGCGGCTTTCCGGATGAGGTCGGCGGGAACCCAGGAAATTTCTGCCACCTTTTCCGGCGGATATTCCTGGACGCGCTTTTTCAGCTCTTCAAAGCCATAGCACCATTTTTCGACGAACTTTTTATCATAAATACCCTCGTTGATAATTACATTAAGCATACCGAGGGCGATAGCGCCATCGGTGCCGGGCCGGTTCTGGAGATGGACTTCCGAGCGGGTGGTGAACCAGGTGGAACGGGGGTCGACGGTGATCAATTTGGTGCCCCGTTTCATGCAGTCGATAATCCAGTGCCCATAGAAGCCGTCGTGACAGCCGGCGGAGGGGTTCTGCGCCCAAATGATAATGTACTTGGGGGGTGTCCATTCCGGGGAATCATAGCGTTTTTCCAGGAACTGGGAGCAGTCCGCTACGCAATAATGGCCATGGGTGGCGAACATCGCGCCTAACCGCGGCGTATAACAAGCATGACCGGCCAGACCTACCTGCACCCAGTTGGGGCTGCCGTAGGCATACATTAGAAAGGTAATAGGTCCGCCGATATCGCGACCGGTGCCCTGGCAGAAGATTACGGATTCGGCGCCGTAATTGGTGCGGATATCCTTGAACTTTTTCTCGATGGTATCATAGGCTTCATCCCAGGTGATGCGCTGCCATTTGCCTTCACCCCGCTCGCCGGTGCGCTTGAGGGGGTAAAGGACGCGGTCGGGGTGGTACATATACTGCGATACCGCCAGACCTTTAGCGCATAGTCGTCCTTGATTGAAGGGGTGATTTTTATCGCCCTCTATCCTGGTGACTTTACCGTCTTTTACGAATATCTCACAGCCGCAGCCGCCGTGCGAGCCGCAGCCCGCTGACCACAAAGTGGAAAGTACTTTATCTTCTTTGCCTTTAGCCATGCGTAACTCCTTTCGGGTTTTTGCCATAGAAATTGTCAGAATGATGCTATCTCTATTCTAGTCGTATTACGCATTACACGTCAAATAATAACTTAGGGCTAATATAACGAACAAGAACGGAATACTATGCTTTCCATCCTTTACGCATAGCTATATTTTCTGATATTATAAAAGAGGAAAATGGTGTTGGGTGGAAAGAGTAAGGCACCAATAAAGGAGAGGTTTTTTATGGCACAGAAAAAGAACGCTGTCATCGTCGGCGGGGGGACGAGCAAATTCGGCGTACGGCAGGCGCATATTCTGGATATGGTCCAGGAAGCTGCTAGAGCTTGCGCTAACGATATTCCGGGACTCAAGCCGACGGATATTGACGGACTGATTATCGCCTCGACGATGGCGGGCAGGCATTCCTCGGCGCTGAACACCGCCCCGCTGGTCGTGCACCGATTAGGTCTTAAGCCCACCTCGATTTGTATCCGGCTGGATACGCTCTGCGCCGGTTCCAACTCGGCGATTATCGTTGCCAAGGGGCTGGTAGAAAGCGGTATATCTGAAGTGGTGTTAGTAATGGGGGCGGAAAAGGTCTATATGCCCCAACGATGGGAGACGAACTACACGCAGCTGGCGGTCAACGACCATGATTGGGACTCCGCGATGGGACTGGGCGTACCACCGCCGTTTTTCGCGATGATAGCCCGGATGCACATGAAACGTTACGGAACGACCAAGGAACAGATGGCGCACGTATCGGTGACGAACTATACCTACGGGACGGATAGTCCGAACGCCCATTTCGGCGGTAGAACGCTGACGATTAAAGAAGCCCTGGAAGCAAGGCTTATCGCCGACCCCTTCGGTCTCTACGATTGCTGTCCGCTATCCGACGGGGCTTCGGCGGTCATCATCGCCTCGGAAGAGCGAGCTAAAGCCATGTCCAACCGGCCGTTGGTCTACCTGCGTGGCACAGGACAACACGCCACCCACAGTATGTCCGCCGGCTGGCCCGGGGAAACCTTGGCCGAATGGCCGCACCTAAAAAAGGCGAGCGAAGTGGCTTTCAAGAACGCCCAGCTAACGTCTAAAGATATCGACGTGGCTCAAACGCATGACTGCTTTACAATCTCCGAGATTATCGAGCTGGAAGAGTTGGGTTTCTGCAAAAAGGGCGAGGGCGGCGCTTTCGTCGCCTCCGGCGCCATCAAAATCGACGGCAAGATACCCACGAATACTGACGGTGGACTACTCGTTTACGGGCACCCCTTCGGGGCTTCCGGCGCTCGCCAGGCAATAGAAATCTGTAAACAACTGCAGGGTAGAGCGATTCACCAGGTAAAGGACGCCAAGTTTGGGCTAACCCACAACTTGAGCGGCACCTGCGCCCAGCATACCGTGGTGGTTTATGGCAGAGAGCCGGTTAAATAAGAACTAGACGATAGTTTTACATAAGGAGAAGAAAATGACTGAATTACAGAAATCGGAAATAGTGGGCACGCCAGCCCTTAATAATGTATATATTGGCGAAATGGATATGTGGCCTTTAGAGTCCCCGGAGTTCAACCGGATTTACCCGTTTTACGATAATCTAAGAGCGGGAAAGTTTACCACCACTAAATGTAAGAAATGTGGGCACATAACCTTCCCGCCACAGGTAATCTGCCCCAAATGCTGGGCGGAAGAGCTAGAATGGGTAGAGCTGCCCCAAAAGGCTAAAGTGGTAGCTATCACCGAGACGCAGGCAGGCGCGCCGCTCGGCTTCGAGTCGCCGCTGATTATCGCCTGGCTCACGTTCGACCATCCCGCCCTCAAACACCTCATCGGGCGTATCATTCATGCTAAAGAGGGCGAGGTCAAAGAGGGCGATGAGGTAAAATTCGTTACCTTCAGCGTGCCGGCCAATCCAGTTGAAGTGAAGAAAGACACCAAGATCTGTGATAGAGTCTTTTACGCCTTCGAACCGGTGAAGAAATAAGATAATCTTATTACAAGAATTTATAATTGGTAAGGGGGGCTTCTTGCTATGAAAGAGATAAAGAATGTCGCGGTCATCGGGGCGGGGGCGATAGGGGCGCAGATAGGCGCTCTAGCCGCCGAAGCCGGATTCAACGTAAAAATCAGGGATATCGAGCAGAAATTCCTGGATAGAGGCAAACAGACTATCCTCGATATGTATGATAAGCGGATAAGCCGAGGCAGGCTGACCGAGGCGGCGAAGAAAGACTACATGAGCAAGATGACCTTCCTTATCGACCTGAAAGAAGCAGTCAAGGATGCAGATATCGTCATCGAGGCCGTGCCAGAAATCATGGATTTGAAAAAGAATGTCCTGAAAGAAATTACGGCACTATGCCCCAAGGACTGCGTTTTTGCTACCAATACTTCCTCACTAAGCATCGCCGAGATGGCTACGGCGGCCAAGCGACCGGAGATGGTCGTGGGGACGCACTATTTTAATCCGCCCAGCCGCATGACCCTGCTGGAAATAATCAAAGGCGAAAAAACAAGCAAAGAAGCCATTGATATTGCAACTAAAGTCGCTAAAGCCATGGGAAGGGATGTCGTCCTGTGCAAAGACGTGCCGGGATTCATCGCCAACCGGATTTTCTGCAACATGTCCAACGAAGCGGACTGGGCATTAGCTAATGGGGAAGTTAAGAGTCCCTTCGAAGTCGATTCTGCTATTAAATATAAGCTGGGTTTGCCGATGGGTATGCTGGAGCTGCAGGACACACTAGGCGGCGGCTCTATCGATACCCAGTTCCATGTCATGGAATACTTCGGGGAGACGATGGGCAAGAGCTACGGTCCCGCCCCGATTTTAACCAAACTATTTAAAGAGAAGAACTGGGGCAAGAAAACCGGCAAAGGCTATTACGACTGGTCTGGCGGTAAAACTAACGAGCTACCGATGAACGCTGGGGTGGACTTCGACCCCATCAGGGTGCTGGCGACGGCGGTCAACGAAGCCGCCAAGCTCATTGAGATGGATGCCACCACCCGTGATGAAATCGATACCGCGGTGCTGCTCGGATTGAATTATCCGCGCGGCATCCTGCGTATGGCGGATAGCGTCGGTCTGGATGTCATCGTCGATGAAATGAATCGACTCTATAAAAAATATAATAAAGAGGATAGATATAAGGTTTCCTCCGTACTTACTAATCTCGTGAAAAAAGGCAAACTGGGGAGGAAGGCGGGGGCGGGATTTTACAGCTACGGTCCTGGCGAATACGAAGCTGTTAAGATTGAGGTAAACAAGGAAAAGAAGGTCGCCAGACTGATACTAAATCGACCCAGCAAAGCCAACGCGTTTCATGCCGATATGATGGCGGAGCTGAATAAAGCGCTGGACGAACTGGAAAAGAACGCCGATGTCCAGTGCGTTATTATTACCGGCGCAGGGGCGAATTTCTGCGGCGGGGCGGATGTCTCGGCTTTCGCCAGCGGCAAGGTGGATGATGCTTTTAACTTCAGCGAAGCGCCGCATGAGGTGTTTACCAGGATAGAAACCTATCCTAAGCCGGTTATCGCGGCGATTAACGGGGCAGCAATGGGTGGGGGACTGGAGCTGGCATTGGCCTGCGATATCAGAATAATGAATAAAACAGCCCAGCTGCGACTGCCGGAAATTACATTAGGACTATTCCCCGGGGCGGGCGCCACGCAACGCCTGGGGCGGTTAATCGGGTGGGCGCGGGCTAAAGAAATGATTTTACTTACCGACCCAGTTATGGCGGACAAAGCCTTAGCCTGGGGTCTGGTCAATTTAGTCGCCGAACCATCGGAGTTTAATAAAACGGTGGATAACATCGCGGAGAAGCTGGCATCCGGCCCGCCGATAACGCAGAAAATGGTAAAAGGCCTGCTCTATTACGGCGCCCAGGCCGACCAGCGGACCGCGCTGTATCTTGAGGCGGCAGCATCCGGCGATATCGCCCTGACGAAGGACCTGAACGAGGGAATTACCGCTATGAATTACCGTCGCTCGCCGAAGTTCACCGGTAAATAATTCTATTGTCATTGCGAGCGTAGCGTGGCAATCCCTATAATAGACTTTGTCAAATGGTTGAGATTGCCACGTCGCCTGCGGCTCCTCGCAATGACAGTGGCAAATAAGGAGACTGGATAATGGACTTCGCCTTTTCGCCCGAAGAAGAGGCTTTCCGCAAGGAAGTCGCGGCATTTCTTGATAAAGAAGGGCCGAAGGAATGGCAGCAGAAAAAGGTCAGCTTTTTCGATATGTCCGGGCAGACGAACTGGATAGCCATCCATCGGGCGATGTCGCGGAAACTGGGCGCCAAAGGCTGGCTGTCGTTGCATTGGCCTAAGGAATACGGCGGACGAGGATTATCCCCATTTTATCGTCTGATACTCCGTGAAGAGTTAGCCAAGCATCACTGCCCGGGTTACCATTCGCTTTCCGTAGATTTCGTTGCTCCGGCCATTTTGTTAAAGGGGTCGGATGAACTGAAGAAACGCTTTCTGCCCGGTATCGCTTCCGGCGATGTCATGTGGTGTGAGGGTTTAAGCGAACCCGGATATGGTTCCGACTTGGCAGCAATAGAGACGTTTGCCAGAGAAGAAGGCGATTCATTTATCGTTAACGGCCAGAAAATCTGGACCACCTACGCTCATTTTGCGGACTGGATGTTTTTACTGGCCAGGACTGACCGGCAAGCACAGCCGAATTACCGCGGACTCACCTTTTTCCTGGTTGATATGAAAACCCCGGGCATAACAGTGAACCCGATTATCAACATGGCTGGGCATCACGATTTCAACGAAGTGTTTTTCGATGACGTCCGTATTCCCAAATCAAATATCGTTGACAGCGTGAATCGAGGCTGGTACGTGTCCATGGCTTTACTGGACTATGAACGTACGTCAGACCTGGGTTATGCCATCGCCCGGACGCTGCTTGACGACATTGTGGGAGATGCCCGGGCCAAGCATATCATGGATGACCACAACAAAATCCGCATGGCAGAACTAATCGTAGAGTGTGAAATAGCCCGCCTGACCCATTATCACGTGACCTGGATGCAGGCTCAAGGCAAGGTGTCCAACTATAAAGCCGCCGCCTGTAAATTAGTCGGTTTTGAAACTATTCAACACGTTGCTGAATTCGGGCTGAAAGTTTTTAAACAATACGGGCTCTTGTCCGACACCTCTTCTCTGGCGCCTTTGTACGGACGGATAGCTTCCTGCTATTTACGTTCGTTCGGTCACAGCATGGAAGCTGGCACTTCGGAAATCGACCGCGACGTTATCGCCCAGCGGGGATTGGGCTTGCCGCGTTTACGCTAAAAGCGGAGGACTATTTTGGATTTCGGTTTTAACGAACAACAGGAAATGATGCAGACGCTGGCGAAGGACTTTTTAGCCAGTGAGTATACGGATAAAGTCCTTAAGGCAATGGTCAAGGACGAGAAGGGCTATACGACCGAGCTCTGGCAGAAGATGGCCGCCACGAACCTGATGGGGCTTTCGTTGCCGGAAAAGTACGGCGGCGTGGGCGACTTTCTGGATTTAATCGTGGTGCTGGAGGAGATGGGGAGGGTATGCTTCCTGGGGCCGTTCTTCTCCACAGTAATGCTGGGGGCTTCAGCAATAATGGAAGCCGGCAGCGACGAGCAGAAGCAAAAATACCTGACCGGCATCGCCGAAGGTAAGATTATCATGACGATGGCTCTTTGCGAATCGGCAGCTAGCTATAAAGCCGAGGAAATAAAACTTAAGGCGGTATCTCAAGGTGACTCTTATGTTTTGAACGGCACTAAGATATTCGTGCCGGATGCTCAATCAGCGAATTATGTTATTTGTTCTGCAAGAACGGAAAATACTAAAAAGCCGGAGGATGGCATAACACTTTTTATCGTTGACCTGAATACGGTCGGCATAACGGTTAAACCTTATCAGACGGTTGCTGGCGATAAGCAGGGTGAAATTATATTTGAAAATGTCAAAGTTTCCGCTAAAGATATATTAGGGGAGGTGAATTCAGGGTGGGGGTATATCGAAAAAGTATTGCGGAAAGCTAACGTTGCCCGCTGTGCCGAGATGGTCGGCATGGCGGAACAGGCTCTGAAAATTACGCTGGATTATGCTAAGGAGCGGATGGCCTTCGGGCACCCGATAGGTGCTTTCCAGAGCATCCAGCACCGCTGCGCCGACATGCTCATTGATATCGACGGGTCGAAGTTCGCTACTTACCAGGCAGCCTGGAAAATTAACCAGGGAATAGACGCGGCAAGGGAAACGGCGGCGGCTAAAGCCTTCGTCAGCCAGGCTTGCCGGCGGGTGATGGCTTCCGCCCACCAGGTATTTGGCGCCATTGGCTTTACCGAGGACCATATTCTGCATTACTACACCAAACGCGTCAGGGCTTATGAGTTTAGCTTTGGCGGGGCGGATGCGCAACTGGAGAAGCTAGCGGCGCTATACCGGTAAGGAAAAGACGAAACGATAATAACGATTTAAAAAGAGGGGATTGTCCCTTTTTCTTTTTTCAATCCCTTCTTTCTGGATTCCAGCTTTCGCTGGAATGACGGTTGGATAGCTTTGAAAATCCGCTCGTATATGATAAGATTGTGAGCAAATGAAAAGCCAGAAATATACCATCGTTTTTCAGCCTTCCGGACTGCGGGGCAAAGTGGCGGACGGCACGACCATCCTTAACGCGGCGCGGCAATTAGGTACCAGTCTGGAAAGTATCTGCGGTGGCAAAGGCGTCTGCGGCAAGTGCAAAATCAGAATCGAAGAAGGCGATTATCCTAAATACGGCATACAGTCGGTGGTTACAGCTACTACCACCAGAGATGAAGTAAACGCCAAATTTCTGAATAAACCGCAAATTAAACAAAACTACCGCCTCGCCTGCCAGACGCGCGTCCACGGTGATGTCGTGGTCTTCGTTCCGGAGGAAAGCCGCAAGGGGCAGCAGGTGGTACGCAAGGAAGCCACCCAACGGGAAATAAAGCTCAATCCGGCGATAAAGAAGTATTATGTAGAACTAACTCCAGCCACGCTAGACGATACCACCGGCGACTTCGAAAGACTACAAGCGGAGCTAAAAAAGAAATTCAAGCTGGATAATCTAACACTGGACTATCCGGTGCTGCTAAAGCTCCAGAACACGGTACGGGATGGCGACTGGAAAGTGACTGTATCCGTCTGGAAAGAAAAAGAAATCGTCGCTATCGAGGCGGGGGAGGTCAAGGAGGGGTATGGTCTGGCGGTAGATATCGGCACCACCACGGTGGCCGGCTATCTCTGTCAGCTAACCACTGGCGAAATATTAGCGACCGAAGCCATGATGAACCCACAGGTAGCCTACGGCGAGGATGTGATGTCCCGCATCGGCTACGCCTCCAAAGAAAAGGGAGGCTTGAAAAAGCTGAATGATGCCATCATCAAAGGACTGAACCAGATTATTCATGAGATAACCAAAAGGGCGGGCATCAAACCAACGGACATTATCGACATGGTGGTGGTGGGCAATACCTGCATCCACCACCTGTTTTTGAAAATCGACCCGCAATACCTGGGCAAAGCGCCGTTCCCGCCGGCGATTCACCACTCCGTGGATATTAAGACGCGGGATATGGGACTAAAAATAGCTTTAGGTGCTTATGTGCACGTCCTGCCCATCGAGGCGGGATTCGTCGGAGCGGATAATGTGGGCGTACTGATTGCCGAAGAGCCTTATAACCAGGACCAAATGCTGCTCATTATCGATATCGGTACAAATGGAGAACTGATTTTGGGCAATCGGAAGAGGCTGATGTCATCATCATGCGCGACGGGTCCGGCTTTCGAGGGGGCGGAGATAAGGCATGGTATGCGGGCGGCGGCGGGGGCTATCGAAAAGCTGAAGATAGACAGTAAGACAAAAGAGGTGCAGTTCAAGGTCATCGGCAACGATAAATGGAATACGGAAGATAAGAATATCGGCGCGCGGGGGATATGCGGCTCGGGGATATTCGATGCCGCCGCACAGATGTTCCTGGCGGGGATTATCGATAAAAGCGGAAGATTTGATATGAAGGTAAAGTCGGCGAGGTTGCGCTATGACGAAGGCGGCATGGCGGAGTTCGTCATCGCCTGGGCGAAAGAAACAGCCATCGACCATGATATCGTCATTTGCCAGAAGGATATCAGAGCGATACAGCTCGCTAAGGGCGCAATGTACTCCGGCGCTAAGATAATGATGAACCGCATGGGCGTGAGTAGAATCGACCGGGTGATACTGGCGGGGGCTTTCGGCAGCTATATCGATAAAGCGTCGGCAGCGGCTATAGGGCTTTTCCCGGACTGCGGTCAAAATTGTGTTCAAGCTGTTGGTAATGCCGCCGGCGATGGTGCACGCATTGCCCTGCTTAACAAGGATAAAAGGGATGAGGCGGACTATTGGGCGCGGCGCGTGGAGTATATCGAGCTGACGCTGGAGCCGGAATTCAACAAGATATTCACCAAGGCGCTGAATTTCCCTCACGCGGAAGACGAATTCACCAGTCTCAAAGGCATTCTGCCGGAAGGTAATTAAGCCAGCATCATGTGACAATTGTTACATTGCTATACCTAGGTTAAATGATAGACTCAATATATAAAAGCCATGGACTATAACATATTCGCAAGCAGTCTTGACGAGTTGAAAGACTACCGCGCCGATTCTTCCCAAACGCTTAACTGGTTTTCACCTTTTATTTTACCGGAGTGGCTGCAGGTATGGTGGCAGGTTTTCGGTTCGGGAGCGGAGCTTTTTATACGGGTGGTTAAGCAGGGGGAGAAAATAATCGGCATCGCACCGCTGATGATTAAAGAAGGGACGGCTTGTTTTATCGGCAGTACGGACGTCTGTGACTATCAGGATTTTATTGTTGTTCCCGGCAGAGAGCGGGACTTTTTTAACGTATTGTTAGACGATTTAAAGAAAACCGGCATTACACAGCTTGACCTGAAACACGTGCGACCGGATTCTACCGTGCTTACCAGTCTAGTGCCGCTGGCGGAAAGCCGAAAGTATAAGGTCGTGAGCGATAAAGAGGCTGTGTCTTACGAAATGGATTTAACATCGTCATTCGAGGCATACTTGGAGTCACTCTCCACCAAGCAGCGGCACGAGGTCAGGCGGAAGATGAGGAGGCTGACGGAAGAGGGCAAAATCGAATATCGCTTTATTGATAGGGGCGAAGAGCTGCGGGCGTCCATGGACACTTTCTTTAAGATGTTCGTGGAGAGCCGGCAGGATAAAGCGGCCTTCCTGACGGAGCAGATGAAGTCGTACTTTAAACTATTAGTCGATACCATAGCGGGAATAGGTTTACTTAAGCTGGGCGTGCTGGAGCTCGACGATAAACCAGTGGCGGAAATCATGTGCTTCGATTACCAGAACTGCATTTACCTGTACAACAGCGGCTATGACCCCAAATACGTCGCCTTAAGCGCGGGACTGTTGAGCAAGGTATTTGCCATCAAAGACAGCATTGAAAAAGGCAGGACGAAATTCGACTTTCTTAAAGGCGCCGAGCCTTACAAGGTACACCTGGGGGGCAAGGAGGTTCCGCTGTATCGCTGCCGAATAAATGTAGTATAATATAATATAAAAATATAACAAGATATAACGTAATAACGGAGAATAAATTGAAAATTGCAGTCATCAGCGCGCACAGTTGCCCGGTGGGGGACCTGGGGACTAAAGACACCGGCGGCATGAGCGTTTATATCCGCGAACTCGCTCGCGAGCTTGGAAAGAAGGGGCATAGCATCGACATTTACACGCGAGTGCATGACCCGGCCGACCCGCGTATGGAAGACCTGGCGGAAGGGGTGCGGCTCATCCACCTCAAAGCGGGGAAGGAAGCCAAAATACAAAAAATGGACGTTTACTTTTCCCTGCCCGAGTTTACCTTTAATCTGGAGAACTTCTGGCAGGATAACGGCCTCAATTATGATATAGTTTTCACTCACTACTGGATGTCCGCGCTGGTGGGGAAATACCTCCGCGAAACACAGCGGATGCCTTATATCACCATGTACCATACGCTGGGAGCGGTCAAGAACGCCATCGGTATCGGTGAGGGGGAACCAGCGTTACGCATTATTTCAGAAAGAGACACGATTAAAGACTGCCAGCGTATTATCGTGGCGACAGAAAAGGAGAAAGAGGATCTCGTATGCTATTACAACGCTGAACCGGAGAAGGTCGGCGTGGTGCCGTGCGGCGTTAACATGGAGCTTTTCCAACCTATAGACAAAACATTCGCCAGGCAAAAGCTGGGACTTATGGAAGAGAAAATTCTGCTCTTCGTAGGTAGAATTGACCCCCTAAAAGGCATCGATAAGTTATTAAAAACAATGCCTCTATTAAAAAATCACGAAAATCTAAAGCTGGTGGTGGTGGGTGGTGACGAGAACAGTCGTTTAGAGTTGGAGGGACTGAAGAAATTAGCTGCCAGTCTGAATATCGTGGATTCTATTGATTTCCGCGGGCTGGTCAAGCAAGACCAGCTGCCGTATTTCTACAGCGCTGCCGATGTCTGTATCGTACCTTCTTATTACGAGAGCTTTGGGCTGGTGCCGCTGGAGGCACTGGCCTGCGGCACGCCGGTAGTCGCCACGGATGTCGGCGACCTGAAAAATATCATCAAGCCAGGTGAAACCGGCTGTATCGTGGCGGACAACTCACCGGAGAAGCTCGCCAGCAGCATAGCGTCAATTCTAAATAAGCCTTCGCCGGATAGGGAATTGAACCTGACTATCCGTGCATCGGTAAGCAAGTGGGCCTGGGCGAATATCGTCGAAAAGGTCGCCGATGAAATGCAGTTGGCGCTGGAAAACAGACTAGTGCCGGTGGCTTGAAGAATATCGCTGCAGAATCGAGGTTTTCCACATATTATGAGCGATGACGTATATTTAATGGTAATTTCGCCGCATCCGGACGACTGCGAGTTCGGCGTCGCCGGAACGGTTGCCCGACTGACGAAGGAAGGTAAAAACGTCGTCTACGTTATCTGCACCAACGGCGATAAAGGCACCAGCGATAGAAGCCTGACGCCCAAGAAGCTGACAGAGATACGGGAAAAAGAACAGCTGGCGGCGGCGAAAACGCTGGGTGTTAAAGAAACGGTGTTCTTAAAATACCCTGACCAGGGGCTCGAAGATTGTCATGAATTCCGCCGCGACCTGGTGCGTCAGATACGGCGTTTCAAGCCATTCGTTGTAGCGACCTCCGACCCATATCGCAAGTACATGTGGCACCGTGACCATCGCATTGCTGGCATCGTGGCGGCGGATGCTGTTTTCCCCTATTCCCGCGACCATCTGGCATATCCGGAGTTGCTCAAAGAGGGATTGGAGCCGCATAAGGTGCGGGAGATGTGGTTCTGGGGCTCCGACGACCCTAATTTTAAGCAGGATATTACGGAAACGATGGATATCAAGCTGGATGCTTTAAAATGCCATAAGAGCCAGGTGGGCGATGTGCCCCCAGAGATGCAAAACCGTATGAAAGAGTTCGCCAGGATGAACGCCAAAGGCGAAAAATTCGAGCTGGCGGAAGCGTTCCATCGCGTTGAGTTACGACCCTAAAAATCTAATTTCTAAGAAGACAGCCAGGTTACGTCCCCGTATATAATATCCCCATGCGGTCTTGCGGCGAAAGCCGCATATTCCTCTTTAGCTTTTTGTACCGTGGTGCCGTCGCCGTGACCGGGTAAAAGCACCGTATCATCAGGCAGGCGAAATATCTTTTGTGTAATCGATGCTATAATCTGCCTAAAATCGTCCGGCGTCTCCGTATGGCCAGGACCGCCGGGGAAGATGGTATCACCGGCAAAAAGGTATTTCCCAATTCTAAAGCATAAGCTTCCCGGCGTATGACCCGGGGTGTGCAGCACTTCAATTTTTAGGTTTCCCAGCTTAAGAGTATCGCCATCTTTCAGGAGTATTTCCGGCGGCGTTTTAAGCTGGTAGGAATCGAGCTCATGGACGGCTAAAGGGACTTTTAAACGGGAACGCAGGGAGACCATGACGCCGGTATGGTCGAAATGGTCGTGGGTGAGGAGAATATATTGGGGTTGCGAATCTCCAAGCGCAGCGATGATTTCCGAAGCCCTGGCCGGGGCATCCTCCACCAGACTTTCTTGAGTTTTTTGACAGACGACGATATAGGTATTCGTTTCGTAAGGTCCCAGGGTTAGCTTCTCGATACGGATAGTTTTATCATCGATGATGTTCATTTTTTACCTTTTTGCGCTGGAATGTTAGTATTAGTATACCAGAGGGGATTTGAGGTTGTCATCGTAATAAGATAGGTAATGCCACTCCACCCCGCCTGGATTCCCGATCAGGTCGGGAATGACGCTGAAAAAAGACGATGAGAAAAAGAATAGCCCGGCTGATATCGAATATACTTAATCCTTTTTTAGCGAGTGCTGCCATTCTCGTGCTGTTGTCTTTTAAAGATGCACCTAGCACGACGGAAGCTTTAAAATGGGCGGCTATCTCTCTGGTGATAAGCGTGTTGCCGGTGCTTATTGTCGTTATCTGGCTGGTAAGAAGCCAGAAGATGGACGGATTCTTCGATAACACGCGCCGGCAGCGTCATATCATTTACTTATTGGCAAGCGTTTTAGGGGCTATCGGCTGCTGGCTAATGTGGGGTCTTAAAGCGCCGGAGCTACTGGCGGTGACCTTTACCGCCGGATTTGCGGAGCTGGTCGTGTTCACGGGGATAAACCACTACTGGAAGATTAGCCTGCATATGGCTTTCGCCGCGGGAGCGGTCACAATAGTCAGCCTGGTTTATGGTATGGCGGCAGTCTGGGCGGTGATATTTTTACCGCTGGTTGCCTGGGCGAGAATCGAGTTGAAACAGCATTCTATCGCACAGGTTATTACTGGAGCCGTGCTCGCGGCGGCAATAGTAGCGGCGATATTCGGGGCGTTTGGGGTAATTGGAACATAATGAGTATAAAGAAAAAATTAAGCTGTTAAATAAGTTTGGAGGTAAACAATGAGGCATCTTGATAAAATAATCGCCAAGGTTTTATTAGTTCTATTACCGGTATTACTGCTTTTTGGCACGAGTTATGGTTGCGGGAACACTGCAGACAATAACCCAAAAGTATTTATGTGGAAAGTATCATCAGGCTCCACATATGTCTATCTATTTGGCACGGTACAAGTTAATGATCAGAGTATATACCCGCTGGATAATGCTATTGAAAACGCTTTTACCGACACTGACAACTTGGTCGTCGAAGCAAACGTTAATAAAATTAACAGTGACGAAATAAATCAGTACATTCTAGATCATGGCATGTATACGGGAAACGACGGACTTAAGGCGAACACGTCGGACAGCCTTTATAGCCAGTTGGAAAAATTTGCCGTAAAACACAACTTTGACTTAAAAACCTATGACGTATTCAAACCCTGGGTGATATACGAAGTAATGGCTGATTATATTTTAAACGACCTGGGTTATAAATCTGATTGGGGAATGGAAAAATATTTCACCAACAAGGCGGAAAATGTAAGTAAAAGCGTTATCGAGATGGAGTCCACAAAATCGGAATTGGAAATGCTGGCTGCAGTACCTGATGCAGCTATTCTAGCGGGGATACAGTATGACGTTGATAATCCGGAGACGGCTCAAGATTTGAAGGGCATGCTCGATGCCTGGAAAGCAGGTGACATTGTTAAAATGGAAAGTCTCGTATTTAAACCTAAAAATGAAGCACCGGCGATGAAACCTTATTACGATAAGATATATGATGCGCGTAATCCAAATCTGGCCAGTCACATAGAAGAATTACTGACAGGCAACAAGACTCATTTTGTCATAGTAAATGCGGGAAGTTTAGTGGGAGATAACGGAATTTTAAACTTGCTGAAGAATAAGGGCTATACCATCGAACAGGTGAACGCCAGCGAGCTGGTTACATCACACTAGAATTCTTCGTTACCCGGTTCTTTGTCGATAGACCCAGTGTTCTCGTCTGTAGACTCGCCCTTTTCCTGCGCTAGAACGGCATCCAGCTGCTCTTTGAGTCGAGCGGCACGCGGGTAGCCGATGTGCAGGCGGCGCTGGAGAAAAGACGTAGAAACATCATTATGTTGTCTGGCTAGCTCTTTTGCCTGCTCCAGTAGCGGGTCGCGGGGATGCCCGCCGATGGTGCCGAAGGGCGCGGTAGACACGAGCGTCTCCATCCTAAGCTTATCCGGCTCGGTTTTACGCTGGCCGCCCCAGAAATAGACGAGGCGCTCGATTTCGGCGTCGGATAAGAAACAGCCCTGAAGTCGTTTGGGTTTAGCGGCTTCGGTGGGCATAAAAAGCATATCGCCGCGCCCTAAAAGCTTCTCGGCGCCGGCGCCGTCCAGAATCGTCCGTGAGTCCACCTGCGAGGTAACGGCGAAGCTGATGCGGGTGGGGAAGTTAGCCTTGATTAAGCCCGTAACGACGTCTACCGAGGGACGCTGGGTAGCGACGACTAAATGGATACCGGTGGCGCGAGCCAACTGGGCCAAACGGCAGAGGTTCGTTTCCACCTCGTCATAACCGGCCATCATCAGGTCGGCAAGCTCATCGATAATCAAGACCAGATAGGGTAGCTTGTCGGCGCCTTTTTTATCCTTGTTATAGCCCTCGATGTGCCGCGCGCCAGCAGCTGCCAGCTTCTTATAACGCTGGTCCATCTCCTGGCAGAGCCAGCGCAAGGAATTAAGCGCCCGGTCAGTATCGACGATGACGGGGGTGGCGAGGTGGGGGATGCTGTTATACTGCGTTAACTCGACTCGCTTGGGGTCGATAAGTATAAAGCGGACATCGTTGGGGGTGTTGTACATCAGCAGGCAGCAGATAATAGTGTTAAGACAGACGGTTTTGCCGCTGCCGGTTGCTCCAGCAACAAGGAGATGGGGCATTTTCGTCAGGTCGGAGGCTACCGATTCACCGCCGGCGCCTTTACCCAACGCCAGCGCCATTTTGGTCTTGGCAACCAGCTTCTGGAAGGCGCTGGTCTCGACTACCCCCCGCAGGCTGACCATATCCGAGGTCATATTAGGTACTTCAATACCGATAAATGATTTGCCGGGAACGGGGGCTTCAATCCTGATAGTAGGGGCTGCCAGAGCCAGGGCGAGGTCGTTAGATAGAGAGGAGATTCGCTCTACTTTGACGCGCGTCTTGGATGCCTCTTCGCGCCTGACCTGAATTCTACCGTCGCGGTCTCGTTCCTTTATTTCTTTATACCTGATATCCCAACCAGGCTCCACGCCGAACTGGGTGACGGTGGGTCCGGCATTAATTTGCACCACCTTGGCGTCTACGCCGTAGCTGGAGAGGGTATTCTCGATGAGCTTAGCTCTTTGCAGGTTATCTGCCTCACTGAACTGCATCTCGGGGGATGTATTCAGAATATCGATGGGCGGCAGGTGCCAGCCATCGATTTCCACCAGATTGCCCGATTGACCGTACTTCCTCCAGACATCCTCGGCAACCTGATGGAAGTCACGACCGGTCGAAACAATATCGGCGGTTTTCGCTGGTTTAGGCGTTTCCTTTGTGATAGCAGGTTCTTTTATCTCCGATGGTAAAGTCAGTTGGCTTTCGGATGAGGACGTACTCGGTACATATCGCTGTGGAGGCTGTTTCCCGGGAACTTGATGGCCAGGTCTTGACCTAAAGCGTACGGATAGCCAGGAAATGATATTTCTTAAGACTCGGTAGCTCGGACGAGGTATAACCAAAAATAAACCGACGACGATGAAACCTAAGATACAAAGTATGCCGACGAAGGTACCCAGCGCGCCGGGACCGGCGCCGCCAGAGATAGCCTTACCAAAGCCCCCGCCAAGGCCATTCGGTGTTAGGGCAGCGCCATAAAAGCGGCTCAAGCCTAGTATTCCCCAAACAGCCAGGACAAAGGCAATACCGCCCAGCCAGCGGTTCCAGTAATCGTAAAATGAAGCAAGTTTATGACGCCCCGTCATGATGATTAGCGTGATAATAGCGGCGATAATGAAGATGAAGCCCCAGCCGATAGCCCTGAACACAGCCAGGAAAAAGTCGTTGATTTGACCCCGGAAGACTATCACTAAAACCACGATTATTACAATGGCAAGCAGCCACCACAACCAGTTGGATGAACGCTTATAGCTCACCGGAGCTATCTGGCCTTTTTCAGGGTGGGTTACGGTGTAGCCTTTTAAACTATCGAGTACATGTCTTTTAGGCATATAACTCCTGCCGATTTTTTTCTAGACTTTAACCATAAACGGGAGAATCATGGGGCGGCGCTTGGTGCGGTCGTAATAGAATTTATCAAGCGTATCCCTGACCTTGCTGTTGATAAAGCTCCACTCGGTGTTGCGGCCGCCGGCATGGTCAAGCGCCTTGGCCAGCAATTGGCGACTTTCTTCTATCATATCGCCAAACTCTCTCTCGTCGACAAAGCCTCGACTGACGATATCCGGGCGTCCGACGAGCTTACCAGTCTGGCGGTTTACGGCGATGATGGCGACGACAATACCATCGCGGGAAAGCATCCGCCTGGTACGAAGTACGACACCCCCGATATCGCCCACGCTTAAGCCATCGACATAGACATGCCCGGAATTGACCTTGCCAGTTTTCCTGGCATAGTTAGCGTTGAGCTCGAGGATATCTCCGTCTTCAAGGATAAATATATTATCGTGCGGCATGCCTACGGACTCCGCAAGATGGGCATGTAAACTCAAGTGGCGGTATTCACCATGGACGGGCACGAAAAACCTGGGTTTTACCAGGCTCAAGATAAGCTTAAGCTCTTCCTGGCTGCCGTGGCCGTGAACGTGAACCTGTCCCAGCTTGCTGTAAATCACCTGGGCACCCTGTTTGAACAGACTATCTACCGTCCGGTTGACCAGGGATTCGTTGCCCGGGACGGGTGTTGATGAAAGGATAATCGTATCGCCGCGCTGAATGTGAACGTGTTTGTGGTCTCGATTAGCCATACGCACCAGCGCCGAAGTGGGTTCTCCCTGGCTGCCGGTGGTTATCAGCACAATCTTGTTATTAGGTAAGCCTCTGACCTCTTCAATCTTGCCTAGTATGCCGTCAGGAGCGTTCAGATAGCCGAGCTCCAGCGAGATACGCACGGTCTCGGTCATGCTGCGGCCGACGATGAAGACGCGGCGTCCGTGCTTGGCGGCGGCATCGATAACTTGCTGGACCCGTGAAATAAGCGAAGAAAAGGTGGTTACAATAACCCTGCCCGGCGCGTTGGCGATAAAATGATCCAGAGATTCGCCGACTATTTGCTCGGAGGGTGTATAACCGGGTAGCTCGGCATAGGTGGAATCCGAGAGGAGGAGTAATACCCCCTGTGCGCCCAGCTGGGCGAGACGCGAAAGGTCGGTCGGTTTGCCGTTGACCGGTGTATGGTCGATTTTAAAATCGCCGCTGTGAATAATGATTCCCTCTGGCGTGCGTATTATTATGCCGCAAGAATCAGGTATGCTGTGGCAAACGGGGAATAGCTCGACGCGGAATCTGCCGAGGGTTATTTCCTTGCCGAAATTTAATACTTTAAGGTTGACCCCTTCGCGGGTCCTTCTTTCCTTGAGCTTAACCTGGATAAGTCCGTTGGTAAGTTTTGAAGAATAAACAGGCACATTATCAAGCTGCGGCAATAAGTAGGGCAAGGCGCCGATATGGTCTTCGTGGCCGTGGGTGATAATGATGCCGCGGATTTTTTCTTTTCTTTCGGTAACGTAGCTGAAATCCGGAATAACCAGGTCGATGCCGAGCATCTCTTCTTCCGGGAACATGAGGCCGGCATCAATGATGATGATGTCGTTCTCATATTCCAGAACCAACATGTTTTTGCCGATTTCACCTAGTCCGCCGAGGGGGATAACCTTTAGTTTTGATCTTGGCATAATAATTTAAACCTCAAACATATTCAGCTGCTGCGGCTGCGGTTTTTCTTCTTCAACCTTATTCATATCCGCAATTAGCTTGGGAATTTTTTGCATATCTGCTTCAATATCCTGCCGGAGACTGCCCTGGTGCAGGGCGGCCGCTGGATGATACATGGCGAAATAGATTATGCCGTCACGCTTGACGGCCGTGCCGTGAATCTTACTGATACTCTTGCCCGGGAAATATTTTGCCATGGAATAGCGTCCCAGTGTGACAATCATCTTGGGTTTAATAATGCTAATCTGGCTCTCCAGCCATGGAGCGCAGTTCTGGATTTCCGTGGGGAGGGGGTCGCGGTTTTCCGGGGGACGGCACTTAATGACATTGGCGATATATACCTGCGGGCGCTTAAGATTAATGGACGCCAGCAGTTGGTCAAGGAACTGGCCTGCCTGACCGACGAAAGGGCGACCCTGCTGGTCTTCGTGCCAGCCGGGGGCTTCGCCGATGAACATGATTTCGGCGTTTTCCGCGCCCTCACCGGGCACCACGTTGGTGCGCAGGCGGGCGATATCGCATTTATGGCATAAAGCAATCTGCTGGCAGAGTTCAGTCAATGCTGACATCTCGATATTCTCTGAAAGTATGATAACACCGCATATATATCAAGTCAATTTACTTTGGGGATTTTTAATGTTAAAAGCGTGGGCTATTTCTCTACCGGTAGTCCCGCCGCCACCCAGGCACTAAAGCCACCGGTTATATTGAGTACGTATTTAAATCCAAGCTCTTGCATAACCTTACGCGCCATCGCGCTGCGCACGCCGCTAAGGCAGTAGACGGCATATCTCGCATTCCTATCCAGCAGGCTAATTTGCTCTTTGAAATTTGGCGCACTAAAGTCGATATTAGTGGCGCTTGGTACGTGCCCTGCGGCATATTCCGTGGGAGTTCTCACATCGAGGACACGGGTTTGCACACTGCTTAGCATCAAAAACCCATAAGCTTGTTGCGGGGTGATGTCGCTAAAAGGCGGTAAGCTTAGCGGCGACACAATACTCGGGACAAGTGCCGCGCCGGTAATATAGTTGCAGCCTCCGGTTACCGAGGCTAAAACAAGCAGTGATAGCAGCAGGGCTATTAGTATTAACGGTTTTTTCATTATGATATTATAGTGCTACCAGCTTGACGGAGTTGACATCCGCGATAGCCAGAATCTGCTGCTGGGCTTTGACGGGCAGCGGCTCATCGAGGCTAAGCACCAGCAATGCCTGACCTCGCGGCTTGAGACGTCCCAGGTGCATGGAGCTGATATTTACATTGGCGTCGCCGGTGATTTTGCCCACTGCGCCGATAAAGCCGGGTCGGTCACGGTGGTCGCTGAAGAGGAAGTAAGAACCGGGCGTCGGTACGATATCCAGCCAGTAATCGTTGATACGCACGACATGCGACTCACTGTTCATAATGGTTCCGGCTACGGTCCATACTCCGGTGGTGGTAGTTATTTCTACGGTAAGCAAGCTGGCGTAGTTAGCGCATGTAGCCTCTTTTTCCTCGATTACGGCTAAACCACGTTTGGCGGCTAGCACTCCGCAGTTGACTATATTGACTCTTTCATCACTGGCGCCATAAAGCAAGCCGCTGATTACCGTCGCTTTGATAATATTGGTATCGTAGCTGGCGATATCGCCGTTGTACTTAATGCGGATAGCTTTGGACTGTCCTTCGGCTAGCGCGTAGACTAATTTACATAAAGTTTCAGTCAATTTAAGGTAAGGCTTCAATGCCATCATCGTTTCGGTTGGAATATAAGGCATGTTAATCGCCGCACGGGCTGGCAGGCCTTTAAAGATATCAGCTATCTGTTCGGAAACATCGCGCGCGGCTAATACCTGTGCCTCTTCTGTAGAAGCGCCTAGGTGCGGGGTAACGATGATTTTGTCCTCCCCAAAGAGTATGCTCTGTGTGCAGGGCTCTTTCTCGAAAACGTCTATCGCTGCACCGGCAATCCTTTTTTCATGAAGCGCTTTGACCAGCTCTTTTTCGTCTATAAGGCCACCGCGGGCGCAGTTAATAATACGCAGGTTGGGCTTAGCTAACGCTATTTCTTTTACCCCGATAATTCCCTTTGTCTGTTGGGTTAAGGGGACATGGAGAGTTATAAAATCCGATTCTTTCATCAGCTGCCTAATGTTAACTAGCTCTACGTTAATTTTCTTAGCGTATTCCACGGATACCAGAGGGTCGATGCCGATGAGCTTCATTTCAAAAGCCTGCGCGCGTTTAGCTACCTCCGACCCCACGTTGCCTAGGCCGATAATACCCAGGGTCTTGCCTCTTAGTTCGGTGCCCATGAACTCATTGCGTTTCCATTCGCAGCTCTTAAGCGAGGCATTAGCCTGGGGGATATTGCGTGCCAGGGCGAGCATTAGCGCGATGGCATGCTCGGCGGCGGAGACGGTATTGCCGGTGGGCGCGTTGACGACCACGACGCCGCAGCGGGTGGCGGTTTCGACATCCACGTTATCGATGCCGACGCCGGCGCGGGCAATAACCTGGAGTTTTTTGCCTGCCTCGATGATAGCCGCCGTTACTTTAGTTTGACTGCGTACTATCAGGGCGTCATAATCACCGATGATAGCGATGATTTGCTCCGGCTTGAGGTCGGTTTTGATATCAACCTGCGCTTCTTTACGCAGGACTTCAATGCCTTCCTCGGAAATAGAGTCGGTTATCAATACCTTTTTACGTTTTTCCGCCATAAGGTTATCCTTATTATTTATTTTTTAAAGCCGGCTATCGGTAATACTTTTTCGATTGTCGTCAGGATTTCTTTAACGTCTTTTTCATTTACCAAACCGAGATGGCCGATACGGAATATTTTACCATCGAGAGTTTGCTGACCGCCAGCCAGCACTACATAGTACTTTTCCCGCAGGACCTGGCGCAGTTTCTTACCGTCGAGCCCCTCCGGGATGCTCACGGCGGTGACGGTATTCGAAGCATGGGCGGGGTCGGCGAAGAGGGGCAGACCAAGCTTTTTAATGCCGTCGCGGGTCATCTGGCCGATGCGTTCGTGCCTCGCGAAGATATTTTCGATACCCTCTTTCAGCATCATCGGGAGGGCGACTTTAAAAGCATAAACGATTGATATCGCCGGCGTCCAGGGGTTTTCCTTCTTTTCGTCATAAATTTTCTTAGCGCGGACAAAGTCCCAGTAAAAATTGGGCATTTTAGCGGACTCGCGGGCTTTCCAGGCTTCCGGACTGACACTGACCATCGCCATGCCAGGCGGGACCATCCAGCCCTTTTGTGAGGCGGTGATTACGACATCGCACCCTAAGGCATCGACGGGCAGGTTGATAGAGCCTAGACTGGATATAGCATCCACTATTAATAGTTTGCCAGCGTCCTTGACAACCTTAGCGATAGCTTTTATGTCGTTGGTAACGCCGGTGGATGTCTCGTTATGGGTAACGAGAACCGCTTTGATGCCGGGATTATCTCTAAGCGCTTTCTTGATAGCGTCCGCGTCGGCGGCTTTACCCCATTCCACCTTGAGAGAAACAACATCGGCGCCGAAGGTCTTGGCGATGCTGGCAAAGCGGTCGCCGAAGACGCCAATGCTCACCGATAGCACTTTATCGCCGGGGGAAAGGGTATTGATCACCGCCGCCTCCAGTCCGCCGGTGCCGGAGCCTGTTAAAAGCAAAACGTCGTTCTTGGTCTGAAAGACTTTTTTCAGGTTCTCGGTCACCTCCGTAATCATCTCGTGAAATTCCGGACCGCGGTGGTTGACCATTTGCCAGGCCATGGCTTTTAAGACCTCGGGCGGGCAGGGGGTTGGGCCGGGAACGCGTAGCTGTGTCATGGTTTTTCTCCTTGAGACTATTTATTTATCGGTATTGATTATTTTAACAAAACGGCGTTTTCCAACTTTAATAATAAATTCACCTTTGACTTCAGTAATAGGTATCATAGGCTTTTTCCCATTAACAGTAACGGCCCCTTGGCTAATTAATCTACTGGCTTCACTACGACTCTTTACAAGGTTTGTTTTAATTAGTATATCTTGCAGATCGGGAGCACTTCTTAAAGACAAACGATATTCCGGTATTTTATCCGGCAGCTCTTTTTTCTGGACGGTCTTTTCAAAGTGCGTTTCAGCCGCTTGAGCATCTTTAGCACTATAGAATTGCGTAACCAACTCTCGCGCCAGGCGCTTTTTCAAGGACATGGGATTGGCACCGCTCTCGATCTGTTTTTTAAAGTCAGCCAGTTCGGCGTCAGAGACATCCGTCAGCAACTCAAAATAATGGAGGAGAATATTATCCGGGATGGACATCGTCTTGCCGTAGATATTCTCCGGCGGCTCGGCAATACCGATATAGTTACCACGGCTCTTGCTCATGCGGTCAACGCCGTCCGTCCCCACCAAAACCGGGAAGGTGAGGCATACCTGGGGCTTCTGCCCGAAGGCTTCCTGGAGACGACGGCAAGCCATGAGGTTGAAAAGCTGCTCGGTGGCTCCAAGCTGGACGTCTGCCTCCAAATGAACAGCGTCATAACCTTGAGCAAGCGGATAAAGGAACTCGCGCAGCCAGATGGGGTCGTTCTTTTCCAGACGTTTTTGAATTCTATCGCGCGCCAGGAACTGCTGCACGGTAAAACAGGAAGCCATGCTGATGACATCGGTAAAGGTCAGCTTGCTTAGCCAATCGTAGTTGTAGCGCACGGAGGTCTTTTTCTTATCGAGGATTTTAAATGCCTGCTCGGCATAGGATTTAGCGTTCTGCTTAACTCTTTCTTCCAAAGCCATAACCCGTGCTTCATCACGGTCGCTGGGGTCGCCGATGAGCGTGGTAAAAGTTCCGATGACGAAGGTTACATCATGCCCATTGTCTTGGAACTGGCGTAACTTACGCATAGTTATAGTGTGCCCGAGATGCAGGTCCGGAGCAGTAACATCATAGCCGCAATAGACGCGGAGCGGACGTCCTTCGGCTTTAGCATCAAGCAGTCTTTGCCGCAGCTCCTTGGTCATTTGTTCTTTAATTTGCGGGTCGCCGAAATCCGAGCCGTGCATGTAAGTGGCGACCTGTTTATCAATAGTGTCCAACAAAAACTCTCCTAATTATTTCGCGCCATTAGCGTCGAGGATTTTTTTGCCCTTGCGGATATCCTCGGCGACCTGCTTTTTAAGCGCTTCGGAGCTGGCGAACTTCTTTTCATCGCGGAGGCGGGCGACGATATCCAGTTGCAGGTCGGTGCCGTATAAATCGCCGTGATAATCGATAAGGTAAGCCTCTACCGTACGTTTATTGATGCCAAAAGTGGGGTTTTTACCGATATTGGTCATCATCTGATAGGTATTGCCGTTAATATGCGCCCAACCGGTATAAACGCCATCCGGCGGCAAAGCGTGGTCCGAGCTAATCTCCAGGTTAGCGGTAGGGAGTCCCATGCCTGTGCCGCGCCCGTAGCCCGATACTACTTTACCCGTGAGTTGGAAGGGACGGCCGGTAAGCTGGCGGACTTTAGACATATCGGCAGCAGCTAACGCTTTTCTAATAGTCGTGCTGCTCACCACCTCACCGTTTACCACCAGCGGCGGCACGATGGTAACACTAAAATCCATACTTTGCCCTAGCTTTTTAAGATTTTCCGTATTCCCTTCACGACCTTTGCCGAGCGCAAAATCCTCTCCGATGACCAATCCGCGCATCTTGAGGTACTTTTGGAGGAGGGCAATGAAATCTCGGGCAGAGAGTTGCGCTAGCTCCGGAGTAAACGATAACGGAACGACCATAGCCACTCCCTCCTGCTTGAGCAGGTCGAGTCTTTCATCGATGTCCGTTAAAAAAGGGAGCTTGCTCCGGTGTGAAAGCAGCTTTTCCGGATTGTGCCGGAAAGTGACCACGCCGGAAAGAATCTTCCGTTTATCCGCCTGATTTAACAGCTCGGCAAGCAAACGCTGATGACCGAGATGAACTCCATCAAAAACGCCGATGGACAGTACGGACTCTTTAGCGGATGAAAATCTGGCTAACTCTTCCTCAACCAGCACGCCAACAACTCCTTTAGCTGGCATTATTTCCCAAGGAGAAAATACACTAGCCAATTACTTCAATGTTATCATATGCCCAGATAGGCGTCAAACGTAAAAGCATAGGAAAAATATGGCAAATTTCACCAGGGTAAATGAAGATAATAGGTAAAAATTAATAAATTTTCAGGCGAAGCGGTAAGAGACCAGGCCGGCTGGCGCTTTGGGATAGAAGTAGGTTGATTTATGCGGCATACGGTCGCCGCTATCAGCGATTGCTTTTATCGAACTGGGCTTCACCGGATTAACGATGATGCCTAGCTGATATTCGCCATCCAGTACCTTTTTTACCGATTCTACGACATCGTTGTTATAGTCTAGAAGGGCACCTGCTTTTTCATGGGTAAGGCCAAGGAGCTCTTCAAGAATAACGTGGTCGACGATGCTAACATCGAGTTTCTGGTAAATTTCCGAGTGAAAAGCCGGGAACATAGGAAGGATAGCATTCGCATCACGTACAGAAAGCACCAGCAATTTATTCGGCTTAAGTCCACACAGGATAATCTTTGTTTTATATCCGGCAAGCAGGCTATTTATCTGCGACCCGATATCCTTTTTATTGAGGGGATGTTCCGTCACATTGAAGAAAGTATCGAGTCTGGCTAGCAAGCCGTCTAACGCCGATGGCGCCATGCCGCGAACGAGACGATGCGCCGGCAGGATGACCAGCCCGGGGTCGGCGATATCTACCAGTGTCATCATCACAAAGTCATACGGTGCTTCTTTAGCGTCCTGCGGAGAGGTGCTGTGTCTCTCCCGCTGATAAGCCAGGGCGCTTTCGTACCGATGGTGTCCGTCGGCGATATAGAGGGGCTGGTCGGCAAGACAATCTCTTATATGGCTGATAATAACGTCATCGGTCACCGTCCATATGCGGTGGCTTTCGCCGTTGAAGCTGGAAGCGCTGAAAGCTGGCTTATGACGGGTTGGCGTCTTCAGTAACGCAGTGATGGCTTTATCTTTGTCCTCATAAAGCGCCATGATAGGGCTGGTATTAACCTGGAGCGTCCAGAGCATGCTTAAGCGGTCGCTTTTAGCGCGGGCGAGCGTTCCCTCGTGGGGGCGGATAATCATCTTGCTCCAGTCCTCCAGTTTTACCAGACAATATAGATTCCGACGATGCACGGTCTTGCCTTGATACGTGAAAGAATGCTCGTCGATATAAAGCGAGGGTTTTTCATCTACCAAGAGGACGCGCTGTTCCAGCCAGCTTTTAAAGGTGGTTGCGGCGCGGGTGTATTTATTGAAGGTGTCTTTATCCTGCGGCTGTTCGCGTCCCCATTCGATGCGGACGAAGTTATAGTCACTGCGCTGGTAAAGCTCCTGCTGCAGCTGGGGAGTAATAATATCGTAAGGGGGACAAATGACCTTCGACAGGTCTTTCACCAGCGCAGGATTGTAGTGTACGCCTGGAAAAGGACGGATCTCCGCCAAGAGTAACTCCTTATAATATGTGTTGTTTAATCAAGTTTAACGTATAGCCTAGAAATGAAGCAAGTAGTTGGAGAAGTATCAACTGACAAGTCACAAGTAACAAGGAAGTGGAAAATACAAAGTGATAAACGCCTCCTTTCTCTTGTTGTCATCCTGACCCTCGAGCGAAGCGAAGGGGAAGGATCTCGGGGAGGGGTTTGATACTTATCATTTAATACTTTCTTGATACTTGGCAGTTGTTATTTGTTACTTAACACAAATGCAAAATACACTGTTTTCAGCTATACTAATATCTAAGGAAACCCAATATGATACTAAGAAAATTGACCGTCGGCCCTTATGCCAGCAATTGCTATGTCGTCGGCGATGAAGCCAGCAAAGAGGGGATGATTATCGACCCCGGCGCCAACGCCCCGGAAATCTTAAGAACAGTTGAAAAGCTGGGATTGAAAATAAAGCTGATAGTCCTGACCCATCGCCACCCCGACCATGTAGGTGCGGCGGCACAGGTGTTGAAGGCGACTAAAGCCGAGTTAGCCGCCCACGCGGAGTGCGCCAGATACCTGCCGCAGTCGCCGAGCTATCTCTATGAATCTCCTTTCGAGGGCGCCCCAAAGCCGACGCGTATTCTTAACGACGGCGACGGTATAGATGTCGGCAGTCTGCATTTTAAGGTGCTGCATACGCCGGGGCACACGCCTTGCGGCATCAGCCTCGCGGGGGAGGGGCATGTTTTTACCGGGGATACGCTTTTCAACTACGGCATCGGCCGGTACGACCTGATTGACGGCGACTATAACGCGCTGATTAAAGGGATAAAGACTAAACTGCTGACCCTGCCTCCCGAAACTATAGTCCACCCGGGTCATGGACCGGATTCAACTATAGCCACGGAGATAAGGGCGAATACGTTTTTAAGGTAATGTATTGTCTGTCATTGCGAGCGATAGCGTGGCAATCCCTATTTTTAATTAGACTAGTCATGGAGATTGCCACGTCGCTTACGCTCCTCGCAATGACGATATAAAACAAAAAGGGGCACGACCTTGAGAATCATGCCCCTTCTTATTTAAATTTCGTATTTTTTAGATAAACAGCGGGCACATCACCAGCGTGATGGTCGCCAGGAGCTTGACCAGCACGTGTAAAGAAGGTCCCGCAGTATCTTTCAGCGGGTCGCCCAGGGTATCGCCGACGACGGCAGCCTGATGAGCAAATGATTTCTTGCCCAGGACGTTGCCATTCTCATCTTTAAGCTGGCCATCCTCAATCATCTTTTTAGCGTTATCCCAGGCACCGCCGCCATTATTCATGAATGACGCCATCATAATGCCACAGATAGTGCCAACCATCAACACGGCGGCGACGACCATCGCGGCGTCATAACCTAGCGGCAGATATTTAAAAACCACCCCGATAACGATTGGCGCCAGAATAACCAGCAGTCCGGGAGCTATCATTTCGCGCAGTCCAGCGCGGGTGGTGATGTCCACGGCCTTGGCGTAGTCCGGCACGTGGGGGTGGGCAGGGTCTTTGGGATTAAGTATCTCGGGGTCGGCGCGGAACTGGCGGCGGACTTCCTCGATGATTTTGGAGGCAGTCTTGCCGACCGCCTTGATAGCCCAGGCGCTGAAGAGGTAGACAATCATTGCTGCGAGCAAAGCGCCAACGAAAACCTCGATACGAGCGATATTGACGATATTATACTGGCCTTCTACGCCGAATTTGATAAGAGAGACTCTATCCAGGTAAGCTTGGAAGAGCAGGAAAGCTGCCAAACCGGCGGAGACCATGGCGTAGCCCTTGGTCAGGGCTTTGGTAGTATTTCCCACGGCATCCAGACGGTCGGTGATTTTACGCACGTTCTCGCCGGCGCCTGCCATCTCATTGATGCCGTTGGCATTATCGGTAATCGGCCCGAACGTGTCCATGGATAGAACATAAGGGCAGGTCATCAGCATACCCATCGTAGCGACGGCGGTGCCGAAAGCGCCAGCGCCCTGGACCCCGCTCTGGGTGCCCATCCAGTAGGCAAGTAATAGCGATATGCCGATGATGAGGGCGGTGGCGAAAGTCGTAGAAAAGCCTACCGACATGCCCATGATAATGTTGGTAGCCGGTCCTGTTTTAGATGCTTCGGCGATATCACGAACCGGCCGGAAGCGCCACTCGGTATAGTACTGTGTAACGAAAATTATAACGATACTGGCGATGATGCCGACCATGCCGGCACCGAAAAGCCACCAGTTATCCAGCATGAAGTGAACGGTAATCGCCAGTCCGACAATCGATAGCGCGATGGCGATATAGTAGCCGCGGTTGAGCGAATTCATGGCGTTTTCGTTCTCTTTGGCTCTTACGCAGAGTAGCCCTATCATGCTGGCTATCATGCCGAAGCCGCGCACGCAGAGAGGGAAGAGTATCCAGGCGATATTATTCGTAGCCATGTAGGCGAAGACTCCGAGAATCATCGCGCCGATGTTTTCCGCGGCAGTAGATTCAAAAAGGTCAGCGCCGCGGCCGGCGCAGTCGCCCACATTATCACCGACGAGGTCGGCGATGACGGCGGGATTGCGCGGGTCGTCTTCCGGAATACCGGATTCTACCTTGCCGACGAGGTCGGCGCCGACATCAGCCGCTTTAGTATAGATGCCGCCGCCAAGCTGAGCGAACAGGGCGACGAAGCTGGCGCCGAAACCGAATCCAACGATAAGGTGCGGTGCAATTTGTGGATTATTATTACCTCCGTAGGCGAAAAAGATAGCTGTCACGCCGATAAGGCTTAAAGCGGTGATAAGGAAGCCGGATACTGCCCCGCCCCGGATAGCGACGGTGACGGCTTCTTTAAGGCTTTTCTGGGCAGCGGCGGCGCAGCGGACGTTAGATTTCACGGCAATGTACATGCCGATGAAACCGGCCAGACCGGAACAGAAGGCGCCGACCAGGAAGGCAACGGACGTGCGCCAGCCGACATCCAGTGCGCTGTAGCCGTCTTTTTCTAAGCCTGTATGCCCAAGAACGCCCACCAGTACGCCGATGATAACGGCAATGGCCACCGAAAACATGGCGATGGTGCTGTACTGGCGCTTGAGAAACGCCCAGGCTCCCTTAAAGATAATATCCCCGATTTCTTTCATTTTCGGGGTGCCGGTGGGGCGTTGCATAATGTTGCGTATAAGGAAAATGGCGAAGATGATGGTAATTACACAGGCGATGGGTACAATCCAAAAAATATTAGGAAGTGACATATATACCTCTCTATTCTACAACAACTCTATGCATTTTTAAGAGATAGCAATGTTATTTCCCGAATTTAATCCTGGGCAGGCTGGCTTCCTTCATGGTGTCCGCCCCCGTCCAGAAATAAGCCTCGCCGGTATAAACCTGGAAGACGGCCAGCAGCGGATTATCCGGCGTGGTAATGCCCATGTTTTTCAAGAACGGTCTTTCCTCGATGCATCGTGCCCTGATTTTATTGTCGGTTATTATTTTTACTTTGCCGGAGACACGCATTATCTTGCTTAAGTCTTTGGCCTGAAAATAAATTTCAACTTTGGGGTTCTTCTCAATTTGTTTGTAGAGGGCTTTGACGGTTTGCGCCTGGAAATAGAAGCCGGTTTCATCGGCGTACCACATGCCCATGCACCTTACTCTGGGCTGGTCGCCTTCTACCGTGGCAAGGTAGCACGTATTGTTTCCATTGGCAAATTTGATGCAATCTTTGAAATCCATATTACTCTCCTTTTAACTATTGATAGCAGGTTAGTAATAGGAAAAGAGGGTAACAAGAGTTTATCCAACTGCAAACGGAAGACATAATAAACATGATTGATTATAGTCTATATACATTTGATATGTCAATTTGGTCAGCTTTAAGAGGCAGCTAATGCTATGCTATAATTTTGGTGAGGAAAATACGCCAAATGTTTGAGCAACTGGAGAAAATTGAAAAGCGTTACCTGGAGATAGATGAAAAGCTGGCGCGGCCGGAAATAGCGACCGATATCAGCCAGGTGCAAGCGCTTTCTCAAGAGAGAGCCAAGCTTGAGGATATCGTCTTAAAATACCGCAAATATAAAAAGACTGTTAAAGAGCTAAAAGACGTTAAAACAATGCACGCTACCGGTGGCGACGAAGAAATGGCGGTTCTTATCAAGCAGGAAAGCGTCTCGCTGCAATCCAAACTGGATGAGCTGACCGAGGAACTGCGGCTGTCGTTGCTGCCTAAAGACCCGAATGATGAAAAGGATATCATCGTAGAAATCAGGGCGGGGACCGGGGGTAATGAGGCGGCACTCTTCGCCGCCGACCTTTACCGCATGTATAGTCGCTATGCGCAGAGTCAGGGCTGGAAGACCGACATCATCAGCACCAGTGAAAGCGGCATCGGGGGCTTTAAGGAAATTATCTTTGAGGTTAGAGGTAAAAACGCCTACAGCAGACTGAAATACGAAAGCGGCGTACATCGTGTCCAGCGCGTGCCGGTTACGGAAGCCTCCGGCAGGATTCACACCTCGACGGCTACCGTGGCGGTCTTGCCCAAAGCCGAAGAGGTGGATATTCAAATCAACACCGATGATTTAAGGATAGATATTTTTCATAGCGGCGGCGCCGGCGGCCAGAACGTGAACAAGGTGGCTTCCGCCGTACGTATTACGTATTTGCCCACGGGGATGGTCGTCGTTTGTCAGGACGAGCGCTCACAGCTACAGAATAAAATTAAAGCACTATCGGTTTTACGTACTCGACTACTGGATATGGAACGATGCAAGCAGGAAGAAGCGATAACCTCACAGCGGCGCTCGCAGGTCGGCACCGGTGAACGCGCCGAAAAAATACGCACCTATAACTATCCGCAGGACCGTATTTCCGACCATCGCATCAATCTCTCCCAACATAATCTGCCGCGTTTTATGGATGGCGATATGGGCGGGCTTATCGACGCCCTGGCGACGGCGGAACATGCCAGACAGCTTGAGGAACAGCAGTTGTGAACCGCAAAGAGGCGCTGGCGAGAGCACGGGAAATCCTTACCGATAGTCATATCGATGACGCTACGCTAGAAGGCGAAATTCTCTTAAGACACATGCTGGGGAAAAGCCGTGCCCGGCTTTATGCCGACCTCGATAGTGATGTCAGCCCTGATGACTATAAGCTTTTGAAGAAGCTCGTAAAACGGCGCGTCAAGGGCGAGCCGTCCGCTTATATCATTGGCAACAAAGAGTTTTACGGACTAAATTTTATCGTTAACCGGCACGTTTTAATCCCCCGTCCTGAAACCGAACTGCTGGTAGAAAAAGCCATCGATATCTGTCGTAATAATCGTTATTTTTTAATTGCAGACATCGGTACGGGCTGCGGGGCTATCGCCATCAGCCTGGCAGTTAACTTACCTTCGGTTAAGATTTATGCTACGGATGTCTCAATCAAGGCGCTAGAGGTAGCTGCGCAAAACTGCACAAAACACGGCGTCACGGATAGGATTTCTTTTTTGCGTGGGGACTTATTAGAACCTCTGCCGGAGTCCATCGACCTAATCATCGCCAATCTGCCATACGTGAAAGAGGCGGCTATTCCTGCCAAAGGACCATTAAGCTTTGAGCCACAACTGGCATTGAACGGGGGGGAGAGGGGACTCGATAAAATAGAACGATTATGCCGTCAAGAGGATGCAAAACTGAATAGCCAGGGGAGTTTATTGATAGAAATAGGGCAGGGACAGGCGGAGGACGTTAAAACTATTTTACATAAATATTTTCCTTCAGGCTTAATTGAGGTTCAAAAAGACCTGGCCGGGATAGAACGCGTGGTAAGTCTACGTTTGACATAGCATTGAAGACAAAGATAAAATATTGCTGAATTCCCAGGAGTTTTTATTAAGGATTACTTATGAATATCATCGTTTGTGTGAAGCAGGTTATCGACCCCGAGGCGCCGCCAGCTAGCTTTAAAATAGACGCCGCTAATAATAGGGCGGAGATGAAAGGCGCGCCGCCGGTCATCGACCCTTATGGAGAATACGCTGTAGAAGCGGCTTTGAGACTTAAAGAAAACGTGGGCGGCAGGATAACGGTGATAAGTCTCGGCGTAAACCTGCTGCGCGAGGTGGTCAAGAAGCCTTTAGCGATGGGCGCTGATGAGCTTATCCTGCTGGAAGACGAGTCCTTTTCCAAAGGTGATAGCTGGTCCACGGCTTATGCCCTGGCGACGACTATCAAGAAAAAAGGCGAGTTCGACCTGATTTTATGCGGCAGAGAGGCATCGGATACCAATGCCGGTCAGACTGGTCCCGCCATCGCCGAGATATTGAGTCTGCCCTGTATCACCCTGGCGCGTAAAATAGAGGCAGGCGATAACAAAATCAAAGTCGAAAGAGTTAGCTCCTCCGGCTACGACGTTATCGAGTCACCGCTTCCGGCTGTGGTAACTGTGAGCAATGAAATCGGACAGCCGCGCTATCCCACCATTAAAGGGATTATGGCGGCGAAAAAAATCGAGCCGATTATGTGGAAACCCGCTGATATCGGTCTTGATGCAACCGCCGCCAATCAGCGAACTAAGCTTGTAAAGCTCTTCCAGCCGGTGCACGAAGCCAAATGTGAGTTCGCCACCGGAGAGACACCGGAGGAGATGGCGGTTAACCTGGCAGCTAAGCTTAGAGAAGCCAAGGTACTATAGATAATTGAGGTAACCAACCATGTCTGATAATAAAGGTGTAGCAGTTTACTGTGAAATAAAGGGTGACAAAATACTGCCCATATCTGCGGAGGGGTTAAGCATTGGGAGAAAGCTGGCGGATAATCTTGGACAAGAACTCTCCGTTATTATACTTGGCAGTGGTATTAGTGCTCTGGCGCCGCAGGCTATTGCGGCCGGGGCGGATAAAGTCTATGTCGTTGACGACGCCCAGCTAAAAGACTATCAGCCGGATGCCTATATCAGCGTGCTGCAAAAAGTAATCAAACAGGTAAGGCCCCAGATAGTTATCATGGGACAAAATGATAGCGGACGTGAGCTGGCGCCGCGGCTGGCTTATCGTTTGGGAACGGCGGCAACGCTGGACTGTGTCGACCTGGCTATCGACCCGGCAACCAAACGACTGCTCCAAACCAAGCCGGTTTATGGAGGCAATGCCCAGGCGATAATCGTCACCGAAACCGACCCCCAAATTGTAACGATACGCACCAAAGCCTTTACAGCATTGGAGCCGGATGCTTCTCGCAAGGGGGAAATCGTGAATATTCCGGCGGGACTGGATGCCTCGGTCATTAAAGTGAAGATTTTGAATAGAGTAATTGCCGAGATTGCCGGCATAAAAATAGAGGATGCTACGGTGGTGGTCGCTGGCGGGAGGGGCATCGGCAGCGTGGACGGATTCAAGCAGTTGGATGAGCTGGCCAAGCTCTTAAAGGGCGCGGTGGGCGCCAGCCGACCTCCGTGCGATAACAACTGGATACCTGATACCGCGCAGGTGGGGCTAACCGGTAAGATTATCGCCCCGGAAGTCTATATTGCCATAGCCATCTCTGGCTCCAGCCAGCACATGAGCGGCTGCTCCGGGGCCAAAACGATTATCGCTATCAATAAAGACAAAGAAGCCAATATCTTCCGTCACGCGCGCTTCGGCGTGGTGGGGGACTGGAAAAAGGTCTTGCCGGCGTTCACCCAGAAGGTGAAGGAACTGCTGGCGTCTTAACAAAAAGAAACACTTAAAAACGTCATTCCCGCGAAAGCGGGAATCCTATTTCTATCGAATATCAGCTAACTGGATTCCCGATCAGGTCGGGAATGACGTAATTACTTACGTTATTTTCAGATTAGCCCAGTTTAAGCTTTTTCGGCTTTTTCTGCCTGTTTCTGGGCGACCAGCTTTTGCGTGATATTAGCGGGAACCTCTTCATAATGGTCGAATTCCATGGTATAAGTCGCCCTTCCCTGGGTCATTGATTTAAGGTCGATGCTATAGCGCTGGATTTCCGCCAGCGGCACCTGCGCCTCGATAACGTTGGTATCACCCTCCGGGTTCATCCCCATCACGCGGGCGCGCTTTGTATTAAGGTCGCCGATGATATCGCCGGTGAGGTCGTTGGGTACGGTTACCTTGAGGTTCATAATCGGCTCCAGCAGGATAGGCCGTCCATCCGCCAGTCCTTTCTTAAATGCGCCGGCGCCGGCGATTTTAAAACAAATTTCCGAGGAATCGACCGGATGGAAGCTGCCATCGTAAAGGGTTGCCTTGACGCCGATGACCGGATAGCCGCATAAGCAGCCTTCGTTATAGGCTTCAACGACGCCCTTTTCCACAGCAGGGATGTAGTTCCTGGGCACGGAGCCTCCCACGACCCTTTCATCGAACTCGCAGGGGCCGCGGTCGGGTTTGGGTTCCAGTTCCAGCAGTACATGACCGTATTGACCGTGACCTCCGGACTGCTTCTTATGTTTGTATTCGGCTTTAGAAGACGTCGTAATCGTCTCGCGATATGGCACCTTGGGTATGGATAGCTCTACGTTGACTCCGAATTTGCGCTGCATTTTTTCCGCGGCTACGGAGAGGTGGGTATCGCCCATGCCAGAGAGAATAGTCTCGCCAGTGCCCATCTCGCGGTGCACCTTAAGTGTGGGGTCTTCTTCCGTCAGGCGGGATAAAGCTGAACCCATTTTATCAATATCGGTTTTGGTTTTAGGATATACGGCTTCACGGAAAATAGGAGTGGGGAAGACGGTGGGCGTGAGTTTTACCTGTTTATCTTGGGCGCAGAGGGTATCTCCGGTGGCGGTTACGTTCAGTTTCGCCACCGCCCCGATATCCCCGGCTCTGATTTCTGCTGCCGGCTCCTGGGTTTTACCGCGCATAAAATATAGCTGGCCGATGCGCTCGTTGGCGCTCTGGTTAGCGTTATAAACCTGGGAGTTGCTGGTGATAACTCCGTTATAGACGCGAAAATAGGTAAGCTTGCCGACGTATGGGTCGGCGGTTGTTTTAAAAACCAACGCCGCGAGCGGCGCGCTTTCCGATGGATCGATAGCTCCGCTAACGGTAGCTACTTTTTGCTCCTTGGGGAGCGGTAGATAGTCATAAATAGCGTCCAGCACCCGGTTAACGGCGATATTTTGTAGCGCCGAGCCGGCTAATATAGGCACGATTTTGCCGCTGATAACGCCCTGTCTTAACGCTTTGGTAAGCTCTTCGAGGGAAATCTGCTCGCCGCCAAGATATTTCTCTATTAGTTTGTCGTCAACCTCGGCGATAGCTTCGACTAATTTCTCATGGTATTTATCCACCTGGGCTTTTATCGCGGCGGGCACTTCAGCTTCTTTAGTAGGTGAGCCGGTATAGGCTTTCATTGTCAACAGGTCGACCACCCCCTGAAAACTGGTATGTGCGCCAATAGCTATTTGCAGGGGATGACACCTGGCGCCGAGCTTGGATTTTATCTCTTCAACGACCTTAAAAAAGTCGGCGTTCTCTCTATCCATCTTGTTAACATAAACGAGGCGGGGCAATTTAGCTTCCTCGCAGTAGCTCCAGACCATTTCCGTGCCCACTTCCACGCCGGAGGCGGCGCAAACAACAACTATGGCTCCCTCGCTAACGCGCATGCCGGCTTTAACCTCGCCTACGAAGTCGGCATAGCCGGGGGCATCGAGGATATTAAGCTTATTCTCCCGCCAGGTCAGGGGCAACAGCGATAGATTAATACTGATACGGCGTTTGGCTTCATCAGGGTCGTAGTCCGATGTCGAAGACCCGTCATCAACTCTACCCAGGCGGTTGATAGCCTTGGCGTTAAACAGCATCGCCTCGGAAAGCGATGTTTTACCGGCACCGCCGTGGGATAATAATACAACATTGTGTATATTCTCCAGTCCGTATTTAGGCATGAAAATACCTTCTCTCTATATTCTTCACCTAGCATTATACCCGCAGACGACTGAATACGGCAAGCGTGCGAGCGGTTGGTATTGTATCTTAACGAGAAGAGTTACAGCTATTTGCTGAATTTATCCTTGATAGCAATCTCGGAGAGCTCTTTGCGGGGCGGGGCTTTACCCGGCTGCTCGGGAACGCCGATAGGGAAAAGAGCGACGACGCGGTAATCCTTAGGTACGTTGAGGATTTTTTCCGCCTGCGCGGCATCAAAAGCCCCGATAATGACCGTTCCCAGTCCAAGTCCATGTGCCGCCAGCACCATATTCTCTATCGCCAGGGCAACATCGAACATGAACCAGTCGCCTTTATCGGTGGCATATTCAATATTTTCGCCAATCGTGTCGTGCTTGACTCCTGCTATACCAATCTGTGCACAGACCGCGATAACAACGGGAGCTATACCCATCGCGTTAAGGGCGGGATTAGGTATCTCTCTATCCGGCAGCTTAACCTTCATCAGCGTAGCAGCCAACTGTGTTTTGATATTTGTATCGCGTATGACGACGAAACGCCAGCACTGCGTATTCGCCCAGGAAGGTGCCCAGCGACCGGCTTCGAGTATCGCCTCTATCTGGGTATCGTCCACGGGGTCGGTCTTGTAGCGCCGGATGCTCCTGCGGTTCTTAATCGCTTCGAATAGCTCCATTAAATACTCCTTAAAAAATAGCTAAAATTTTTCTGTAATCAGTACTTCAGATAGCTGTTTGCGCGGAGAAACCTGCCCCTTCTGGCCAGGGACGCCAAGCGGTGTCATGGTTACTGCAGTACAGCCGCCAGGCACAGCCAGGATTTTTTCGACTTTAGCGATGTCGAAACCGCCGACGATTACCGTGCCCAGTCCAAGGGCGTGAGCGGCTAGCGTAAGATTCTGGACTGCCAGGGCGATATCGAACATATACCAGTATTCTCCCTTGTCGTTCAGGGGAGTTCCATCAGCACTATACCCTGCTTGGCTTTTTTCGGCGCAGAAAACAATTAGCACCGGCGCATGCCGGATGGAACTGGCGGCGGCATTTTCGACCGGCTCATTGTCTATTATTACTTTATTAAGTGTATCGGCAATCTGGGACTTGGTTTTGGGGTCACGTATCACCACAAAACGCCAGCATTGCTGGTTGCCCCACGAGGGAGCCCAGTGTGCGGCTTCAAGGACTTTCTTCACGGTTGCATCGTCTACGGGGTCAGGTTTATACTGTCGGATGCTTCTTCTGTTTTTAATAGCTTCAAAGACGTCCATATTCATCCTCCATTTTAATTATCCGGTTAATTTTCCCAGGCTCCTTTGCCGATGAGGGCGACGAAGCGGCAGCCGCCGAGTTTTTGAACCTTATTCTTATTTTTTTGTCTGGTAATCTTATAAAGCTCCTGGGCGTAGCGCGAACCCGCTGGAATCACCATTTTTCCACCGATAGCCAACTGGGAGACCAGGTCAGCCGGTATATCAGGTGCGGCAGCGGTGACCATGATGGCGTTGTAAGGGGCTTCTTTTTGCCAGCCGAGGGTCTCCTCGGCGATATGTATCTCGATGTTTTTATAGCCCAGACTATCCAGGGTTTTACGGGCAGACTCTGCCAGGGCGGGCACGCGCTCTACGGAAATCACTCTATCGGCTAAATCGGCGAGGATAGCGGTCTGATAACCGCTGCCCGTGCCTACTTCCAGCACTTTTTCGTTTCCCTTAAGCTCCAGCGCCTCCGTCATGAGAGCGATAATAAAAGGCTGGGAGATGGTCTGTTCCCAGCCGATAGGCAGCGGGCCGTCCTCGTAAGCCAGGTGACGGCTTTCCAGAGGCACGAACTGTTCACGCGGTATACGCGACATAGTAGCTAAGACCCGTTTATCTCGAATCTCTGCCTCGAGTTGCTTGATTAATTCGGCTCGAGCTGCGTTAAAATCCTTCATAGCTACCGCGAAAAGAGCTATTTTAAAAACAGGTATAACACGATAAGGATAGCCACGATGATGACCGTTAAAATACCGATTCTTCTAAGATCACTGCCAATAAATTCGTAGTGGAGGGGTAACGCTGCCGAAGACACTGGTTTTTTCTGCATCGGTGCTTGTGGTGCGGGAGCAACGGCGGCTGGTGCGCGTGCGGGCGCGCTTGGTATATTGCCAGCGACCGGCGGCGCTACACCTGCGCTTGACTGCATTACGTTTGCACCTTGCTGCATTTGGCGCATTTTTTGCATTTTTCTAAAGTGCTTCCCTCGACCGTGTTTTGAGTGTTTGGACATCCGCTTTCCTCCTGGTGTATTTGCTATTTAGCTCTGGGATGAGATTTATCGTAAGATTGGCGGACCTGGTCGGTAGTGAGACGGGTATAAACCTGGGTAGTCGATATATTGGCGTGCCCCAGCAGTTCCTGTACCGACCTTAAATCGGCGCCGCCACTTAACATATGTGTGGCGAAGCTATGTCGCAGCGTATGAGGGCTTATCTGGGGGCTTAGCCCGGCCGACTTGGCGTATTCCTTTAGCTTTTGCCAGAATCCCTGCCTGGTCAGCCTATCGCCGCGGGCATTGAGGAATAAAGCCGTCTCTTGTTTGCCGTGAGCCAGCTTGGGGCGGTCTTCTTCAACATATTTTTTTACGGCGGTGGCGATTTTTTCGTAGAGGGGGATGATACGCTCTTTCCTACCTTTGCCGAAACAGCGTACGAAGTAATTGCCTTCGGTATTAACGTCGCCTAGGTTCAATGCCACCAGTTCGCTGACTCTCATGCCGCTGGCATATAGCAACTCCAACATCGCCTGGTCGCGTTTAGCTTCCGCAGTAGATAGTTTAGCCGGTTGTTCCAGCAGCAGGCGCACCTGGTTTAGCGGTATCGGCTTAGGTAAAGCCTTACCGACGCTGGGTGAGCTCATATTTTCCGTGGGGTCGGTTTTTATGTGTCCTTCGGCTACCATGAAACCAAAGAAAGACCTGGCTGCCGCTACCTTCCGCGCGATGGTCGTCGCGACATAACCACGTTCCTTAAGATGGAGCATATAACTAAGCATATTCTGCCTATTAAAGTCCGTCCAGGAAGTTACCGCCTGTTGATTGGCGAATTCAGCCAGCGCCATAAGGTCGTTATGGTAGGCGGAGATAGTATTTTCAGAGTATCCCTTTTCAACTGCCAGATAATGCAGGAAATTATCAACTGACTGTTTCATATTGTCTCCTCGTGGCCGGAGCTTTAGCCGGCATTGCCTTTTAGACTCTAACCAATCATTTTAACATAATATCATAATTTAAAAAAGTACCAAATCTAGTTAATTTGGGTAGTTACCTGTATTATTATCATAGGGGTGTCCTGTTGACTCCGCAGAAAAAACCCGTCAAAATGTGGTATTAGCTTTATGAGTATCCAATTAGCCATCTATTTCACTATTGTAGGATTCGCTATCGGTAGTTTCCTGAATGTCTGCATCGACCGTTTGCCTTCCGATAAGTCACTGATTTCTCCACCATCGCACTGCGATGCCTGCCAGCGTCGACTCGGAATACTGGATATGATTCCTGTTTTTAGCTATCTAGTATTGCGTGGCCGCTGCCGGTACTGCGGCGCTCGTATTCCTGTGAGAGTCTTTATCGTAGAGTTAGCTTGTGGCATTCTCTTCTTCCTGGCATTCTGGCGTTATGGCTTGACGGCTCAATTCGGCGTCACCGCTTTCTGGTGCTGTATTTTCCTGGTAATAATTTTTATCGACTGGGAAAACCAGCTAATATTAAATAAAATTACCTATCCGGCGGTGGTAATCGCCCTGATTATTTTGGCGATTCATACCTATGTGCCTGGCACAAATTTGCTGCCGTTGCAATCGACCCTGCTAAATGGTGTGATAAGTGGCGCGGCGCTTTTCGTATTTTTCCTGCTGTTTGTCCTTATCCGACCTGGCGCAATGGGCATGGGAGATGCTAAGCTGGTGGCGCTTATCGGATTAGTGAGCGGTTTTCCGCTGGTGGTTTTTTCCATGCTTATCGGGGTGGTGCTCGGCGGTATTGTTGCCATTATTTTGCTAGCGACTAAGATGAAGGGACGCAAGGACGTTATTCCCTACGGTACTTTTCTCGCCATTGGTCCGATAATGGCCTTGATATTCGCCCCGGAAATTCTCCGCTGGTATCTGGGTTTCTTCTAATTACGATATATTCTGTGATAAAATTTTTATAGAAGGGCTGGCCCATTTTTATGGACGAGCCCTATAGGTGTTTGGGAAAAAATATGCCAGGACTAAACAAATTAATTAATTTAATCGAACCAATGCCTGCCTACCACAGGATACTGGACGAATTGAAGCAAAAGAACAGCAACACGCTGGTGCTGCTCAATGCCGCCCGACCTTATTTGATAGCATCTTTATATGAGAACTTACAGGTACCCATGCTTTTAGTCACCGCCCAGCCGGAGAACGCCAAGAAACTCCAAGAACAGCTCTCGAGCTGGTGTAGCGGTCGCGAGATATATCTCTTTCCGGAGCCGGATGTCCTGCCTTACGAGCGTCTGACACCTGATACCGCTACGGAGATAGAAAGAATCCGAGTATTATCAGCGCTGGTAAGATATAGCCAGGGAGATGATAATACCAGTGCGCCGCTGGTGGTGGCTTCAGCGGCGGCAATAATATCCCGCACCACAGAACAAAGTGATTTTGTCGCTTCCAATCGTACTATCAGGCTCGGGGATACTATTGAGCCTTTCCGTCTGCTGGCGGATTGCGAAGCTGTGGGCTACCGACTGGAGAATATCGTGGAAGTCCCCGGCACGATGAGCCACCGCGGCGGTATTATTGATATCTACCCGCCTACCGCTGAAAGTCCTGTTCGTCTGGAGTTTTTCGGCGACTCTATCGAGAGTATCCGCACCTTCGACCCCGCAACCCAGCGCTCGATAGATAAAGTCCCCGCGGTCAAGATTGAGCCGGCTACAGAGTTGCTTTCGCCCCGGCGTATGAATAGGCAATCGCTGGAGGACATTTTACAAGGAATCGACCTGGCAGGCTGCACCAGCGAGGTCAAACAGCAGTTCCAGCGCGATAAAGAGATGCTCCTTGACCGTCAGCAACTGCGGGAGGCGCAGTTTTACGCGTCGCTCTTTAATTTCGGCAAGATTCTCGATTATTTACCATCCGATTCTTTAATTGTGATTGATGAGCCAGCTTCTATACTCCAGGGTACCGCCGCTCTGGATGCCGAGGCTAAACAAATACGCTCGGAGAAGCTAGAGCGCGGCGAGCTGCCCCGTAACTTCCCCGCCCCTTATTTCACCTGGGATGTGCTGGAACCGGAGATTAAAAATCGGCAAAACTTGAGTCTGGAAGCCTGGGGGGTTGAGGAGGAATTCGACTTCATGTCCGCCCCCAACTACATGGGCAAACTGCCTGTGTTTATTAAAAAAACTATTGAGCTTTTAAGCCAGCAGAAACGTATTATCATCATCAGCCATCAGGCTAATCGACTCTCCGAGCTTTTCGACGAGGAGGATATCGTCGTCGCCCCGGTTGAAAAGGCAACACAAGTGCCCGAGCCAGGCACGATGGTGCTGGTGCAGGGTTCGCTGCCGGAAGGCTGGGTGATGGGCGGCGATATTTATCTCTTTACGGATGCCGAGATTTTTGGCTTCGTCAAACAACGCCGGCTAGTAAAAAAGCAGCCGTCGGCGCGCCACAAGCTTACCATGGACTTTGCCGCGGATGACTACGTCGTCCATGTGGAGCACGGCATCGGCAAGTTTATCGGCGTTATCATATTGAACACTGCGGGCAGTGATAAAGAATACCTGGAACTGCAATATGCCGGTAACGATACGCTCTATGTTCCTACCGACCAGATAGATAGGGTAAGTCGGTATGTCGGCGCCGGCGACAGGACGCCCGTATTAAGTAGACTCGGCACGCAGGTATGGGTCAGGACGCGACAGAAAGCCAAAGCGGCGGCCGAGCTTTTAGCCCGCGACCTTTTGCTGCTTTACGCCGCCCGCGAAGTTGTGCCGGGTTATGCCTTTTCCCGCGATACGGTCTGGCAGCAGGAGCTGGAAGCCGCTTTTCCTTACGTTGAGACGCCCGACCAGTTGGAGGCGGAGCAGGACGTTAAGGAGGACATGGAAAAACCCAAGCCGATGGACCGTCTGGTCTGCGGGGACGTGGGCTACGGCAAGACGGAGGTGGCTATCCGCGCTGCTTTCAAGGCGGCGATGGATAGCAAACAGGTGGCGGTGCTCGTGCCCACCACGGTTTTAGCCCAGCAACATTATGCCACCTTCTTCGAGAGACTGGAGGCTTTCCCGGTAAAAGTCGAGGTGTTGAGTCGTTTCCGCTCCGACCGAGAGCAGCGTAATGTTATCGTTGGCCTAGCCGACGGCACGGTGGATATCTGTATCGGCACACACCGTCTGATTCAGAAAGACGTTGTCTTTAAGAATCTGGGGCTTTTGATAATCGATGAGGAGCAGCGCTTCGGCGTCAATCATAAGGAGTATTTAAAGAAGATGCGCCGCGAGGTGGATGTGCTAACCTTGAGCGCCACCCCTATTCCCCGTACCCTCCACATGTCGCTGGTGGGCGTGCGGGACATGAGCACCATGGAAACTCCGCCGGAAGCCCGACTCCCTATCAAGACCTATGTCGCCGAATATAACGACCACCTCGTAAGAGAGACTATCTTAAGAGAGCTGGAACGCAACGGTCAGGTATTCTTCGTGCATAACCGCGTGCAGAGCATCGCCATGGTAGCGGAAAATCTGCGGGAGCTGGTGCCGGAGGCGGAGGTCGCTATCGGTCACGGGCAGATGCCGGAGGACGAGCTGGAAAAAGTGATGGTCGCTTTCGCGCAGGGTAAGGTGGATATCCTTGTCTGCACCACGATTATCGAGTCCGGCCTGGACATGCCCAATGCCAACACAATCATTATTAACAAGGCGGATAAGTTCGGCTTAACGCAGCTTTACCAGCTGCGGGGCAGGGTAGGGCGGGGCACCAACCTCGCTTACGCCTATTTTCTTTACGACGGCAAGCGCCTCACCGACATTGCCCATAAGCGTTTGCGTACGATCTACGAAGCTACGGAGCTCGGCGCCGGGTTCGGCATCGCCATGAAAGATTTGGAAATTCGTGGCGCGGGCACATTATTGGGACACCGCCAGAGCGGGCATATCACCGCCGTCGGCTTTAGTCTTTATACGCGCCTCCTCGCCGAGGCTGTTGAAGAGCAGAAGGCTGTTATGGCGGGCAAAGAAAAACCGCCGCCCCGTTTACCTCCGCCCGTTACCGATTTGCCCCTCGACGCCTTTATACCAGAAAGCTATGTTTCTGACGTCGATACCCGTTTAGACCTTTACCGCGCGTTAGGTGATATAGATTCCGTGGAAAAGTTGGACGATATCTTAAAGGAGTACACCGACCGCTTCGGCAAACCGCCGTTGGAGGTGCACAACCTGCTCTACGCGGTGAGGATTAAAGCGCTCGCCGCCAAAGCGCATATCGAGTCCATCACCACCGAGGAAGGCTACATTATCTTAAGGCGCTTCCAGGGTGCGCCTTTTAACGCACAGAGGTTTGTGCAGTCCCTCACCGATGGCGTAACGGTTGGACGTACGCAGATAAGGATTGATTATAAGAAGCTGGGCAAGGGGTGGCAGAACACGCTGGAGGGGGTTATAAGGGGACTGATTTGACATAAGATGGTATAATAATTTCGATGGTAAGACCCAAGAAAATACAATTTACTGATGCACTTGAGAGTATCTTAGTGAGTATATGGGGTGGTACTAAATCAAACCTCGATGACTCACAAATCCGGAAAACGCGTGATGCTTTAGTAGAAATCAGAGCTATATATAGATTCAAAGGTGAATATAAAAATAAGTATCCGTCTTCTATTAACTATCAATACCCGAAAAATCGTGCTGGTTACCTGGCTGCATTTGGTCAACGCCATGCCTATCTGCCATATTTCCATTTGAAAAGGATTGAAGGCATAAATCCAAAAGTAATCCCACATCCAGAAAGAAAAAAAGGTGAACTTGTAGTCACTACTATTGGAGCGGGAGCAGCTATTGAAGCCTACGGAATATGCTTCTTTTATAATGAAGAAGCACATAGGCTACGTAAGCTTCGGCTTAATCTCATAGAAAAAATTGATAATTGGATACCAAACCGACATACAGTGTATGACAAGTTATTAAAAGGCACCTTTCCTAAACTTGAGGTAATTCCGCATGATATAACTGCAGATTTGACTAAAGAATGTATTCCAATATTTTCGAATCATTATGATACAATCGCAAAAAGTGACATTCTCTTGATTTATAATGTTATGAATGAAATCCTGACGAAACACAGTAAAATGGTATGGAAAAATATTAAATTCATTCTTAACAATATCGAACAGCCACTTCTGATATTGCTGGTTGAACCATCTGCCCCAAATGCAAGTCCACGTATAAATTGGATAAAGACTCAGTTAGCTGAATGTTCAAATCTAATAAATAATATGGATGAAGAGGAATTTTTATTTGATTCCGAACCGCTTCAAATTGTTTATGAAAACACAGGTGTTGGCTTAAACGACAGGCTCTTTGGTCAGAATATTGATGGAAGTAAACCTGAATTCAAGACTTCCATAAAAAGAACACATATGGCATGTACTATTGAGCCACAATCTCCTGTTTCTATGGAACAGGTAAATAAACAGCTATCAATGCTCAATATTAAACGTGGTAAGAAAGGGCGTTTTGTCAGACGCCAAAGAATTGAAAAGACGTTCTGGGATCTATATCCTAATTGGGATAAAGATTAATTAAGGGGAATGTCAACCCCTTTCCCCTTCTCCCCCTGTGCTATAATGTACTTAACAGGAGAAACAAATGGAATATACGGTTATCGTTAGGAAAGCCCCGGATGGATATTTTATCGCCAGCTGCCCAATGATTCCAGAAGCCAGAGCACAGGGGAAGGCGTACGATGAGTGTCTGGCTAATATTAAAGAAGTCATCGAGCTCTGCCTCGAATACCGTAAAGAACACGGCGAGGAAATCCCACAAGAAACTCAAATGGAAAAGGTTAAAGTAGCTCTATGACCAAACTGCCTCCTCTTAAATCAAGGGAGGTGGTAAAGGGGCTAAAGGCGTTAGGATTCGAAAAAGTCAGGCAAAAGGGTTCTCACGCCATATTCCATCATCAAGACTGCCGGCGGGCGCCAGTGCCTATCCATCCCACTCAAGAAATTAGTCCTTATTTCCTCTCGGATATCCTGAAACAGCTCGAGATAGAAGAGAGTGAGTTCCTAATAGCACTAGGATTTAAAAAATAACCTAAAATCCCATCTGGCCATCAGAATTTAGAGCTTAGTATTTAGAGTTTCTCCATTCATCCCTATGCTATAATGTACTTAACAGAGAGGTGCGGATATGACTAGGAGTTTTAAAGTAGTCCTTGAACCCAATGAATTGGGAGGATATACTGTCTACGTTCCTTTATTACCCGGGTGCATTAGCGAAGGAGACACTAGAAAAGAAGCCTTGGCTAATATCAAAGAAGCTATTGAACTTTACATTGAAAGCCTCACAGATGACGGCGAACCTATTCCCTCGGAAGATTCGGTTGAAGAAGCTATCGTCGAGGTTACGGCGTGAAGCTCCCGCTTTATTATAAATGTGTCCTTCCTTTCTCTCCATTTAGAATTTAGAGCTTAGGATTTAAAGTTCTCTCCCCTTTACCCCCGTACTGTTAACTGTAAACTGTAAACTACTAACTCTCCCTCCCATTGACTAACTATTCAACTAGTTATACGATATTATATAGAGAGAGTTTTTGTGAGGTTAAACGAGAGATGTTCAAGAAGGTCTTAATTATTGCGGTATTGTTATTATCCCTGGTTGGTATCATCGGCTGTACATCCGGTGCCGAGGCGCCCGCTAGCGTTAAATCCATTCGGGATGCTAAAATCGGCACGCAATGGCAGGTCAAACAGGTAGAAATAAGCTTCAAAACAGATACATTCGTTACCGTTGAACTGGCCGCGGGCGATAAAGTGGACGGGTATTACTATATCCTTAGCGGCGACGGCATTAGTTTTAACATCTCCGGTATTTCGCAAATATATACATCCCCGAAAGACGCGATCTCGGATAGATTCTCCTTTACGGCCAGTCAGGTGCAGGGCATTGACTATAAGCTAAAGTTTACTACCACTGGCAGCGATAATGCCGAAGCTACTATTTTTCTGGAAATACTATATCCTGTAAACGGCGAAGTGCTGGTGCCGTTCGGAACAAAATAGCTGTGTCTAAGGTTTTTTCAACGATGATTACCCGCATTTACAGAGTATGGCACCCGTTTTATCTTGGTATTAAAATTTCAGTTACCTGGTTGGTAATGTCAAAAGTGGTGCCGTTTCTTAAGCTTTGTAACGTGCATACCGCCCTAGCGGTCGCCGGTATCCTTGGCCCGATAACATTAACCGTCGGCGACCTTTCGGCAGGTTTGGCCAGTCCGGGTTATAGTATTATCCAAAACTCCATCAGCAGTCTGGCATTGACGAGTATCGGCTGGGTGCAGACCATCGGTTTTCTAGCGCTTGGCTTATTGGTGGAGATATTCACGGCTGGCCTCCTTTTCAATATTAAAAGGGGCGCCAGGGGATTCTATCTGGGTATCGCCATTTTTGTTTTCTTCGGCTTTGCGATGCTTCTCATCGGCGCCTTCCACACTGACGCTACCGGCACCGCCGATGCTGCGCGCACTTTCGATGGAAGAATACACGGCTTTGTGGCCAGCACGGCTTTCCTGCTCTTCCCCATCGCCATCCTGGCGCTCATTCCCAGTATTAAAAAGGACCCCAACTGGAAGTATCTTTATCCCTATACCTTGGTGGCTTTCATTCTGGCAGTGGTCCTGATTGTCGCGGTAAAACTCCTGCCTGATACTAACATGTTTTTCGGCTTGATTGAGCGGCTCCTGGTAGCTAACATGATTATCTGGATCGAAGTAGCTGCCGTGAATATGTTTATTCTGTCTCTTAAACGCAAGGCAAAAGTCGAGAGTCAAGAACAATGATTGTTGAAATGCGCACCGGCGCCACCAAAAAAGAGGTCGATGCTGTAGTGCAGAAAGCAAAATCGCTGGAACTCGGCGTACAGCTGAATATCGGCACGGATAAAACCGTGGTCGCTATCCTCGGCAGCAATACCGGCCAGATACCCACGGATATTTTTGCCGTCCTCCCCGGCGTCGAGAGTGTCACCCGTATCATGAAGCCCTATAAACTCGCCTCCCGTGCTTTCCGCCCTAAAGATACGAAGGTCGAATGCGATGGCGTGGAAATTGGTGGTGAGCGTATCGTTGTTATGGCAGGACCTTGCGCTGTCGAGAGCGAGGCGCAGCTCATGGAGGCCGCCGGCGCAGTAAAAAAAGCTGGCGCCAGTGTCCTGCGCGGCGGGGCTTTCAAGCCGCGCACTTCTCCGTTCAGTTTCCAGGGACTACAAAAAAAAGGACTTGAGTTATTGGCCAAAGCCAAAAAAAAGTTCGGTATGCCGGTAGTCACCGAGGTAGTTAATCCTCAAGACGTCGAGATGGTAGCTTCCTACGTGGATATACTGCAAATCGGCTCGCGCAATATGCAGAACTTCTCGCTGCTGACCGAGTCCGGAAAAAGCGGTCGGCCGGTAGTGTTGAAACGCGGCTTTTCCTGCACGATTACGGAGTGGCTGACCGCCGCCGATTATCTACTGGCGGAGGGGAATCAGCAGGTTATTCTCTGCGAGCGCGGCATCAGGACATTCGAGGATAGTGTACGCTTTTCTTTGGATATTTCCGCCATTCCGGTTCTTAAGAAAAGCAGTCATCTACCGGTTATCGTGGACCCATCCCATGCTGCCGGTCATTATACATTAGTACCGGCTATCGCTAAAGCAGCGGTGGCGGCAGGCGCGGACGGACTTCTCATCGAGGTGCACCCCAATCCTAAAGAGGCATTGGTGGATGGACTGCAATCGCTATCTACCTCGGATTTCACGCGACTTATGGCAGAGCTACGTGTTATCGCTAAGTCTGTTGGCAGAAGTATTTAGCGGGATAAAGGGGTGGGGTTCTACTTAATACTATTCCAGAACGATATTATCAATCAGGCGCGTCTTGCCGAATTTTACCGCCATCGATACCAGTGCAGGATACTTTAATCGGTGTATCTCTTTTAAAGTTTCGTTATCGGCCACGCTGATATAGTCGATATTCGCCAACGGTTCTTTTTTAATGAGCTCTTCCATCTCACGCCGTAAGACACCGGCATCCCATTCGCCTTTTATCGCTAGCTCTTTAGCCAGTAGCAAGGCATGGTAAAGCACTGGTGCCGCCCGCCGCTGCTCCGGCGTAAGATAGGTATTCCGACTGCTCATCGCCAGTCCGTCCGCCTCCCGCACTGTAGGATATGCCACCACTTCAACATTCATATTCAGGTCTTTGACCATTTTCTGAATAACGGCAACCTGCTGGGCGTCCTTCTGCCCGAAGTAAGCCCGCGTCGGCTCGACGATATTGAATAGCTTATTTACTACGGTGCTGACTCCGTTGAAATGCCCAGGTCGCACCGCTCCTTCCAAAACCTCTGTAATACCCTGGACCAATACATAGGTAGCGTAGCCATCCGGGTACATCTCTTCATCGGAAGGAACGAAGACAATATCAGCGAAAGATTCAAGCATGGCAAGGTCGCGGTTGAGATCGCGCGGATAGCTCTTGAAATCTTCTTTAGGGCCGAACTGCATGGGATTGACGTAGACACTAACTACCGCCACCTGGTTTTCGTCTTTGGCACGCCTGACCAGTGAGAGGTGACCCTCGTGGAGATAGCCCATGGTTGGTACAAAGCCCACCGCCCCTCCCATCCCTTTCCTGGCCTGTCGCATCCCGGCGATGGTGTTAATGACTTGCACTTATTTGCCTAGATTCTTAAGTATGCTTTCATCCATCGCGAAACTCTGGGCTTCGGTGGGGAATTTACCGCTCTTTACCTCATTATGATATTGTGAAATAGCGTCTGCCATGATACCGGCGATTTTAGCGTATTGTTTGGCGTGCTTGGGGACGAAGTCGGTATATGAACCGAGTATATCATTGATAACCTGCACCTGACCGTCGCAGCCAGCGCCCGCGCCGATGCCGATAGTCGGAATGCTTATTTTTTGGGAAATTAGGGTTGCCAGAGCCGCCGGCACGGTTTCTAATACCACGGCAAAAGCTCCGGCTTTATCCAGCGCAATAGCGTCTTCTAAAAGACGGCTGGCAGTTTCCGGGGTTTTTCCTTGTATCTTGTGGCCGCCAAGCTGGTTGATGGATTGTGGTGTTAGTCCAATATGTCCCATTACCGGAATACCGCAGTCCACGATTTTCTTAACTTTATCTGCCATGGTTACTCCGCCTTCCAGTTTGACTGCCTGGCAGCCGGTTTCCTGAAGGAAACGACCAGCGTTGCGGATAGCTTCCTCAATGCTGATTTGATAGGACATAAAGGGCATATCGCCTACAACAAGCGCATTTTTGGTGCCCCTAACTACCGCCTTGGTATGATGCAACATTACTTCTAACGTTACTGGAATCGTCGAATCATAGCCTAGCACTACCATACCAAGGCTGTCTCCGACTAGAATCAATGGCACGCCAGCTTCGTCGACAATCTTAGCTGTAACGTAATCGTAAGCGGTGAGCATAGCTATCTTCTCACCCTTTTGCTTCATCTCTTTTATCCGGCTAATCGTTACCCGCATCTTATTCCTCTAAGCGAAAATTTTTTCATCCAGCGTGGTAATTATTTCATTCTTTTCGTTAACATGGACAATCCTGGGCTTATAGTCCTTTAGCTGCTCCTCGGGGACATCAGTATACGTTAAAATGATTACGAGGTCACCTTTAACGCCCAGTCGGGCGGCGGCGCCATTCAGGCAAATATCTCCGCTGCCTTCTCTCCCCTCGATGGCGTAGGTGGTAAAGCGGGCGCCGTTGTTCACATTAAGAACGTGCACCTGCTCATAAGGGAGGATATCGGCGGCTTTCATCAGCTTGCTGTCAATGGTAATGCTGCCTTCGTAGTTGATGTTGGCGTCCGTCACGGTAGCCCGGTGGATCTTGCTTTTTAGCATCATTCTCATTGTCTTCCCCTTTTAAAATAATATCTTTCTAGTTTCTAAATAGTATTTCCAGCTCTCTGACCTGCTTTTTATTAAGTTTTCCCATAGCCTGAGCGATAGGAATCGTCTGTAATCCCAGCTCTTTATAAGGGAAAAGTAGTTCCGGGGTTTTCTTACGGATGTCCTCGAGATTTTTACGGATGGTGCCGGTATCACCCCTGGCGATAGGGCCGGTAAGGCACTGCGGCAAGCCAATAGTCTCGATATTATGCAGGGTGCCGCGCATCAGTGGGAGAAGGGCTTTAATAGCTTCGTTGGAGGGAATGGAAAAAGTCTGCCAGAGGTCGGTTGCCATCTTAACCAAGGTAACGAGGTAGTTGCTGGCGAAAACGGCGGCGGCATGGTAAGCTGCTTTATCACTGGCTTTTAGCTTTATCCAGCTTCCATCCAGCGTCACGGCCATCTTCTGGAGATTAGCCAGCAGCGGCTCCTCGGCTTCGATGGCGAATGACGAGCCGGGCATATTCTCGATAGCCTGCTGCACGCTGGCAAAGGTCTGCAGGGGATGGAAACAACCAACATTAGCGCCGGATTTTCTGGCGCTCTCCAGGATATCGGTAGAGTTGGCGCCGCTGCAGTGCACGACGCTTTTACCTTGAGTCCATTTTATCTGGGAAGCTGCTTTTTCGATAGCGTCATCGGGCGGGGTGATAAAAGAGAGGTCAGCGGCATCGGCTACCTCCTGGCTGTTAGACATCACATGGCAGTTAACGATTAACATAGCGAGTCTTTCCGTGAACGCCCGGCTGATGTCGTAAACGCCCGCCACAGTATACCCCTTGCGGTTGAGGAGAACCGCTAGGGCGGTGCCGACTTTTCCAGCCCCGATGAAACCTACTTTGAGCATTCTACTACCCTCAACAAAAAACCCTCTCGAAAGTAATCGAGAGGGCATCAATGTTTTTACATGATTTTGCCGTCTCGGTCGTTTCCGATCCAAGCGACTCGCTACAATTGTTAAGGTATCAGCTCTTGACTCACCGCCTTTACGGTCGATGGTCACATGTATTTTAGCATGCTATATACCGTTTGTCAACGTAATCAGCTTACAAATGTCTTCACAGAGTGGCTTAAACATAGTCACAGGTGCTATAATTTCAGCATATTTCGGGATTAAAAGAGGTGAAAAATCGATATTATACCTTCGATAGATTTACGTGGGGGCCGGTGTGTACGACTTTTTCAGGGAGACTATCAGCGGGAAACGGTCTTCTCTGACGAACCGCTGGACGTAGCTTTAAAATGGCAGTCGCTGGGCGCGCCACGCCTCCATATCGTTGACCTCGATGGTGCGGCTACGGGAGAAATCGGCAACATGACAATAATCAGGAATATTGCCGAGGCGATGCTTATACCGGTCCAACTGGGCGGGGGCATCCGCCGGATGGAGACCATCGAGGCGCTGCTGAAAACTGGCATCGACCGCGTTATCCTCGGCACGGCGGCGGTAGAAGACCCGCAGCTCGTTACCGAGGCTTGCCGCCGCTACCAGGAATCTATCATCGTCGGCATTGATGCCCGACGGGGCTTGATTGCGACACGTGGCTGGATAAAAGAAACCGGATTGACAGCCTTGGAGTTGGCAGAATCCATGGCGAAAAAGGGCGTCCGTCGCTTTATCTATACCGATATCGAGCGGGACGGCACGCTAACGGAACCGAATTTCGCGGCGATATCCGCATTTATTGATGAGCTTGGACTCCCCGTTATCGCCGCCGGTGGTATATCTTCGCTCAACCATCTAAAAGTGCTGCAAAAGCTCGGCGCCGAAGGCGCTATCATCGGCAAAGCGCTTTATACCGGCGATATTGACTTAAAAGAGGCGCTTAACGCTCTTAGCTAGGGGATTAGGAGGATGTAGATGATAAAAAACATTAAGTTTGATGAAAAAGGGCTAATCCCCGCCGTTATTCAGGATGCCACTACCGGCGAGGTGTTGATGCTGGGCTTTATGAATGAAGAATCCCTACGCCGCACGATGAAAAGCGGGGAGGTTACGTTTTGGAGTCGCAGCCGGCAGGAGATATGGCACAAAGGCGATACCTCCGGCAATATCATTAAAGTAAAGAGTATCAAATATAACTGCGAGAATAATTCGTTGCTGGTATCCGCTAATCCTACGGGGCCGGTTTGTCACACCGGCAATAAGACCTGTTTCTATCGAGGGTTGACCGAGGATGACCTTTAACTAGTCCTTACTTACACAAGTCAACGTTAAGATACCTCTCCCTCGATGGGAGAGGTTAGGTGAGGGTGAAATGTAAGCAGGAGTTAAAGCCCCCCTCATCTTAATCCTCTCCCACGCTGGGGAGAGGAGATTATTAATAGTGTCACTTTTTGCAACTAGGTACTTGCGGCTTTGGCCGCTTCCTCCGCAAGGTCTACTTCTACTGTCTTGTTCATGGCGGCTATCGCTACTTCCAGCTGTTTATCGTCCGGCTCGCCAGTGGTCAAGGACTGCAGCCATAGACCCGGCGCCAGCGCGATTTTCATCAGCCGGTTTTTAGCGTGTTTGGCACCGAAGTAGATTACTTCATATCCCAGTCCCATAATCACCGGTATCAGCACTATCCGCGATAGCACCATCAGCCACAGGTCCCATACTCCTACGAGACTAAAAACGATGATGGCGATAATCAATACTAGGAACAGAAAGCTGGTGCCGCAGCGCACGTGCGCCCGACTGTAAGATTTTATGGCATTAACCTCCATCGGCACACCGGCTTCGTAAGCGTTAACCGCTTTATGCTCGGCTCCGTGGTAGGTGAAAACACGTTTGATATCCGGCATGTATGATATAAGTTTTAAATAACCCAGAAATATTACTCCACGTATCAACCCTTCGACGATATTGAAAACCAGTGAGTTCGGTAGATAGGTATTTACTAGCTTGGTCAGGAATAGCGGCGCGACAAAGAACAGCAGAACTACCAATATCACCGACACCGCCATCATGCCCCAGAGAGCTTTGGAGGAGATTTGCTCATCCTCTTCTTCCATGGCAACATTGGCGGAATAAAATAGGCTCTGAATGCCCAGCACCATCGCCTCGATAAGAACGACCACGCCGCGTATCAGTGGTGTGCGTCGCGCCCAGCTCGTAGTTGAGGAAGGCAGGGGCTTGACATCAGTGGCGATTTCACCATTGGGACGGCGCACGGCGGTTACTCTCGCCGTGCGACCGCGTATCATCACGCCTTCGATAACAGCCTGGCCGCCGTAGTTATACTTTTTTTGCTCTGGCATTCCAGATTAAAATCCTTCTCATTCTCCTTCAGGAAGAATCCTTCAGGATGAATCCCTTTACCAAAGGGAGACGATGATATTATTATATATTCCACACTTATTTTTAGTCCAACATTTCGTCCCCCTTTTTAAAGGAGGACGAAGGAGGATTTTATTGTCGTTCAAATAAAAAGGAGCGGGATAAATACACCGCTCCTTCCTTAATAATATACGTGGCTTATACTTAACCTTTAATATTATAACGCTTCTTGAATCGCTCAACCCGTCCGGCAGTGTCCATCATACGGCGCTCGCCGGTGAAGAAGGGATGGCAGTTGCTGCATACTTCAACCTTGAGCTCTTTTTTGGTGGAACCGGTGGTGAATTTATTGCCGCAGGAACATATCACTACAGCATCGTTATAAAATTTGGGATGTATTTTCTCTTTCATATCGTTCAGCTATTATAAACGCTGACCTTTCTCCTGTCATTGCTGATTGGTTCGTATTGCACAACCCCGTCGATAAGGGCGTAAAGGGTATAGTCTTTGCCTACTCCCACGTTGAGTCCAGCATGAATATGTGTGCCGTGCTGGCGAACCAGTATCGTGCCGGCGTTAACCGTCTGGCCAGCGAATATTTTTACGCCGAGTCGCTGGGATTGACTGTCCCGGCCGTTACGACTTTGCGCGGCTCCTTTTTTATGCGCCATCTGCTTACTCCTCTGTCTTCTTACGCGGTGTTCTTTTCACCGGCGGTTTTGCTGCCGCCGAGGTTTTTCTAGTCGTAGCTTTTTTTACGGGGGTTACTTCTGCTGTTGGTTTTTTGACCGGAGCTTTAGCTACTGGTTTTTCCGTCACTACTGACTTCTTGGGTAGGGCTTTGGCTGCCGGTTTTTCAACGGCTGTCTTCTTGGGTGGAGTTTTTGCTACTGGTGTTACCGTTGCTGCTACTTCCTTCTTGGGCGGAGCTTTCTCGACTGGCTTTGTCGCCACTACTGACTTCTTGGGTGCAGCTTTTTTCACCGGCGTTATATCCTCGACTCCAGGCGGGAGGATTTTATCAATATTAAGGCTGGTGAAAAGCTGGCGGTGGCCGTTCTTCCGGCGATAGCGTACCTTGGCTTTATACTTGAAAACGATGATTTTATCGCCTTTGCCGTTTTTCTTTATCGTAGCCATGACTCTGGCGCCGTCGATGTAAGGCTTACCGACCGTTATCTTATCGCCGTCAGTTAAAAGCAGCACTTTATCCAGTTTTACCCGGCTGCCTTCTTCCGCTGCCAGCCGGTCGATTTCCAGCGTCTGGCCCTCGATTACTTTATATTGTTTGCCGCCTGTTTCAATTAACGCGTAAATTTTCTGCCTCCCAAAGTTTATATTCTACCAGATTCGTAGCTAGGAGTCAAACACGGGGTTTTACTTTATTGTGTTATTCACGAGGCATTATAGCCTTTTTAGCAGCCTTTCCCACTCTGCCTTGACCTTTGCCTTGAGCTCATCCAGCGTGCCATCGTTATTGATGACGACATCGGCTTGCTTGATGCGTTGTTCATTAGTAATCTGTGAGCGGATTCTGGCTTTCACATCCTCCTCGCTATAACCGGAGCGTGCCTTAAGTCGCTCCAGCACGGTCTTTTCATTAGCTACTGTCACCCATATCTCGTCCGCCTGCCAGGCTCTCGCTGCTTCGAGCATCACCGCTGCCTCTAAAACCAGCACCTTGACGCCCTGTCGGCGGTATTCCCGGATTTTCTTGTCTACGGTTTTATCGATTTCCGGATGCATAATTTTATTCAATCGCTTTAGAGCCTCGCGGTCGTTAAAAACTATCTCACTCAATTTTGCGCGGTTGATTTCGCCATTTTCGCCAACTATCCCTTCCCCGAACTCCCGCACCGCATTTTGGTAAGCCCCGCCCCCCTTCTTAAGAGCCTCATTTCCCGTTTTATCCAGGTCGATAACTACCGCTCCCAGCTCCGCCAGTAACCGCGCGGCGGTGCTCTTGCCGCTGCCTATACCGCCTGCTAGACCAATGATTTTCACCTTACATCAACCTTATAACTTTAAAAAGCAATATAGTTATTATATTATATTTGGTAGAAAGAAGGTATCAAAAAAGCTCAAAACTGGTTTTAGTTTTTAAGCTATGGTTTTGAGCTTTGACTTAATACCATGCTTTTATTAGCTCATCCCGGTATAACTTTAGGCGCGGCGACCATTGTAGCCGATGCGGTGAATCGGAAACCGTCGTGGTTCGCAGCGCTTTCACGCTATATGGATATCCGCTGGCTGCTGGTAGGCTCGCTGCTACCGGATATAATTGATAAACCGATAGGGGAGTTCATCTTCCGGGGAACTTTTAATAACGGGCGGATTTTCGCCCACACGCTGCTTTTTTTAATCATCATCTCGGCCATCGGCTTCTATCTCTTGAAAAGGCATCGTCAATCCTGGATGCTGGCGCTGGCTGCCGGCACTTTCGCGCACCTCATCCTCGATGAAATGTGGCAGGTGCCGGTTACGCTTTTCTGGCCGCTGCTGGGTTTTAGCTTCCCCGTGGAAGATCTGGAAAACTGGGCTGCTGATATCTGGAATGCATTATTATCTGACCCGAAAGTTTACGTTTCGGAAATAATAGGATTGGTGATATTACTTGTTCTTTGTTGGTGGCTGGTCAGGAGAAAAAAAGTCTTGGCTTTTATCAAACAAGGTAAAGTAACCTGAAGCCTGCTTACTTATGTTTTTCTTCTTTCAGCAGGTCATTGAAAACGTCGATATGATACTTCTCGTGGTCTCTGATGCGTAAGAGCAACTCTTTCAGTCCGGCGTCATCGGTTGCCTTAGCAGCTTCATCGTAATTTTTTACCGTTTCTTTCTCAATCTTGATGTCCACCTTGAGCATATCCCCTGTTTTAGTAGATTTATCAGTCTCGGCATGCTCGATGGTGGGGCTGCCGCCGCCGCTGACCATCTCTTCCGATAGCCACCCGAGATGCTGCATTTCGTTAATCGCCTGGTCTTCCAGCTGTTTTTTGGCTTCTTTATTCTTTGTCATATAGGAGTGGAAGAGGTACTGCAGGACGACCGTATACTCATGCCCGATGCCCCAGTCTAGTGTCTTGGCAACGCCGTCATTACGTTTGCCACGTAGGTCCCTCATGCCTTCCTTTTTAGCTTTGGCGATGAAGTGCTGGAATTTGCCGCGGTGCGGCTGCTCGTCGGAGAGGATACGCTTCAACAGGCGCTTAATTGTGGGGTCGTCAATTGCCTTGATATGCTTCTGGTAGCTTACGATGGCGCCTTCTTCTAGTCCCACGTCATTACCCATCCAGTCCGGCACGGTCTTGCCGGCCATGTTCTGCTTACCTCTTTTCAGACTGGGCTGCCCTCCCAGCTCCACGATGGTCTCTGCCAGCCAGTCCAGGTGCCGCATCTCATCCCGGGCGATAGCTTCGATTTCGCAAGCCATTTCACCCTCGCCGATGGCATAGGCGTGAGATAAGTATTGGATGATGGCGCCGTGCTCATCCTGCAGGTCGAGGTTTAATAACTCGATGATTTTCTTCTTATCCATTGGTTTTACTCCACTTTTTTAAAATCGCTTTTACCAGCCCCGCACATCGGGCATACCCAGTCGTCCGGCAATTTCTCGAAAGGCGTCCCTGGCGCTATTTTACTATCGGGGTCACCGAGCGCCGGGTCATAAATATAACCGCAAATAGTGCATTCGTATTTCGCCATCGTTTTGCCTCCTCATTTTTCTTTGGCGATATAGCTGGGGGCGGTCTTGGGGGTGGTACCGCGTTTTACCTGGTAATAATATTCGTAGGTCATACACGGTTCTTCGTTAAGAATTTCTGCCGCTACAACCTTACCGATAAATATCGTGTGTGTGCCGGCGTCAATCTCCTGGACAACCTCTGCTTCGAGGTAGGCGGTGGAGTTATCTGTTACTACCGGCGAGCCGGTTTGGCCTACCTTATAATTAACGTTTTTCAGTTTATCAGTGTCGCGACCGGACTTGAAGCCGAAGCCGCCGATAAAAGGCAGTGGCGCCGCCTGACTAAGCATCGATGCAGAAAAGACTTTTGAAGCTTTAATATATTCATGCGTAAGGTTTTGTTTGTTGATGCTTACAGCGACCGTCGGTGGCTCCGAAGTTATCTGGAAGACGGTATTGGCGATTTGCCCGTTAAGCTTGCTATCCTTATGCGAGCCGACGATGTACATACCGTAGCCGATTTTGTGGAGAGCGTTTAAATTCATTTTTCTACCCCCAACTACATGACCTCTTTTTCGCTGGCTTCAACCGCTTTCTTTAGCTCCGCGCTCAACAACGGCGGTAGTCCCTCGATATCCACCCGTAGGAATCCCCTGACGATAGCCGCAGTCGCTTCATTTCTGGTCAGCCCCCGGGACATCAGGTATTCTACCTCTTCCTCCGCTATTTTGCCAACGGCTGCCTCATGGGAAAGGTCAATGCCTGCCAGGTTGCCCTTAAGCTCGGGGATGGCATAGATGGTGCCTTTTTCTCCCAGTATTAAGCCCCGGCATTCAAGATGTCCCTTGACGTCGACGGCGTTGCCTTCGATATAGCCGCGGGCGACGATATTCCCGCCTGTAGTTATCGCGCGGGACACGATTTCCGTGCGGGTATTAGGCGCATTTAAAAACACCCGCGAACCAACGTCGATATTCGTCCCTTTGCCGGCTACCAGGATACTGTTATAACGTACGACGGCTTTCTCGCCTACACATCTTGCTGTGGGGTACATCTGTATTGAGTTTACCGGCTTCATCAAGAGATAGTTGCTTAAGAATAGCCCACCCTCTTCAATGATGGTGGTGGTGCGGGGGCGCACCGCTGTGGCTGGGTTCCAGCTGTGTATCATGGTGAAGGTCACCCTGGCACCCTTTTTAACAAAGAATTCAGACACACCGATATGCAGGCCTGGTTCGTTCTTGGTAGCAGTAGCGCAGCCGGTGATGATATGCAATTCGGAGCCTTCCTCGGCGATAATGAGGTTATGCACGTTCTGGACGGATTTAGCTTGCGCTAAGTAAAGGCAAGCCTGCACCGGATAAATGGTCTTCTGACCTGGTAAAGCCCGGATAAAGTAACCATCGTTTTCACTAAGCTCTACGTTGGCAGTGTATTTATCCGCATCAACCGCCACGGCTTTCCAGAGATAGTCCGCCACCCAATCGTATTTCTCCAGCGCCTGGCTGACCGCCATTACCTCCACACCCTCCTGCTTGGCGGAAAAGTGAACCGGCGTATTGTTCATTTGAAGGTAGGTGCCGGACCGTTGGCTGGGGTCATCCAACATGATGCCGGCGCCCAGCATAATATCTTTAGTTTGCGGTGATAACTGCGATGGGTCTTTTTGGTAGGGGAGTTTTTCATCCGGGTTTACATAGTTCTTCAAGTCAATATCTTCACCGTAGGTAGCTGCTTTATAGGCGGCTGCTTTGGCTTTATCCGCGATTGTCTTTGAGGTCTTTATTTTACTCATGTAACGGCAACCTCCCCAGATAGCATTTGATGCACTCGTTATAGCCTTTTTCTCGGATAGTCGCCAGCATCTCATGAGGGTCGCCGACGCAGCCTATCGTGCCGTCGCACATGACATAGCCGGTACGGGCATTAACGTAGTCCAGGATATGGCCAGTATGTGTGATGATGAGTCCCATACACTTGCGTTCCGCTATCGGGCAGTTCTTTTCCAACAGGTCGTTCATCATCTCGCCGATAAGGGCGATATTTACCAAATCCACTCCTGACTCCGGTTCGTCCAACAGCGTCAGCTCCGGTTTCTGCGCCAGCAATTGCATCAGCTCGGAGCGCTTTATCTCCCCGCCGGAAAATCCGTAATTAATGTCTCTCTCCAGAAAATCCTGCAGGTCGGCTCTGGCTGCCAGCTTGGCGATTTCTTCACCATTGCCCCGTCCCTTGAGGCAGGCTGCCACCATATCACTGGTCTTGACGCCCCGGACTACTGGCGGCCGCTGGAAAGACATACCGATGCCCATCCGCGCCCGCTCGTCCACGCTCAAGTCGGTGATATCCTTGTTCTTGAAGCTGACGCTGCCCTTGGTCACTTTGTATTTCGGGAAACCCATGATTGCCATCAGCAAGGTGCTTTTACCGGCGCCGTTTGGCCCAAAAAGCACGTGAGTCTCGCCGGTTTGAATGGTTAGGTTGATATCATGGATAATCTCTTTCCCCTCCACCGCGACCGATAAGTCTTTGATTTTCAGCATTTTATCACCTCTAGGATCAAAGTAGGTTTTTAGCCGCCGTCAACGGACGTGTGTTCCGCTTTAACGTACCACTGCGCCGGGTCCTGGAGAAACTCATAATAGTCCAGCAGCGCACGGTGATGCTCGCTTTCCTGTATTGCTATCGAATCATAAAGTTCCTTTTCGGCGCTATGAATGGCTACAACGCTGCGATGTTTATAAAAGTCGTAAGTCTTGTTCTCAAAATCCATCGCAACCTTGATAGCGTCCAGTTCCGCGGCGATGGACTTGGTATTTTTATCCATGCCTTCTAGCGCTTCGGCAAATATCGTTCTTAATCCCCGCCCCCCATCCCCTTGATATTTTACGTCCGGCCAGCCTTTTTTAACTTTTAAAACATCGTAGATATTCTGGAATGTCGCCCGGTGCACGTCCTCTTCTGCCGCCAGCTTTTTCAGTAGCTGCTTGCCGAGTTCGTTTTGGCTGGACTTGCTGGCTTTAAGGTAAAATTCCTTGCCGTCTATTTCCATCTTGAGAGCGGTTTGGAGTGCTCCCAGGGTTGTATCTTGCTCATTAGGCATAGTCAACCTCCCGAATGAAACACTGCCTAGATCAGCCTTTTAATAGCAGTATATCATATACTGTGCTTGGACAATTCTTTGTTATTTAAGGTTATGATAAATCTTTCTTAATTTGTTCGTATTGCGCCTTGGTTATTTCGCCTTTAGCATAGCGCTCTTTAGCTATTTCCAGCGGGGTTCCTTTATTGACGGAAGCACCGCTGTGTCTGGTCAGCCGCCTAATTCCCCAGACAATTAATGCTATGATGGCGCCCCAGAATATTATCATCCAGATACCGCCGAAAACCATCCACCAGCCCATTCCTTCATGCATGTACCACATCGAATAACCTCCTAAAAGATGTCTATATTTCAATGTTATACGACATCCTCAAATATTCCTGTGATAAATATCACATAAAATCTCCCGCTTGTTGTTTACAATTTTAATAAAAGGAAGTAAGGGAGGATTGATATGAAACTTGTTAAATATTTGGGTATTGGCGTATTGGTGCTGGGGGTGGCGGCTATCGTCATCGGTGGGGTGTTTATCACCGAGGGTATTATGAAAAATAACCTTATCGTCGATAGGATGAATATTGAAAAGGTATCTTTGAATCTTGACCCCAACAATCCGACAGTTTTTACGCCCATCAATAACGCTGATGATGCTCAAAAAGCCGCAGACACTATTGCCTCGCACCGTCGCTCTATCGCGCCAACATATCAGGATTTGCTGGCTCAAGGCAACGGCAGGTTTGACCCCACCAACCAAACTGACCTGACCTATGCCCAGGCTATGAACCTGGAAAACTACCTGTATATGGCGGTCACGGCTTTCGGGCTTATCCAGGCAACTATGGCTAACGGCGCTTTTATGATTATCGTTGGTCTGGCTATCGGTGGTACCGGTTTCGCGCTTTATCGCATCGGTCGTGCTAAATCATAAGCGACGAACACTATATCTCTCACTCCCCACATTCTACGCAATAAGGTGGAGGGGAGATATGGTTGTTTTCTATGCTATACTTAATATACATCAATCATTAATCCATACATATAAGGAGAAATAGTCATGGCGCGTAAAGTTAACCTTACCGTTAATGGCAACCCTATCAAGCTGGATAAATTCGTTGAGGGGTATGTTTATCACGTTGCCGCCGGGATTCTAAACAGTCTTAAGGGAACCGGCGCTATAAAGAACCTGGAGCTAGATGTTGATAGTGATGGGCAAGTGACAATTACCCTCAACGGCGCTGCTGTGCCATTGATTATTTTCCCGATGCAGATAATTCGGGACACGCTCGCGGGTATGGTCACTAATCTTAAGGGCGTGGATAAAGAGATGAGCACGCTCTCGCTGCGGATATCGTAGTAATGTCATCCTGAGCCCTCACACTTCGCTCAGGGTAAACTCCGCAAAGGATCTCAGGGGGCGTGAGGATTACACCGATGTCTCGCAGAGCTTCATTTCGCCCCAGATGCCGATATTGCTGCCCATGATGATAACGATGCCCTTTAACCCGGCGATATTGCGACCAGACTCAATAGCGCTGTTGATGTCGTCGGGTTTTTTTACCTGATTACAGATGGCCGTGGCGGCGGCATCGGCCAGCGTTGCCGAGCCGGCGGTAACCACCACGGCGTCGGCTTTACCGAAGCTTAACGAATGCCCCACCGTCCCCGATGATGTGCAAACCCCCAACGGCGTAGTCTCTGGGTTTATCTCCAGTCCCAGCTTCCCCGTCAGTGGCGAATCTCCCGCAAAAATTCCCACCACTCTTTTATGCAATATTTTAAGAAAGATATCCCCCCCGTTTTCCACGATTATCTCCGGGGAGAAGTCTAATAGTTCGCGTCCCACATATTCCGCGATGGCGCCGGCTACCGCTGCCATAGGACCTACATTGGCTTTTTGACCTGCCTCTAGCATATCAAGCACAATCCGAGGGGCATTGGTGGGGATGGGTAAAGGCTCTAGCGATGTTTGGAATGTGGGGTTCTGCTCGATGTACTGTTCCAGCTGCTGGCGATATTTCAGCACCAGACGGTGCGCTTTTCTCTGTAGATTGGCGGTCGCTCTGATATATAAATCGGTCTCTTTTATCGTGACGTTGAAAGCGACCAGGTCTTTGCCCTCAATCCAGTGGCGGTATAAACGCGGCTGATAGCCTTCCTTTTTCATTGATTCAAATGACGAATGTATTAAATCTAAAAGTGTATAATTTTGGCTCCAGCTTTTTCTAAATTATTAGTCCATGTATTTTCGAAAGCAGTAACTATTTTTGAAGGCAGATTAGATTGTAAAACTTCGGATTTAGCTTTCACTGCATCTGCAATTAATTGAGTAAATAATTCATCACTTCCAGACAATTGTTCTGTAATAATTTCGCTATATGTTTGTACATTAATTTCAATCTGTAAATATGCCATAGTTCGTTGTATATCCAATATCATTCCCGAATGATTCTTTAATACTTCATCATTGTTGACTTTCAATTGCTTGAATTCATGTTTTATTTCTTTAAATTTTTTATCAATATAATCATATACAGGATCTATATTTTCCTGATTCATCTTTACTTCTCCCATATAATGATATATTACTTAAACCTAGTTAACTTACTAAAAATGAACTTCCATCGCCCGGGGCGGGCAGGCGGGGATACAAAGACCACAGGCGATGCATTTATCATTCTCGAAGATAACCATCCTGGTCTTCTGGTCGAGCTTAAAAGCGCCGGTCGGGCAAATGGTGATACATGCCCCGCAATGCGTGCATCGCTCCTCGTTGCGTGTTACATCCTGGCTTAAGGACTGTATCTTCACGCCGGCTTTAATTAAAAATTCGATGCCTTTATCGTACTCCTGCTGGTTGCCCTTAAGCTCCAGTATCAGCAAACCTTCCTGCTCGGGCGTAATAGAAGCCTTGAGGATATTGAACTCCAGGTCATAATCTTTGACCAGACGGTATATAATCGGGCGGTCTACCATGCGTTTGGGGAACCGCAGCACAACTTTTTTAGAAACAACCATCACTTACCCCCTCGCAACTAGTCTTCTATAGGACGTTCTTTCAACGGTTTTAGCGTCACGCCGGACTCTACCCCTGGCAGCCGCTCTACAGGCTCCGTAAGGAGGAACTTGCCCGTCCTAATCCATTCCTTTAATATATTAGCAATTTCCAGCGCTTTAGGATAGCTGGAGCGGGAAGCGGTGGGTACCTCTTTACCTTTTATCTTTATCTTACCACTCTTCAGCTCGGCGTAGGTTACCTCGCCCAGCTTGTCCGGCTTAAGATTCGGGAAGGCATCGGAGTAGTCGATGACCGGCGCGATGATGTCGGCATCCGTCACCGTCGTAAATGCCAATATCTCCTCATTCAGTATCGGTATCGGCACGCCGATGCCCACTGTTAGGCTGCACCCGTAGCCCATCACGCTCGTCCCCACCAGCCACCGCGGACTCATCTGCTTAAGGTCACCGATGACTGCCAGCGTGCCGGCGCCTTCTTTAGGTACGCCTTTTTTCGTGCGCGGCACGTTTGGATTATACTGCGTGCCCTGCCAGGCTATAAAACCAGTCCCCCCTCCCAGGAATATCCTCGTCCCGATGCCGATAGTCTTGTAAAACGGGTCGTTAAATAGCGGTGAAAGCTGCCCCGCCGAGGAGTAGTTGGCATTGCTCAGCTTCGGTTTCAGCACGCCCATATAGGTATAAAGCGTTTTATCGGAGGTGTTCGCCGCCACGTTATAGTTCTGGTAAGCGTTGCGTATGTTAAAGAGCGTCGCCTGGTTCAAGTCTTTGATGTTTATCCAGGTCTCCAGCTTCTTCCGCGGATAGCAGTCCGTGCCGTAAGCCGTGGCTACCAGTCGCACATCTTTGCCTGTCACCAGCTCCTCGATAACGTGTCCGCCGCCGTAGTTAAACTCCCCGGGATGCACCCGATTACGCGGGTCATCGTCCGGCAGGGCATTAGCCCCCAGGAAAAGGTCGACCGCCGCCAGCCCGGTGTAAGCCGGCACATCATTAAGGTAAGCCCGTCCTCCCCCCAGCTTTATCCGCGGCTTGGTATGGCCGATGTTGAAATAAGCCCCAGAGGAACACATTATCCCAAAGGTGCCCGTCGTCACCACGTCCACTTCCTGGGCGGTTTTCTTCACGCCTTTTAAGCGGGCAATCTCGATGATTTCCTCGGCGTTAAAGACGACCGCCTTGCCCTCTTTAATCTTCTGGTTGATTTCCGCTATTGTCTTAGCCACTTTTTACCAGTCCCTTTTCCCCGGATTGTTATACGTTGGGATTACATAAGATTTTAACAGACCCTGACCTTCAATACAACTGGTTTATCTATACAAAATCCTTTTCACTCTCCCTTTACAAAGGGAGACGATGGAGTTATATTACTTTATTTCAATCGCGGCTAACTCATTCGTCCTCCTTTGGTAAAGGAGGATAGAGGCGGATTTTGTTTCCCACTCCTGTTGAAGCCCCCTCTAGTATAAGCTATAATCAAAAGTGAACCCCCTATTTACAGGAGATAGCTTTGTATCGGACTTGTACCTGCGGTTCTCTAAGAAAAGAGCATATTGGCAATATCGTTTCCCTAGCTGGCTGGGTAAACCGCCGTCGTGACCATGGCGGACTGGTCTTTATCGACCTGCGAGATAGGGAGGGCATCGTCCAGATTGTTTTCAATCCGGAAATTTCGCCGGCGGCACTTAAAATCGCCGAGCAACTGCGCAGCGAGTACGTCGTTACGCTTACCGGCGAAGTGGCTTTACGTCCCGCCGGCACGGAAAACCCTAAGCTGCCCACCGGTGATATCGAGGTTATCGTTAAAAAAGCGGAGATACTTAATGCCTCCAATACCCCTCCCTTCTATATCAACGAAGAGGTCGAGGTCGACGAAAACGTTCGTCTCAAATACCGCTACCTGGATTTGCGACGCCCGCGCATGAGAGAGAATTTGCAGCTGCGGCATCGTATCACCAAGTTCATGCACGATTTTTTGGATGCCCGCGGCTTTACCGAGGTGGAAACGCCTACTTTCATTAAGAGCACTCCCGGCGGCGCCCGCGATTACCTGGTACCCAGCCGCGTGCATCCCGGCAGCTTTTACGCTTTGCCCCAGTCCCCGCAGCAGTTAAAACAGCTGTTAATGGTTGGCGGACTGGAAAAATATTACCAGCTGGCCCGCTGCTATCGCGATGAAGACCTTCGCGCCGACCGCCAGCCAGAGCATACCCAACTGGACGTCGAAATGAGCTTCGTCACCCAGGAAGACGTCTTACGGCTGATAGAAGAGCTTTATACTTCACTGGTCAGCGCGGTTAAGCCCGGTTTTAAGATGATACGCCCCTTCCCCCACCTGACCTACGCCGATGCTATGCTGCGTTATGCCTCGGAGAAACCTGATTTACGCTACGGATTGGAAATCGCTGACGTTACTGATATCGCCAAAAAGACGGATTTTACCGTCTTCAAGACCGCTATCGCTAACGATGGCAGGGTAAGAGTGCTGGCGGCTCCAGGCTGCGGCGAGTATACGCGCCATCAGCTTGAGGAGCTTAACCAGCTGGCGACCAGCGCCGGCGCTAAAGGTCTGCTAACTATCTCTTTGGGTGCGCCGGGCGGCACTTTAAAAGAACTTACTCAAGATATGGTCAAGTCCGTCGCCGCTAAATATCTGACTCTGGAGCAGGTAAAAGAGATAGCTAAATCCTGTAAAGCGAATAAAGGTGACCTGCTGCTAATAGTTGCCGGCGAGCCGGAAAAGATTTGTCCTCCGCTGGATGCTTTACGGCGCGAGATGGCGCGTCGCCTTAATTTGGCCGACCCCAATATTTTATATTTTACTTTTATTATTGATTTCCCTTTAATTATACGCAACCTGGATACCGGGCGGTGGGAGGCGGCTAATAACCCCTTTACCTACCCCAATGACGATGATATTCCGCTGCTGGATACCGCGCCGGATAAAGTGCGCGGTAAGAACTATGACCTCGCCTGTAACGGCTGGGAGCTGGCTACCGGCAGCATCCGCATTCACCGCACCGACCTGCAAAGAAAAATATTCAAAATTCTTGGATATAGTGATGAACAGAGCCATCAATTATTCGGGCATATGCTGGAAGCTTTCGATTTCGGCGCGCCGCCTCACGGCGGTTTCGGCGCCGGCATTGATAGAACAGTAATGGTTTTAGCCGGCGAGGAAAATATCCGGGAGGTCATGGCTTTCCCCAAGAACCAGAGCGCTATAGATATGACACTCGGTGCCCCGACGCCCGTTACTAAAGAACAGCTTAAAGAATTGCATATCCGCCTGATAGAGGAAGAGTAGCCGGACTGGAGGAAACTTGAAAGTAACCAAAGAAAAAGTGGAAAATTGCCAGGCGTTTCTCACTGTTGAGATGGAGCCGCCAGAAATGGAAGACGGGATGCAGCATGCCTACCAGCATCTGGTGCAGCGGGCTAATATACCCGGCTTTCGTAAGGGCAAGGCTCCACGCGCCATCGTGGAACGTGAGTTGGGCAAGGGCAGACTTCTCGAAGAAGCTATCGACCATATTGTTCCACAGGCTTACGAGCAGGCGTGTAAAGAGCAAGCAATTGAGCCTTATGCCCAGCCCAGTCTGGAAATCACTAAAGCCGAGCCGCTGACGTTCAAAGCCGTCGTTCCGCTTAAGCCTAACGTCACTCTCGGCGACTATAAAAGCATCAGGATGTCGCCGGAAGCAGTTGACATAAAGGATGAGAATGTCAATGCCGTCCTAGAAGAGCTCCGCTACCAGCACGCCACCTGGGAGCCGGTGGATAGGGCAGTGGCATATAACGATATGGCGGTAATCGATATCAACTCCAATTCTGAAGAAAAACCCCTGGTTAACAAAATCGGTTCACAGTATTTTGTATCCCAGGATTCACTCTCGCCGGCGCCGGGATTCGCCGCCCAAATCGTCGGCATGAAAAAGGGCGAGACGAAAGAGTTCGATTTGACCTTCCCGGCGGATTATCCCAGCAGCCAGTTCGCCGGCAAGCAAGCCCACTTTAAAGTTACTCTCCATGAAGTTAAGGAAGAAAAGCTGTCCGAGCTAAATGACGAATTTGCGCCACAGGTCTCGGCGGAGCTTAAGACCCTCGCCGACCTTCGCGAAGAGGTAATTAAAAGCCTCAAACTGCGCGGTGAAGAGCGTGCCCGTATGGACTTTGAAGAAAAGGTCATCAACACCGCGGTCGAGCAGTCGAAAATCGAGTACCCACCGGTGCTGATTGATTTGGAAATCAACCGCATAATCAACGACCAGGCAAGACAGTTGCAGGTTACCGGCCAAAGTATGGAAAACTACCTGCGCAGCATCAACAAAACCCCCGAGCAACTGCAAGAGGACCTGCGTCCTATTGCCGTCCGCAACGTTAATGCTTCTTTAGTTCTTAGCAAAATCTCCCAGGAAGAAAAAATAGAAGTCACCGAAGATGAAATTAAAAACAGCATTAGTAATATGGTAAGGGGCATCGGCGACGATAAAAAAGACGAAATGGTTAAGCTCCTGGATACACCGCAAAATCGCCAGTCGTTCACCCAGTCGATAAAGACACGTAAGACCATCGAGCGTCTTACCGACATCGCTAAAAATTCCGGTTCATCTGCCGTTAAAGATGCCGGTTCGTCCGGTAAAAAGAAGAAGAAAAAGGAGGAGGAGAAATGAATAATCTGCCATTGAACGTTATTCCTGGAGTCGTCGAAAGCGGCCCGCGGGGCGAAAGAATGTGGGACCTATACTCCATGCTCTTGAAGGAGCGCATCATCATGCTGTTCACCCCTATCTCCGACCCCGTCGCTAACACCTTAATCGCCCAGCTGCTCTATCTAGAAAGGGAAGACTCGGAAAGAGACATTAATATGTATATCCAGAGTCCCGGCGGGGTCATCAGCGCCGGTCTTGCCATTTACGATACAATGCAGCTTATCCGACCCCAGGTATCCACGATATGTGTTGGTATGGCGGCCAGCATGGCTACGGTACTGCTCTGTGCCGGCGCCAAGGGCAAGCGTTACGCTTTACCCCACGCAACTATACATATGCACCAAGCGATAGGCGGCGCGCAGGGGCAAGCAGCGGATATCGTTATCGCCGCTAAAGAAATCATGCGACAACAGGATATTCTCAAGGATATTCTGGTCCATCATACCGGCCAACCCATGGAAAAAATAACCCATGATACCGACCGTGACTTTTACTTGAATCCGGACCAGGCGGTTGAGTATGGCTTAATCGATGAAGTGCTGAAAAAACCCCCGGAAACTAAGGAAGAAAAGACCAAGAAAGAAAAGAAATAGCGAATAATTGTCATTCTGGCGTAGGCCAGAATCCATTTAAAATGTCAAAATAATGTTATAACCATAAGTGGATTCCAGCCTTCGCTGGAATGACATTTTGTATAGTATTTCTTGAGTGCTTTATTTAAACTCCTTTGCCATATGTTGCCAAATTGAAGTAATATAATAAACCATTCTTTTTAAATATTCCTCACATAATTTGATGTCTTCGAGTTTATAATTATCTTCTTCATCCAAATATTGCATGGAAATATTGAACCAAGAATAATTTATTGGAGTTCCTACCCATGTTTTTCCCGAACTTAATGGAACGGTATAATGATGTGTCGCTGTATTCCTATATCTCTGGATTTTTTTAAACCAATCCTTTTTTCTTTCTTCTGTACTATCTTTCAAAATGCTATCTGGTAGCATTTTTATAAATTCATTTGGTCCTTTATCGCTCCATCGGACTTGATCAGGTTTCAAACCTAAATCATAAGCGTAAATAATATTTAATTCTTGTAATAGGGTGTCATAAGCAGACATCAATTCAAAAAAGAAAGCTTCTAAATACCATTCTATCTGCCTGTGTGCTAATAGTGGTAACCCTAAATCGTATGGCATACTTGCCGCACCAAGTACTTGCCTACAAAAAAACACAGCCCCATCTAACTTTAATCTGGTGGCAAAGTGAAAACTGAACCATTTATCTTGCTGCTCACCTTTGGGAGTCTTTAATATACGAGTTTTATATGTATTATTATCTAATTTTCTTAGAGGGTCTTGTAACCAATCTTCTATTTCTAACATATTGAATACTCCGCTTACTCGGGCAGTCTCCCTTTCACCATACCGTCAATCTCTTCGGTGAGGTTGTAGCCTTGGATTATACGTCCAGCGGCGTCCACTACCTGCCGGTCTTGGGTTATCTTTATCTTGCCCTCGCTGAAGGCTTTAAGTGTGGCGATAATCAGCGGCACCTCGCGTATCGCGCCATATTCCCGGATGGCCTTGAATAAGGCATTTTGAACTCCCTCGCTGGCTTTAATCTCGTCCACCTTTTTTCCTTCTATAGCCCCCCACAATTTATCAAAAGTTTTTCCTCTTATCGAAAAGGTGCAGTAGGTTGCCGTCGGACCCATATCAAGTTCCGGTATCGCGACGTGCATTTTGATGCCCTGTACTTCGGTTTTGGTCTCGATGAGCTTCCAGATTACCTGCTGCCAGGTGCCAGCTGGACCACCCGGCGCCGCTGGATGCAGGTTGATAATCTTATATTTATTACACATGACGGGTGTGGTGACGAGCATAAAACCCGCCAGTACACACAGGTCGGGGTGAAACTTAGTCAGGCGTTTGATGACCTCGGTATCGTAGTCGATACGCCACTGTGGGAGGGGTTGTGTTAGGTCAGGATTGGGCATACTTCTAATGGCACGGTATCTCTGGTAGGAAAAGCTGACCAGAGGTATATTGTACTCCTTCACCATATCGAGGTACTGGTCGGTAGGTTCTGTCTCGCCGCGTTCACGACTGCAATAGACGAACTCAATCTTTGCCTTGAGCTCGCCGGATTTGATGGCTTCCTGGGTAGCCTTAAGCATCCCTTTAGAGCCCGCGCCTCTACCCGTGGAAAACCAACCGATTTGATAGGTGTTTGGCATGTTTATCCTTTCTTGAGGAGTTTTCCTTTAACCCTTGCCCAGGTGCTGAAAAGATGGACGAAGACACCCGACCTTTTACCATAAATTTTACCTCGTGCCAGCGCCTCGAGGAAATCGTCTTTGTTATTGAAGTCCGGTATTTCGATATAGGCGTTGCCGATTTCATGAATGGTGTGCGCGTCACTACCGGCGCCGGCGGGAATATTGTGTTTCATCGCAAAGTCACGGGCTTTATTGGAGTTGGCGGGGAAGGGACTCCGCGAGTTCAACACCTCCATCAGGTCGATGTCTTTAGCTATTTGGTCGATGATACTATCTTTTAACGCCGAGCCGCGTATCGTCTCGAAAGGGTGGGGGATATTTACCAGCCCGTCCTGTTCTCGGATACGCTTTACTGCCTCTTGTGGCGTGATGCCGCTGGGTATCGTCTCTTTCAGGAACATGCCCATGATTTCACCATCGGTGGTGAGGATTTCTTCCGCGACGATGACCTTGAACGGGGCGATTTTTTGCATCTCCAGTCCGCCTTCGGCAGTGCCATGGTCGGCAATGGCAATGCAGTTTATCCCCAGTTCTTGACACCGGCTGATGATTTTATCCAGAGGCGTCTGGCAGTCCATGGAATATTTAGTGTGAATATGTAAATCGGCTTTTAACAAATTATTTTCCCTGTTTCCTCTGCTGTCATTGCGAGCGGAGCGTGGCAATCCCTAAAACCGAAGAAATTCGATGATGGAGATTGCCACGTCACTACGCTCCTCGCAATGACTTGTCACTTAGTCCTTTTTCATTACTTGTTATTTTCATGGCATGTGTCAGTAGTTTAACCTTTCCTCCCTCCATCATCACCGTATCCTCGATTCTTACGCCGCCCCACCCCGCGAGATAAATACCCGGTTCAATCGTGAAAACCATGCCATCGACGAGTTTTTCTTTCGAACTGGGGCTTAAATAGGGTATCTCGTGCTCCGCCAGACCTACGCCGTGCCCCAGCGAGTGCCCGAAGGCTTCGCCGTAGCCAGCTTTTTCGATTATTTTCCTGGCAATAGCGTCGGCGGCTTTTCCTGTAATGCCTCGACTGATTTTAGATATAGCTGTTTGTTGTGCTTCAAGAATGACATTATGGACTTCTTTGAATTTGGGGGTTATTTTACCCAGGCATATCGTCCGCGTTAAATCGCTGGCATAGCCCTGGTGTTTTCCCCCCATATCGATAACTATCGGTTCGCCCTCGTTGATAATACGGTCGGACGGCTTGGCATGGGGCAGCGCCGCGTTTGGCCCCGAGCCGACAATAATATCGAAGGGGAGCGACTCGCTACCGCTTTCGCGCAGGGCCTTCTCCAGCTCCCAGGCTACCTGCTTCTCCGTCATGCCTGCTTTTATCTTTGGTTCGATACTTTCGAATGCGGCGTCAGTAATTTCAGAGGCTTTAGTTATAAACTCTTTTTCTTCCGGCTCTTTAATAGCTCTTATCACCTCCACCAGCCCGTTTAATGGGATGAGTCTGGCAGCCTCTCGACCCTTGTTTAAAGCGCGGCGTAATTGCCGGTGAAAATCGTAGGTTACGTCCCCACCCTCGAACCCCAGCCGTTTTATCTTTAGTTCGTTTGCCAGCGCGGGCAGCCAGACGCCAACGCCGCCGGTGATACGCTGAATTATAAAGTCCGGCGCCTCCGATTTCGCCTGCTCGGTATAGCGGAAATCGGTGGCTAATATCGCTTGCTTATCGGTAATTATCAAATAGCCCGCCGTGCCGTGGAAACCGGAAAGATAGCGCCGATTATCTGCCTGCGTGATGAAAATGGCATCTATTTCCTTTTCCGTCAGCTTATCGCGCAGTTTTTTAAGTCGTTGGTTCACAGTGCTTCCCCTTAAAATCCCTCTCCATCTCCCCCGTATCAAGTACGGGGCAGGCTCTTTACTAAAGGGAGACGATGTCATTTCTTTTAAAAGAGCATCAGCCTCACTAAGCTATATTGTCCCCATTTTTAAAGGGGGACTAAGGAGGATTTATTCACTTTTGCTACTTACCTTCCTTCGCCATTGGATGGGCGGAGAGGTAAATCTTACGCGCCCGACTCTGCGTGACGTGAGTGTAAATCTGCGTGGACGAAAGGTCGGCGTGTCCCAGCAGCTCCTGCACGACTTTAAGGTCGGCGCCGCCGTCGAGCAGGTGGGTGGCGAAGGTATGGCGTAGCGTATGGGGATGGACGCTTTTGTTGATAGCTACCGCGTATTTTTTAAGGATTTTCTGTACCCGCCGCGCTAGAATCCGCTCCCCGTAGCGATTGACGAATAGGGCTTTATTCTTCTTACCGCCGAGGAGCTCTCGCCTGCCTTCATTAATATAGGTATTTATCGCCTGTGCGGCCGGTCCGCCTATCAGTACCACCCGCTCTTTAGCCCCCTTGCCCCAAACGCGTATTTCGTTCGTCGCCAGGTTTATCTGTTGTACATCCATGTTCACCAGTTCACTCACGCGCATTCCGGAGGCATAGAGCAGCTCCAGTAAAGCGCGGTCTCGCTGTCCCTGCGGTTGTGAAAGGTCGGGGGACTCTACCAGGCGCTTGGCTTCTTCCACAGTCAGGAAAGCCGGCAAACGTTTGTCCAGCCTGGGCGATACCGTCGTCGCCGCCGGGCTAGCCGCAATCAGCTCCTCGCGCATGAGGTAGCGGTAGAACGACCTTATCGCTGATAGCTTCCGGGCGATGCTACTCTTGGCGTATTTCTGGTCCATGAGTTTCGCCAGGTAGGCGCGCAGCGTTTGCTTGTTGACGTTTTTTAACGTATCGATGCCACTTTCACTTACAAACCCGAAGAACTCCAGCAGGTCATTGGTATAGTTGCGCACCGTATACGCGGATACGTTCCTCTCCGCTTCGAGATAATCAATATACCGACTAAATACTTCCTGCATAAAAACTACCCCCTCTCCCTTGATGGGAGAGGGAAGGGTGAGGGTGAGTATATTTTTCTTTCCCCCTCACCCCGTATCAAGTACGGGGCAAGCTCTTAATCCTCTCCCTTCAGGGTGAACCTTCAGGATGAACCCACAATGGGGAGAGGAAACGGAATTAATCATTACTTATCTATTCCTTGCTACTTGATACTTGCCCGCCCTCCGAAGCTTTAGCGTAGGAGGGTTCTTTATCTTCTATTTTCCCTTTATAGCTGCACTTCATGCACCACGCCTGTTTACCGTGCTGGGTCAACAGTCCCTGGCACTGCGGGCATGGCTGCGGGAGGGGCTTAAAGTTGGTGAGGAACGTGCAGTCCGGGTAGCCGGAGCACCCGTAGAAGGTACGACGCCTCTTATTTACTCTCTGGATAAGGTCTTTACCGCACTGCGGGCATTTGGCTCCCACCTTTACCTGGAACGACTGTGTGTACTTGCACTGCGGGTAACCGCTGCAGGCGATAAACTTACCGAAGCGTCCCGTCTTAACTAAGAGCGGTTTACCGCACTTGGGACACATATCGCCGGTAGGTTCATCCGCCAACTTCACTTTCTCCGCCGTCAGTACTGCTTTCTGTAAATCCTTCTCGAAAGGCGTGTAAAAGTCTTGGATGACGCTCGGCCATTGGCGCTCATTGTTAGCAATATCGTCAAGTTCCTTTTCCATTTCGGCGGTGAACTGGATATTGATAATATCCGGGAAATGCTGGACTAGCAGATCATTAGTCGCCATGCCCAGTTCCGTCGGCTTAAAAATCCCTTTTTCTTTCTCTACGTAAGTGCGCTCCTGGATAGTGGAAATTATCGGAGCGTAGGTGCTGGGCCGCCCGATGCCATACTGCTCTAGCGTCTTAACCAATGTCGCTTCAGTATAGCGGGGTGGCGGCTGGGTAAACCGCTGCGCCGGAAAGACGCCCAGCAAATCTAACGCGTCGCCTTTGTCCAGTTTAGGCAGCGTTATTTTCCCTTCCTCTTCAGTCTCGTCTTTGCCCTCGCTATATAGCGTCATAAAACCGGGAAAGGTATTGACCGACGCCGCCGTTCTTAACAAATATGCCTGGTGGTTTTTAGCCTCGATATCGACGGTGGTGTTATCGAAGATAGCCGCCGCCATCTGGCTGGCAACCATACGCTTCCAGATAAGGTCGTAGAGTCTGAACTGGGCGTTATTCAGGTACTTTTTTATTTTTATCGGCTCACGCCTGACATGGGTAGGGCGGATAGCTTCGTGGGCTTCCTGCGCGCCTTTGGTGCGGGTAGCAAAGAAGCGAGGTTTAGGCGGCAGGTATTTTTCACCGTAAGTTTCCTTAATATAGGCAACCGTTTCCGCCAACGCCGACGACGCCACATGCGTTGAATCTGTGCGCATATAGGTAATCAGACCAACATTTCCTTCGTCGCCGATAGGGAGGCCCTCATAGAGCTGCTGGGCTATCGCCATGGTTTGCTTGGCGGAGAAGCGGAGCTTACGCCAAGCTTCCTGCTGCATGGTGCTGGTGGTGAAGGGTGGCGCCGGTTGCCGCATTACGTTCTTACTGCTGACTTTAAGAACGTCATAAGCGGCTTCCTTTAAAGCATTCTCTATCGCTTTGGATTCTTCTGCCGTGTGGACTTCTATTTTCTTGCCCGGCATTAAAGCTAGTAATGTCGCCCGGAAGGAAGGTTTTTCTTGTGGCTTGCTAAGCTCGACTTCAATAACCCAGTATTCTTCGGGCTTGAAGTTTTGAATTTCCCGTTCTCTGTCTACGATGATTTTAACAGCTACCGATTGCACTCTGCCGGCAGAAAGCCGTTTCCTGACCTTTTTCCATAGTAGGGGACTAATATTATAGCCGACCAGTCTATCCAGGATACGCCGCGCCTGCTGAGCATTTACCAGCTGCATATCTATAGCGCGGGGGTTTTGGAAAGCTTCTTTAACAGCTTCTTCGGTTATCTCGCGGAAAACCACACGTTTAAAGGTCTTTTCTTTATCCCCGGTGACCTCGGCAAGGTGCCAGGCTATCGCCTCTCCCTCGCGGTCGGGGTCGGTAGCCAGATATATGGTAGCCGCGTCTTTAGTGGCTTGTTTCAGCTCGTTGACCAGCCTAGTTTTGGCTTTAGGCACCACATACTTGGGCTTAAAACCATTTTCTATGTCCAGTCCCATCTGGCTTCTAGGAAGGTCCCTCACATGACCCAGCGAAGCCATGATGTTATAGCCTCCCCCGAGGATTTTACCAAGCGTTCTGGTTTTAGCCGGCGATTCGACGATAACAAGATTTTTACTCATATATTTCAATCGACTCTCACTTTATATTCCTGCCGCATTTCCCGCGATAGTACATAGTTCATCGTGCCCACCTGTTTGACCAGTCCCTTTAGCTCCATCATGGCGAGCGTGCTGCTAACCGTTGCCGCTGGTAGACCACTCTTGCGGCATACCTCGTCGATATGGGAAGGCTCGGCAGTAAGCTGGCTGATGAGTAAGGATTCGGTTTCGGTTGCCGGTAATAGCTCGCTCATTTCCATCTGCCGGGCGACGGTGGTCAGGTTCAGTTCTTCGAGTATATCTGTATAAGTGCGCACCAGTTTGGCTTCGCCCATCTGGATGAGGCGGTTGGTCCCCCGGCTGGCTGGGGATAAAATGCTGCCCGGTATGGCGAAGACCTCGCGGTTTTGCTCCAGGGCATCGCGGGCGGTAATCATCGCGCCGCTGTCTTCATCGGCTTCGGTAACGAGCACTCCCAGACTTAAGCCACTTAGAATTCGGTTGCGGCGAGGGAAGTTCTCGGCGCGGGGCTTCATGCCGAGGGGATATTCGCTGATAATCGCCCCGTGCTCCATGATATCCCCCACGAGCCTTTGATTCTCTGATGGATAGATGATATCCAGTCCGCTGGCGAAAACCGCCACGGTCCTGCCGCCGGCTTCGAGAGCACTCCTGTGGGCAACGGTATCTATGCCTTTGGCTAAGCCGCTGACGATGGTAATCTTGCTCCGGGCGAGGTCGGTCACTATCTCTTCGGTAATTTGCTTACCGTAGACCGTCGCTCGCCGGGTGCCAACCACCGCCAGACACCATTCATCCTCTGGCAGCAGCGAACCTTTTAGGTAAATTACCGGCGGGTAGTCATAAATTTCTTTAAGGCGTTTGGGATAAGCGGCATCATCATTACAGGTAAGCACTTTAATATGATGTTGGTCCAGTTTCTCCATCTCGGCATCTGGTGATATCTTATCACGCCACTGGTCAATGGCACGCAGGGCAGGGCTATCCAGACCGGCTCTTTTCATCTCCCCGAGTGGAGCCTTCCAGGCCAGCTCCAGGTTGCCGAAATAGCTTTCGATTTGCCCCAACCTTACCCGCCCTATGCCGGGTATATTGTTGAAGCCAACCCAGTATTTAATATCCGTATTCAAAGTAATTTTAATTCTAACACAGGGTAAGGAGGATGACAAAGTAGCGGTTTTTCAGTGATAAGTTTTCAGTTAACAGTGGGGGAGGAAAGGATTGATGGATTTAGTATAGGTTAAGCCCCTCGACTCGCTTCGCTCGTTCGGGGTGAAGCGGAGAGGGTGGGATTCGAACCCACGGTAACCTTGCGGCTACACACGCTCTCCAGGCGTGCCTGATAGGCCACTCCAGCACCTCTCCGTGGATATAATATTTTAGCAGATTTGCATTAATGTTTGATAGTTGGGATACATGATGATAGGGTGGGATTCGTTTATTCCGAGCGAAGTCGAGGAAAACCTACGATTAATCGCTCCTTTTTTATCTTCGGCCAACTCTTTATTTGCGCTTCTCTTTTTCTAGCATCAGAGACGTTATCAAATTTTTCAATATATACCAGTTTTACCGGGCGCCGACTAAGAGTATATTTTGCTCCTATGCCTTTGTTGTGTTCTTTTTTACGGTGTTCTACGTTATTGGTAATACCGGAATAGAGCGAGCCATCTCTACATTTGACAATGTAGAAAAACCATTCTTGATTCACACTCATTCCGATTTAAGGTTCAGGGTAAACCCCTCGACTCGCTCCTCTTACTGGGTAAATCCCTCGACTCGCTTCGCTCGCTCGGGGTAAACGGAGAGGGTGGGATTCGAACCCACGCTCCGCTTGCGCGAAGACCGCTTTTCGAGAGCGGCACCATGAACCACTCGGACACCTCTCCATAGCTATCAAATTGTAGCGGAAAACACATGATAAGGGCAAGAGGAGAAAAAATTTCAGGCCGGTCATCTTCTTCAGACAACCAGCCTGACCAACCACTAATAACTAATAGCTAACTATTTCTTGTAGAATCCGTATTCCCTCACGGCTGCCATAATCGCCTGGAGGTTTTCCAGCTTGGGGTTATCTGACACGGAGCCGGCGGAAAGGACAAAACCGCCCCCCCTGCCCACCTCCTGAATCAGCTTGCGGCAGTACTCTTTCACGTCCTTGGGGTCGCCGGTAATAATCATAGAAGACGGTATATTTCCCTGTAAGCAATATTTCTTGCCCAGCATCTGTTTCGCTTTAAAGATATCCGTGCGGTCGAAATACCAGATAACCGAGCCCTTGGGGAATTGATCAATATATTCCAGACGTGTATTGTAACTGCCTTCGGCGAACATACTCTGAATTAGCCCTTCTTTAATCAAAGCATCCATGACCTTTTTAAGGGATGGCCAGTAGAACGTATCGAAGGATTTTTGCGACATCCAGCCGTCAGCGCCTTTGTGCAGGGGATAGGTAACGATGGTCATATTAGCAAAGTTGGGGGTCTTTAAAATGGTATTAATCTGAAAGTCCGCTACTACATCCAGGGCTTTAAGCAGCTTATCGGGACAGCGGAACGTATCTTTCATAATCCCTGTAGTGCCCCGTAATGTATCGCCGATAATATCGAAGGGCGCCTTGGCGAAAGTGACGCCGCCTATACCCATACCCATGCCTCCTCCCATCGCCATCGCGCCCATGGCTTTTATCATCATTTGTTGGTACTTCTGATATTCCTTACCCACTTCCAGCATTTTCTGGAGCATTGTCTGTACCTGCGGGGTAGCCAAAGGCATGAATTGTAGCACATGCACGTTTTCCGTGATATTTGTAAACGGCTGGAACAACCTCATTGGTTCGAGGATACCGAACGCCCGGGGTAAATAGGTCCTAATCCAAAAATCGGAGGGGTCGTGGATAAGGTCGTCATACTCGCTGGCTTTCATGTATTCGCCTTCGACGAACTGCCAGCTCGTTCCATCCTTGACTAAACCATGCCCAGGCCAAGCATAAAGCTTATAGTCGAGGAGCTCCAATACCTTGCCGGGCATCGCCCAGGGCATAGCAGTAGTTTCCAATTCCGCGCTGTACTTGGCATTAAATTTAGCGGCGGCTTCGTAAGCTTTTTCACTATCATACATGGCATCATAAGCAGTAACGCCGAACATCTTAAGCGGCAGATTGCCCACCGGCAGGTTGACTGGTACTCTATCCGGCTCTTTGACGTTATAAACGTCCACCATACGCTGCTGCCGTACTTTATAAGCTTTCTCTGCTTCCGGGCTGGAAAATCCCATCCCCTTAGTATCAAGAATTTTATTAAGTCGGTATTGTCGTTTTTCCTCTGGCGTCATTTGCGTCCAATTCTCTGGTAAGTCAGTCGGCATGATTTTTTCCTTCCTATATTAAAATAATCCGTATACTATTTGTTTTCTTTTTTAAGTGAAAGATTGGTGACATCCATTACCAGGTCGGGCCTAAAGCCTTTATCCTTAGCGAAGAATGGTTCTCTGGTCGGTGGGGAACCGTCAGCAGGGGCGAGCATCATTTCTATTTGAATAATGGGTCGGTCGACTCTGGTTATCTCCATAGGACAATGGACAAGCCCCGGCGGCAGGGAAATAACCGTAGGCTTGGTGAAGATATGTTTTTCCAGCTCCTCCCCCAGATAAAATACAACTTCCCCCCCGAAATCATCCGGGTCATTGGGATTGCCGCCATACCAGGCTAAAAACTCCTGGAAATTATGGGTATGGGCAGGATTATCCCCTTTAAATGGCTTTCTAACAAACTGATGACCGAAGGTAAAATTATGGTTTATAAGCTGCGGGCTTACCCAAAGTCCATCAAAAATAACGCTTTTATCGGCTTTGATGCGCATCTGCATGTGGGGAGGATGGGCAATATATTTATCGTAATTCCCCGCCATTTTACCTCTCCTAAATAAATATTAACTCTAAAAAATTTAAGTTCTGGCGCAATTTTAGTCTATTTCTCTTTACATTGTCAAAAATAGATATTGTGATGATTTTGTGATGGTTGAAACGAATTTCGTGATTGTAACGTTACATAATGTAGATAAAATATTTTCAAACATAATATTTGTAACGTTTGTAGGGAAGGTTTAAAAGGAGAAATATGAACATTATTAAGATGAAGGGGTGCAAACGTTGCGGCGGCGACCTTTTTCTAGATAGAGACTTCGAAGGAACCTACATCGTCTGCCTACAGTGCAGCGCGATTTACGAAAAAAATCCACCGGCCGGGGAGAAAAAGCCTGTCATAAAGAGAACGTATGCTCGCTAGTGAAAGAGGAGTTTATTTCTCATCTGTTGTTTTTTCGTTCACATTCCGCTCTTGTTCTCTAAGCCATCGTTTGATATCATCCAGGGCAGGCGGGGATACATAAAATACCTGGACATCCGCTGGGAACTGTACCTGATGACTTTCACGCATCAACACCATCCCAATTTCATTATCTTTTAAAGTTTCATCAATTTTACGAGCCATCGCTTCGTTACGCTTTTTACCGACCTCGGTATAGGCATCATAGACTTTCGATATTACGTTGGGATTCTGCAAACCTATCAGTAGACACCTGCTCCAGTCCATAAATTCGGTTAGCAAATCGCTATCTTCCAGAGCCTCCAAGGAGGCTTTTTTAGTCAGGCAGGCTTGAACGATTTTATAGCTAGGATTGTTCAGGTCTTTAAGCGTTGTGGCGCCCTTCTCACCGGAAAAAGCAATTAGCTCATGGTATATTTTGTTAACCTCGCCGAGTTTCAGCGATAGTTCGGCAATCTGCTTTTCGACCTCTGCCCAATAACGGTTGAATTTTTCAAGGTAGTCTTTTGGCAAATCCTCGCTCTGGTAAATGACAGGCACGAAAAATATCTTACGACCCTTTTTAAAATTTTCTACCGGCGGCTTTTCGATTTTACCCAGCTCTTGAGCCATAACATCCCCTTATCAAAGTAGGTGGTACTTACTGAAAGACTTTTTCGCATTCCTGGCAGACGAAAATCACTGGTCTGAATCGTTTGATAATTTTCATTTCAGATATTGGTTTCTGTTTTTCACACAAACGGCATTTAAAAGTGACTCCCAGAGCAGCAACCTTTGTAGATTTAGCCTTACTTTTAGGTTTAGCAGTGTTTTTAGGTCTAGCTGTGACTTTAGGTTTAGCCCCGCTTTTAGATTTAGCTTCAGCCATGATAACTCCTTTAAATAAGTAATTATCTGCTTAAGCTACTTTAGTCAGCTTAAGGTCAAAAAGTCAATATTTTTGTCTTGATGTCGATATTCTTGCTATAATAAGCCATCGCATCCATTTCCAGATTCGGTAAATCTTATGCTTTCAGTCAGTCAAATTATTTCTATAATCATATTCGTGTTGATGTTTGCTTTGATTGCCAGCAACAAGGTAAAACGCCACACCGCGGCTTTAGTAGCCGCAGCTTTAATCATTCTGGTAGTTTTCTTTGGAATCATGCGGGACCCCGGAGGGTTATGGGATTTTCTTAATATAAAACAGCTAGGGCATACGCAGTTTTGGATGCCGGGAGATAACGCCGTAGAATCGCTCGGTTTTAACTGGCAGACGATAGTCTTTATCGGCACGATGATGATTACCGTGGGCTGTCTGGAAACGGCGGGACTATTCCGCTGGATGTGCCTTTATACCGCACGACTGGCCGGCTGCCGAGCAATGCCCATCCTGATTTCCTTCATGGTATTATCCGGCTTTCTTTCGATGTTCATCGGTAGTATCACCGTCATGCTCTTTTTAAGCACGGTAACTATCGAGCTGGGGCGGCTGCTTAAGTTCAATCCGGTATCGGTTATCATTGCCGAGATATTCGCCTCAAATGTCGGCGGTAGCGCAACGTTGATTGGCAACCCGCCTAATATCATCATCGGAACGTCTTTCGGCTTTAACTCTTCCGACTTTATTACCAACACCGGAGTTATCGCCTGGGTGGGTATGCTGTTGGCTATTGTTTATTTCTACTTCGTCTTCCGCAAGCCGCTAAAACAGGATATCAAGCCCGAAGAGATGATGAAATCCTGCCCCTTGCCAAGCAGCGCCATCGTTAATCCGCGTCTGTTTAAACTGGCGGTGGCAGTTTTCATTTTAATCATCGTGCTTCTGGTAACCCACGCTTACACGGGGCTATCGGTAGCCACTATCGGTGTTATCAGTGCTGTGCTTTCACTGGCATTCGCTGGAAGAAATGCAAATAAGATAATTAAGAACATCGACTGGCGTACGCTTTTATTTTTTGTCGGGCTGTTCATATGCGTCGGAGGTCTTGAGGTCAGCGGCGTGCTGACAAAGATAGCCGGACTTATCGGGGATATTTCCAGCGGCAATATCGGCATCGCCGTAGCTATCATCCTGTGGATATCCACCTTTTTATCTGCCTTAGTGGATAATATACCTTTCGCCGCGGCGATGGTGCCCGTTATCGGTTCTCTTGCCGCTACAGGTAGTATCAGCCTGCCGGCCATGACGTGGTCGCTTTCGTTGGGAACGAATATCGGCGGTAACGGCACGCCTATCGGCGCATCAGCCAATGTAGTAGGTATCGCCATCGCTGAAAAAGAGGGACATCACATCGGCTGGGGACACTATATCAAGTATGCCATACCACCGACGATTTTAGTCATCGGTCTATGCCAGCTTTTACTATTCTGGCGTTATGTATAATTAAACTAAATCAGGTTGCGAAGGAATCACAATTTATCGTATAATATTAGTAATTAGCCCCTGTAGCTCAGGTGGATAGAGCACCAGCCTCCGGAGCTGGCCGCGAGCGTTCGAGTCGCTCCAGGGGCAGTTTTATGTTACGGAGTAAATATGACTCAAGAGAAAAGCCTTATTGAGATCAGGTGGCACGGACGCGGCGGGCAAGGCGCCGTTACCTCGGCGGAGATGTTGGCGCAAGCGGCCATCGCCGAAGGGAAATACGCTCAAGCCTTCCCGAGCTTCGGTCCGGAGAGACGGGGAGCCCCGGTACAAGCATTCAACCGCGTGGACAGCCGCGAACCGGTGCGTATTAGAGCAGATATTAACCAGCCAGATTGCGTAGTCGTCCTCGACCCCGGACTACTTGGAAAAGTAAACGTAACATCCGGTCTGAAAGATGGCGGCTGGGTCATCGTTAATACCCGCAAAACACCCAAGGAAATCAAGTCTGAATTCGGCATTAAATACCCGGTGGCTACCATCAACGCTGGTAAAATAGCCCGCGAGGTGCTTGGTGTTAATATCGTCAATACCACCATGCTCGGCGCGGTTTTAAAAGTCACCGGCGTTATCGATAAGAAATCAACGCACGAGCCTTTAAATAAACGCTTCGGCAGGCTGGGTGAACGGAATATCAAAGCCATGGAAACAGCCTACGAGCAAGTTGCACGCGAGGAGCAATAAATGGCGAAATCGGAGAATGAACTAACCTGGAAAGACCTGGAAATCGGCAACATCGTTACCGATGTAAAAAATGAAGGCAGCGCCCGCCGGTATGAGAGCGGCACCTGGCGTTCACAGCGTCCTACCTATGATTTCAATAAATGTATTAAGTGCGGACTCTGTGCCTTGTATTGTCCGGAAGGCTGCATCGGTCAGAATAAGGAAGGCAATTTTGAAGCTGACCTGTTCTACTGCAAGGGTTGCGGCATCTGTGCCAGAGAATGCTGGCCGAAGGTGATTAAAATGGTCGAGGAGGTGGAGTAATGACGCTACGCACTGGTGTTGAGGTTTCTATCGCCCTGGCTGACGCCGTCAAAATGTGCAATCCAGATGTAATTGCGGCTTACCCCATTACCCCCCAAACCCATATTGTAGAGCACCTTGCCGAGCTGGTAGCCAACGGTGAGCTGGATGCCGAGTATATACCGGTGGAATCAGAGCATTCGGCGATGAGCGCCTGTCTTGGTTCATCCGCCAGCGGCGCCCGCACCTTTACCGCCACCTCGAGCCAGGGATTAGCATTGATGAACGAAGTGCTCTATGTCGCCGCCCCTATGCGGCTACCCATCGTCATGGCGTTGGCTAACCGGGCGTTATCGGCGCCATTAAGCATCTGGGGCGACCACTCGGATATGATGTCGATAAGGGATACCGGCTGGATTCAGATTGTTACCGAAAACGGCCAGCAGGCCGTCGATAATACCATCATTGCCTTCCGTGTGGCTGAAGACCCACGTGTGCTCCTGCCAGCCATCGTCCACTTGGACGGTTTCAACCTGACGCATGTTGTCGAGCCAATCATTTTCCCGGAACAGGCAGATGTCGATAAATTCCTGCCTAAATACAAATTTCCCCTCCCCCTTAACCCGGATAAACCGGTAGCCATGGGTGAGTTCGCCCCGCCGTTTATCTTCATGGAAGCCAAATGGGCGCAGGAGGTCAATTTAAAGAACTCCAAGAAAGTTATCTTGCAGGTATGGGATGAGTTCCAAAAAATTTTCGGGCGGAAATACCTGCCTGTTGAAAAATACCACAGCGACGGCGCCAAAGTCCTCCTCATGACCATGGGCAGCAGCGGCGAGACGGCTTCGGTGGCTATTGATGAACTGCGTAAAGAGGGGGTGGACGTGGGGCAGATAAGACTTCGCCTCTGGCGGCCCTTCCCCTTCGAAGAGCTGCGGGAAGCGGTAAAGGACGCTGATGTCCTTATTGTCATGGATAGGTCTATTTCCTTCGGAGGACCGGGCGGTCCGTTAGCCTCCGAAGTCAAAGCCGCCCTTTATAATCAGGCGAAGAAACCCAAGGTTGTCAGCTATGTTATCAGCCTGGGCGGGCGGGACACAACCGTGTCCGGTTTTAAGGACATTGTGAAGAAAGGCACCGAGATAGCCGCCAAGGGCAGCCAGAATGAATATGAGATATATGGGGTGAGGGAATAATGGAAAAATACGCTATTTACGTTCCTCGATTGGTCAAGAAAGAGGAGAACTTCGCACCGGGGCACCGCGCCTGTATCGGCTGTGGCGAGGCATTAGCTATACGGCAGTCGTTCAAAGCCCTGGATAATAACGTTATCGTCGTTAATGCCACCGGCTGTGCGGAAATTTTCGCCTCACAGCTCCCATTTAGTAGTTGGCAGTTACCCTGGATACACACTCTGTTCGAAAATACCGCGGCAGTAGCTTCTGGCGTCGAGGCAGCCTATAAAGCCATGCGGCGCAAGGGAGTGAAACTGCCAGAGAACACGAAAGTGGTGGCTATCGGCGGGGATGGGGGCACTTCCGATATCGGTCTACAAGCGCTTTCCGGCGCCATGGAACGGGGACATGATTTTACCTATATCTGCTACGATAATGAGGCATATATGAATACCGGCATCCAACGCTCCTCCGCCACGCCTTTCGGTGCGTCGACGACTACCTCTCCAGCCGGCAAAAAGAGTATCGGGCAGTTCAGCTGGAAGAAGAACATGCCGGAGATAGCGGTCGCCCACAATATACCTTACGTGGCGACGGCGACGCACGGCTATCCCTTCGACCTGATGGCTAAAGTGGCTAAAGCCGTAGCCACGCCTGGTCCGGCTTATATTCATGTGCTTTCCGTATGTCCCACCGGCTGGCGCAGTCCCACCGATACTATCAACCGCCAGGCGCGGCTAGCCGTGCAAACAGGCATATTCCCCCTATACGAAGTGGAAAACGGCATATATAAGATGACGGTAGAAATACCGCAGCTAAGACCGGTTGCAGACTATCTGAAAATACAGGGCAGGTTCCGCCACTTGAGTGACGATGTCATAGCTAAAATACAGCAGCGCGTCGAGGTGGAATATCAAAAACTACTGGAGAAGACGAAGCATGGCAGCAAAAAAGTATAAAGAAGTCCAACAGTTGCTGGAAAAATATAAAGGCGATAAATCGGCGCTAATTGATATCCTGCACGATACACAGTCGGTAATTGGGTATCTCCCTAGAGAAGCGCTGGAAGAAATACACCAAGGTCTAGACATCCCGCTTAGCCGAGTATATAGCGTCGCCACCTTTTTCAAGGCTTTCAGTCTTACGCCGCGAGGACGCCATCTGATTAACGTTTGCATGGGCACGGCTTGCCATGTCCGCGGCTCCGATAAAGTGCTGGCGGAGATGGAAAAAGAGCTTGGCATTAAAAACGGCGAGAACACCGCCGACCTTAAGTTCACCCTGGAGACCGTTAATTGTGTGGGCGCCTGTGCTTTAGGCCCGATGGTTATCATCGGGGAGGACTATCACGGCGAAATGACGCCGGATAAAGTGAACGAAGTTTTAAAGAATTATAGCTAGCAACTGGAGGGAATCCTGTGGCAAGATTAAAATCTCCGGGCGATTTAGAGGCTCTAAGAAACTCCATATTGCAAAAGAGAGACCCCGCTAAGCCCTGCATTACGATATGCAACGGCACCGGCTGCCAGGCTTATGGTTCGAAGAGCATTGTGGCGGCTTTCCAGGATGAGGTCAAGAAGCAAAAACTGGAAGCGAAAGTCGATGTTAAAGCCATCGGCTGTCCCGGCTTCTGTGAGCGGGGCACGTTGGTGGTGATTAAACCTAAAGACATATTTTACCAGAGAGTGCGTCCCAAGGACGTGCCGGAGATACTTACCGAGACCATCGGCAAGGGCAACGCCGTCAGCCGGCTGCTCTATACCGACCGCAGCACCAATGAGAAAGTGACCAAAGAGGGCGATGTGCCTTTTTATAAAAAGCAGATGCGCCTGATTATCGGCAATAACGGTCTAATCGACCCCACGGTTATCGAAGATTACCTGGCTATCGGCGGTTATAGCGCCCTCGTTAAAGCTCTGAAAATGACCCCGGAAAAAATTATCGATGAAATTAAGAAATCAGGGCTTAGGGGTCGCGGTGGGGCAGGCTTCGCCACCGGCAACAAGTGGGAGAGCACGCGTAACGCCCACGATGATGTTAAATACGTTATCTGCAATGCCGATGAAGGTGATCCCGGCGCTTTCATGGATAGAAGCCTGGTGGAAGGCAATCCGCACAGCGTGCTGGAGGGCATGATTATCGGGGCTTATGCCATCGGCAGTCACGAAGGGTATATCTACATCCGCAACGAGTACCCACTGGCTGTGAGAAATATGCGTATCGCCCTAGAGCAAGCGGAAGCTAACGGACTCCTCGGCGAGAATATTTTAGGGTCGGGCTTTAGCTTTAATATTAAGATAAAGCGGGGCGGCGGCGCCTTTGTCTGCGGCGAATCGACCGCGCTGATGGCATCACTGGAAGGTAAAGTAGGAGAGCCGCGCGCTAAGTACATCCATACCTCGGAGCAAGGCCTCTGGGGCAAGCCGAGCAATCTTAATAATGTGGAGACCTGGGCGAATGTGCCTTTAATTATCAATAAAGGCGCCGACTGGTATGCAAAAATCGGCACTGCCGGCAGCAAAGGCACTAAAATATTTGCTTTGGTCGGCAATATCAGCAATACCGGCCTCGTGGAAGTACCCATGGGCACAACCTTAAGAGAAATCGTCTTCGATATCGGCGGTGGTATTCCCAAGGGGCGTAAGTTCAAAGCTGTCCAGACCGGCGGACCCAGCGGCGGCATGATTCCGGAAAGCCTGCTCGACCTTCCCGTTGACTTCGATGAGCTAACCAAAGCCGGCTCGATGATGGGCTCCGGCGGTATGATTGTCATGGACGAAAAGACCTGTATGGTGGACATGGCGCGCTATTACACCACCTTCCTCGAAGGTGAGTCCTGCGGCAAATGCCTGCCTTGTCGTGAAGGACTGCGGCAAATGAAATACATCCTGGATGGTATAACCGAGGGGCGGGGTAAAGAGGGGGACATCCAGCTTCTCGAAGAGCTTTCCGCTACATTAGTCGATGCCTCGCTTTGCCAGCTGGGACAATCCGCGCCTAACCCGGTAATAAGCTCTATCAAACACTTCAGAGATGAATATGAAGCCCATATAAAAGAGAAGAGATGCCCCGCCGGCGTCTGCAAATTCGGGCAACAGTAAGGATAAGATAAGATGGTAAATATAACGATTAACGGACGACAGATTAAAACCGAAGAGGGCAAAACAATACTGGATGCCGCCCGCCAGCATAATATCTATATTCCCACTTTATGCGCTAATGAGGCAGTGGCGCCTTACGGGGCATGCCGTCTCTGCCTGGCAGAAATAAAAACCGCCCGTGGACGAGAAAGGTTAGTCACTTCCTGTATCTACCTTGTGGAAGAAGAGCTGACCGTCCAGACGGACACGGAAAGAATCAAGAAAATCCGTAAGATGCTTTTAGAGCTACTACTGGCAAGATGCCCGGATTCCGAGGAAATCCAGAAGATGGCTAAAGATGCTGGGGTTACCAAAACTCGTTTCGTCGAGCAAAGTGGCAACAACAAATGTATCCTTTGCGCCAACTGCGCGCGTACCTGCGAAGAGGTGGTCGGCGTAGCGGCTATAAGTTTAGCCAAACGCGGCGTTGAGAGAGAGCTTATCACCCCCTTCGGCGAAGATTTTTCCGAGGCGTGCATCGGCTGCGGCTCTTGCTCTTACAGCTGTCCCACCGGCGCGATTACGATGAATGATAAAAAAGGCAAGCGTATCATTAACTGGCCGCATAACACGATGGAGTTCAAGCTAAGGAAATGCTCCAAGTGCGGGCAATACTGGGCGCCGGAAAAACAGATTGAGTACATCGCCAAGACCTCGGGCACACCATTAAGCGACTACGATGTTTGCCCCGATTGCCGGGAATAGACTGAACTAATACGATAGCTAATCGTAGAGGGGCGAAAAGCCCCTCTTTTTGTTTTTATATATTGCACGTGGTCAATTTCTCGGCTATACTTTAACGGACGGGGCGTAGCGCAGTCTGGTTTAGCGCGCAGCGTTTGGGACGCTGAGGTCGGAGGTTCAAATCCTCTCGCCCCGACCAATAAAAGGGGATGGTTTACATAATATGAATGCACCAAAAAGTAATCAGCCCAATAATAATCGGGCTATTGAACGTAATGTAGCTATGGAGCTGGTACGTGTTACCGAAGCCGCCGCCATGTCCGCCGCCCGCTTCCTGGGTAAGGGCGATAAAAACCTGGTCGACGAAGCGGCGGTTAATGCTATGCGCAATGTGCTGGGCTTTATCCGCATGGACGGTATCGTGGTCATTGGAGAAGGCGAAAAGGATGAGGCGCCGATGCTGTATATTGGTGAAAAAATCGGCGATGGTACGGAGCCTAAAGTAGATATCGCCGTCGACCCCGTTGACGGTACAACCCTGACCTCTAAAGGTCTACCCGGCGCTATTTCTGTGGTGGCGCTCTCCGCCAGAGGGACGATGCATTGCCCTCGCAACCTGGTCTATATGAACAAGATAGTAACCGACGCTGAAGCCAAAGATGTAATCGATATCGATGCCCCCGTAAAAGAAAATATTAGAAGGGTATCTGCGGCAAAGCACAAAAGAATATCCGAGATAACCGTTGTCGTACTCGATAGACCAAGACATGAAAAACTGCTGGAAGATATACGCAAGGCCGGCGCCAGGGTTAAGCTCATTTCCGATGGCGACATCTCCGCCGCTATCGAAGCAGCTTTACCGGAAACCGATGTAGATATGCTCATGGGCATTGGCGGCACGACGGAAGGGGTACTCTCCGCCGCAGCGATACGGTGTATCGGAGGATGCATCCAATGTAAGGGCTGGCCCCGCGATGAGAAGGAAAAGAGGGCCGCCATTGAAAAAGGGGAAGACCTTAAAAAGGTTTATACGACTGAAGACCTGATTAGCAGTGATGATGTGTTTTTTGCCGCTACCGGCGTTAGCACCGGTGATTTATTAAAAGGGGTGCGGTATTTCAGCGGCGGTGCGTTCACCCAATCGATTGCTATGCGCGGACGCTCCGGTACGATGCGCTGGATAGATGCGCGCCACAACTTCAATAAGCTAGAAAAACTCGACTCAATGAAATTCGTTAAAGAGCGGCGCTGGTCTCAAGAATAAAACTAGACGCTTCTTAAGAGCATCCCAAGTCCTTTGAAGTTCATCCTGATTTCGCCCCAGTTAGTACAGCGGCGCAGCCTTTGCCATACGTAGCCGGGACGTAAATAGAACTCGCGGTAAGCGCGGCTCGTCCATTTTTCAAGGTCTTCACGGGTGAGGTTATCACTCTCAAAAACAGGACTAGCCGGGTTATCCGTCCCCGCATACACGAACTTATCCCAGGGGATGTCTTCAGGATTAATCTGCTTATAGATTTCATACAATTCCGTGCCGGGGAACGGCGTAGTCACCGAAAACTGGGCGAAGTCCACCTTTAGCCTTTTAGCAAAGTCAATTGTCTGCTGGATGGTCTGCGGCGTCTCACCGGGCGAACCGAGCATGAAATAGCCGATAACCTGCAAGCCGACCTCCTTATGGGCGCGGACAGCCGCCTCGACCTGCTCCAGGGTGATATCTTTCTGGAGGGTCTTGATTATCTCCGGTGAGGCGGACTCGATGCCGTAGGCGATAGCGTAACAGCCTGCCTGCTTCATATGGGCGAGCAGCTTCTTATCCACCAGGTTAACGCGTGTCTCGCAGGTCCAGGCTACTTTAAGTCGTTTAGTGATGATTTTTTCAGCAATGGCATGGATGCGCTTTTTATCTACGGTGAAAGTATCATCGTAAAAAGCGATTTCTTTAACGCCGAACTTCTTCTGTAAATATGCCATCTCCTCGATAACACGGTCGGGACTCTGCGCCCGGAATTTTGAACCGAAAACAGGCTTGGAGCAATAGGCGCAGCGGTAGGGGCAGCCGCGACTGGTTACCATTGCGCCGAAAGGCAGCGCCATGCCATGGGGCGGGTGGGGTTTATATTTTTTCCACGGCAGCAGGTGAAAAGCCGGGTAGGGGAGCGCATCCATGTCCACCATCGATGTCCGGTCAGCCGTATGGACTATCTTGCCATCTAGTTTATAGCTGATGCCTGCCACGCCGTTTAAAGGTCGATGATTTTCTATCGCCTGCAGTAAAGCGATAACCGTTTCATCGCCTTCACCCCGGACGATGACGTCAACATCAGGAGAAGATACTAACGTTTCTTCTGGCAGTAGCGTTACATGGGGACCTCCCATTATTATCTTAAAATTGGAGTTTTTTCGCTTGAGATGGCGTGCAATACTTAATGCCGTACCGATAGTCGGCGTCGTAGCGGTAATACCCACGATATCAGCGTCGGAGACTATATCGGCGATGGCTTCTGGCTTTAGCTGCAAGGCATTAGCCTCCAGTAACGTAACCGGGTAGTCGGCTTTTTCCAAAATAGCGGCAATCAAAGCCAGACCAAGGGGAGGCTGCGGATACCGAGTATCTTGAGGGGGATTGATTAAAGTTACTTTGAGCATGTGACGCTAATTACTTCTTCTCCCGCGATAAGGCGCGGAGTATAAAACCGGTAAAGATGCTGAACATTCCGACGACCAGCAGAACTACTGATACTAGCGTGTTGCCTGTGGGTAATACCTGATATTCCGAGTATAGATTCAGCACCCTGATGCCGAAAGCTATACCGATTATTACCAGTATGAAACCGCCCAGACCGAAGAATAATAACGGACGCTGTTCCGATACCACTAACAGTATACGATTGAACAGACTTAAGCCGTGCTTTCCTTTTTGTAACGTAGATAATATGAAACCAGTAAATACGCTGAACATGCCAACGACGATTAAAACAACCGACACTAATGTATTGCCGGTGGGTAAGATATTGCTTTCGGAATACATACTCAACACCCTGACGCCGAAGACCAAACCCACGATAACCACAATTGAACCGCCCAGTCCGAAGAAGAACAGCGGCCGCTGCTCCGATATCATGACCAGTATTCTAGTAAAAACGCTCAAACCATGCCTCATTGGATGTAGTGTTGAGCTATCACTGCTGTAAGCAACGGTAACCGGGACTTGCTTTATTTTCAAGTTCTTTCTGGAAGCTTCGGCGACGGTTTCAGCAGATATCGCCATGCCGGTTTCCTGCAGCTCCAACGTCTGGATAGCTTTGCGTGAAAAAGCCCGAAAACCGCACTCCGAATCGGTGAGGTTATTCTCCGAGATAGTTTTTACAGAGTGCAGGATTATCTTCTGTCCAATTCGGCGATAAAAGGGGATTTTCTTGGCTTGTGCCTGCCGGGAGCCGATAACACAGTCATAGTCGTTGTCTAGGATGGGCTTGATAAGAGCAGGTATTTCCTGCGGACGGTGCTGGGCGTCGGCATCAAGGATGACGAGGATATCGGGGTCGATTTTTTTAGCCTCGGCGAAGATGCTCTGGATAGCGGCGCCATAGCCTTTATTGCCCTCGTGACGGATGACCCTGGCGCCAGCCAGTCTAGCTATTTCGGCGGTATTATCAGTGCTACCATCATCGACAACAATCACTTCATCGACGTACTGCCGGGTCTTAAGAACCAGTGAGCCGATATACTTTTCTTCGTTGAAAGCCGGCATACAAGCAATAACTTTGGGCATGTTTTAATTATAACCTTGAGGGGAGGGCTAAGCAAGCCTACCCCCGTCATTGCGAGGAGCGAAGCGATGTGGCAATCTCTATGAATGGACTAGGATAACTAACACAAAAACTCCCTTCATCTCTCTTTACGAAAGAGGGAGACGAAAGAGGGGAAGCAAGGGGAGGGCAATTAAAAGCTATTTTTCAGTTTGCACTGTGTAAGTATTCCCATCAGTAGTTATTTTAATAGTGCCGCTATCTGATGTCTTGTATATGGTAGCGCCAATAGCTGTCAAGTCATTTAGGGTCACCTGGGCCGGGTGGTGATACGAATTAACCTTAGCTACCGAGATAATAGCTGTTTCTGGTTTTATTACGTTTAAAAAAACCGTAGATGATGAAGTATCCGAACCGTGATGCCCTACCTTAAGAATTTCAGTAGATGTTAGTAAAGAGAGCATGCTGGACTCGGCTTTTTTTTGGGCATCTCCCATAAAGAGAAAGTCTGTCTCGCCATAGCTTAGTCTAAGGACGATAGAATTGTTGTTAACATCGTCAGTGAGCGGTGTTTCGGGGTTCAGTACGGAAAAGACGAGTGTACCTACTTGTATTGACATGCCGCGCTTCGCCTCATGAACGATAGAACCTTCGGTATTAATCGCGTTCATTAAGTCGGTATAGGCTTTAGATGTGGCCGTCTCGCCGTTTAGCCAGACTTCCTGAACTTCAAATGCATCGAAGACAGCCGGAAGACCGCCTATATGGTCTTCATGGGGGTGGGTTACGACTATCGTTTCCAGCGGTCCATCTACATAGGCGCCAATATAGTTAGCTGCCCCGGTACCTTTACTGCCGCCATCTATTAGAACTTCTGTTTCTCCTAAATCAATCAGAATTGAATCCCCCTGACCGACATCGATAAAATGAACGGTAAGAGAAACCGGTGGCTGTGTAGGTATGCAGCTGGCCGATATATTGAGTATCAGCAATAGCGACATGAAGACGACTATTAAGCTTTTTTTCACTTAAGACTCCTTAGTGACACCGAGTGTAATACATATTTGGACATTTGTCAATATAGGAAATCCCTTTGACATCTCCCGGTTTTACCATTAAAATACAAACTGTACGCGCGGGAGTAACTCAGTTGGTAGAGTTCCTGCCCTCCAAGCAGGATGTCGCGGGTTCGAGTCCCGTCTCCCGCTCCAAATCATTCTTGGTTGGTAGAGTTTCCCGATTTCCATCGGGACTGTCGCCCCGATTCTCATCGGGGTCTCCCGCTCCAAATCATTCTTGGTTGGTAGAGTTTCCCGATTTCCATCGGGACTGTCGCCCCGATTCTCATCGGGGTCTCCCGCTCCAATTTTTCTATACTACCCTCAACTATACAACATTTTTTTAAACCTCCTTAAACTCACCCATTTGCATAACCGCTGCTATCATGGCAAAATAGACCTGATGTAAATAGGAGGAAGCTATGAAACCACCTTATCAGCTGAAAATTGATGCCTATGCCCATATCGTGCCGGAGAAATACCGTCAAGCCTTCTATAAAGTAGCCCCCAAGATTCACGATGAGCAAATCCTTTTTTGCCCGCCGCTTTATGACCTTGACCGTAGGTTCCGTATAATGGATAAATATGAGCCTATTAGGCAGGTGTTGACACTGGGGAGAGTGCCTGTCGAGCACGTGGCTGGACCGGCTAAAGCGGCTGACCTGGCCCAACGGGCTAACGACGGGATGGCAGAGCTGGTCGTTAAATACCCGGATAGATTCGTCGCCGCACTCGCCACACTGGCGATGAATAACATGAACGCCGCTTTGAAGGAGGCGGATAGATGCATCAAAGACTTGAGATTTAAAGGGGTCTACCTGCACACGCCAGTAGACGAAAAACCGCTGGATGCGCCGGAGTTCCTGCCCCTTTACGAAAAAATGGCGGCCTATGACCTCCCTATCGTCATCCACCCGATGAGAAAGATAGACCACCCGGACTATCTTAAGGAAAAAGTATCAAGATATAATATGTTCAGTCTATTCGGCTGGCCTTACGATACTACCTCCGCCATGGCGCGCCTGGTTTTCAGCGGCATCATGGAAAAATATCCTAACCTAAAAATCGTCACCCACCACCTGGGCGGCATGGTGCCTTTCTACGCGGAAAGAATTAGGCAGTTTACGCAGGTGATGCGCATCGGGGAAGAAAAACCGTTCCTCAAGAAAGATTCGATCGATTATTTCCGCATGTTTTATGCGGATACCGCTATTTACGGTAACCCTACGGCTTTGATGTGCGGGGTTACCTTCTTCGGCGCCGACCATGTGTTGTTCGGCACAGATTTCCCGCTGGGTGATACTGAATATGGGGATAGGAATTACCGTCAAACGATAAACGCCATTGAGGAAATGGGTATTAGCGAAGAAGATAAGAAAAAAATTTACGAGGATAACGCCAGGAAGTTGATGCGCTTACCGATATAACTAATATAAAGTTGTTTCTACCCCGGCGCTTCCACAGTAATAGTCGTTCCTTTGGCAGGCGCGGACTGCACATGAATTGTGCCTCCGACAAGTTGGACGCGCTCCTGCATGCCTGCCAATCCCAGTTTGCCTTGCTTGGCTAAATCGCCGATTTTCCCATCCAGGACAAATCCTTTTCCATTATCACTGATGGTTATCTTTGTCCTGCTATCAGTGAACTGCAACACTATTTCCGCTTTAGTGGCTCCGGAATGCCGCCAGACATTACGCAGCGCCTCCTGGGTAATACGGAACAGCGCTATCGCCACCTCCTCCGGCAGGCGATGCTCTTTACCCAGGATACTTACGCTGGTGGCGACACCGGAGTATTTCGTCACTTCCTCGGCTAACCACTGCACCGCCGGCAGCAAACCTAGCCTATCGATAGCCGCGGGTCGCAGGTCCTGGCTCAAGCGACGTACCCCCTGCAAGACACTGTCCGTCTGCTGCCACAGATCTTCCAGTCGCTTTTTCACTTCCTCTGAAAGCCCATTGCTGCTGGTAGCCAAGGCGTCGAGCTGCCGGGAAAGCACCACCAGCGCCTGGATAGTATCATCGTGAAGCTCATGAGAAATGCGTTTCCTTTCCTCTTCCTGCGCCCGGGTAGCCTGCTGCAGATAGAGATGCAGGTTCTCATTCATCTTTTTTTGCTCGGTGATATCACGGGCGATATTCTGAAAGCCCACCGGCTTTCCTTTATCATAGATAATACTGGTAGAAAGCTGGATATAAGCCTCGGTGCCGTCCCTCCTTATCACCCGCTGTTCGTACGGCTGCTCTACCGGCTCATTATTTAGTAACTTACTTCTAACGCGATGGGCTAAATCAAGACTTTCTTTAGATAAAAAACTTCTGGCGTTGCCGTTGTACAGCTCATCCCAGCTAATGCCTATCATTTTTATGGCGGCTTGATTAGCAGTGATGAAATTACCCTCTAAATCATGCATCCAGATGCCGTCGATGGCATTCTCGAAAAGGTTGCGGTATCTCTCCTCGGAGGCTTTTAAAGCCTGCTGCGCCACTTTAAGACGGATGCGGTAGTCCCATTTTTGATGCAGCCACCTGAATATTTTATCAAATAGTATAATTTTCAGGGGATATCCTCCAGCGTCACCCAGCCTTCTTTCAAAGCACGCACAACCGCCTCCGTCCTCGAGCTAACCTGTAATTTATTAAAGATATGCCCAAGGTGAGCTTGAACCGTGCGCAGACTCAAACAAAGCTCATCGGCGATTTGTTGATTGCTCAAGCCGCGTGTCGCCAGCTTCAAAACTTCTACCTCTCTATCGCTTAACATGTCCGGCGATTTTTTTACCATCGTTTTTCCCGAAGCCGGCACGAAACGATTAAGCACTTTACGGGCAATCGCCGGGTGCAGTACCGATTCGCCGGCATATACCTGTCTCACCGCATCGACAAGCTCACGGCCGCGCACGCTCTTAAGCAAATAGCCGGCGGCGCCGGCTTCCAGCAGACTGAAGACAAACTGGTCATCGTCGTACGCGGAGAGTATCAGTACGGCTACGGAAGGGTAGCGTGCTTTTATCTGTTTGGTAGCTTCGATGCCGTCAACACCAGGCATAGCGATATCAATAATAGCGACATCAGGTCTGGCGCTACCGGCTAATCTTATGGCTTCAGCGCCATCGGCAGCCTCGGCAACCACGTCCATGTCCGGCTCCTGTGCCAGTATCTGCCGTGTGCCATCCCGGACAACAGCATGGTCGTCCGCTATTAGTATCCTGATTTTCCCCATAGAACCCTCATTTCAACTCTATCATACACCCAGTTTATTATGGACTCAATACAGACTAATATCGCTTTTTAATAAGGTAATAATGCTTACCGGTCTATAATCTTGAATAAGCATCAAAACGGAAGAATCAGGTGTTCTCCGCTAGATAAACTTAATATTGGGAGATGAATAGGGCACCATTTGACATAATAATATTATTATTAAATCCAGGTGGAATTTTTACTACCTTTAGAGAGGCTAAGGTCAGGCGAGCAGGGCGTGAGAAGGCAGGAAAAGCGCTATAATAACGTAATAAACGTGATAATCATAGGTAAGGGGCGATAGGGTGGGGCTTACCCACCGCATCACTCTTTATTTATTCATAAAACAGATATATTTGCTACCAGGGGTTCTCCCGGTTTTTCAGCGTGTGTATCAGGTCGTCGATGGGGATGGCCGTAAGTGTCAGGGTCTGGGTGGTGCCTTTAGCGCTTAAGCGTATCGCCAGTTTGGCGACAGCCTCATTGCTGGGAGCTTCGATGATATTGACGAAATCATACTGGCCGAGCAGGGCGTACTGGATGATAATTTTGCATCCCATGAACTCAACCTCTTTATTGATTTCCTTGAGTATCTCCGGGTCGTCCTGTAAAGCCTTCCGTCCGGCGTCGGTAAGGGTTGTCAGCATCAGGTAGACAGACATCTCAACCTCCTTACGTTTATAGCATCTGGCTCTTATTAGAATGTATTTTATCGCTTTTGTCAACATTATGGGAAAAGGGAGAGTTAATAGTATTCAGTTTACAGTAAACAGTATCGAAGGGAGGAGAGAAGCTTCCCCCTTTATAAAAGGGAGAGCGAGAGGGATTTTGATACTCCACGATAATTTGAACTCACATAACTATTTTCTTGATTATGTTATAATGTAGCAAAATTACCACCGGAAGGAAATTAGGGCTATGCCGGACAATGAAAAAACACCTCCCGATAACGTAGAACTGCTAAAAGCAAAGGAAAAAGACGAACCGATCGCTGCTTTTTTGAAAATGAAGCTGGTAGAGCTTAAGCCTGGGTATTCTAAAATCGTGATGAAGGTATTACCGGAGCATTTGAATTTCAATGGCATGGTCTTTGGTGGCATCGTAATGGCGATTGCCGACCAGGCCTTTGCCTACGCCACGAACTCACTGGTAATGCCCTCCATCGCCACCCAGTTCAATATTCACCTGATTTCCGGCGCCAGCGTGGGAGATGAGCTGACAGCCGAAGGTCGTGTTATCAAAATGGGGCGGCGTATCGGGGTTACGGAAATGACCGTGACCAACCAGAACGGCAAGCTCATCGCCAAAGCCACAGGAACGACGGTGGTGACGGCATAAGTAAAGTGAAGTGAAGTGAGGAAAGGAAAATGGAAATTGCTGGATTAATTCTTTCATCTCTAGGGCCAATTTTTATGACACCTGAATCTATCAGGATAATGCGGAAAAATCCTGAAGGTGGTTCCAGGAAAAAAAGTGGTTGTATGGGTGCTGGCTATTGGATTCCAATTCTATATGTATTAGGACTCTATTGCCTCGTAATCGGTTTCATCTTACAACTCATCCCTAAATTTTCCTAATAATATACTCTTACCTTCCCGTTGACAACCACCTATTCAATATGTTAAGCTAGTCCCGTTATATGAAAATATCAATCTTTCGCAGCGAACTGGATAAACCGAAGTTCATCTTTATCGGGCGCACGGCGGTGCGCGCGGGAGGTTTTGACGGTTCGTAAATAGATTGATAGGCTTATTTTAGCTGAAATTATTGTTTAAAGATTACCTCCCCGACGCGGGAGGTTTTTTATTAAGGTTTTTAACGGTTATTATGGAAAAAAGAGAGACGATACCGCAGATTATCAAGAGCAACGCCGCTAAGTGGGGATCGCGTACCGCTATGTCGATGAAGATGTTCGGCATCTGGCATAGATATAGCTGGCAGGACTACTACGATAACGTTAAATACTTTTCGCTGGGGATGATACGCCTTGGACTTAGGATAGGCGATATAACCTGCATCATCGGGGATAACGAACCGCAGTGGTTCTGGGCAGAGTTCGGCGTACAGGCAGCGGGAGGCATCGCCACCGGCGTTTACGTAGACTCTGTTCCTGCCGAGGCGAGATACATTGCCGTGCACTCCGATGCTAAGTTCGCTGTCGTTAACGACCAGGAGCAGACCGATAAATTTCTGGAAATCAAAGACGATTTGCCCTTCCTCGAGAGAATCATTTACTGGGACACCAAAGGGCTGCGAAACTATGATGACCCCATGCTTATCAGCTTTGAAGAGGTAATCAAGCTGGGCAAGGAATATGAGGAAAAACATGCTGGACTCTTCGAGAAGAATGTAGATGCCGGTAAAGGCGACGATATCGCTTTCATCTATTATACCTCCGGCACGACCGGCCTGCCCAAGGGGGCCATACTTACCCACCGCGCCTTGATAACCACCGCCAAAGGATTCGTCAGCCGCTACCCCATGAATGAAAATGATAATCTTATTTCTAACTTCCCGGCGGCGTGGGTGGGGGATAGCTTTTTTGCTACTATACCGCATCTGCTCACGGGAGCTATGCTTAACTTCCCGGAGGAGCCCGAAACCATCGCCGAGGATACGCGGGAAATCGGGCCCAACTTTGTTATCTACGGTCCGCGGCAGTGGGAGGGACTGGTTAGTGAAATACAGGTGAAGATGCTCGATGCCTACTGGCTCAAGCGCATAACCTATAAACTGTTCCTGCCGGTGGGGCATAAAATAGCTGATATGAAGTTCGAGGGCAAGACCCCGAACCTTTTCTGGCGCTTTTTGTACTATATCGCTTACCTGGCATTATTCCGTCCCCTTAAAGACCGGTTGGGCTTGAGCAAGGTCAGGTTCGCCGTGACGGGCAGCTCGGTCTTAAGTCTGGATACCTTCAGGCTCATCCACGCCATCGGCGTCGAGCTCCGGCAGTGCTATGCCAGCACCGAAGCCGGCTTAATCTCTTCCCACGGCAAGGGTGAAATCAAGTTCGAGAGTGTCGGTCGGCCGGCGCTGGGCACTTCGTTGCGTATCACTAAAGAGGGCGAGCTGCTCGTTACCAGCGACTGTATGTTCACCGGCTACCATAAAGACAAGGAAAAGACTGCGGTGACGCTGATTGATGGCTGGTGTCATACCGGCGATGCCGTCAATCTTAACGAGCAGGGTCACCTGATATTCATGGACCGGCTGGAACACATGGGTATCTTAAAATCCGGCGCTAAATATGCGCCGCAATATATCGAAGGCAGATTAAGGTTCAGTCCCTATATCAAGGATGCCATGGTCATCGGCGGCAAGGATAAGGATTACGTTTCCGCTATCGTTAATATCGATTTCGCCATGGTGGGTAAATGGGCGGAGCGCCATCGTATACCTTATACCACCTTCGTGGACCTTTCCCAGAAAAAGGAGGTTGCCGACCTGGTAAGGCAGGACTTAGAACGGGTTAACGGGTATCTGCCTGAGCAGTCCCGCGTGCAGAAGTTCGTCCTGCTGCATAAGGAATTCGACCCCGATGAAGCGGAGCTGACCCGCACCAGAAAACTACGTCGGGAGTTCATGGAGCAGCGCTATAAAGAGCTGATAGACACTTTATACGGCAACAAGGATAAGATAGATGTCCAGGCGCCCGTGACCTATCGAGACGGGCGTAAGGGCGTCGTAACCACCAGTATACATATTAGGGGTATCGGGAAAGAGGCATCTTAGCTTATGGATCAGTTCGGGCAATATATTATCACTGGCTTATCGGTTGGCATGGTCTATGCCCTTATCGCGCTGGGCTTCGTGCTCATCTGGAAATCGAGCAGCGTCGCTAACCTGGCATTAGGGCAGATTGTCCTGCTGTCTTCGTGGTTCACCTATTCGATGCTGGTGCAGGTGAATCTGCCGTCGTACATCGCTTTACCTATCGTCGTTATTTTCGCGGTTTGCCTGGGCTGGATTATCGAGCGTTTCGCGCTACGTCCCCTCATCGCCCAGCCGATACTTTCCCTCATCGCCGTAACATTGGGAATAGGCTATTTTATTGAAGGTATTATTACCTTCATCTGGCCCTGGAGCGTCGACGCACTGCCCCGCCTTTTCCCCAGGGATGTTGTCCATATCGGCACGGCAGTTATTTCGCAGCAATACCTCTGGGTTATCGGCATCTGCCTGGTAATATTTGTCCTGCTGACGTTGTTTTTCCGCTACCACAAAATGGGTGTCGCTATGCGCGCCACTGCCGATGACCAGATGGCGGTACAGGCTTGCGGCATACCCGTAACCAGGGTATTTTCCACCTCCTGGATGCTCGCTTGCGTGGTGGCCGCTATCGGAGGTGTTTTAATTTCCAGCATCGGCGGTATTACGCACGGTCTGGTGGATACCGGACTTAAGGCTTTTTCGGTGGTGATTTTAGGCGGCCTCGACTCGTTTGTCGGCGCGCTCATCGCCGGGCCAATTATCGGGCTGGCGGAGAGCCTGGGTGGAGGGTACCTTACACCATATATGTGGGGTGGGGTCAGGGATATCATACCTTTTATCATTATCATCATCGTCATGGTTATCAAACCTTACGGACTATTCGGAGAGAAGCGTATAGAGAGGATATAGCAGTATGAGTTTACCCTGCGGGATACGCAACTATAACTACGCTCAAGATATGGCTATCTTCCGCACGAAGACACACTGGACGCTGCTTGTCTGCTTCCTCATTGTCGTCTTTACCGTACCGCTCTATTTTAGCAACTACTGGCTGGGGGTTTTAAATTTAATCGGCACCACCATTATCGCCGCTTTGGGCTTGAACATTCTGGTAGGTTACTGTGGGCAGCTTTCTATCGGGCACGCCGGCTTTATCGCCGTAGGCGCCTATACCTCCGCTATTCTAACCAACCGCTTCGAAATGCCCTTCCTCGTCGGCATCATCAGCGCTGGCATTGTCGCCGGTCTGGTCGGCATTATCTTCGGTCTGCCTTCAGTACGCGTCAAGGGCTTTTACCTGGCTATTACCACCATCGCCGCTCAGTACATCATTATCTGGGTCATTAATCACTGGGACCTGACCGGCGGCTTCCAGGGTATTTCCGTGCCTTACGCTTCCATCGGCGGACTCGTCTTCGACAACGATTTAAAACAGTTTTACCTTATCATGTTCTTCGTTGTTCTGGCTGTTTTCTTCGCGAAAAATTTATCCAGAACCAAGGTAGGGCGGGCTTTTATTGCCATCCGGGATAATGACCTGGCTGCGGAAGTGATGGGCGTTAACACCCTTTACTACAAACTCCTTGCTTTCTTCATCGGCTGTTTCTTCGCTGGCATCGCCGGCTCACTGATGGCGCATACCACCTATACTCTAAACGCCGAGCAGTTCAGCTTTACCGATTCGATTCTGTACATCGGGATGATTATTATCGGTGGATTGGGAACGACGCTTGGCCCCATCCTCGGTGTGACCTTTATACGTATATTACAGCAGCTGCTTATCGTCACAATCGTGCCGTGGCTGGGGAACACCTTTACGAGTCTGCCCGCCGGTTTTGCCAGTGGCTTAGCGCCGATGATATTCGGGCTGGTCATCGTGCTGTTCCTGATACTCGAGCCGCGGGGACTGGCCCACCGCTGGGCGCTCTTCAAAGCCGCTTATCGCTTATGGCCATTCTCATATTAAAAAAGGAGGGTAGGGTCGATGTAACATGCAAAAAAATACTAATAGCAGGCAGAAAACTTTTTAAAGGAGGAGAAATGAAAAACAAAAAACTGCTGATAATAAATACTATTATTTGCCTGGCGCTATTAACGATAGCAATGCCTGTCCTTAGCGCCTGCGGACCTCAAGAGCATACTGGACAAACGCTCAAAGTAGGTATCATGACGCCTACCACCGGACCCGCTGCGGAAAAGGGTGTGCCGCTAAGGGACGCCAACATGGACTGCATCCAGTATATTAACGATGAGCTCGGCGGCGTCAACGGCTATAAAATCGAGGCTATCAACCTGGATAGCCAATATAAAGCCGACCAGGCGGTGGCCAACATCAAAAAGTTCACGGATGACGGGTGCCTCTTCTTCACGACCTCTTCTTCTACAGAGATGGGCTACGTTCAGGAAATCGCCAACCGGGAGGGGTTCCCCGGGCTGGTGGCGTATTCTTCACCCAGCAACTACCACCCACCGCAGCACGTCTATGGACAAATGCCGGACTACGGTGACGACTGGACAGCCTTTACCCAATATTACTTGAATAACATCTGGAAAGGCACCGGCAAACCCAAGATGGCTTTAATGCTGCTCAATAACCCCACCGGCGCCGGCGCCAAGAATGCCGCGAGGGCACTCGCTGACCAGCTAGGCGTAGAAATCATCGCTACTCTAGAGCACGCTTCCACTACTCTCTCCGAGATGGATGCCCTTACACAGATTAAGACGCTGAATCCTGATGTTATCTATATTTCCAGCACGCCTAAACCCGCAGCTATCATTATTAAGAACGCGGTGGATCTGGGGATGTATCCCAAGGTGACCATTGGCGTCTGCCATGCTGCCATGACCAAAGCGCTCGTTGACCTCGGCGGAGCTGACGTCGTCAATGGCGTTTACGGCGTCTTCCCCACTATCGTAAGCTGGGACGAAAATGTACCGGGTGTTGCTAAGATGAGCGAATATGCAACCAAACTACATCCAAAAGACGTCAACAACGGCGACTACGTAGCTGCCTGGGCACAGAGCCTGGTTATCGCCGAAATTCTCAAGAAAGCTCTGGATGCCGTTGGCTATGACGTGCTCGCTAAAGGCGATAAAGCAGCCTGGGAAGCCATTGAAAAGTACGGCTTTCAGGGTCTGGATGGTTATGATGTCGGCGGTTTACAGAGTCCGGTAAAATATGCCGCAGGCGATAACCGCCTGGGCAAGTCACTACGCATTAACCAGGTAAAGGATGGTAAAATTACAGCTATAACCGGTTGGGTGGAAGCACCACTCATCAAGTACGAGACCTTTGACTGGTTTGGCAAATAGACTGAAAAACTTTTAGTTTTCGTACCGAAACAGCAATTCGATTGAAGAATCCGTCTTTCCTTTCGGGGACGGGCGGATTCTTCGTTTCGCTTAAAATGAAGTTTTGTTATAAAATAGCAGCAGGATAATATGCTCAAACTCAATAACATTGAGGTGACCTATCTTAACGTCATCAGGGTGCTGCATGGCGTCTCTCTGACGGTAGAAGACGGCGCCATTATCGCCCTTCTCGGCGCTAACGGGGCGGGGAAAAGCACAACCCTTAAAGCAATATCCGGCCTGCTGCATATCGAAGAAGGTGAGGTAACGGACGGCAGCATCGAGTGGAACGGTGAGAGAATCGAGAAGAAAAACCCCGAACAGATAGGTAAGCTGGGCATCATACAGGCGCTGGAAGGGCGGCATGTCTTTGAGCACCTGACGACCGAGGAAAATCTGCTGGTGGGTGCACATAACCGCCGCAATCGCAGTGCCGTTAAGCCTGATTTGGAGATGGTTTACGACTACTTCCCGCGTCTGAAGGATCTGCGGCGGAATACGGCTGGCTATCTTTCAGGCGGCGAGCAGCAGATGCTGGTGATTGGGCGAGCTATGATGGCCAACCCCAAGCTGATGATGCTTGATGAACCTTCATTAGGTCTAGCGCCGCTGCTCGTCGAGGAAATTTACGATATCATCAAGCGGTTCAACACCGAGCAAAAGACGTCCGTCTTGCTGGTGGAGCAGAACGTGCGTATCGCCTTGAGCATCGCCCATTACGGCTATGTCATGGAAAACGGAAGGGTTGTGCTGGACGGTACCGCCGATTTCCTGAAAAACAACGAGGACGTGAAAGAGTTTTACATGGGGCTTTCCACGGTAGGCACCAAGAAAAGCTACCGTGAGGTTAAGCATTACAAGAGGAGAAAGAGATGGCTGTAAGCGCTAATAAGGATGAGTTTTACGATAAACTGGAAACAATGTCGCCAGTGAAACGCCAGCAATACCTCGATAAAAAGCTACACGAGCAGGTCGCTTACACTTATATTCACGCTCCTTACGTAAAAACAGCCTTCGATAAAGCCGGTGTCAAACCCAGGGATATCAAAACAATAAAAGACCTGGAAAAGTTGCCTATAACAAGAAAAACCGACCTTCTAGAGATACAGAAAGCCAACCTGCCTTACGGTGGGGTTATAGGCATGCCTAAAGAGAATATCGAACGCGTTTTCATTTCCCCTGGTCCTATTTACGAGATTCAACCTTCCAGCTGCAAGTGGTTCGCCAAGGCTTTCTGGGCAGCGGGTTTCAGGAAGGGCGATGTCGTCATCAACACCTTTACCTATCATATGTCGCCGGCCGGCATCCTTTTTCATGAAGCTATTAGAGACTGCGGGGCAACCGTAGTCGTGGCTGGCACCGGCAATACCGACCTCCAGATACAGGTAATCAAAGAGCTTAAGGTTACCGGCTTCGTCGGCACGCCGAGCTTTTTGAATACTATTATCAAGCGGGCTGAGGAGATGGGACATAATGTTAAGCGAGATTTATCCATCAAGCGTGCCTGGTTTACGGGCGAGATGTTGCCGCCGTCACTGCGTAAGACCTTCGAGGAAGATTACGCTATCAATACCTTTCAGACCTACGCCGTCACCGAGCCGGGCGGGGCAATAGCTTACGAATGCCACCAGAAATCCGGCATGCACCTGATGGATGAGTATGTTACGGAAATCGTCGACCCGGAGACGGGGAAGCAATTAGGACCCGGCGAGGTTGGTGAAATCGTCACCACGCAGCTCCACAATCAAAATTGGGGACTTATCCGCTTCGGTACGGGGGATTTATCGTCTTTAGCTACCGAACCATGCCCTTGCGGACGCACGGCTTACCGTATCACCGGCATCGTCGGCAGGGCAGGGGACGCGGTTAAGGTGCGGGGCATGTTCATCGTCGCTAAGCAGGCGGAACAGGCGATTCTGGGCTTTAGTCAGGTCGCCAGGTATCAGCTGGTGGTGGGACGCCGCGAGCACCGCGATGAAATGACGCTTAACGTTGAGTTGAAAGACAGCGGCGTCGATAAGAATAGGCTAGCAGTTGACATAAATAATAAATTTCAGGATATTTGCCGTATCAAAATAGATAAAATCGAGTTTGTAGCAACAGGCACGATTACCGATAAACAGCAGGGCATAAGCGACGAGCGTAAGTGGGAATAAGGCTCTATCTTTTCTCTTCGCCAAGGTAGGCGGCGATAACCTGCGGATTGTTCTTAATTTCTTCCGGTGTGCCTTCAGCGATTTTAAGTCCGAAGTCCAGCACTACAATCCTGTCCGCGATATCCATGACCACCCCCATATCATGCTCCACTAGCACAATACAGCTTATGCCGTCCCGCAACACCGGTGTATCGAGGTAGGTGACACCCTGTCCTTCGAAAATATCGATAATGAAGCGGGCGATATCTTCCTTTTCCTCCAGGTTCATGCCGGCCATCGGCTCGTCGAGCAGCAGCACCTTCGGCTCCAAAGCTAAAGCCCTCCCCAGCTCCACGCGCTTGCGCATACCGTAGGGGAGCACGCCCACCGTTTGCTTGCGGATGGACTCTATTTCCAGGAAGTCGATGATGTCTTCTACCGTTTTGCGATGTATAATCTCCTCTTTATGCGCCCAGCCGAAGTAGAGGGCGCTGGCGAGGGGATTCTGTTTCATTAATACGTGGCGGGCCGCCATGATATTATCCAGCGTGCTCAAGCCGGTGTACAGCTCGATATTCTGGAAGGTACGGGCCAGACCAAGCCGGGCGGCTTTATCGGGTCGGATGCGGGTGATTTTTTGACCATCGAAGGTAATTTCACCGTGCTGGGGCTTATAGAAACCGTTTATGCAGTTCAGCAGGCAGGTTTTGCCGGCGCCGTTAGGCCCGATAATTGCCAGAATCTCTTTATCATGGACATCTACACTAACGTCAGTAAGTGATTTTACGCCGCCGAAGGATAGCGATAGGTGCTCTATCTTGATTCTGACGTTGTTCGTTTTGGACTTTACAGGGCTATCCCTTTTAGCTGTGGTCATTTTTTGTTCAACAATTCATCACGGTATTTGGGTAGCTTGAGACAGGCAGCGTCCTTGCAGACGAGCGTTTTGCCCATTTGCTGGCTTTTCTTTTTAAGCTCTTTGAGGGCGTTTTTGTTATCGCTGGAGTACTTACGACTGCCGGTGCATTTTACTGTACCGTTTTGATTAACGATGATAGTTACTTCATCATCGACGTCATCGCAGAATATCGTCGTAGCCGTAACTTCCCAGTCGACCATACACTTATCTTACAATTATCACGTACGCAATTCAAACGGTAATGCTTGATATTGATGGGTAAGCAAGGTAAAATAATTGGGGCGGCAGGGCGGCGGATGACAGCTACGCGGGCTCGTAGCTCAGCGGCAGAGCGGGCGGCTCATAACCGCTTGGTCCCAGGTTCGATCCCTGGCGAGCCCATTTTTATTCTTGTGAGACAGAGTGGTCCCGATTCAAATCGGTATTGTTCCCCCGATACAATCGGAGCGAGCCCACGATATAACCAATAACCAAGATACAAGATACAAATTCCAAACAACGCCACTCATTTTTTTCCTACGACATAATCCCCTTGACCCACCAGGTTATAATCGAGATGGGTAAGGGGGTAAAGTGTGGATAAAATATATCATAGACTACTATGGTTCATGGGTTTTAAAACAGGCGAACATATCAGCAACATGCTCGCCCGGCAGAAGAAGCGACTAGGGAAGTGGTGGTGGCTATTTCCTATAACGACGATGATTTCGACATTACTTCTTTTCTTTCTGGAAATTTATTTAACCATACATGTCGCGACGTTTAAACTAAAATCCTAAGATACAAGATACAAATCCCAATTAAACGTTTGGTTATTGTTTCCCTCGACTTCGCTCGGGGCAAGTATTGGTCATTGGTAATTCATTATTATGTCAAATATACTTCTCTACGAACACTACACTACATAACATATATTGTGCGCCCCAAAGTTTTAAGGCTTTTAAGCGTGACATAAACTTTTAACGATAAAAAGGAATATATTAAGTTACCATACTTTAGCCCAAGAATAGAAAAACATTAACGCTCCAGCAATAAGGAAAAACCAAGCCTCAAGCGTAGTAATAGTAAAACCTTCGATACGTGATGCGAATACAACGCTAACGACTCCTAAATTCCCAAAAGCAAACAACTTTGTAATATTTCGGCTTTTGTCATTTTGAGCTAGTATTTCTGTTTTTATTTCTCCTTTTCCAGTATTAATTTCTTCTTTTAGTGACTTAATTTCTTGTGTAACATCCTCAAGTTTCTTGATGTAATAATCTTTCTGTTTTTCATCCTTCAATTTTTCATAGCATCTTAATTGTTCTTCAATTTTAGTTATCCTGATTTCTAAATCTTTCTCAACCATAAAATAACCTCCTAATTACCCTCATTATACCCCCAAACGTCAATCCTTCACTTCTTCTATGGAGAATTCCATTAACACAGGCATCAAGGCGTCCAGATTTTGATTGTAGCGCGTGCCATAGTCGGATAATGAGAAAATGATTCTGAAAAACGTCATTCCAGCGAAGGCTGGAATCCACTTAAAGAATTCAGCATTAGGAGGAGACTCATAATGGATTCTGGCCTACGCCAGAATGACAAACTAATGAAATAGCAAAAACGTTCCCACTACCGCCGCCACCATCCCGAAGATAATCCTGGGTGTAAAAAGCTCGATTTTCCGGTTAATTAACAAAGATAGGAAAAAGATAAACACCACCTGGATGCTTAACAGCGGCGCGATGACGTTCGCCGGACTTTGCCCTAGGGCAGCATAGTATAAAAACTGGCCGCCGGCAGTAAACACCCCGGCTAAAGCCATCGGCAGGATACTTTTCTTTAATGATAGCTGCCTAATCTGTTTGCGCCGCGGTCGGTTTAGCAAAAGCATTCCCATTACTATCGCCGCCGTAACGTAAGATATAAAGGCGCCATCGGCAGAAGAGCCGATATCCTCCACGCTAGGTTTGATTAAAATTGGTGTTATGCCCCAGCATAAAGCGGCTCCAAGAGCCAGTAGAATGCCTTTAACCACCCTGCCGGACGTATCCTTCTTTCTATCGCCGTCAATGCTTCCCCGCTCCTGCGAGATTAAAAACACGCCGGCCAACATGCACAGCATCCCAATGATTATGTAAACTGTAATCTGCTCTTTCAGGAAAATCAGGCTAAGCACCATGGTATATATCGGGCTCGTCTGATTGAAAGGCGTCGCCCGGTTAGCCCCTATCAGCCGGTAAGATTCGTAAGCCAGCAGCCGCCCGATGATGAAATGGATAATCCCGACAATTGCCAGAAACACTGGCGCTCGCCAGGATATCGCCTGTAGCTTGGTCCAATCCCCGCTGACGAAGATGGCGATAGTGAAAAAGACAACCCCGGTAAAGATGCTCAAGGCGGTAACGCTGAAAGCTTCTCCAGCTTCGCCGGCCGTCTTCCTGACGAGGACAATGCCGATAGCAAAGCTAACGGACGATATCAGCGCCAGAACTAAACCTGTATCCATACTTAAACTATACTATACTAAGAAAATACCCCACCCCTGGATTCCAGCTTTCGCTGGAATGACAACTAATGTTCAAGGGGTGCTATAGGGATAGGAGCCGATATCGCCCTGGCAATCATCTCTAAAAGCCGGGGCAAGCCCCAGCCATTTACTGCAGATATAATCACTGTATTTTCATCCGGGGCGAGACCAAGAGAAGCGAAAACGTTTGCTATGTCCTCTCCGCCTGGCATAGGCTCGTTGGGGAAAAGACGGTCGATTTTATTCAATACAGTAATTCGTTTTTTATCTGCAAGCCCAAGCTCGCCGAGTATTTTTTCCACCGCCTGGCACTGCTCCGGTGCATTGGGCGAAGAGAGATCAACTACATGTAGCAGCAAAGTGGCTTCATTAAGTTCTTCGAGGGTCGCCCTGAAAGCATTGATGATGGTCGGCGGCAGCTTGCGGATAAAACCGACCGTATCGGTAATGAGTATCATTTTATTGTCCGGTAGATTCAAGCGTCGTGTAGTTGGGTCTAATGTGGCGAAAAGCTTATCATCCACCAGGACATCAGCACGGCAGATGGTGTTAAGCAGAGTACTTTTACCGGCATTGGTATAGCCCACCAGCGCAGCTACCGGCACGCCGCTTTGCTGTCTTTGCTGGCGATAGAGAGCGCGGCGTCTGCGGATTTCATCCGTTTGCTCTTCCAATCGGTGGATTTTATGTCGAATCAGGCGTCGGTCTGTCTCTAATTGCGATTCGCCGGGACCCCTGGTGCCGATGCCGCCACCTAATCTTTCCAGGTGACTCCACTGTCCTGCCAGCCTGGGAAGGAGATATTGGTGCTGGGCAAGCTCTACCTGCAAGCGCCCCTCATGTGTACGGGCGCGTTTAGCGAAGATATCCAGTATCAGCGCCACCCGGTCGATGACTTTGACATCAAGTTCCTTTTCCAGGTTTTCTTGCTGTTTCGGCGTCAATTCATCATCGAGGATAAGAACGGTAAAGTCTTTGGCGCTTTTTAAAGCTAAAAGCTCCTGTATCTTCCCCTTGCCGACGTAATAATCGTGCGAAGGCGCCGGCAGCTGCTGTACTATTTTCCCAACGACTTTAGCGCCGGCGGATTCCGCCAGTAATGTCAGCTCCTCCAGGGAGTTCTCGGCGATTTGTCTTTCGCGGCTACCCTTGGGAGATACCGCCAGCAAAAGAGCCTTTTCCTGCACCGCCCTGGTGATTATGATATTTTTAGCGATGTTTTTCTCCTGGATTAATCATTATGTCAATTTACTTCTTCGGTGTAAGGCGTCGGGTATTGCGCCACCCGGAGAGCCGCGATAGTCCTTTCACCAGTAACACATCCGGTATCGTCAGCGATAGCCTTACGTAGCCCTCGCCACTTTGGCCATATCCCACTCCTGGCGTGACCGCCACGCCGACCTGATCCAGCAAATCGGCGGTAAAATCCACCGAATTATAGCCCTTGGGTACCTTCGCCCAGATATAGAGGCTCGCTTTAGGCGGCTTGACTTCGAGGCCGATTTTATTCAGCACCTCGATAATCAGGTCACGGCGCCGCTGGTAGATAGCGTTATGCTCCGCAACACAAGCCTCCGGTCCGTTCAGCGCCTCGATAGCCATATACTGGATAGCCTGCGGAATCCCCGAGTCCAGGTTCGATTTTAATGTCCTTAAAGCCTTGATTGCCTCCGCGTTGCCCACTACCATCCCGATACGCCAGCCAGTCATATTATAGGTTTTGGAAAGGGAATGAAACTCCACCCCCACATCCTTCGCCCCATCTGCCTGCATAAAGCTTACCGGCTGGTAGCCGTCAAAAGACACCTCGGAGTAAGGGCCATCGTGGCAGATGAGGATATTATGTTGTTTAGCGAACTCTACCGCCTGCTGGAAAAAATCCAGTCCAGCCACAGCCCCGGTGGGGTTATTAGGATAGTTCAGCCACAGGACTTTCGTGCTCTTTAAGATAAAATCCTTGACATTCTTGAGATTGGGGAGAAAGTCATTTTCCGCTATGAGCGGCAAATAGTAAGGCCTGCCCCCCGCCAGTTGTGTGCCGATAGCGTAAACGGGATAAGCCGGGTCCGGCACCAGCGCGATATCCCCGGGGTCGATAAAGCAAAAGGCGATATGACCGATGCCTTCCTTGGAGCCGATGAGCGGCAGCACCTCGGTGGCGGGGTCGAGCGTAACGTCGAACCGCTTTTGATACCATTCAGCAATGGCAACGTGCAGCTCCGGCAGCCCTTCCGACTCCGGATAGCGGTGGTTGGCCGGGTCTTTTGCCGTCTCGCATAGTTTATCAATAATATGCGGCGGCGTGGGTATGTCAGGATCGCCGATGGCGAAGCTGATGACCTCCTCGCCTTTTGCTCTCTTTTCCGCTATTTTCTTGTTAATCTCAACAAACAGATATGGTTTTAAAGCCTCAATACGCCGGGCTATTTTCATAAATACACCTCAATCTGGCCAAACACCTTCATAGACTACCACAGCCGGACCCCCTAATACCACCTCACCGTTACCGTTCCACTCGGCGTTAAGCACGCCGCCAGGTAGCTGGATATCAACCTTGGATTCCGTATAGCCACGTAATTTCGAGGCAACTGTAATAGCACAGGTGCCACTGCCGCAGGCTAAAGTCTCTCCCACTCCCCGCTCCCATACCCTCGCCTCGATATGGCTTTTGTCCAGTACCCTGGCTATTTCAAAGTTCACCCGCTGCGGAAAGATTGGCAGGTTTTCCACCAGCGGCCCTATTTTACCTAACGGAAAGTCCGCTACCGGCGTTTGTAAGAAGTGTACAGCATGAGGGTTACCCATAGAAACAAGGTTGAGCGCCAAATCCATACCGCCTACATTCACTTCATAGGCAAGCATTGACTTTATGTCAACCACCCTACCCTGCCCGGCAATAACCTTTACCGGAATCTTGGCAGCAGCTAGCCTGGGTTTGCCCATGTTCGCCCAGAATTTAACGACCTTTCCGCCCTTCCTCTCCAGCCTTACCCTGTTTATGGTAGCCACGGTTTCGATGGTCATCTCGGCAACATCAGTGTTGATTAAGCCTTTTTCCAGAACATATCTTGCCAGGCACCGGATGCCGTTACCGCAGGTTTCCGCTTCCGAGCCGTCGGTATCCCAGGTACGCATACCGAAATCTGCCTTTTTCGAAGGTTGTAGTATTATCAAGCTATCGGCGCCAATGCCCAGATGACGGTCTAATACCGTTATTGCCAGTTTCGACCAGTCACGCTTCATCTTGCGCCCGTCAATCATGACAAAATCATTACCAGCGCCGTGCATTTTAGTGAAATCCATTCCGTTATCTTACACTCCCGTCATTTTATTCTTTGGCTAAAAACTCCTTGAGAGTTTTTTCTATTACTGAATCCTTGTCATGCCCGATATCAAACCAGTGAATATTTTCATCCTTCAGCCGGAACCAGGCATACTGGTGGCGGATAAACCGGTGCGTTTCTGCTTTGATTTTTTCTATCGCCGCCTCGAGCGTCAACTCACTTCTTAAAAACTGCCCGACCTGCCGGTAGCCGATACCGGACATCGATGGTAAACTGAAATCGTATCCCATTTTAAGCAGATTTTCCACTTCCTGGATAAGTCCCTGCTCAATCATCCTATCCACACGCTGGTCAACCATGCGATATAGTGCGGACCTTTCGGCAGTTAAGCCGATGATAAATAGGGTAAAAGCAGGGGGAATCTTGCGCCCGAGCCGGGAAAACGCCTGACCGGCTTTAGCATGCACTTCGAGTGCCCGAATCACACGGCGCACATTGCGGCGATCAATTTTAGCTGCCGCGTCAGGGTCGGTATCGACCAGTTCTTGATATATCTCATCGATGCTTCTTTCGTTAGCTTTCTTTTCTACATTATACCTGAATTCCGCGTCCGGCGAAACCCTGGGTATTTGCCAGCCTTCCAGCACCGCCTTGATATATAATCCAGTGCCCCCGACCAAAAACGGCAGCTTGCCGCGCCGGTGAATATCCTCGATAGCTTGGTTAGCTAGCTCCTGATAGGTCGCTAAACTGAAATTATCGTCCGGATTGATGATGTTTATCAAGTGATGAAGTATAGATTCAAGCTCTTGTGGCGTCGGCTTGGCGGTGCCGATATCCATATAGCGGTAGACCTGACGACTATCGGCGCTGACGATTTCTCCCTGAAAAATTGCTGCCAGATGCAGCGCCAGACGGCTTTTGCCGATACCGGTAGGACCGACGATAGCGACTAAACGCTTCATACTTTCATTAAGAACTCTTAATCTCGGCAGCCTGTTTGACAATGCTGACAAACTCATCGGCTTGTAAACTGGCTCCCCCCACCAGGGCGCCGTCAATCTCCGGCTGTTTCATAAACTCGGCGATATTCGTAGCATTGACGCTTCCCCCGTAAAGAATGCGGGTATCATCAGCAATACTATTGCCGTGTAAACGGGCAATAAACTGGCGGATAAACTCAATGGTTTTATTGGCATCATCACCGGTTGCCGATTTGCCGGTGCCGATAGCCCATATCGGCTCATAAGCGATGACCATCCCGCTAAGAAAGTAAAGCTTATCAGAGCAGGTGAAAATCTGCCTGCCCAATACTTCCGTCGTCTGGTTAGCCTCGTTTTCTTCCAGCGTTTCGCCGATACATAATATCGGCTTCAAGCCGGCAGTTATAACTGCCTTGGCTTTTTTATTTATCATGTCGTTCTTCTCGCCTAAGATTTGCCTACGCTCGGAATGCCCGATGATAACGTATTCACAAAGTCCAGCCAGCATCAGCGGTGAAATCTCGCCGGTATAAGCACCTTTTTCCTCATAAAAAACGTTCTGGGCGCCCAGTTTTACACTACTTCCATTAATAATAGCGTACGCCGCCGGCAAGGACACGAATGGGGGACAAATTACCTTTTCGACACCATGTATTTTGTTTAACGAGGACTGCATTTTTTTAATCAGACTGACGGCATCTTTTACCGTGGTATTCATTTTCCAGTTACCCGCAATTAAAGGCGTGCGCGTCATATCTAACTCCTATGCTCCGAATTTAGTCAACTTCCGGGCATTAGCCATCGCCAGGGGCATGATATCCGTGGCGTTTATCCTCCCCAACCCACCCCCTAAACAAGCTGTTTCGGAGAACTCTTTAATGTTATCAGTACGGCAGTATTTGGAACAGATAACTACAGGCACGGGATGCCAGCTGTGCCCGCCGTAAACCGCCGGCGTTGAGTGGTCGCCGGTGATCACCAACACGTCAGGGTTAAGCGCCGTCAGCGCAGGCAAGGCAGCATCAACTTGCTCCAGTAACATTACCTTCTTAGCGAAATTGCTATCTTCACCGGCGGTATCTGTCCATTTTATGTGCAGGAAGAAAAAGTCGTATTTAGCGTAGTTATCCTTTAATGTTTTAAACTCATCTTCCAGTGTCGTTCCCGCTTGCGCCACCTGCATCCCGACGAGCCGCGCCAGCCCGCGGTACATGGGATAAACGGCAATCGCCAGCGGGTTCAGCTTATAGATTTCCTGCATGGTCGGCAGCTGCGGTTTCTTAGCGAAGCCGCGTAATAAAATCATATTTGCCGGATGTTGGTTGACTAGTCTCGCTTTAGCTTTTACCAAGAATTCATTAACAATACCTGCCGTTCTTGTAGCAATAGCCTGTTCTGCCTTTACTTCTAGCGGAGCGACGCCTGTTCTTGAAGGGTCGGACTCCGTAAGCTCCGGTTGGAGGTTATTACCATGAAATACCACCACAAAACGGTGTTCTCTTACCGGATATACCCTTATGTTAACCCCACCTATCTTTAAGCCGTCCAGCAGTTTACACAGCTCGGCGCACTCCTCCGTAGAGATACGCCCGGCTCGTCGGTCGATGATAATACCCCAGTTATCAACCATGCAGAAATTGCCGCGAGCCGCCATATCGTCCGGCCCAAGCTCAACATCAATGCCCACCGCCTCTAAAGCCCCCCGCCCTATTTTATTAGCTATAGGGTCGTAGCCAAAGAGCGCCAGGTGCCCGGGACCGCTGCCGGGCGTAATGCCCGGGGCAATGGGGTCAGCCAGACCGCAGATGCCTTTAGCCGCCACCTCATCAAGATGGGGAATGCGGGCAGTCTCCAGCTCTGTTTTGCCGGTTCTAGAGTCAGGCAGTCCACCCAAGCCATCCAGCACCAGCATCACTATCTTTTCCGGCGAGGTTATGGCTATTTCTTTAATTAAATTTAGGTCCATATTCTTTTATCCCTATATTTTATCACGTAATGCAACAATGCCGGGCAACTCCTCGCCGCCCAGGAACTCCAGAGAAGCGCCGCCGCCGGTAGAAACGAAGGTTATTTTATTCGCCAGCCCCAGCGCCTCTATCGTCTCAGCGGTGGAGCCGCCTCCCACGATAGTCTTTGCTTTAAGATGGGGCAGTAGTTTCGCTAGCGTCTGCGTCCCTTGAGCGAATTGCGGTATTTCCGCGATACCCATCGTCCCATTCCAGAAGACCGTCCAGCTTTTCTCCAGCTCCTTTTGAAAAGCATCGATGGTCTTGGGACCGATATCGACGATTATCTTGTCAGACGGTATCGCGTCTATCGCCACGACCTTACCTGCGGTGCTGCCATTGATTTTATCTGCGACCATCACATCTACTGGCAGCAGGATACGCACATGATTATTTTCCGCTGCTTTAATTAGCTCGCTGGCGATATTGATAGTATCCGTTTCTACCGCCGATGCGCCAACATTATAGGACTTGGCTTTTAAGAACGTCGCCGCCATGCCTCCGCCGATAAGCAGGCAGTCTACCTTGCCCATGATGTTTTTTAGCATGGCGACCTTATCGCTGACTTTGGCGCCGCCGAAAAGTGCCGCAAAGGGATGCGCGGGATTTTCCAGTAGTCCGCCGAGTGTATTTATCTCCTTTTCCAGCAGGAACCCTGCCACGGCCGGCAGGTAATAGGGAATGCCGGATATCGAGGCATGGGCACGGTGCGACGTGCCGAAGGCGTCGTTAACATATACGTCACCCAGACTCGCTAAAGCTTTGGCGAAGCTCTCATCGCCTTTTTCTTCTTCAGGATGGAAGCGAAGATTCTCCAGAAGCAGTACATCGCCGAATTTTAAAGCAGCCACGGCTTTTTCCGCCTCCGGACCTATACAGTCATTAGCCACAGCAACAGGCTTTTTAAGAATCTCGGCCAGGCGCTTGGCTGCCGGCGCCAGCCGCATTTCATCTACAACCTTTCCCCTGGGGCGACCGAAGTGAGAAAGCAGGATGATTTTAGCTTTATTTTCGATAAGGTATTTAATCGTCGGTAGAACGGCGCGAATACGGCTGTCATCGGTTATCGCGCCGGTTTTGGCATTCAGCGGCACATTAAAGTCCACTCGAACCAGCACCCGTTTACCGGTAACGTCGATATCTCTAACGGTCATCTTGTTCACGATATTTAACTCCCAAAAATCAAGCCCTTAAAACAAAATATCAGGCGCCAACCCGGCTACCTGATATCACCACCACTTCTAACACAGGCGGCGTTAGCTTTCTGTGTTATTATACAGATTACAAATTTCCGTATCAAGCGGAAACTACCTCCTACCCTGCTGCATGGTTTTTTATCTTATTTTTTCGCCTTTATCGTTAAACCTGCCGTCGAGCCGGATAACATCTCCTTGACTTGCCGCATGATGCCCTCTGCATCAAGGCCGTATTTAGCACGCAGAATAGCCTGGGTGCCATGCTCGACGAACTCATCGGGGATACCGATATTCTTTATTTTTACATCATTAAGACCGGACTCCTGCAGTAGACTTATCACGCTGCTGCCGAAGCCTCCGGTCAGCACATTTTCTTCCACGGTAACGATATTTTTAATTTGACTGGCAAGATTAGTGATTAGCTCTTTATCCAGCGGCTTGGCGAAGCGGGCGTTAACCACGGTTGCCTCGATACCCTTTAAAGCAAGTTTGTTCGCCGCCTCTAGGGAAGGCGCCACCGAGGCGCCCAAAGCTAAAATAGCTATGTCATCGCCGTATCTGACCACTTCCCCTTTGCCGATGGGTATCTCGTGCAGGTCACTATCCAGCTTCACACCCAGACCGTGACTCCGGGGATAACGCACCGCCATCGGACGCCTTGCCTTAACGGCGGTATAAAGCAGGTGTTGCAGCTCATTTTCATCCTTTGGCGCCGCGACGACCATGTTGGGTATCAGCGTGAGATAGGAGATATCGAATGTCCCCTGGTGAGTCTTGCCGTCATCACCGACGATACCGCCGCGGTCGATGGCGAAGACCACCGGCAAATTCTGGAGGCAAACGTCATGGATTATCTGGTCGAAAGCGCGCTGTAAAAACGTAGAATAAATCGCCACAACCGGCAGATAGCCCTGCGTCGCCAATCCTGCCGCAAAGGTGACCGCATGTTGTTCACAAATGCCTACGTCGAAGACCCGCTCGGCGAACTCGGCGGCGACGACATTCAAACAGTTTCCCTCCGGCATCGCCGGTGTAATGACCACCAGTTTCGGCTCTTCACGCGCCAGGTGGAGCATAGTTTGGGCGAAAACCTCGCTGTAAGTAGGCACCGTGCTCTCGTTTATGTCTCTCGCGGGTACGCCGTGGAAATAGACCGCGTTATCTTCCGCCGGAGAATGGCCCTTGCCCTTTGTCGTAACGACATGCACCAGGGTCGGCTTGTAACTCTCTTCTTTTACCCGCTTAAGAACGCTTTCCAACTCACGAATATTATGTCCGTCCACAGGACCGATATAAGTGAAACCGAGCGCTTCCCACAGCGGCGTCGGCATAAAGAGTCCTTTGATTCTATCGATTAAATCGCGTCCCCATTTCCAAAAATTCCTGCCAAAAGGTAACCAGGTGATAAGTCTCTTGCTGCTCCTCTCGGCGGTACGAAAAGGCCGGTTCAGCCTTACCCGACTCAATAGTTTAGCCAAGGCGCCTACTGTTGGTGCAATCGACATGCCGTTATCATTAAGAATAACGATAAGTCGCTTCCCCAGATGACCGGCATGATTCAACGCTTCATAAGCCATGCCGGCGGTAATAGCCCCATCACCGATAACCGCAACCACATTGTATTTTTCACCGGCGAGGTCGCGAGCTGTCGCCATACCGAGAGCGGCGGAAATTGAAGTGCTGGCATGACCGGCACCAAAGGGGTCGTGCGGACTTTCCTCGCGAGTGGTATATCCGGAAAGACCGCCGTACTGCCGCAGCGTGTTAAATTGGCTCTTCCGTCCGGTCAGGAGCTTGTGTCCGTAGCTTTGGTGACCGACATCCCAGATTATTTTGTCTTTGGGACTATCGAAAACCCGATGGATAGCAATGGTAAGCTCGACAACTCCAAGGTTGGAAGCTAAATGCCCGCCGGTCGTGGTTACCGTGGTGATGATTTTCTTACGTATCTCGGCAGCCAGTTCTTCCAGCGCTGCCGGGGATAATCCTTTTAAATCAGCGGGGCTATCGATAATATCCAGTAGTTTCGGCATAGCTTTTTCGCTTGACAGAGGGAGACATCTATCTAAATACTAACAACGAAAATGAATCAATGTCAAGCTGATAGATTCGAACCAGACGCCTTTCTCAAAGCTGGCTTGACGTTGCGGCCTTAATTTTGCTACACTCGCAACGTGACCTCTCTGGAACACTGGGTCCTCGACGTAATCAACTCCCTCTATGGTTTTATGCAATGGCCCGGCGTGATGCTCCTCATGGCGGTGGAGAGCGCCTGTATTCCCTTCCCCAGCGAGCTTATCATGCCCCTGGCTGGCTGGATGCTCATTAAAGAGCCGGGGTTATCCGTCATGTACGTTTTTATGGCCGGCGCTATCGGTGCTATTGGCAATACCATAGGGTCGGTCGTTTCTTATTACGTGGGAATGTGGGCCGGTCGCCCGTTATTGAACAAATATGGCCGCTATATCCTCATCTCCCAGCACGACCTCGATATCGCCGACCGCTGGTTCTCACGCAGCGGTAGCTGGACGGTCTTCGTTGGGCGCCTGCTACCATTAGTCCGCACCTATATCAGTCTCCCGGCAGGCATCGCCAGGATGAAAATAGTCAAGTTCTTAGTTTATACGTTCACCGGCTCTTTTATCTGGAGCACCGGGCTGGCTTACGGCGGCTACCTGCTGGGAGAACACTGGGAAGAATTACGCAGCGCCATGCGCCCCTTCGACCCCGTTATTTTAGCTATTGTCGTGGTTCTCATCGGCTTTTACATTTACCGGCATATCAAACACCTGCGCGCCGATAAACCTAAATGAGTTTCCGCCACAGCCACAAGACCGCTGTATATTGACCACCAGTCTCGATTCGTGTTAAATTTTAGAGTAATATTTTACGTCCCTGTAGCTCAGCAGGATAGAGCGGCTGCCTTCTAAGCAGTAGGTCGTGGGTTCGAGTCCCTCCAGGGACGCCAGTAAATACGCTCACCATTCTCAATGAAAACCGGTTTTAAATCGCCGATGCCTCTCCACTTCCGGCTTTCTCTGATAGCAGTCTGCAACCTCTCCCTCTTGTAATTAGCCCAACCGGCATTATTATAGAAAAGCCCTTCGTGAGACGGCATTTTCCTATTGTTCTCTTCTATTACCGCCGTAGCTAGGTTATGACTTCTAGTGGAATAAATATCAAAAATCTCGGCATCTCCAAACCAGGGTCGCCGCGTTGGTGTAATTTCTAAACGCTGGGGGCTCTCCTTTGGCTCTCTGGTTGCCTTTTCCAGCATCGTCCAGCTGCGCCGTGGCGTAATTTGTATATCTGTAGATAGCTCTATCGCTCCCTTTTTTACTACCATCGGTCTTTCATCAAGCATCCAGCTACGCCGTTGCATGATACTCCGGAGTTTGGGAGATAATACCGATATATTCTTTTTCTCTGGAACAATTAAAGGCGGCTTCTCGCGGTGATAAAATAGACCGTGCTTGGTTACTTTTGCCCTGCCCGATGTATCTAAATCCACCTTCGGTGAAACCGATTTTATAGCATAGGACACAGCCAGGTCTATCAGCTTAGGCATGAAAAACATCACTACAATAGCGCGGAAAAACCCAGAGATTAAAAAGATGCTAAGCAGCTGGCTGCCGAATATCGTGAAAACTCCTTTTATCAGAAAAACGCCTATCAAACCACCAAGGGCTGTAGAAAACAGGATGATACACCTGGTATACACAATGTAGCGGAGCTTCTTCTCTTGCGGCGCGACTTTGAATATATAGTTCTGCGTGCAAAGGTCGAAGGCCCCCCAGCAGATTCCCGATAGCGTTTGGACGATGGCAAGATAGCCAATATTAGAGCAAAATAGCCAGCAAATCGGTATTACCGGTATTATACGTGTTACGATACCCAGCACCCGGATATTGCCGGACCTATCGGCAAAACGCCCCCAGAACGGAGCGCTGACTACCCTCGCCAGGTATTCCGCGGCGATAATAACCGTGAAACTAAGATAGGTAAAATGCTTTTCCTGGAGCATATATACCGCGTATAACGGACCGCTAAGACCGACCGTGAGATAAAATAATGATGTAAAAGTAATGAAGGTATCCAGCTTCTTCGTTTTCAGCTCTCCGATAAAGTTAAACAAGCCATACTTGATTTGCTGATTTTCCAATTTAGGGGGGCTGTTCTCCTTCTCCTTCGGGTCATGCATAAAAGTAAAAATAATAAAATCTACCAGCGCTACGGCTACCGCCACAGCAAATACCAAGCCAAAATTGACCAGGCTGGAGTTACCCATCGAGTCCAGCAGGAATCCCAGGAAACAGAAAGCCCCGAGATAAAAGGCGCTCTTTATTGCTAGGCGCTGGCCGAGGTAGCGTCCTAATTTCTCCCGCGGGACAAGATTGGATAGCCAGTTATCACGCTGGAACGTCAATAGTAACCCGGGCATTACGTTGACAACCCATAGAAGCGCGTACCATATTGGCTGAATACCTAAAGGCGAAAGAAAGAATGCGATAATTAGCGGTACCCAGGCGCATAAATTAAGAAAGGCTAGCATTACCGCGCCCTTCTTGGTCCTACCGACACGCTCGATAAGCGTTGGAGCTTTGATACATATCAAAGAAAGGGAGAGATTGACCAGCGTCGTTAATACGGATACGCTTTGGGCGTCAGCCCCTGCCGCAATAATCGATGGTGCCTGATAGCTGGCAGCAGCCTCATCCACTGCGGATGCCGCCGCGTCTCCATGAAAACGCAGCAGGTTCTTAGCGTTCTTGCGGCTATCAGAAGATTGTTTTCTAGAGAGATCCAAAAGAATCTTCCCTTTCTAGATATTATTAAGTTAATTTTTGAGAAAACTTCACCTTCAACAGGTCATTTGCAGAAGCTTAAATTGAAAAATGCAGCACCGGTTCAGCTTATCGATGTAGTATCAATCGTGCCGTGAGCTATTAAGCAGAATCACGCGGCTTGATTTCTTTCGCGACGAATCCCTTTTCCCCCAACCCCACTTTATAACTCACACTTTGTCCCTCTTTCAACGACTGGAAGTTGATACCTTTGAGCTGACTTTGATGGAAAAATATATCTTTCCCAGCATCGCTGGAGACAAATCCATAACCACGTTCACCAACCAGATGTCTTACAACACCAGTTGTCATGATATCCTCCCAATTTAAGATAGATCGTGATATCCGGCTTTATTATTTGCCCAGAGCTGATTCCTGTTTCTTTCTCACCGGGCGGGTACCATGGCCATGCTTAACATTTTTAAAAGCTTCTTTATAGCTTCTTCGTTGCGCTTGTTTTTCTGCTTTTCTTCCCATATTTTAGTTCCTTTACCAGTTTTTTCCCTTCCATTATATCTTAACTGGCGTATTTATTACTAATTCATCGTCGATAAAAACTCGCCTTGAGATAAGGCGTTCAGGCATGCTCGAGAACCAGTTGCCAGTCTCGCCAGTCGAAGATAGCCATATTCAGTACCAGCCGCCGCAATGCCTCTTCCTGGGTCAGCATGTAAAAAATGGTGTCGTTATCGGAGTTGACATCGAGTATCCTTTCCTCGACCATCTCCTCCAGGGCTTGCTCTATTTCCCACCCCGTACAATCATCGTCGATGGCATGAATGACCGCCAGCTTGCTGAACCGTCCGTTAGGATGAGCGGCGAAAAACCTTAGCAGTCCCAGGCAGCTTCGATTGGCGATTAGCTTCTTCATCAGCTGCTCGATATACGAACGGCTATTGTTTTTATTTTTTCTAACCTCTAATACAGTCATACAAGTCTCCTTTCGATTATTCATATTCACCTCGGTCAATATTATTTTTTCTTGCCCAAAGCTACTTTACCTGATTGATTAACTTGTTCCTGCCGGGTATACGAAGGCATATCAAGTTCATCATCATTTATGTTTTTAAGGATACCCTCAATTTCCTTTTCTTTAACCAAATCAACTTTTTCGCCCTTGCCATTGAAACCGGTAGCAATCAGGGTAAGTCTTACGTCGTTACCCATTTCCGGCTCCAAAACAACGCCAAAAATAACGTTAGCTTGCGGGTCAACTGCCTGGCGGATTACCTCGGCGGCTTTACTCACTTCATTTAATGTCAGCGAGCCTCCGGCGATATTGAAGAGCACGCCCCTGGCGCCTGCCATCGATATATCCAGCAGAGGACTGGCTAAAGCTTGCCTGGCGGCTTCTACCGCCCGGTTCTGTCCCGTTCCACGTCCGATGGACATCCACGCCGGTCCGGCGTCTTTCATAATTGTCCGCACATCGGCAAAGTCCAGATTAATTAGACCAGGAACCGTAATGACCTCCGCGATTGCCTGGACACCATGAAGCAGCACTTCATCAGCCATTCTGAAAGCCCCATCGATGCTCGTACCCTGGTTGCATAGCTCCAGTAGACGGTCATTAGGAATGATAATCAACGTATCTACACTATCTTTCAGAGCGTTAATGCCTTCCTCGGCTGTCTTAGCGCGATGCGTGCCTTCAAACGTAAACGGTTTGGTCACCACCGCAATGGTGAGCGCACCAGTCTTTTTAGCCAGCTCCGCAACAATCGATGCCGAGCCGGTGCCAGTGCCGCCGCCCATACCGGCCGTGAGAAAAACCATATCCGCTCCAGCCACTACTTCGGCTATCGCATCACGACTTTCTTCGGCAGCTTTATGACCAATAATATGGTCGCCGCCGGCGCCCAGACCACGAGTAGTCTTGGGGCCGAGCTGAACGCGCTGCGTAGCTTCGGTAGTTTCCAAAGCCTGCGCATCGGTATTCATCGCGATAAATTCCACACCGTGTAGATGCTCGCGGACCATTCTAGAAACAGCGTTACTCCCTGCTCCGCCAGTGCCGATAACCTTTATTCTCGCGCCGCTGGAGACATAACTTGATCTCGCCATTATAGCCCTCCGGGGAATATTATCCCCAAACAATCCTGGTTTTAGCCAAAAAGCCTAACCATTTTTTTAATCAAACCGTTTAATCCACTATCGCTGGTTTTTGGCGCTTCGATATCATCGTTCTTCAGCTTCCATAAGAGAAGTCCGATGCCCGTAGCATGGGCTGGATTATCCAGCACTTCCGAGACGCCCTGCAGCTTCATCGGAATGCCTACCCGTACCGGCATTCTGGTCACCTTCTGCCCCAGCTCGGCGATGCCAGGTAGGTTAGCGCCGCCGCCGGTTATTACCAGCCCCGCTGGAATGAGCTTACGATAGTCTGTCTGTGGGAGCTCCATCATGATAAGCTTGAGCATTTCCTCGATACGAATACGGATAATTTCTGATAGGTCATTATAGGAGACACTATGCCCATCACCGGTAATCGAGATTTCCTTACCCGTTTTGTCTTTTTCCCGTGGTGTTACGTCGCCATACCTTTTTTTCATCTCTTCAGCCATCTCATAGGTAATTCCTAGACCGATAGAGATATCACGCGTTACCTGATAGCCAGCCACCGGCAATACGGAAGTATGATATATGTTATTATCCTTAAAAAGCGCCAGGTCCGTAGTTCCGCCACCAATGTCTGCTATCAAAACGCCGTCCTGTTTTTCTTCCGGCCGCAGCACAGCCTCGGCGCTAGCCAGAGATTCCATTACCAGGTCTTCTACCTCTATGCCGATGCTGCGGATGCACTTTGTAAGATTCTGCACTGAAGTCCTGGCGGCGGTAACAATATGAGTTTCCACGTCCAGCCGCATTCCATGCAGTCCGATAGGATTCTTGACACCCATCTGCCCATCAACCGTATAGTCCATAGGAATAACATGAAGCAGTTTTTGCCCCGATGACACCTTAATACTGCGGGCGACATCGAGGACACGTTTCATGTCGGTGGGATGTACTATTTGATTATTATGGGTAATGGAGATAGTGCCCGTTTTGTTAACCGATGTGATATGCCGTCCGGTAACGCCAACATAGGCTGATTCCAGCCTGCGGCCAGCCATCTGCTCCGCCATTCTCACGGATTGTCTTACCGATTCCCTGGCTTCACTGATGCTTAGCACCAGTCCCTTATGAAGACCGTGCGATGGAGCCACGCCAACACCTAGAACGCGCAGCCCTTCATCACCGTAGGTTTCAGCCATGATCGTACAAATCTTGGTCGTCCCGACGTCAATTGAGCTGACTCTGCCCCTTTTCACTTGCTTCCTCCTTGGTGGCATCATGCCACCTGCATGATAAAATTTCCCCCTATATTAATTATGGTTACTTTCTGGCGTCGCGGTACCGGATATTCCATTTGTTGCAAAGAGACAGAAGGTGCTCTTTGAATTCCTGGTTCGGTATCCGGTAAAGCTCGGCGAGAAAGCCATGCAGCAGTTCGCCGCCGGTCATGTTCGGAGCCGAATCTTCGGGCCCCGGCAGGTTGACAAACACGATTTCCGTCATGAGCTTCTGATACTCTATTGGAGTACCCATAGGATTTCATTCCTCCTTTTTATATATTTTCGTACTACCTGTGCCTGCTTGTGCAGTTCACTACAACAATTCTATCCTGTTCCAGGACAAGCTAAAATTATTGTCCTTTCCATTTTGGTAGCGTCCTTAAAAAATTCCATAGCGTTCCATTGAAAAAGTTCTTGTAACTTCAGATTTTTTAGAATATAATGGTAGATGGCTAAGTGAGGGTAACCTGTGGTTAACGAAAATAGACGAAAACACCTGCCACCCTATGTCTCTTACCGCACCTTTTATAACTTCCTGGTACGGCTGGAGCAGCATATGCCCTCACGCATCGACCGCAGCTACTGGGGCGATCTTCTCTCCGGCAGCACGGGCATTCAGCTCATGGCTGCCCTGCGCTTTCTCAACTTAATCGATGCTAACGGGAAGCCAACAGACTATCTCAAGAAGCTCGTGGCGGCTAAAGCGGAGCTAAGAACGCAGCTCCTCAATAATATTACTAACGAGGCATTCGCCTTCGTCTGTAAAAGCTCGCTCGACCTTGGTAGCGCCACCTATTCGCAGCTGCAGGAGGTCTTCCACAATACCTTCCAGCTAACCGACGATGTCAGCCGTAAATGCGTGAAATTCTTTATCGATTTGGCAAAAGACGCCAGCATACCACTATCACCGTTTATCACCAAACATACCCGGTCCACTCGTAATACCGCCGGAACAAAGCTAACATCAAAGAAAGCTGGCACAAGGACAAATCGGAATGCAATCATTCCACAAGGCGAGGACGAAATTCCAAATTCCAATTCCTATATCCATTTACTTTTGTCCAAGTTTCCCAATTTCGACCCGTCGTGGAGCGACGAAATAAAGCTAAAATGGTTCGCCGATTTTGATGAACTGCTGAAAAAAGCACAGGTTAATCGCTGATTATTGGTATTTGCGTTATGGTATTTCCGGTCGAAATTTTCAAATATAAGTAAAAACTAGCTGATCTTTTTACTTTTTTGCATCGTCCCCGGGCTCTTCGAACCATACATCTTTTTTCTTGGGCGGCCATAAATACGAAGCCAGTGCGGCAAGAAGTAATATCCCAACAATCGCCCCCAGCGATACCGGAACGGGAACGTGGAAGAACTTTGACCCCAGCATCTTGATGCCTAAAAGCGTCAGTATTGCCGCCAACCCATAACTGAGATAGACCAGCTTATTCGTCAAGCCGGCCAGCGCGAAAAATAACGAACGTAATCCCAGAATAGCAAAAATATTGGAAGTATAAACAACAAACGAATCCAGTGTTATTGAAAGGACTGCCGGGACAGAGTCCACGGCAAATACTATATCGGTAGATTCTATGACCACCAGCACGAGGAGTAGCGGCGTCACCAGTAAATGCCCGTTTTCCCGGACGAAGAATTTCCCGCCGCGATAGGAATCGGTCATCCGCAGGTATTTTTTGCCAAACCGGAAAAGAGGATTCTTCTTCGGGTCTACTTCACCATCCTTTTTGGTGGCAATTTTAATACCTGTATAGACCAGGAAAGCACCGAAAATATAAATCAACCATTCCAACCTTTGCAGCAGTGCTACGCCGGAAGCGATAAATATGCCGCGGGTGACAATTGCCCCGAGGATGCCCCAAAAAAGTACCCTATGCTGGTATTGCGATGGCACAGCAAAAGTGGAAAATATCAGCAAGAAAACAAAAAGGTTATCCATACTTAATGACTGCTCAACAATGTAGCCGGTGAGGAAAGTGAAGGATTTCTCCTGCCCCAACATAAAATAAACAACTCCGGCGAACACTAAAGCCAGCGCCACGTAGCAGGCTGTCATCAGGAGGGCTTCTTTTGTTTTAATGGTATGTGCTTTACGCTGGAATACCCCTAAGTCCAGGAACAATACTACCGGCACTACAATAGCAAAAACTATCCACAAAATTGTCTCTTGCGACATTACGTTATTCCTATCTTTCTTGATTTTCCTGATTCTTCATCGTTATCTCGTATAAACCGACTGCGTAATTGGCCACAGCCGGCATCGATGTCCTGACCGCGGCGTTCGCGCAATGTTACGTTAACATGGCATTTTTTAAGCTCGTCTTCAAAAGCCAGGATAACCCTGCGTGGCGGTGCACGAAAGGATATATCGGTCGTAAGATTTGCTGGGATGAGATTAACATGACACTGCAATCCCTTTATCAGCTCGGCCAGGGCATGTGCCTGTGCTATAGAGTCGTTAACGCCGCCAAAGAGGATATATTCCAGACTCAAACGCCTTCCGGTAGCCCGGTTATACTCCTGGCAGGCAGCCATAAGCTGCTCCAGCGGATATTTACGGTTCAGCGGCACCAACTCATTCCTTAGCTTATTTTCGCTTGCATGGAGGGAAACCGCCAGTCCTACCTGGAGTTTTTCCTTAGCCAACTGTTTTATCTGTGGCACCAGACCAGCCGTAGAAATAACCATATTACGCGCCCCCAACCCGAAGCCCTCCGGCGAATTCAACACCCCGATAGCCTGCCAGAGATTAGCATAATTCGCCAGCGGCTCACCCATGCCCATGAAAACAATATTAGATATACGTTTTGACGTTTCGCTATTTGAGTTCCCATTATCTTGATACTTCGTGCGAAGATAGTGTGCGAAATAAAGCACCTGGTCGATTATCTCACCCGGCGTTAAATTACGCTCGAAACCCTGCTGACCGGTAGCACAAAATGGACAGCCGATAACACAGCCTACCTGCGTCGAAACACAAACTGTATGCCGCTCCCCTCCCCTATCGGTATCATAGTACATTAACGCTGACTCGATGGTGTTACCGTCGGCAAGCTTAAAGAGAGCTTTTATTGTACCATCATGCCCGGTTACCAACTGTACCAGGTCCAGACTGTGTAGCTTTATTTCTTTTTTCAATTTCTCTCGAAAAACCAAAGGTAAATCAGTCATCTCATCGAAGGAAAATGCCATATTCTGGTAGATCCATTTCCCTAGCTGTTTTGCCCGGTAAGCAGGTTCCCCCATTGATTCTACGAGCTCATTCGTTTGAACGCTGGTTAGTTCGGTAAAGTTTTGTGGTCTTTTCTTCATGTATTATGTCTACTTAAATACCCTGCTCATAATGAAACATTGGGTACGTAAGATTATATCATGACAGAGCCTGGTTCTTAAAATCTTGGTTGCCAAAGTACCGTTAACATTTATGTTATTAATATTCATCAGAATTTTTATAACGTGTAAATTTTATTAACATTACCTGTTACAAAACAGCCCTATTCAATCGAATAAACAGGATGGTATAATTATTTAAGCATGAGTAAACTTAAGTTCTGGTTCCTGGAAACCCGCCCACAATTCCTCATTCTTTCTTTTATTCTGGCTTTCCTGGGTACGACTGTCGCCTGGTATGATGGTGCCATTAGCATCTGGTACGCCCTGCTAGCTGGCATCGGGCTGGTGCTCACTCATGCCAGCGTTAACATCCTTAATGACTATTTTGATTTCCGCAGCGGCATCGACCAGGCTGCCAGGCGTACACCTTTTAGCGGGGGGAGCGGCATTCTCCCGGCTAATCTGCTTACACCGCGTCAGGTTCTCTGGCTGGGTATAGCCGTCTTTATCTTGGCGATACCGATTGGCATATACTTCATCATCGTCAGTGGCTGGCAGCTGCTGCCACTGCTGATTGTGGCAGCTTTCTTCATCGTACTCTATAGTCCTGTCATACTTAAGCGTCCCTGGCCGGAATGGGTGGCTGGCGCTGGGCTTGGCGCGCTGCCGATATTAGGCATGTACTTCGTCCAGTCCGGAGTTTATACCACTAACGCTATTATTGCCTGTATTCCACCTGCCTTCCTGGTACATAATCTCCTACTGCTTAATGAGTTCCCCGATGTTGAAGCTGATAAAATAGCCAAGCGTAAAACTCTCCCTATCGCCATCGGGAAGAAAAATGCCGCTATCTTTTATTCCGTGGTCAATATTGCCGTCTATGTTTGGATAATCGCCTGGGTGGCGGCGCGCGTGATGCCCATCTGGACGCTCTTGGCGCTGCTCACGCTACCATTGGCTATTAGAGCCACTAATAGCGCCTTTCATAGTGAAGAAACCGCTAAATTCATGCCAGGGATGGCAGCCAATATCATGAATGTCCTCCTGACACAGTTGTTTATGGGCATCGGCTATATCCTCGGTCATGTTTTAGGATAGCTTTATGGAAAAATCCCTCCCCTCCCCAAAACCTCCACTACACGGCATGTTTATCGCCGTGCCGCCGCATTACGACCTTGTCAACCGCGTCATTACGTTGGGGATGGAGAAACGGTGGCGGCGGCTGGCAGCACAGGCATGCCTTGAGTCAAAGCCCCATCGTATTCTGGATATCGGCTGCGGCACTGGCGACCTTACCATCAACATCGCCCGGCTGGCGGCTAAAGACACGGAAATTATCGGACTGGACTATAGTCTGCCGATGTTGGAAAAGGCACGGCAAAAGGCAGAAAGGTCTGGAGTTAGCCAGCAGGTACGTTTTATCGAAGGCGAAGCATCCCACCTCCCCTTCCTCGATGCTTATTTTGATGTCTCGTCTATATCTTTCGCCTTTCGCAACCTGACCTATAAAAATCCGGTGGCGTCTGCCCATCTTACCGAGGTATTAAGGGTTTTGAAACCCGGTGGACGTTATGTAGTCGTAGAATCGAGCCAGCCGGAGAATAGTTTTATCCGAGCCTGTTTCCACCTGTACCTTCGTGTTTTCGTGATGCCGGTGGGGATAATCCTCTCCGGTAATAAAGGTGCCTATCGTTACCTGGCGGAATCGACAAGAAATTATTTTTCACCGCGAGAGGTCAGAGATATGCTGCTGGCAGCCGGCTTCCGCGATGTGCACTACCGACCTCTGTTTTTCGGTGCCGCCGGCATTCATGTCGCCCTTAAGTAATCAAATCTGGTGCTCGATATGGTATTCACGCAGCGTATTGAGTGCCGCGAAAAATTCCCGCATCATTACGTTCACCGGGTACATGCCCTTCTCCGTCACCCACAGTACATCTTTGCCGGCAACCACACCACCAGCCTTTAAGAAAGCCAGTTCCAGCCACAGTTTTTGACTTATCTGCCCCCCGAACCGCTGCCGGAAAGCCGCACTATCCAGTTTCATGCCGAAAAGCTTGGTCAAAAGGTAGTAACGCAGTTTCTCTTTTTCAGATAACTCCCGCCACCCTACAATGGGCAATTTCCCACCGGCAATCAACTTATGATAGTGTTCCAGGGCAAAGGAGTTAACGTAGAAATTCCCCCCTACGATGCTCACCGACCCCGCCCCGATGCCGACATAATCGTCCGACTCGATGATATACTCGTCAATCATACGCTCCCCGCGGGAAAAGCACCATGCCGTCGACGCTTTATAGCCACCGTGATAAAGCTGCTTCAATATCACGTCGTAGAACCGCCTCTCCCGTGAGTTATCCACCCGGTTAAACCGCCGCTCCATGGCATTCTTCTTGTGTGGCGAAGCCATCAGTGGATAAAACGTCGCCTGGTCGATACCCAACTCTTTGAAAACTTTCACATCCGCTGCGAATTGCTCTACCGTCTGCCCCGGGAAATTGAAAACGAAGTCAACGTTTAATGTACCAAATTGTCCTTCAGCCTTGAGCAATCGACTCTTTACCTCTGCCGCAGGTCCATTGACTCTTCCCATGGTTTTAAGAACCTGCTCGTCAAAGCTCTGCACCCCTACCGAAAGCCGGTTGACGCCATATTCCTTAAGTAGCTTGATGTTCTGTGCTGTTAGCTCCTGCGGTGTTGTCTCCAGTGAAATCTGGTTGATATTAAACTGCTTTCGCAAATACCCGATAAACTCGCCGAGCTCATCCATCAGCACGGTGGGCGTTCCCCCGCCGAAATAGATATCAGAAAAGCTAAAACCCCGCCCCCGGTATATTGCCAGCTCCTGTTTAAGGTCGTTAAAATAGCGGCGCGCCAGGTCTTCCTCAAAAAGATAGCGGTTAAAACAGCAGAACGGACAAAGCGACCGGCAGAACGGTATATGGACATAAAGAGAAATCCTATCCCCTTTACCCAGCCTGTCTGTGTTAATAACAGATTCGTTGACAGGGGTTAAACAACGGAATTTACGCCCCTCCTGCCGCGTGATAAAGCCAGTTATTTCTGCAATCATACTTACTCTGATAAATAATTTTCGTATCTAAAAAATGATACCACACAGCCATCACTTTGGCTAACGTAAAACGGATTGATGGACTTGCGCGGAGTTAGATGACTTGGTATGGCTGATGAAAAGCCGGGGTAAAGGTTACTAGAGATTAGGCTTGTATTTGGTTAGTCCATGCGCCGTCTTTTCCCAGTAAAAAGGTTTCACCAGCAGCTGCCAAAATCCTTTATAAGCCCCTATCGATTGCAGCATCCAGTAAACCGGGCTTAATAGAGCGTAAGGTATGAGGGCGTAATTCTTCCTGGGAAATATGCCTATCATGGCGATGAAAATAGCCATGGCGTTCCCGGCGATAAGATTAAACCCCGCCAGGTAAAGCAATGAATCCGGAATATGAACGTAACCGGACAAGTTTACAAAATAGGAGACGGCAAAAAAGACCCACATTACAGGGTTAAGCAAGAAATTGGCCGGAGTCCCGCCGATAAGCCATGAATAACCGAGCCATTGCCAGAATCCCATTGCCTTTATAGCTTTAAGCGGGTGACGGCTGTGCACCAGGAAGGTCTGCATGTATCCCTTAACCCACCGCGAACGCTGTTTTATCCAGTTATACAGCCGCGAATTCGCTTCTTCGTAGGTAGTGGAGTCAATCACACCAACCTTATATCCTTCAATAGATGCCCTAATGCCTAAATCCGCATCCTCGGTAACGTTAAATGGGTCCCAGGCTCCGATATGCTTTAGTTTTTTTACATCGAAATGATTGCTCGTGCCGCCCAAAGGAATAGGCAACTTAGCTTTAAAAAGTCCGGGAAGCAGACAATCGAACCAGCTGGAATATTCCAGGGTGAACATCTTGGTCAGGAAGTTTTCGTTTTTATTAAAGTAGTTTAAAGCTGCCTGAAAACAAATATAATTACCCCCATGCGTCCTGAAGGCGGCCACTGCCTTCTTGAGCTGCTCTGGTTCCGGTATATCTTCTGCATCATAAATAGTAAGATATTCACCCCGGGCAAAATTAAGACCATAGTTCAGAGCTTTTGGTTTGGTCTTCGGGACGCTATCCGGCAAGACGAGGAATCTCCAGTTTGCCGGCGGTTTCTCTATTTTGGCCGCCTCCAAGGTCTCCGAGTCATTCTCTTCTAAAAGGAGGATGATATCCAGCTTATCTTCTGGGTAGTCAAGCTTCTTCAGGGATTTAATCAAGTTTCCTATCACCTCTTTTTCCCGATAGGCAGCAATAAGTATGGTATATATGGGCCAATTACCTACCTCCCAAGGAGCGCTAACATCAGTATAAAGAGGCTTTCTAGGGCGATTAATTTTACCCCAGATAGACACCATAAATTTAAAGAGTATCGGGATAACATAGAAAAGCTGGACGAGAAACAGCAAAGCAACAACGAGTGTATCTACTTTAAAATAAGCCCATATTGCCAGACAGCAAATCAAACACGCCAGGAAAATCCATTGTGAGCGGATGGTAACTTTATATGCAGATTCATCGGGATTTCTATAGAACAGCCCATGGACAGACATATCCATTATGCTTTCCCGATAAAGGTCCTCAGAAATTTTCATAAGGTCCAGGTCAGTGATGACTACCTGTTCTATCTGCTTTGCCCCAAAACGCTGGTGGAGTAACTCTAAAGCAGACTCACTGTTAGGATCGGCGGTTAGTGCATAGAGGACGTCATCTCCTCCGAGATAAAAAGACACGACTTGATATTTCACCATTTCCTCATGTGTTAACATTACCGCCAATTTTCTATCAATATTCTCTATGATATATGCAGTGTCTGACTCAAACATCATATTGAAGTGCTTGGCCAGCCCTTTATATAACTCCAACCTGGTGATGTACCCCTGGGTCGCCAGAATCCAACCCAACCTTCCACCTTTATGTGCTTGATACTCTAAAGCACGGTCAAGCTGTGTCCCGGTGAGATAGCCGAGTTCCAGAAACAACTCACCCAATTTACCAGAGCCAATGGTAGTTTCAAGTCGGTCAATGGCTTTTACAACGTTTATCGTAACCATGTTCTATTCAGCTTCCCCAAACATGCCTTTTCCGGCATCAGCAATACTTCTAAGCTACTTTAGTACCAATTGTGTAAATAGCATGTAAATGTGAACACGCTTAATATAAAAACGGAGTAAAAATAGAGGTGTAGATTCCCCAATAATTACGTTAAAAAAATACCGCCCCACCCTATTGACATCCTTATTTTTACCATGCTAGAATAGGATTTTCCCTGGGGCGTAACTGGTTCCAATTTACTATTTTTTCTGGGGATAATTGTTTTTATCGAGGGGATAGCTGTTTTTTATGAATACCATTCTTGCTGTCTTTGCGGCTTTCTAACAATGAAGAAGTTTATCTGAATATCATAAAATAATCGACTGCAATTGAACGTTCTTGAGGGAAGAAAATAGGTGGAGTTCCGATAAACTAGTATATCGGCCGTTTCTTTCTCGTTAAACGCGTCCTGACGTAGCCGGTATTAAAGGCTTTCACCGCCAGCGGACAGAACTGGTCACCGGCGTTTTTAAACAGCTCGGCGAAGGCTTGCTGTGGAGGCATCGCGGAGCGATAGCTGTGGTCGGTTGTCATATTATCAAAAGCATCGACCACGGCTATTAGCCGGGCGCCAATGGGTATACCGTTCCCGTGGAGTCCCTGCGGATATCCCCCGCCGTCATATCTCTCATGGTGATCTAGTATCAGTAAAGCCGCTTCTTTTAGAAATGGTATATCCTTCAATATTTCATATCCTACTATTGTATGCCTTTTTATCAATACCCATTCTTTATCCGTAAGTTTTTCGACTTTGTTCAATATCTCATCAGGGATGCTAAGTTTACCGATGTCATGCAGCAGAGCGGCATACTCGATGCTTTGCTGCTGCTGTTTGCTTAGTCCTAACTCTCTGGCTCCCATCAAGGCGTATTCTACCAGCCGCCTGGAGTGCCCGCCACCGATGGTCTCTTTGGCATCCGCCAGCGATACCAGAGCGCTTACCGTACGCTTATAGGAAAGCATCAGGTAGTTTTCCGTGTTATAACCCTCAATGGTTATCGAGGCACTGTTAGCGACATCTTTTATCGTGTCTAGGTCGTGCTTGGAAAAAGCAGTCCCATCAGCTTTATTAAGCGCTTCGATAACCCCGATGACGGCGCCCTTGCTGATTAATGGCGCGGCAACGGCGTTCTTCGTTCTTAAACCGGTGGCACCATCGATAAGCTTATAGAAACCTCTATTTCTCTCGGGATTATTTACGAGCATAGGTTTACCGTTCCGGATTACCCAACCGGCTATCCCTGATTGACGGCCGATGTGCAAACGCTTCAATTGCTTCGCCGCCGGGCCAATAGCAAACTGGAAATATAACTCCTTTTTACTATCATGATTCAGCAATACCAAAGTTGAAGCACCGGGGCTCATCGAGGACTGGGTAAGGCTTATAATCCCAGCAATGATACCATTTATCTTATCTTCTGGCTTGACCTTCATCCAGATTTTATCAAGCAAGTCAAGCTTACTGGTATGGATTTTATCCGCCAGTTTTTGAGCAATCGGCATTTTCTTGCCCTCACGAATATCGAATAATATATTTACTCTACGCAATTATGGCAAGAATCTGGTAAAGCTATGATAAACATTCAGCCGATGATTCTAAACATTCTATAACAATTAAGGCTACCTGAAGAGAAAAATATACTTGTTCGGGAGTTTTTTAAATGATTGATAGAAAGATAGAGCTTTTGTTAAATAAAGTTTGGTTCTGTATAGTCTAGCCCGGTTTAATGTAGTTTTTCTTTTGCCCGCGCTAATACCTTGGACATCGTTTCACCCGTTTTTTCGTTGATTATTATATCCGCATAACTATCGTGAGGCGTCTCGGTAAGATTGATAATGACCAGCCGTGCGCCGCCACGTTTGGCTAGGAGCGGCATCTGGGCGGCTGGATAGACCACCAGCGACGACCCCGCCGCCAGGAAAAGGTCACAGGCGGCTGACCTTTCGCCGGCTTCCTGCGTCTCTCTCACCGGCATGGATTGACCATAAGCTACGGTAGCTGGCTTTAAAATGCCATGGCAACCACCGCACCGCGGTACTTTTTCACCAGCCAGCATTTTCTCGTGAGCATAGTCTCTGGGATAGCGCTTGCCACATTCCAGGCAGTCCACCCAGTGCATGGTGCCGTGGAGCTCCAGCATTTTATCATCCGGCGTGCCGGATTTCTGGTGTAAGCCATCGGTATTTTGCGTGATAATACAGTCCAACTTACCCATATTATGAAGCTCGGTAACAGCATAATGCCCGCTATTGGGCTGGGCGTCTTTTACCGCCTCCCAGAACAGCCGGTGAACCTGCCAATATTTTTCTCTTATCTCTTCGCTGCGCAGGAAGTTGGGCAAATTCAGTTCATCAGGATCGAACTTACTCCAGACGCCCTGGGGACCTCGAAAATCTGGAACATTGGACTCCGTGCTAAAGCCTGCACCGGTAAATACGACGATTTTCTTCGCTCCAACAATCATTTCCGCCACGGCTTCAATATAATCCATCTATACTCTCCCTCATTTCGCCCTCACCACCGTCTTCGCCAGCTCCCAAGCATATTCATAAAGGTGCAGTCCCTTGCTCATCGCCAGCAGCTCGCCATCCTCCACCCCTATTTCGCTCGCCATATACTCCTTCAAAAGCTGTATCGCCGCCAGGTTAGAAGGAAACCCTGCCCACAGGTCCCACGACCGGAAATAGACCACGAAGTTCAGTTTGCCCTCCCGCACTCTGGTATCTATCATCCTTAAGCACGGAGGGTCAGGCAAATCAATGGATTCTTCATTTCCTACCGCCATGTAAGCCTGGTTCGTATTAAAGCCGTCCTTCTTATACATCTTAATGACTTTGGCTATCTGTTTCTCCAAATACTGACCGTAGGTGTATTGCTCCCCTTCTTTTTTATGGGCGGTCATCAGGTAGGGCAAGTAGCTTTCTACGTACTCCATGGTACTCGGCGGTGGCACGCCCGGCGGCACATCCGGTATCAGTGGCTTCGTGCCCGGGTATTCCACCTGTACAACAACCATGTCCAGCTCTTTACGGCGCTGTCCGGTATAGCTCCCACGGTCGATTTTATACTCATATCCCTTATCGAGAGTTTTCGCCAGGCAAAGGAACCACGCCTCTGCCAGGTCGCGCGCTTTGATGAACGATATATTCAATTGTTACTTTCTGCCTTTCACCAGCGCAAAGAACCTATCCTGATACTCCTCGAAGACACCCCAGTGGTTCAGCTCCTGCTCCAGCTCATAAGCCCTAATCTCGCCCCGCCCGGCCTGCTGGAACATTTCCTCGATGGATTGCCTAATCCCCACCGGTATCCCGCCATGACTCATCCCCAGCATTCCCCTCGATTCCAGCTGCGCCATATTGCTCTGCACGGAACGACTGGTTATCTCATAGATAAACTTCAACAGCGAGACATCCCAGAGGTCATCCTGCCCCTTGATGATGGTCGCCAGCGGGTCGCCCTTTTTATCGATTTCGTCATTTAGCTTCTCCACCACTACCTGCCACCTGTCCGAGACGATGTTCAGTCCTTTGGGCTCGTTTTTATAGGTGTAAAAAAGGCCAGGGGCATTAGGACCGTGCATCATCAGCAGCTTCTGGAAGTACTGTCGCGCATCGTAGCTGAACCCTTCCAGATGCGTCAGGTAATAAGGCGTGACGATTTTCGGCCTTTCAGCGAGGACTCTACCCTCTCTGATTACCGTTTCATTCACGTCGTTGGATATTTCAGAGTAGGTCGGCTCCGTCAACAGATAATAGTAAATGTTGGTTACCCCGAAGGTAGCGAGGTGCTGCCGGGGATGCCGGATTATCTCGGTATGGCGTGCCGCGTACTCGATTCGTTCGCTTTCAGTATCCATATAAATTAACACTGTCATTCTCTGGCTTGACCAGAGAATCCAGAAAAACCCCACCCCACCTGGTTTCCAGCTTTCGCTGGAATGACATCAAAAATATCCATCTATATTCCTTTAATCTATAGCCGTAAGTTCCTTTTTATATTCATCCAGTAGTTTAGTGTATTGCCCTTCCATCTGCGCCTGCAGCCGCTGCCATTCCTCCTGGAACTGCGGCTGCTTTTCTATATCAATATTCATCTTGGCGTCAACACCCGTCTGCTGCCTGATTGCCTGCTGTATTTTAGCCTCGAATTCGGCTTTGAGGGATTCATACGCCTGTTTCTTTTGCTTGGCGCCTTCCTGCACATAATGGTCGAGGATATGCCGCATCCGGCTGAGCACATTCTCCACCGCGGTTTTGTTGCTTTTTAAGGCTTTCAGGCCGTCCATGGCTTTTTTATTGGTTTTGCGGGCGGCTTCGTTGCGGGGCAGGCTGATGTTTCTTAAGAGGATATCATTGACGCTGGTGACGATGATTTTCCTGGCTTTTTCCTCGAATTTACCTAACTCATTCACCAGGTTAACGTCTTCCCTAAGATAAAGAGCGGCCAGCTTCTCGCCCTCCGGTCCATATTTCCACTTAAGGCGTTCGGCTTCCGTTGGCTCGCCTATTTTTTCCAGCTTCTCTTTAGCTATTTCGGCGGCGGTTTTGATGATACCCATTTAAGACCTCCGTATTCGGATAAAAGATATGCGCCATCTCCAACAATTATTATACTACAAGAAGGAAATAGCAGGAAGAACAGAAAGAGGGGCTTTCGTAATGCGCGCCTCTCGAGCTAACTCAATAAAGTGTTTCAACTACTTTTTCTGCTTCACCAGCCACCACTCTAAAGCATCAGCTAAAGCCAGCCAGCTTGCCTCGATGATATTGGTCGAGCCGCCTACCGTGTGCCATTCGTTAACGCCGTCGCTGGACTCTATAAGTACGCGCACTTGACTCTCCGTGCCGGTGCTTTCTTCCAGAATACGCACTTTATAGTCCACCAGCTTGACCTGTTTTAGTTTGGGGTAGAACTGTAAAAGCGCTTTGCGCATCGCCAGGTCAAGGGCATTGACGGGACCATCGCCTTCCGCCGCCGTGTGTATAATTTTCCCACCCACCTTTACCTTGACGATAGCCTCCGAGAGCATGCCATCGGTTGACTGGCGTGTTGAAGAACGCCGTCGACTCTCCACCACCACCATAAAGTCCACCAGCTCGAAAGGTGGCTTATAATCTTGTCTGGCCCGGCGTAACAATAGCTCGAAAGAAGCCTCGGCGTTATCATACTGAAAGCCGAGACTTTCCAAGTGTTTGACCCTCTCTAAAAGCTCTTTGACATCCTTTTCCGCATCAGACAAATCAATACCGAGCTCTTTGGCTTTAGCGATGATATTGCGCTTGCCGGACTGATCGGAGACGACTGTCCGCTGCTGGTTGCCCACTTTAGCCGGGTCGATATGTTGATAGGCATCCGGCCATTTGGTGACACCATCCATATGATAGCCAGCCTTATGACTGAAAGCGCTAACGCCAACGTAGGGGGCAAAGGGGTCGGGCGCCATATTGGCCAGTTCGCTAACGTAATGGGCGACTTCCGTCAGCGAGGCCAATTGTTTATCGGAGACGCAGTTGATGCCCATTTTCAGCTTTAAAGCCGGGATGATGGTACATAGGTCAGCATTGCCGCACCGCTCGCCGAGTCCATTGATGGTGCCCTGTACCTGCATTACCCCCACCGCCACCGCCGCCAGTGTATTAGCTATTGCTAGACCACTATCGTTATGGCAGTGAATACCCAGTGGCACTTTGGTTACTTTAGCCGCCGCTCTAACGGCTTTTGTTATCTCATCTGGTAAAGCGCCACCGTTAGTATCGCAGAGCACCAGGCAATCGACACCGGCTTTAGTGGCGGCTTCAAGCGTTTTTAACGAATATTCGGGGTTGTGCTTAAAACCGTCAAAATAATGTTCCACATCCCAAAAAACATCCATGCCCTTTGACTTCAGATATTCGATAGATTCGGTTATCATCCTGATGTTTTCTTCAAGCGTGGTTTTAAGTACATTAATAACGTGCAAATCAGAGCCTTTGCCGACGAGGGTAGCTATCTTAGCGCCGGATTTAACCAGGGGCGTGATGAAAGCGTCTTCTTCCACTTTTACGCCGGCCCGACGTGTGCTACCGAAAACAGCGATTTTGGCATTCTTCAATTTAAGTTCGCGGATACGTTTGTAAAACTCCGCGTCTTTAGGATTGGAGCCGGGCCAGCCGCCTTCGATATAGTGAATACCCAGTTCATCAAGCTTTTGGGCAATATGCAGCTTATCCACCACAGAGAAGGAGATACCCTCGCTCTGGGCGCCGTCTCTTAAAGTTGTATCATAGAGTTTGACCGCAGTCACCTTTTAACCTCCCGCTTTACTGGCGATGATATCGCCCATCTCCTTCGTTCCCAGCTTGGTTTTGCCTTCACTCATTATATCATAGGTGCGGTATCCTTCATTTAGTGCATCCTCGACGGCTTTTTCCACTACCTGCGCTTCCTTTTCCAGCGCCAGCGAATAACGCAACATCATCGCGGCGCTAAGAATGGTGGCAATGGGATTTGCTTCGTTCTTGCCGGCATGACGCGGCGCACTGCCGTGTATCGGCTCATAAAGACCAAATATCTTGACGCCCGGCTGCGGCACGCCAGCGATGCTTGCCGAGGGCAGCATACCCATCGAGCCGGCTAGCATTGAAGCTTCGTCGGTTAGAATATCCCCAAAGGTGTTTTCTGTTACCAGGGTATCCAGGTACTTAGGATTCTGGATAATACGCATGGAGCAGGCGTCCACCAGCATGTGTTCCAGTTCGATATCCGGGTAATCATTAGCTACTTCTAACGTTACCGTCCGCCACAGGCGGGAGGACTCCAGCACATTGGCTTTATCTACGGAAATGAGCTTCTTCTTACGGCGTCTGGCTAACTCAAAACCGACCCGGACAATACGCTTGATTTCCTGCTCTGAATACAGCATGGAGTCGACGGCTTTCCTGCCGCTTTCCGTCTGCCAGCGTCGCTTGGGCTTGCCGAAATAGAGACCCCCGGTAAGCTCACGGATAAAAATGAAGTCCACCCCTTTAATCACCTCCGGTTTGAGATTGGTGGAGTCGACTAATACGGGATAAACATGCACAGGCCGCAGGTTGGCGAATAAAGCCAGGCTCTTACGGAGCTCTAATAAGCCGTCTTCAGGGCGGACCTTGGCGAGAGGGTCATCCCATTTGGGACCCCCCACCGCCCCTAGTAATACGGCGTCAGCCTTCTTGCACAGGTTAAGCGTAGCCTTAGATACTGCCACGCCTTCGGCGTCAATAGCGGCGCCGCCCACCAGACGATTATTGAAGTTGAACTGATGCCCGTATTTCCTGCCGACGGCTTTTAAGACCTTGATAGCCTCATTAACACACTCCGGACCGACACCATCGCCCGGGGTTACAACGATATTAAAATTCACTTGTTTCCTCCTGTATGTTCTAGGCTTTCATGTTAGCCAGTCGCTTTTTCGTGTATGCCACCAAGCCGCCAGCCGCTATTAGCTCGGACATGAAGTCGGGATAGGGCTTGGCATTGAAGGTTAAGTCCTTGGTTACGTTTTTAATCTTGCCTTTTGCCAGGTCTACCTCTATCACATCACCGGCGGCGGTATTATCGACCGCTTCAGCGCACTCCAGCAACGGCAGGCCGATATTAATAGCGTTACGGAAGAAGATACGGGCAAAGCTATGCGCGATAACACAAGAGATACCCGATGCCTTGATTGCCAGCGGGGCATGCTCCCGCGACGAGCCGCAGCCGAAATTCGTGGTAGCCATGATGATATCACCATGTTTTACCTTTTTAATAAAGTCGGCGTCAATATCTTCCATACAATGCTTAGCTAGCTCGGCGGGGTCGGACACGTTAAGGTAGCGGGCAGGGATAATTACGTCCGTATTGACATCCGCGCCGTATTTAAAGACCTTACCTTTTAGCTTCATAGAGACTCCTTTTTGTTACTCAAAATCCCTCTCACTCTCCCTTTTTCAAAGGGAGACGATAGTGATTATCCTGTTCATTATCGTTATTAACCTCATTATTTGTCCCACTTTCGTAAAGGGGGACTAAAGGGGGATTTATTTCTTTACCTTTTAGTTTCATAGAGACTCCTTTTTGATGATAAGTATCAAGTAACAAATAACAAACCACTCCACCCCCCTTTATTTTTTGTCACTTGTCAGTTGCTATCTATTTTATCACCTCATCCGGACTGGTAATCTTACCGGTGACCGCACTGGCAGCAGCCACCGCCGGATTAGCCAGATAAACTTCCGACTTCGTGCTTCCCATACGACCGACAAAGTTGCGGTTAGTTGTAGAGATACAGCGTTCCCCTTCCGCCAGGACACCCATATGCCCGCCGAGGCAGGGTCCGCAGGTTGGTGTACTGACTGCCGCGCCTGCTCTAACGAACACCTCAATCAAACCCTCGGCTAAAGCCTCCAGATAGACCTCCTGCGTGCCAGGAATGATGATACAGCGTATGCCCGGATGCACCTTATGCTTTCTAAATACCTGTGCCGCCAGACGCAAGTCTTCTATACGACCATTGGTGCAGCTGCCAATAACCGCCTGGTCGATTTTCACGTAGCCGACCTTGCTGACTGGCCTGGCATTGGCGGGTGAATGCGGCAACGATACCTGCGGCTCGATAGTGGATACATCGTATTCAATAACTTTAGCGTATTCGGTATCAGGATCCGACTCATAGACAAGATAGCTGCGCTTAGCTCTGGACTTTATATAAAGCTGCGTCTTGTTGTCTACACGGAATAAACCAGCCTTGCCACCAGCCTCGATAGCCATATTCGCCATAGTAAAACGTCCGTCCATAGAAAGCTCTTCAATAGCCTCGCCAGTGAACTCCATGGCAGCATATAACGCGCCATCGACGCCAATAGCGCCGATAGTATAGAGAATGAGGTCTTTGCCCCCCACCCATCGCCCCAGCGAGCCATGATAGACAAACTTAATGGTCGATGGGACTTTCATCCAGATATCGCCGGTAGCCATCGCCACGGCAATATCCGTCGACCCCATACCCGTGGCAAAAGCTCCCAAAGCGCCATAGGTGCAGGTATGGGAATCCGCGCCGATGACGACATCACCGGGGAGGACAAAACCCTGCTCCGGTAAAAGGACATGCTCAATGCCCATTTCACCGACATCATAAAACTTAATCTTCTGCTCACGGCAAAACTCCCGCATTTGCTTAGCCTGCTCCGCCGAGAGGATATCCTTATTCGGCACAAAGTGGTCGGCGACCATGACGATTTTAGATGGGTCGAAGACTTTGGGCACGCCAAGGCGGCGGAACTCATTAATGGCGATAGGCGCTGTTATGTCATTAGATAAAACCATATCCACCCGGGCGTTGATAAACTCACCGGGGGCAACTTCGTTTTTTCCGGTGTGCGCCGCTAATATTTTTTCCGCTAAGTTCACGATAGCTCCTTTTGGGGCAATATTTTTACCAGATGTGAGAGAGTTAATGGGAGTGAAATGCATTTATTATAGCGCGGTGACACCACTAACCTCAATCCTCTCTCACCAAACATGAGAAAGTTGTTTTACTTGATCAGTTTCTTTGCCGAGAGTAAACGATTAAGAGCGTTGATATAAGCCTTGGCGCTGGAAACGATAATATCCGTATCCGCACCCCGCCCCGTATAGGTAACACCTTTACTCTCGATTCTAATCAGCACCTCACCGATGGCGTCGATGCCCTCCGTAACCGATTTCACCGAGAACTCGGTAAGCGTGTTGGGCACTTTAACACAGGTATTGATAGCTTTATAAACAGCATCCACCGGACCAGTACCGAGAGAAGAGCCTTCGATGGTAGTCTTGCCATCCGGCCCGATAATCCTGACGCCAGCCATCGGAAGGCCCTGGTCGCCGCAAGTGACTTGAAGGCGGTCAAGGTGGTACTCCTCGGAGACGGTACGCTGCTCTTCCGCCACCAACGACTCGATATCACGGTCGGTTATATCCTTTTTCTTATCTGCCAGTTCTTTAAAGGCGGTAAAAGCCCGGTTCAGGTCCTCATCGCTTAAAGTGTATCCTAGCTCGGAGAGTCGTTCGCGGAAAGCATGGCGGCCGCTGGTCTTGCCCAGCACCAGGCTGCTCGAAGGGACACCTACCGAATGGGGGTCAATAATCTCGTAGGTGGAGGACTTTTTGAGCATACCGTCCACATGCAAGCCGGAGGAATGACGGAAAGCGTTGCCGCCGACAATAGCCTTATTGGGCTGCACCGGAAAGCCGGTAAGGTCACTCACCAAACGGCTGGTGCGGTAAATCTGCTTGGTATCGATATTCGTTGTCAGGCTAAAAAAGTCGGCTCGGGTCTTAATAGCCATGACGATTTCTTCCAACGCGGCATTGCCCGCCCTTTCGCCGATGCCGTTAATAGTGCCTTCTACCTGGCGGGCGCCGCAGCGGATAGCTTCCAGACTGTTAGCCACGGCCAGCCCGAGGTCGTTATGGCAATGCACGCTGACGACGGCGCGGTCGATGTTAGGCACGTTTTTAAAAACGCCCTCAATAATAGCGCCAAACTGGTGCGGCATGGCGTAGCCGACCGTATCCGGGATGTTAACCGTAGACGCTCCAGCATCTATGACGGCTTTGAGAAGCTGATAGATAAACGCCGGCTCCGTACGGGAGGCATCCATCGCTGAAAATTCGATATTATCCGTGTATTTGCGGGCATGTTTGACCGTATCGCAGGACATCTCCAGAATCTGCTCACGTCTCTTGCGAAGCTGGTAAAAAAGGTGGATATCCGAAGAAGAAAGGACGATGTGGATGCGGGGATTAGCCGCCCCCTTGATAGCCTGCCAGCTTTCATCAATCGCCTTAAGATTGGCGTGCATTAAAGCACAGATAGACGGCATGCGAACTTGTTCCGCAATAAGCCTTACAGCTTCAAAATCACCAGGGGAGGTAACGGGAAAACCCGCTTCGATAACATCAACACCCAGCTTTGCCAATTGCCGGGCGATTTCCAGCTTTTCTTGAACGTTGAGAGAGCCCCCCGCCGCCTGCTCCCCATCCCGCAGTGTGGTGTCAAAGATAATAACCCTGTCCATTAGATGTTCCTCCTTAAGAGAATAAATTTTGGGGTGCAACCGATTAATCCCCTCTCATTAAATCAGAGAGGGGCTGGTAAGGATGAGAATAATTCTCTTATAGTCGGAACAGTTATCGTACGACATGGCTATATAGGATACATTATACAGATATTACGTTAATTTGTCTATATGGGAAAGTTAGGGTATTTTATGGAAAATAGGTAATAAGTACTAGGTACTAAGGGTCAAATCTAGCTACAACTCGAAAAATTTGCCAAGAGTGCTGTAATTGAAAAGAAAATAGCGTAAAAATAGCTACAAACGGCAAGTCTAAGTGTCCCTAATGCTTATAAAATTGCCAAGAATATGCAATCTGTCCACAACGTTGACAATTGTATAAATGCAGATATAGACTACTTATTAAAAATAGAATATTCAATTTCTAACACCTCTATTAATATACTCAAGGGGGTGTGGTGATGAAACAAGGGCATAAAAATCACTGTTTATCAGTATTAAGTGATGTGTGCCCTTTTTTATTGGCTGAATTGCACTATACCATACCTATGAGAGGTACTAGATGAAAAAAATAATAATACTATTGCTGGGTTTGACACTATTTTATATTGCTGGAGTCTGTAGCGTGGCCTCGGCAGACGACGCTGTCGTAGTAAAAGTGGGCATATATGAGAACCAACCTGAAATATTCACCGATAATACAGGTAACGTATCAGGATTCTGGCCGGACATTATAAGCTATATCGCATCTAAAGAAGGGTGGGAGATAGAATATGTACCTGGCACCTTGTCTCAATGCCTGGAAATGTTAGAGAAAAACGAAATAGACATAGTGCCGGATGTAGCCTATACGGAAGACAGAGCTAAAATATTCGATTTTTCAAGAGAAACCGTATATGAGAGCTGGTCAAGAGTGTATGCGAGAACCGGGGCCAATATCCAGTCCATCCTTGACCTCCAAGGGAAAACCATTGCAGTTTTAAAGGGCAGCGTTAATTTCGAAGGACCAGACGGTATAAAGACACTTACCAAGGCTTTTGATATTAATTGTACATTTATCGCCGTGGACAGCTATATTAAGGTATTTGAGCTGGTGGACAAAAAAGAAGCTGATGCAGGAGTGGTTAACAGGGACTTTGCCTATAGTCACGAAAGTAATTTCAACGTTGTAGAGACCCCTATCGTTTTCCAACCGACTCTTCTTTACTTCGCTTTTCCGCAAGAGTCGAGCTTAAAGACGTATCTTATTGAGAGAATTGATAACGATGTAAGAGAACTAAAGGAAAACGGAGACTCCATCTATTACCAATCGTTAGATAAGTGGCTCGGGGTGAAACCTATTGAGAAAATTATGAATCCCGAATGGATAGAATGGGTGTTAATAGGCATCGGAATAGTGGCGTTATTATTTGGAGGAGGAGCCTTTATATTAAGAACCCAGGTGAGGAAAAGGACAAAAGAACTGGCGGAGGATATCGTCAAACGTCAACAAACAGAAAAAGAGCTGCGCGAATCCGAAGAAAGACTGCGTTTGATATTGGAAACTATCCCGGTGGGGCTGGCTGTTTCCGATATGGACGGGAAAATTTTACAAGTAAACAGGGCAGCCACAAAGTTTAGCGGCTTTAGCGAGAAGGAGCTAGTCGGGAAAAAATACCTTGATTTTATCGGCAAAAAAGACCAAGAAAGAGCCGGAGAATACCATGACAAAGCAGCCGAAAGCGTAGCCAACCAAGACAACGAATATATTTTAAAAAGGAAGGACGGCAGCGAGTTTCCCGCGAAATTAACCGGGTCGCCTATCAAAGACCAGGCGGGAAACATCATCGGCACTTTAGCGATGATTGAAGATATCACCGAGCGAAGACAGGCTGAAGAGGAACATCGTGAAGTAATTGAATATCGTGAATTGGATAGGCTGAAGACAAATTTACTATCTACAGTATCACACGAGCTGCGCACGCCGCTAGCCAGCATCAAGGGATATGCCAGTTTACTGCTGATGTATAACCGCAGGCTTGCTAGTGAGCAAAAACGGGAGTCGCTGGAGGCGATAGACCGTTCTACCGACCGTCTGACAGAGCTAATCGAACACCTGCTGGATATGTCCAGATTGGATGCCGGTTTGTTCAGGCTAAACTTGGAGGCAGTTAAACCAAGCGATATCTTTTCAGTAGCGGTATCGGAAGCAAAACTAAGGTCACCAAAATACAAATTTAAAGTCGGAATAAACCGCCGTCTTCCTAAGCTTATGGGAGACGCCAGGCGTTTGCGGCAGGTGATAGATAACTTGCTGGATAACGCTATAAAATATTCACCCAAAGGGACGCAAATAACAGTGCGGGCGGAGGTAAAAGCAGAAGAATTGCTGGTAAGCGTTGCCGACCAAGGGCAAGGGATACCCGCGGACGAAATAGATAAGATATTCGACCGCATGTACCGCATCGAGCAGAGGCTGGGAAAAGACCCGGGAGGACTTGGCCTGGGCTTGAGCCTGTGCAAGGCACTGGTGGGAGCACACGGAGGCCGAATCTGGGTAGAAAGCCAGGTTGGTCAAGGGAGCACGTTCTATTTTACAATCCCGTTAAAAAACAGAGGTAAGGGAAGGCAACATGCCGAAAAAGAGCCAGACAAAGACAGCGCTAATAATAGAAGATGAGACCGATCTGCGCCGGTTCATATGCTGGGTTCTGGAGGCTGAAGGTTACCATACCTTACAGGTAGCAGACGGAAACGAAGGGATAAAAATTGCCAAGCAAAACCACATCGATGTTATTATACTCGACATCAGATTGCCTTACCGTTACGGCTGGGCGGTGCTTAAGGAATTAAAGAATACGCCGGCGTTAGCTGATATTCCCGTCGTTGTATTTACGGCATCAGCTGACTCTGTTTTTAAAAGCCAGGCTCTGGAGATGGGAGCTGCCGACTATCTAGTTAAACCGCTAAGCGCTGAAGTTTTAAAAAAATCTATTGCCCGTACGCTAAAGAAGCATTAAAAAGGGCAAAGGGATAAGGTTTCTAATAACAGACCATAAACTACGCCTGTTTTTTGGCGTGGGTGCGGGCAGGTCTTTCTTCCGGGGGCGGGGCACCTAAAGCCCCCCGGACCATGGCGACGCGGCCGGTGCGGGCGATTTCCTTGACGCCGAAGCCGCGCAGGAGTTTAAGCATAGACTCTATTTTGTCTTCGTCGCCGGTTATTTCTATCGTTAAAGAGTCAGAGGCAACATCGACGATATTGGCGCGAAAGATATCAGCAATTTCCAAAATCTCACTGCGGGTGGCGGAGGAGGCTTTCACTTTAACGAGCGCCAGCTCCCGACCGGTGAGCTTTTCGCCGGTAATATCGAAAATCTTGACAACGTCGATAAGTTTATCGAGCTGCTTTCTAACCTGCTCGACCGTGGCGGTAGTGCCGTTGACGATAATGGTAACGCGTGAGAGATGAGGTACCTCGCTATGCCCGACGGCGATGCTATCGATATTGAAACCCCGGCGGCGGAACATGCTCACCACACGGTTAAGGACACCGGGTTTATCCTGGACAATAGCTACTAACGTATGCTTCGTCGTGGCCATGTGGACACCTCTTTCTTCGGCTGCTCGATAAACTCGATATTGGAAGCGCCGGGCGGCACCATAGGATAAACGTTTTCCTCCGGCTCCACCATAAAGTTGAGCAAAAACGGGCCCTTATGCTTCATGGCTTTTTCGATGGCCGGTTTGATTTCTTCACGCTTGGTTACCTGCAAGCCGGGGATGCAATAAGCCTCAGCGATTTTGACGAAATCGGGGCAGGAGAGGGGGGTGGCGACATAGTTTTTCTGATAGAAAAGGTCCTGCCACTGCCTGACCATGCCGAGATAGCCGTTATTTATAATCGCGATTTTGACGTCGATATCATCCTGTACGAGGGTTGCCAGCTCCTGAATCGTCATCTGGAAGCTGCCGTCGCCATCAATGAGCCAGACCATCTTTTCCGGTCGGCCAACCTTAGCGCCCATTGCCGCCGGCAAGCCAAAGCCCATCGCGCCTAAGCCGCCGGAAGAGATAAAGCTATCCGGGTTATTGAAGAAATAGTGTTGTGCCGCCCACATCTGATGTTGACCGACGCCGGTGACCACGATGGCATCGCCTTTAGTGGCTTCATATAGCTCACGGACAATACGCTGCGGCAAGAGCTTATCGCCATCCTGTATATCCAGCATCGGGTGTTGCTTACGCCATTCGTCAAGTTGCCCTATCCATTCGATGTGGCTATTGTTTTCTATCATCTTATGCATTGCATGCAGCACCACGCCAACATCACCGACGATAGGGATATCGACATTAACGTTTTTGCCAATTTCTGCGGGGTCTAAATCAATATGGATAATCTTAGCGTTAGGCGCAAAGGCGCTCACCTTGCCGGTCACGCGGTCGTCGAACCTCATGCCGATGGCAATAAGCAGGTCGCAGTTTTCGAGGGCTTTATTAGCGTAGCCGGTGCCGTGCATCCCCGCCATGCCGTAGCTTAAAACGTGGCTTTCCGGGAAGCAGCCGATGCCAAGCAGCGTGGTGATAACCGGTATCTGCGCCCTCTCGGCAAGCTCTTTAAGCTCGGCGCTGGCACCGGAGATAATGACGCCTCTGCCGGCGATGATTAGCGGCTGTTTAGCTTCATTAATCAGCTTCGCCGCGTTCTTGAGCTGGGTGGGATGGCCATAGGTAGGCACCTTATAGCCAGGCAGGTCTACCTTATCCGGATAGACAAACTCCGCCTGGTCCGTAAACACGTCTTTGGGTATATCGATAAGCACGGGGCCTGGTCTGCCAGTACGAGCGATATAAAAAGCCTCTTTAACGATTTTAGCCAGCGCGGCAGTATCCATCGCCACGTAGCTGTGTTTGGTGATGGGCAGAGTAATACCGGTAATATCAATCTCCTGGAAGGCATCCTTGCCAATTTGTGCCCTGACCACCTGGCCAGTTAAAGCCACCATCGGTACAGAGTCCAGATAGGCATTGGCGATGCCGGTGACGAGGTTGGTAGCGCCCGGACCGGAGGTAGCCATGCAAACGCCCACCTTGCCGGTGGCACGGGCATAGCCATCGGCAGCATGGGCAGCTCCCTGCTCATGGCGGACGAGGATATGCCGTATTTGCGGGTACTGCGGTAAAGTATCATAGAAGGGCAATAAAACACCGCCCGGGAAGCCGAACATAACGTCCACTCCCTCGGCGATTAAACTTTCACATAAAATTTGGGCACCAGTTTTTTTCATAAAGCCCATCCTTCACTTTATTTTAGGCCTTCGTTTGGTTTTGCTAATAGACCTTTTTAAGCCTACTTGTCCCCTTTTATCAACTGATAGCACTTTTTTTAATTCTTCTTTCCCCTCTTTAGCCATCCCTTGAGTTCTTACCATTCGTTCTTTCCTCTCATTACTTTTTGAACACTGCCCCGTTGCTGGCCGAGGTCACTTTTTCCGTATAACGGGCGAGGTAACCCGTCTTTATCCTCGGCTGGAACGCAGGCAGTTTAGCCAGGCGGTCGGAGATTTCTTTATCGGTTAGCTCAACATCGAGCTTATGCCCGGGGATATCAATATTTATCATATCCCCTTCTTTAACCGCGGCGATAGGTCCCCGGGACGCCGCTTCCGGTGAAACATGACCGATGGAAGCGCCTCGGGTGGCGCCGGAAAAACGACCATCCGTAATCAAAGCCACTTCTTTTTCCAGTCCGATGCCGGTAATCAACGAGGTAGGCGTCAGCATCTCGCGCATGCCGGGACCGCCTTTGGGTCCTTCGTAGCGGATGACTAGCACATCGCCGGGCTTGATTTTCTTGCCCATAATGGCTTTAGTCGCCTCCTCCTCGGAGTCGAAAACGCGGGCGGGGCCACGGTGTTTCATCATTTCTGGAGCTACGGCCGCTTTCTTCACCGCTGCTCCCTCGGGAGCTAGGTTGCCGAAGAGCAGGACAAGTCCACCGGTAGGAGAATGGGCGTTTTTCATCGGGCGGATGACTTCCGGATTCAGGTTTTTCACACCGGAGATATTATCGCCAATAGTTTTACCGGTGACAGTCTTCGATTTTAGTTTAAGCAGGCTTTTCACCTCATTCATCACGGCGGGAATGCCGCCGGCAGCATCCAACGCCTCGATTTGGTAGGGTCCGGCGGGACGCAGACTGCAGAGATACGGCGTATGCTGGCCGATTTCATTAACCATTGCCAGTTTAAAATCAATACCCGCCTCGTTGGCGATAGCCATGAGGTGCAGCACCGAGTTGCTGCTGCCGCCCAAAGCCATATCCACGGTAAAAGCATTAAAGATAGCGTCGGCATTAATGATGCTGCGGGGTCGGATATCCTGCGCCAGCAGCTTGAGCACCTGCTCGCCGGCTTTCCTGGCTAAAGCGCGACGGCGGGCATCCACAGCAGGAATGGTGCCGTTACCAGGCAAACCCATACCCAAAACCTCGGTGAGGCAGTTCATCGTGTTGGCAGTGAACATACCGGCGCAGCTGCCGCAGCCGGGGCATGCCTGCTGCTCTATCTTCTCCAACTCCGCTTGGGTCATTTTACCGGCGGCATAAGCGCCCACGCCTTCAAAGACGGTATTAAGGTCGATTTTCTTGCCGTCCAGATTGCCAGCCAGCATGGGACCGCCGCTGATGAAAATGGCGGGCAGATTAAGTCTTATGGCAGCCATTAACATGCCGGGGACGATTTTATCGCAGTTGGGGATGAAAACCAACGCATCGAAGGCATGAGCCTCCGCCATAATCTCCACGGAGTCCGCGATAAGCTCACGACTGGGGAGGCTATATTTCATACCGGCATGGTTCATGGCGATGCCGTCGCAAACGGCTATGGTACTAAACTCAAAGGGAACGCCGCCGGCGGCGCGCACGCCTTCCTTGACCGCTTCGGCTATTTGACGCAGGTGGGCATGACCGGGGACGATGTCCGTATAGCTGTTGACGATGCCAATGAACGGTTTGCCGATATCTTCTTTGGTACAGCCCAGCGCGTAAAGGAGGGAGCGGTGGGGAGCTCTTTCCACACCTTTTTTAATAGCGTCGCTTTTCATATTTCTACCTCTTTCGAGTAAGTAACAAGTACCAACTGCCAAGTATCAAACCCTCTACTCCACTTGTTACTTGATACTTAAAATAAAAAACCGTCTTTTAAGACGGACCGGGGAACAGATTTTTGCTTGAAGCCCGTATCTAAAGATAGCATGTAACAGAGTTTATTGTCAAGCTAAATGAGATAGAAACAAAATAGGACATGAGTTGTCACAGAGAAATAGCCATAATATCTTGACAGAAATAGTCGGTACTGTTATAATATTACTATAACAGTCAGGATATAACAATGCTGATATCAATAGATAAAAACGATGCCCGGCCTTTATATCTGCAAATGGTTATCCAGATTAAGGAGCAGATACGTAAAGGCACGCTTAAGCAGGGAGACGAGCTGCCGTCAGTCAGGGAGCTGGCGAAAAGCCTCGGCATCAATATGCATACCGTCCGCAGCGCTTACATCAAGCTGCGAGAGCAGGGCATCATCAACTTGTCTCTGGGACGGCGGGCAACGATTGCCCGGTTGAATCAGCCGGAAGATAAACGAGCGGCGGCTGCAGAAATCACCGCCCGCCTGGAGGAGATAATGACCGACGCCCTGCTGATGGGGCTGAAGCCTGAGGAAATACAAGAGATACTAAACCGGCAAACAGAGCAACTGAAGAACCGTTAGGAGGCAAAATGTGAAAATTAAGCTGCTACACCCATTATGGACGCATGTGCCAGCCGTAGCTGCGTTGATATTCATCATCGTCTATACTATTGCGATGGGCCCCCTGCCTTCAGTGGCACCAACCCACTGGGATTTTCACGGCAATATCAACAGTTACGGCTCACCCAACCTGGGCTTCGGCATCACGGTGGGTTTATCCGTCTTATTCATAGGTATTTCCGTACTATTCGATGAGCTCTGGGCAAGGCAGGAGAAAAAGAAAAAATTCAACTGGTTTTCCCTGTTCGATGAGTTAGTTGTCGGTTTCCTGGTAGGCAGCTATACCGGCTATCTGCAGTATTTAAAATCCGGTGATAGCACTTTTCCTTTCCCCTGGGTACTTATATTAATCATCACCGGCACGTTGCTTATCCTGGCGAGAATTCTGGATGTATGGCGACCTTATCGACCTAACCCGAATAAAGTGGTTTTTAGTGATACCACGACGCTGGAGAAAGAACTGGCAGAGAAAATAAAGAGCGGCGGTTCTTTTGTACACTGGGAATCACAAAATCCATGGTGGTTAAGTCTGTTATCCATAGGATTAACGATAATAATGCTGGCGGCAGCAGTAGTCGCATGGTTCGCCATTGCATGGGTCTCACTGGTAGTGGCAGTAGCAGGTCTTTCAATGCTCTTTATCTACGGTGGTTTACAAACGACGGTCACGCGGCAGGAAATAGCCGTGGGTTTTGGTATATTGGGGTTGAAAGTGCTCCGGCTGAAGACCGATGAAATTGAGAGCATCGAACTGGTAGAATTTTCACCAATAGCAGACTTCGGGGGCTATGGGATACGCTGGAACGGTCAGATAATGGCGTACTATATGCGCGGTAGCCGGGGCATTAAGATAACGACTATCAAAGGCAAGAAGTATATTATAGGGTCTGATAGGCCGGAGGAGCTTTACGCGGTGGCGCAGGCGGCGGTCAACAAGAGTAAGTAGCCAGAGGTAATATGAGATATCACGCTATTTTTACCGGTCAACCACGATGTAGTTCAAGTGTGCGGCGTAGTGTGTTGCGCCATCATAGCTGACGGTTCGCCACAGCTTCTCGTTCCATTTATCCAGCGGGATAGATGCGATAATACGCTGCCTCCGGGAAAACTCCGCCAAGGCTTTTTCTTTGGCATCCTTGAGTTCTGCTTCTCTATCTTCCCGCTGCCAGCGCGCATTCAATTCCTCGATCAAGGCTCCGGAATCGGGTAATGCCCCGGTAGCGCAGTAATTTTCAATCAGATTGTTGGAATAATTAAGCCAACGAGCCATGTGTGCGAATACATCCCGGCTCTTCCATTTCGGCGAGGTTGGTGCGTGTAAACTCTCTTCAGGATGAGCCGTCAATAACGAGACAAGCTCGTTCCAGACTATCGTATCGATACGCTGCATTATTTCCACGTCTTCTTTTTTCATCTTTCTTGCCTCGGTGACATTAAAACTCCACCCCCACCGTCCCTCTCGTAATAAATCCCGCCCCAACAGCTTGTTTAGTTAACTCATCTCTGAAGGTGGGGTGGGCGATAGAGATAAGGGCTTTGGCGCGCTGCCAGACGCTTTTGCCTTTTAAATTTACCATGCCATATTCCGTCACAACATAGGAAATATCGGAGGCGGGGACGGTTACCATATCTCCAAGCTCCAAAGTGGGCACGATGTTGGACACAGGCTTACCGTCTTTGCCTTGACGGGCGGCATGGAGACAGATAAAAGCCTTGCCTCCCTCCGACAAATACGCCCCGCGGGTGAACTCCAGCTGACCGCCGGTGCCGCTAATTTGGCGCGTGCCAACCGATTCCGAACAGACCTGCCCGCGTAAATCCACCTTCAAAGCACTATTAATGGCGATTTGCTTATCATTTTTAGCGATGGTATACGGGTCGTTGGTATAGTCCACCGGGAAGCCGGCCAGAGTTTTGTTTCTGTCCATAAATTTATAAAGTTTTTCCGAACCGGTGGCGAAGCAAAACACAGACTTACCGCGATTAAGACTCTTACGTTTACCATTAACCACGCCCGCCTCGATAAGCTCCATCATACTGTCGTTGAACATCTCGGAATGGATGCCGAGGTCTTTAAGGTTGTGCTTGATAAGCAGCTTGCCGACCACGCTTGGTATCGCGCCTACACCAAGCTGGATGGTCGCGCCGTCTTCTATCTGCTCGGCAAGCAGCGCGGCAATAGCTTCATCCTCGGGGGTAATGGCGGCGGCAGGGAACTCCGGAATCTTATATTCATGGTTCTCAACGATGTAGTCTACGTCCTTGATATTAACTACCTCGTCATAGCCACCGTAGACCCAGGGCATGTGCTCGTTGACCTCCAGAACTACCTTCTTGGCTACTTCGCAGGCGGCTTTCTGGCGTGTGACCGCCGCGCCGAAGTTGAAGTTGCCTTTTTTATCCATCGGCGTGACCTCGATAAAGGTAATGTCCACTTTATCCTTGAGCCACTGGCGGTACATGCGAGGTCCCTCACCGAGTCCGAATGGTATATAGGAAGTAGCGCCGTTCTTGGCATATTCCCGCTCTACCTTGCCCAGGAACCAGGAGTTATGGATGAAATGCTGCTGTAATGGATCATGGCGGGGGATAATAGTATGCGAATGCTCCGCCCTTATCTTAACGTCCTTCAGCTCTTTAGCGCGCTCCGCTAGCTTCTCATCGATGAGCGAGGGAAAGCCGCAGATAGCGCCGTAGTCGATCCACATGCCGGATTTGACGAGTCCCGCGGCTTCCTCGGCGGAGATGAGCTTACGCTGGTATTCCATTAAATGTTTTGACATATTTTCCCCATTTTTAACATGTCATTCCAGCGAAAGCTGGAATCCAGAGGGGAAAAGGGGATGTGGATTCTGGCCTACGCCAGAATGACAAAAGGATAAATTGTCACCGGCATTGTTTGTCTTCGATTTCTTTTATTTTCTTGAGTCTTATATCATGGCGGCCGCCTTCATACTCGGTGTTGAGAAAGTCTTCAACGATAATCCTGACCTTTGTCTCGGTCTCCTCTGCCGCCAGACAGCAGATTTGCGCGTTGTTATGCAGGCGGGCGCGGTGGGCGGTAAAAACATCATAGCACTGGGCGGCGCGGATGCCCCGCACTTTATTGGCGGCAATGCACATGCCGATGCCGGTGCCGCAGATAAGGATGCCCCTATCGTATTTCCCCTTAACGATGCCCTCCGCTACCTGCATGGCGATATCAGGGTAATCCACGGCATCGTCCGTATAGCAACCGAAGTCGTGGACGGTATAGCCCAATTTCGTGACTATCTCTATAACCGTTGTTTTTAGATTACAACCATGATGGTCATTGCCAATAGCGATACGCATGGAAACGACCTCCTATCTACTACTCATTCTTTACCTGGGGATGATAAAACATATTAACCGCTTCACGGATGGTCATCCAGCCGATGCGTCCCTGGCGGATAAGCTGGGGAGGGCTCTTAGATAAATCTACTATCGTGGAAAGCTCTCGCATTTTCAAAGGACCCTGGTCGAGCACCATGGCTACCTGCTGGAGATTTCCGCCCAGTTGGGCATTGACCTCCTCGACAGAATACGTGCCGGGTTTGCCGCTGATATTAGCGCTGGTGACGGTTAGGGGGAGGGCAGTCATTTCCGCCAGGCGCAATATAATGCGATTATCCGGGATACGAATGCCGACGGTGTTAAGGCCAGCCACCAGCATCGCCGGGATTAAATCCTTTTTCGGCAACACTAACGTCAAAGCGCCGGGCAGGTAATGATTAGCGAGATATCGTGCCGCTTCGTTGAAAATAGCATACTTTTCCGCCTCGGCGATAGAGCTAACGGCGATATGAATGGGGTTGGAGAAGGGGCGAGCTTTCAGGTGAAAGACCTTCGCTACGGCGCGCGTATCCAGGGCATTGGCGGAGAAGGCATAGCCAGTATCGGTGGGACAGACGATTACCTCACCCTTGATGATAAGTTTGGCGGCGCGCTCCAGCACTTTCTCATCCGGATTAGAAGCATCTACCTTTTCTATCTTCGTCTTCATATTTATCCCCCAAGCGGAGCGTTGGGAAACACGTTAAGACGTAAATCCGACCTTTCTCCTAACATCATTCTAGCGTATCCGGCGGCTGCAATCATAGCAGCGTTATCCGTGCAGAGCGATAATTTGGGGGAAAATACCTGAATCCCCTTCTTTTTACAGGTCTCGGCAAAAACTTCCCTTAATCGGCTGTTGGCAGAGACGCCGCCGGTAACACTCACCACCTTTAAATCATGTTCTTCGACGGCGCGTAGGGTTTTAGCAACCAGCACATCCACAATAGCCTCCTGGAAAGAGGCGGCAATATCGGCAAGGGGCAAGGCTTCATCGCTGGCGATTTTCTCCTTGAACATGTTGATAACGGCAGTCTTGAGGCCGCTAAAGCTAAAGTCCAGCGCCTGGCTCCTTATCATGGGGCGGGGGAAACTAAAGGCTTGACGGTTGCCCTGCTGCGAAAGTTTATCGATGACCGGCCCGCCGGGGAAATCCAACCCCAAAAACTTAGCGATTTTGTCAAAAGCCTCGCCGGCAGCATCGTCCAGCGTGGTACCCAGCACTTTATAGCGGCAATTTTTCTGAACATGCACCAGCATATTATGTCCCCCGGAGACAGTCAAGCAGATATGGGGGACAGGCAGGTCGGGGTTGCTTAAGCGATTGGCGAAAATATGCCCTTCGATGTGATGCAAGCCGATGAGAGGTATCTGTTTGGCATAGCTGATAGATTTAGCCGCCGCCACGCCCACCATCAGACAGCCGATTAAACCCTGGCGTGAGGTAACGGCGACAGCTTCGACATCGTCCAGAGTTTTGCCGGCAGTATCGAGGGCTTCCTTGATAACATAGCCGATAAGCTCGGTATGGCGGCGGGCAGCCACCTCCGGCACCACACCCCCATACTTTTTCAGTAAATCCAGCTGGGTGGCGATAACGTTGGATAGTATCGTTTTACCATCGGCGACCAGCGCTGCCGAGGTTTCATCGCATGATGTTTCGATACCTAGAATCAACATAATACGAGGTCAAAATCCCCCTTAATCCCCCTTTTGTAAAGGGGGAAATTTTTATGCTCCTCCTGAGTATTTTTTAGTAAAAACTTTAGCCGTAGATTCTTTTAAATAAAGGGGGGTTAAGGAGAGGGGATTATCACTCTTGCCCTGCTCCAGGCGATTGGCGGCCAGACTGGCAATAGTAGCGCCGGAGGGCAGAGCTTCGAGAGTCTTTATCTTGGTTTTTAGAGAGCTATCTTCTTTAATCAGCAATTCATAGTAGCGATTCACTTCGCTCCCCACTAAAATAACTGGTTCTTTTATCAGTGGAGCCAAATCCTTAACATCGCCGACGAAATAATCACCTTCCCGTATGAGTAATTTGTTCTTGACACGATAAAAAGCAGTATAGATAGCGTCCCTGATGCCGGCGCTAATGACAGCACCAACCAGCGGAGATTTATCTCGGGCAGCATAAGCTAAAGCTTCCAGTGTGGGGATGCCAGCCACAGGCTTGTTCGTGCTGAAAGCCAGCATCTTGCCTACAGTTACCCCCACCTTAATGCCCGTCCAGGAGCCGGGACCTAACCCCACCCCTATTCCCTCAACCTCCTTGAGCGTCAAGCCAGCTTTCTTTAAAGTTGAGTCTATATTCTCGACAATCTGCTCCAGAGAATCGGTTTTAGCCGGAAAAGATGCGTCTGCCAGCACGTTTATGCCATCGCTAACACCGACCGCATTAACATAACCGGAAGTATCGATGCCCAGAATAATCATTTCCCCTTTAACTCCTTAAACAGATCGGCGGATTTTTTAGAGTTAGAAGAAAAAACAATACGCCGTTTCCGCAAAGATATTATGTCAAATTCTACCCTCAAAACGTCGGGCGGTAGGAGGGAGGACATCTTTTCTGCCCACTCGATTATCATCACGCCGTCAGTCGCGCGTGAGAAGTAGTCCATAATGCCTATTTCAAATCCATTATCAACGCCGCTTAAACGATATAAATCTATATGAAAAATTGGCAGGCGCCCTTTATATTCGTTCACGAGCACGAAGGTGGGACTATTCACCTGCCTTAAAGGCACGTCCAGTCCGTCGCAAATGCCCCGCGTAAGTAAGGTTTTACCACAGCCCAACTCACCAGTTAAAGCGATAATACTGCCCGCTGGGAGATGCTCCCCTACTTTCTTACCGAGGCCTAAAGTGGCGGCGGGGCTATTGCTGAAAAACTCGTATTTATACATGCGGGATGTTTAAGAATTTAATGACTAAAATTTATTTGGTAGAAAAGTCACTTTTGAATTCAGAAAAACGTCCTCTCTACTTGAAATTAGTATAACATAATGGTACATTGTGTTCTATAAGATGGTTAAAAAGAGCATCACACCATCTCCTGATGAAAGCCATCGGATAGCCACCACCGACGATATCGAGGTGTCCACTTATCTCGAAATCGCCAAGGAGATCGGCGGCGAACAGCCGGTGACGACCGCAGGGGCGGTCTCCGGCGCGGAACGTGAAGCCATCATCGTCCTGGACTTCGGGTCGCAATATAATATGCTGATTGCCCGACGCGTCCGTGAAGCCCAGGTCTACTGCGAACTCCTCCCCCACGACACACCCTGGAAGAAGATTGCCCCGCTCAATCCTAAGGGATTCATCTTATCCGGCGGTCCTTCCAGCGTCTACGAGGAAAATGCTCCCCTCGCCCCATCCTATGTTTATGAAAAACACCTGCCGGTGCTGGGCATCTGCTATGGGATGCAAGTCATTACAAAGCAGCTGGGCGGCGAGGTTACGCCTGGCACCAAACGCGAATACGGCCATGCCGTGATGCACATCAGCCAGGAGGATTCGCCACTATTCGCCGGTCTGCCGGAATCAACACCGGTCTGGATGAGCCACGGAGATAAAATCGAGGCATTGCCACCGGGCTTTACCGCCCTCGCCTATACCGAAAACTCACCGAATGCCGTTATCGGCAATAAAAGCAATATCTACGGACTTCAGTTTCATCCAGAAGTAGCCCACACACCGGAAGGCAAGACCATCCTCCAGAATTTCGTCTATAAGGTATGCGGCTGTAAAGGCAACTGGACGATGGGCAACTTCGTCGCTGAAAGCATGGAGCGTATCAAATCGCAGGTGGGTAAGGGCAAAGTCATTAATGCGCTATCAGGCGGGGTGGACTCATCGGTGGTGGCGACGCTTATCCACCGGGCCATCGGCGACCAGCTTACCTGCATTTTCGTGAATAATGGACTGCTACGCCGCGAGGAAGCGGAAAGGACGCTCAAGGTCTTTAAGAGTAACCTGGGCATGAGCATTATCTATGTCGATGCCATAGACAGATTCCTCAACCGTCTGAAGGGCATCATCGACCCGGAGGAAAAGCGCAAGATAATCGGCGAGGAGTTTATCCGCGTCTTCGAGGACGAAGCTAAAAAGATCGGCAAGGTGGATTTCCTGGCGCAGGGCACGCTCTACCCGGACGTCATCGAAAGCGTATCCTCGGTGAGCAATGCCTCCGCTAAAATAAAGTCGCACCACAATGTCGGCGGGCTGCCGGCGCGCATGACCTTAAAGCTTTTAGAGCCGCTGCGTTTCCTCTTCAAGGACGAGGTAAGACTGGTAGGCAAAGAGCTGGGACTACCGGAGGAAATGGTCTGGCGGCAGCCTTTCCCGGGGCCTGGGCTGGCGATAAGGTGCATCGGGGAAGTGACGAAAGAGAAGCTGGAGATACTGCGCGGGGCGGACTTTATCCTGATGAACGAGATTAAGAAAGCCAAGCTCTACCGGCAGCTCTGGCAGAGCTTCTGCGTCCTTACCGATATAAGGAGTGTGGGGGTAATGGGGGACTTCAGGACTTACAGCTACCTGGCAGCCATCCGCGCCGTGACCAGCGAGGACGCCATGACGGCGGACTGGGCGCGGCTGCCTTATGATTTACTGGCGCGGATTTCCAACCGCATCGTTAACGAGGTGCCGGGGATAAACCGGGTAGTCTATGATATTACGTCCAAACCTCCTTCGACAATTGAGTGGGAATAAATGAAAACAATAAAAAAATTCTTTATTGGTTTTTTTCTTGGTCTTCAAGATGACGCAAGAATTTGTGGTTTTATATTTTTTTTTCTCGGCTTTTTTGCCTTAATCACTGCAATTGTTTTACTGATTTCTAAGTCACAATCCAGTGGTGAATTGATTGGTGTAATGCTTGGCCTTTTTTCGGTTGGATTGGGGTGTTTCGCCATTGACATGTCTGTAAAATCGGATAAAAGGTACACTGAATTGTTACAAAAGATAAATAGTAATGTGGAAAATTTCCCGACTCTAATTAAGGGTGATTTTCTTACTCCAACAGGGCAACAACTTGCAGAGAAGTCTCTTGTTAAACAAGGTAAACGTAAATATAAAGATATTGGCACGCGCTTTAGAGTAATCACCGAGGAACAAAGTAAAGAAGAAGCTCAAAAAAGGCTTGATGAAGATACACAAAAAGTCGGCTTTGTAAGGGGAGAAATATATCAACTTGAAGATCGTAGGTGGGGGATTCATTGGGGAGGAAAGCATCCTTTACAAAAATGGCAAGCCGACAAAAATGATAAGTAAATGAAAATCTTAGTCGTCGGCAGCGGGGCAAGGGAGCATACGCTAGCCTGGAAGCTGGCGCAAAGCCCTAAAGCCAAGGAAATGTACGCCGCGCCGGGCAACGCCGGCATGGCTAAAGTGGCGCAAATCCTCGATATTAAAGCCGAGGACAACGAAGGGCTGCTCAAAGCGGCTAAAGACCTTAAAATCGACCTCACGGTTATCGGGTCGGAGCAGCCTTTAGCCAACGGCATCGTCGACCTTTTTCAAAAGAACGGGCTGGCAGTCTTCGGGCCCACCCAAAAAGCCGCCGAGATAGAATCGAGCAAGGTCTTTTCCAAGGACCTCATGCAGCGGCACGGCATTCCTTGCGCCAAAAGCCAAAGCTTTAGCGATTTCACCAAAGCCAGTGAATATATCAAAAAGCAAATCCCCCCCATCGTCATTAAAGCCGACGGGCTGGCGGAGGGTAAAGGGGTCATTATCGCCGAGTCGGTCAAAGAGGCGCAGAAAGCCCTCGAAAGCATGATGAAATCCAAAGCCTTCGGCTTGTCCGGCGAACGTGTGGTCATCGAAGAATATTTAGACGGACGCGAGATGAGCTTCTTCGTATTTACCGACGGCAAAACAATAGCGCCCACCGTGCCCGCCTGCGACTATAAACGGATATTCGACGGCAATAAAGGCCCTAACACGGGCGGCATGGGCAGCTACAGTCCGCCCCAGTTTTATAACGCCGTGCTGGGCAATATCATCATGAAGACTATTATGACACCCGCGATACTCGCCATGGCGGACGAGGGACGGCCTTACAAGGGCACGCTCTATGGCGGGCTAATGATAACCAATAACGTGCCGAAAGTGATTGAGTTCAACGCGCGCTTGGGCGACCCGGAGACGCAGGTAGTGTTGCCCCGGCTCAAGACCGACCTCGTGGATATTATGATGGCGGTGTTGGAGAACAGGCTGGACAAGATAAAAATAGAGTTCGATGATAGCGCCTGCGTGGGAGTGGTAATAGCTTCTGGTGGCTACCCGGGGAGCTATAAAACCGGCTTCCCCATCAGCGGGCTAAACGATTTAGATAAGGACATTATAGTTTTTCATGCTAGGACGAAGGCGGGGGGTAAAGGGGAGGTGTTAACGGGGGGAGGCCGGGTTTTAACTGTCGTGGCGAAGGGTAACAACCTTGAGGAAGCTCGAAAAAAGGTCTATAAGAATATTAAAAGGATTAAATTTGAGGGGTGCTATTACCGGAAAGATATAGCTGAATTTAAGTAGCCCGCATTGTCATTCCAGCGAAGGCTGGAATCCAGGGGCTGGGAAAAAATAAAATGGATTCTGGCCCTCGGGCTGAACTCAGGCTGAAGCCTACGCCAGAATGACAGGTTGCTAAGGAGGTTGTGGGGTTTGATACTTGTTACTTGTTAGTTGATACTTAACTTAAGGAGCTTAATATGCCACTCGTCGGTGTGGTAATGGGGTCAAAATCTGATTCTGAAGTAATGCAGTCGGCGCTGGACGTTTTAACCAGTCTCGGCATCAGCCATGAGGTGAATGTTATCTCCGCGCACCGCAATCCGGAGAAAGCCAAGCAATACGCGCAGTCGGCCCGGGAGCGGGGCATCGAGGTGATTATTGCCGCGGCGGGACTAGCGGCGCACTTGCCTGGCGTGCTGGCAAGCTGGACAACCCTGCCGGTCATCGGTGTGCCTATGGCTAGCGGCGAGCTTAAAGGGGTAGACGCTCTTTACTCCATCGTCCAGATGCCGGCGGGCATTCCTGTAGCCTGCGTAACGATTGGCAGCGCGGGAGCGAAAAACGCCGCTTACCTTGCCGCCGAGATTCTTGGTTTGAAACATGATACAATTAGGAAGGCTTACGAAAAGTACCGCCACGAACTGCAGGGATAGAGGAGAGCGCCATGATTGAGCGGTATTCCCGACCCGAGATGAAAAAGGTATGGTCGGACGAGAATAAATACAGCAAGTGGCTGGACGTGGAAATAGCCGTCTGTGATGCCTGGGCCGAAGTCGGTGTTATCCCTCGTAACGTTATCCCCAAGATAAAGATGGCTAAGTGCAACCTGAAACGCATGGAAGAAATCCTCGTCGAAACCCGCCACGATATGACCGCCTTCCTGGGTTCGATAGCAGAAAGCATCGGTGAGGAGTCCCGCTATATGCACCTCGGGCTTACTTCTTCCGACGTTATGGATACCGCTACCAGCCTCCAGCTGGTCGAGGCAGCCGATATCTTGATACAGGATGTAAAAGAGTTTACCGCTGTTTTGGCGCAACGGTCCATCGAGCATAAATATACCCTGATGATAGGTCGCACGCACGGCGTCCATGCCGAACCTACCTCTTTCGGATTAAAATTGGCGCTCTGGGTGGAAGAGATGAGGCGCAACCTGCTCCGCCTAACCGAGGCTAAAAAAGTCATCTCCGTCGGCAAGATATCTGGAGCCGTCGGCACCTACGCCACGGTCACGCCGGAGATAGAACAAAAAACCTGCCGCAAGCTTGGGCTGGAACCCGCTCCGATATCCAACCAGGTTCTCCAGCGTGACCGCCACGCCCAGTTCGTCACCACCCTCGCCATTATAGCTGGGTCGCTGGAGAAATTCGCCACGGAAATCAGGGCGCTGCAAAAAACCGAAATCCGCGAGGTTGAAGAACCCTTCGGTACCCCGGGATTCGTCACCACCGGCTCATCGGCGATGCCCCATAAGCGCAATCCAGAGCTATCGGAGAGGGTCTGCGGTCTGGCGCGCCTGTTACGTGGCTACGCACTGACATCGCTGGAAAATATCGCCTTATGGCACGAGCGCGATATTAGCCACTCTTCCAACGAACGCATCACCCTGCCCGATTCCTGCCTGGCGATGGACTATATTTTGGCGTTATTTGCTTCTGTGATGAGGCGATTGCAGGTTTTCCCGCACCGGATGAAGAAGAACCTCGAATTGACCAAAGGTCTGGTATTCTCCCAAAGGGTCATGCTGGCGCTCATCGATAAAGGCTTAAGCCGGCAGAAAGCCTATGAAATAGTACAGAGAAATGCCACAAAAGCCTGGAAAGGTAACAAAGGCTTCCTGACTTTGATAAAAACAGACGCCGAAGTCACCAGCGTTTTATCACTAGAAGAGCTGGAAAGCATCTTCGATTATCAATTCTACCTCCGGCATGTGGACGATATTTTCTTGAGGCTCGGGCTGACCAAGAGCCAGTGGCAAGGGATTATCCCGGATACTTCGGAAATGTAACCGCGAGTTTGAGAGTATTTTTACATGCTCGAGGAGATATCTTGAAAGGTGTGTATTGATGGACGTAAGTAAATATCCCGTATTAATGACAACAGACCTACCGCTGCCGCTATTCATCCGCGGCAAGGTGCGTGATACGTATAACCTGGGCGGTCACCTGCTGATAATTGCCACCGACCGTATTTCCGCGTTCGATGTCGTCTTGCCCAGCGGCGTCCCGCTCAAAGGGCATGTCTTGAATCGCCTCTCTTCTTTCTGGTTCCGGCGCCTTGCCGATATTGTACCCAATCACATGACCGAAGCCATCGATAACGTCCATAGTCTCGATTCCTACCTGTTTGTAGAAAGTCGTTTTGCTTATCCCTCATATCTGCGGGGGCGTTCCATGGTAGTGAAAAAGGTAAAACGCCTGCCGGTGGAATGCGTGGTGCGCGGCTATTTGTCAGGTTCGGCATGGACGGAATATAAACAAACCGGTAAAATAGCCGGTAAAGCTATGCCGGCCGATTTACAGGAAAGCCAGGAGTTGCCTGAACCCCTATTTACCCCGACCACCAAAGCCGAAACAGGCCACGATATGCCTGTTCCCAAAGACTACCTGGTCAAAATTTTCGGCGTCCGGATAGCTAAGGATTTGGAGGAAAAAAGCCTGGCTCTCTATAAATCGGCGCGAGACTACGCCCTGACCAAGGGAATTATTATCGCCGATACCAAGTTCGAATTTGGCATCGATAACGGGAAACTAATGCTGATAGATGAAGCACTTACACCGGATTCTTCCCGATTCTGGGATGCCGCCAAATATAAGGTGGGGCAGCCGCAGGACTCACTCGATAAACAGCCCGTGCGTGACTGGCTACTGGCCAATGGATGGAATAAAGAGCCCCCCGCCCCGGTTCTGCCTCGCGATGTCATTGTAGCGACCGCGCAACGCTATATCATGGCTTACGAGAAGCTCACCGACCGCAAGCTGGCTATCCTGGAATAGAAACTCTAGCGTTCCAGGTAATCCTTAGTGCTGGGTAACTCCCCGGCGATACGCTCATCAATCCTCATAGCAGCGTCCAGCGCCCGTCCTAATGCCTTAAAAAGCGCTTCCGCCTTATGATGGTCGTTGGTACCATAAACAATCGAGGCATGGAGATTTATCCTGGCTTCGATAGCAAAGGTCTCTAAAAAGTGCCGTACGAGGTCGGCGGGGAAACCGGCCATATCGTTATTGCTAAAATCCAGATTTAGTACCGCATAGCCCCGCCCGCTGATGTCTACCGCTACGTTTACCAGCGTTTCATCCATCGGCACGGACACGTTAGCCATACGCACGATGCCGCGTTTTTCTCCGAGAGCCTCTCCAAAAGCTCTGCCGAGGCAGATAGCTACGTCTTCCACGACATGGTGGACATCATCGCCACTAGCATCTAGCTTTATGTCAATTAGACCGTGCTTGGCTAGCTGCGATAATAGATGGTCGAACATTTTTATGCCAGTATTGATAGCCCAGTTTCCCGTTCCATCTACATTTAGCTCAAGATTGATATTGGTCTCTCTGGTATCTCTTTTGATAATAGATTTCCTGCCCTCAATAGCTAGCGACTCCAGCAGCTTCATGGCGCCTTTAAGAAAGGTGCCACCCATGGGTATCTTGCCCGTTCGTGTCCGCTGGTAAAGGGGGCGGCTACACCCAATCTTCTCTGCCATCTGCTGGTCAGAGAATCCATTAGATTCTTGTAGCTGAATTACTTTTTGTAGCACTATTTCCGGAGAATCCATAATAATGTCCTCTTTTATCTTAATTTTACCGTATCTATACCGTATGCATCTGTTAAGTATTATAACACATATTTCCTATTTGTCAATAGGTTAATGTAACAAATATGTTAATTATTATAACAGGTATTAACATATAATTAACAATACACGAGTAGCAATAGAAATACAGGGTCAAAAAAGCATCGGCTGTTTAGGTGAAGGCTCTAGTATTGAGAGGTTAAGGATTAATTTCTTCAAGAGCTTCGATGAGGGCGTCGGTATGCTCCGGCTTGCCTACACTAACGCGAATGCCGTTCTTCAGGAGCGGATTATTAAAATAGCGTACCAGGATGCCTTTCTTCTGGAGCTTCAGGTGTAAATCGCTAGCGCTCCCCGTTAAAACCGTACAGTAGATAAAATTGGCTCGGGATGGGTATGGCTTAAGCCAAAAGATGCCCTGTAGCCGATCAAAAAGCCTGGCTCTTTCACTGATAATAGCTTTTACCCTACTTTGCAGATAGTTGAAGTCGGCCAGAGACTCGCGTACCGCAATCTCGGCAGCGACGCTAACGTTATGAGGTATTTTGATCGCCATCATGTAAGAGGCAATGCGAGGTGGAAAAACGCCATAGCCGATTCTTAAGCCAGCCAGACCGGCCCACTTACTGAAAGAACGCAGCACAATGAGATTCTGGTACTTCTCCGTGAGCGGCAAGACCGTTTCGCCGCTGAACTCAAAATAAGCTTCGTCGACAACAATGGGAAGGCCGGTATTGATAAGCTTCAGGATATCCTCTTGAGGTATAGTATTGCCGGTGGGGTTATTAGGGGTAGCCAGGAATATCAGTTTGGTCTTACTGCTGATGGCTGCTTTCACCTTCTCCACATCAACGGCGTAGTTCTCGTCCCGGTTAATGTTAACTACTGTGCCACCGCATATCTCTGTGCTAAAACGGTAGATATCGAAGGTGGGCACACTATTGATAACCTCGTCGCCAGGACCAACGAAAAGTCGCACCAGAGAGTCGATTATCGTATTGCTGCCATGTCCTGCCACGATATTTGCGGCAGGAATGTTAGTATAGTCAGAAAGCATTATACGCAGCGCCATCTGGCCATCATCGGGATAGACATGAAAATGGTCGCATGTAGCCAAAGCCTGCATGACACGCGGGGAGCAGCCATAGGGATTCTCATTAGCGTTTATTTTAATCAGACTGGCAAAGGTCGATACCTTTAGTTTACCTTTAAGCGTATCCGGTGAGGTGCTGGCTGTATAGCCAGAGAACCCTGCGAAATGTGGGCGAACATACTTCTCTATTCCTTCAGCCACTTGTTACCCCCTATCCTGCGTCTTTAAGACGCTTTTCTACCGCGCGGGCATGAGCATCAAGTCCCTCTGCCCTGGCAATCGTCGCTACCGCGTCACCAAGCTGCCTGATATCCGCAACATCTGTTTTTACGATATTGATAAGCTTTATAAAATCCAGGATATTGAGTGGTGAGCCGAAGCGGGCAACTCCGCCCGTAGGCAGGACATGGCTCGGGCCAGCCGCATAATCCACCAGCGCTTCGACGGCGTTTTCACCCACGAAGAGGCAGGCAGCGTTACGTACCTTATTAATATAGGAAGCCGCGTTTTTTACCGCCAGGCAGAGATGCTCTGGAGCGTAAAGATTAGCCAGTTCGATGGCTTCATCGACGCTTCCAACCACAGCGATGAATCCCCGCTTCTCCAGAGCTTCGGTGATAATCTGGCGCCGGGGCAAATCTTTCACCTGCTTTTCAACCTCAAAGTTAACAGCATCAGCTACCTGACGTGACACTGTTAACATAATTGACAAGGCTCCCGAGCCGTGCTCCGCCTGCGCCAGAAGGTCAGCGGCAACATAAGCCGGATTAGCCGCGCCATCAGCGATAATGATTACCTCACTGGGACCATAAAGTCCATCGATGCCCACCGTGCCATAGAACAATTTCTTGGCTAGCGTCACGTAGATATTGCCGGGTCCGTAGACCTTATCTACGGCGGGGATAGACTCCGTGCCGTAAGCCAGCGCGGCGATTGCCTGGGCGCCGCCTACTGAAAAGATACGGCCGACCTTAGCAATCTTCGCCGCCGCTAACGTAACGGGTGATACTTTGCCGTTCGACTGCGGTGGCGTGACCATGATGATTTCCTTGACACCAGCGACGCGGGCGGGAATAGCCGTCATCAGCAGTGATGAGGGAAGCGGCGCCGTACCACCGGGAGTATATATGCCAATACGCTCCAGTGGACGCATCAGCCAGCCTAATTTCGATTTGGTATCCTCTTTTAAAAGCGCTTTTTTTTGCTTCTCGTGGTAGGCGGTGATACGGGAGACTGCCAGCTCTAAAGCGGAGACTAGCTCTCTATCTACTTCTTTATTTGACAACTCAATCTGCTCGGCGGAGACCTCTAAAGATGCCGGTTTCACGCCGTCGAACTTTTGTGTGTACTCGAAGAGCGCCGCGTCGCCCCGCTTACGGACATCCTCGATGATTTGACGAACGGTTTTTTCACGTTCGGCGTCATCCGCTAATCCAGTTATCGACTGGCGTGATAAAAGCGGTTTGGCCTGACTAAAGCTCTCAATTATTTTCATTTATGTATCCCCTACCGCCGAGCGGAACCGCTTAATGATAGACTCAATCCGCCCGCTTTTAACTTTTTCTTTTACCGAATCCTTGTTACCTATTAGACAGGCGGTAGACTCGAATAGCGTCTCGATGATTTTAAGGTTATGGCGGGCAATCGTCCTGCCCGTCTCGGTATTTTCGATAAGCAAATCAGCATCCTCCGGCAGGAAAGCCTCGGTAGCGCCCCAGGTAGGAATAACGCGGTAGTGCCCGAGGTGATTTTCCCTGGCGTACTTATCGGCAATATTAACATACTCCGAAGCCACACGAAACGGCTCCGCCCTACCGGCGATGAAACGCTGTAAGTCAGCAGTATTATTCACCGGTAGCATCTGACTGACCACTGCCACCAGCCTCACCTTGCGCAGCTTCAAATCCAGCATCTCTCTAACAGGACTCGACGGGAACTGGGCAAGGTGGTCGATAAGCCAGTCCCGGCCCGTTATCGCCAGGTCGAAATTGCCGTTGGCTACCTGTAAAGGCATGTCCTGGGGTCGGATAACCTTCACCACCACCCCTTCTATACCTATTTTAGGACGGCGGTTGCCAGTGGCAGAGGGGTAGTCCTCAATCTTAATGCCTGCTCTATTCAATAGCTCGATAGTTTGCTGCTGCTGATGGCCATCCGGCAGAGCCAGGCGGACGGTATCCTCCGCTATCTTTGACGCGGGAACGGCGGCGCTTGGAAAAACGACCTCTTTTTTATCGCCAGCGCTTTTAGACATCTCTGGCAGCGCATTAAAGATTGATTTAACGATATTATCAAGGTTACGCGTTTCCCAGCTATTCCTGTTAGCTATAAGATAGGTACTGGCATCGAGTACTCGACTTAAAGGCGATAGTCCGTAACCGACGATTTCCGCATGACTCTGCGCCGCTACGAGAACCATGTCCGCATTCTCCGGTGGATAAGCCTCGGCGGCGCCCCAGACCGGGAAGATGCTGAAGCGACTCAAGCGATTTTTCAGGGCGAAAGCCTCTGCCAGGTTAGGATACTCACTGGCGATGCGTAAAGTTGAGCCATTATGCCGAAAATCTATCGATTTACTAGCTGCCGCAGTATACAATGAGTTTTGACCGTACAATAAATCCTTGACCTTTATAACATTGGAAGAAGGATATTTTACCAGCAGCTCCTCAATCCAGTCCAGTCCGCAAATCCCCAGGTCGTAGTTGCCCATGGCTATCTGGATAGGTATATCTTTCTCGTGGAAGACGCGTATCAGCAGGCCAGGGAATTTTAATGACCGTGGCCGATAAAAACCCATGTTTGAATGATACTCATCGAGGCGCCAATCGGCTCTCTGGAGCAAAGCGGCCGTCTTCCTTAGCAAGCGCCCTTTAGGCAGGGCTATTTTAAACGGCACCTTTAGCCTCCAGCAATTTAATAATTTCTTCAACCGACCGGGCATCGGTCTTTTTAGACTTAGCTTTATCCATTAGCGTCAGCAACGTGGCGGATTTGACTTCTAATATATACGCTGCTTCACGTCCGTCCAAATCAAGCTCGGCAATATAGCCAGCGCGCCGCAGAGCATCAGCGACTTTAAAGATTTCTTCTACGTTCCCTTTAACCAGTATGCGCTTAGTCGCCGTAGGTAAAACAGCATTTGGTTTTACCAGCTTTATCAAGCGGTCGAGATAGACTGCGAAACCGGAAGCGGGCACATCGCCCCCGCCCATGGATGAAATCAGGGCATCGTACCGGCCGCCCCCGCCGATTTTCTCTTTGCCCATAAAGAGCTGGAATATCATGCCTGTATAGTACTCGCGGCCGGCACCGGAGGCAATATTAATCTGGTATTTAATGCCGAGGTCGTCCAGAATAGCGACAGTCTTTAAAAAATCATCCAGCGACGATCCGATTTCCGGCATTGTCTGTAAAAGCAGTGCCCTCTGATTGCTTAGGAAGTCCACTGACTGTCCTTTTACACTCAATAAAGGCAATAGAGCCTCGCCAAGCTGCGGTATTTCCCGTCTTACTTTAGCTAGCACAGCCGCATCGCCATCGAGGATGCTATCGAACAGACGGTGCTGCTCTTCGGAGGGCACCTTAAGCTTAGCCAGCAGCGCTTTTATCAAGCCGGCGTGCGAAAGCTGCAGCTCCACGCCCTTTAGTCCCAGCTTGCTGACAATTTCCGCCGACAGAGCAATCAGTTCCGCATCCGCTACCGCCGACCCTGCCCCGATAAGTTCGGCGCCGCACTGCCACCGCTCCCGGTCTTTCTCCCCGGTCTCGAAGGTAAACATATTAGCGGCGTAAAATAGCCGCGCCAGCCCCTGACCGGACATGCTTTCTGTATAGAGACGAGCAACCGGTATGGTGCCATCAGGACGCAGCACCACCCGCTCCCCACTCCACCCATCCCAGTCCAGAAATGAATAGACCTTGCCCAGCATGGTGGGCGTCAGCGTCCCCGCCGAGGTGAACAGGTGCAGATACTCGATGGTCGGCGTTCTTACCTCACGGTAGCCCCATTTGGTAAAGCAGTCGCGGCAAATCCCCTTAATGGCGTGAAATACCGCCATCTCGGCAGGAGACATATCGCGCATGCCTTTACAGCGTTGGATTTTCATATTTTATCCATTTAAGCATCAAATATAAGTATAATTTACACTAAAATACGCGGCTATTCAATTCTTTATCTCTCCGCCCCGCGATATGGTAATATCTATTTATGGTTGCTAAAGGCCTATCAGTAGCTATTGCCAAGGGACTAAAGACCGATTGCATCGGGCAGAAGGTCATTTACCTGCCGAGTGTGACTTCCACGATGGACATTGCCCGGCAGGAGGCTTTAAAAGGGGCGGCGGCAGGGACAGTGGTTATCGCCGGGGAGCAGACCGGGGGGCGGGGCAGACTCAAGCGAAGCTGGCTAACGCCGCAGGGGAATATCGCTCTATCGATTATCCTTTATCCGGACACTAAAAGCCTGCCCTACCTGATAATGATGGCGTCACTGGCTGTCTGTTACAGTATCGAAAGCGTCACCGGGACTAAAGCGTTAATCAAGTGGCCCAACGATATTCTCATCAATAGGAAAAAGGTATGCGGTATCTTAATCGAGAACGAGGTGAGGGGAAATAAAGTTGCTTACAGCATAATAGGCATCGGGATAAACGTTAATTTGAAAGTTAACAATTACACCGAGATAGCCAACACCGCCGCCAGTCTTAAAAATGAACCAGGCAAAGCCGATTTACGCGTAAAGATAATCAGAGCGCTGCTGCAAGAGTTCGACAAACTTTATGTCAAACTCTCCGACGGAAAAGCTATCTACGAAACCTGGCGAGATAGACTGGTAACACTGGGGCAAAAAGTTAAAGCGACCTCCGGCAATCAAATAATAGAGGGCATAGCAGAATCCGTTGACGAAAGCGGGGCTTTGAATATAAAGGGAAAAGACGGAAAGGTTACACGAGTAGTAGCAGGAGATGTGACGCTGCGGGGGAAGTAAGGGTGGGGTTTTTAATTCCCCACCCTTTCTCTTTAATGATTACTTCTTCTTTTTCTTGATTACCGGCATCCACAATTCACACTGCATGACCTCACCCGGTTTTTCCGGCAGGTAGACTTCGAGTTCCGGCACTGCGTCATGCTCATAACCAGTGGATGGGAACCATTCGCTGAAGATGCGTTTGGTGACGTCCTGAAGATTATCCAGGGTACAGTCGAATACCGCCCAGGTAGCTGATGGAATCTCTACCTTTTCAAACGCTCCGGATGATACTCCTTGAGGAATTTCCACGCCGATACCGTAAGAAAATTCTACAGCGTCAGCCTCCCCATAGCAGATACCCAGCATAACGCCGCGGGTTACGACGCCGGGTTTATTCCCGGTCAATGCCATCATCTTAGGATGGTCCGGGGATTTGATAAATTCGTCCCACCACTTAGGAATCTCCACGAAGTTTTGTCCGTTGACAGTAGTAAACTGACGAGTCCTCGCCGCAACCTTGATGCCTGGTTTCTCCATTATCCTGTAGTCCATGTCATTACCTCCCTTTAGTATAATATTAAAGGAGATACGCGGGAATGCCGTTAGCGTTACCCCCAACTCGCGCGCTGTCTGGGGCGTAATGCCGTGGACATTCCGGAAAGCCCGGGTGAATGAGTCCGGCGAATCATAACCATACTTCAAAGCTGTATCGATTACTTTAGCATTACCGGACGTTAGTTCTCTCGCCGCTAGGGTAAGCCTTCGACGCCTGGTATATTCCACTGGCGTCATACCAATAATGGCGAAAAACATACGCTGGAAATGGAACGCAGAACAGCAAGCTTTTTTTGCTGCTTCAGTGAAATCTATCTCGCCTGATAGATTATCCTCGATATAGCTTATCGCCGCGTTCATTCTTTCCGACCATTCCATACTGCCGCTTCTCCTTCAATAGTACTATAACAGGGATAATGACAGGCTTGCCCGACTTTTTATGCGCACTTTTGCAGGAGGGATTATAGAAATGAAAGAGGTGGGGAGGGGCTAAGCGCCCCTCCCCTTTTATAGATAATTATTTCTTTTTATCGCTTATTTGGCCCATTTGACCGAATGCCCGGAGAAATTCCATCGGAATCGGGAAGATAATGGTGCTGTTCTTCTCGCTGGCTATCTCCGTGAGCGTTGACAGGAAGCGAAGCTGTATCGCCGAAGGTTCACGGCCGATAATAGCAGCGGCTTGAGCCAGCTTCTCTGAAGCCTGAAGCTCGCCCTCGGCATGGATGATTTTGGCGCGTCTCTCACGCTCGGCTTCCGCCTGGGCAGCCATGGAACGCTTCATTTCCTCGGCCAGCTCGACTTCCTTAATTTCGACGACGCTGACCTTAACGCCCCAGGGGTCGGTATGCTCGTCAATTATTTTCTGGAGCATCAAATTGAGCTTCTCACGTTTGGTCAGAAGCTCATCGAGCTCGGACTGCCCCAGTACGTTACGCAGCGTGGTCTGGGATATCTGCGATGTCGCCCGGATATGGTCAAGCACTTTAACCACCGAAGCTTCGGGGTCGACCACGCGGAAATAGACGACGGCATTGACGCGGACGGTTACGTTATCCCTGGTAATAACCTCCTGCGAGGGGACATCCATCGTAACGACACGCAGGTCGACCTTCACCATACGGTCGACAAAGGGGATGATGAAGAAAAGCCCGGGTCCTTTAGCGCCAACGAGGCGTCCCAGACGAAAGATAACGCCGCGCTCGTATTCGGTGACGACCTTGACCGCCATTAAAATCAGTATTAGAACGATAAAACCGAGAATTCCTAAACCTATAGCCATTTTTATCTCCTTTTTTCTTTCTTGGTTACCATTAGCTTTAAACCATCGACTCTGGTAATAATAACCTCCTCTTCAGGTTCGACCCGGCCTTTATCGATGACGGCGGTCCAGCGCTCGTCCTCGATAAAAACCACCCCTTTAGGATTGAGAGCAATCTCCACCACGGCCGTTTTGCCAATAAGTTCTTCTTTACCGGCAGCTATCTTTTTCTGATGAGCTCGGACTACCCAGATTACCACAAAGACTAAGAAGACAACAACAATTACGATGATAAGAGCTAACCACCCGGGATTGATATCTGCCATATAAAGCCTCCATTACCGCTTTAGCTTTTTGCTGGAACGTACTTTTTTCTTCTTCACTACATATAATACCAGACCATCGACACGATTAATAATAACTTCTTCGCCGACTTTTAACTCACCGCTTTGCGAGATAGCCGTCCAGCGTTCGCCCTTATAAAAAACTGTCCCCTCGGGGTTAAGAGCCACTTTAACTACGGCCGTTTTACCTATCAGCTCCTCGCGGCCAGTATACGCCTGCTTGCGATGGACGCTGATGGTGCGCTGGATAATAAACGTGAGTCCTCCGGTGATAACGATGCAGACAATAGCAATAAGCCAGGGGTTAATCTGGAACTCCGGAGAGGCTCCCTTAAAGAGCATTAAAGAGCCCGCCACCAGCGAAACCACCCCGCCGGCGGTAAAGATGCCGAAGGTGGTTGATATTACCTCCCCGATAAAGAGTCCGATAGCCAGCACAATCAACAATATCCCCGCATAGTTGACAGGCAGCACGCCCAGGGAATAGAAAGCCAGCAGCAGGCTGATGCCGCCCACGATGCCGGGGAAAATGAGACCGGGATTGAATATCTCTGCTATAATGCCCAACGAGGCAATACTCAATAATAGATAGGCTATATTGGGGTCGGCGATAGTGTAGAGGAAATTTTCAATGGTGGTCATAGGGGCATCGACGATTGTGGCATCGGCAGTATGCAGAGTAACCACCTGACCGTTAATCAGCGTCACCTGTCTGCCGTCGAGCTGGGCGACGAGCGTCGGCAAGTCAGGCGCAATCATATCGATGACATTCAGGTCGAGGGCTTCACGTTCGGTGGCAGAGACGCTCTCACGTACGGCTTTTTCCGCCCATTCCATGTTGCGTCCGTGGGCCTGGGCAATACTGCGGATATAGGCGGCGGCATCATTGACCACCTTTTCTTCCATGGTATTTGACATCGCCTGCTCTCCGCTTTCACCGATGGAGACCGGATGAGCGGCGCCGATAGCGGTATTGGGCGCCATTACCGCGACATGAGCCGCCATGGTGATAAAAACGCCGGCGGAGGCGGCACGGGAGCCGGATGGTGAGACATAAACGACAACCGGCACATAAGCATTCACCATGAGTTTAACGATATCGCGCATGGCCGTATCCAGTCCGCCTGGCGTATCCAGCTGGATGATAATAGCGCGGGCACCGCTATCTTCTGCCTCCTGGATGCCGCGTTCAACGTAATCCACCAGAACGGGGTTGATGGTGCCTTTGATAGTGAGAACGTAGACCGCAGGCGCCTGCGCCTGCATGCCGCCAGCTATAAAGACCGCCAGCAGCAGGACGACGAACAGTAGTATTATTCTTAGTTTCTTACGCATAGCGCTAACCTTAGAGAGTAGTTTAATTATAGATGGTAAAGTAGTAAGGATGCAATCTATAAAAAGAATAAAAATTATACATAAATTACATTACACTATTGTTGACATCAACATCTGATTATGATATTATAATATTTGCGCTCTGCTATGGAGCGCTTTTTGCACCTTAACAACTGGATAGCGGAAGGAAAGTTAAAAAGTCAAGCCAAGTTTATTTGTTTATTTTGGAGAGTTTGATCCCGGCTCAGGATAAACGCTGGCGGTGTGCTTTATGCATGCAAGTCGAACGGGTTCCGCAAGGAATCAGTGGCGGACGGGTGAGTAACGCGTAAACGACCTGCCCTAAAGTGGGGAACAACTCTGAGAAATCGGAGCTAATACCGCATGTGGTCCTTCCTGTAAAGGGGAAGGACTAAAGCCGCAAGGCGCTTTTGGAGGGGTTTGCGTACGATTAGCTAGTTGGTGAGGTAACGGCCCACCAAGGCGACGATCGTTAGCTGGTTTGAGAGGACGACCAGCCACACGGGGACTGAGACACGGCCCCGACTCCTACGGGAGGCAGCAGCAAGGAATATTGGGCAATGGGCGAAAGCCTGACCCAGCGACACCGCGT
>JBEKDZ010000001.1:0-468132 GCA_050014095.1 Dehalococcoidales bacterium | reverse complement strand
GATTACAGATAAATCATACTTGATTTTCAAGATTAATTAAATTTGTTAATTGGATGGTCATGCTACTCAATGATATGAATTTAAATAAATGGAAGAAGCTATTAATCACGTATGATGTGAAACTTTAGCCTCGATTGATGAAAATCAGCCTTGATTTTGCTTTAGCCTTGATTAGCTTTGATAATGTCAAAATCGTATCTAATTTTCCAATCAAATTTTCACTTAATTATTTTGAATGAAGAAGTTATAGCCAACATTCACAAAATGAAGTTGTGATATATTGTTACCACCCAAGGTATTCAAGATATGTGATTAGAAAAATCGAGTATCATATTAATACCAGCCTTTTTTACCGGTTGAACAAATTGGACAATTGTGATACTGGCTGCACTTTTTAATTAGATGTTGAACACAACGGGGGAAAAGCACTGATTTAACCGGCTAGGGCTTAATAATTACCTGAGTGGAGACGGGGGAGGGTCGAACTCCACCTGAAACAAAGCTGATTTTTGCCTTTGTTCATTCTTAATACTTCGAAGCCCCTATCTCTTCCATTTTACCGGTCACTACAAAGACCACTCTCTCGCAGATGTTAGTAACCCTGTCGGCCGCCCGCTCCAGGTTATGCGCCACCCATATCAGCCGGGTGGCACGGGTAATGGTTTTTGGGTCTTCCGCCATAAAGGTGAGGAGTTCGCGGAAGACCTGTTCATACAGCTGGTCGATAGTATCATCTTCATTGCTGATTTTCCTGGCGGTATCGGCATCACGGTTAACAAAGGCATCCAAACTACGCCGCAGCATGTCTACCGTCTGTTCCGCCATTCGGGGAATATCAATCAGTGGTTTCAATGGGGGTTCGTCGCCAATCATGATGGCAATTTTAGCAATGCCTTCGGCGTAGTCACCGATACGTTCCACCTCGGAAACGATATTCAGTGCCGACAAAATGATGCGGAGGTCGCTCGCCATAGGCTGTTGTGTGGCGATAAGCTCCACGCACTTCTCCTCGATTTCATACCGTTTTTGGTTTATCTTTTTATCATCCGCCACTATCTGATGGGCTAAATCAAGGTCGCGGTTCTTTAGCGCTTCGATAGAGCGCGACATGGCTTTACTTACCATACTACCCATCGCCAGAATATCGTCCTGGATTTCTCTCAATCTCTTATGAAAAGCTGTCCTCGTCTCCATACCTGCCTCCTCGATGTTAACCGAACCGTCCGGTAATATAGTCCTCGGTACGTTTGTCTTTAGGGTTGGTAAACAATTGATTTGTTTTACCATATTCCACCAGCGTCCCAACGCCGTCCTGGTCCGCCAGCAGAAAAGCCGCTACGTCCGATACACGCGCTGCCTGCTGCATATTGTGGGTAACGATAATGATAGTGTATTCCTGAGCCAGACTCCGCATCAAGTCCTCGATTTTCAAAGTCGCCGCCGGGTCGAGGGCGCTACAGGGCTCATCGAGCAGGATTATCTCCGGCTCGACCGCTAAAGCCCGGGCGATGCAGAGACGCTGCTGTTGACCGCCGGAAAGCGAAACGCCCGATTCCTGAAGTTTGTCTTTCACTTCGTCCCAGAGGGCCGCCTGCCGTAAGCTGCGTTCCACCACCTCTTCCAGCTCCCAGCGTCGACTCCATAAACGCGTTAGTTTCAAGCCCGCGGCGACGTTATCGAAAATAGACATGGTGGGAAAAGGGGCCGGCTTTTGAAAGACCATACCTATGCGACGGCGGATAACAACGGGGTCGACGTCCTTGGCATAGATGTCTTTTTCGTCCAGAAATACGCAGCCTTCTACCCGGCCCTTGTAGGAAACCTCGTGCATACGGTTCAGACAGCGGATATAGGTCGACTTACCACAGCCGGAGGGCCCGATAATAGCGGTAATCGCCTGCGCTTTGATACTCATGGAGATATGTTTCACCGCCTGCGTATTGCCGTACCAGGCGCTTAAATCCTGGACTTCCAGGATTCCTTTCCTCTCTTCCAGATTGATGGGAGGTCCATTAGGCTTAGAGTGACTATTTTCATTAACCAAATCGTATGTCATTGTCATTCTTGTTACTCCTTTTTACGTTCCTTATAACCGGCCGATTGTTGCGGCGACTGCTAATCCAGCGCACTAAAATGCTGATGCCGAGGACCAGCATTATCAGGAGGAAAGCACCCGCCCAGGCCTGCTGTTGCCAGTCCGGATAAGGTGATAGAGCGTAGTTATAAATTTGCAGCGGCAGCGCCCCGATGGGATTAAGTAGACCCTGCACGCCGAACTGGCTGCCCAGCGCCGTGAAAAGCAGCGGGGCGGTTTCGCCGGCGATGCGAGCGACACCCAGCATGATGCCGGTAACAATCCCTGTCATGGCGCCGGGAACAATTACTCCCACGACCGCCCGCCAACGGGAAATACCTAAAGCCAGCGCCGCCTCGCGCATCGAGTTCGGCACCAGCTTTAAAGATTCCTCGGCGGTGCGGGCAATGACAGGAATCATAATAATCGCCAGGGCTACCCCAGCCGACAGCGCGGAATAGGAATGCAACGGCTGGACGACGATGGCGTAGGCAAACACACCAACAACAATCGAGGGAACGCCGGCCAGAATATCGGCGGCGAATCTTACCGCCGACGCAACTTTAGGACTGGCGAATTCCGCTAAAAACATCCCGGACATCAGCCCCACCGGTATGGCGATGATTGAGCCCAGCCCGATTAATATCAAAGTGCCGAAAATCTCATTGCGCATGCCTCCGCCAACCTCGCCCACCGGCTTGGCTGCTTGAGTGAGAAAATCCAAATTGAGCGCCCCGATACCCCGCGCCAGCGTATATCCCAGGATAAGTCCCAGTATCAGAATAGCTAAACCGGCTGCCGTGCTGCTTAACCCCAGCATCAACCGGTTAAACCATTTGCGTCTTAAATAAGTGGTTTCAGACATCATTTATTCGCTGCTCCCCTTCACGGAAGTCATCCGCCATAACAGCACGCGCGCGACCACGTTCACCAGTAAGGTGACAGCAAAAAGTATCAATGCTAATTCAATCAAGCTGCCGGTAAAGGCGCCTCCGGAGGCCTCGCTGAACTCACTGGCGATTTTACTAGCGATAGTAGCCCCCGGTGAAAAAAGCGAGGCTTTTAGTTGATATGAATTGCCGATAACCATGGTGACGGCCATCGTCTCTCCAAGGGCACGTCCCAGTCCTAAAATAACCCCTCCCACCAGCCCCGAACGGCAATAGGGAAGGACGGCGCGGCGAATCATCTCCCAGCGTGTCGCCCCCACCGCTAGCATGGCCTCACGCTGCTGGTCCGGCACCGCCCGGATGGCATCCCGACTCACCGCGGTAATAATCGGGATTACCATGATGGCGAGAATCATACCCGCCGCTAAAAAACCCACGCCGAAGGGTGGTCCCTGGAAAAAGGGAAAAAATCCCAGTTTATCTCCCAGCCAGCTTTCAATCGGGCTTCTCACGAAGGGCACCAGTACGAACAGACCCCACAAACCGATAATGACGCTCGGTATCGCCGCCAGCATTTCAATAATGAGCGAAGCCGGACCTCGCAGCCACGTCGGCGCTATTTCAACCAGAAATATAGCCGCCCCCAGGCTTATCGGTACGGCGATAACGAGACCGATAAATGAGCTTAACAAAGTGCCGAAGATGGCGGGGAGAGCCCCGAAGTTTTCTTTGACCGGGTCCCATGATGTGCTGCTGATAAACGAAAACCCAAACTTGCTAAAAGCCGGGATAGCATCGGTATTGAGAACGATTATCAGACCCACTAAAATCGCCACTATTACTAGGGCAAAGACCAGTGTCATATTAGGGAAGAGTTTATCGACGATATGCGCGAATCGATTGGTCCGCCACTTGTTTTCCCTTTTCACGGGTACCATTTTCGTCTCGTTATCATTCATTCTTTTTACGTTCTTCCATCTGCTTCTTAATAAAGGGAAATGCAGGAGAGGTATGCAACCTTCCTGCTATTCCCTACAACAATATGATATTTAGGTGATTTATCGACTGAGTAACGGTTGACCATTGTACGTGATGGACAGTATCTCTGCTTCCGCCTTAGCGACCGCAGCGCTGGAGAGAGCGGCGTAGTCAAGCGCAGCACCATACTGCTGTCCGTCGTGTATCGCCCACCAGAGCATGTTCACGATAGCCAGACCTTTAGCCTGGTCGGTCTGGTGCTGATAAACCAGTATCCAGGTAAAACCACAGATAGGATAGGCATCGGGGTTGGTGGAGTTGGTAATCATTATCTTCATGTCGTCGGGCAGCGTGACGCCTATGGTGGCTTTGGTAGTTCCATCCAGGCTCGGAGCTTCATAGTTGCCGGCGGCGTTCTGTAACAATACCCAGGGCAGGTTATTTTGAATGGCATAAGCCAGCTCGACATAGCCGATAGCGCCGGGGGTCTGCTGTACCGCGCCGGCAACACCGGCATTCTTCTCCGCGCCGATATCGCCCGGCCAGTTGACCGAGGTAGCGTTACCTACTTTGGTGCTCCAGTCATTGCTTACCTTGGCAAGGTAGTTGGTGAAGATAAAGGTCGTACCGGAACCGTCCGACCGATGGACCACCGCAATGGCGGTATCAGGCAGGTTTAAGCCCGGGTTAAGGGCGGTAATCTGCGGGTCGTTCCACTTTGTTATCGTCTTCAGGTAGATTTTCGCCAGCACATCGCCGGTTAGCTTTATTGTCCCGGAAGTTATGCCAGACAGGTTGTAGATGACAGCTACCGCGCCGCTGGTCATCGGGATATGCAGTATCGGGCCGCCCGCGACTTCCGCCTTGGTCTGCTGGTCCGCCGTCATGATGGCGTCACTGGCGCCAAAGTCGACCGTGCCGTTGGTAATCTGATTGATGCCGGCACCGGAACCAACGCCCTGATAGTTTATCTGTACGCCGGTCAGTTTGTTGTACACATCAAACCATTTGGTATATAGGGGTTGGGGGAAAGTGGCTCCAGCGCCGTTAAGACTTTTTGCCTGCGGCACCGTGGTAACCGTGGTAGTGACTGTAGCTGTGGACGTTGTTGTTTGAGTCGCGGTTGCTGTAGTAGTCGCAGTAGTAGTTACCGTGCTGCTACAACCCGCAAACGTTACGCCCACAATTAAAACGAGGGCGAGGGGTAAGAGTAGTTTTTTACTGAATCTGAACAACTTTTTCTCCTTTTTATTAGTTATGTATTGCTGCTATCTCATCGAGGTATTCAGCGGCCAGGTTATGTCCGTGTAATGCCTCGGGGTGTTTCGCCATAAGATGCAAAATGGCTTCCGCCGTCGCGATATTAGTCGCCAGCGGGACGCCGTGAACGTCGCAGACCCTTAAAAGGGCCGAGACATCCGGTTCGTGGGGATGGGTGGTCAGCGGGTCGCATAGGAAGATGACCGCACCGATATCGTCGTTAGCCACCATGGCGCCGATTTGCTGGTCGCCGCCCAGTGGACCGCTTTGCATCAAGGTCACCGGCAGCTTTGTCCGCGCCATGACGAGCTGTCCCGTGCTCCGCGTGGCTATTAGATCTGCTTCGGTGAGCGCTTCTTTATGAGCTTTTACCAGTTGCACCATGTCCTCTTTCTTGGCATCATGGGCAATCAAGGCTAGAGTGAAATTTTTCATTTTTCACCCCCTTTCGATACAATGGAGCCTTCCGTGTATAGTTCTTTAACCAGTGTTGCGACTTTCATGAGGATAATATCTCTAATTTCTTCAACTTTTTCGATTGGTTGTCCTTCAGGGTCTTCAATTTGCCGGTCTTCCATGGGGACAAAGCTGGCGGGGCACACTTTTTCTGCACCGCACCCCATCGTGATAACCCTGTCGGCATTTTCCATCATTTCAAGAGTTAACATCTTAGGTTGTTGATGGTTGATATCCAGATTTGCTTCGCGCATTACCTGGACTACGGTGGGGTTGATTTTAGAAGCCGGTTGGGTCCCGGCGGAAGAAGCGGTAGCTTTATCTCTGGCGAGGCGGTTGAAAAAGGCCTCCGCCATCTGGCTGCGACCAGAATTATGAACACACACGAATAAAACCCTTTTGCTATCCATCTAATAATAGTCTAAAGGGTAGAGTTTAAAGGCAGTTTAAGGGATTGTTAAGGTTTGGTTAAATTTTGGGGGGATTATTGGCGGGGCAGCGTAAAGGTAAAGGTAGAGCCCTTGCCCTCTTCGCTCTGGACGCGGATATCACCGCCGTGGGCCTGGATGGTATGCTTGGCAATCGCCAGCCCCAGACCGCTACCGCCACCGGAGCGGGCTTTATCAGCTTTATAAAAACGCTCGAAGACATGAGGCAGGTCATCTCTGGAGATGCCGATGCCGGTATCGGTAAAACTGACAGTAACGGACTTATCATCATAAATGGTAGCAACCGTAACTTCGCCGGCGGGCTTATTGAACTTAATGGCGTTATGCACCAGGTTAATAATCGTTTGGTGGATTCTGTCGTTATCCGCCATTACGGATGGCAAATCCGGCGATAGTTTTTTAAGAAGTTTTATCTGCTGTCTTTCGGCTAACGGAGTCAACTCCGTGACGACTTCATTCACCAGATTATTAAGGTTGACAGGTTCTTTCTTTAGCTCCGCCTCGCCGGACTCGATGCGCGAAAGCTGGGTAAGCTCCGCCACTATCTGGCTAAGGCGGTCGACCTCACTTTCGATTCGGGCTAAAAAGTCGCCGGCGACTTCCTTATCGTTAATGGCGCCGTCCTTTAGGGTCTCCACCATCGCTTTAATCCCAGCGATGGGCGTTCTCAACTCGTGGGAGATATTGCCAATCAGATCGCGCCGCATCGTTTGCAGATTTCTTAGCTCGGTGAGGTCCTGCAGCAAAACCAACACCCCGCCCAGTTTATCCTGTTGACTAAACGGCACGGCGATAGCCCTTAGGAACCGTTTGGCGATACCAGACTCGAATTGCGTCGTCTGCTCGGCGCCGGTTTTCAGACATTGTTTTAATATCTCGTCAACTTCATGGTCGTGGACGACCTCGATAACGGGTTTATTGACGGCGCTGGCCGGGTTGAAATTAAAAAGTTTACCGGCGGCCCGGTTTGCCAGCACGACACTGCCATCGGCGTCCGTTATAATAACGCCGTCGGCTATGCTAGCGAGGATGTTGGCAAGTCTGGTTCTTTCGGTTGAGATGGTAGCAACGGTAGTATTTAGGTTGTCGGACATTTCGTTAAAAGCCTGGGCGAGCTGGCCAATTTCGTCCTGCGTAACTATTTTTATCTTTTGTCCCAGCTGCCCTTCGGCAATCTTTTTCGATATCCTGGTGAGCTCCCGGATATGCCGTGTCGTTATCCGCGCGATGAGCCAGGCTGCCAGTACCGCCAGTACCGCGATGATGATAGTCGCCAAGATAATTGTCCAGGTTACATGATTTACCGAACTGTTAATCGTCGTTAACGGCAGCGCTACCCGAGCTATCCCCAGCAGTTTAACCTGGCTCGTGACCGTCAACGCCACATACATCATATCTTCTTTCAGAGTGGTGCTGAAGCGTATGCTCTCGCCGATACCGTTAGCTAAAGCGTCTATTACCTCGGGACGGGTGCTGTGGTTTTCCAAGGTGGCGGGGTCTTCCATCGAGTCGCCCAAGACCGTGCCGTTCGACGCGATGATGGTGATGCGGCTATCGATTTCTTTGCCCAGCTTTTTAGCCAGAACGTCAGGAGCATCGCCCTGTCCCTGCAGCGACGGTAGAGCCGCTTCTTTTGTAATATATGACTCCTGCTCCAGATGTAAACGCAGGTCGGCGAGCTGGGAGTTCCTGACCGAGCTGGTAAGGTAAATCCCTAAAACAGCCATACTAGCGATGATGAGGATAATGAAAGGGACGGCAATACGCCATTGGAAGCTGCGCAAGTTCTAACCCTCCAGTTTATAGCCGGTACCCCGGACCGTCACGAGGTATTCGGGTCGGGCGGGGTCGGTTTCTATCTTTCGTCTAAGCCAGCGGATATGCACATCAACCGTGCGGGTATCGCCGGCGAAGTCATAGCCCCAGACTTTTTCCAAAAGCTGTTCGCGGCTAAAAACCATTCCTTTATTCCTGGCAAGAAAAACGAGCAGGTCGTATTCTTTAGGCGATAATTCTAATGCTTTCCCTGATAAAACCACCAGGTGGCGTGCGGTATCAATTTCCAGGCTACTGATTTTTATTGACGCCGGTAATATTGCCGACGGCGCTTCGTTCAATTTCGCACGTCGTAGCATCGCTCGGACGCGCGCCATGAGCTCCCGCATGCTGAAAGGTTTGGTCATATAATCGTCGGCGCCTATTTCGAGTCCAACGATTTTATCTGTTTCGTCGGCTTTAGCGGTCAACATCAGAATGGGCACCGTCATCTCTTTACGCAAGATACGACAGACCTCAAAGCCGTTCATCTTAGGCAGCATTATATCCAGAATTAACAGGTCGGGTTTTTCTTGACGCGCTACTTCCAACGCTCGCTCGCCATCGCCCGCGGTAACGGCATTATAACCTTCTTTGCGGAGGTTATATTTAATCGCTTCCAGCAGGTTAATGTCATCTTCGACTATGAGTATTTTATCATTAGCCATCTCTAAGCCCTAGTATAAAGCGAAAAAGGGAGTGTAGCAAATTAGATGGTCTTTGTCTTCAAAAAACGTAATCTTCCTGCGGGAAGAGAACGATAATATAGCGTGTTCCTGAAATTTTACCTTACGACTTTTTGTTGGATGAAGCGAGGTTGAACAAAACCGAGATTTGTTCAAGTTGGGCTTGTATTTAATTGGTGTTACGAGCCTTATAATTAAGATGGAGGTAGTAGCTGGCATACGTAAATTTAGATTATTAAATTGATTCTAACGCTGTCATAATTAATAATAAGGTTTCTGGGAATAATAAGCGGTATTATAAAAACTGGATGGCATATGAGCTTGCGGATGGGTAGTTATTTAAAGTATTTTCTTTTGCGAATAAGACCTCACATTATCTCTGGTTTGCCAATTCGACTATGGCACATTGACTTCATACTAGAAACTAGCTGGTTGTTAATAGCTCCAGTTTCGTTGTGGGTCATTATTGTATTTTACATTCCCATCATGGGTACAGGACTTAATAGTTTTCAGGTCTGGGCGATTTCTCTTGCTATTCTGATGCTCATGTTCTTATCCTTGTTCCTTCACTATCTGGCTCATATGGTTGCATCCAGAGCTAGTGGCGATAATCTACCTGACCGAATTTTTTTAAGTCCTCTGGGTGACCCAGCCCAATACTGGCCAGCAGCGCCAGATGCCGGTAAAGAAGCACTTACAGCTTTAAGTGGACCGTTGGCAAACTGCTTACTGACTGTCATATTTTATATTTTGTGGAATCTGCAGATAAACCAATTTACTAATATTGTTGCTTTCTTTTTAATATTTTTCAATTTGGGATTAATGGCCATCAATCTTATTCCAGCATTCCCTTTCGATGGGGCCCGGCTCATACGGGCTATTATCTGGCGAATATTAGGACTGCCAGGTTTAGCGACACGGCTAGCACTCCGCCTCGGATGGGGTATTTCAGTCGGGCTTTTTATATGGGGTATCATCTTAATCGTTCAGCAAGCCCGTTTTAGCCTGGAAACCGCTGCGATTATTTTTATCTTTTGCGCTTTGATTGTAATTAGTCTGGCTCTTAGGAAAGCGTGGAAATGGGACCGGCGTGAACGGGTAACCCGATTAAGTTTGCCGACGATGGTCATCCGCTCATCTCTTGTGGTCTTGTTGTTATTTCCTTTGGCGGCAGTCACTTTAAGCCTCATTCCCCTGAATGAAGGGCTTGAAGCTCCTGGATTCACTGCCTCTGTGGAACCTATGGTACAAATGCCATCACAATACCGCCATTCCTCGACCGGAAGCTTTATCCTGACTACCGTTATTCCCCAGGCTCCTATCTTGGCTAGCGAATGGGTCTACGCTCATTTTGACCACTCAATAAAGCTTGAGGCCCAGGAGCAAATCGTTCCCTCAACTAAGACACCGCAAAGCGTTTCCCAGGAGAATCACCAGATGCTTCTGGATAGTGAGACAACCGCAATAATCATGGGTCTACGCCTGGCAGGATATCCGGTAGAAATTAATTACGATGGAGTTAGTATCGTTTCCATTTTGCCCTCAAGTCCGGCGGCTACAATCTTGCAGCCGGACGATATTATTACTGAAGTCAATGGAACCACGGTCATTTATCTAACTGACCTAACTAAGCAGCTGGAATCTCTGCCCACGGGGTCAATCGTTAATTTAAGAATCGAACGCAACGGGCAAACAATGGTTGTAAGTGTGCCCACGATGGAGCCCTTAAAGGCGGGGGGACCAGTGCGAATAGGCATTTCTATAGTACAGCATAACAGCGGTTTTACTTTGCCGTTTCCGGTCGAAATTGTGCCGAAGAAAGTCAATGGCGGCCCTTCAGCAGGCCTGATATTCACTCTTGGAGTCTATGACTTGGTTACCGGTCAAGACCTTACAAGAGGGAGAGAGATTGCAGGCACCGGAACTATAGATTTGGAGGGGAATGTAGGTCCTATAGGAGGCGTTCAGCAGAAAGTAGTAGCGGCGGAACGGGCGGGAGCCGAATATTTCCTTTCACCAGTTAAAAATTACCAGGATGCCCTGGCTATAGCCACACATATTAAAGTTATTAAAATTGCCACGGCTCAAGATGCCATTAATTTCCTGCAAAGTTTACCTCCTTTAAAAACTGGCTGAAATCAAAGTGCCGTCACATCTAAATGGCAGGGTAATTATCTCTATTAAGAGTGCACAATTGTCAGTATTGTTCAGTCATTTCGGTATATAAAAATATTACTATGTTATAAGACGACTCTTCCAAGGGACGACCTCTTGCGTGATATTAACATAAGGTGTAGAATCCGTATTACCAAAAAGACTATATTTTTCTAGTTGAGAATAAAAAGTGATATTTTTTAGTTAGCCCATTTTAGTCCTATTAATGAACCTTAATACTTTTTAGGAAGTGAGGTATCAATAATATGTGGAATCCTTTCAATCGAAGAGGACGTAAAAGAGTGCAGTTACAAAGCGTTACTCTTAATGTCCCATATGTTGGTAGTGCAACATTTATTCCAGAAGAAACAGAAATACGTGCGGCTTGGTCGCTATATATTGAAATTTCTACAAGAGTACCTATCCAACCAATTGATCCACGATATGGATCTATTAGAGAAGCCTTAAGTTCTATTTACGCGTTATTTGGAGAAACACGCAGGATTTTAAGCCAATCGGGTCCAACGATAGCCCATGGGGAAAATTCTCTTGCACCGTTAGTGATAGGATTTTTAAATCGAGGATTACGCCCATTTCTGACTAAATGGCATCATGAATTACAAATATACGAAGCAAAATATGATGTAAAAAAAAGCAGAGTAGAATATGAAAAGGAATGGCCAAAATTATACGAGTTCAAGCAAGCAATAAAGACACTTCAAGGTAATTTAGAGCAGTATAGGCTAGAACTTATGAAACTCAGCGGTGCTCGTTATTAGTATCAAGACTCAACAACACTTCAGATGTCATGTTCAATATGCTTTCATATAGGGTTTAATCAAATATATATAAAAGGAGGTAATTAGATGACAGATTTAAAAAACGTCTTTATCTCTCATATTCATGAAGACGATACATTACTTGCAAATCTTAAAGATCTCATTTCAAGGGCTGGGATGGAAGTCCGGGATGCATCGATCACTGATGAAAAACCTAACGAAGCCCAAAATGAGCAATACATCAAGTACCAGATCCTAGCTCCTAAAATTGATTGGGCGAGTACATTAGTTGTATTAATTTCTCACAATACCACCCAAAGTGATTACGTTAATTGGGAAATTAAGTATGCGGTCGACCATGATAAACGAGTAGTTGGTGTATTTGTACAAGGAGCTACAGATGCTGATATTCCTGAAGAGCTTGGTAAAATCGGGGATGCGGCTATTGTTGGTTGGCAAGGTGAACGCGTTGTAGATGCAATCAACGGTAAGCTAACAGAGTGGGATGATCCGAAGACTGGTAATCCTAGAGATCCTACTTGGCGCATTAAGAGGTATAAGTGTTAATGAGACTTTTTACGTATATTGTTGCGCGTGACTATGGTTTTGCACCAAATCCTTTTTATGGGTATTGCACTTTAGCAACCTGTAAACCACTTATTCGATCTAGGGCTACAATAGGTGATTGGGTGATTGGAACCGGTGCAAAAATAAAATATGATCTCTCAGGATACCTAATATATGCCATGAAGGTAGATGAGATAATGGATTATGATTCTTACTGGAACGATCAAAGATTCTCGTATAAACGACCTTTGTTAAATGGAAGCCTGAAGCAACTCTATGGTGACAATATCTATCATCGACAAAATAATGTGTGGATCCAACATAATTCACATCACAGTCTTGAAGATGGTAAACCAAACATCAACAATGTTACTCGGGATACAAGCGTAAACCAACTTCTTATTTCACGTGAATTTGTGTATTACGGGAGTGCTGCTATAAAAATTCCTAAGCAATTTCGTCCATATAGACCTACAAATGAAAATCTCTGTTGCTTAAGACAAGGCCATATGAAACTCTCCGAAAAACTGGCTTCTGCTTTCGAATCTTGGTTAAGTAATCGAGATGAATGGGGATTACAAGGAATGCCATTGGAATTTGATACTCATAAGCCCATTCATTGATGACTTTATAAAAATGTATGAACCTCCTAAAGAAGGTGATCTGGAAGAAATCAAAATCGAGTTGACTAAAGAATGTCTTCTTTCATGTATTCATTGTTCTAGTGATGCTTCTTTAGAAAATTCTCTTCAATTAAATGTTGACTCAGTATTATCTATTATCCACCAAGCTGCAAAATATCATGTGAAATCTATTGCTTTTTCCGGAGGAGAGCCCATTTTATGGCCTTGGCTAAAGGATGCTATTAAGACATGCAATTCATTAGGATTATATAGTACGATATACTCATCAGGAATAAACTCTACTAAAGATGGTTCACAACAAATCATTGAATTAACTAAATACGGTTTAAATAAAGTTATTTTTAGTTTACATTCGTCCGACAAGAGTCAACATGAGAGTATTACAAGAAAATCGGGAAGTTTTGATGAAACTATATCTGTGATTCGAGGATTAAGAAATACCAATATAATAAAAGAAATTCATTTTGTTCCTCTTAGGATAAACTTTAATAAAATAGGTGATCTCGTTGAATTATCAAAATCTCTAGATGTTTCACAGGTTAGTATCCTTCGTTTTGTTCCTCAAGGACGTGGAATAATTCTAAAAAAGAGTCATGAAATGCTAAATCATACCGAAACAGTAGAATTGAGAAATATAATTATGAAATGCAAGGATCAGGACGATTTCTATATTCGTTTAGGATCACCTTATAATATATTACTGCTAAATGCTAACATCGATTGCATTGCAGCCCAAAAAACATTATGTGTTGGTCCGAATGGTAACATTTATCCATGTGATGCTTTTAAAAATATAGAGCCAAACGAAATTGGTTTAGATGATCATTACAATAATATATTGGAGAATTCTTTAAAAGAATGTTGGGAAAAATCCGAATATTTAAATGCCATTAGACGTTATTTAACAACACCCTTTGTAGAACCATGTTTGAATTGTAAAAATTTAGAAAGATGTAAGTCAGGTTGTCTCGCTCAAAAAGTGATTGAACAAGAATCTATAGAAAATGGTAATATAAATAAAAGAGCTGATCCGCTTTGTTTAAAAAATGTAATTGGAGGATAATATGCTTCATACATACAAACGGCGGAAATTTGAGATGCTTATCGAAAACGCAAATAGATGCAATTTATGTACACGAATGTACGGACGAATAAGGGTATTAAGTGAAAAAAATGGTAACATTCACTCTAGAGTGATATTTATTGGCGAAGCACCTGGGCGTTTAGGTGCCGATCGTACTGGTATCCCTTTCTACGGCGACCAGGCGGGAAAAAATTTCGAAAGATTGCTTCAATTCGCCGGATTAAAAAGAGAACAAGTATTTATTACTAATGCCGTTCTTTGTAACCCTCGAAATGAGAAAGGTAAAAATACAGCGCCGACAAAAAAAGAAATTTTAAATTGTTCGATCCACTTAAGTATATTAATTGATATTATCCGACCAGAGTTTATTGTACCTTTGGGTAGGTATGCATTAAACTCACTTAATATTATCGAAGCACACAATATTGAATTACGACAAGATGTACGGAAACTAGTAAAATGGGGTAATTATACAGTTATACCAATGTATCATCCTAGTCCAAGGTCTGTTATTTTTAGAAACATTAATGAACAAAAAAGAGATTTTTCTTTTTTAGGTGAAATTATAAGACTCCGAGGTTAAAAAGAAGTCTTTTTTGTAATAGTGATTATATACCTTATAAGTTCAAACAAGAGTATCCCCTTTTTAAAGATGCTCTAACCCGTGTCCGCTCTGTAGGAATCCTGAAACTATTGAACAATTCATCTTTTTGTTACCAAGAGTCACATAACGATGACTTGTTTGACAGACCCTGTGCGAACTGAGTAAGCTTGATAGCGGAAGAGACTAATATTTGAAGACATGAGTTGGATAGACATAGTTAAGCTGGTAGTAAGTATAGTCGCCTGCGAAGGTGCGGGTGGCATTGGTGCAATTTTTACAACACCCGCAATCCGGACTTGGTATAAGAGCCTAAAGAAACCATCCTTTACTCCTCCTAACTCTGCCTTCGGACCCGTTTGGATCACCCTTTACCTTTTGATGGGTGTAGCCGTTTTCTTGGTCTGGAGAGAAGGACTGAGTCAAGAAGGGGTGATAGTAGCTTTTATCGTATTCTGGGTTCAGCTAATCCTGAACATCCTGTGGTCTATAATCTTCTTTGGGCTTAGGTCCCTTCTCGGTGGAATGGTTGTGATTTTTCTACTTTGGATAGCCATACTAGTTACCATTATTATGTTCTTTGGCGTATCGTCTATAGCAGGTGGTCTTCTCATACCGTATATAGTCTGGGTTAGTATTGCGGCCAATCTAAACATACAGATATGGAGGCTAAACAAATAACTACTTCCAAGAATTAATTTGCGGCAACACGGTGCAAAGTGCGAGGCTGAGAAATCAGCCTCTTCTTGTTCCTAGAGGTAACGAAATGGCTTCTTGTGACATCACAGTTCATTTTATGCAAGTCATTGATGCTTACTTGATTCTGTCATTTTTATTTATTAGGTAATTTCACTCTTGATGGCTGCCACATCCTAACTCGCCGATGCAGAAACCCAATACTGATATCCCTGTTGCTAATTAGTAAATCTCAATTCTTGTTTTTCTCAAATATCTGCTGGAGTTATATTAGACAGTAGTTATCGCAAGCCTTGCTTGAACTTGGAAAGAATTGTTTTATTAGGGCTCTTGAATAGGGCGTAGATATTGTCTACATTGGCTGTTGATATTGCTGTGATCTTTGTATCATTTCCAGCTGGGGTCAGTGTGATCAAGATTGTCCCCCATGTGGTGACCTTCTTGTAATTCGCTTCAACTTGGTAGAGGATCACATTTGTGGTTACTTTCGTGAAGCCTTGCGACTCTAATGCCTTGGCGCACTTTTGTAACCATTCTTCTCTAGTTCCTGACACAACTATTTCTTCTTGCATACTTTTTCGAATAGCCATTTATTTCCTCTTCTACTGACCTGCCCCCAGAAGTGATACCACTTGCTAACTCGTTGCCTCAGTTAAAATAGCTTCAGGAGTTGGCGGCCGATAACTGAAAGCAATATGCGGACGTAAATAGGTGCTGCCATGGTTGTTTCTTGCTCTCGGATGCCTTATCATAATCTTAATTACTTTTTCAAATAGTTTGGACGATACAGAATACTCATTTTAACAATTTTAGCTCAACGCAAATCTGACAGCTTCAAACCCAGGAATTACAGGCAATGTATAATTATTTCAAGAGGATTGACATCATGAAAAGAAAACAGATACGATTTATTTTTTATCTTGCCTTAGGGTTAATCGTAATTTTAAGTTTGACCATGACGGCTTGCTCGTCAAGACCGACATCAGCATCTAAACAACCTATAACATTATCTTCTATTGCAGTGACTCCAGCCTCCTCAAATTTAGTGGTGAATTCCACACTTCAATTCACTGCAACCGGAAAATATTCAGATGGCTCAATGGCAGATATTACATCAAAGGTAACGTGGAATACCTCCGATAGCTCCATTGCTTATCTGTCCCCATCGGGTTTAGCTACCGGGGAGTGGCCTGGACAGTGCACTATTTCAGCATCATTATCAGGAATAACCAGCAGCCCAGCTGTAACCTTGAACGTTGAACCATAATTTCCAGCCTAACTTCAGCTACAATCAAAATAGCCGGAGATAATGCTTACGAGGTCTATCTAAACGACCAACTAATAAGCAACCGTAAGCCAGTTAATGAGGTATGCGAGATAATAAGATAATCAGATTATCATTAATATTAGGAATGATTTTTTCTGTTGGGTCGAACTTCACTTGAGGCACGATGTGTAGCTTTTAACTAATTGGTATCTGTATTAGAGGACTGGTGTCTTAATAATATATTTTCCCCAGTCAAATTTCATTCCACAACCTGGACAATTAAGCTTCGAGTAGCCTTCATCGCAGATAAAGTGACCTGCCCCCAGTAGTGACACTACATATAGAGTTAGATCGTCGAATATAAAAAAGTAATCCTTTTGAGTAGGCTTATTTTATACATTCTATCAATATCAAGCAAGGGGGCTCCCTTTTGGAGCGGCTGTCTCGACACACCGTGTCTATCCGGGTGACCCGAAGCGACTACACAATTCTGACTATTGTGCAATCTCACCCCATTGAACGATAAGTCATAAGGTAAAATTCCAAGAACTAGCTCGTTTATGGGTAATCCCTGGGGGTGGACAGGAAGAATAAGTTAAACAAAAAGCCTCCCAAATCGGGAGGCTTCAATCATTAATATTGGGAAGCCAATATACCAGGGATAAAAAGGGGGCTTTACCTTCTGGCTGAATGTTACACCGTAGCGAGGGATAGAAGATGAAGTTTTAAAGCAAGCATCGTAGCAGACGTGTGCCCATGGTTAATACTCTAGACATTGACAATTTCATGGATAAGAACTAAATTATCATTACAATATGTAAAATAGTTTAAAATAGGCGGTTGAGGTGGGAGATAGTGGATGAAACAAGGGCACCAGAATCGCTGCTTTACGCAGCCATTGGTGCCTTTTGCAGTTTGTGTTGGTAGAGAGCCGAGCGGCAATGAATGAGGTGCATGATGACAGTGTTAGAACGAATCAAGTCGGTCTTTAAGCGACGGAAGGAAAAAGCCCATAAAGAACTGGAAGCAACTAAAATATCCGAAGATGAAGCCCGCGAATACGCCGAGAGTATCATCAACACCGTGCGTGAACCCTTAATAGCTCTGGACCAAGATTTAAGAGTGGTCTCCGTCAGCCGCTCCTTCTATGAAGTCTTTAAGGTAAACCCCAAAGAGACTGTGGGACAGCTTATATATGACCTAGGCAATAAACAGTGGGATATCCCCAAGCTGCGAGAACTGCTGGAAACCATCCTTCCCCAAAAGACAACCTTTGATAACTATGAGGTTGAACACGATTTTGCTACCATTGGCAGGCGCATAATGCTTTTGAATGCCCGGCAAATTCAAAGAGTGTTGGGCAAAGAACGGATAATCCTCCTTGCCATCGAGGACATCACCGAGCGCAAGCGAATGGAGGAAGAGCTTGCAGGAAACAGCAGGAAACTTGAACAAGCAAATATCCGCCTTCAAGAAGTAGACCGTCTCAAATCTATATTCCTGGCTAGCATGAGTCATGAGCTCAGGACGCCGCTGAACTCTATTATCGGCTTCACCGGCATAATCCTTCAGGGTATGTCCGGGGAGATCAACCAAGAGCAGAGAAAACAGATCACCATGGTGAAGAACAGCGCCAACCATCTTCTGAGCTTAATCAACGATGTTCTGGATGTATCCAAGATAGAGGCTGGAAGGGTAGACCTCTCGCCTGAAGAGATGAGGCTCGACGATGTGGTGAAAGAGGTAGCTGAAGCCTTCTCACCTGCGGCGAGTGAAAAGGACTTGGAGCTTCTCACGGAAGTGCCTGAAGGTATCTTGCTCCTCAGTGACAGGAGACGTGTAAAGCAGGTCTTGATGAATCTTGTCAGCAATGCCATCAAGTTCACCGACCGGGGAAGTGTAAAAATTGCCGCCAAAATGGCAAGGGATGGTAATGTGGAGATTCGGGTCATCGATACGGGGATAGGGATAAAAAAGGAGGACACGGATAAGCTCTTCCAGCCCTTCCAGCAAATTGACATGTCCCTTACTAGGAGTCGCGAGGGGACCGGACTGGGGCTACACCTCGCCAAGAAGCTGGCCACCCTTTTGGGGGGAAATATCTCGGCAAAGAGCGAATATGGTCGGGGAAGCGAGTTTATTCTTACAATACAACTATAGTATAAGGGAGAAACAGGGAAATGAAAAGAGTGCTGCTGATTGAAGACAACGAGACCAATCTCTATCTAGTCAAGTTCATGCTGGAGAAGAATCACTATGAGGTCATCGAGGCTAGGGACGGCACCACAGGCGTGGCGTTAGCAATTAAGGAGAAGCCGGACTTGATAATCATGGATATTCAACTCCCAGATATAGATGGTCTTGAAGCTACTAGAAGGATAAGAGCGTCGAAAGTGGACCACGGAATCCCCATTGTTGCCATGACTTCTTATGCGATGACGGGTGACAGAGAGAAAGCCTTAGCTGCAGGTTGCACTGGTTATATTGAAAAACCCATCAACCCGGATACGTTCATCTCCGAGATACGGAAATACATGTGAACGTGCTCGACTTGTGATTGGGGCGGTTAATGATGAAAATAACTATTGTGGACGATAACAAAGAGAACCTATATCTGCTGGAGACACTGCTCAAGGCTAGCGGCTATGAAGTTGTCTCCGCTGTAGATGGTGCCGAAGCCTTGGAGAAACTCCGTGCCAACAGTTTTAACATGATCATCTCAGATATACTGATGCCGGTAATGGACGGATTCCAGCTTTGCCGTGAGTGCAAGTTAGACGAAAAACTGAAGCATATCCCCTTCGTTTTCTATACGGCTACCTATACAGATGAGAAGGATGAGGAACTCGCCTTAAAGCTAGGTGCCGATAAATTCATCCGAAAGCCTGTTGAGCCAGATGAGTTCATGAACGTCATACGAGGCGTGGTTCGGCGTGCTGAAGAAGGTAGGCTGGTAGCGAAGAAGCCCGTTGTGACTGAGGAGACAGAAGTCTTCAGGCTCTACAGCCAGCGTCTGGTGGAAAAGCTGGAAAAGAAGATGCTTGACCTAGGAAGAGAAATCACTGAGCGCAAGCAGGCTGAGGGGGCACTAAGAGAGTCGGAGGCAAGATATAGAACTCTGTTCGAATCGGCGGCTGAGGGGATACTTATAGTCGATATCGAAACCAAGAAACAAAAATACGCCAATCCAGCCATTTGTACAATGTTAGGCTATAGTCGAGAAGAATTGACAAAAATGAATGTAGAGGATATTCATCCTAAAGCCTCATTAGAGCATGTATTTGCTGAATTTAATGCCCAGGCAAAAGGAGAAAAGACATTGTCGTCGGCTCTTCCCTGTTTGAAAAAGGATGGCACCATAATCTATGCGGATATCAACGCTGCCAAAGCCATCATCGACGGAAGAGAGTGCAACATCGGTTTCTTTACCGACGTCACGGAATTGCGGAGACTGCAGGAGGAGCAGTTAAGAGTTGCCAAAATGGAATCAATAAGCATCCTGGCCGGCGGCATTGCCCACGATTTCAATAACCTTCTCTCCGCAATTATGGGTAATATCGAACTGGCCAGGAGGTACGTGGAGCCACAGGGCAAGGCTTTCGAAATGCTGGACGAAGCAGACAAGGCTTCGGTAAGAGCCAGAGATTTAACCCAGCAATTACTGACTTTCTCCAAAGGTGGGGTACCGATTAAAAAACCTGCTTCTATCTCCGAACTGGTCAAGGAAACAGCCGCTTTTACTCTGAGGGGCTCAAATATCAGGCTTGAGTTATCCCTGCCAGAAGACCTGTGGGGGGTGGAGGTTGATGAGGGTCAGATGATCCAGGTCATCCAGAATATAGTTATCAACGCCGATCAAGCCATGCCTGCCGGAGGAACACTGAATATCAGCGCCAGGAACACGGCAATCCAGAGACTGGGAGCCCTGCCATTACCCAAAGGCAACTACGTGCAGATAGACATAAAAGATGAAGGGATTGGCATGTCAAAACAGCAGCTCGCTAGGATATTCGAGCCATATTATACCACCAAAAAGAAAGGCAGCGGCTTGGGCTTAGCCACAACCTACTCTATTATTAGAAATCACACTGGCTATATTACCGCCGAGTCCACGCAGAATGTGGGTACAACCTTCCATATCTATCTTCCAGCTTCCAGTAAACCGACACCGGTAAAAAAGAAATCGGTGCGGGAAAAACCTATACATGGGAAAGGCAGGATTCTGGTGATGGATGATGAGGAGATTATCCAGGCTATGCTCCTCAAAATGCTAACCCTTGCCGGATATTATGTAGAACCCGCCAAAGATGGTGCCGAAGCAGTCGAACTGTACAGGAAAGCTAGAGAGTCGGGACAGCCGTTTGATGCCGTTATCCTGGACCTGACGGTGCCCGGGGGGATGGGAGGAAAGGAAACCGTGAAGAATCTACTCGAGATAGACCCCAAGGTTAAGGCAATTGTTTCAAGTGGTTACGCCACCGACCCGATCATGTCTGAGTATAAGAAATATGGCTTCAGCGCTGTAGTTACCAAGCCATATAGTGTTATCCAGATGGAAGAGATGTTGCATGACGTTTTGGCAGGTAAGTAAATCTCGTTACACAAATACACAGAGTGTTAGCCCAAGTAAAAAAAAGTAAATTGGGACGGTCATAAAAGTCCATTTTGTGTAGGCAAAGTCACACTTGTTTTGATTATGCAATATAGGAACTATTGGAGAATAGGTCCGATAGCTTCGGTAAAACTATAATTCCATATGTAAACAAACACCGTTAGATTTGAAGATAGCGAAATTTTACTTAGTTATTTTTCCAGTTTTAGCTATGTTGACATCTAACCAACCAGCTGATAAGCTACTCTCAGAAAGGAGGCAAGCGGCTTCCGCCTTTTTCAAGGGCTAGATGGGGTTCACAATGTCGGCAGTTCAAATCTGCCCGCCCTAACCATACTTAGTATATTATCCAATTTTGTTTCTTCTTTTGAACACATTCTGATGGAAACCCTCTTGGCTTAGCGAGACTAGCCGCCTAGATAGGCCTTCTTAACAATATCGCTGGATTTTATCATTTCAATATCGCCTTCCAGTACCACCCGCCCCACCTGCAAAATGTAACCACGGCTGGCTATTCCTAAAGCCAAATGAACGTTCTGCTCCACTAGCAGCACGCTCACTCCCCTTTTATTGATATCCTTGATTACCTCTCCCAAATGCTCCACCACGATAGGTGCCAAGCCCAGAGATGGTTCATCCATACACAGCAACTTGGGGTTAGCCATTAAACCGCGCCCTATCGCCAACATTTGCTGTTCACCCCCGCTTAAGGTCCCGGCTTGTTGGCTGGACCGTTCTCGCAAAACGGGAAAGAGCTTGTAAACGTATTCCAGGCTTTCTTTGATACCAGTGTTATCGCGGCGTAACGTTGCACCTAATTTAAGATTATTCAAGACGCTCATATACGGAAACAACTGGCGGCCTTCCGGGATCAGCACGATCCCTCTTTTAACAATCTCCGATGTTTCTTTTCCGCTAATCTTCTGATTCTGAAAAATAATTTCTCCATTGCGTAAAGGTACCAATCCGGTTAAGGCTCTTAAAACGGTGCTTTTGCCGGCACCATTAGCCCCGATAATGCTCACTATGGCTCCCTCCGGAACTCCCACCGAAACGTTCTCGATCGCTATGGATTTACCATAATAGACCGTCGCATTCGTTATTTCAACCAGCATGTTCACCACCAAGATAGGCTGAGATCACCTCTCTGTTTTCCCGAACTTCTTTCGGCAGACCTTCACAAATCTTTTGTCCGAAGCTGATTACTACTACCCGATCGCATAAATCCAGTATTTGCATATTATGTTCTACGATCAATACTGTCATCCCTTGCTCGCGCATCTTATGGATTGAATTCAAGCTGAATTCGATTTCTGAAGGGTTCATCCCCGCCAACGGCTCATCCAACAACAGAAGTACTGGATTAGTAGCTAAAGCTCTAGCTACTCCTAACATTTTTTGATAGCCGTGAGGCAAGTTCTTTGCCAACTCATCTTTCACTTTCTCCAAACCTACCAGCCGTAGTATCTCCAAGGACTGTTCCTGGATATAGGCTTCATTTTTTCGATAAGTAGGGGTATTGAAATATATATCGAAGAAACTGGAATGGGGGTGCAGATAGAAAGATGAAGTAACATTTTGTAACACGGTGAAATCGGCAAACAGAGGATTAAGCTGGAAAGTGCGTCCAATCCCCAGTGCCGCCGCCTGATGGGGCTTCCTGCGGGTAATATCTTGCCCCTCAAATATAACCTGACCGCTACTGGCTGGAAAGACACCGGTGATAAGATTAAAGACAGTGGATTTACCTGCTCCATTGGGTCCGATCAAGCCCACAATCTCCCCTTGATTGACATACATATCGAAATGATTAACCGCAGTCAATCCGCCAAAATATTTAGTTAGGTCATTAATTTCCAACAGCAATGACGCTCCCCTTTCACTTGCTTCTTCCATTAATCCTGTCTAGATAGCGGGTCTTGAGCAGACAAAATAAACCGGCCAGCCCTTTGGGCATAAAGTACGCAATGACAATTAAAATAGCCGCTGGAATGTAAGGGGAATAGGATTTAAGATCGGAGAAGTAGTATTGTGGGATAAAATAAAGGATTGGTGTACCAATGAGCGGCCCGGCAAAGCTGGCTATGCCGCCTATTAAAACGTACATCGCGAGCCAAAGTGTTGCTGATAAATCAAAGGTAGAAGGAGTTACGATCCCATTATAGTGGGCGAACGCAGCTCCAACTAACCCGACAAAAAAACAACCTACCGCTACCGCAAGAACGCGATAACGGACTTCGTTGATGCCCACGCTTGAGGCTAGCAGATGAGATTGGGCTATTGCTTTTAAATTTGTGCCAATGCGACTAAACTCAAACCGATACAGCGCAACTGCACAGACCAGGGCTAATACTAGAAAGAAATAGTAATAGGGGACTTTACTGATGCTGGAAAATAATGGCTGGATTTTTGTGAGTCCTATGTAACCTCCGGTAATCCCAAAAGATTGCACGATGTAGGTTATAGCCACTCCAAAGAAAAGACTCCCCATAGCATAATACAGAGTTCTCAATCTAGCAAATGGGTATCCGAACAAGATGCCGATAATTCCGGCGGCTAACGCTCCCATTGGAATAGTAATCCATGGTGACCAGGTCAAATAGTGAGATGCCATCGCGGCAGTATAGGCACCAATACCCATAAAGGCTGCGTGGGCTAGCGGGAACTGTCCGGAAATAGTTATGGTACGGAAGCTAACCGCACCTACGGTATAAATAAATGTCAGGATAAGAATGTGGAGTAGATAAGGTGAGCTGAATAAAAGTGGTAGAATTGCCAATATGATAATCAGCCCCATTAGAGCCATAGGCTTGACCCATTTATTTATTCCATTTCTTTTCATGCTACTTCATGTCCAAAAAATCCCTGTGGCCTGATAAGTAATATGATAAGGATGATTATTACAGCCACGGCATCACTGGCAGCACCTTGAATGAGTAATGGTAAAATGGCATACAAAGCCCCCAGTAAAAGACCCATAAAAATGACACCCTGAAAACTGCCTACTCCGGCGAGAATAATCAGGATCAAGATTTTGATTAGCGTACTATCCCCCATGAACGGGTCAAGAGTATACAAAGAGCCCATCAGTATGCCAGCGATCGCTGCAAGAGCGCAACCCAGCGCGGAGACGATAGCCGAAATACGGTGAATGTTGATGCCCTGCAAAGCCGCACCCTCCATATTCTGGGTAATGGCCTGCATTTGCTGCCCCCACCGTGTGCGGTTGACAAAGAGGATGACTAAAGCAAGAAGTACTCCTCCCAACACAAAGGCCGATATTCTGTCCCACGAGACGGAATATGGCCCGGCTTCAAGAGTTCCCTCCACGAAAGTAGGGATTATGTACATCTGGCTACCTATTAAAATATTAACGGATGTCTCTAAAATCGCGATAATCGCTACCCCGATCATAATTTGGCGATTAAAATCTCCAATAAAGGGACGAAAACAGAACTTCTCTAGGAACAATCCCAAAGCAGCAAATAAAATAACCACTATTATTAAGCCGAGCCATTGATTTAAACCCAATGCCTCGATAAACAAATATCCGAGATAGCCCGCTGCCATGTATATCGAGCCGTGGGCAACGTTGAAAATCCCCAGCATGTTAAAGAGGAAAGCAAATCCAAGGCTGACCAATATATATACGGCAGCCAGCACTAACATGTTGGTTACGGTTTGTATGAATAATTCCACATGAGCAACTTCCGGGATTAATTTAAAATCCTGATTTGGAGCGTTAATTTGTTGCTTAGGCTATATGTAGTTTGAAACGGGATAAAGTCATATACAGGTAGCCTTTTTCTCGTTCTCTAGTCTAACCAATCGTATTGACAATTTCAATTGCTATGGCGGGGTCGTTTCCCCGCCATAGCATCGTTAAAACTCTGTTTATACGATTAGGGTGTTGCGCCCGGATCGATCCATGGTAGGTCTTTGATAACCTTTCCATTCATCACCATATTATACGGCATCGGGAATGTTACGCTGTGACGCCCTCCGTATGTCTTTTCTCCACCAACCTTACCTGTTCCATAGACGCTTTCAATGGTATCTAATGATTCCCATTTGGCTTTTATGGCATCAATGTCCAGGCTATTGGCTTGTTTCATAACATTGGTTAATGCCATCAAGCAGTTGCCTAATGTAAAGGTAAAGAATGGAGCCTTCGGCGATAATCTGGAGATTAATTCTTTTAAGATCGGCGGAAGACCCGGGTCATCTTTCGTATAATTTAAGAAAGCGAAGTTTGTGGCAGCATCGGCTCCGACCGCCGTAATTACATTATTTGGGTCGCCGGGGAATAGACTAGCGATATAAACGGCATGATTTCCCAGCGCCCTTATGCCCCCTAGTATGCCATACACTGCTGGAGGAGCGGCCTCCGGTTGGAACATGATGTCCGGATTTATTGAATTGAGCTTGCTCACTACGGGGGAGAAGTCCTGCATATCGTTAGGATAGAGAACGGCCTGGCCGTCGTTCAGAATTTTATAACCCATACTTTCTAATATGGGTGTTACACTCGGGATCAGATAAGGTGCAGTGCCGTCGTCGGGTAAAATCATTACACAGGTCTTCGCATTCGGGAATTCCTTCTTACCAATCTTAAATTCTACCGTTGAGAAATCCAGTGCTGAATCATCGGCGGTAAAGGCATAAGGCCAATCAGGGCCCATTTCCAGGCGTGAGGTTGTAGTTGTGTTAAAGATATGTAGTACTTTATTCTGTTCAAATAATGGGGTTGTTGCGGCTCCTTCAAAAGCAATGGGGCCTATGGCATATTTGACCTGGTCCTGGAAGATAAGCTGGTTGGCTGCAGCCAAGGCTCCGTCAGGGCTGCTTTTCGAATCTCTTACCACCAGTTGAATGTTATATTTTTTCCCATCAACGGTGACCCCGCCCTTCTCATTGATGTAGTCAGCTGTAATCTGTATATCGTTAACCGCTTCGATGTAAAATACAGAAAGAAAGCCGGAAAGGTCCGCTAATACTCCGATTTTCAACGTTTGAGGCGCCTCTGCTTCTTTGGAACAACTGGTAAAGGCCAGCGTGCCTATCAAACAAAGCGCGATGATAACTAGTAAACATCGTTTCATGGTTGGATGATACCTCCTTTTGTACCCCAATTATTACCTGAATTACGTAGAGGAGAAAAATCATGATACTTCTGAAGTGCATTCAGACTTACATTTTACTAGCCTCTTTCTTACGATATATCCCCCTTTCTAATTGATTTATAATTCTTACTCAGCCTCAAGAACCCCTAAGATCGTTGCAGGTATGCCATTGTCCACTAATATTAACACTACAAATCTTGGAAATCAATACTCAAAACTACCTGATCCTCGGGGGAAAAATTAAGCTCAATACATTTGTTCATCGTTATCAAATAATAAAGTAGATCGTGTAGCGGGCGTCACCTTTGTCCAGAATGTGTAGCGTAACTAACAAAAGCTTTTTTGTGACTTAATATAATAGTCGACTAATAGCTGATAAAAAAAGGTTTTTCTGTGCTGCCCCTTTTGTAGCTACGGCAATTACACAATCAGTGTAAAAATCCTCGCGGAGTTAATCGGTTAGGGTTATTATCGGTTACAAAAAATTCACTTCAAAGCTGTTGTCTTTTCGAATGATATTTCCGGTCTCATAATAATTGTCATTAGGTATTGACAGAATATAAGATAAGTACTATTATGTTTCATAGAGGATGAATTTATGGACGATATTGAAAGTAATGATTCTAAATTAACGATAAAAGAATTAATAAGCCAGATTGTGCCGAAAAGAACTGCCCTTGAGAAAAAGAGAGAAACACTAAAACAAGAGATACAAGAGATAGATTCAGAAATTTCTTTTTATGATAGGTTAGTTGAATTGGTTAAAAGTCTCCTTGATACTGGTAGAAATCAAATGAGCGAATCACAGAATAGAGGAGCCATTGCTCCTATTGACTTGCTAAAGAAGGGTAAGTATGCGTATATGACCGTACCAGCAGCATTGGTTTGCTTTTTTAATGAACAAGAAAATGAAGAGGCAGCCATACCTGATATTTACGATTATTTAAATAAAAACGGGTTGGAAATTGGAGGAAAGGATCCATTAGCAAATCTCACTGCTGTACTACACGCTGACGGGCGATTTGAGACAGTCAGACGAGGTATATACCAACTAAAGCCCGAGGTTTTCCAAAATTTAAAAGAATCGGGGTTTAAACTCCGGTTCAAGATAGAAGAGGATAAATAACAAACACTATATTGTGATTCTGAATTTTAATAAATTGTTATAACGATGGCAAAGTTGAGAGTGATTATAAATGACGACTTGATTCCAGTTGTTATGGCTTGCATTGAGCAGATCTGGCCCGGTGAAGGTATGAGGGCATTAGGCCGTTTTGCTCGAGATGCAATAAAGCGGTACGTGAGGTACTGTAATGGCGGAAGTGGAAATAAACATAAGTGATGAAATGCTTGAACAGATTAACCAACTCGCTATCAAACAATACGGTGATGGCAGTGAAACGTCTAAAGGACGCGTAATTGAGACTGCGCTAAAGATGCGTACACTTTGGTCGTGCTCCATAATGAAGGGGCAAGACGAGATCGAGGAAGCGATCTCCCGCTGGGAGTTTTCCCAATCACCCATTCCAGGTGAAAATGACGATAGTGTCAATAAATGGCTGTTCAGGAGGTGAAAGATGGCAACTAATAAGGTTATGGATAAGGAACGATTATATAAATACATTTTGGAGGCAGCAAAAGCAGCCGGTTACGAGCAGGGATTCGGTCTGGCTAAATGCGATTTGAAACGTAAGGACTGGTGGGTGGCTTACACCCGACAGTCGACCAAAGAACAAGCTGAAAATGACCGCCTGGGAGAGTATCTATTGACCTGTGCTAAACTAGCCAAGTTAAAGGGCGTGATTGTTCCCTGTGAATACATCATTTATGACGCCAGCACCAGCGAGGACTTCAATCGTTCGGGTATCATCCGACTGCGAACGGAACTAATTCCCGGTAGGCGTATTGGGGGTGTTCTGATTCCTTCCCAGGGACGACTTTCCGATGACACGCTACATCAACTGGTTCTGGAGAGAGAATGCTTGTACTACGGAGTCGAGTTGATCTACGGGGATGCCCCTAGTGGTCGAGACTGGGCCAGCCAGACTACCCGCTTAATCCAGGCACAAGCCAACGCTCTTAGAGTCAAATGCAATCAGGATAATGCCCTAGCCGGAAATATCGCCCGGGTACTGGCGGGTAAAGCCCCAGCTCACCGTGCGGCTTATGGCTATATATACCGCACGGATAAAATTATTGAATCTCGTACTGGCCGTGCTAAAGTACTCAAAGCTTGGTGGGAAATAGACCAGTTAGGACCAGATGGCGAACCAGTAGTAAAAAGCCCGGCCTGGGTAGTCAAACAAATTTTCCTTTGGATCGGAGATGAAGGGCGTACTGCCTATTGGGTGGCTAGTAAATTAAATGAACTCAAGATTCACCCGCCTTACCGGAATACTTGGGCTCCCAAGACTGTCATCAAACTGGTTAGTCGCCACTGTTACACCGGCAAAGCTTATTATAATGCCAATGGTCGGGTTCCCAATCCGGATAGGCCCCTAGGTGACTTAACTCTGGGGATTAAGAAAACACTCATTCGTCCCAAGCCCGAGCAGGAAAAGGTAGTTTATGAAGTCCCTTCCCTGGTTACCGAGAACCTCTGGTTAAAAGCCAATAATAATCTGCGGGAGAGGGGCCGCGGTAGGGGCAAGCAGGGTAAAAGAATACAGGCATTGTTCCGTACCAGGATGCTTTGCCCTAAATGTGGGAAACCGATGTCAGTCCTTCGTAAGGACGGCGGTGACCAGGTTTATTATTACTGTCGAGCCCATTACTGCCCCTGGATTACTAATCCCTGCACCTACAGCCGTTTTATCCCTGGTACCTGGGACGACGAGATCTGGGAAGAAATCTCCGCCATGCTGAGTAATGACGCCTGGCTAGATCAGCAGTTAGTTACAGAATTATCTCAAAGCGTAGACTTGGAAAAGCTTATCAGACTGGAGCAGTTTAAGATCAACGAAGTAAAAGCGAAGGTCACCAAAGTACAGGAGGGGTGGGAAAAGGGTTTCTATACTTCTGAAGAGACCCAGAAGAAACTTGCTGAACATCGTGAGACTATTACCAAAGCAGAGTTAGAGATTGTGAGACTTCGTGAACAAATGGATAATAGAGGTCTTAGTCCTGTTGAAGCTAAATTGCTGTGGCAAGAGTTGGAAGAATTCCGTGACCGGAACTTGCATGAGTCGACTTTTGAAGAAAGGGCTGACCTAGTAGCTAGATTGGGAATTCAGATTTTACCAGCGGAGGATTTGAAGTCACGAAAGGTTCTTTGCCGGTTAAATTTAGTAAAAACAGATAATTCAGAGAGGGAGCAAGCCGGTTTTACAAAAGTGACCTTTGGTGGAGCCGGGGGGATTCGAACCCCCTACCTTCGCGATGCAAACGCGACGTTCTCCCGAGTGAACTACGGCCCCAAGCTGACGTAGAAATTATAGCATATTTGAGGCCGTCTTTTATAACTTGCTTATTCCTATTATTTGATCAGACCTGCTAGAATTTCGATATTATCCGGCTGTTCTGTATCTTCGGCGATTTTATTTACCTTCTCTACCCCGCACTTTATGCACCGGTGGATAATCTGATATCCCTTGCCCGATTTGTATTTCAGCCTCGTGGGTATCATTAGTCCGCCACAATTTTCCGCGCGGTCGCCTGGTTTTTTATCTATATGTTTGGAATATAAACAATATGGACAATGATTGCGGTAGCTGCCGTTATCTAAAGGCATTACTTTTTGGCCGCAATTCTCACAAATAAATCCGGTATTCTCTTTTTTTCTGCTCATGGCCCGAACTCCCAGTGTTGAATTTACTCAAACAAAGGGGTCCGGGTACCGTTTCTTCTCTTTATCCCAGGCTTAGCTGAACCATTGACAGATTTGCCGTCCCGATTTTGTCAGAACGACTACTTCCGGTTCCTGCTTCATCAGGGCTTATTGCATCCCTGAATCCGTACCTCGGCCGCTTTTGTGGATTTATAGCGGTCACTGTAAGACAGGTTTCCCCACCTTCCACCGGTAAGTGTATGTTCCGCCTCACTGGCTTTGGCGTCGTCCCCAGGGGGGTCACAAGCGCTGTATTAATGGCTTTTTAAGCAATGCCTACCTCCTGCGATGATGATTCTGATAGTATAAATAAATAAATGCAACCCGTCAATAGCGTCAAGTTACGTTGTTGAATTGCACTCCTTGCCACGCTCCAGCTTTGTTGTTATACTTTATATGTCATTTTTTAACCGGTTTAGCTATGGACTACGAAACTGTCATCGGGCTGGAAGTCCATGCCCAGCTATTAACTAAAAGCAAGATGTACTGCGGCTGCAGCGCCGATTACGCCAGCGCGCCCCCCAATACCCATGTCTGCCCCGTTTGCCTGGGCATGCCCGGCGTCCTCCCCGTTATCAACAAGCAGGCGGTGGAATACACGATGATGACCGCTCTGGCTTTGAACTGCCCTGTGTCCGATTTTACAAAATTCGACCGCAAAAATTATCCCTACCCCGACCTCATGAAAGGCTACCAGATTTCACAGGCTTATGCTCCCATCAGCAAAAAGGGCTATATTACTATTGAAGTTGATGGCGTTACGAAGCAAATCGGCATCAACCACATCCACCTGGAGGAAGATGTCGCCAAGCTTTTACACCGCGCCGGACCCGACGGTGAGGACTACAGCCTGGTGGATGTCAACCGCTCCGGCGTGCCGCTGATGGAAATCGTCAGCGAACCGGACCTGCGCTCACCGGAGGAAGCTCGCCAGTACCTCGTTAAACTGCGCAGCATTTTACAGTACCTGGGCGTCTCCACCGGCAATATGGAAGAGGGCAGCTTCCGCTGCGATGCCAATATCAGCATAAGACCGGTAGGCAGCACCGAGCTGGGACCCAAGGTAGAAGTTAAGAACCTGAATAGCTTTAAGGCAGTCTACCTCGCCATGGAATATGAGGCGAAACGCCAGCGTAAAGCCGCCGAGGAAAGCAAGAAGCTCGTTCAGGAGACGCGGGGCTGGTTAGATGCCGAGGGCAAAACCGTCTCCCAGCGCAGCAAGGAATATGCCCACGACTACCGCTATTTCCCCGAACCCGACCTCCCGCCGGTAGCTATCGGGCGGGACTGGGTGGAGGCGGTGCGTAAAAAGCTCCCCGAGCTGCCGGAAGCCCGCCGCGATAGGTTTATAACCGAATACGACCTTCCGGTTTACGATGCCAATTTGCTCACCAGCTCCAAAGCGATGGCCGACTATTTTGAAGAGGGTGTGAAAGCCAGTAAAGATGCGCCGCCCAAAGAGGTCAGCAACTGGCTATCAGGTGAGGTTAGCCGTATTATCAACGCCGAAAATATCGATGTTGAAGCGTTCCGTAAGAAGGTCACTCCTGATATGCTTTCGGCCCTGATATTGAGCTCGCACAGCCAAATAAATGCCGCCACCGCCAAATCTGTGCTTGAAGAAATGTTTAAATCCGGTCAGAGCGCAGTGGAGATAATCCAAAAACGCGGTCTTAGCCAGATTAGCGATACGGGCGAGCTTGAGAAAATAGTAGCTGAAGTGATAAAATCAAATATGCAGCCCGTTGCCGACTTTAAGGCGGGGAAAGAGATGGCTCTCAAGTTCCTGGTCGGGCAGGTGATGAAGGCGAGCAAAGGGCGGGCTAATCCGCAGGTTGTTAATGAGGTTCTAAAGCGGAAGCTGGCTGAAGTTTAATAAGGATTGGTGGAGAAACAATAATGGTCACTTATTTATATGTCGCGCAAATAGTTGTCGCTGTAGCCTTGGTAATTGTCACGCTGCTCCAGGTGAAAGGCGGCGGTCTAGGCGGCATCTTCGGCCAGGCGGATACGGTCTATCGTACCAAGCGTGGCGTGGAAAAAACCCTCTTTCAGCTTACTATCGTCTTAGCGGTTATTTTCATTATCCTTTCAATTGTATCGCTTAGAGTAAGCATCTAGACTGTTTATTTAGTCTCCGACTGCGGTTGAATGTCTTCTATTCTGACTACTTTATCCCCCCGGTGCACGTACTGATAAACTATGCCCCCCACCAGCCCCACCTTACCGTCGGGAGTTACTACAACCGCCGAGCCGGAAGCTAGTCCGTACCCCCTCCCCCCCTCTTTTTCCAGCATTAGTGCCGCCTGCAATTCCTCCCAGCCTCCCTGTTCGTCGTGCGTATCGCAGATAATCGACGCGAAGCCCAGGCAGTTAAAAAGTTCGGCGGAGTTATCGTCGTTGGGGTCGCGCCAGCGTACCCATTTATCCGCCAGCATGATAGCGCCGGCGGAGATACCAAAGAACGGCTTGCCCTGCCGATAAAGTCCCGTTAAAAAGTCCATCATCTTCTTTTCCTGCAATATCTCCATGCCGGCTTCAACATCGCCACCGCTTACAAAAACGATATCGGCGGACTCCAGGATAGCTTTCGCTTTCTTTAGGTCAGCCCCTTGGGGCGCTATCAGAGCATGGGTCACTTTATCGGCTCCCGCCGCTACAATTTCAGAAGCGATAAATTTAAAAAAATTGCGGTCGTCACCGCTGGCGGTGCCGCTATAAGCTATGGTTGGTGCTTTTATGCCGTATGCCTGAAAAACCGACTCTAATAGGGAGTCCGGCTTATTCCCGCGACTATGTCGCCCTCCGGCTAAGAGAAATACCGGTTTAGTGTTCTGCGCCATTCTATTAACCATCCTGTTGGTTATATTTTATTGGATATTTCATTTCATATCCAGATAGTTGGCGATGCTCATCGGGAAGAGCGCTTTTGCCAGGCAGTATTTCCCCGAGTCTTCCGGGGAAAGGAAATCCCGATATTCAATGGATATCTCGGCTTTTTCTCCATAGACGCTGCGTAGCACTTCTTTAACTTTTTCGTTTAGTTTTTCTCTATCCTGACATTGACTGACGAGGTAAAGAGTATAGACGCCGATTGAAGGCTGTTCCAGACGGTACTCATCGATATTATCGAGCTCGCCTAGAGCATCATCGAGGCGGCGGAGGGTAACCAGCTTGCCGTCGCAGGTTAGCGTAACATTAGTCCAGCGTCCCTCCATGGCATCAACAATAAAACCGGAATTTTTACCGCAGGTGCACTTTTGTTCTCTATCGAGGCGGGCAAAGTCGCCGACATCAAAACGGAGCATATAATACCAGGGGTTATCAAAGGTGGTTACCAACATGCGGCAAATATCCGGGCCGCCGTGTTTACGTGCCAGCGGCTGAAAGTCCACGCGGCAGAACTGGCTATTCTGGTGGAACTTGCCGGCTTCGCACTGCATAAAAACATAACCGGTCTCGGTAGTGCCATAAGAACTGGCAATCGGCGAGGTGAAAACGCGCTGAATTTGCTTATATTGCAGCTTTGAAGGATATTCGTACGTAAGCGTAATCAGCCCCGGTTGAAATACCTTTTCCTTTTTCGTCGCGGCATAGCGGCATAGTTTAGCCAGCAGCGAAGGATTAGCTTCCAGCACGGCCGGTTTAAAGATATCCAGCTCCTTAATCATCCTATCCATTATCGCCGCTGACCACTGTGAAGGTTCGGTTTTTTCATTGAGATAAAGGAAGCGCGAAAGACGCCTTTTTTCGAAGGGGAGGTCTGCTGTATCCGAGATAAAACCTACGTTACGCGCATTAGCCAGGATAGCTTCCGGGTGTTCACCGGTGGCGAACCGCAGGGCGTGGGAGTTGAACTGCCACGACGCTCTTTCCGAGGCATCCCACCACTCCTGATTCCAGATGTTGGTCACCCTGAAAGCGTCGCTGGTACCACTGGTGTTGACGTAATGGATTTCGCCGTTTTTCAGTCCTGCCTCGATATCCTTGACCGGAGGCACGAATCCTTTGGGGAAATACTGGCGGATATCGTCCTTGGTGAGGGCGGGCAGGGCGGCGTAACGCTCGTCCACAGAGTGGCTATTGCCGGGGTCGAAAGCCCGCCACGAGCGATAGGCATCCAGGTTTTTCAGGGATGTTTCCAGGATGTCGAGGGACTTTTGGTAGTATTCGGGCGAAAATTCAGGACGGTGAATCATGAAAAAGCCTTTCTTTAGGTATTAAACCGAATTAAGCACACGTAAAGCGCGTAAAGTGACCCATTTATTAGGTTGTTTTTTAGAGCCGAAATTTACCCAGGTCTTACCGGTATAATCATATTCCAGCAGCCAGCGTCCCTGGCTATCCTGCTTATCACGGATTAGTTTCAAAGCATTAGCCAATCGTGGGTCCCGACCGTAACCAAGACGCACAAGTGCCTCGGCTATTTGTAAGATGTCAGCTACATAAAAATTCGGGAAGCCGAATTTCCACCAGTTGCCGCTCGGCTTGCCGGTCGGCTTTAGACTATAACCGATGGGGTATTCTGCCGTGGCTGGGTCTTTGCTGAAAAGAAAATCTACCCCCGTTTTTATGGATTTATTTATCAACGGTGTCCTTTTCTCCACGGGCAGCTTACCGAACGCGAGCATTACATCCACCGCTCCCCAGGCGCAGGGCTTGTTATAGGTGCCACTGCAGGCGAAGACCGGCCCGCTTTTAGCGGCATAATAACGCAGTGGAGCGTTCTTATCAGTGACCGGAGCAACGCCTTCACCGGTAACGCTCCGCGCCATCCACTCGTAGGCTTTATCAAGACGCGGGTCGGTGCACCCTAGTTCAAAAAGAGAATAGCAGAGATTGCCCTGCAGACAGTCCAATGTCCCCGATGGGGTACCGGTTGCGGAAAACTGCCCGTCTTTCGTAAGGTTATGCTCCAGTATATAAGCGCAAGCAGTAGCGATACGCTCATCAGTTTCCATAGAAGCGCCGAGCTGCGCCAGCATGATGACCGACCATACCGTGCCGTTGTATTTTGGATTATACCCCGCCCCCGGCTTCACCCAGTAACCTTCTTTATCCATCTTTGCCAGCACTGTGGCGATAGGTCCTTCTTTATGCGCTTTGTTTTTAACCATCAGCAGTTCTCTGGCGTCTGCCTTTATCAGGTCACGCAGGGCAAGGTATCTAACGCCGATATCGGCGGGTTCTAAAAGCCAGTTAAGGGTGTTAGTTAAAGATTTTTCCATGGGCTTGTTTCCGACCACTTGAACAAAAGTTCTACTAATAATAATAAACTAAAATTATATTAATTTACAACCTCCGGTGCGTTATTTGCGACGGCGGCTTTCCTGAATTTTATGATTAGCGGTATTAGCAGGGCTACCACCAACAGGAAGGACAAAAAGTCGCTACCCGGGAAGGCGAGCCACACACCATTCATCTGCCAGAAATGGGGGAAAATAAGTATCAACGGCGTTATAAACAGCAGCGGCCGTGAAACAGCGATGATGAAAGACTCGAAGGCTTTACCGATTGAGGGGAAAACAAGCTGCCCGACATTATAATAAGAGAACAAGGGCAGGACAAGAAATATCCTCCTGGCTGCAAATGAGGTTGCTGCTATCAGTCGGGCATCGCTGGTAAAGATGCCGATAATCGGTTCCGGAATTAAAAAGAGCACGAGAAATGCTACCAGCCCCAGGACTGTGGCGGTAACCGAAGCGAGCGATATAGTTCTTAAAGCTTGCTTGTAACGCTTGGCTCCATAGTTGAACCCTAATATAGGCTGCATCGCCTGCCCGAGTACCATGCCCGGTATTGTGGAGAACATCATGATGCGCTGGATGATTCCGAATGCTGATAGGGCGATATCTCCGCCGTAATTAGCCATCATTTTTATCATAAACAGTGAGGAAATTGTCATGGCGGCAGCCTGAACGAATTGCGTGGCGCCAATGACAAAAATAGATTTAACTATCTTTAAATCGGGGATAAAATCACGCCAGCGGACTTTTAGAAAGCTGCCTCCGGTGTAATAATAGCTAATGACGTATATTGTGGCAGCTAGCTGTGATATTACCATCGCCAGTGCGGCGCCCTTCATTCCCATTCCCAGCCAGATGATAAACACGGCATCCAATATGATATTCAGCACTGATTGTAATATCAGGGAAATCATGCTGACCCGGGCATTACCCTCGGCGCGTACCAACATCAGCAGCACGCTGCTGGCGATATTAAAAACCGTCCCGCTGAAGATGATGACGAGGTAGTCTCTGGCAAAAGGCATGACCACCTCTGAAGTACCGATAAGCTTAAGCCAGAAATCGAGGCCAGGTAAAACGGCGAGCATTAAAAGCAGCGAAACTATAATACTGAAGCAGATGCTGTTGCCGAGCGCGCGCTCTGCCCGACGTTGGTCTTTCCCGCCAATTAGCCTGGAGATTAATGAGCCGCCGCCTATACCCACCATATTGCCCACGCCCATCGTGAGCATTTGTAGCGGGAAGGCGATGGAAAGGGCGGCAATACCATCCGACCCGACATAATGACCGATAAAAATGGTATCGACGATATTATAGATGTTCTGGACGAGCATGCCGAAAAACATCGGTGCGGTCAGCTTCATCAGCAGCCGGCCAATTTTATCTGTATCCAGTACGTTATGGCTTTGTATTTGCATTGTTATTTTAAGGGCGTTAGCGATCGGGAATGTGTTTAACCGGCGTTGGACTCGGTGTGAGTTTATTTGTTGACTGGCTTTGTGCGGCAGCGTTGCGCTGGAACTCTTTGATAATGGGTATAATCAGCACTATCGTCAGAATCAACGTCAGGAAATCGGATGTGGGGAAGGAGAGGAAAACGCCATTAAGTCCCAGCAGCTTGGGCAGCACCAGCACGGCGGGAATCAGGAATAATGCTGGCCTGGCGACGGCGGTAACAAATGCCTGCACGGCTTTGCCGATGGACATGAAGGATGTCGAGCCTACCATGACCAGACCCATCAGGGGCATGCTCAAGAAGACCAGACGGGAAGCACGGATACCTGCGTCCACCAGAGCCGGATCGGTGTTGAAAATCTTGATAACTAACCCCGGGATAAAATATAGTATGGCGAATGAAAACAGACTGAAACACGTAGACGCAATGGTAGCAATCTTCAAAGCCTTTAAAGCCAGTTTATAACGTTTGGCGCCGTAATTAAAACCGAGTATGGGCTGCACGCCCTGGCCGGTGACCATCGCCGGCATCGTGGCGAACATCATCACCCGCTGGATGATGCCGAAGGCGGCAAGGTAAATATCGCCGCCGTAAGCTACCACGGTACTAAGCATGAACATAGCGGAAATGCTGCTGGCAGCCGTCTGCACAAAGGAAGCAACACCGATAGAAAACATCGGCTTTAAAATACTCGCTTCCAACCGCATGTTCTTCACACGAAACTGCAGGTAGCTATTCTTAGCAAGGTAATAGAAGCTTAAGTATATCAGCACTACCACCTGGGCGATGACCGTGCCTAAGGCTGCTCCCCTGACGCTCATGTTTAGCTCGATGATAAATATCCAGTCGAGGACGATATTCAAGCCGGCACCCAGTATATTAGCAATCATGCCTACCCGGGCGTTGCCCTCGGCTCTTACAAAGTTCAGCAAAGCCATACCGACAAGATTGAAAACTGTGCCAAGGACGATGATTTGCAAATAATCGTGAGCATAGGGGAGGACTTCATTTGAAGCACCGATAAGTCTTAAAAAACGGTCGATATTCGGCAGCAGGACAGCCATTAACAAAACGGATAGAATGATAATGCAGGTGATGCCATTACCCAGTGTCCGCTCCGCCCGGTCATTTTCTTTTGACCCGATGGAACGGGAAATGAGCGATGTGCCGCCCATGCCTACCATCATACCGACGCCCATAAAAAGCATCTGTACCGGGAAAACGATGGAAAGGCCGGCGATGGCTATCTCGCCGTTCGTAGAGTGGCCAATGAATATCGTATTTATGACGTTATAAAGTGTCTGGACGAACATCCCGAAGAACGCCGGTGTCGCCAGCTTGAAAAGTAGCCGGCCTACGTGTTCTGTATCCAATATATTCGCGTTGTGGTTCTGTTTTACCATGTTCGCGGTTTGCTCTTTCTAGTCGGTGGGGAAATTTTGTTACTGTAATTTAAATAAAATATCCCGCAGATTCCGCAGCGAGCTCGATAGGGACTCCAGCTCGGCGTCGGAGAGGGACAACATGTTAGCGTTCATAGCGTTAATCACCAGGTTATCCTGCTCCTCCAACACTTTAGACCCTTTTTCGGTAAGCGTAATATTCAGGGTACGCCGGTCATCGGCGCACATCTCTCTTTTTACAAAGTCCAGCTCCACGAGTTTGTCGATGAGGTGGGTCATCTGGGCTTTAGCGATGAATAGCTTTTCGCCGATTTTAGCCGGGTGCAATGTCCCCTCTTCCCTAAGCACATGCATTATCTCGAAGTGCAGTAGTGTGATATCCAAATTAGTATCATCGAGTGTTGTCGTCACTACCTTATGACGCACCAACCGGAAAATCAGCGGTGGCACTGATAGCAAATTTAGAGAAACTTTTGCCTGTATCTCCTCACGCATCGTAATGTCCCTCCTTAAAAATAGGGTGGAGATGGTTTACAGAGTAAACGGTTAATACATTATATAGTATATATTATAAACTAAATATCCTTAAAAATCAATCCCCAAATTTATCAGCGGGGTTCGGTTTTACACCCTTTATCTCCTATCATCAGCGAGTTGTGCTAGAATGGGGATAATGAGGCAAATAATGGGGTAAAGGAGGGCAGAATCATGACTATTAACCATGTTGCCGGTAAGAACAAAGGCAAGGTGATGCTTTATGCCTTGAGTACCTGCGGATGGTGTAAAAAAACCAAAGCGCTGCTTGGTGAGTTGGGGGTGGAATATAGCTACACCGACGTCGACCTCTTAAAAGGGGATGAACAGGACGCGGTAATCAAGGAAATAACGAAGTTCAATCCGGACTGCAACTTCCCGACGATGGTAATCGATTCCAAAAAGTGCATCATCGGCTTTAAAGAGGATGAAATCCGAGAGGCGTTAGGTTAATGAACGCCCAGGCTGAAGTAACATCGGACGAGATAGATAAACTCTATCAAAAACTGCGCACCGAGGCGGAATCCGCCGGCTACCACCTTAACCCGGACTCAGCCATGACCCGCGAGCTTTTAAAAGGACTGCTGGTTAACGAAAAACGCTATGGTTATCCCTCCTGCCCCTGCCGTCTGGCTTCAGGCGTGAAAAACGAAGACCTGGATATCATTTGCCCCTGCGATTACCGCGACCCTGACCTTGATGACTATAATTCGTGCTATTGTAGTCTCTACGTATCTAGCGGGGTGGTGGAGGGGAGGATAAAAATCGGCTCTATCCCGGAGCGACGACCACCGCCGGGTAAAAGGCAGCCAAAGAAAGCGGATGTACCTAAAGCCACGCTAGTCTCCCTCCCGCTGCCAGTCTGGCGGTGTAAAGTTTGCGGCTACCTTTGCGCCCGTGATGGCCCGCCGGAGGTCTGCCCCATCTGTAAAGCTAAAAAAGACCGTTTTGAGCGGTTCATTTAATGCTGGCTATAATTTGACACTCTTTATCCTACAGCATAAGATATCTATTGTAGAAAATACATTTGGCCGATTTTCTATGTGTTCAAGAGTCAATCAGCTTTGCCCAAATATTCAAGGTATTGGATAAAACAGCACGTAAAAAGAAAGGAAAAACGGGAAGATGGCAGGTATAACATCGATTGGGGTTTACGTTCCCATCTACCGGCTTAACCGGGAGGAAATAGGCAAAATGTGGGGCAGCCGGAGCGCGGGAGGCGCTAAAGCCGTGGCTGGTTATGATGAGGATACTATAACGATGGCGGTAACGGCTGCGCTTGACTGCTTAAATCGGAATAATGCGTTAGCTGATGGACTGTTCCTGGCGACGACCACGGCGCCGTATCGGGAAAAAATGTCGGCGGCTATTGTAACAAGCGCGGCTGACCTTGAGGAAGAGTGCCACGCGGCGGACTTTACGGATTCGCTGCGGTCAGGGACGGCGGCTTTAAAGGCCGCTATCGACGCCATTAAGGCAGCCTCGGTAAAAAGGATGATGGTGGTGGCGGCGGATACGCGCCAGGGTGCGGCTAAAGGTGCGCTGGAGCAGACCCTCGGCGATGGCGCGGCCGCTATAATGCTCGGCACGGAAAAAGTCATTGCCGAAATTGAAGGCAGCTATTCAATATACAACGATTTTACCGACCTCTGGCGTACCGATGAAGATAAATTCCCCCGCTCCGCCGAAGGCCGCTTTATCGATGAGATGGGGTATCTGCCAACGATGCAGTCGGCTGTAACTGGGCTGCTGAAAAAGTATAAACTCAACATCAGCGATTTTGCGAGCGTTGTCTATTACGCCTCCGATGTCCGCCAGCACGCAGCTCTGGCAAGGCGACTCAAGCTGGAAAAGACACAGGTACAGGACCCGCTTTACTCCGATATCGGTAATACGGGCACGGCGGCGACGCTTTTGATGCTCGCGGCAGCCCTCGAAAAAGCCAAACCGGGCGATAGAATCCTCTTCGTGGGTTACGGCGACGGTGCCGATGCCTTTATCCTCCGTGCTACCGATGAAATTAAAAAGTTTCAGAAAAAACCTGTTATTTCTAACCAATTGGCGGGCAAAACCGCTATCAGTTACGGCCAGTACCTCACCTGGCGGGGTCTCGTCCCGGTGGAGGCTTCGACCCTGCCGGAGCGTACGGCTATTTCTCTGCAGAGTCGGTGGCGGGAAAGAAAAACCATCATGTCCCTCACCGGTGTTAAGTGTAAGAAATGCGGCACACCGCAGATGAATCAAATCGGGCAGACGGTGCGGGTATGCGTCAAGTGCCAGGCTAAAGATGAGTTCGAGCCATATAAATTCTCCGATAAAAAGGCGAAGCTATTCACCTATTCCGTCGACCAGCTCCAGCCGACCCTTCATCCACCCGGCGTTAATGGTGTTATCGACTTCGAAGGTGGGGGCAGGTTGATATGTGAGTTTACCGACTGCGATGTCGATAAAATAAAGGTCGGGATGATGATGGAGATGACCTTCCGGAAAATGTTTACCAGTCGCGGCATCCATAACTATTTCTGGAAGGCTAAACCGGTTGAATAGGGGCTGTCATTGCGAGCGTAGCGTGGCAATCCCCATGATTGAAGTAAGCAAAGATAGAGATTGCCACGGGCTTCGCCCTCGCAATGACGGGAAAATATAGGAGGCAGGTAAAAATGGAAGGTATCAAAGATAAAGTCGCCATCGTAGGTATGGGCTGCACCAAGTTCGGGGAGCGGTGGGATAAAGGGGTGGAAGACCTTATTGTTGAAGCCGCCTACGAGGCTTTCGAGGATGCCGGTATCGAGCCTAAAGACGTCCAGGCAGCCTGGATTGGCACGGTTTTTTCCGGTGTCTCCGCCATTACCCTCTCACCCCTCCAGCTCCAGTATATACCAATGACCAGGGTGGAAAACATGTGCGCTACAGGCTCGGAAGCGATGCGGGCAGCCAGCTATGCGGTAGCCGCCGGCGTTTGTGATATCGCCCTGGCGGTTGGTGTGGAAAAACTTAAGGACTCCGGTGCGACGGGAGTTAAAGGTCCCAGCATTGTTGGGGATAATCAGGACGGCAGCTCGGGCATCGGCCCCGGCTATAGTGCCCCGGCTTCCTTCGCCTACCTGGCGACGCGGTATTTCCACGATTACAATATCAAACCGGAGGATGGCAAGAGACTCTTAGCGCAAATAGCTGTGAAGAACCACCATAACGGCAGTCTCAATCCCAAAGCGCATTTCCAGAATGAGCTGACGATTGAGCAGGTGGTAAACGCACCGATTATCGCCTGGCCGCTGGGACTTTACGATTGCTGCGGCGTTAGCGATGGCGCCGCGGTGGCAGTGATTACCCGCGCCGATATGGCCAAGAAATTCCGCCCCGACCCCATTTATATCAAGGCTTTACAGATTACGGTAGGTGCCCGTCAGGGCGCGATGATGCAGGATTATGATTTTACCCACATGGAGGAAAACGTCCGCGGCTCTAAAGCGGCGTACGCGGAAGCTGGCATTAAAAATCCGCGTCAAGAAATCAGCTGCGCCGAGGTGCACGACTGTTTCAGTATCCACGAGATGATTGTCTATGAAGACCTGGGCTTCAGTCAGCGCGGGCGAGCACGGGAAGACATCGAAGCCGGCACATTCACGCTCAAAGATGAGCTGCCGGTGAACACCGACGGCGGACTCAAATGCTTCGGGCATCCCTTGGGCGCCAGCGGCTTAAGGATGATGTATGAGGTCTATAAGCAGCTCCAGGGCAAAGCCGGACCACGGCAGGTGAAAAATCCGCGTCTTGGTTTGACCCACAACCTCGGTGGGAACGCTGGCACTGGCGTCTGTAGCTGTAATATTGTCGGAAATGAAAAATAAAAAAGACCGTCATTGCGAGCGAAGCGTGGCAATCCCTAACTTGGACTTAAACAGCGAATGAGATTGCCACGTCGTGGAGTTTATACTGAGCGTAGCGAACGTACTCCTCGCAATGACAGTACCGTTGGGAGGTATTGCCGATGAAGATGGCTCTTGAAGGCATCCGGGTGCTCGATGTCAGCGAGGCGGGTCTGGCGCCAGTAACCTGCCGTATCCTGGCGGATATGGGCGCTGAAGTCATTAAGGTGGAGCGTACTCAAGGCGGTGACCAGACCCGCGGTATTTTAAAAATCAGCGGCAACGTGCCGGTTTACGATATCAACTACGTCCTCGAGTTCTATAACCTGAATAAAAAGGGCATCACATTGGACTTAAAGAAGCCTGAAGGACGGGATATTTTATATAAGCTGGTGGAAAAATCGGATGTATTTGTTTGTAACTTCCGTCCCCACGCGCTTAAAGAGTTGGGACTGGAATATAAAGATATTTCCAAGTTAAATCCCAAAATCATATATACTCATCTCTCTGGCTACGGACTTCACGGTCCGGAGAAAGACGTCGGTGCTTACGACTTCGTCGGCTACTGGGCGCGCAGCGGCGTGATGGCGTCCTTAGGCGAACCGGGTACGTCTTTGCCCTTCCAGGTGCCGGGCTTCGGGGATAATACCACCGGCATGTACGCCGCCTGTGCGATAATGATGGCTTTATTCCATCGCGAGCGTACCGGCGAAGGCCAGGAGGTCTGCGTTTCTTTAGTGGGCGGTGGGATATGGTCAATGGGTATCGTGCTTTCCTCGGTGCTAGCTACCGGCCTGGAATACGGGCGTATTTCCCGCTTGAACCAGAGCAACCCCATCTTTAACAGTTATGAGTGCTCGGATGGGCGCTGGATACAGCTCGCCTGCATTCAGGGCGATAGGTATTGGGAGGGCATTTGCAAAGCGCTGGAGCTAGGCAAACTGGAGCACAACCCCCGATACGCCACCCATGAAAAGCGTATGGATAATAATAGGGAGCTTATCAAGATTCTGGATAAAGTCTTTAAGTCTAAGACCATGCAGGAATGGGCGGAGCGACTGGCTAAAGAGAACGTTATCTGGACGATGGTTAAAACCCCCGCCGAGGTCGCTAACGACCCCACCCCCTGGGCGGACACCTATTTTCGCGAAATCGACCACCCGGCAGGGCGGAAGCTCAAGGTAATCATGCCCCCGTGGCAGTTCAGTAAAACCCCCACCACCGTGCGTAACACCGCCCCGGAGTTCGGCCAGCACACGGAGGAAATCCTTACCGGCGTGCTCGGCATGAGCTGGGACGAAATCACCGCTTTAAAGGATAAGGGAATCATTGCGTAATATTTGTCATTCTGGAGCACATTCGCTTTGTTCAGTGTAAACTCCACGAAGAATCTGGTGGGGTAGGGTAAAAAAACCCTGGAACAAATCTGAAAGAATATTACGTGTATATCCTCTCGAACAAACGCGGCGCCTTATATACCGGAGTAACTAACGACCTAGAGCGTCGTGTTTACCAGTATAAAAATAAGCTAATCGAGGGGTTTACTAAAAGATGTAATATTACGAGGCTCGTATATTTTGAATCCACCGGAGATGTAACAGTAGCCATCACACGGGAAAAACAAATAAAAGGTTTGCTTAGGAGTAAGAAGGTAGAGTTGATAAAAACGATGAATCCTAAGTGGGAAGACTTGAGTGAAGCCTGGCTTGAAACGGAAATGAAAGAATAAAGGCCACCACCCCGGATTCTTCGTCCCCCGATGGATAAAAGGATAATCGGGGGACTCTAGAATGACAGTTAAGATAAGGAGGCAGTTATGGGTGATTTACTAAAGGGAAAAGTGGCGGTGGTGACGGGGGCGGGCAAAGGGTTGGGTCGCGCCGAGGCTATAGCAATGGCTGCCCAGGGCGCTAAAGTAGTAGTCAATGACCTGGGTGCGGCTACCGATGGCTCTGGCGTTTCCCATAGTCCCGCCGATGAGGTGGTTGCCGATATAAAAAAAGGTGGCGGACAGGCAGTTCCTAGCTATGCCAGTGTGGCGGTCGTGGAGGGGGCGGAAAGCATCATCAAGACCGCCCTCGACAGCTTCGGGCGACTCGATATACTCGTCAATAATGCCGGATTTAATCGCGACCGCATGATATACAACACCACCGATGAGGAGTGGGAATCGGTCATTCAGGTCAATTTAAGTGGCACTTTCTATTGCACCCGAGCCGCCTGCCGGGTGATGCGACAGCAAAACTACGGTCGCATCATCAACACCTCTTCTCACGCCGGACTGGGCAACATGGGGCAAGCCAACTACAGCGCCGCTAAAGAGGGTATCGTTGGACTCACGCGCACTGTTGCGAGGGACATGCAGCGTTATGGTGTCACCTGTAACGTTATCCGCCCGGTAGCCGGCACGCGGGGCTTTATTGAGATGGTGAAGGAAAAGGGACTCAAGGAAGCCTGGATAAAGATGTGGGGCGCCGAGCTTGCCGAACGGCGCTTGAAGCAAATGCTGGAACTTAACCAGCCGGAAGATATCGCTGGCTTGGTTGTCTATCTAGCCTCGGAAAAAGCCGATAATGTTAATGGCTGTGTCTTCGAGGTATGGCACGGCCATATTGGCATCTTCGTCGACCCGCCGCCTTTAGAGCAGGTGCTCTGGAAGGACGGCCGCTGGACAGTAGAAGAGCTCGTCGAAGCTATGCCGTCGACATTGACCAAGAATAAAGTCCACGATTTACCCGCTATTTTTCCGTTCTAAGAAGTTTCCTCTCCCCTTGTGGGAGAGGATTAAGGTGAGGGGTAAGCTGGAGTATCACCCTCACCCTGGCCTCTCCCTTCAGGGTGAACCTTCAGGATGAACCCATCGAGGGAGAGGAGAAGAAACGAGGAGGAGCTAAAATGCTACAGAAAATCGACCATATAGCGGTAGTTGTTAAGGATGTCGATAAAGCCGCCAAATCTTACGCCGATATGTTCGGTTTTAAAGTGCTAGAGAAGAGAGACGGTCCAGGCGGGGAATTCACCTCGGTCATGATGGCTTTAGGTGATATCCACCTGGAACTATTCGCGCCTTTAAAAAGGGGCAATAGCTTCTCCAAGTTTCTCGAGGAAAAGGGTGGGGGACTCCACCACGTATCCTTCGCCACCGACGATATCGTCAAAGAGATGAAGACGCTAAAAGCGCAGGGTAAAAAGCTCCAGAACGAAGAGCCGATGGTGCTCCCCGACGCTAAAATAGCCTTCGTCCACCCCTCCGCCGCGGAGAACGTTTTGATTGAGCTGGTGGAGAGAAAATAAGGGAAAAATGTCATTGCGAGCCATCCCGACCACAGTCGGGAGGCGTGGCAATCCCTATTATTGGAATAAATCTATCACAGAGATTGCCACGGGCTTCGCCCTCGCAATGACTCTAATTCGTAATAGTTTTTTACGCAACCAGCAGCGGTATCAGCTTCTTAACACTGTCCACTTTTTCCAGATTCAGTAATGTATCTAAAAGTTGTGCGGCTTTCTTTTTACTTATTTTTTTTGAAAATTCTACGTTTACCCAGAACTTGGCTAGAATATCATCGTGGGTCATGGGATTATTTACCGAGTCGCCCTTAACTTTGGTCACGGTCTCGGTTGGTTTTCGTCCGTCTTTCAAGGTCACCGTCATCCTCGCTTTTTCAAACTCTACGTCTTTGGCGGCTGTAAGCTTTATTTTCTTGATAAACTCGGCTACCTGTGGATTACGTATCGCGGACTCGGTCATGTGCTCCGGTTTGACGCTGCCGAACAAAAAAGCTGTCGCCACCACATATTCGTAGTTGAAAGCGGCATTGCCGTGCGGGAAGGGGCCGATTTTAAAGGGTCGCCCAACGACATGGTCGACGCCGCCCGGCGCTACCTCGAGATTGACTGACTCTATATCATCAGCTATAAAGTTGTATTTTTTTATTAGCGTCAACACGCAATCGATGGCAGCGTGGAGGATGCGGCAGCAGGGGTAGGGCTTTATCGTGCCGTCGTAATAATATTTCTTGCCGAGGTCTTTGGTCAATGCCTCCGGCCTTTGGCAGCCCTCGGTGAACATCTTATAGTAGCCGAATTTGCTGAAAAGCGCGTCCTCCGGTCCCGTCCAGCCCGCTTTAGCTAGCTGCGCTGACGTTATCCCGCCCCTCGCGGCTAATCCCTGCGGCAGTTTAAAGGCAGTGGTGCCGTCCCAGAACGATTGGAAGGTAGTACCAAGCTGGTTTAAGGCGATGCCGAAAGCGTTTCTTAATTTAATTTTATCCAGTCCGAGGAGACGACCGGCAATGGCTGTCACGCCGAAGGTATTGACTGTGCCCACACCGTCCCATCCCAGAGAAAACCCGAAGCCCGAACCCGCCAGTATACGTGCGGCAATATCGTCGCCGACGAGCAGGGCGGTTATCAGCTCTTTGCCGCTGGCGTTGACCGTTTCGGCTAACGTCAGGGCGGTTGGTATAGTAGTGCCGCTGATATGCCCCGGACAGCTAAAGCCGTCCACCAGCGGGCTCACCGGCTCAAAATCGAAGGAGCGCGCCATAATGCAGTTTATGAAAGCCGCGTTGGCTACCGGCGCTTTGCCCCCGTGAATGAGAATCGTGGCTTCCTTCCGACCGCCCTGTTCTTTCAGGAGTTTTAGCAGTTCCAGGTTGCCCGTATCAGTGGCGCCGCCGATCAGGCAGCCCAGCGTATCGATAATGCGATATTTGGTAGTCTCCAGCGTGTCTTCATCGATATTTTCAAAGCGCGTCTCCAGCGCGTTGGCTACTATTCGTTCGATGGCTGTAGGATTTATCGCCTGATTCATACGCAGCCTCCAGGGAGCGTTATTTGCCTATCGTTATGGGTTTCTTGCCCGGCGTGGCGAGCTTTTTCACGGCGGCTTCGTTAAGCTCCACGCCGATGCCGGGTCCTTCGGGCGGGTAGAGGAAACCGTTCTCGTACCGGGGCACTTTCACCGCGAGGTCGTTCTTCAGCGGTGTGCTGACCGTATCCGGTATGTTATAGAGGTTCAGTGGTCCGATGGCTTCCTGTTCTATTTTCCCTATCCACTCGGTTGCCGCCAGGAATTGCGCCGTGCAAGCCGCGCCAAGGCCGGAATCTATCATGCAGCCGCACATTACTGGCAAATTCGCCGCCTGCGCGATGGCTACCCATTTTTGCGCTTTCAATATGCCGCCGGCTTTGGGCACTTTGAGGAAGAGTCCATCCGCCGCATCTTTCTCGATTATCTTTATCAGGTCGTTAAGCTCTTTGGCGGATTCATCGGGGAAGATAGGCACATCCACCTTGCGGCGTAGCCTCGCCAGTCCGTCGATGTCCCACCAGGGGACAGGCTGTTCAGCCACGTAAACGTCGTATTTGGCTACTCGCTGCAATACGTAAAGAGCCTGGTGGTAGACCCATCCGCCATTGGCGTCAATCATGATTTTTATTTTGTTGCCCACCGCTTGCCTTAAAGCCCCCACCAACTCGATGTCTTCATCCGGCGTACGCGCGCCTACCTTAAGTTTCAGTCCTTTAAAACCAGCTTTCACCAGCTTCTTACCCTCCGCCCCAACCTCCGCCGCTGTGCCGGAGGACATCACGAAAGCCAGCGCAATCTTAGGATTGGATAGCCCACCGAGGAGCTTATAGAGCGGCACCCCCAGCGCCCTGCCCATAAGGTCGTGCAGGGCGTAATCGACGACGGCCTTGGACTGGTTATTGGCGCGGGCAGCTTTATCCATTCTTGCCACGATTTTCTCGATATTGAAGGGGTCTTCCCCGAGCAGTATCTGTGGTCCGAAGATGTTTGCGATGTTAGACATAATCGAGTCTTGGCTTTCGCCCATATACCAGAGCGAGGTATCACCGGTTTCCGCTACGCCAGTGATGCCCTCATCCGTATGTATTTTAAGAACGACGGCGTCGGCGCATTTGGCAGGTCCGCCGGACATAACGATGGGCTTGGTAAAGGGCATGGAAACCGGTATACATTCTATCTTGGTGATTTTCATAAGGTTTCCTCCGGACGTTGTTTGAGATTCCAGCTAATGCTCTCTCTATTTAGCACCAAATATCGCCGATAAGTCAAACAATAAAGTTATTATACATAATAAAAAATAATATCGCATTAAATCCACTATTATTCATTCATAAATAGTGATACAATCTACTCAAGGATTAACATAAGTTCATCTAAAGGGGCTAGCCGTTATATGGACTCAATACCTGATTTTATAAAACTACCAACAGATAATATATATAAATTTTTAGCTATTGCTGGTCTTATATTAATTATACTTTGCGATACTATCCCAATATTAATAGAACGTGATTTATCAATTCAGACTATACAAACACAAGGTGATTATAACACATTAAACCAAGAAGTAAATTTTCTTGCAGAAGATATATCGTGGGCTCAGAACAATAAGGAAAATCTAACAGTAGAACAAGCACAAGAATTACAAGACAGGGCTAGACAGCAACTTCTTAAGAATATTGAACTTAATAATAAATTAAATTTACTTAATTTTTATAAAGATGAACTAAATCAAATATGGATATTTCGTTGGGTAGTAATATCAATTGGCATTCTTTTAGCTATTATTGGTTTTGGTTATTGGTATTTTAGATGGCAACAACCCCTAGATTTGATAATTCGTAATGAAACACAAAAATTAAAAAAAAGAAGGAAATCTTTAATAGTGCCCGTTGGGAAAAAATAAGGCTAGGCGGAAACCAATCTCTTGCCAAGCTCATAAGCCGCTGTAAGATATTCCGGGTGGTCTAGAATCTCGCCTTTCTTATCCACGCCTCTAATGAGCAGCTCTTCTTTAGGCTCGGCGTTAATCGCCTGGAAGAAATATTTAATCGTCAGTTTTGGGCCGTCGAACAGCTTGAGTCCCTTGGTCGCTCCAACGCCGATGAATGCCCCCCTTTTTACCGGAATATCCAGGTTTTTCAGGACGTATCTACGCGCCCAGAATGCCTGGCACCGACTCATCAGCGTAAGAGTCTGGGCGCTGACCGTATAGAAAAAGATGGGCGAGGCGATAATAATGGCATCGGCGGCGAGGATTTTAGGATAGATGCCCTGCATATCGTCCTTAAGTGGGCAGGTGCCGTCAATTAAACAATGGTATATTTCCCGGCAGGGTTCGATTTTGAGCTTGGTCACGACTATTTTTTCCACCTCTGCACCCTGGCTCGCCGCCCCTTTTAACGCCTCATCCAGCAGCAGGTCGGTGTTCCCCTTGATGCGCGGACTGCCCATGATGCCTAGAACTTTCAAATCGCCCTCCGTCAGTTTTAGTGGCTATCGCACCACAGCTTGCCGCCCATGGCGAAGTTATCCTCTTTCATCTCTACGATTTCGAGGTTTACGGCGTCAGGCGGGCACCCGATGTTTTTCGCAATGGCATCCGTAACGTCTTTAGCCATGCCCTGCTTCTGTTTCTTGGTTCTGCCTTGCATGATTTTTATAGTTACCAGCGGCATATCAGCCCTCCTTGAAACTGTCTCTGAAAAAAAGTGTAATGCTTTATCGACATCGAGTCAAATATGAATATAGAATGATGGCTTATAAACCGTCTGCTGTGTTAAACGCGTTTTATTTTTAGCACAATTACCAGGACGATAATAAGCGCCAGAAAAACTATCCCGAACAGCCCTCCGATAAGGTAAATTATCCAGGCGGGCATATCTGGTAGCTGATTGACGGCTGCAGATGAAGCGGGGGCAGAAGGCGGGAGGGGTGGTGATGGCGACGGGACAATTGTCGGCGAAGATAAAGCGGCGAGCAATTTCTGGGTAATAGACGGGGCAGGTGTTGGTGTCGGGGTTGGGGACTCGTTTTCCGCGGGCGATGCGGTCTCGGTAGTAAAAATGCCAACGGAACTCCAGGCGCTATAGGTAGTGGCGGTGGTTGCTCTGATTTTCCAGTAATAAACCGTATTGTAGTCCAGGCTGACATCGCAATTCCAGGCATTGGTCTTGAGGGCATACTCATTTATCTTGACAATAACCGGATGGTTGAAATCGGCATCGGTGGCTACCAGCAACTCATAAGCTTCCGCACCGAGAACGGCCGTCCACTGAAAAACTGGTTTAATAGCTACACCTGAAGCGCCAGGGGAAGGCGTCTCCGGTTGAAGATTGACGCTCTCCGTATCCATACTGGTAGTAAACGAACGTTTCAGTGACCAGGGACTAAGCACGGGCGCGCAGGCTCGTACACGCCAGTAATAAGTAGTGGCTGGTTCGAGAGCTGGCAGGCGGACGGAACTAGCGGAAGTTGTGCCGTTTAAGCCGTCGGGGATGGTGGAGAAATCCGTATTGTAGTTGCATTGCCATTCGTAGCTTGTGGCGCCCTCCAGTGTTTTCCAGTCGATCGTGATGTTCCTAACAGTATGGTTGACCAGACTGCCGATGCCAGACACCTCGTTTTCTGGTGAAACCTGCGTGGGCGGTAGGGTTAAGGGGTCATAATAGGTAATTAAATTAACACTATTCAAATCTGTCGACCATAACTGTCGGTTGCGCTGCCACAAACCGGCTAGCGTAGCGCCATTGCTTAAGCCGCGGGTTACCGTTTCAAATACCGGGCCAAGCGAAAATCTGGGGTTGATGCAGCGCTCCATCCCACCGTCAGGATTCTCATTAGCGGCGTATAGAGCTCCACTAACGGAAAAAGCCAGTTGGTTAATTACCGCCCCGGTAGGCAATGTATCATCGATTTCTTCCCAACTATCGCTGCTGTCGATGATGAAACGGTAAATGCCTCCATCGGCATCATTGCTGGCCGTATAAACCGTATGATTGGACTTGAATTCGGGGTCGAATGCTACGGAAATCTCGCCATCGAGGGGAAGTGAAATAGCATCCGCCGGTAACGATTGAAATGAAGAGCCATTATTGCTGGATAAATATACCCCTCCCATTTCATTCCCCACCAAGATGGTACCGTCATTTTCGAAATCGGGAGATAGGGCTAGTGAATTAAGTTGGTAAGCGCCTGCTGTTGCTCCTACCGAGTAGCTATAACCGCTATTGGTCGTACGGTAAATCATGCCTTGGGAACCATTACAACTGCCTGTATATATGGTGTTTTCATTAGCTACCGCCCAAACATCGATGTTAAAAGACATACTACTGACCGGATCGCGGGTGAACCAGCACCGGAAGCTCTGGCCATTGTCTTTAGATTCCCAGATGGCCGGCTTGCCGTTGCTTTCGCCGTAGACGAATAACGTCAGGCAATCGGTACTATATTGCGGGGGAAGACTGACTAAACCCAGGATGTCCACCCCGGGAGAATTGCTGCATAAAATCCTTTCCCAGGTAGAACCATCATTCATACTACGCCAGAGACTTTGCCCTGTGCCAGATGTAATCATAAATATAGCATTACTTTGACTTGTCTGCGGAGATGGCGCGAAATCCACGATGTTATTAACAGAGGTGTCGATTAGGCTTATTTGATTCCAGCTTGAACCAATATCCCGGCTAATGGATAGTGCGCTGCCATTGCCGCTGGTAGCGGCATATATTATGCCGGTATTTGCGAAATCGGGCGCCATCAGAACCTCGGTATCTGAACCACCGGTAGGCTCTTTTTTACTTTTTATCCAGGAGCTGCCGCCGTCCTTGCTGATATAGGTGTGGCAGTTTGTTGCGGAGCCGGCCAGCAGGAGGACATTTCGTTCATCGCTATATACCGTTAGTCCGGTGATGTCAGCATTCGTTGCTTCATATGAGCCGCTACAGTTAAGGTCGGTTGCTTTTGAGTTATCAGGTGCATCGGCATTAACTATTTTATAAACATCTCCTCCACCATTGCCCGTAGTGATACCAACGAAGAAGAAGCTGCTCCTTGAAGATGTATCGGTGTTGTAGTTGCCGGGAAAGGCGATTACCGCTCTGTTTGCAACAACGCTAGTCGCGATAACGGAGTTGTTTTTATTTAATTTGGCTGGACCGATAAAGGCATTCCAATCTGCATTACCGATTTTATTGATGATAAAAGTTTCTGTCTCATTAGTGGCTACGGCGACAATTTGTCTGTCTACAGCGTAATCAGGGGGAAAACCCAGGGCATAGATATCGTAGTTGCCGACATCGGTATCAATCCAGTCGGAGAAGATGTCTCCCTCGTCTAGTACATAAACACCACCGAACTTGGAGGCATCCGCGTCGGCGGTGCCCACGGCGATGATATTGCTATTCATCCAGGTCATGGTAATTGAGGTTATATTAGCCCCGACACCCGCCGGAACGGTTGGCATCAGGACAAAGCTCTTGCCGCCGTCGCCAGACCGGTATACCGATGATGCTGTGGCATAGTAGATAATCTTGGCATTATGAGGGGATACTGCGATACCCGTTATGGTATCTTGCACATTGCCGATATTGTTCCATCTCAACCCGCCATCGGTAGATTTAAAAAGAGTATAGGTAAGCCCTTTAACGTAGGCATATAGGGTGCCATCGGCAGCTATTGTCAGGTGCTGGATATCGGAGCCGCTGGCTAATACCCAGCTTCCCGACGTCCCCTCGGCGGGGATGCTCACTTTAGTCCATTTTAACGCCTCTGGAGTGGCGGCGAATGTCTGTGTTGGAGGAATGGCTGTAAGATACAACAGGAGGATAATAGTAACGATTGTTGAGGATATTAATAAACGTACAATCCGCTTGTTATGTTCATTTGACACATGGCGAATTTTACTATTGAATCAGACAAAAGTCAATAGCATTTTGTAAAGATATTTTATTTGAATAAGCCCATCTCTGGAGTATATACTTTAGTAGGGTAAGATAGTAAAAAATGACGGATATAGAAAAAGATACTAACGAAATTGACGAAGGCACGGACTACGTTGGATATAGAGAAGCCTTTCAGCTTATCAGCTCCAATGTAAAAACCGTAGGTATTGAAGAGCTGCCCTTGGCTTTCAGTGTCAATCGTGTCGCGGCGGCGGATATCGTTGCCGCGATAAGCTATCCCTCCTCGGATGTAACGTTAAAAGATGGCTATGCTGTTATCTCGGCGGATGTAGAAAAAGCCTCTGCTCGACATCCGGTGCGTTTATTTATTATCGGTTCGATGTACGCCGGCAGCAAGTATAAGGGGGAGGTGAGTCGCGGCAACACGGTTAAGGTATGCTCCGGCGCTCCCATCCCTAAAGGTGCGGAAGCGGTGGTATCGGAGGAGCTTTGCGAGGAAGTATCCCCAACGGAGGTGTTAGTTAAAGCTGACGCAGCAAAGGGGCGCAACGTGCTGGTTGCCGGGGGTGAAGTCCGGGCTGGCGAGACCATCGTCCGCCAGGGGGAAAGGCTTTTACCGGGGTATTTAGGCTTAGCGGCGGCGGGGGGTATTAATCACGTTAGTGTTTACCGTCGACCGAAGATAGCCATTATCGGCATCGGTGATGAAGTGGTCGCTCCCGGCGCCAATCTTCACCCTGGCCAGCTCTATGCCAGCAATCTGGTAACCATGGAAGCCTGGCTGGCTTCTTTCGGCATGTCATGCTCCGCAGCGATTGCTCAAGATAATGAAGTATCTATTAAAAGCGAGTTATTGAAGCATCTGCCCGATGTTGACATTATTCTCACCAGCGGTGGCGCCTGGGGCAGCGAACGTGATCTGGTCATTGGGGCGTTGGATAAGCTCGGCTGGCGGGAAATATTCCACCACGTGCGTCTGGGTCCGGGCAAAGGTATCGCCTTCGGTCTGTGGCAGGATAAACCCATTTTTTGCCTCCCGGGCGGGCCTGCCAGCAACGAGATGGCTTTCCTCCAGCTTGCCCTCCCCGGGGTATTGCGCATGGCTGGCGATACTACTCCTCCCCTCCAAACGGTCTTCGCCAGGCTGATGGAAAACGTCAAGGGCCGCCACCCCGCCTGGACAGAATTTAAAGATGCAATATTATCCCGTGATGCTAAGGGTAACTATAGCGTCCGACTCTATAAAAACCGGAGTCGCCTGCAGGCTATCGCCAGCGCTAACAGCCTTATCTGCATTCCAGAGCGAACAAACTCACTGGCGAGCGGCGCTATAATCCCTGTGCAGATTCTCACGCCATGACTTGAAGAAACCTAAATTGTTTCCCTTTATGAGTCTACTCTCACCCTCAAGTTGAAACTTCAAGGTGAACCCATACTTAAGACGGGAATGATAATCCAGTTCGCTCACCCCTAATCCTTTTCCCCTAAAAAAAGAGAGCCCCGACATTATGTCGGGGCTCTCGTCCTTCTGCTTAAGAAGGCTCGTCCATCAGATCAGAGTGCTAGCTTACACGTCTAGTTCTGACAATCAGAACGATGATAGCAATCACCAGGACTGCGCCAATGATAATGATAACCCAGATGTACGCTTGAGATACTTCAGTTGTTGAAACTGGAGCGGTTACCGTTATCGATGTGGCTGGCGGGTTGGTCTGCGTGAGAACAACCGTCTGTTGAGTCTGGGTGACTGTTACCGGAGTAGTGAATTTCGGTACAGCGACGTTGAAGTTACCTACCGTGGACCAATCGCCCGTGACGGAGGTAGTAGTCTGGACTCTCCAGAAGTACTGCTGTCCATCAGTCAGGCTGACCGGTAAGCTCAGACCAGCCACTGTCGTCGTGGTCGTGTAAACCATGGACGTGGTGCTGAACGCTGCATCTTTAGCTAACTGGAAGGTGTAGGTCATCGTTATGCCGCTAGCCGGTGCCTCACCACTCATTACTGACCAGGAGAAGCCGGGCTTGAGTATCGTAACGATTCCACCGTTCGCCGGAGAATTCAGCTCGGGTACTGGCGGAGGAGCGGGCTGAATCTCTATGGTATATACCGTTGACCAATTGGAATAGAGTTGGTAATACCAGTCAAAACCGGTTAATGGGTAAGGTATAGCACGAGTTCTCCAGTAGTAGGTCTCACCGGGCTGGTAGACCAGATGTACTCCAGTGCCAACCTGATTAGGTCCGATGATGACGTGAACCGTGGGTGCGAACAGCGTGGCTGGTTTTGCACTGCCATCAAGAACAACGGTGGAGAAGGCGCTATCCTTAGCGACCTGATATTCATAGCAGCCTCCTGCTCCAATGTACGGATTACCGGCAGTCGCCCAGATAAGCGTTGTATCATACGCATAACCGGTTTCTTTGTTGACCTGGACCAGATATTTGTCGATGGGGCTCGTCGGTGCCGGTACTGCTACAGCCAGAAGATCGGTGTAGGCAAGTATCCGATTTATCCATGTTCCGTTCGCATTAAGCGTCCCATGAATATCGATGAACCATAGCTTTGTGCCGACGGAAGTAGGATCCGCGCTTACTTTAAGGACATCTGGCGGAACGCCTGCGGAGACGGTGGAAGAGCCAGGCAAACTGTATAGAGCCTGACCGACTAAGTTGGTCGCAGCCCACTCGCCCCAGTTTGCGAAGCCCAGGGCAGGCAGGAAGGCGCTGTACAGCCATGTATCAGAGGCATTGCTGCTGATGGCATAGACTGAACCTTTGTAGATCAAGATGTCCTTCATTGATTGGCCTGAACTAAATGCCGATAGATATGAAGGGTATTGCGACATGTTGAGTGGCCAGGTCCCCCAAGCCGTGCCGGAAGAAGTACCTACTGTCCAGTAATAAATCCCACCCCAACCATCGAAGACTGTATAGATTGCGCTGCCGTTAGCCAGCGAGGTTGCTGCGGCATAAGTGGCAGAATATGTGAAAAATTGGGAGGAGCATCTCCAGGTCGTACCGCCATCTGTCGAGTAGGCGAGACGTCCTAGTGTGCTACCGGCAATCAGGTTACCCGGGCTCACCAGCGTCAGGCTGGCAAGCGGGTCACTAGCTGAAACGGAGGAGAATGTCGGGGCAACAGGAATTTTCCAGATACGGCCGTTCTCGGTGAGGGTGGATACGTAACCCTGGCCGCCTATTGTGGTAGCGACATAGAGTGTTGCATCGCTCTCTACCTCGAGATCGGCTAGTGTGGTACCAGCCTTAGGCGACTGGTAGTCTTTCCAGTTGACTGTGCCAGCCGAGGCGGTGTAGTAGACGTGGGCGCTAGTCTTATCACCCAGATAGAGGGTTTTGAAGTCGGTGGGCGATGCTTTGGCTACGTAACCGTCATAGTTGTCGAGAGTAAAGTGTCTTTCCCAGTACGTGCCATCCCAATAGAATACCGAAGTATGGCCGGCTCCGGGGTTCCCGTTATCATTAGAGATAACATAGCGGTTACCGCCGTCAGGAGCGATGACCTGGTCAACGATGTTGATTACAGAGGTATCAACGAGCGAGATATCGTTGAAGGTGTAGCCGTCATCGACGGAAAGGGAGAAAGCGCCCTCGGTGCTCTGCTTGGCGTCGAACAGGTTGGTGCCCCCGTGATAGGCAACTGTCTGGTTATCGGTTATTGTAGTGATGCCGATACGCTTATACGGGTTGTTGACAGCGTACGAGCACATCCTGCCGCTGGCCAAGCTGGTGAGTGTCCAAACCTTGTTGGAGTGCATGGCGGCAGCTACCAGGACGGTACCATCGCTGTTGATGGCCAAGCTGGACATTGCCCATTTGGGGAACCCACTAATATCACCCATCGGGATAAACATGGGTTGTGTAGCCGAATCGGTAACTCTATAAATGCCGCCTACACCGACACCTGTAGCCGAGTCAGCGAGCGAGATATAAGCCGTGCGCGTTTCACTTTCAAGCCCGTTAAAGTTGGGGTCGAAGGCGATTTGCGCTCTGGTTACAGGACCGGTTAGAACTGCAACAGTGGTAGTCAGGAGATTGGCGTCGGTAAGGCCGATAGGACTACCTGTGTCAAGGTAGCCAGCCCAGAAGCCCGAGATTCCAGTGTTCCACCTACCATTGTTGAAGCTAACTACATGCAGCAATGCGCCGGATGCATTAGAACCAACAACGTAAGCAGTGAGGTCTTGGGCGAAAGCTGGCGAGAACTTAACGGCATTGAGGACTCGTGTATTAATTGCACTAAAGTCTTGACCCCTAATCGGCTCGTTCGGGTTGGTATTCAAGCAGGCATCTTTCCAGGAACCTTCACTGCCAATGAGGTCAGTCAAGCAGTAGAAAAGGCTGGGTCCGGTGCCGGCGTGGTTTCTACCGGTAACTGCGACGACGTGACTCGTTGCATAGCTGCCGACGATTACAACTGAAGCTGCCGGTGAAATATCGATATCGGTAACGGCAGAGGCATATTCGCCTTCACCGTTTTTCACTATGCCAAGAGGTTGGAAAGTCGTGCCACCGTCTTTGGATAGTGACACGTTGCCGCTAGCCTGATCCATGAAGGCGACGTAGTTTACGTCATCCGGGGCTACGGCTACAAAGAGAGATGTATCAGTACCAGTACCATCTCCAAAGGGCTTCGTGCTGATCAGATTGAAGTTCAGAGCGGTCAGGTTCGCCCAGGTTCGGCCAGCATCAATAGATTTCAATGCGCCGTTGGAAGTCGCGGCATAGACGGTAGTATTATCGTAGCCGACAACGAATTCGTAAATCACGGTGTTGTTTGCTGTTATATGGACCTTTGTTGGCACATTTAAATTCGGCTGGTTCTCCTGGGTGAAGGTAAGCACGCCAGCCGATGCCTGCGGTATAGCTGCCACAAACAGCGTGGAGAGCATTACAAGTACGAAAGCTACTCCCCAAAACTTTTTAATTATTTTTTTCATCGACTTTTATTTTTCTCCTTAGTTATTTGCTTAATTATCTGATTATTTTATACCCCTGCCGTCAGGCGTACCTGTTATTTAGCAGAGGTACCTTGACTTAGAAGCAGAAGTCAGAGCAATCTAGCTCTGTCCCCCTTGCGGGCTGTTGCCATTGCATCACCCCCTTTTAAATACAAACAGAGTACTAGCGCACCTTTTGCAAGGTACACTTCATATCAACTATACCACATAGAAAGAATTTGTCAAGCCCGCTCTGAACGTGAAATTGACGTAATTTACGTAATTTATGTAATATTCGTCTGGTTTGTGGTAAATATCCCCTTGTCACTGCCCTCTTCCCCCCGTTTTTACGGCGAAAAAGCAATCTTTATCTTAACAGGCAAATATTAAATTACTGTTAATTTAGGTGGAAAAATCGCTGGTTTTTAAGTTTATTGCTTTAGTCGACCTGTTAGCTCGTTTAAAACGACGGTTTCCTGGCTGGCATCCGCCATATCGCGCAGTGTTACTGTCCCTGCCTTTACCTCCTCCTCGCCGATGATTACCGCCCACCGTGCCCCCAGGGAGTTAGCCTGGCGTAGCTGCGCTTTTAGGCTTTTACCACTGGTAGACATGATGGCGCTGATATCGGCTTGCCGCAGGTCTGCCGTAAGCCTAAGAGCTTTATCCCGGGCGGCATCGCCCAGGTAAGCGATAAATACCTGCGCTTCGGGCATAGCGGGGACCTTAATACCCTGCTTCTTCAGATTAAGTATAATCCTCTCGATGCCGGTGGCGAACCCCAGCGCCGGCGTCGGTTTGCCCCCCAGCTCCTCGATAAGCCTATCATATCTTCCACCACCCCCGATGGTGCTTTGGCCCCCCTCCTCCTCTGGCTGCACCTCGAAGACTGTGCGGGTGTAGTAGTCCAGCCCGCGCACCAGCCGGTGGTTAATCCGGAAAGGAATCCCCAATAATGTCAGGTATTTTCGCAACTGGCTGAAATGGGCGGCGCAAGCGGGGCAAAGAGCGTCGATGCTGCGCGGGGCATTTTGCGCGACATCCTGGCAGGCTGCCTGTTTGCAGTCCAGCAGACGTAAAGGGTTTTTCTCCAGCCTTGTTTTACAATCGGCGCATAAACTGCCTGTATATTTTTTGTAGTAATCCTTCAGGGCTTTAAGATATGCCGGACGGCACTCTTGGCAGCCGATGCTATTGAGGTGCAGGGATAGGTTAGCCAGCCCCAATGTCTGAAAAAACCGCCAAACCATATCGATAATCTCGGCGTCGATAGTCGGGTCATCCTCGCCGATTGCTTCGCACCCGAACTGGTAATGCTGGCGGTAGCGTCCTGCCTGCGGTCGGTCATAGCGGAAAATGGGGGAGACGTAATATAACTTGACCGGCTGGGGCAGGTTTTGCATGCCATGCTGGATATAAGCGCGGCAAACTGCCGGAGTCCCTTCCGGTTTTAATGTCAGGCTGTTCCCTCCACGGTCATCAAAGGTATACATCTCCTTCTGGACAATATCGGTAAATTCCCCTGCGCTGCGCCGGAAAAGCGCCGTATCCTCGAAAATCGGCGTATCGATGCGCTTATAGCCGTAAAGCTGTGTGATTTCCGCGATGGCTTTTTCTATGTAGCGCCAGTAGGGCTGTTCTTCCTGGAGAATATCTATCGTGCCGCGTGCCGCTTGGTACAAACTGTGACTCCTTTATCCTTTTTCTTTTAGCAAGAATACATTATCAGTCAAAGTTTTGCAATCCTATTGTTACTCAAGGGCTTTTCTGCTATAATAAACCAAACATCCGTAAAGGAGTCTACCTTGAACCTTTAAGCCAGTCCCGCGAGGCCGGCAAGGGGAAAAGCCAAATACATGCACCCATAACCTCTTGCCGCCTGCCTACGCTAAAGCTTCGGTAGGTGAACCAAAGCAAGAGGTTTTTTATGTCAGAAAAAATTGTGATGACCGCGGAGGATATCCGCCGCACCATCGCCCGCATTGCCCATGAAATCATCGAGCGTAACGAGGCAGTTGACCACCTGGTATTAGTAGGCCTGCATACACGGGGCGTGCCGCTAGCGAAGCGCCTGGCGGAAAACATCGAGCTCTACGAAAAGTCTAAGCTGCCCGTCGGGGCGCTGGACTTTAGCCTTTATCGCGACGACCTCAATAGTTCGGAAGCCCAAAAAGCTATCCAGTCCACGGACATCCCTTCCGATATTAATAATAAGTCCGTGGTGCTGGTCGATGATGTTCTTTATACGGGCCGCAGCATCCGCGCTGCCATGGATGCCCTTATCGACCTGGGGCGTCCGCGCTCCATACAGTTAGCGGTACTTATCGACCGAGGACATCGTGAGATGCCGATACGCGCGGATTACGTGGGTAAAAATATACCCAGCGCCCGCCACGAAGAAATCCAGGTTCGTCTCACGGAGACCGACGGTTGCGATGAAGTGGCGATTATTAATCTAAATGGTGCTAAAACAGGTAAAGGTCTAAAGGAAAAATCGGAGGTGAATGAAAAATCGCAGGTCCCGGTAAAACCGGGAAAGGAGATGTTGCCATGAATCTGAAAAATAGAAACCTGGTGACTATCGATGACCTCTCCAACGGCGAAATGATGGCCCTGTTTTCGCTGGCTAATGAGATGTCCGCCAATATGCCGGAACAACTCAATCTATGCCGTGGAAAAATCATGGCTAGCCTCTTTTTCGAGCCGAGCACCCGCACGAGACTATCCTTCGAAGCGGCGATGCACCGCCTCGGCGGCAGCGTCATTACCGCCTCGGATGTTGGCGCCAGTTCACTGGCTAAAGGCGAAAGCATCTCCGATACTGCTAAAATCGTCGGCAGCTATGCGGATATCATCGTCATCCGTCATCCCTGGGAGGGGGCGGCTAAGGTGGTGGCGGATTATGCCGGCATACCGGTGATTAACGCCGGCGATGGCGGTCACCAACATCCCACCCAGACCCTCCTCGACCTTTATACGATAATGAAAGAACGCCAGTCTATAAAAGGACTTAAGATAGCTCTCTGGGGCGACCTGAAATATGGCCGCACCACCCACTCCCTGATTTTCGCCCTCGCCCGGTTCGGGGCGGACATCCTCTTCTGTCCCAGTCCGGGACTCGAAGTGCCGGACCATGTTATCGAGAAGCTGGTGACCGAATACGGCGGCGAGGTGGAAAGACCTAAAGTGTCACCGGGAGCGGGTAGTGACAATCTCTTTACGATAGATGCCTTTTATACTACGCCTAACAGCCCTCATCAATTGGCGATGATGCCGGATATGAGCGTACAGTTAGAGCTTAAGGGGGGCGTCGATGCGCTTTATGTGACTCGACCCCAAAAAGAACGTTTTACGGATAAAGAGCAAGTGCAGGACTTAAAATCAAAATACCCTATTGTGAATAAAAAGCTGCTGCAGGAAAAGGTGTTCAAGAAAAGCTTAGTCATGCACCCGCTGCCGCGCGTCGATGAGCTGGCGTATGATATCGACGCCGATGAGCGGAGCATGTACTTTAAACAAGCTGCCCGCGGCGTGCCGGTAAGAATGGCGCTGCTGGCTGCTTTCCTGGGAGCGAAAGACGTCAATATCCCAGAGGTAGAATCCCCTCCCCCAGTCGCCTTCCCCGTCTACCAGCAGGAGCTGCGGCCGGTCTGCCCTAATCCCAGGTGTGTGTCGATTCAACCGACGGAAACTAAGTACCTGAAACCGGAATATAAGATAGTGAATACGAAGCCCTTGACCTTACGCTGCGTCTACTGCGAGCATGGCTTCGAGCCGAAGTTTGTGGCGAGCACCGATTGGCATGAGCATAAGCTGGATGCCAAGAAATACCATAGCGCGGATAGTCATTGGACTAAATTCATTCATCCTGAAAACCTGATTGTTTTCAATAGCGAGGAAGAGGCCCAGGCTCACGGTTTTAAGCCGAGTCACTTTACGGGAGGTCACCACTAAAAACATAATTTTGCTACCGCTCACGCCGAGGGCTCACCATGAGCGGATAAATATGATTTATGAGGTTATAGAAAATGCCAGATTCTCTGCTCATCCACGGCGGGCGGATTATCGACCAATCCCAGGATATCGATAAAATCGCCGACCTATTGATAAAAGACGGGAAAATCCTCTGGCTCGGCGAGGGCAAGCCGCCCGAAGAAGATTATGCGGTTCTCAACGCCGGGGGACTGATTGTCTGTCCGGGGTTTATCGACCTGCACTGCCATCTACGGCAGCCGGGCTATGAAGAGAAGGAAACGATCGCTTCCGGGACATGGGCGGCGGCGCGGGGAGGCTTTACGACCGTCTGCTGTATGCCCAACACCAACCCACCCCTAGATAATGGCGACATGCTGAACTACGTCCGAACCGTCGCGGCGAGGGAGGGCATCATCCGGGTTTTCCCCATCGGCTGCGTGACAGTTGGTAGAAAGGGCGAAGAGCTGGCCGACCTTAATGAATTGGAGATGAATGGGGCGGTGGCTTTCAGCGACGACGGCTCGCCGGTGAGTAAACCGGAAATCATACGCCGCGCTCTGGAGTACAGTCGGGATTTCAAACGACCTATCATCGACCACTGCGAGGATACGTCGCTAACACAGGGCGGGCAGATAAACGAGGGGGTCGTCTCGCTGGAGATGGGACTGTGCGGGATGCCAGGCGCCGCCGAGGAGGTAATGGTCAAACGGGATATCGACCTGGCAAAAGAGACCGGCGGGCATGTGCATATCGCCCACGTTAGCACCGCGGCATCAGCCGAGCTGATACGCCAAGCTAAAGAAGAAGGCGTGCACGTTACCGCCGAGGTCACGCCCCACCACCTCACCCTAACCGAGGAAGATGTTTTTAAATATGGCACGCTGGCGAAGGTCAACCCGCCTTTGAGAACAAAGCAGGATACCATCGCCCTGCTGCGGGCTTTGAACGACAGCGTTATCGACATCGTGGCTACCGACCACGCGCCGCACACTAAAGCCGATAAGGATTGCGAGTTTACGCAGGCAGCCTTCGGCATCAGCGGTCTGGAAACGGCGCTAGGGTCGCTGGTGGGGCTTATCCTTAAGAGCGAGTTAAGCCTGAACAATATGATTGCGGCGCTGACCGCGGGGCCGGCGCACGTGCTGGGTTACGCCAAGCTGGGCACATTTGAAACCGGCGCGCCGGCGGATGTATGCATCTTCGACCTGCATAAGGAGTGGATGGTGGATGTAGAGAAATTCGCCTCGAAAGGCAAGAACACACCTTTAAACGGACGGACGCTTAAGGGCAAGGTTATGTCCACCATCTATATGGGCAACCCGGTTTATATGGAGGAGGGGATGAAGGTGGAGTAAAATCCCCCTTAATCCCCCTTTTACAAAGTGGGAGACGGATAAAGGGGTGGAATAACCCCCTCTCCCTTTACAAAAGGGAGATTGAGAGGGATTTTGTACAGTATTAGATATATAAAGGAGTAAACTATCTTGAGCGTTATGAACCAACTTAAAGTCCCAATACTTTCAGTAGTTGAAGCGATAAAGGGGGTGTACCTTTTCCGCCTGGAGGCGCCGGAGATTGCTCAAACTGCTCGACCCGGGCAGTTCGTCATGGTACGGTGTGGTAAAGAAACCATCCTGCCGCGGCCGTTCAGCATCCACAACGTGGACGGCTCGCAAATATCCATACTTTTAAGCGTGGTGGGTAAAGGCACGGGGTGGCTGGCGCTCAAGAAAAAGGGCGATACGCTGGATATCTTCGGTCCCTTGGGCAGCGGCTTTACTATCAATCCCAGGTCCCAAAATCTCTTGCTGGTGGCGGGGGGCATTGGCATCGCGCCCTTACGCTTCCTGGCGGAGCGGGCGGCGGGTTTAGGCAAGAAAGTTATCATTATCATAGGGGCGCGGTCGCGAGAAAGTCTCTTGCCGATAAATGCCTCGCAATCCTTATATAATAAAGGTATGCTGCCTGCCAGCTTCCAGTGCGTCAACGCTACGGAAGACGGGAGCGAGGGATTCAAGGGGATGGCGACGCAGCTTATCCCCCACTACCTTAAGAATATCGACCAGGTTTTTGCCTGCGGGCCGGCGGCGATGTACCGGACGATGGCGCAAATGCCGGAGCTTAAGGGTAAAGACGTCCAGCTTTCTTTAGAGATAATGATGGGCTGTGGGGTGGGCGTCTGTTACGGCTGCACCATCAGGACGAAGAACGGCTTGAAACAGGTATGCAAGGATGGGCCGGTGTTCGGGATGGGGGAGGTGGAGTTTTTTGACAATAATTAAATACCATGACTATAATTAAAGTAGATAAAATCACGCAAAGAGGTGATAAGATATGGCTAATACAGTAGGTAAAAGATATCGCTGCACCAAGTGCGGCGCCGAGATGATTATCACCAAGGGCGGCACGGGCACCATCACCTGCTGCGGCCAGCCCATGGAAATCAAACAGTAAACAACCCCGTTTGCAGGAGGTTAGAAAGTGGCAAGCCAACTAGGAAAAAGATATCGCTGCGCCAAATGCGGCACCGAAGCTCTTTGCACGAAAGCCGGCGAGGGTAAATTAACCTGCTGCGGCGAAGAGATGAAGGCGCAAGAAGCCAAACCCATTCCCTCCTCGGACTAATGGTTCGACAAGCTCACCATGAGCGGTTCGACAGGTTTATCCCGAGATTGTCGAGGGGCTCACCACAAGCAAGTAAACCAAAGATGTATCGGACGATTTTTACATCACCGGTACATCTTTGTATTAAACGTCAATTAACTAGTCAGTTTTTTCAGATTTAGGCTCGGATTTAGGTTGAGTCGCCGCTTTATTCAACTTCTTCAACAAACGTGATTTACGCCGCGCCGCGTTATTAGCGTGTAATACCTTTTTCCCCGCAGCTTTATCCAGAACGCTGATGGCTCTTGCTATGGCTCCCTGCGCCGCTTTAACGTCGCCGGCAGTAATAAACTTTTCTGCTCCGGCGATATCTGTTTTTACATGGCTGCGGGTAGATTTATTGCGCTCCTGCCTTCTAACCGAGGCGCGCGCTGCTTTTTGTGCCGATTTATTTGCCAAGATTTACCTCCACTTAATTTTTATTCGAGCCGATATCCTCGGCCTTTTTAGTACCGACCGTAGAATCGGCGGAACTATGCTTGGATACATCGTCGCCGATACGGGTAACGCTAATCACACCCTTAACGGCGTCGATTTTCTTTAAGATTTCGCTTAGCTGCGCCAGACCTTTAGTCTGGAGGTTTAAAAACATGGTGACCCGCTGATGGGTGCCGTTGGCGAGATTCATCGAGGTGATGTTAATTTTTTCTTCTGCCACGAGGGTGCTGATGTCGCGCATCAAGCCCACCCTGTCCCAGGCATCCACCTGGATTTTAACCGGGTAAAGCAGGTCGCTCTGGCCCCACTCTACCGGAATCAACCGCTCCTTTTCATCCTCGTTGATAACGTTATGGCAGTCATCGCGGTGGATAGTAACGCCGCGACTGCGCGTAATGTAACCGATAATCTTATCGCCGGGGACGGGGTTACAACACTGCCCAATGCTGGTCATCAGGTCGCCCACGCCCAGCACCTGCACACCGGAAGGTGATGTTTTAGGCAGGGGAATGGGCTCGGTAACCTCTTGCGACTTTTCTTCCTGGGCGGCGAGCTTTAAAACTATCTGGTGGGCAGAGATATTACCGTTACCGACCGCCGCAATAAAGTCGTCTAGATTCTTATAGTTGAAAAGCGCTGCCAGCGCCTGACGCTCCGTCTGAATACCAAGGCGGCGGAGTTCTTTATCCAATATCTGTTTGCCGTGCTCGATGCTTTCTGTTTTTTCACGCTTGTTAAACCACTGGCGAATTTTATTTCTGGCGTGGGTAGTATGGACAAAACCCAGGTTGGGATTCAGCCAGTCCAGACTTGGACCTCGCGGCGCTTTAGACGAAACGATTTCGATAATGTCGCCGTTTTTCAGCTGATAGTTCAGGGGAACGAGCTTACCGTTGATTTTCGCCCCGATGCAGCGATGTCCCAGGTCGGTATGCACGCGGTAAGCGAAATCAAGGGGGGTGGAGCCTTTGGGGAGGTCTTTTATCTCGCCGAGGGGTGTATATACAAAAACCTGATCGATAAAGATATCCGTCTTGATGGACTCTAAAAACTCTTCGGCGCCGGAGAGCTCGCGGTGCCAATCGATAAGCTGCCGTAGCCAACCAACCCTATCCTCGAAATCCAGGTCGCGTTTGCCACCTTCTTTGTAATGCCAGTGGGCGGCGACGCCGTATTCGGCGACATGGTGCATCTCACGAGTGCGGATTTGTACCTCTAATGGAGTGGTGCCGAGGCACATCACTGCTGTGTGCAGCGCCTGATAGCCGTTGGGCTTGGGACTAGCGATATAGTCGTCAAACGTGCCGGTCAAGGGATGCCAAAGACTGTGGATAATGCCGACGGCGCCATAACAGTCCTGCTCGCTTTCCACGATAACCCGCAAAGCCAGCAGGTCGTATATCTCGTCGAAGTGTTTGCCGAGCGCCGCGTATTTTTCCATTTTCTGGTGGATGCTGTAAATATGCTTGGGTCGACCGAATATTTCGGCGGCGATGCCGACCTTATCCAGTTCTTTTTTAAGGATTTTGATAGCCCGGTTGATGAACTTTTCACGCTCGGTGCGTTTAACATCTATCAGGCGAGCCAGGCGCTGGTATTCCTGCGGCTGTAAATACCTAAAGGCGAGGTCTTCCAGCTGCCATTTCAGCTCCCAGATGCCGAGACGGTGCGCCAGCGGCGCAAATATCTCTAGAGTTTCCTGGGCGTTTTTAAGCTGACGCTCTTTGGGGAGGGCATCCAGCGTGCGCATATTGTGCAGTCTATCCGCGAGCTTGATAAAGACGACGCGTACGTCTTCCGCCATCGCTACCAGCATTTTACGGAGGTTCTCCGCCTGCGTGGCACTTGCCACGCCGCCTGAAGCGGTTAGGTTAACCTTGCCCAGTTTGGTGACGCCATCTACCAGCTTGGCTATCTCGGGTCCGAATTTAGCCTCGATATCCGCAATCGGCAGGCCGGTATCCTCGGGAATATCGTGAAGCAGGGCTGCCGCGAGGGAGCCGGTATCAAGCTGGAGCTCCGCCAGGATATAAGCCGTCTGGAGCGGGTGCTCCATGAAAGGGTCGCCGGAAAGCCGCACCTGTCCCTGGTGCTTTTCCGCGGCGAACTTATACGCCTCTTCCAGTACCGGCAGCTTTTCCGGCGGTAGATATTCCCTGGCTTTTTCCAGCAGTCTGGCGAATTCCATTCTAACCCTATTATATATCAAGTTGGGGAGAAAAGGATAAGGGCGAAAGGGTTGACGGATAGTTAACCGTTGAAAGTTAACAGTTTAGGGGAGAAGGGGAAGAATTTTTTTGTTTTTACTATTATTATCTTAGTATTTTAACAATCCCTAATAATGCATCCCTTTTGTTGTCACGTTCTCTAAATTTGTATAAGTATTTTTCCAACCGGGGGACAACTTCCTCTAGTTCCGGATTTTTCAATTTTGCCAGTTCTAATTTATTAGTGTCATAAAGCACTAATATATCTATCCTGACCGGATGTCCCCTATCCTGTGGCGCATTTTCAAAAAAATCATATATCGTATCACCAAAAAGGGTGGGATATGTATCCGTTTCTTCGATAACGATTTTTTGATTTTTTATTTCAAAAGACCCGGCCTGGATGTCATAATTATACACAGAGAATTGATCATGGCAAACGCCTTTTCTATTGGGGTTATATCTATCCGTTCCCGACTTCAGAATAATTGATACCAGTTCATCCAATGTTAATCCAGGGTGGTCATCAATACCGATTGCCCGGTAGATATACTTACGGTCACTGAAGTTCTTTTCGATTACAGCGTCGACTTTCCTCCCGATTTTCAGATAGTCAGGCTTTTCCTTTACCGTATATTCCGGGACTGCAACAGCAATTACTTTTATTGGCATATGGAAATAATATAAGGGTAGCCTATTAATTAAGTCAATAAAATATCGCTAAATCTTGCGCTCCTGGCTATAATACACTATAATTTCTCTTGGCACAGGGGTGTAGCTCAGTTGGTAGAGCAGCGGTCTCCAAAACCGCCGGTCGTGGGTTCGAGCCCTGCCACCCCTGCCATTTTTCTGCCGAAGGATCCGTGCCGAGGTGGTGGAATCTGGTAGACACGCCATCTTGAGGGGGTGGTGAGCGTAAGCTCGTCGGGGTTCAAATCCCCGCCTCGGCACCAACCAAGTCCTTTCTTAACGGGAAGGACTTATCTATTAGATGACTACTTTATCCTTTCCCTGATATAGCTTAACATAGTAAAATAATCATTAAAGGTTTTAACTGGCAGGACTAGAGATAGGATAAACGAATATGAACCAGTATGACTATATTGTAGTGGGTAGTGGTATCGGTGGACTTTATACCGCCCTTTTGGCTAATGAGCGGGGCAGTGTTCTGGTTGTCACCAAGGGCAGCATCGACGACTGTAATACCAAACATGCCCAGGGCGGTATCGCGGCGGCTATCGGCACGAACGATACGCCCGAGTTACATATACAAGATACGCTCAACGCTGGCGCTGGCCTCTGCAATGAAGAGGCGGTGAATATCCTGGTGAGGGAGGCGCCTGCCCGCATTGCCGACCTAGTATATTTTCGCGTGCCTTTTGATACCATCAATGGCGAGATTGCCTTAACCACAGAGGCAGCCCATAGCGTGCCTCGTATCCTCCATGCCGGGGGCGATGCCACCGGTGAGCATATTGAATTGGCTTTAAGCAAAAAGGTGCGGGATTCTAAAATCCAGGTACTGGAAAACTTTCTGGCTACAGAGATTTTCGTGGAAAAAGGAAAGGTTGCAGGTATCAGGGCTATCGATTGCCGCACGGGAACGACTGAAGATTTTAAATGTCGATTTCTTATTTTAGCTACCGGCGGCGCCGGGCAGCTATTTAGATACAACACGAACTCAAATATCGCCACCGGTGACGGTATTTCTCTTGCCTTTAATGCCGGTGCGGAAATTGTAGATATGGAGTTTTTTCAGTTTCATCCCACCGCCCTGCGTATGCCCGGTGTACCGCCTTTCCTTATTTCGGAGGCTGTCCGGGGAGAGGGGGGTGTGCTGCGTAATGCGGAAGGCTACCGTTTTATGGTCGATTACCATGAAAAGGCTGATTTAGCGCCCAGGGATATTGTTGCCCGGAGTATCTTGAACGAGATGAAAAAAGCCGGTTCGGAGAAGGTATATCTTGATGTCACTCATTTGCCGCCGCAGTTTATTACCACCCGTTTTCCTCATATCTATCGTTTTTGTCTTGACCGCGGTCTGGATATCACCAAAACTCAAATACCGGTAGCACCCGCGGCGCATTATATGATAGGCGGCGTGAGAACGAATAGCTGGGGGGAGACGAATATCAACGGGTTATTCGCCACGGGAGAAACAGCCTGTACCGGTGTTCACGGTGCCAACCGTTTAGCCTCAAACTCCCTGCTGGAAGCGATTGTCTTCAGCAAAAGGATAATAGAAAGGACAAGAAATAAAGCTAAAGAAAAGACATTAATAGATACACAGGTAAAAGACATGCACCTATCGCTTAGCCAGCGGCCGGCACCCAAGGTATTACCTACACCAAGTATCACTCTGCTGCAGCAGCTGCATTGGGATAAAGCTGGTATTATCCGGGATAAGGACGGATTGAATCAGGCGGCTAGTATCCTGGCAGGCTGGCAAAACTCATTATCGCCGCCGACGGACCAGCCTTCTTATGAGCTAAACAACCTGATATTAACCGGGCGACTATTGACGGAAGCGGCGTATATCAGGGAAGAAAGCCGGGGAGCCCATTTCCGCTCCGATTTCCCCCAGAGTTTAGAAAAATGGCAGTGCCATATCGTCTGGAAAAAGTAGTAAAATTATTAACTTATTATTTATTGGTATATTGTTATCCCTAATGATATTTGAAAAGAAACCACTAATGCATTATAAATATAGAGTATTAGGGCAATCTAAAAAATTATTAGTAAGGGGATACTATCTTGGCTAAGAAAAAGAATAAACAAAATGTACAGCGGGAAATGACGCATCGCCAGCTATCGCGTTATAAAAGGCAACAGCGACGGCAGCGTATTATTTTCTTTAGCGGCATAGGGATTATCGTCGCGGTTGTTTTAATTATTGTCGGAGGATGGTTTGCCGGAGAATATATGCCGCTGCATCAAACTGTATTACAGGTATATGACACGAAATTTGATGCCTCATTTTATATTGACACAATGGTTATTTTCGGTCGAAGCCAGGGTTCTACAAGTTTATCAACAATAGCCAACTCGGTAATCAACCAGATTACACAGAATGAATTGATGAAACAAGAAGCTGGAAAACTAGGTATTAGTGTCAGCGATGAAGAAGCCAAGCAGTATCTGCTAAGTGTGAATGTTCCTGCCAATGATGCTGCCATAGAGCTCGCCAGGGGCGCCTTAATGGCAGATAGGATGAGAAACAAGTATTTTGCATCTCAAGTGCCGACATCGGATAACCAGGTAAATGTTAATGCGATGATGGTGGAGAGCGCCAGCGTAGCCCGGGAGGTCCGGGAGAAAGTATTAAACGGTGAAAATTTCTCGGAGCTTGTTGATCAATATGCTGTTGACGCCGGTTCGAAGGACGTCCACGGCGGCTACGGGGAGCATCCCCTTAGTATCCTTAAAGACAAGTTTAACTCCACTTTTCCCTTTGACTATGTCTCAAGGGCGGATATTAAAACCGGTGACGTAAGTGAGCCGTTGTCTGATAACGTTTCCAAAAAAAGACTAGGATATTGGCTCATCAGGATTAACGATAGACCCACCTTGAATTCCACAAATATATCACCCATAGTGTCAGAAAATATGGAAGGGACACACGAGTTCTCGGTAAATGTATCAGCCATTTTATTAGGCAGCCAGGAAGAGGCAATAACTATCAGGGAGAGGCTGGAAGCCGGAGAAACGCTTGGTCCCATCGCTGACCAATATTCTCAGTATAGCACTAATAACCCAAATCACGGGGAAATGGGTTTGGTAACAACATCACAAAATGTCAGTGATCCTTTTAACCATTATGCTTTCGATTTATCGACAGAACTAGGGAAATGGAGTCAGCCCATTCGTGATGATACCTTTTATTATACAACGGGTGGTTTTTGGATGGTCCAGGTGGTTGATAAAGTAGAAAACAAAGAGCTAACCACCGAGGATAGAGATAAACTTATTGGGGATCTTTTTACTAAATGGACATCCAGTATAGTTGATACAGCCACACCTCATATCATCAATAGTGTCAGTGAAGAAGAACTACAATGGTTGATAGAAAAAGCGAATGCGATATTGCAGTCAGGGTGAAAATGAAGAAGAGTATTGGTGTCGGGTTATTGGGTCTGGGGGTGGTTGCCGGCCAGGTTGCCAGAGTATTGACGGATAAAGCGGATGAGCTGGCAGAAAAGGCCGGTTGCCCGCTGGTCTTACGGAAAATCAAAGTCCTGCCGCAGGATTTAGCACGTCCCCAGGCAAAAAAGATGCCCGCTAAACTCTTTACCACTGATGATGATGAGTTTTTCCGGGAACCCGATATTGATATCGTCATCGAAGCCATCGGCGGTGAGAGACCGGCACTGGATTACCTGAAAAGGGCTATTACCAGCGGCAAACACGTGGTTACCTCGAACAAAGAGGTCATTGCCAAGCATGGTATCGAGCTGCTGGCTTTAGCGCGAAAATATAAAGTCGGTCTGCAATACGAAGCCAGCGTCGGCGGCGGCATCCCCCTCATCGCCCCATTCAAACATGACCTCATTGCCAATAAAATTACTGCTATCTATGCCATCATCAACGGGACAACGAATTACATCCTCACCATGATGGCTAAAGAAGGCATGGACTTCGCTTCAGCGCTGAAAAAAGCACAGAAGCTCGGCTATGCGGAAGCCAAACCGGAAAATGATATCGAAGGAATCGACGCCAACTATAAACTGGCAATATTAGCTTCGCTGGCTTTTCAGACCCAGGTGCGACCGCAGGATATATATCGCGAAGGCATTTCCCGTGTAACCAATCGCGACTTTCGTTATGCCAAGGAACTGGGATTTACTATCAAGCTTTTAGCAATCGCCAAGCATAACGAAGACTCTATCGAAGCCAGGGTACACCCAGTCTTTATCCCACAGGATTCCTTTCTTGCAAAAGTTGACGGCGTCTATAACGCCGTCCATGTCGAGGGCGACCTGATAGGTAAAGTATTGTTCGTCGGTGAGGGCGCCGGTGCCAAGCCAACCTCCAGTGCCGTTATCGCGGATACGGTGTCCTCGGCGCGTAAAATTGCGCTGGGCATTGGCAGTCTCTCCACCTGGAAAGCGGTATCCGGTAAAACGATTAAACTTATGGACGACGTCGAAACTCAATATTATATTCGCCTTGCCGCTCAAGACCGTCCTGGCGTACTGGCAAAGATTGCCACCGTATTCGGCAATAACAAGATAAGCATTTCCTCGGCTATCCAGCCGGAGTCCGACGAGGCAACCAAGACGGCGGAAATCGTGATTATGACGCATCCGGCTCAAGAAAAAGCTATGCAAAAAACCTTGCGCGAGTTGGAAAAGCTGGAAGTGGTGAAAGAAATCAGCAACTTTATCCGCGTGGAGGATATAGAAGGAGGGTAGCTCTGAAAAAGGGAGTCCTTTTCCAGTATAAAAAATACCTCCCCATCACCAAGAAAACCCCGCTGTTTACCATAGGTGAAGGGGATACGCCGCTCGTCAGGTGCGATAGACTGGCTAAGAAATACGGCTGTAAAGAGCTTTATTTCAAGCTGGAAGGCTGCCATCCCACCGGCTCCTTTAAAGACAGAGGCATGGTGATGGCTATCGCCAAGGCGGTGGAGGCGGGGAGTAAAGCGGTTATTTGCGCCTCCACGGGCAACACCAGCGCCTCGGCGGCGGCTTTTGCGGCTTACTGTGGACTGGAATGTATCATCGTTATCCCGGGCGGAAAAATCGCGATAGGCAAACTCGCCCAGGCAATCGTTTACGGGGCGAAAATTATCGCCATCGACGGTAATTTTGATAAAGCGCTGGAAATCGTGCGTAAGTTAAGCGAGCGGAACCCGGTCACGCTGGTGAACTCGCTCAATCCCTACCGCATCGAGGGACAGAAGACCGCCGCTTTTGAGATTATTGATGCTCTCGGCGACGCGCCGGACTACCTTTTTCTGCCGGTGGGCAACGCCGGCAATATTACCGCTTACTGGAAGGGCTTTAAGGAATATTACGCGGTGGGCAAGGCGACCAAAAAGCCGAAGATGTATGGCTTTCAAGCGGAGGGTGCGGCGCCGATTGTCCGTGGTCATGCCATCGAGAAACCGGAAACAGTCGCTACCGCCATCCGCATCGGCAACCCCGCCAGCTGGGAAAAAGCCGTCGCTGCTCGCGATGAGTCCGGCGGCATTATCGATATGGTCAGCGACAATGAAATACTTGCCGCCCAGCGTATCCTGGCTTCCGAGGCAGGAGTCTTCGGGGAGCCGGCTTCGGCAGCGCCACTGGCAGGCTTAATCAAACTCACCAGCCGGGGCGAAAAATTCACCGGTAAAGTCATCGTGTGCGTCGTCACCGGCAACGGACTTAAGGACACCGAAACCGCCCTCAAGAAAGTCCCGAAGATAATGGAACTCCCCGCAGACATTAAAACTGTTGAAAAAGCATTGGGTTGGGGATAACCCTAATATAAAGTTGTCTTAAAATCGTCATTCCCGACCCGCTCGGGAATCCAGAGATTGACTTATTAGGCTAAATACTAGATTCCCGCTGGAGTTTACACCGTACTTGATACGGGGCGGGAATGACGGAATGACAAAGGAGGTGGCAGATGATTGATGAAGGCAAGATAAAAAAAGCTGTAAAAGAGCTCCTCGAAGCCATCGGTGAAAATCCTTCTCGCGAAGGCATCAAAGAAACCCCGCGGCGCGTAGCGGAAATGTACGCCGAGCTTTTTCAGGGATTCGGCAAGGACGCTAAAATCGACCTGGGCGTGGACTTCGAACTGGGTCACCGCGAGATGGTGGTCGTTAAGGACATTCCGTTTTACTCCATGTGTGAGCACCACCTCCTGCCGTTTTATGGCGTCGCCCACGTGGGCTATATCCCTAATAAAGAGGGGCGTATCGTGGGCATCAGCAAGCTAGCGAGGGTGGTCGAGACAATTGCCCGCCGACCGCAGGTACAGGAGCGTATGACCACCGAGATAGCGGACATCGTTTTTAATGGTCTTAAAGCTTCCGGTGTCGGGGTGGTTATCCAGGCGGAGCATATGTGTATGATAATGCGGGGCATTAAAAAGCCCGGCAGTAACGTTATTACTTCAGCTTTACGGGGGGCTTTTAAGACTCATGCCGTCAGCCGCGCCGAGTTCTTCTCGCTGATTCAAGGGAGGTAAATATGGATAAAGCTAAAGAAGCCTATGAAACCATGCTTAACCGGAAAATGAACTGTTCCCAGTCCGTTATCAGCGTTTTTTACCAAGATTATGGACTGGATAAAAAGCTGGCGCTACAGTTGGCACAGGGATTCGGGGGTGGTATGGGACATTCCGGTCAGACCTGCGGGGCGGTGACCGGCGCTTACATGGCGCTGGGATTAGCTCAAAAAATTACGACGGAAAATGCTCGTGAAAACATAGAAAAGACCTACGCCTTGATAGAAAAATTCAACCGGGAATTCAAAGCCTTGCACGGCTCGCTGAACTGCACGGAGCTTACCGGGTACGACTTAAGCTCGGCGGAGAAATTGATTGAAGCCCGCGATAAACAAGTGTTCACCACGATTTGCCCTAACCTGGTTAGCGACGCCGTAAAGATAGCGGAAAGCCTGCTTAAGTAATAAAGATACCTATAAATTTGTCTTATATATCCAGATTGGCGTACTTGGCGTGCGCCTGGATAAAGGCTTTGCGCGGCGGCACTTCATCACCCATCAGCATCTGGAAGGTCTCATCGGCTTTAGCGGCGTCCTCAATGCTAACTCCGAGGAGGGTGCGGTTCGTCGGGTCCATGGTGGTCTCCCAGAGTTGCTCTGCCGTCATCTCACCAAGGCCCTTGTAGCGCTGAAGCTCATTCTTTTTCGAGGTGCTTTTTTTCAGCGTCTCGTCCTTTTGCTGCTCCGTATACACCCACTTAACGCCTTCGCTGGTCTTGATGCGGTATAAAGGCGGCTGGGCAATATATAGGTAGCCAGCATTGATGAGCTTGGTCATGTGGCGGAAGAAGAAGGTGAGTAAAAGGGTGCGGATATGTTGACCGTCCACATCAGCATCGGACATGAGGATTACTTTATGATAGCGGATTCTCTCCGGGGCGAGATCTTCATCAATGCCGGCGCCGATGGCGGTAATCATGGTGCGGATTTCTTCATTAGCCAGCATTTTATCCGGCGCGGCTTTTTCCACATTAAGAATCTTGCCGCGTAAGGGCAGGATAGCCTGGAAACGGCGGTTCCTGCCTTGCTTGGCGGAGCCTCCGGCTGACGGACCCTCTACGAGGAACAGCTCACACTGCGCCGGGTCTCTTTCCGAGCAGTCAGCCAGCAAGCCCGGCAGCGTACCGGAGTCTAACCCGCTCTTCCTGATGATGAGGTCGCGCGCCTTGCGGGCGGCTTCCCGGGCTCGGGCGGAGGTGATGCATTTTTCGATGATTTTTTTAGCATCGTCCGGGTGCTCTTCCAGGTAAAGACTCAAGCCATCGTTAACAGCGCTTTCTACCTGGCTTTTGATTTCGATGTTGCCCAGCTTGCCCTTGGTCTGCCCCTCGAACTGCGGCTCGGCAAGCTTCACGCTGACGATAGCGGTAAGGCCTTCACGGACATCATCGCCGGTGAGGTTGGGGTCGTCTTCTTTGATCAATTTGTTTTTATGAGCGTAGTCATTGAGGACCCTGGTGAGGGCGGAGCGGAAGCCGGTCAAGTGCGTGCCGCCGTCCACGGTGTTGACACAGTTAGCGAAGCTGAAGGCGGACTCGCTAAAACCATCGTTATATTGTAGGGCTGCTTCGATGGTGGTGCTATTGACCGACTTGGAAATGTAGATAGGCAACTGGTGGCGGACAACGCGGTTGCGGTTAAGGTGGCGCACGAAGCTGGCGATGCCACCTTCAAAGTAAAAAGTCTTTTCTTGGTCGTTAATTTCATCGATAAGCGAAATCTCGACGCCTTTATTGAGATAAGCCATTTCCCGCAGGCGTTCGCTAATCGTATCGAAATCATAGCTAAGCTCGGTGAAAATTTGTTTATCCGCCAGGAAGGTCGTCGTAGTGCCGGTGCCTTCGGCTTTCCCCGTAACTTTGACCGGCGCCACCGGCACGCCGCGTTTATATTCCTGGTGGTAAATCTTGCCGTCGCGTTTGACATCAACGCTGACCCATTCGGAGAGGGCGTTGACCACCGAGGCGCCTACGCCGTGTAAGCCGCCGGAGACCGTATAAGATTTACCGCCGAACTTGGCGCCGGCATGCAGCACGGTCATTACCGTTTCCAGCGCCGAGACCTTGGTGGTGGGGTGGATATCTACGGGGATGCCGCGTCCGTTATCTATAACGCTTACGGAATGGTCTTTATTAAGCGTAACGACAATATGGTCGCAGCTGCCTGCCATTGCTTCGTCGATGCTGTTGTAAGCGATTTCATAGAGCAGGTGGTGAAGACCACGCTGGTCGGTGCTGCCGATATACATACCGGGACGCCGGCGTACGGCTTCCCTGCCCCCGAGTACCTGGATGTCTTCAGCGTTATATTCGGCGGCTTTAGATTTTTTCACTTTTTTCGGCTCGGCTGCATCCGGCATTAGGAACCTTCTTTCATATTGAGCAAGATGTTAAAAATGTTAGAACTGTAGTTCTTATAATGAATTTATTTAGACTATTTTATTATAGCATTTTTAGGTTAAAAAGTAAAGCTAAAAAAGGGATAGATTAGGATGATGAAAATACCCCAGTTTTATCAGACAATTTTGGATATTTTTTAATTTTACCGCGCTATTCCCCCGACGGCGGCCTGGTATTGGGCGGCGGAGGATTTTTCATGCCCAGACGGAAAAGCTCGCCGGTGTCCTTGCGTTTCCAGTTCATAGAGATTCGTTGCTGGGTGGGGTGGAGCATGGTAATGGCTCCCGGACGCGGGCATTCCTCGACGCAGCCGCCGCAGTACCAGCACTCCTCCGGATAGACGACGATGGGCTGTTTTTTCTTTTCGGGGTTAGGCATCATCACGTCCGTCGGGCAGACCTCGACGCATTTATTGCAGCCGATGCAGATATCCGGGTTGAACGCCACGGCTTTATTAGGGGTGGGTGGGTTGGGTACAATATACACTTTATCAGTCATTGCAGTATCTCCTGAATATTAGTTCATTATCATATAGTGTGCTTTTGGTAATTCTCTTCGTAGTCGGCCGCATAAGGGGCATTGAGGTGGAAGTCCAGCGACAGGTCTCGCACTTTGACTTTGTCGTTTTCCTGGCGCATGGGCAGCAGCTTGTTCCACTCCGGCGGGTTCATCTCGGGGTAATCCAGCCGGATGAAATCAAGGATGGAGTTGGAGGCTTTCCTTTCCAGCGAGGCTTTCATCACCAGCTCCCCCACCGAGATTAGCGACTGGCACTCCAGCAGCCTCCCCAGCTCGTGCGGATTGGAGGCGTAAGCCGAGGCAAGCTCGGTGGATTTAAGCTCATTGAACAGTCTTAAGCCCAGGTTCAGTGTCGTCGCGTTCTTATATCGGCCGCAGTAATCCCGCATAATACGGGCGATAGCGGCATTGATTTCCTTCCAGCCGTTGCCCTCTTTGCTCTGTCGCGTCGCGTTATAAGCCGATTCTCTTTCCTTGTCAATCTGATTTTTATCGGCGTCTGGTTCTGGGGCGGTTTTAGCGTAGGCGGCGGCATGTTTACCGGCATATCTGCCCGTGGTATGTGATTCACCGTGGCAGCCGCCCCCGTAGAGGTTGCCGCCCGCGCCGATGTACAGTCCCTCCAGATTGGTCTTCAGGTCCCAATCCGTTAAAAAGCCACCCCCACCCAGACTCCGTATCGATGAAGGGGTATTAACGCCCGTAGCCCAGAAATTAGAGTGGGCGTATCCTTCCGGTGCGGTGACCGGCGCCTGGAAGAGGTCTTTATCCGGGTCGAAGCCGGCTTTGGTCATGGTATCATAAATCGCGATGCGTGTTTTACCCTCGTTCCCCACCATCATCCCGAAGATGCACCTGCGCTCTAATTCAGATAGACGAGTAAAGTCAGCATAGAGTGGTAGCTTAAACTCGCCCTTACGTATAAGTTCCACGAGGTTACGCGTCAACTCGTTAGTGCGGAACTGCTGTAAATAGGGTCCGATGCCAATGCCTTCACCCAGCATGAAGGGCTGCCCGTTTTGTGGCAGGAACCGGTCATCGACGGTCTTAAGCTCGTTGCCGAAGGGATCCATCCAGGGAACTTCCTTGCCCTCGGCATCGACTATCGGCGTGCCATGATAGGTATTATGGGCGTTAGCCATGCTGTAGGGGGCGTAAGCGTGACCAGCCAACCGCCCCGGTCCCCCGCCCTCCATGCAGACGAACTCCGCACCTGCCTTCCAGCCTAAAGCCTGCCCTACCCCCGCGCTATTCATATCCGCCATACTGCCGGAGGCGGTAACCTCGGGCTCGAAAGTAAAGAGTCGTCCCGCCCCGCCCGTAGCGATAACGGTGGCTTTCGACTTAAATACGTAGAACTCACCGGTGTGGGTATTAACGGCGGTAGCGCCGATAACCCTAGTTCCCTGTTTTCCCCCGATGGTTAGGAGGGAGGTGGGCATCATCCGGTTCTGGATATTTACGCCTAATCGCCTGGCTTCTTCATAGAGCTTGGGTTTGATGTTCCAGCCCCAAACGCGGATGACGTGCCGGCTTTTATAGTCATAGGCGAACATCAGCTTGGTCGTATCGTCGCGGAAGGGCGCCCCTTTGAACTCATCTTTCACGTCCCGTATCTGGATGCCCATTTTCTCGCAGTCCAGCAGGGTATCCCAGCTCTCTTTGGTGATGATGTAGCGCACATGCGCCCCGGTCCATCCCTGCATGGAGTCGTGGCAGGCGTTGGTGTACATTGTCGGGGTAACTTTGGAACAGGGATTGGTTACTGCCCCATGCCAGTGGTCGACGCCCGCCCCGCCCGAACCGCTCCGCTTGGCATGTCCCCTCTCCAGAACAGCCACCGTAACACCCATTTTAGCGGCGTTAATGGCGGCTTGCAGTCCCGCAACCCCTCCCCCGATGACCAGCACATCCGAGACGATTTCATTCATCTTGCCGTAGTTGACCGCGTAGGGCCATTCCGGCATTTTGCCGGTTTTTTGCACGTACTCATGCCAGGTAGACATATCAATATCCTCCTCTGTTTATGGCTGTGAAAGGGCGGGGCAAATTTGCCCGCTTGCACAGAATGTTATATTGATGAGATAACTTTGTCAAATTAAGTATGGGATATCACTGATTAATTACGGTAAACCTGAAAGCAATGTGGGAAGCGGGGTAAGGATACGGGGTGCATAATGAATAGTAACCGCGTTAATTCCGGCGCCTGACCATAAAGTAAGTCAACGCAAATCCTGCCGCGAACCATGCCCCGACTACCGAGAAAGCCAACCCCAGGTTAACCGGCAAATCGGTCAGCGTGCCGCGCATCAGGTCAGCCATATATTTGATAGGTAATACATTGTGAATGCTATGCAACCACTGGGGCAGCTGTTCTGCCGGATACATTACCGGTGAGAACATCATCACGAAGAATATCATTAGCTGTGTTATTATGTTTACCATCATCGGCTTGGGGACGGCAAATGCCATAGAATAGCCGACAAATGTAGCGCTTGATGCTATCAGCAGTACGGCCGGGATTAACATCCAGCTGACATTCAGGTCGAAGTTGAAGTGATATTTTCCCATGATGATCGAAAGTATGATACCCGGCAACATCGACCCGAACATGTTGGTGGCGTCGGCGGCGATATGGGCCATCCGCGGCACGGGCAGCGACCAAATATAATCGAAAGTCCCTTCCGACCGCATGCTGGCGACTACCTGGGGTACTATTACCAAACCTACCGTTAACAGGACAAGCGTCGGCGAACCGGTCGTTAGGTATTTAGCTATTGATGGTGTCATTTGAGGATAGAAATAGCTGATGCCGTAAATAATACCAACGGAAAGTCCTAACTGTACGGCAAGGTTAAGCGTTAACCAGGGCCGGCTGCTTAAAAAGGTCCATTTACACATTAGGAAATAGCTTCTGAACCACTTTACCATTGCTAGGTGTCCTTCCCATGGTTGCCGTTATTTTCAGGGTTTTTTACCAACCGTATATAAACGTCTTCCAGCGTAGCCGGACCCAGTAAAAACTCTTCGATGGTGCCACTCTCTTTTAAGCTGCGCGCCCAGGTGATGGCGGCTGGTATATCCTCCGGCTGGACATCGCCGAGGATGCGCCGGTTAATCACCAGAGGCTTTTTTAGATAATCCGGCAAAGACGGTGCCGTGGCTTTTGGCTCCAGTATCAACTCCAGCCGCATAGCGTCGCCCTCGGATTCCTTAAGGCTTGCCGGCGTGCCCATGCCTTTTACCTTGCCCAGGTCGACAATTGCCAGCCGGTCGACGACGCGTTCGGCTTCGAGGATGTTATGGGTCACGAGCAAAACTGCTGAACCACGCTTCGCCAGTTCCTGTACTTCCTGCCAGATAGTCCGCCGCCGCAGGGGGTCGACGTCGTTTGTCGGTTCGTCCAGGATTACGATTCTCCCCGGTACTACCGCCGCCATGCAGAAAGCCACCAGGCGGCGTACGCCTCCGGATATATTCAGCCCCAGCGTTTTCTGCCATTCGCCAAGTTCCAGCTTTTCTACTAACTCCAGAGCCCGTTTGTGGACATCCGCCTTTTTCCCGCCCCGTATACGCCCTGCAAGCTCGACGGCCTGCATGGTGCTAAGGCCGGATATAGGTGCTTGCACCTGAGCCTGAAAGGAGCATACCTCGCGGGCGTAATCTGGTTTAGCGATTACATCTACACCGGAAATGAAAATGTCGCCGGATGTCGGCATTGTTAGCCCGATGATCTGGTTGACCAGGGTGGTCTTGCCAGCGCCGTTGGGACCCAGCAACCCAAAAACCTCTCCCTCGGCTACGGATAAGCTGATATTATCGTTGGCTTTGACCTTGCCTTTGTAGATTTTAGTGACATCTTTGATCTCTAGCAACATCGTGGGAACACTCCATACTTAACTAAATTAAGGTAAGAATTAAAATAATTAATAAATATTAATATATTTAATTTAATTTGTCAAGTATATTTTCATAAATATTTTCATGTCGGATTTCTTTGATATACTTTTGTAACCGATTTTTTCTTGTGATATACTCGAATTAGAATACACTTAACGCTAATCTAGAATCAGGATAAAGGGATGGAAAAAACGGACGTAAAAATTGATAAAGCTAAAAAAATTGCCGAAAAAATCATTCAGAATGTGGAAAAAGTGATGGTCGGCAAGTCGAATGTGGTGCAGCTGGCGGTAATAGCCTTAATTAGCCAAGGGCATCTCCTCATCGAAGACGCCCCCGGCCTCGGCAAGACCATGCTCGCCCGCAGCCTAGCGAAGTCTATTGATTGCAGCTTTAAACGTATCCAGTTCACGCCGGATATGCTCCCTGGTGATATCATTGGCGTTACTGTCTATAATCAAAAGACCCGCAACTTCGAGTTTCATCCCGGGCCTATTGAAGCGCAGGTAGTCCTGGCGGATGAAATCAACCGCGCTACCCCAAAGGTGCAATCGGCTTTGCTGGAGGCGATGGAGGAGAGACAGCTTACCGTAGACGGCGTTACTCATAAAATGCCCTCACCCTTCCACGTGCTCGCCACGCAAAATCCTATCGAATACGAAGGCACCTTCCCCCTCCCCGAAGCCCAGCTGGATAGATTCCTGCTGCGGATTAATATCGGCTACCCCACACCATCAGAAGAGGTAGCCATTATCGAAAGGCAGCAGATTATTCACCCTATCGAGCAGATTGGAGCCGTCGTTGAGGCAGCCGATATTTTATTACTTCAGGATACGGTAAGAAAAATCCATGTGAGTGACCTCGTTAAGCAATATATCGTCGCCCTGGTGGAGGCGACCCGCCATCACCCGTCGATCTACCTCGGTTCTTCTCCGCGCGGCTCGCTGGCGCTTTTCCGCACCGCCCAGGCGCGAGCCATGTTGCTGGGGCGAGACTACGTTTTACCGGACGATATTAAAGCCCTGGCCGAGCCGGCTTTAGCGCATCGTTCGCTAGTATCTTCGGCGGGTCAATCACAGGGTAAGGACAGTCGCACTTTTATCGCCGAGGTGTTGAAAATTATTCCTGTGCCCGGGGCGCTCGCCGAATGATAGACAATCGGGGCAGGTGAAAAAAATACTCCTTATCTCCTCCGACTGGAAAAAGATATGAAAATTCGCTGGTTCGTTATCGTTCTCCTGTTTCTCATTTTCGCCCTGGCATTAGCCACCGGCTCTACCATGCTGTGGCGATTCTTTGTTTTCTTGGCAGTTCTGCTTTTTATGAGCTATCTGTGGATGCGCATGAATGTTAGATATATTGAAGGCAGGGTGGTTAAATTGACACCATACTGCCGAATAGGCGAGCGTTTTGAAGAAGAGTTTATTTTCCACAACAAAGGCAGGCTGCCCACCGCTTTAATTGAGGTGAAGGAGGATGCCGAATTCCCCGGCTATAAAAGTGTAGCCACGTTTCATCTTCCAGCACAGGGGTCTTATAGCTGGCGTTCCGAGGGTATCTGCCAGCGGCGCGGCTTATATGATATGGGTAAATTAGTGGTGAAGATTACTGACCCGCTCGGGTTCTTTTCGATAAAGGAGCGTATTCTTGATAGCAAAAGAATCATCGTTTTCCCCACCTCCTTCGACCTGCCTTTTTTCCGGGTTCTACCCCGGCAGGAACTAGGTACAAGCAAGCGCCAATGGTTCACCAGCGAGTCCGGTACCAACGCCGCCCGCGTACGCGACTATCTAAGCGGCGATAGTTTCCGCAACATTCACTGGCATACCACAGCGCATACCGGCAACCTCATGGTAAAGGAGTTCGACCCTGACCTGGCTAATTACTCTTATAAAGACATCTGGATTGTCCTGGATATGCTGAACACTTCACATTGTGGCAAGGGCGATGAAACTACCGAGGAATATGCTATCAGCATCGCTTCGTCGCTGGTAAAAAAATACGTAGATGACGGTAAAAACGTGGGTCTGATGGCGTCCGGCGACCGCTCCTTTCTTTTCCTGCCGGATACCGGTGAAGAACACCAGGAAGAGCTCATGCGGGCTTTAGCGATAATCGAAGCTAATAGCACATTATCGCTTGACGGTTTACTGGCATCGCAGGAGGAGCGTTTTGAGCCGGGCGCTGCTATCGTCGTCATCAGCCCTTCCGCTAATATTCTGGGTCCACTACGGCGTATGGCTAATCGTAATACGTTGGTTACCGCTGTCCTACTGGATGCCGCCAGCTTTGGCGGTCAAACAAACGCGGCGGAGACAGCGCGGGGCTTAATTGCCAGCGGCATCCACGCCTATATCGTGAGGCGGGGGGCGGAAATAGTCAGGGCTCTGGATAGCCGCTACCTGCTCTCCCCAATGTCGTCGATAGGAGCAAGAAGATAACCGTGAACGATGACGTCAAAAAAAGAAAATGGCTGTTTTTTCGGGCGAGAAAACCGAAAGTGGCAAAAACTCGCCCGGGCATAACTGTGCCCGATTGGGGCAACTGGCAGGATTGGGTGACCATTATCCTGATGTTCGTGGCCCTGGAGATAGCGGTACTATCCGTCGAACAAGCCCACTGGATTACGCCACAGCCATCACTAACGTTGGTTTTAATTCTCTCCGTGGCGCTTTCTTTGATATTTTTAAGAATCAAGATTCATGGAGTCTTTAAGCATCTCCTGGCGGTGGTTATCGGCTTAGTTATCACGATGTGGCAGACCCTGAATTGTATAGAAATATCGGATACTACATCAAAATTTTCTCATTTACTGAATATTTTTCAATCATGGTGGCAGGGTTCAAGTTTTTCATTAGCCGGTGATGATAAACTTATTTTCGTCGTTTTTATTACCCTCCTCACCTGGCTCATCGGATATTTTTCGGCATGGTTTGTTTTGCGGCGGCATAATTCCTGGGTGGCTGTTGTCCTGGGTGCGCTGGTGATACTGTTCAATCTAAGCAACCTACCGGATAATTATTACATATATTTTATACTCTATTTTTTTGCCGCGGCGTTGCTCATTGCTGTCACGCGCATGACGGCGCGGTCCTCCGGAGCGGTGAATACCACCTCTGGAGGCAGTCTTCTTTATCTCGGAGTTTCGCTGCTTTGCATCACGGCCGTAGCAGCCTCCATTTCCTGGGTCGCTCCACAGGTACGCGCCACAGGCCTGCAGAATCTGATTGCTACCAGTATGCCCTGGCAGAAAGATGTTCTAGAATCTAAAATCAATATTTTCAATGCCGTGCCGTCCAAGCAGGCTTTAACCACTGCCAGCGCACTTAAGGATTTGCCTTTTGGAAAAACCTGGAACCAGGGTGATGATGTCAAATTCGTCGTCGTTTCCGAACGCCCTGCATACTGGCGGATGACGGTGTATGATACCTATACCTCACAGGGCTGGATAAATAGCTCGACTGATAAAATTCCACTCGAGGCGAATACGCCCTGGTCGTATAATGAGACGGTTCCTAATCAGGATATAATGAAATATGCCGTCGTTAACGGAGTACGTACTGATGTGCTGTTCACTAACGGTGGTTTTATATCATCGGATATTCCGGTAAGAGTGAGTGTTGGCGCCAGCGAAGACATTTTAACTATCGCGGCGCTGCGCGTTTTTGAACCCGGCGAGCAGTATACGGTTACATCATATGTTTCTAAAGCAACGGAGAGCGACCTATCCACCGCCAACGAAGACTATCCCCAAGCGGTTACCGCGACATATCTTCAGCTGCCTGCTGATTTTCCCGATGACATCAAATTGTTGAGTGCAAATATTACCGCGAACTCAACAACGCCTTACACTAAAGTGCGGGCTATTCTCGGCTATCTTTCACAGTTTCCTTATAAGCTGGAAATTGATACTCCACCCGAAGGGGTTGATAATGTAGAGTATTTTCTATTTACCGAGAAAAGCGGTTTTTGCCTGCATTTTGCTTCGGCGACGGTAACGATGCTCCGCTCGGTCGGTGTCCCGGCGAGACTTGCCATCGGCTATCTGCCGGGCGAGCCAGGTCGAACAGCCGGAGAATACATACTGCGAGATAAGTATTTTCACGCCTGGCCACAGGTCTATTTTCCCGGCTATGGCTGGGTAGATGTTGAGGCGACACCCGGCAGCCCCTCAAGCTACGTCTCTATCAGTACACCCTGGATATCCAGTCCGGCTATCGAAGAATCTCCACAGTGGGATGTATGGCAGGGGGCAACGCCCGCCTCGATATATAATATCGGAAACATAAATATTGAAAATATTTCAGGCGGCGGCGCCAGTGGGACGGACTCAGTCTCCTTTCCTGCCAAGCTGGGCCGTGCCTTGCTTTTTGTTTTTGGCGCTGCCCTGATAATCGCGCTGCTAATAGGCTCAATCCTGGTAATGAGGTCGCTTTCTTTCCGCTGGCTGTGGCGTGTTGATAGAGAGACTTTAGCCTACAAGACATATAGCAATATGTGCCGTCTCGCCGTGATGGTCGGTTTGGTTCCCACTCCTCAACAAACACCCCTGGAATTTACCGCCGAGCTGGTTGAGGCTTTACCGCAGCAGGCTGAAGCTCTGAAATATATCACCCAGGTCTATATGGAGAACCGCTTCGGAGGCAGAGAAGGCAGACTGGGAATTGCCGACGAGGCGGAGATTTTAAAGGCACGCCGCATCGTTTATCAAAAGCTTATCCAGCGGTTGGGTAAGGTGAGGAGACTCTTCATCCTAGGTAGGCGATAAGCTTCAAAAATGCAGTAGGGAAATACCATCATCGCTTGGGTATCCGGTGATAAAGGGCTATTGTTACTTTCACTTACCGCCGGTGTATTCAAAAATTTTTACTGGTTCTGTGGTGTTGCCTGATGCCGCAGAGTTGAATACTTCTTTATAGTTTTCTACTGCCTCCAGAGGTATGGGACTGACAAACGGGTCGGTACCTACTATGTCGTAGGATTGTGTTGTAGAGTTTTGACTAGCAATATAGTTGAGCGCGTCTTGATAGGCAGTAAATTCCTTGTAATCGACTAGTCGTTTTACCTCCAGGTTGACATTGACTTGAGCCATCTGATAAACAAGCACCGTAGGCTTTCCTGCGGGAACAGCTTTACCATCAAAGTTATATAGCCTGACTATCAATGTGCGGTAATAATCAGGGCTGAATACTTGCACTGGCACAAGCTGATTCGACTGTGCCATGTAGTAGGTTGGCACGTATTTTGCTCTTTCCTGTCCTGCCCACTGTACCATGGCCGGATATTTACCGACGGAAGTATCATAATCGGTAATGATATAGGAGGTCCCCAGCTCCTTCCTTATCACCTCTGCAGAAGATAGGTTTTGCGATAGGAAGTAATTTGCTATGTTCCTGATAGGGCCTGGGTCTTGAGATGGATTGGTGTTGGGTATACGATGCGCGACACGGGTTATCCAGTAGCCATAATCCCACCATGATGCTACTCCATAGGCGGACTCCGGGTATTTAAAACCTGCATCATAAAGCTGGTAGTAAGCGTTGGGGTCACCCAATGGCTCCGGGGTATTATCCTTCATCCAGAGTAGTGCTATTTGCCAGTCATCGGATAGAGCGTAGGGTACTATTGAAGCCTGGACTTTCGCTTTAGAAATATTGGGAACATAGACAAATAAGAAAACCACAACAATAGCTAAAATTACGTTTACATAATATAGGGCATTGCTGTGGCCTTCCTTTCGGCTTTTCCACTTTTTCTTTTCGGTTGCCTCGGTTTTAGAGCTGTCGTAAGAGGCGCGCTGGGAAGGATTTGTCAGCGTTTGATAGGCTTTGTTTAATTCTTTAAAAGCTGTTTCTGTTTCAGGAGTATTGGTGGGCCTGAGGTGATATCTAGCGGCAAGCTCACGGAAGGCTGACTTTATTTCTTTATAGGATGCGTTTTTAGAAACACCGAGCATTTCATAGTAATTTTGTTTTTTAGGCGCTGCAGAAAAGTCGAGAACTTTCTTCGTGTCGTCTTCCGTTTTTTCTGATAGCACGTTGATGCCTGATAGTCGGATAATTTCCCAACCCAGGTAACCGGAAAGTAGCGCCGCATTAACGACGAAGTAGTATTGGAAACGACGTTGTATCAACAGCGTAATAAGGATTATTAAAGACCAGATAAGGAAAAGCCGAAGATGCTCGTCGCCATCGCGTTGCTTGAATAAGATATAGATTAATATCGCCAATGGCAGTAACGTAAACCAGCGATAGTCAACGAACGTAGTACATAATATCAGCAGCGAGAACAGTATCAATATCGCGATAACCCATCCTGTTGCGATATACCATGGCTGGTCTTTGCCTCGCTTGATAAATAGGTAGAACAGGATGCTTAGAGATATAAACATCACCCCCGGAATAAAGAGCACACTCTCATAATTAAACGCCTCGTTTGTCCGCAATTGCTGGATGGTTAATATTAGCAGCATCACGGTAACTAGAATAAGAAAGACGAAGTAAGGTGTAGCGCTCTTGCCTTTATCCTTGCTATAGAAAAGATATCCGCATATTGCGGCGCCGGCGAAAGCGGGGATGAGCCACCATGGGGCAAAAAAGAAGCTGGTGGAAAAATTACCCCAGCCAGTGACTGTTGTAAAGACATCGCCACCAGGTATAAGCACCGGCGTCATCTCGGTAGTTGTAGCTGCGGTCGTCCCTACTGGGAAAAAGACGAATTTAACTTTATCCAGCAGAGAGCTAAAGAGTCCAGGAGCTGCAAGATAGACAATTACTGCGGCTATTACCCCGATGCCAATAATGGTTAAAGGATAATAAAAAGTTCTTAATGACTTGCTGGAGAAGAATTTGGAAATGCCGTATAAAGCCAGCGGTATAAAAATGGTGACAATCATCGCAATCGAGGTATCACTAGAATATGGTTTAATCAGCAAAATGATAAGCGCCAGCAAGAATGTAATAACACTGACAATACACAGATAATCGTTTGATTTATGATTTATATGGTTGATTATAAACTGAATTACCAGATAAAGCGCAATGATGAAGATGAATAGCAGCGCACCCTGCCAGGTAATAAGATAAATACCTAAAAAGATACCCGCAAACAGACTGCAAATAAGTGGCTTAAGTATTATTTTCCAGTCGCGTTTTAATATGTGAGAGAAAGTCAATTGGTTTTGACTGGCTGTCTTGATGGCATAAATCAAAAAAGCCAAGGCTATCGTGGTAAATAGTGTTTCGGCGACAGGGTCATCGGCGGCGCCCAGCATTGAACGCGAAATAAACTCACCGGGGAAAATAGCTACCAAGCCAGCCGCTAGCACGCCTGCCCATCTATTAAAGAGCGCTTTACCAATAAAGAAAACCGGGATGACCGTTAGCGCCCCCATGATGGCTGGCAGATAAACGCCAATCACATCAATAATATGCTGTGTTGGATGCCCACCGCCAACTATCCAGGCAAGAACGGCGATAATCCAATGGAAGAAGGGAAGAGAGGTGACCGCATTCCCTCCGGGGAAGATAAAATAAGGGTCGAACTGGGTCAGTTGGGGGAAATGAATGGATACATTATCAACAAGACGCATGTAGTAATAGGCATCGTTGCTGGTGTACTTTATATTGTCGCCGACGAAAATGCTGTTATAGGGGAGATAGATGCGAAACAGCAACGAAATACCGAAAAAGACAGCAATCAATAATCCGATAAGCAAAACGGGTGAGATTTTAAATTTAGTCATTTGCTTTTTCTCTAAAACCTCTTGACGGGTTACTCATCGATATCTATTATTAATGCAATAATATGTTGGAATATAATCTCTTGGGATAAGATTATCATGTTTATGCCGTTACGTCAATACGGACGATTCATAGGATAACACTTGTAAAGAGTAAAACCATTTATTCTTAAAAAATAACTCTCCAATCCCGTAAATATGTTATAATATCTTTTTGAAAAGGTCCCCCCATTATGAATGTTGTAGAAATTAACCATGTAGTCAAATCCTATGCGGATAAAGTTGCCGTTGACGATCTCTCCTTTACTATCGCTCAAGGTGAAATTTTCGGATTGATAGGTCCTAACGGCGCAGGTAAAACCACCACTATCAAGATGATAATGGATATCATCAAACCGGATTCCGGCGAAGTGACTATCCTCGGGGAGAAACTAAGTGAAGCTACTAAAGACAAGCTCGGCTACTTGCCCGAGGATAGGGGACTCTATAAAAAACAGCGGGTTCTCGATACTATCATCTATTTCGCTTCACTCAAAGGCATGAATCCTCGGTTAGCTGCCGAAAAAGCCAATCAGTTGCTCAATCAAACCGGCATGTTGCCCAATGCCCGTAAAAAGATTGATGAGTTGAGCAAGGGGATGAGTCAGATCATCCAGTTTATTGTAACCATCATCCACGAGCCACAGCTCATTATACTGGATGAGCCTTTTGGTGGCCTCGATCCGGTTAATACCGAGTTAATAAAAAAAATACTTATTGACCTGCGAAATCAGGGCAAAGCCATCATTCTAAGCACGCACCAGATGAACCAGATTGAGGAGCTTTGCGACCGCATTTTAATGGTTAATGATGGTCGCTCCGTGCTTTATGGCGACCTCGCTGAAATAAAATCTAGATATGCTAATAATGCCGTCCTCCTGGATTTTAAAGGAGAGCTAGGGGAAATACCCGGCGTCACCGAGCAGCGCCAGCACAAAGGCTATGTCGAGCTCGTTTTGGATGGCAAGACAACTCCACAAAAGCTGCTGGAGCATTTGGTAAACCGCGGCGTCGTCATCAACCGTTTTGAAATCGCTACTCCGCCGCTGAATGAAATCTTCCTCAAGGTTGTGGGAAAGAACAATGAATAAAACCTACCTGATATTTAAACATGAGTTTCAGGGCATGATTCGCCGCCAGGGGTTTATCATTATGACCCTTATCGTGCCGCTCGTGTTCCTTCTGGGCATTGGGATTTACCAGATTATCTCGGGAGTTACGCATCCGACGGCAGAGATAACAAAAATCGGCTATGTGGATAACATCGGGGGCTTCGACCAATATACTACCCAGGGCAATATCAGTCTGGTGCGCTTTAATAAGACGGATGAAGCGAATACATCATTAAACGGGGGAGATATCAAAGAATATATCATCATCGAACCGTCTTATTATACTACCGGGATGATAAACCTCTATACTTTAGAGAAGCAGCTTATCCCCCCGCCCGAAATCACCACCGCGATTAAGAACTTCCTCACGAGCAATCTACTGGCGAATAAAGTGCCCCAGCCCACCATCGACGTTATTGAAGCATCCTTGAATGTAATTTCCATCAGGCTTACCGAGACTGGCGCTATCGCTCCGGAGCAGGGCGGCTACGGCAATTTACTCATCCCCTCAATTTTCAGTCTGCTGCTGGTGCTTTCCATTACCTTCTCCTCCGCCTATCTTCTCCAAGGTTTGGGAGATGAAAAGGAAAACCGCCTTATCGAGGTATTATTATCCTCGGTTTCCACCCGGCAGCTGATTACCGGCAAGGTCTTAGGGCTTGGCGCCGCTGGCTTGGTGCAGGTATTGGTCTGGGTAATCACTGCGCCTTTCCTGATAAATTTTGCCTCCTCGTCTATAGGCGGTTTTTTAAGTACACTCCAGCTACCGCCCAATTTTCTCATTCTATGCGTTGTCTATTTTATCCTGGGCTATCTCTTATTCGCTATCATTTCGACGGGCATAGGTGCTATCAGCTCTTCGGCACGAGAAGGACAGCAGCTCGCCACGATATTTACGCTCGGCGCGGTTTGCCCGCTCTGGTTATCTTCCGCGATTATCTATTTTCCCAATAGTCCGGTTTTTGTTTTTCTAACAATTTTCCCCATTACTGCGCCGGTTACTTTAATGATACGGCTTGGTGCTACCGACGTTGCCGCCTGGCAGATTGCTGCCAGTATCGGGGTTATGTTGATATCGATTATTGGAGGTCTGCTATTGACCATTAAAATTGTGCGGACCTTCCTGCTGATGTATGGTAAAAGGCCCGGCCTGGGGGCGATTCTCCGCAGCCTCAAGAGCGGATGAACCTCAAGTAAAAGCACTTCTTTACTAGCATAATTGCTATCTTTTTATCTCTCCCGGAATTAAAAGTGATATAATTCAGATTAGATATATCATGGCGATAGAAATTAACATTCCTCCCGTCTTACAGGCGTTTGTCAACGGCACAAACCGTATTGAGGTTAGCGGCGCCACCATCGGCGAGTGCTTCAAAGAGCTGGTGCGAAAGTATCCGGTTTTAAAGCCTAAACTCTTCGATAAACGTGGTCAATTGCCCAAGGGCATTAATATCTTCATTAATGGAGTGAGCGCTTATCCGGAGCCGTTATCCAAGCCTATCCGTGATGGTGATAAAATCCATATATCTCATATCGTTTTGGGTGGGTAACGGTCTGCTTTTGATAATATTAGAAATTCCCCGGTCTAAAAGTGTATGATATATTGACCCTGATTTAAGGAGGTGGCTATGGCACTAAACACTGGTAGAGTCTTAAGAATTAACCTTTCCAATGGTAAAGTCAGCTCGGAATCTGTTCCTGAATCTGTAGCCAGGGATTTTGTTGGGGGGAGGGGCTACGGCATTAAGTATCTTTACGATGAAGTTGCCCCTGGCACCGACCCCCTCGGCGAGGAAAACAAGCTGTTTCTACTGGCTGGTCCCCTCGCCGGCACCATGGCACAGGCAGTATCACGCTGGGTGGTCTGCACGAAAAGCCCTTTAACGGGTGCTTTCGCCCGCTCCGTCTGCGGCGCTGACTTCGGCGCCTGGATGAGGTTTGCTAACTATGAGATTATCATCATCGAAGGTAAAGCGGCAAAACCTGTCTATATTCACCTCACCCCGGAAGGCTGCAAGATTTTAAGTGCCGTGGAAATCTGGGGCAAAGATACTAAAGAAGCGCAGTCGTGGCTGGTTAACCAGCACGGTAAGAATACCCGCATCGCCTGTATCGGCCCTGCCGGCGAAAATTTGGTAAAATACGCTGCCATCGTCAGCGACCGCCGCACGGCTGGACGCTGCGGCACCGGCACCGTGATGGGTTCGAAAAATCTCAAAGCCGTGGCAATTACCGCCCAGCGCGCCCTCCACCTCGCCGACCCCGATGCTTATAATACTCTCGCCCGGGAGCAGGTCAACATTATCAAAGACAACGGTGGTTTTCTAAGTCACAAGGAATGGGGCACTACCAATACCCAGGATGTCACCAACGCTATTGGGATTTTTCCGGTGCGTAACTTCCGCTACGGGCAGCTCATGGACTATCAAAAAGTCGCTGGAGCGGAGTATCGCAAGTTGAGGGTAGGGGATATGGGCTGCTATTCCTGTCCTGCCCGCTGCGGCAAGGTGCACACAGTTAATTCCGGCATTTACGCCGGTGCCCATAGCGAAGGTCCGGAATACGAATCCATTTGGGCTTTTACCGGCCCCATCGAGAGCGATAGCCTTGAAGCTAGCATCGCCGCCGATGAGCTCTGTGACGACTATGGTTTAGATACTATCAGCACCGGCAACAGCATCGGCTTTGCCTATGAGCTTTACGAAAAAGGGCTTATCAGTAAATCGGATACTGATGGACTGGAGCTGGTTTTCGGCAAACATGAGCCGATGGTCGCCCTCATTAAGAAGATCGCTTTGCGCCAGGGTATCGGCGACCTTCTTGCCGAGGGTACCAAGCGTATCGCTGCCAAACTGGATAAGGGGTCAGATATCTATGCCATCCATGTCAAAGGCATGGAGCTCCCCGCCTATGAGCCCCGCGGCGCCAAATCGCAGGGCTATAACTACGCCACTGCCAGCGTCGGCGCCAGCCACTGCTACGGCTATGCCGCCCAGGATATCTTCGGCGCCCCCTTCCCGCACCCCACCGACCGCTTTGACGAGGGGAACGCCGATATCGTTATCTTTAATCAGAACGGCACTGCCTCCAACGAATGTGGCGTTATCTGCGCCTTCGCCGGCGGCTGGGGCTGGACGCAGCTCTTCGGGAAGCTATTAGCTGCTGCCCGCGGTATCGATTTATATAAGGATGACGCCTACCTGGCTAAGGTCGGCGACCGCCTGTTCACCCTGGAAAGGGCTTTCAATATCCGCCAGGGATTAGGACGGAAAGATGACTATCTGCCGGAGCGCATTCGTACCGAGCCCCTCCATACCCGCCAGGCTAAAGGTGAGGGCCAGACCGTTAGCCATAGCGATGAGTTCCTCGATAAATACTACGCGCTGCGCGGCTGGACGAAAGAAGGCATCCCCACCGAGCAAAAACTCAAAGAACTGGGGCTGGACTTCGCGGTAAAAGATATGAAATAAATAATACCCAGAAAATATATTATTCGAGAAAACTTGAAAGGAGCACTTACCAATGGGAAAGTCCAAGTATAGCAAGTACATTACTACGGAACTTAAAAGGGGCATCGTCATGCCCGGTTACAAAGGCCCCCAGCAAATCATCCAGGGCTACCGCGACGGCTACCGGCTGGGGCTGGAACACGTTATCTGGATGGATAACGAGGTTCTACCGGGCGCTTTTTACGGCGAGTACACCTGGCAGTGGCCCGGCACCATGAAAGACCAGATGAAGATGCCGAGAATGGTAATGCCCGAGTTGGTTACTCCGGAACTGGTCAAGAGCGGGAAAGTGCCCGGCATCATGCCTCACTCCCATCCCTTCATCGAGATTTTCTCCTACATGGGCACGAATATCGACGACCCCTCTGACCTTGGCGGTGAAATTGAGTTCTGGCTGGAAGATGAAAAATTCACCTTAACCAAGAGTTTTATGATATACATCCCGGCAAATATGGAACACTGCCCGCTGGTCTTCCGCCGTTTCGATAGGCCTATGTTCCATTTAACCCTCGGTTCCGGCGACAAATATATTTAACTTAAAAATCATATTCGTATATTTTTAGAAAGAGGTAATTGAAATGCATCAGGGTAAAAACGCAAAATACGTTGTAGATATGCCTAAAGCCAATCCTAAATATCCGTCTTACCGCCTCAAGTACGACCCCATGAGAGTTAAACCGGTCGTTCAAGTCGATGCCGATACCGTCCCCGGCGCTGAATTCTATGCCGAAGCCAAGTGGATACTGCCTGGAGCGAACAAGGAAGTAAAGCTTTGCGAATCGCATTCCCATGGTTTCAACGAGGTACTCGGCTTTTTCGGCTTCAACTACGATAATATCCAGGACCTCGGCGCGGAAATTGAAATCACCATCGATAATGAAAAAAATATCATGGACAGGAGTTTTTCCGCCTGTATACCGGCTGGCTTACAACACGGTCCAGTCATTATCCGGAATGTCGAACGGCCTATCATGTACATCTATTCAGCAAAAATCGGCCAATATAAATAAACCGTTATTTGGATATTCATTTCCTAAAAACCGGGAGGTTGATTGCCATGGCGACCGTTAAAGAGTTCAATCGCTCCGGCGAAGAGCTGGAGAAAATCCTGCTCTTAAGAACCCACCCCGTTGCCGTTAAAATGCTGGTAAAAGAGGCTGACATTCCGAAAGAAGCGGTACGCCCCAAGCGTGACCGCCATTATCACCTTTCCCAGTGCCAGGCTTTCGCTCTATCACGGCGGGAAGGCACCGCCGTCGCCATGCTCAAGGAAGACCACTGGTGTCCTGCCGCTCTCATGGCTTACGGCATGGTGCCGTTGCCTCCAGGCCCCAACCCCACCCGCATGCACCCCTATGAAATGTTCGACTACGGCAAATATATCGGTGTCCTTACCGCGCCGCTTAAGACTGCCTCCTTTAAACCGGATGTGGTGATTATCTATTCCAATACCGCCCAGCTAAGAAGTCTACTGCTCTCTTTTACCCATGAAGAAGTATTGCAAGTTAACGGTCGTTTCTTCCCGCCCTCCTGCGCACATGCCGTTGTTACCCCCATGCTTAAGGGTGGGTATTGGGTGGTTTTGCCTGACCCCGGCGAATACCAGCGCGCTCTCTGTGACGAGGGTGAGATGATGTTCGCCGTGCCGGCGGATAAGTTAGCCGAACTCCTCGTTAATCTTAACAAATTCCAGGAACAGGGCTTCGCCTATCGCAACAACAATTACTTTATGCAGCCGGATTTCCCGCGACCGGATTTTTATAAAGCGATGTTTAAACAGTGGGGACTGGAAGACTATTAATGGCTAAGTCGCAGCATCCACACGGTCATTCGCACAGCCAGGCGCATCATATTATGGAGAGCCTAAGAGAAAAGGGGTATCGGTTAACTCCCCAGCGACTGATGATTCTCGCGGCGATAGAAAGCAGCGACGAACACATCTCCGCGGAGGAAATTTATGCTCAAGTCGCCGCCAAATATCCTGATGTTAATATCTCCACAGTCTATCGCACCCTGGAGCTTTTAAAGAAGCTCGGCATGGTCTATGAAATAAACCTTGGGGAAGGGCGCATCAGATACCATGCAGAAGAGAGTGGCCACCATCATCATCTGGTTTGCCAATCGTGCGGCACGGTGACCGATATTGATGAATCGGCGCTATCCTCGCTGAAAGATATTTTAATGCGTGATTATCAGTTCCAAGCGGAGCTGCGGCACGTGGGTGTCTTCGGTATTTGCGAGCAGTGCCGTAAAAAATCATCCCGCAGAGGTAATAATTAATGCCCTCTAAACGTAAGGAAAAGTGGGAAAAAGAGGTACTGAAGCCGGCTCTTAAGCGTTTCCCGGAACGCCAGCCTTCTTTCGAGCTTACATCCGGCATGGCTGTTAAACCCGTATATACCGCTGAAGACCTGGCGGGTATCGACCTCGAGGCATCGCTCGGCTATCCGGGAGAGTATCCCTTCGGGCGGGGCATCCAGCCCACTATGTACCGCGGTCGACTCTGGACGATGCGACAATACTCCGGCTATGCCTCGGCAGAGGAATCGAATCGACGCTATCGCTATCTTTTAGAGCAAGGCCAGACCGGCTTAAGTGTCGCCTTCGACCTCCCCACCCAGATTGGCTATGATTCGGATAATCCCCTCTCCCGCGGCGAGGTAGGCAAAGTAGGTGTGCCCATTGATACCCTGCGCGACATGGAAGTCCTCCTTAAAGATATCCCACTGGATAAAGTGAGCACCTCCATGACGATTAACTCTACCGCACCCGTCCTGCTCGCGATGTATATCGTCCTGGCTAAAAAGCAGGGCATATCGTGGGATAAGCTGGACGGTACCATCCAGAACGATATTTTGAAAGAGTATATCGCCCGCGGCACTTATATTTATCCCCCCGCACCATCCATGCGCCTGACGACGGACATTTTTGAATATTGCGGCTTGAACCTGCCCCGCTGGAACACCATCAGCATCAGCGGCTATCATATCCGCGAGGCGGGCTCGACCGCGGTGCAGGAAATAGCCTTTACTTTAGCCGACGGTATTGCTTATGTTCAGGCAGCTTTAGACAGAGGACTGAATATCGACGAATTTGCCGGCAGGCTTTCCTTCTTCTTCGATGCGCATAACAACCTGCTGGAGGAGGTCGCCAAGTTCCGCGCCGCGCGTATCCTTTGGGCGCAGATAATGAAGGAGCGTTTTCACGCTAAAGACCCGCGGAGCTATATGCTGCGGTTCCATACCCAGACCGCCGGCTGCGCTTTAACCGCCCAGCAGCCCTATAACAACATCGTCCGCGTGGCGGTGCAAGCTTTAGCGGCCGTCCTTGGCGGCACGCAGTCACTCCACACCAACTCCTTCGATGAAGCGTACGCTACCCCCTCGGAGGAAGCGGTGACCACCGCCCTGCGCACCCAACAGGTGCTGGCTTACGAAAGCGGCGTGGCGGACTCCGTCGATCCCCTGGGGGGAGCGTTTATGGTGGAGGCCTTGACGCAGGAGATTAAAGCGGCGGCGCAAAAATATATTGATAAAATAGACTCTCTTGGCGGCGCTATTAAAGCCATTGAAAAAGGCTTCCAACAGCGAGAAATCCAGACAAGCTCCTACCGTTACCAGCAGGAGGTAGAAGCGGAAAAAAGGATAATAGTCGGCGTGAATAAATTCGTCGCTCCGTACGCTAAAATTAAAAGCCTCCTCCGCGTCGACCCCGCCGCCGAGAAAAAGCAAATCGCCGCGCTAAAAAAAGTGAAGCAGGAGCGTAACTCCAAAGAAGTCGCCGCGTCACTGGAAAATCTGAAGAAAGCCGCTTTAGGTAAAGAAAACACCATGTCGGCTTTTATCCGCTGTGTCGAGGCTTACGCTACCGTCGGTGAAATCTGCGATACCCTACGCGGCGTTTTCGGCATACAAAGGGAGTCGGTGATTTTCTAACCGTCATTCCAGCGGAAGCTGGAATCCAGGGAGTGGAGGTGGGGATACAGTTTCCCCCTTTTTAGAAGGGGGTTCACCCTGAAGGGTTCACTCTGAAGGGATTGAGGGGGATATTGAGTTAGCACATGTTGTGCCCCTCACCCCGTATCAAGTACGGGTTCACCCTGAACGGTTCACCGTGAACGGGGCAGGCTCTTATTTCTCTCCCACGATGGGGCGAGGATAAGATAATAATGGAGTAAACGCAAATGATAAAAAGAGTCCATCATATCGGCATCGCCGTCAACAACTTAAAAGAAAGCGTTGCCCTGTTTGAAAAACTGCTGGGCGTCAAGGCGCATATCCAGGGAGCCCCTTGCCAGAAAGTGACCGAGGCTTGTTTTAAAATAGGCGATGAGGTAGAGATTGATCTTCTTGAGCCGATGGGACCCGATAGCGCCATGGCCAAGTTTCTGGAAAAACGCGGCGAGGGACTGCACCATATCGCTTTAGAGGTTGACGATATTAACGGCGAACTGAAGAAAATGGAGAATAAAGGTTTTCAGCTAATCGATAAAGAGGGCAGGGACGGGGTGGCGGGACAAATCGGGTTTATTCATCCTAAATCCATCAGCGGTGTGCTGGTGGAGCTTATCCAGCCGAAGGGAAAATAACATGTCATTCTGACCCTGAACATAGTGAAGGGGAAGAATCCGAAAAAAGAACGGATTCTCACGGTCGCTTCGCTCCCTCAGAATGACAGGAAAAAGATACGCAGGAGCGTTTACGATGACTCATAAAAAAATACGTGTCCTCATCGCCAAGCCCGGCCTTGATGGCCACGACCGCGGCGCTAAAGTGGTCGCCCGCGCGTTGCGGGACGCCGGTATGGAGGTCATTTACACCGGCATTCGCCAGACCCCACAGATGATTATCCAGGCGGCTTTACAGGAGGATGTGGACGTCATCGGCTTAAGCTGCCTCTCCGGAGCCCACCTCGAGCTTTTTTCAGACGTCATGAAGGGGTTGAAAGAAAAGAAGATGGCTAATGTTATCGTAGTGGCTGGCGGCATTATCCCCGAGGACGATATTCCCGCTCTGAAAAAAATGGGCATTAAGGCGATATTCGGGCCCGGTACGAAAACTACAGATATCACTGAAGCTATTAAAAAGCAGGTAGCGGATAAATAGAAAAAATGGCCATCACTATCAAGCTCCTTGAAGCAAACGATATTCCTGACCTTGCTGATGCGTTTCTCAATACTGTCTGGAAAACTCCCGCGTCACATTTCGAGCGGATGCTGGCGGCGCAGATAAAGGGCGAAATTGTGTTTCTCGTAGCTCATGCCGAACATGCTATCGCCGGTTTCGTGTTCATCAAGTGGCAGGCTGATTATCCTCCTTTTGCCGAACAAAGCATCCCGGAAATACGCGACCTTCGAGTTCTGGCGGAATTCCGGCGGCGAGGTATTGCCACTGCCCTAATGGACGAGGCTGAAAAACGCATATTCCAACGGTCAAAGCAAGCGGGTCTTGGGGTAGGTCTTTATGCCGATTATGGTCCCGCCCAGCGTATGTATATCTTGCGCGGCTACATTCCCGACGGACACGGCTTAATGTATAATAATCATCCCGTCAGCCCCGGACATGACATTTTTGTGGACGACGCCCTTACTCTCTTTTTTGTTAAGGAACGAAAATAATCCGTCTTTTTCTTAAGAGTTCATTTATTATCATTTGAACATCTTGCGATTCTCGTTATAATCGTTTAAATTTATATAAACAAAAGAGTGATATTATCAAGGGGGTAATCTATGGCTGATACTAAGGACAACTTAAAGGAAGCATTTGCCGGTGAAAGCCAGGCTAACCGCAGATACACCTTCTTTGCGGAAAAAGCAGACGAAGCCGGCGGTAAGCAGGTCGCCCGCCTTTTCCGCGCTGCCGCCGAGGCGGAAACCATTCATGCCCGCAATCATTTAAAGGTCCTCGGTGAAATTAAGACAGATGAGGAAAACCTCGGTGTGGCAATCAGCGGCGAACACTATGAGTTCACCAGCATGTACCCCGATTTTATCGAGCAGGCAAAAAAGGAAAATAACAAAGAGGCGGTTGGCAGCTTCAACCTTGCCAATAAGGTCGAGCAAGTGCACCATAAACTTTTCCAAACTGCACTGAAGAACCTGGAAACTGGCAGGACGATGAAAGACGCGACCTATTACGTCTGCCAGGTTTGCGGCAATACGGTTGAAGGCGAAGCCCCGGAGAGGTGCCCCATCTGCGGCTCACCGCGCTCAAAGTTTAAGAAAATAGAATAGCTATAGGTTAAGTTCATAAGAGGGGGCGAAAACCCCCTCTTTCTTTTTTACCTCTTTATGATTTTTACCGCCCTTTTTATAAGTATTGACAAATGTCGATTAAAGGACTAGACTCTTGCCACGAGTGTGTTTTTTTAGTTACTAAAGGAGGTTGCGCTGATGAAAAAGTTTTCTCATGCCTGGCTAGCCTTTATGGCGATTAAGAGACTGGACGATAAAAAACAAACACTTAGCGAGACCGACCTGAAACACGCCGAGAGCCTGATATCATGGTTCATGAATCACAAAGACGGCGTGACGCAGGGAGCCTGGTTCCCCGATGAATTGATTAAAGACATGAAAGAACATCATATATTAAAAATCACCCCATCTGATCAAGCTCCGGCGGACACAGTACCTTATCCTCCGGAAAAATTTAGGCCCCTGCCGCCGGAATATCTTATCTTCAAGTATGGTAAAGACTCCCCGGTAAGACAGCAGGGTTTTAATGTATCTAAGACGGATAATTTGCCTGACCGGTGTGAATCTCTAACTGAATCGGTTATTGACCATCTTAAAGTGCAGCAACATGAAGACAAAGGTTCACCGGTATCACCTACAGATAATCAGGTGGCGTTATGGCTTTTTATGTTGAGCCATTATGTTGCCGACGCTCATGTACCGCTCCATTGCGATAGCCGCCAATTCTCCGAATTTAACAAAATACACCCCAAAATGGAAGCGGTCTGGGATGATGAAATCAGGAAATACTATCGACTCAACAAACAAGAAACGCGCTTTTTATATGATGAGGACGGGTACCCGAAACCTTCAGTGGATTTAACCAGCGATAAATCTTACCAGCAATCATTCCTGAAAACCGTTGCTGATGAACTTAACAATAGAAAACTCAGCTTATCATTTGGCGGGGATAATCATAACGTATGGGACTTCATGAATGCGGTATGTCATAATTCCTACCTGCTTTCCTACCGCTTCTTACCTCCGCAGTATAAAATTGAGACCATTACTGCGGAAAACTGGAAAACTCTTGCTTCGCCGGCGCTTTCCATTGAGCAGCTTAGCACTGCCGTCCTGGCAGACGCTATAGATTCTATCGCGCGAGTATGGTTCGGGGTCTGGAAAGATTATGAGGAATGGGAGGCTAAACCGACTCAAAAAAGCAGTAAAAACAATACAGCCGATTTAAAGAAAACTAAAACCCCTGCTGCCTAAAGCCAGGTTGAACATGCTTCGCATATAAGTCTATAATCTTACTGATTATGGATAAGCAAGCGAAACTAGAGGTATTGGTATCAAAAGCAGAAATAGCCGCTACCGTTAAAAAAATGGCGGCTGCAATAACCAAAGACTACCGTGAGAAAAATCCACTGCTCATCGGCATACTAAAAGGCTCTTTCGTTTTTCTTGCCGACCTTATCCGGCAGCTCGATTTCCCTCTGGAGGTGGAGTTCGTTCGACTATCCAGCTATGGTAGCGGTACACAAACCTCCGGTAAAATAAAAATAGTACATGGTTTAAAATCCGCTATAAAGGGCAGGCATGTGCTGGTGGTGGAGGACATCGTAGATACGGGCATCACCCTGGCTTATTTTCTGGAGTATCTAAAAAAGAAAAATCCCGCCTCGCTTAAGCTTTGCGCTTTGACGGAAAAGCCGTCGCGTCGCCGCGTGCCGGTAAAGATTAATTACGTCGGGCTGACCGTGCCGGATAAATTCATCGTCGGCTACGGCATCGACTGCAACGAAAAATATCGCAACCTCCCTGATATCTGTGCGCTGGAGGAGTAGCCAATGGCAGATGATGTCAGCGATATACGGGCATATTATGATAACCTTGTAGAAAGGGAAAACGGGCGTTTAGAGCGGCACCAGCAGGAGCATGATGTTACCTGGCGCTACTTGGATAAATACCTGCCCAAGAGTGGCAAGATTTTAGAGGTTGGCGCGGCAACAGGAGCTTATACTATTCCGTTGGCCAAACGCGGCTATAACGTTATCGCCGTTGACCTTTCACCCAAATTAGTTAACACCTGTAAAAAGAGAGTAAAAGAAGAAAAGCTAGAAAAGAAGGTCAAGTGTTTTGTTGCCGATGGGCGGGAACTAAAAGATGTGCCGGGTAATGACTATGATGCTGTCCTTATCATGGGACCGCTTTATCACCTCGTCCTCAAAGAAGACCGGGAAAAGACGGTTCAAGAGGCTTACAGGCGATTGAAGCCGGGCGGTGTGATATTTTCCGCCCTTGTCAGCCGGTATGGCATCTGGGGCACAATCATGGCCAGGCTGCCTTTTTTAATAGATAGGCAGGAAGATTTACGTTCCGTGATGGAAAATGGAAAAGATGTTAAGGTGCCGGAAGGGGGTTTCCGCGGCTATTTCACCACTGTAAAAGAAGTAAAGCCGCTCCATGAAAAGGCTGGATTTAAAACGCTGGTGCTGGCAGGGGTCGAGCCGGCGAATACTGTGGCTGATGAAGCTTATAGTGCTCTTGAGGGAGAGAGAAGAAAATTGTGGCTCGACCTGCTGTTTGCCATCAGCACCGAACCGTCGATTATCGGGGCTTCCGACCATCTTCTCTATATCGGGGTAAAGGAGGGGTAGTTGACGGACTTAAAAGAATCGTTTGAATATTATCTCAAGCAGGCCGAGGAGGCATCATTCTCCGGCTGGGACTTCTCCTATATCATGAAGAACGGCCGGATGATGGAGTCGCCGCTAAGGTGGAACTACTACAATATTGTGCTGTCATATCTTAAAAAATCCGAAAAAATGTTGGATATGGGGACAGGGGGTGGGGAAGTCCTTTCCCAGTTTGCCCCTTTACCCCCCACCACCTATGTCACAGAGCAGTATCACCCCAATGTCGCCGTAGCTAAAAAGCGGCTTGAGCCTTTAGGAGTGAAGGTCTTTGAAGTCGAAGAAGAAAAAGCCCCGCCCTATAACGCCCGTTTGCCGTTCAAGGACGGCTTCTTCGACCTGATAATCAACCGACACGAAGCCTATTTCCCTCCCGAGGTGATGAGGGTGCTTAAGCCCGGCGGGCATTTCATTACCCAGCAGGTCGGCAGCCTCACGAATGTTACTCTGGTGCAGTTTTTACTTGGTAAAACTATTCCTATAAAAAATTGGAATTTGAAGTCCGCCGTTGACGAGGTGAAAGCGGCGGGATTTAAAATAATTCAGCAGCAGGAAGATATCCAGTTTTACCGGTATTACGATATCGGTACCATCGTGTATTTGCTCAAGGCGATACCTTGGACACTCGGGGGTTTTACCAAGGAAACATTTTCCGTAGAAAAATACCGAGACAAGCTCTGGGAGTTACATGTTAAAATGTGCGAAGACGGTTTTTACGATACCCCATGCCATAGGTTTATTTTAGTGGCAAGAAAATAAATTTGGGATGACATTACGGATAATAAAAAACTTATCTCGGTCGCCAAAGGCGAGTCTCCTGCCGACCTGCTTTTGACTAACGCTAAAGTGGTCAACACCTTTAACGGCGAGGTTGAGACGGCCAAAGTTGCCATTTATGGCGGCATGGTGGTGGGGCTGGGCGATTACCGCCAGGCGGAAGAGGTTATCGACCTAAAAGGCAAATACCTTGCCCCCGGCTTAATCGACGGGCATGTCCACCTGGAAAGCTCGATGCTGGACGTTGGGCAATACGCCCGTGCGGTCGTGCCCCATGGCACCTCGGCTATCATTACCGACCTCCATGAAATTGCCAACGTTTGCGGCTTGGAGGGGATAAAATATGTCCTCGCCTGCGCTCGTCGCTTGCCTCTGGATTTGTTTCTTATGGCACCTTCCTGCGTGCCCGCCACCAACATGGAAACCTCCGGTGCCACTCTGGGAGTGGAGGATATCAAGCGTATTTTGAGGCTCAAGGAATGTATCGGCCTGGGCGAGGTTATGAACTACCCAGGCGTACTCTTCGGTGATGCCAATATGTTAGCGAAAATAGCAGCGGCGGAGGGGAAAATCGTCGATGGACATGCCCCCGGCGTCAGCGGCTTGAACCTCAATGCCTATATCGGCGCGGGTATCGGCTCCGACCATGAATCGGTTGCCTTAGCCGAGGCGACAGAAAAGCTGCGGCGGGGTATGCACGTCATGATTAGAGAAGGCTCCACGGAAAAGAACCTGGAAACCCTGCTGCCGCTGGTAACGGATAAGACTTATCCGCGCTGTCTCTTCGTGGTAGATGACCGCCATGCTGAAGATATCCAGCATGATGGCGATATCGACGCCGTCGTACGCAAGGCGATTCTTTTAGGCCTCGACCCGGTACGGGCGATTCAGATGGCGACCATCAATACCGCCAGGTATTTTCGTTTGCATCAGCTCGGCGCTATTGCCCCCGGCTATTTCGCCAACTTTGTTGTACTTGATAATCTTGAGAGTTTTCAGGTGAGCATGGTCTATTATCAAGGGAAAAAGGTCGCTGAAAATGGCAAGCCCTTGTTCAGCCTGCCCAAACCTCCCCCTAACAAACTTAGTCGTTCCGTTAATATCAAACCGTTTACTATCGATGCGCTAAAGCTCAAGGCTAGTGGTGAGCAATCCCTGGCCATCGAGATTGTACCTGGCCAGATAGTCACCCGTAAAAAATCGGTAAAGGTCAATGTCAAAGACGGCTTTGTTATTCCTGACGCCGCCCGCGGTATTTTAAAAGCCGCCGTAATTGAGAGGCATAAAGCCACCGGCAATATCGGGCTGGGTCTGGTAACCGGCTTCGGCTCATTAAAGGGCGCGCTCGCTTCGTCTACTGCCCACGATTCGCATAATATCGTCGCCGTCGGCGGCAGTGATGAGGATATTTTCATCGCCGTTAAAGAAGTGGAGCGTCTACACGGTGGTTTGGTAGTGGCGGCGGGGGGAAGAGTGCTGGGCAGTCTGGCGACGCCTATCGCCGGGCTTCTCTCCGAAGAGCCTTTAGAGGCGGTTGTAGCTGGACTTGCTAGGCTGGAGAAAACCGCAAAGGAATTAGGTTGCGTGTTGCCATCCCCATTCGCTACTCTTTCTTTCCTGGCGCTGCCGGTCATCCCGGAACTAAGATTAACCGACCTCGGTCTGGTGGATGTCAACGAGTTCAAATTGATAAAATAATATAGCCTATCGGTTGCTAAGGAAGGGATTCTTCTCATGCATCATGACGCTACCCGGCCTATTTTTGAAAACCGCTATGACGCCGGACGCAAGCTCGCGGAAAAGCTATCGGAATATGCCGGTAAATCTGCAGTCGTGCTCGGTATTCCCAACGGCGGCGTTGCCGTAGCGCTGGGTGTCGCTCTGGCTCTAGACGCTGACTTCGACATCGTTATTTCGCGCAAGATACCACTGCCGCAGAGTCCAGAGGGCGGGTTCGGTTCTATCACCGATGACGGTACGATTATTCTCAATGAAGAGCTCATAAGAAAAACCGGCTTGACCCTGCAGCAGGTCAATGAGCAGATAAACCGAGTAAAATCCAATATCAGCCATAGAAGTTCACTCTACTATGAAGACCGTCCGCCGGTAGTGGTTGCCGGAAGAACCGTCATTATAGTGGATGACGGCCTGGCTACCGGCTATACGATGCAAGCCGCCATAGAATCGCTACGCCACCACAAGCCAAAAAGGATAATCGCTGCGGTGCCGGTGGGTCCCGCCCACGCCGTGAAAGACATCCAAAAGGTCGCTGATAGAGTCGTTACCTGCGTCATCGGCAATCAGTCTGTTTTTTACGTAGCGGATTACTATCGCCACTGGTACGATATTACCGATAGCGAGGTACTTTCGTGCCTGAAGGAATGGAAAATAAGGCGTAATGGCGATAGAATTCAGCTGCCGGAGAGAAAACGGCGGACGACTTAGCGGCTATCAACCAACCTGACTAGCCCAGTCCCATGCCCCCATCCACCCCCAACACCTGGCCGGTAATGTATTTTGCCTCTTCGGAAGCCAGAAAAGCTACCGCTTCAGCGACATCACGAGGCGTGCCAATACTTCCCAGGGGGATACGCTGCATGAGAACCTGACGCTGTTTTTCGTCGAGCTGCTCGGTCATTTTAGTCTCGATAAACCCCGGAGCGATAGCGTTAGCGGTTATCCCGCGCGACCCCACCTCTTTAGCGATGGACTTGGTCAGCCCGATTACCCCTGCTTTGGCGGAGGCGTAGTTTGCCTGTCCGGCGTTGCCCATCATGCCCACCACGCTGGCGATGCTGATGATTCTCCCCCAGCGCTGCTTCATCATATAGCGGATGACCGCCCGACTGCACAAAAAAGCGCTCTTAAGGTCGATGTTAAGCACGGTGTCCCATTCCTCATCGGTCATGCGCATCAAGAGATTATCGCGGGTGACGCCGGCGTTATTGACCAGGATATCAATCCTACCCATCGTGCTGGCGGCAGTATCGATAAAACGCGTTACATCGGGAGAGGAGCTGACGTCCGCCGTTATCGCCAGTGCTTTTCGTTTAAGCGCCCTGATTTCGTTAGCGGTGCCTTCCAACGCTTCGGCGGCAGCCGCGATATCATTAACGACAACATCGGCGCCGACCTCGGCCAGCTTAAGCGCGATGGCTTTACCGATGCCGCGCGCGCCGCCGGTTACAATAGCCACTTTATTCGAGAGGTCCATAGTACACCCCCTCATTTTAGAATTCTAAGCACTTAAAGCTTTAATCGCCGCTAAATCGCCGAGATTTTGCGTGGCAACTTCTTTGTTGATGCGTTTGATGAGTCCGGTCAACACTCTGCCTGGCCCAATCTCGATAAACGTGGTTACGCCTTTTTGCACCATATATTCGATACTGCGCTGCCACTGGACGGGACTCAATAGCTGCTTTTTAAGCTCGTTTTTAACATCTTCCGTAGTGGTGAGGGGCAAAGCGGTCACGTTGCCGATAACGGGAATGGAAGGACTATTAAAGGCAGTGGCATCAATGTATTTGGTTAAGCCTTCGGCGGCCGGCTGCATCAGCGGCGAGTGAAAAGCCCCGCTGACCTGTAGTGGGACGGTACGGCCGGCGCCGGCGGCGGTTGCTAGTTCCATAGCTTTAGCGATGTTCTCGGCAGCCCCACTGATAACGATTTGCCCCGGCGAATTGATATTCGCCATGATGGTATCAGACTGTTTGCAGACCTCGGCAAGCTTGGTTTCATCCAGTCCCAAAATTGCTGCCATCGCCCCGGCGCGTTTTTGTCCTGCTTCGTGCATCAATCTTCCTCTTTCACGAGCTAAACGTATGGCCGTGCTGAAATCAAACACTCCGGCCGCTACCAGCGCGGTATATTCCCCTAAACTATGACCGGAGGTAAAAGCAGGTACAGCTAATTTATTGCCGTTAATTTCCCTGGCAGCCTCGAGGCAAGCATAGCCGGCGGTCACTAAAGCGGGCTGCGCATTAATGGTCTGGCGGAGCTCTTCCTCCGGACCCTTAAAACATAGTTCAGTGAGAGCGAATCCTAAAGCTTTATCCGCCTGCTCGAAGACAGTCCTGGCCGATTTTACATTATCATAGAGGTCGCGGCACATGCCGACGGATTGTGAACCCTGACCCGGAAAAACCCAGGCTGTTTGCGTCATCTCGATTTATCCTTCCCTTGAAAAAATAGAAAGGCGCCGGCGCTATGCCCATGAATAATGAGTGGATGATAGCGGGCGCCCGTCTGATGGTTTATAACGTCGGGGTAGTCGCCTCCGGTTTCTTCGGCTCTTTAATTTTTATTACGTCCCGGCCATTATATTTGCCGCAGGTGGGGCAGGCATGGTGGGGCAAGATAAAGGCGTGACACTGGGGACATTCCACCAGCCTCGGCGGCTTTAAAGCGCGATGGCTTAACCTTTGCATGGCACGTGACTTGCTTTTTTTTCGCTTCGGTAGTGCTCCCATGTTTTAGCTCCGTTCTATTACTCTTTAACTTACATTTTACCTGATTTACTTAAGTTCCGCCAGCTTTGACCAGCGGGGGTCGATATTGTCATCCGGGCAGCTGCATTTGCCTTCGTTGAGGTTCTTACCGCAGGTGGGACATAAACCAGCACAGTTCTTTTTGCAGAGCGCCTTCATCGGGATAGCCAGGAGCAAGTATTGACGCACCGCCTCCGTCAGGTCGAGGGTATGCTGCTCGTCGATGGTGAAGGCGACGGACTCTTCCGGTGAGGGTAGCGGCGTCCCGTTCAAGATATCTATAGTTGGTAAAAACTCCTCTTCGAACTTGATTTTCAAGGGCTGCCGGAATTTTTTCAAGCACCGACTACACGTAAGCTCGACCTCGGTATTTAAAGCGCACTTCACGAGGATACTGCGTTGTATGCGGAGCAGATGGCACCTGCCCTGTATCTTCTGGCTTTTGCCGTCGCCGGCAATATCGATTATCTCGTCTATCTGGAAGTCTCGCGTCGACCCGATGGGGTCGCGGAGCAACTGGGATACGTTCATGTCCATCCCGCCTCACCTCCCAGCATTCTATTATAAGGTAAAAGCGGTATAGGTGGCAAGGCGAGGGAGAAAGAAAAAACTACGCTTGCAAAGTATTGACAAATGATATGAATGACATATATAATAATATCATGTATACTAATAAATCATATCATATATACTAATGATATGAATAATAATATCAAGAATATAAGGTAAATTAAGATGTATGTACCAAAATATACAATGACACCGGAGATCGATGAGAATTTAGAAGAAATCGAAAGACTCAAGTATAGAATTGAGCGTCAGCTTATAATGCCGAAACACGAAGAGTGGCTACGCCGTGAGTCCTTTATGCGCACGGCATATTCATCGACGATGGTAGAAAACGCAACGATAACCGAGGAAGAGATGGAAAAAGCAATCAAGCCTTCGCCTTCCGCTAAAATACCTAAGGAAAGAGTCGATGTGGCTAATTACGCCCGCGCTTTAAATTTTGTTGATTATCTCTCTGATATACCTGATGCCGGGATTCCGGTTCTAAACGAAGGAACTATAATGCAGATACACTGGCAACTTATGAGCGGTATTCACGATACACACCTACAGCCGGGTAAATACAGGACAGAACCTAATTGGATAGTAGACCAAGGTATAAGGGTATACGAACCTCCGTCACACATTGATGTGCCGATATTAATGCGGGAGTTCTCGGAATGGCTGATGGGTAACGATCAGATTTCTCCTGTTATCCGCGCTGGAATCGGTCATTTGCATCTAGTAGCAATTCATCCATTTGTAGACGGCAATGGCAGAACGGCAAGGCTGCTTGCTACTTTGTTGTTACAAAAATCGGGTTACGGTTTTCGCAAACTGTTATCTCTTGACGCATATTATCAGAGAAGTAGAGATGGGTATATCAATGCGCTACAAAGCTCGCTGGAGAAAAGCTATCATCCGGGGTACGAAAGCACTGAATGGCTGGATTTCTTTACCGAATCTATTGTATTACAGTCTCAAACACTAGAACGGAGACTAACTGATTGGAGAAGAGCAGTAGAAATAGTGCATGAAGGTTTTAAAAACACAGGTCTGAACGAACGGCAGATAGATGGGTTTGTATATGCAAGCCGCGTTGGTTTCCTAACACGCAAATATTATGCAGAAATAGCGAATGTCTCGTTGATAACAGCATCGAGAGATATTGCTGAAATGGTTAAAGCCGGCCTATTAAAGCCCGAGGGGAAAGCCCGGAATTTAAAATATACCCTAATACCCAAAAGGGCTAATGAATGATTCTTTCACCCCTTCAGCTTCTTAATCATCAGGGGCACAACCTGGAACAAATCGCCGACGATGCCGTAGTGAGCCACCTGGAAGATGGGGGCGTCGGGGTTATCGTTGATGGCGACGATACAGTCGGAGGTCTGCATGCCGGCGAGGTGCTGGATAGCGCCGGAGATGCCGCAGGCGATATATAATTTTGGGCAAACGGTCTTGCCCGTCTGGCCCACCTGATGACTGTAAGGAATCCACCCCTCGTCCACCGCCGCCCGGCTAGAACCTAATGCCGCGCCTAAAGTATCAGCGAGCTCTTGCAGGAGCTTGAAGTTCTCGGCTTTGCCCAGTCCCCGCCCACCGGAAACGATAATATCGGCGTCTTCCAGCTTGACCTTTTCCGTAATATCTTCGACGAAACTCAAGAGCTTGGTTTTAGCCGTCACGCCCTCTTTTTTAAAGTCAACTTTGATAATCTTTCCCTTACGAGCGGAGTCAGCGATATTTTTCTTAAAGACGCGGGGGCGTACCGTGGACATTTGGGGTCGCTTATTGGGGCAGAGGATGGTCGCCATAATGTTCCCGCCGAAGGTAGGGCGGGTCTGCCGTAAAAGTCTTTTTTCCGTATCGATGTCCAGTCCCGTGCAGTCGGCAGTCAGCCCAGTGTTTAAGATAGCCGCCACGCGGGGGAAAAAGGAGCGGCCTAAAGCCGTGGCGCCGGCGAGGACAATTTCTGGCTTGTGCTCTTTTATCAGATCGAGGAGACTATGCGTAAGATAATCTTCCTGGTTATCGGCGAGGTCGGGGGAGTCCACCAAATACACCTTGTCCGCACCGTGAGCGAGGAGCTTTTCAACATCGGCGACATTATGACCCAGGCAGACCGCGCATAATTCTGTTTTCAAGGTATCCGCCAGCTCCCGGCCGCGGGACAGCAGCTCGTAAGCGACGTTTTTTATCGTGCCGCGACGTTGCTCGGCGAAGACCCAAACGCCGCGAGCGGAAGCATCGACTTTAGCCGTAGGTTGCGGCGCTTCGATGATGATGGCTTCGTAGTTGCAGGCATCACGGCAGGCGCCGCAAAGGTTACAGCCTTCCTTAATGATTATCTTGTCATCAGCAACGTCCAGCACACCGAAAGGGCAGCTGGGAACACAGTTGCCGCACATCACACATTTTACGGGGTCGATTTTTATGCCCATATCAGTTACTTTTTCTTAGGTTCCTTCTCTAGCGTTATAGCTTGCCAGTCACACTCTGTAACGCACTTGCCGCAGGAAATACAGCCCTCTTTCACCATGCACTTCATGTCAATTATTTCCAGCACGCCGACGGGGCAGACAAAAGTGCAAGCCCCACACCCCGTGCATCTCGTCGTATCTATTTTAATGCCCATTTATTATTATTGTCCCTCTTTCGTAAAGAGGGAGAAAGGGAGTTTTTATAAAAACCCTCTCTTATCCCCCTTTATAAAAGGGGGAGGTTAAACTAAATCAGGTTCGCTTCCTTGAGCTTATCAATCAATTTATCCACCTGTGCCGCGGCATCGCCGGTAAGCACCTCCGCTTTAGAGACGCGCTGCGGGAAGAAAAATTTAATAACCTGTGTTGAAGAGCCAGCCAGCCCGACGGCATTGGCGTCTACGCCTAGCTCCTTGATGCCCCAGGTGGCAATGCCAGCACTCTTGGACTTCATAATGCCTCTTAAGGAAGGGAGGCGGGGCACGTTAATCTCTTTAGCGACGGTGATAACAGCGGGGAGGTTAGTCTCGATGACCTCATGCCCGTCCTCGACCATGCGGGAGACACGCAGGTAATTTTCTTTTATCTCTTCAATTTTGCTGACGTAAGCCACGAAAGGGATATTAAGCATTTCCGCCATTTCCGGTCCCACCTGCCCAGTATCGCCATCGATGGTCTGGCGACCGCAAATAATAAGGTCGGTTTTGCCCAGCTTAAAAATCGCCTTGGCTAAAGTGTTAGCGGTCGCCCAGGTATCGGCGCCGGCAAAAGCGCGGTCGGAGAGTAAGACAGCCTCATCGGCGCCCAGAGATATGGCTTCACGGAGGGCGGCATCTGCCTGCGGCGGACCCATCGTGATGACGGTAACCTTACCCCCGTGCTTTTCCTTGAGCCGTACTGCTTCTTCTAGGGCATAAGTATCGAAGGGGTTGATGATATTCTCGATGCCTTGGCGGATGAGGGTATTTGTATTGGGGTCGATTTTGACTTCGGTAGTGCCGGGCACCTGCTTCAGGCAGACGACGATGTTCATGCCGTTCTTGCCTTCCTCTTGCGCAGGTTGACGGCGATGGCGTTCCTTAAAATCTGATTGGTGCCCTCGTAAATCTGGAGGATTTTAGCGTCCCGCATCATTTTTTCCACTGGATAGTCGCGCATATAGCCGGCGCCGCCGCAAATTTGCACGGCCTCGATGGTCACTTTCATAGCGGCATCAGAAGCAAAGACCTTGGCAGTAGCCGACGATTCAGTCACGTCTTTGGCGCCGCTGTCGACATAGCGGGCGGCGGCGTAAACTAAGGCGCGGGCGGCTTCCGTCTGGATAGCCATTTCCGCCAGCATTTGCTGGACGACAGGCAAGGTAATTAGCGGCTGGTCGAACTGGACGCGCTCCTGGGCGTAATCGGTGGCGGCTTCTAAAGCCCCTTGGGCTAATCCCACCGCCTGCGCCCCGATGCCGGGGCGGGACTTATCGAAGAGGCGCATCGCCTGGACGAAGCCCAGTCCCGGCTTACCGAGTAGGTTTTCTTCCGGCACGAGGCAGTTGCGGAAGACTAACTCACGGGTAGCGGAGGTACGGATGCCCATTTTTTTCTCTTTCTTGCCGAATGTAAAGCCCTCCGTGCCTTTTTCCACGATAATGGCGCTGGCGCCGCGGGCGCCTTTAGTTTTATCCGTTAGGGCGATGACGGTATAAATTTCCGCTTCGCCGCCGTTGGTGATGAACTGCTTGGTGCCATTAAGGAGGTAACCCCCCGCCACCTTTTCCGCCGTGGTCTTGATGTTGGAGGCATCAGAGCCGGCGGTAGGCTCGGTAATGGCGAAAGCGCCCAGCTTTTTCCCAGCGGCGATATCCGGAAGGAAGCGGCGCTTCTGCTCTTCCGTGCCGTATTCCATTAACGTCATGCAGCCTAAAGCGCTGGCGGCATAGGTAACCGCCACGCCGCTGCAAATACGGCTTAGCTCTTCCGTGACCAGGCACAGGTCGAGGCAGCCGCCGCCTAAGCCATCGTATTGCTCCGGCACGAAGACGCGGAACATATCGGCGGCCGCGAGCTCCTTAACGATATCCCAGGGGAACTCCTCTTTTTCATCAAGCTCGGCGCGGACAGGGAGGATTCTCTCCTCGGCGATGCGGCGGGCGAGCGCTTTGATGGTCTTTTGCTGCTCGGTTAAAAAGTAGTCCAAAGTTTTTTCCTCCCTGACGAGAGTTTAGCTTTCCAGGCTATTGAAAGATAAATTCACCCTCAATAGTAATTATTTTAGTAAATGGGACATTAACGAACCTGTAGAGTAAACTAAGATAAATTATAAGGAGTGAGGGGAGGGGAGTCAAGGTGGGACCTTTTTTGTAGTTGCCTTGCTCCCTCGTTCTTTTTCCAGTCTAATACCTGCTATACTCCCTGATTGATTTCAACATTGCCTGATATTCTTCTTCGGTGCCTTTGTCCGGCATTCTTACGTCGACGATAATCCCGCCCCCCTTACGAGTTTTGTCAATCAGCTCTTTAGTAAACTGCTCTACTTCCCGGAGGGACCATAGTTTCGATGAAAGCGGGATACGCACAAAAAGGCAGGTGTGGCCCTTAAGAATTTCCTTTGCTTTTACCGCGTCCACGTATTCGATGGAGGCAATGACCTTGCCCTTTGGTAGCTCCAGGAGGCGCTCTAAACGGTCGCCGAACTCCGCCTCGAAGAACGGAACAGGGACATATCCGAGGTCTATCGTAGCCTGTAGCGCCTTTTTCAGTCCCGGCCAATAAAACTTATCGAACATTTTCTCGGACATGAAGGATTTATCCCCTCTCCAGAGGGGCATGCCGGTTCTCTTGGGATTACCCCTCTTTTTAGGGTCGGCCGGCGTGGCATTGGCAATACGCCTCTCCAATATCATGTCACAAGCTTGGAGCAACTTCTCCGGCCGCCGGTACATATCCAGCATTGAGCCTTTCATGCCTCTTAAAAAGCTGGAGACGGTATCAAAAGGGGCGCCGCCTACGCCGCCGGTGCCCACGTGGGCGAACGCCGGAAAACCCAGTTGCGCCAACTCTTCATAAGAGTCTCCGATGGTTTTCCTGAATTTCGCCGTCGCTCGTCCGGCTTTGTATAAAGCTTTGGCGACTTGCATAAATTCAGACGAAGCGAACATCGGCGTGATACCTTCAAACCCCTGGAATAACATGCCGAGGGGCGGAAGTTTGGCCAGAGGTTTCATCGCGCCATACATCCGCGGCAGGTAATAGCGTATCGTAAAATCCGAGGGGTCCGAGAGGAAAAGGTCGTATTCGTCTTCCTTCATCCATTCACCCTCGACAAACTGATAATCATAATCGGGAGGCAGGGGACCGCCGGGCCATAATCTATTTTTAACATCCAGAGCTTCCAGGGCATCGCCGGAGGTAGGCAGGCCGGCATTGCACATATCCGGCTCAAAATCCAGGGTAATCTTACGCATTGCCCTTTTGAAACCGATGGGGTCATAATACGCGGCTGAATTGGGGATGCCGGTATAACGGTGAATATTTACGTTTGCTGTGAGGGGAATCCTATCCGGCACTTTTAGCTCGATGGTGTCTCTTACCCGCTTTTCTCTTTCTTCATAGAGCTGCTCGGTGGTTTTGCCGGTTTTCTTCTCTATTTCTTTCTTTAGTATTTCCTGTTCCTGCTGATATTGTTTGGCAGCCAGCGAAGTCGACATATAGTAATCCCCCTTTTCATGTATATTATTCAGCCATGGCTTCAAGTTTCCTCATCACCTCGTCCACCGTGGATTCGTCGGTGGAGGCGCCGGCGGTAACGCCCACCAGCTTTTTATCCTTGAGCCAGGCGGACTTGATCTCGTGGGCGGTCTCGATGAGGTATGTCTCCGTGACCTGCGCGCAAAGCTCGGCGAGGCGGTTGGTATTGGCGCTGGAGCGTCCGCCCACCACCAGCATCAGGTCGGCGCGGTTGGCGAGCTCTAAAGCGGCGGCCTGCCTTTCGCGGATGTCGTGGCAGATGGTATCGATAATGCGTATCTCGGAGTCCTTATTAAGAGCGAGGTCGATGATTTTCTTGACGAAGGCGGCAAATTGGGCAGGCACTTGGGTGGTCTGGGAGAGGATGCCGAGACGGCGGGGGAGGGGATTAAGCGCCTGCACGTCTTTTTCGTCGGTCGTCGCCAGTCCCTTGCCTTTCGCCCAGCCTAAAATCCCTTTGACCTCCGGGTGGTCGACATCGCCGTAGACGATAACGAAGAAGCCAGACTCTGCCAAACGGCGGGCGGCAACCTGGGCGCGCCGGACAAAGGGACAGGTAGTGCTGATGACGTTGATGCGCCGGGCGCGGATTTTGTCCTCCAAATCAGGGCTGACGCCATGAGAACTGGTAACTACGGTATCGCCCTTAATTGCGTCAACGTTATTAACGACCTTAACGCTGATTTCCGCCAGCTTTTGCAACACCTGCTGGTTATGTACCACCGCCCCTAAAGTTTCCACCCCGCCGCGCTCGCGGGCGACCTTCTCCAGGGTGTTGATGGCGCGCCTGACCCCGAAGCAGAAGCCGGTACGGCCGGCCTTTTCAATTTTCAATTTTCTTTTCACCATATATCCCTCTGTATGAAGGGGGCAGAAGCTCGGCGATTTTATACATAATTGCGTCGCAAAACTGGTTGCGCTGCTCTTTGGTCGGTACACCGCCGCAGGGAGGAGGAATCAGCGGCTTGCCGATGGTGATGGTGATAGTAGGGTGGTGCAGGAAACTCCACGTAAGACGGCTGACATTTTCGGAGCCGGTAATAGCTATCGGTACTACTGGTAAGCCCGTATGCAAGGCTATAAGCGCCGCCCCCGTAAAAGCCCGGTTCATCCCCCCATCTTTACTCCTGGTGCCCTCCGGGAACATAATCAGCGATATGCCTTTGCTCAACCAACCCTCCGCCGTCCGGATAGATTCTCTGTTGAAGGTCTTACGCCTAACCGGGAAAGACCCGAAGTTTTCCACCCAGAAACGCGACCACTTATTTTGGAAGAGCTCTTCTTTAGCCATAAATACGGCCTTTTTGGGGATACTGGCAGCAACATAGGGCGGGTCCGAGATATGCAGGTGGTTACAGACGATAAGGACAGGCCCCGGCGGCAGGTTTTCTTTACCTGTTACCTTCCAGAACATGAAAGGGAAGGTAATGACGCGGATTAAAACACGACCGAAGTAGTAGACCCAGTGCATGCGCATTTGATAGTTATTATAGCTTGCGGAGTGATATTAGACAAACAGAAGGAATTACAATCCTTTTTGCTTTACTCCCAAAGCTTTTCGACGTCTTTAGCGGTTTTTTCACTGGCTGATGAGCCGGCGGACGTAAAGTCCTTATAAGACGCGGCGGAGCCGTACTCGCGGGGCTGGAAAGCCACGGGCATCGGCACGGCATGCCCGAAGATGAGCGCCTGCTGCTTGGGGGCGAGGCGGGATAATACCGCTTTAAGCTCGTTCTTACCGGAGACGCCTGCCAAAACACTATCGATATCGCGTTCGTTATCGAGGAGGCAGGTAATTTTGGTGCCGAGCTGCGACATCACCTCTTCGTTAATGCCGCTGGGACGCTGGTCGATGACGAGCAGGCTGACGTTGTACTTGCGCATCTCGCGGGCAATGGTGCCGAAGATGGTTTTATCCGCCACTTCAGGATTAAGAAACTTATGCGCTTCCTCGATGGTAATGACGAGGGGGCGGGGCTTCATCGATTCTGTATCGGCGGCGATAGCTTCCTCCATCAGCTGCTGGTAACGAGAATAGATGCGGCGGGAGAGCAGGTTAGCCACGAGCAGATAGGCGGCGATTTCCTGGTAGCGCCCGAACTCCAGGACGACGTTGCGTCCCTGCTGGAGAAAATCGAGGATAGTTTTCACGGCGTCATCCTTAGCTTCCGGCACGACAAAGCCTAGCCTATCAACCATACCGAGACCGCGCTTGAGACTCTGGAGAGAGCTTTCATGGATGTTGGTATCTTTTAACAGCTTTTCCAGTTCTTCTTCACTTAGATGCAGGACTTTATTCAGCCAGTCTTTGCCGAGAAACTTGCGGAGCTGGTAGGCGGCTTCCACCGCAAGGTCTGTTAGATTAAGTGTCGACCGGAGGATAGCCACATCCTCCGGGGTTATTTCATTGAGTCCGATTTTCACCACGTAGTCCGTGCTCACCTTGCGCCGCCGGGAGCTTTCCTCGTCGAGGGTAAAAACGGCGACACTGGACGGGAAAAGTTGCTTGAGTCCTTTGACTGGCGCGCCGCCCTCGTGAGTGCCCTTCCAGCCATACTCGCTGTGCATATCGAAAATCAGGTTTACTGCCTTGCTCTTTTGCAGGATGCCGATGAGCAGGATGCGGGTGAGGAAGGTCTTACCGGTGCCGCTCTTGCCGAAGATGCCGTTGGAACGCTTAACGAACTCCTCCAGGTTAAGGCAGAGCTTGGTTTCCATATCCAGCGGGTTGCCGATGAAGAAACGCTCTTTATCCTCCTTGCCGAAAACGCGCTCGATATCAGCCTCGGATGCAAGATTGACGGCGCAGAAGTGGGTGGGGATAGTCTTAACGGGTTGGGGACCTTCCAACAATGCCTTGGCATCACCGCCGATGGTGAGCATGGGGGTGACATGAATCTGCCCGAAGGTGCTGGTGCCGCTTAAAACCTCGGCGATAAAGGGGTCGTTTACATCGGGCGGGGAAACGGAGAGGCTCTCATCGGTTACGCCTAAACGAACATCCGTTATCATGCCGAAGAAGCGACGTTTTTGTCCCTCAATGGTAACGTACCTTCCCACCACCATATCCTCCACCGAAACGGGGGCATCGAGGCGGACATCCACGCCTTTTTCCAATGAGGCGTTAGTGACGATGCCGAGCCTTTGATTATTTACCGAGGTCATCTGGCGACTCCTATAATAGCCGTTGTTGATATTTTATTGAGTGCCGCCTCTCCCTCGATGGGTTCATCCTGAAGGCCTCGACCAGAAGGCTCGGCCTGAAGGTTCACCCTGAAGGGAGAGGTACGGGTGAGGGTGAGATATATCAGTATTCACCCCCTCACCTCAATCCTCTCCCACAAAGGGGAGAGGACGGGATAAACAAATCATTTTAGCTTTTCCAAGATATTTTTCAGTCGGGCGATATTACTGCTTAAAATATTCGCCAGTTCTTTGCCCGCCGCTACTAAAAAGACGTGACTGTCTTGCCGCACACGGCTCATCTGCCTTAGAGTGGCGGATATAAGCTCCTCGGCGGGAATAGGAATGGCGGCATTGATTAAAATATTCAGGAAGCTAAACGACCGACTGAACTCGTCGACCTCCTCCGGTTGACATAAATATACAAAGCTGTGGAGGCGGGCTGGCTGGGGAGGGAGGTACTGGAAGATTTTATCGTCTTTTCTATAGCCCACCACGGCTGCTGTGAACTCGCTCCTCAAGAGCTTTTTAAGCTGGGGGCTGGTCTGATAAACAGCTTCTTCGGAGACTTCATCTTTGCCGCGGGCGATTGGTTTACGTCCCGGCTCCATGCCGGTGGTTGCCGCGTAAGCCACGATGCCGTAAATGTCCCCGGTCTTAACCAGGGCGCCGAGGGGCGGCACCTCATAAAGTTCGTAGCACTGGGCGGTGAACTGGGCGGTAGATGCTTCTATAACTTCGGCGATTTTTTCCGGTTTTTCGGACATATTCAACCTTTTCCTGTTATTATTCAGGATTTTGGGACAATAGCCACTTGTCATTCTGAAGGAGCGAAGCCCTGAGCGGAGTCGAAGGGAAGCGACTGAAGAATCTCGGGGAGGAGCGAGGGCAATAATTGCACCTTACCGCCCCGAGATCCTTCCGCTTCACTTCGTTCAGTGTCAGGATGACATTTTTGGTTTTTCCTGTTCTACTTCTTCTTGGGTGCTGCTTTTTTAGCGGCTGCCTTGGGTTTCTTGACGTTTTTTCTGCCTTTGCTGCCCATTTAGACCCTCCTGTTTTTTAGTTATTATATCATGGTAAAGGATATTACTTCTTCGTCACCTTCTGTCCTATGGGGCACTCTCTCATGCAAGTGCCCACAAATGTGCAACCGAAAGCCCCCTTATCCGCCGTAAAATTAATGCACTTGGGGCGGTCGAGGGTAACGGGGATATTGATAAAGATTTTATCCAGGTCGGTGCCTGGTCGTAAAGATATGGCTTTGTTGGCGCACTTTTGCTGGCAGGCGGGCCCCGCCGTCCCACCGCATTTACCCCTCATGCACACCTTTTCCTTAAGCAGGGAGTCGGGCTCTAAAGCCGCTTCGGTAATGACGGAGACATAGCGGACGCGCGGACCGAACTGTGGGGTAATGACTAAACCGCTCAAGCCGAACTCGCCGAGGCCGGCGCGTACCGCCGCGTGGCGCTGGGAGAAAAAGCCCATCGGCGCCGCCATCACCGGGTGACCCAGCCCGGTATGTGAGGCGTTGGGGGTGGGCAGAGAGCGCAGTCCGTGATTAATTTCCAGGTAGTTCGACAATTTTACCGCGATAATGTTCAGCATCATGTCTTCCACGTAATGCCCCATTTGCATGTAAAAATTCTCCACGCTTGCCTCGGTGCCGAGCTCCTCATTCATCTCTTTCATCTTTAGATGGTACCCATCGTAATCAACGACGGGGTCGGGGATTCTGACGCCTGCTACGATGACGGTCTTTGCCTGCGGCATAAGGTCGAGTGGACCATGGCCGGGCGGCGCGCCCTCGAATCTATCTACCGGGGCAATGCCGACCAGTGTTGCGCCGAAGTCTTTAGCTAGGTTTTTTATTGTTTGGCTGGTTGGTTTGGACATTTTTATTTTTTCCCACCTCTGGATTCCCGCTGGAGTTTACCCCGTACACCGATACGGGGCGGGAATGACGGTATAAAATCCTTCTCACTCTCCCTTTTGTAAAGGGAGACGATACTAGATTCCTCACCCGTTTTCTAATGATAATTCATCTTTCATCTTTTATTTGTGTTTTTGACTTTTGATTTTTCATCACAGCCACCTCGTCCTTTTGCTTAAGCTTTTACCGGAGGCGGCGCTCGATAAATGCTCCTCCGTTAATGTTGATTCTACCAGTTCTCTAAAATTTTCTCTATCCGCACCGGTGACCACCGCCTGCTCGTGCGCTTCCGAAAGGACCACCGGATAGCCATTGCCGCGTTTACACTGGTCGAAGATGAGGCTATGAGTGAGATTTAGTAAGTCCTGGTTTTCCGCTACCCACTGCGGTATTTCGATGCGGGCAATCTCATCGCCGACACGCAGGTAGAAGAAATAAACACATTGTTCGCCGTAGTAATCTTTTACGATTTTCGAGGGGCTGATAAATAGCGCCGAACGCTGGCCGTCCTCCAGCAGGTTGAGAAAGATATCGCGGTCGAGCACACCGTTTAACCCGGCACAGTCCCGCTCCTTTTCCGGTGGACACTGCTTATCGCAGTCGGGGATATCGTTAGGGCAGACCGCCACCCTTAAGACGTTCAGGACATCCGTGCTGCGGGGGAAGCTGATATAGCTGGCGAGGGCGAGGCGGCGGTCTTTGTTGAGTTTTTTCAGGCTATCCAGACATTTAAGCATGCCGTTAATCAACAGCGTATCCGTCACGAAGTCCGGATAGGCTTCCAGTCCCCAGAGGATGAGCGTACCGTCTAACATCGCTAGCGTTGAGCTTTGTGGAGGGAGGGAAGCGGCTAGAGTTGCTAAAGATTTACATTCCTCCACGGAGCGCTTGATGCCTAAAATAGTGCCTTCAATCGGCTGCTCACGTCCTCCTCCAGAGGGTGTGATGACCAGGTCTTTATCGTCGGAATAGAGTTGGGGGGCGCTGGATAAAGCGGCATCTGGATGACTGCCGTAGGTGATAGCCACCAACCCTATATTTATCAAATAACAGCGTGTAGACTGGTGACGGTCGACATCGATGTGGGAGCCATCGGCGGCGATAACCGTAAAGTCGGGTGGTGAAGGCGGCGGGGGGTAATGTTGATTAAATCCCGCAACGATTTCCGCCACCAGCCAGGTGGTTTTAGCGGCTTTGATTTTCTGCTTCAACTCGGCGAGGTCGATGGCCGGATTGGCTAAAGTCTCCAGTGCGTATTGCAGGTGTTTTGCATCTTCTTTGCGTCGGTCTTTAAGCCCGGAAATCATGGCAATGACTTGCGTGGCGACGGCGGTTAGGTACAGGGACATTTAAGATAAGCTCCTTTGGCTTTAGTATAGAGCAATAGCAAAGCTAACTCAAGCAGACTCTCTGTCATTCTGGCGAAGGCTTCAGCCCGAGTTCAGCCCGAGGGCCAGAATCCAGTGGTGGGAAAAGGAGCAGGGCGGATTCTTCACTGAGTTTACCCTGAGCGAAGCGTGAGGGTTCAGAATGACAGTATGATTATCTTAAAGGTATAATGGTGAAAGTATATTATATCTGGAGGAGCTTGCATGCTGGCGGCGCTGGGAACGGTTGTAATAACCTCACTATCCGGTGTGATGATGCCGGGTCCCATGTTCACCGTGACCATCGCCAAGAGCATGAAGTCGCCGTGGGCGGGGGTGCTGGTATCGCTGGGGCACGCCGTCGTCGAGGTGCCACTGATACTGCTGGTGTACTTCGGGCTGGCGAATTTCTTCCAGAATGAGGTCGTTAAGCTGGTTTTGAGCGTGCTGGGTGGGGGGATGATTGTCTGGATGGGCATCGACCTTTTTCGCGCGCGCCGTAAGATAGCTAAAGAGGGTAAGGACACGTCCTATAACGCCTTTGTCGCCGGCATTTTGATGAGCGGACTGAATCCGTTTTTCCTGGTGTGGTGGGCGACGGTAGGCAGCCTGCTCCTGATGAGCTTTATCGACGCGGTAGGGACGTGGGGCATGCCGTTCTTCATCATCGTCCACTGGCTATGCGACCTCGTCTGGCTTTCTATCGTGTCTTATGCTATCTTTAAAACGCATAGGTTCTGGGGGGAAAGGGTACAGAAGTGGATTTTCATCGTCTTGAGTTTGGCGCTGCTCTACTTTGGCGGGCAGTTTATCGTTAAGGGGATTATTGCCTACGTGGGGGCGGTAAGCTAAATATCCCACCCCCACGATTTAATATCTATCAGGCTTTTACCGTGGTTGATTTCTTAATACCGATGAACCTGCCCCACTCTTTATTTTCCCAGACAACTAAAAGCTGGCTGGCATTACATACCGAGCTATAGGTACCGGTAGTAACACCGATAAGCAAAACAAGGGTAAAGTAATGTATGGTAGAGCCCCCGAGCAGGAAAAGGGCAAGAAGCACGAAAAGAACAGTGAGTGAAGTATTAAACGAACGCGCTAATGTCTGTGAAATACTGTAATTCACAACTTGTTCAAAGTTTTTACTGATACCTTTAGTCAAATTCTCCCTGATTCGGTCGAAAACAACGATGGTATCATGCACGCTGTAACCGGCTACGGTAAGCATACCGGTGATGAAGAGCGCATCAATCTCGACTCCAGCAAAATAACCTAATATAGAGAAAATTCCCGCAACCAGGAGGATATCATGCATAAGGGCAATAACGGCGCAGATGCCCCAGCGGAGAGGATTAGGCATCTTACGGAAAGCCCAGGTTATATACAGCAATATGCCCAACGCAGCAACGATAACGGCGATAATGGCGTAACGGGCCGTCTCGCTGGCGACCGTAGCAGAAATGGAAGCGAAATCGCGTACGGTAATATTACTGCCAGTTGCTGCCGTTAAACCGTCAGTTAGTTTTTGCTTATCTGCGGTGGTTGTTTCGGGGAGACGCAGGATAAAATCACCTTGGCCGGTAGTCTGTATGACGGCGTCGCCATAACCCAGGCTCGTTAATGACTGTCTAAGTTGATTTTGTTCTATATTCGGAGTGAAATGTACCGTCATATCGGTACCGCCCTTAAAGTCGCTGCCTGGTTTTAAACCGAATACTATCAGGAAAATTATTCCCGGGATAATTATTATTGCCGAGAGCAGAAAGTACCAGTATCTTTTTCCAACAAAATCTATCATTTTACACTTCCAATAAGTAATCTTTTTGCGAAATTAGTACGTATCAGCGCTGTAAGGAAAGTTCGCGTAACCACGATAGCGCTGAACATGCTGACAGCTACACCGAGGAATAGGGTAAGTGCAAAACCTTTCACCATAAAGGCACCGAATGTATTCCCGAACCAGTACAGGATGATACAGGTAATGAATGTAGACACGTTACTATCTCGAATCGATGGCCAGGCACGGCGAAATCCCTCCAACACTCCTGCCTCTAAAGTGCGCCCTAGCTTCATTTCCTCCTTCATACGCTCAAATATAAGAACGTTGGCGTCCACAGCCATACCAACGGAAATTATGAACCCTGCTATACCTGGTAAAGTTAAAGTTATTGGGATTAGTTTAAAAATGGTTAGAGAGAGAGCACCGTAAACGAGTAGCGCCGCTACAGCTACAACACCCAGCGATTGGTAATACGCAATCATAAAGAGCATTACCAGGGCGATACCGATAAGTCCGGCGCGCAAGCTACTACTAAGAGAATCAGTGCCAAGTGTGGCGGAGACTGATTCCTCATATATCGGCGGCTTGATTAAAGGCATCGGCAGTGAGCCGGATTTCAGCAGGTTCGCCAGATCTTGTGCTTCGGAAACGGTGAAGCTACCGGAAATAGTGCCTTTGCCTCCGTATGACGCGGAAGTCATTTGCGGCGCGGAAAGGAGATTGTTATCCAGAACAATACCTAGGGCATATTCCAGCGAATACGCTCCTCCCGTGCCAGCCGGATTATGCAGTCGCGCCGCAATCTGGTCGAAGATTATGGCGCCAATGTCGTTCCATTTAATATCGATCTCTGGTTGACTGGTTGTTGAATTGACGTTAGGTTGAGCATCAGATAAAAAGGCGCCGGTAAGTGCCGTGCCGTCATCACCGCGGGCGGGAATCCAGGATGAGGTACTGCTGTAGTTTTTCAGTGAGGCGCGATCAATGACAGTACCGTTGGACGAAGTAAATACCAGGCCTTTATCAGTTAAAGTCATTATGGCGACGAGCTCGCCGTACTTGTTCGCCCCGCTGGACATATCCACAAAAAGTCGGTTACCAGCCTTAGTCCCATCAACATAGCCGGTTACATTCTCCGATAGATAGTCGCTAAGGTAAGCCAGCTTACCGGCGGTATTACGTTCAATTTCCCGGAATTCAAGAAAGCCGGTTTGTTCCACAAGGCTTTTAGCGGCTTCGATATCGGTGAAGCCGGGGAGTTCCACCATGATGCGGTCGCTGCCTAGTTGCTGGATTACGGGTTCGGTGACGCCGAAGGCATCGATACGTTTTTGAATAGTGAGTAAAGTCCGGTCCATTGAGGCCTGCGGGTCGGATACATTTCCGGATAAGTCAGCCTGGTAAACCAGGTGCACCCCGCCGACGAGGTCTAGGCCGAGTCGCATTCCGTCCCGCCCTAATCTACTCGAGTCGATGGGGAAAAGCACCCATAATGTAATGCCGAAGATGACGATTATTATCAGTAGCACAAGATTGTTTCTTCTTGACATATTACGCTCCGGGTAGTTTTATTTCACTTCTTTCTAGAAAGTAGATTTCTGATATAGGCCACAGCCTGTTCCCGCGTGGTTATTTCGCCAGCAGCTTGAGCCTCCCGTAATCCTTCGAGGAGCTCGCCGACTTTCGGACCGGGGTTAAGCTGGAATATTCTTATTATATCGTGTCCATCGAGGATTTTAGGTGGCGCGGCTAGGTTTTCCTCGGTAAAATGTTTCTCCAATACGTATTCCGTCAGGCGGCAATGCTCCTGCCACTGGGTCATATCCAACGCTGCTGCCCGGGCGGCAAGATGGTCTGCCAGGCACAGATAAAGCAGGTCGACGCCCGCCTCGCCGGTAGCGCGGAAGTAGCGGTAGATAGCCCGGTTGGTGGGCATGCCCTCTTGACTTAGTTGGGTGGGGCGGAGGTGGTACTTGACTAGTAGCGCCACCAGCTGTATTTCACGGTTGCTGAATCTCAATCTTTCCATGATGGATGCAGCTATAGCGGCGCCGATTTCCGGGTGACCCAGGAAACGCGTCCGTTTTTCTTCAATAGTCTTGGTTTGCGGCTTGGCGATATCATGGAGCAGCGCGGCCAGCTTGAGCATCGATCTGGCGGTGCTGCCGTGGCTGATTTCCCGGTCGAAGTGTGCCTTTAATTTATCCGACCACGGCACCATAGAGAGTATCGCGGCATCGGCGAACTCCCAGGGGGATTCCCTTAGCACGAATTCAGTTGCTGCTACGGTTTGTATTGAGTGGTCGAAAACATCCCAGGCATGCTCTTGGGGTTGCTCTACGCCTTTGGATGGTGAGAGCTCCGGTATCAGGGCAGTTAGCAAGCCGAGCTTATCCAGGTAAAAAAGACGCTGACCGGCGCCGTTCAGGTTCAATAGCCGCAGCAGCTCTTCATGGACTCTTTCCCCGGCTACGCCGGTGATAAGTGCACTGTCTTTAGCGATGAGTTTTTCAGTTTTGTTTTCAATATTAAAATCAAGCTCCGCGGCGATGCGTATTCCCCGCAGCAGACGCACCGCATCCGCTCGGAAGATGGTATTATCTACTGCTCTTACCAGGCGGCGTCGCAGGTCGCCCTGTCCGTTAAAAGGGTCGATGATGTTTTTGACGTTAAATTCGGGACCGATATCCCCGCCGAGCTCGATAGCCATGGCGTCGATAGTGAAGTCGCGCCGGGCGAGGTCCTCTCTAATATCGCCTTTAAAGGCAGTGAAATCTACCTGCCATTTGCCGCCGGGCACGATTACCCTGCCTACCAGGTTGATATCATCAAGGGGGACGAATTTACCATCACAAGCAGCGGCGAATCCAGCGGCGATATCCAGCGCATCAGCGGCGACAGCGATATCGATATCAGCTGTAACGCGTCCCAGCAGTGTATCGCGTATAAATCCGCCGACGATAAAAGAGGGGACGTTTTTTCCATCGAGGAATCGGCTGATTTCATGTAAAAGCCGGGAAGCATCGGACTTAATGGTCAATGTTTTATTTTCCATTACAAGTGAAGGCATCTGTTAAACTATACTATCCTACGCTGAAATTATCAAGTGTTAGGCCAAGCCGTCTATTTCTTTTTATCGGTCATTTTGCGGCTTACCCAGTCCGCCCGATTACGGACATCGCGGTCGAAAAGCAGGCGGTTCAAAAGGAGCTGCCCGATGTCTATCTGTCTTTTCTCGGTCGATAGCTGGGCGATGAGTCGCTTGATAATGAGAATCAACGTCATCGCTGTATATCCCAGGGTAACCATGAGGGGCTCTTTAACGCTGGCACTAACGATGGGTAACACGATTAATCCGATGAGTATCGGCACCGGCGTCCGGCGGAAGAAGACCAGGGAGACAAGCGCGAGGACCAAGAAGGCTACCAGCGGCCAGGTCGTTATCTCATTAATGTTGATGCAGGGCAGTATGATAATTATTCCCAGGGTCGTCGCGATGCCTCGCCCCCCGTGAAAGCGGAGAAAGACTGGCCAGTTATGGCCGATAACAGCAGCCAGGCCGACCAGAAGCTGCTGACTGGCGTCCAGTCCCAGCCGCCAAGCGATAAACACCATTAGAGCGCCTTTAAGAAGATCGAAGATGCCGACGAATAAGCCCAGCTTGTGGGAAGTCGTCCGCCAGAGGTTGCCGCCGCCCGTTTGCTGCGTGCCCTGTTGGCGCAGGTCGATGCCGCGTGACCTGGCGACCAGGTAAGATAACGGCATCGAGCCGAGGAGATAGGAGACTACTATTAATATGGCAAATTTTATCCAGGTATCCATCAGGCTCCTTTAAGAAATGTAATGAGTTTAGTAAATTATAATATATTTTTACTTTTAGCGGGGAGTTTGTCCTAGCGCTATCAACCGTTCCGCAGTTGCCAACGGCACTTCCGTCCCGCCCATCATCACCTCGTGGCTATCGCCAATACCATGGTAGTCCGTGCCGCCGGTGGCAATAAGTCTGTATTTTTCCGCCAGCTTGAGGGTGGCTTGGGTGGCAGCAGGGGTATTATCCTTGTAATAGGCTTCGATGCCCATCAGCCCAACTTTTTTAAGACTCTTTGCCATTGCCGCCGGGTCTTTAAGGGTGAAGGGATGTGCCAGCACGGGGATGCCTTTGGCACGTAAAATCAGCGTCACTGCTTCTTCCGGCGTCATTTTTTCGCGCTCGACGTAGGCAGGACCATCGTGACCGATGTATTTATCGAAAGCTTCCTCGAAGGTTTTAACGTAGCCTTTTTCCAGCATCGCCTGGGCGATATGCGGTCGCCCGATGGCGCCATCGCCGGCGATTGCCTGCACCCGTGCCCAGTCGATTTTAATGCCCAGCTTATTCAGTTTCTCTACCATTTTCTGCCCGCGCCCCAAGCGGGAATCGCGGAATCTTTCCAACTCTTTTTGAAACTCGGGGCTGGTGTAATCGATGAAATAACCCAGAATATGGGCTTCACCATCGGGCAGGTCGGTGCTGATTTCCACCCCGGGGATGAAGGTTAGACCAGGGAAAGATTTAGCCGCTTTAATGGCTGGCGCAATGCCTTCTATAGAGTCATGGTCGGTCAGCGAGATTATTCTTAAGCCGAGTTCCGCTGCCTTGGCGATAAGCGCTGCCGGAGGGTATTTGCCGTCGGAGGCGGTAGAGTGAATATGCAGGTCGACAAGGCTCACGACTCTGCCATCTCCCGCTGGATGCGTTTGATAGCGGTCGCTTTGCCGCTGACTTCATCCACCTCGACGAGGACGGCGTTCAGCTGCGGTTTGCCTCTGCCCACGGAGAGGTGATGCGGCATTTGTGTGAGGAAGCGCTGGATAACGGCATCGGCGTCGTCCCCGATAATTGAGTCGGTCGGTCCTGTCATGCCGATGTCGGTTACATAAGCGGTGCCGCCCTTAAGTATTTGCGTGTCGATAGTGCCGACATGTGTATGTGTGCCGAGGACGGCGCTCACCCGCCCGTCCAGGTAGCGTCCCATGGCGACTTTTTCCGAGGTCGCCTCGGCGTGAAAATCGACGATAATGACTTTGGGTTTTTTATCCAGCGTTTCCAGCAGCTTGTCCATTGCGCGGAAGGGACAATCTAAGTTGTTCATAAAAGTGCGGCCCATCAGGTTCACTATCAGTGCCTTGCCGTGCGTTAAGTAGCCCCGCCCCGGTACCCCCGCTGGATAGTTTAAAGGTCGTAAAATGGGTATGTCGGCGTCTAAGAAGGTGATAATTTCTTTCTGGGCGAAGATATGATTGCCGGAGGTTAGCACATCGATGCCGCTGCCCAGCAGCTCGTTAGCGGTATCCGGGGTAAGACCGAAGCCGCCGGCGGCATTCTCGGCATTAGCGATGACGATTCCTGTTTTATATTGCTGGCGGATGGCGCGCAGGTGTTTGGCAACTACCTGCCGTCCCGGCTTACCGACGATATCTCCGATGGCTAAGATGTTCATTTTTATCGGTCTTTTTCCTCTCCCTTGATGGGAGAGGATAGGTGAGGGTGAAAATTACCCCCTTACCCTTGCCCTCTCCCACAAGGGGAGAGGGTGTTTGTTTCTATTTAGCGTAGTCCACGGCTCGGGTCTCCCGGAGCACGGTAACCTTTATCTGCCCTGGATATTCCAGCGATTCTTCGATCTTTTTCACGATGTCCCGCGCTAGTCTCATAGCGCCCAGGTCATCGATGGCTTCCGGCTTCACCAGGATGCGCACCTCGCGTCCTGCCTGGATGGCATAAGATTTATCGACGCCTTTGAAGCTATCGGCGATATCCTCCAGTGCCTTGAGTCGCTTGAGGTAGTTTTCCAGCGATTCGCGTCGTGCTCCTGGCCTGGCGCTACTGATAGCATCGGCGGCGGAGGCGATATAGCCCCAGATGCTCGTATCGCTGGTCTCGAGGTGATGCTCGGCGACGCCTTTATATACCTCCGGAGACTTTTCCCACTGCTTAACGAGGTCGGCGCCGATGGCGGCATGGGTGCCTTCGACCTCGCGGTCAACGGCTTTACCGATATCATGCAGCAAGCCGACCTTCTTGGCGGTATTAACGTTAGCACCGATTTCCGAGGCAATCATGCCAGCCAGATAGGCAACCTCGATGCTATGGTCCAGGGCGTTCTGCCCGTAGCTCGTACGATATTTGAGCCTGCCCAGCAATTTTATCAGCTCGGGGTGCAGCTGCACACCCAGGTTGAGGGCTGCCTGCTCGCCAGCACTCTGAATTTCCGCCTCGACGTCGCTCTTGGCTTTGGCGGCCATCTCTTCAATACGCGCCGGATGGATACGCCCGTCCTGGATGAGGTGATTCAGAGCGACGCGCGCAATCTCGCGGCGTACCGGGTCGAAGCTGGATATCGTTACAGCTTCCGGCGTATCGTCGATGATGAGGTCGACTCCGGTAGCCTGCTCCAGTGCTCTAATGTTGCGTCCCTCTCTGCCGATGAGCCTGCCTTTCATCTCATCGTTAGGTAAAGGCACGGTAGATACCGTCGTCTCCGAAACAATTTCCGAAGAGCTGCGCTGTATCGCCACGGCCAGTATCTCCTGTGCTTTTTGGGCGGATTCTTCCTTTAGCTTGTTTTCCCATTGATGGAGGCGGCGGGATGCCTCGCTCTGCATCTCTACCTCCATCGCATTAAGCAGCGTTTGCTTGGCTTCGTCGCTGGACATATTAGAGATAGCCTCCAGCTGTTTAAGCTGCTTGTCTTTCAGCTCGGTAACCTCGCTCTTCATTGCCTCGATTTCTTTTTCCCGGTTAGTTAGGTTACGCTCACGCTGTTCAACGCTTTCTGTCTTGCGGTCTAATGTCTCCGATTTCTGGTTAAGTCGGTTTTCCTGCCGCTGCACCTCGGTGCGTCGTTCACGGTAGTCGTTATCGGCAGCGGTTTTAATGCGTTTGGACTCATTTTGAGCTTCCTCCAGGACATTCTTGGCTTCGGTCCTGGCTTCGCTAACCATTTTGACGGCTTTTCTCTCGGCAATGCGCATCTGGCGGTTAAAAATTACGCGCCGGGATAAAAAGGCGCCCACGACACCGAATATCGCACCTATGATGAAACTAAAAAATAAAGCAATATATACAATTGCTCCACCTTCCATATCGCTCCTCCTTTATTATTTTATTTTTTATCTCCAGTTAAGTCACAGATATCTGTGACCTGTAAAGCAAATTATAAATGGACGGGACTAGAGCTATTTAGCTCCCGCCATACCCTTTCCGTTATTTCTTTGATAACACTGTAGTTGAAACCCCGCCGCCCCAGGTACCCCCCCAGGCGCTGGCGGAAGACCTTATCATCCGCTAACGATAACCGGTGGGCTTTTTTAAGAGCCGCTCGGTAAGCGCTATCTCTATCATCGATTTCGCTGATTACCTGCTCGATAATATCGCTGCTTAGTCCCTTTCGTTTGAGTTCCAGCTTGGTTAAACGCCGGCTGCGTGGACTGAACGTTTCGCGGTTTTCTCGCCAGAAGCGGGCGAAAGCGGTATCATCCACCAGCCCCTGCTCTCTAAGCCTGGCGAGGGCTTTTTCGATACATTCACCGTCGAATCCATGACGCTGCAACCGTTGCTTTATTTCCGCCTCGCTCCGCGGTCGGTAGCCGAGGTAACGCAGCGCAGCGTTAAAGCAGCGTTGGTAGCGGTCTAAGTCGGCCAGTTTTTGTAACTGGTTTTCGTTTACTTCTTGCCCTAACTCTAAGCCCTCTTTGAGGGCTGTTTCGGTGAGGAGGGCCAGGGCGGGTTTACCGTCGACGAAAACGTTAACTCGCTTCTCCCGACCCCTCCCCTTCTTTATTTCGGTTATTTTAGCCATCTGGCGAAACCCCTTATAAAACACAAAAAGCTGAAGCTTTTTCACTTCAGCCTTCCTGACCTTTTATCGGGTTACTGCCGGGTTATATTTTATTCTTCTGCTGACGATGCGATATGGGCAGTGCCGGCTGAAGCTCTTATCTTCTCTTCAATTTCTTTGGCAAGCTCGGGGTTGCCCCTAAGGTACCCTTTGGCACTCTCCCTACCCTGCCCGAGGCGGATGTCACCGTAAGAGAAAAAAGCGCCGGCTTTACTAATCATGCCCATCTCGATACCGATATCAAGGATATTGCCCTCTTTGCTGATGCCGTGGTCGAACATGATGTCGAACTCGGCACTGCGGAAAGGAGGAGCAACTTTATTCTTCACTACCTTAGCTTTGACGCGACTGCCTATAGCTTCGTTGCCCTGTTTGATGGTCTCGGCGCGCCTTAGCTCTATCCTCGTGGAGCTATAGAACTTCAGCGCTCTGCCTCCGGTCGTCACTTCCGGATTACCGAAGACGATGCCGACCTTCTCCCGGAGCTGATTGATGAATATCACCGCTGTCCCGGACTTACCGATGGCGGCTGCCAGTTTTCTTAAGGCTTGCGACATCAGGCGGGCTTGCAGTCCCATCTGTGGGTCGCCCATATCCCCTTCGATTTCTGCCCGGGGTACCAGCGCGGCGACGCTGTCGATGATTATCGCGTCGACAGCGCTGCTTCTTACCAGCGCTTCGGTGATTTCCAGGGCTTGCTCGCCGGTATCCGGCTGCGAAATCAGGAGATCACCAACGTTGACGCCGCAGTTGGCGGCATAATTGGGGTCGAGGGCATGCTCGGCATCTATGTAAGCTACCGTGCCCCCTCTTTTTTGTGCTTCGGCAATGATATGCTGGGCTAGGGTAGTTTTTCCCGACGATTCGGGACCGAATATTTCCGTGATACGTCCTCTCGGTATCCCTCCAATTCCGAGGGCGAGGTCTAGAGCCAGTGAACCGGTGGGAATGGCTTCAATCGGCGACATTGTGGCAGAGTCTCCCAACTTCATAATGGAGCCTTTGCCGAATCTTTTTTCTATCTGGCCGATAGCCAATTCCAGTGCTTTTTCTCTTTCTGTGGTCATTTGTGCCTCACCCCGATAATAGCACAACTGTTTCATTAAAACAAGTATTATTTACAGATGTTTTTTTGATATCGTCGCCTAACGTGTTTATAATGCTGGTATAGCTGATAAGGCGTAAAAATGTTATCATTAAGGGGTGGGAGGGAACATGATTAGCGTTTTAAAAGACATAAAAAAGCAGGGGAAAGTCCTTCTAACAGAAATTGAAGCCAAGCAGGTTATTAGTGACACCGGTATCAAAGTTGTTGCAACCCGCCTGGCAAAAACTCTAAAAGAAGCGGTAGCTATCAGTCGTGAAATCGGCTTTCCTTTGGTTTTAAAGATAGCCTCGCCGGACATTATTCATAAGACCGATGCCGGCGGCGTTAAGGTGGGACTGAAAAGCATAGGGGAGGTGAAAAAAGCCTACGCGGATATTATGGCTTCCGTCCGCCAGAAATATCCGCAAGCTAAGATAGAAGGCGTTTCCGTGCAGACAATGGCTAAACCGGGCATCGAGATAATCATTGGCATGTATAAAGATGACCAGTTCGGGCCGGTTATCATGTTCGGTCTGGGTGGCATCTTCGTGGAAGTCTTAAAGGATGTTTCTTTTCGCTTGATACCCATCGTTAAGCGGGATGCCGAGGAAATGATTAAAGAGATAAAGGGTTACGCTTTGCTTAACGGCTACCGCGGTCAGGAGCCGGCAAGCCTACCTGCTTTAGTAGACGTTTTGCTAAAGGTTTCAACGCTGGTGGAGAGAACACCGGAAATTAAAGAAATCGACCTGAACCCCGTGTTTGCTTATAAAGATTCGGCCGTTGCGGTGGATGCCCGCATCGTTTTGGAGGAGGCGTGATGAAAAGGATATTTATTATTGCCGGACTTCTCATCATTTTACTTTTACCGGTAGCTTCATTATCCTGCGGTGAGGGTAATATAAAAGCAGCACTGGGAGAAGAATTTACTCTGCCTGTTGGAAAAACCGCTGATATCGCTGGCGAGGATTTATCGATACAATTCGTCGAAGTTACCGAAGACAGCCGATGTCCTACCGGGGTGGAATGCGTCTGGATGGGGGTAGCTAGATGCCGGATGCTTATGAAACAAGCTGAAACGTCAAAAGAAATAACATTAGCCCAGGCGGGCGGAACCGACGCCTATGAAGATTATAGTAAATATAAAATCAGTTTCAAGCTGGAGCCTTATCCTGAAGGTGCTAAGATAAAAGCGCAGTCAGATTATAAGCTGGTAATGACCGTTACTAAAAAATAAAACGGGTTACTACTTTAATTTTTTCTTGTTGGTCCTAATTATTCCCTGTTTTTCTAGCTCCGTGATGTCTTTTGGTTTATACCCCAGCTTGAGCAGGATTTCTTCTGTATGCTGTCCCAGGAGCGGTGGGGGACCCTGCGGCTTGCCGGGGGTTTTCTTTAGCTTGACGGGTACTCCCAGCATTTTTATATCGCCGCGGGTGGGGTGTTTAGCGGTGTAAATCATGTCGTTGGCAGTCATCTGTGGGTGAGCGCATATCTCCTCGTAAGTCAGGCAGGGGTCGCAGCGCATTTTAGCATCGCGGAAAATCTGCGCCCATTCCGCCCGCGTCTTTTTACTGAAAGCCTCGTCTAGCAACCTGCCAATTTCCTCGCGGTTTTGTTGTCGTACTTCGTCGGTATTAAAACGGGGGTCATTAGCGAGGTATTCCACGCCGACCACTTTGCAGAAGTCGTGCCATAAAGGGCCAGTACCGAAAATAGTTAATACATCCCCGTCTTTAGCGCGGAAGGGCCCGAACGGCGGCGTTTGATAGCTCCTGCCTAGCTTATAGGGCATCTTGCCGTCGGTCAAATACTCGGCAAAGCCGGAAAACTGTAAATACAGCGCTGCGTCGAGGTTATTGACGGTCAAAGCCTGTCCTACGCCCGTTCTTTCTCTTACGAACAGTGCTGTCATCACAGCGTAAGCCACCAGCATCCCGCCCACATGGTCGCAGGCGGGAAAGGGCACCATTTGGGGTGTGCCGCCCGGGTAGCCCAATACGCTGACGATGCCGGACATAGCCTGACTCCACATATCGCCACCGGCGCGGTGGGCGACAGGGCCCGTCTCGCCGTAGCCGGAAAAGGAACAATAGATGACTCTGGGGTTGATTTTGGAGATTGCTTCGTAGCCGATGCCCAGTCTTTCCGCCACGCCCGGACGGAAGCTCTGTAGGACGACGTCGACGTCTTTGGCGAGTTTGAGGGCGATTTCCAGTCCCTTGGGCGACCGTATATCGATAGCGAGGTCTTTCTTACCGCGGTTGAATGCCATCCAGTCTGCTTTTTCGGCAGCTTCCGCCGCCATCGAGGTATCGAGTACATCATCCATGCCGGCGGGTAGTCCCAGTCGTGTGGCTTCCCCCTGCACCCTCTCCACCTTAATGACCTCCGCCCCCATATCCGCCAGCATCGTCCCGCCGAATGGCGCCGCCACGGCAATGCTTAAGTCTAAAACCTTAATACCTTCCAGAGGATAAACCATAATCTGCCTCCTGGAATTGTTTGTATTACTTATCTAATTGCTCGTATAGTTTATTCCGGGCATGGATAGCGTCTCTAACCCCCATGTCCCGCCGCGCTTTAAAGAAGTTGAACTCATCATCCTCAAAGTGGATGTTCGTACCCATGGTATGCGCCAGGAAATGGTTGGAGAGGCCGCTGGTGATGCCCATGATGTCGTAGACCATCTGCTTGGAGGTCTTGCCCAGGGCAATACCGTCGAACGGAAACTTGGAGAAACCCTCCGCGTAGCGGTTGACCTCTTCCTCCAGCTTTTTTGCAGGAACAGCGCGATTGATAAGTCCAATTCGGGCGGCTTCCTTGCCGTCCATCATCCTGCCGGTCAGGCACATATCGAGGGCGTTGGTCAGACCCACACGCAGTATCATAATGGGGGTGATGGTCATCTGGGGGATACCCAGCCGCACCTCTATTTCCCCGAACTTACAATCCTCCGCTCCGACAATGAAGTCGCAGAGCATGTACATATCCATCGAAGCTCCCAGCAAAAAACCATGCGCCTGTACTACCGTTATCTTGGGGAAGAAAAGCAATTTCTGCGCGCACTCATAAAACAGCTTCCTATCAAACTTTATACGATGTCGTATCGGCGTTTTGGGGGCTTTTTCACCGTGCTTGGGCTCTTTCCAACCGTAAACGAACCCGACCTCGTTGAGGGGGGCTCCGGCGGCTAAAGCCCGCCCCGACCCCTTGATAATCAGCACTTTGATATCGTCCGCTTCCTCCACTACCGAAAGCGCCTTCCAAAAGTCCTTGACGCCGGTGTTCATCGTCTCGGGGTCGTTCAGGGTAATGCGGGCCACATAACCGCTCCTCTCATAGATAACGTCTTTAAAATTTCCGGCTTTTTTAAACTTTAACATGGTTTACCTCCTGCATACTGTTTTGTCATTCTGAGGGAGCAAAGTGACCGAAGAATCCGTTTTTTGAAGAGGACGGATCTTTCGCGTTGCTCAAGATGACGGCCCCTTTTTACCTCCCCTGGATTCCCGCCTTCGCGGGAATGACGGTCTGGTATAACAATCCTGTTTTACTCAAATACCCCTTCCTTAGTTCTCCTCTCCCTTGATGGGAGAGGTAAGGGTGAGGGTGAAAAGAATGTATTAATAAATAACCCCCTCACCTTAGTCCTCTCCCACGGTGGGGAGAGGAAATATTACCTTTATTCAAATACCCCTTCTTGCATCAAATTAACAAACTCTTCATCGGACATGCCCAGCATTTCGGTGCAGATTTGCTCGGTATGTTCACCCAGCAATGGCGCTGGGGAGTAGGCTCGAGCCGGGGTTTTCGATAGCTGGAAGCTCTGCCCCAGGTGCGTGAACTCGCCCATCTCGGCATGATGCATTTTCCAGAAAATGTTGCGCTTATTGAGTTGTGGGTCGTTCAAGACATCGGCAGTATTTTCCACGACGCACGCCGCCGCCCCCGCTTTTTGCAGTCGGTTCATCACCTCTTCGGCGGTATAATTTATTGTCCATGCTCCGATTAGCCGGTTCAGCTCTACCTCGTTCTTTTTCCTGTTTTCCAGACTATCGAAGCGGGGGTCTTTTAAAAGTTCGGGCTTGCCCATTTCCCGGCAGAGGCTTTGCCATTCCTCGTTAGTAGCAACGGCAATAGTACACCAGCGGTCATCGCCTTTACAGGGATACACGCCGTGCGGGGCGGCGTAAGGTGAGGAGTTGCCGATTCTCTCCGGCTCTTTACCGCTGGCGATGTATTCCAACAGACCAGGTAAAATGAAGGAGATAGCCGTTTCAAACTGCGATAAATCCAGCAGCTGCCCCTTGCCGGTCTTGTTGCGATGGTCGAGGGCGGCTATCAGGGCGGCGGTGGCGAAGCGCGGACTGATGCAGTCGGTATACGCCGATACGCCTACTGGCAGCGGCTCTTTGCCGGGCCAGCCGATAAAGTTAGGCAGTCCTGCAATGGGCACCAGCACCATCCCGAAAGCCGGCAGGTTTTTGTAGGGTCCCCACGAGCCGTAGCCGCTTTGCCTTAGCATAATGATGTCCGGTTTTATCTTTTTCAAACTATTGTAGTCCAATCCCCACCGCTCGATAACCCCCGGGGTGTAATTTTCCATAAATACATCGCACCATTTAACCAGTCTTAGAGCCACCTCGCTGGATTTGGGGTGGTTCATGTTGATGGCGAAGCTTAAAATGTTGGCGTTGTAATAAGTGAAATAACCGCCGCGGTTCAAACCGGGTTTATTGTCTTTATAGGGTGCGGACGACCTCATGGTGCAGGGACGCAGGCTTGTCTCTATCCTGATAACCGTCGCCCCGTGGTCGGCGAAAAACTTCATTGTCAAGGGGCCGACCACCGCCCAGGAATAGGACAGTATTTTCAGTCCGCTGAAGACGCCTTTTCTCTTTTCCATATTTTAGTAAATTCCCTTTTTACTTTATTCGTGTCCTCTCCCCTCCGTGGGAGAGGACTAAGGTGAGGGGCATTTTTCAGTCTAGGCACTTCACCCTCACCTGACCTCTCCCATCAAGGGAGAGGAATAATGCGGTTTCTTCCTGCGTTAAATGACTCCATCCTGCTTTAGTGAATTAAGGTCATCTTTAGAGAGCCCTATCTCTTTATAGACCTCCCCATTATGTTCCCCGATGAGTGGGGCGCGGAAACGGGTGGAGCAGTCCATTTCCGTCGACCTGATAAATGTCCGGGGGTAAGTGATGCTCGTGCCAAGCTCCGGATGCTCTATTTGCGTCCAGTAGTCTCGTTCGTTGAGGCACTCATCGTCTAATAAGTCCTGCATGCTGGATAGCGGCCCTAGCGATACCCCCCGCGACACCGCCCCCTTGAGCAGGTCTTTCCTGGTATGCCTTAAGAAAAACTCGCCGACAGGCTGGGAAATTTTATCCATCACTTCCTGCGATACCGTGAACATATCAAAGGTATCCCAGTCTATATTGAGCAGGAAATCAGTGGCGAGCTTTTCCTCGTTCATCCAGGCTACCAGTGAGCTTAAGGTTTTCGCCCCCGTCCGCCCGCCGATGACGTTAAAGAAAACATAGCCGTCTTGGCATTGCCACACCTGCCGCTGTGCCACCTGGGTACTCATCCCCATACGGAACGACCCCGCGCGCTTAAATATCGAGCCGTTAAGCTCGTAAGTTGCCACGGCATTTGCCTGGAACCAGGCGGCGCTCTGCTGCATCGAAACGTCGACATGCTGTCCCTCGCCAGTTTCTTCCCGGTGATAGTAAGCCACCATGCACCCCACCGCAGCGTCCGCGCCGGCGTGCAGGCAGGCTTGCGGCAGGCTGATATGAACGGGGGGACCATCGGACTCGCCGGTCTGGTAGAGCGTACCACTCATGCCCATGACCACGATATCCGAGTCCTTGTAGTCGCGGTATGGCTCTTCCGTCCCGAAGGGCGTGATGGATGCCCAGATTAGCTTTTTGTTGCTCTGGCTAAAATCTTCGTAGCTAATGCCCAGCTTTTCTAGGTACCCTGGCGGGAACGACTCGATAACGAAGTCGGCGGACTTGACCAGCTTTTTAAATATCTCGCGTCCTTTGGGTTTTTCTATGTCGAGGGTAATGCCTTTTTTGTTAGAGTTATAGGCAAACCAGTAAAGGCTTTTCTGGGGGTCGGGCTTGCCGCCCCAGAACCCCCCGATACGGCGGGAGGGGTCGCCGCCCGGCTTTTCTATTTTAATCACGTTGACGCCCAGGTCGGCGAGTATCTTCCCGCAGAGGAAGCCTTTATCGTCGGTCAGGTCTAAGGCGCGGAGATGGTTTAGCATTTTCCTTCTTTTTTCACCCGTCATTCTCGCGTAGGCTTCAGCCCGAGTTCAGCCCGAGGGCCAGAATCCAATCCTTTTCCCCTCCCCTGGATTCCAGCCTTCGCTGGAATGACAATTCTTAATAACTATATTTGCTTGAGGTACTTTTTCGCAAGTAATAAAGCTTTTTCCGGTTCTGCCTGGGAGAGCAGCCCTATAGCGTAAAGGATATACTGTTCGTCGAGATAGAGCGTCGGGTTTTTAGGCTTAAGCACCAGTGGGTTTTCTTTCTGGTATAAAGCGCCTTCCATAATTTCTCGCGGGCTGGCGGAAAAAATGATGGGTCCGCCCGTACCGATAATGGACTTAACGCCGGTCAAATCCTTGCCGTGCTGGAGCAGCATTTCTCCGGTGGGACCGTAAATTTTCTCTAGCCTCCCTACATGCTGTGTAACGGCTACCTCGACCGCCACACGGGATAACAGCCGATGGCATTCTATTTCCTCCAGACTTTGCGGCAGTTGCCCTTCGTGGAATGACCGGCAGATTTCCGCAAAGTGCGGCGGGAGTTTTCTGCCGCGGGTGAACTCGCTTAGACTATCTATGTTGTATTTCAGCCCGAGGTTGCCTTCCACCGTCCTTTTCACATAAGGTTCCGGCAGGGTATTGACCATGGCAATGCCGCTTACAGTCGGGATACCTTGGGCGATAGAGTGGACGTCAGTAGTCGCGCCGCCGGGATCGATGACCATCAGCTCGCCATACCCCTCCTCCCCCTCATAGCCTTCGGCGAGGAGCTTAGCGGCTTCCAGCACCGCCGATGGGGTAGGCATAATCACCTTACCCACAATCGACTGCGCTTTAGAAATGCCTTTAGCTTTAATAATATTATTCAAGAATATATCCCTTATCTCTTTATTGCACGGCGCGGTATCCAGCACGCCGATTTCCGGCATGACGTTCTTCGTAAAGATGATACGCTTGCCGCTATTTTTGAAAATCGCTTGTACTTCGTCATAAGTTGTTTTATTGCCGGCGACGATGATATTGTCGATTTTGCGGTCGGTCTTGGCTAACATATTGGCGTTATGGATAATGACTGCCTCATCGCCGCCGTCCGTCCCGCCGGAGAGTAATAAAATATCAGGAGAAATTTTCTCTATCTCTGCGATTTCCCGGGTCGTTAGCTTATAAGAGTAAAGCCCCACCACTTTAGCCCCCGCCCCCAGCGCGGCGTGTTTAGCGGCTTGGCTGGTTAACTCCGGCACGAAACCGATGCAGACCATGCGCAGACCGCCGGCAGCGCTACTGCATGCCAGCGCTTTTAGCTTCTCCGGATGGACGATACCAGTTTTAGTAGCAATTTCTTTTAGGGCGGCTTCTAGCCCAATGATGATATCCGTTTCCACGGTGGAAGGCAAGCGCGCTGCCGCCATTACCTCGATTTTATCAAGGTCGACGGCAACAACTTTGGTGAACGTGCTTCCGAAATCGATTAGTAGCCTGATATCGTCCATCGGTCACCATTTTGTCATTGCGAGCCATCCCGACCGAAGTCGGGAGGCGTGGCAATCCCTATCATCGGAATAAAATATATCAAGGAGATTGCCACGTCGCTTCGCTCCTCGCAATGACACATTAACTTAAATTACATTTTGCCCCTAGCTGTTAAATCTTTTTTAAGGTCTTCTATACCGATTTCCGGCTCTATCCCCGGCGGGTAAACCCTATCGAACCCCAGCGCTTTAAACTTCGGTTCGATTTCCTTGGGGTCGTACCTGCCGATGACCAAATTCCCGCCGATGTAAAGTAAAATATCTTGCAGCCCCGCCTCCATCCTTTTTTTATTAAAGTCCTTTAAATCCAGCTCCGCCATGCCATAGAGCGAGCTCATCAGGATAGCGTCCGCTTTGGTTTCCTGCGCCACGCTGATAAACTCCTCCGGCGTTACCTGTATTCCCAGTTCCACTACTTTAAAACCTGCCTCTCTTAACGCGCGGGACAAGACCTTGGTGCCGATAACGTGGGCATCCATGCCTACGGTTCCTGTGATGACTGTCGGTACTCTTTCCATAACGACTCCTTAAAATCCCTCTCAATCTCCCTTTCGGCAGGCTCAGGGCAGGCCCTTTTATAAAGGGAGAAGTGATTACTTACACCCCTTAACATGTCTCCCCCTTTGCAAAAGGGGGACAAGAGGGGGATTTTGCTTACTTATCATAGGGCGGTATGCCCACGATTTTCCCTTTGCTGAAGCTCCAGAGGTCGCGGACGGCGGTATGATAGTCTGCCTTTTTCCCCTCCAGCTTTTCTCTTTTTGCTATTTTCCCGCGGTGGAACTCTTTGAGTTGTTTAGAGAAGGGCAGGTTGCCGAACTCCAGATAACGGCAGGCGCCATGAGCGTCCCTCACCCCCAGCACTTTATCTTTAACAGTGATGTTGGGACTCCACGGCGAATCAAGTACGCCGGATTCGACGGCTTTAATGGTGCCGTCGATGATATCGCCGTCACCGAGGTCGAGGATTCTATCCAGTATTGCCCGCACCTCCATTTCCGTTATCTTTTCTTCTATTTCAACCTCTTTGATTTGAAAGTCAATCTGCTGCTCTCTAACCACATCAAAAATCCACTTGGCGGAGCGATAGCTTACGGCGTTTACGTCTTTAGTAGGTACGCCCGCCCCCTCGTCGATACTCCTTAGGTCGGTGGCGTTGCATTTAGAAAGCGCCCCCACCATAGCGATATAGTTGAGGTAAGCGAAAGCCCCGCCCATATCCATCGCTACCGGGAAGAGGGGGGTCTGGGCGGGACAGCAGCCGGTTATAATTGTGTCTTTATACCCGAACTTATCCAGGTATTCCCTGATGAGTTGCGGCGCTAGTTTTATCCATGCCATATCCTGTGCCATGTTACCCATGCAGTGTACCAGCGGGTAGAGCGCCTTCTGCCCCTGCTCTGCCGCCGTAAGCGCCTGGAGAATCAGCGTGGCGATGTTCACGCTTAATGGGTAGGGCGCGCCGGGTAGCCAGCCGTGCAGGTCGGTGCAGAGTATCACGCCCCTATCGGCGTACCAGCCGGCGACGCGGGTGCCGTTCTGCCATTTTTCAACCAGCTCTCGAATCGTCATTTTCTTGGAGTAAGCGCCCCAGGTGATGAACTCCAGTCCGCACTCGTAGGTCGTCAGACCGGAGGCGATGGCGATTTCACTGCTGATGCCCCGCGGACTGAATGCGGCGTCCACGCTTTCCACCAGCTTGCGCGTGTTTTTCACCCCCTGGTTGATTATCGGATAGCCATTCAATAAAGCCTTGCCGGTACGGTTGCATTCATATAAAATCCCCTGCACCTTCTCAAATTGCCCCAGTCGCGTATAGCTGTCTGTAGTCACGGGGATGAGGACGACGCCTGTTTCGCGCAGGCCCTGGCAAAGCTCGATCATTTTTTCGAGGATGGGGGTGCCGGCGCGGGGGAAGACGCTCATCCTGCCTTCTTCGCGCAGCTTGACCATTACCTTCCACCAGATTTTGCTATCCGGCAGGCTCTTCTGGTAAGCCACAGCTTCATCGAAATCCACTTCCTTGCCGGTGGGCCATTTATCCAGCTCCTCCCGTCGCTTTTTCATCAGCAAATCGTCGTCGATACGCTTGTTGCTGATTTTTAATTTCTTCATCATGTCCTCCGCAGCTTATGGTTATTCCTTCGGCGCCGAAAGGAAGGTGGCTGCCTGCGCGTTTAAAGGCTGCCCTCCGGCGGCGTAGATAATCTGCCCGGTGACGTAATCGGAAAGGCTGGACGCCAGGAATAAAGCCGGTCCGGCGATGTCCTCCGGTTTGCCCATCCTCCCCAGCGGCACCTCTTTTTTGCATAATGCCGCGAAGAATTTATCTCTTGCCGGTCCCGGCGGCTGTAAAGAGTCCCAGAACGGCGTCTCAATCGGCCCCGGCACGATGGCATTGCAGTAGATGTTATGCGGCGCCAACTCGAAAGCCAGATTTATCGTCAATCCCAGCACGCCGGCTTTCGCCGCATGATAGTGCAGGACGGATACGGCGGGATGCACTGCCCCCATCGACGATAGGTTGATGATTTTACCGTATTTTTGTTTTTTCATATAGGGTACTACCGCCATGCAGCATAAAAAACACCCCTTGAGGTTCACATCCAGAATGTGGTCCCAGTCTGCTTCCGTGGCGTCGGTGGTGTCGCCGCCTTTCACGTCCACCCCACCCGCGTTATTCACTAAAATGTCTATTTTCTTGAATTTCTTTATCGTCTGCGCCACCATGTCGTTCACCTCGGCGCTTTGGGATATATCGGCTTTAATTCCCAGGGCTTGGCGCCCCAGCTTTTCAATTTCTTTAGCCACTTTTTGTGCTTCTTCGAGATGGCGGCTCGTAACAACGACATCGCAGCCTTCCTCGGCAAATTTACGGGCGATAGCCCAACCCATCCCCTTCGTGCCGCCCGTCACGATGGCCACTCTGTTTTCCAATAACATCCTTGACCTCCGTTCGGTTTTTTAACCCTTTCGTGCTATTATATACTAAAATAGTTGGTAATTGCCTTAATTTTTATATAACTCATATAAAAAGTTCGTTAGCTTAATGTATGGAAAAGGAGATTAAACATGGCTAAGAAATTCGATGGCAGGGTAGCCCTGGTAACCGGTAGCGCTTCCGGAATCGGCAAGGTGACGGCACAGGTTTTTGCTCGCGAGGGCGCTAAAGTAATCGTGTCCACCGACTCTAATATCAAGGGTGGGGAGGAGACGGTAAAACTAATTAAGGACGCGGGCGGCGAAGCCGCTTTCGTGAAGTGTGATGTTTCTAAAGCGTCCGATGTGGAGGCGATGGTGGCTAAATGCGTCAGCCTTTATGGACGGCTGGACTACGCCTTCAATAATGCCGGCATCGGGCCCGATGGCAAGCGTGTACCCCTCGTCAATATCGTTGACTGCCCGGAAGATATCTGGGACCGCACCCTGGATATTAACCTAAAAGGTGTTTTCCTCTGCTTGAAGTATGAGATGCGGCAAATGTTCAAGCAGAAGTACGGCGCTATCGTAAATACTTCATCGATAGGCGCTCTGAATGCAGTTCCCGGCTTCTGCGCCTACACTGCCAGCAAAGCTGGCCTTAACGGTTTAACCAAGTCCGCCGCGCTGGAAGGCGCCGCCTTTAACGTGAGGGTCAATACCATCATGCCCGGTCCTACCGATAATACCCTCCTCTTTGAGTATCTTAACAGCACGACGCCGGAAATGGGCAACGATGCGCCTAATATGATTCCCCTTAAACGCGTCGCTCATCCAGAGGACATGGCGGAAGCCGTCATTTATTTTTGTTCGGATGCCGCCTCCTTCGTTACCGGGCAATGTCTCGCCATCGATGGCGGCATGACTACCATGTAGCCCCGGCAAATTCGCGAAAAGAAACATGGAGGTAAAAATGGCGGATAGCAGCCATAGAAATAAGGATGTAGTAGCCAGGTTCTATAACGATGTTTTTATTCATCACGATATGACCAAGCTGGATAGCTATATGCGGGACGACTATATCCAGCATAACCCGGACTGCCCGCAGGGCAAAGCCGGTTTTATTGAGTTCTTTGACGTTATTTTTAAAGCGATTCCGGACTTTAGATATACCCTCAAGAAAATGGTGGCGGAAGATGATATCGTTATGGCTTATAGCGCTACCACGGGGACGCATACGGGCGGGGAGTGGCTGGGGAAAAAGGCAACCGGCAACAGCCTGGATTATAACGTAGTAGATATCTTCCGTGTGCAGGACGGCAAAATCGCCGAGCACTGGGATGTTGCGGATACCTTCACCTTTTTCCGGCAGCTGGGCATCATCGAACGTTTATTAAAAGAAGCTGGAAAATAGTCAAAACATTAAATAGTAGTATCCACGTAATCTTTGTGGTAAAATCAGTTTTATTACGGGTTAAAGGCACGGAGAGCTATGCCGGAAAAGAAAAATACAAGTACCAAAGAGCCTAGTCCTGATGAATTCAAAAAAGTAGCCGAGCAAATAGGCGAGTTGAATTTCTGGCTGTGCGTCACCTTTGCCGATACTATCATGCGATACCTGGAAATTACCATGAAAAAGGACGATATCAGCCCACTGCATATCATCGCCATGTATCACCTGGTGCGCTCCGGCGGGAGTTTGACTCCTACACAGCTGGCGGAGGCGATGTTCCGCTCCAAGCACAGCGTGACCAAGATAATGGACAATCTGGAAAAAGAAGGCTTCATCGTCCGGGATTTTTCCAGTCAGGACCGCCGGGTGACGGTTATCCGGGTAACCGCGGCGGGATTGGAATACGTTAAAAAGAACCAGCACAAGGGCGAAATGCGGGCAAAGCAGGTGATGGACCGCCTGAATGCCGACGAGCAGAAAACACTGGTGGGGCTCACCGGCAAGCTAAGCAATCGTATGACGGATCTTCTGGATAAACTTGCCTAAGTTCTCTATTGTGGCCAAAGTTCCGCCGCCACGTCGTCCAATCCCAATTCCAGCAGCTTTTTACGGCTCGGCTTGGCGGTAACTTTATCCCAATCCAGCCCTGTAAGTGCTTGGTCCACCTGCCCTTCGAGGTCGGCCGTCACGCCTGCCAGCGGACCCTCCGTTTGCGGCGGCTTGCCGATGATTCTTCCGTGCACCTTGCGGTTTAATGGATTATCGCCCTCGCGCAGGGTGAAAACATGCCGCATCGCGCCGATACGCGCACCGCACTTAAGTATCTCCTCCTCCGACCTGCCCCATCCGGTGACGACTTTCAGGAAGTCCGTGGCGTATTTAAGGCCGTTGAACATGGTGTTGACGTGCAGGCATAAACCGGCAGCGTTAATCACCAGCCAGGGGAAATGGGTGGGTCCGAACCCTCCCACATGCTTCCCCGGCGCGGCGTCCATCACATATTTGGCGGATGTCGGCGTGCCGGCGAAACCCGGGAAATCGAATTTCGGGTCGTGCAGTCCCAGCTCCTGCCCGCCGATATGCACCGCGAAAGCATCGGCGCCTTTACCGATTCTCTCCGCCGCCCTTTTTACCCCGTCCGCTAAAACGTCCCCGAAGCCTTCGCGCTTCACCAGTTTTTCGGTCATAGCGACCATTGCTTGATGGTTGCCCCATTTTAAATCGATGCCATCGGTGTCTTTTTTCGTGATGATATCGTGCTCGTAGCACTCCATCGCAAAAGCGATGATGGTGCCGGTGGAGATGGTATCTGTGCCGTAGTAGTTACACAGGTGGTTCGCCATAGCGATGGCTTCGGCATTGGTGTTGAGGCACATCGCGCCGAAGGCAGCGGCAGTTTCGTACTCCGGTCGTTTGACGCCAGCGGGATATTTATATTCGCCTGGTCCTTCCTTCATATTGCCCCGGCAGGCGACCGGACAGCGCCAGCAACCGTTCCGGTTCACCACATTGGCATTGATAAGCTCCTTGCGCAAGCCACTTACGTCGGGGAGCTCTACTACACCCACACCTCCCCAGTTTTTCACCGGCGTATCGCCGCTGTGCGCCGAGCCGTCGGTATGAGAGCAGGTGCCGAAACTGTGCAGTCCATTGCGGGCGGGACTTGCCATAATTTTGGGGAGATATTCTTTTCTTAATGCGTCAGTGGCTTCAGGTTCGGCGATGTGAACCTTTCCCTCCCCTTTTACCACCACCGCCTTGAGCTTTTTCGAGCCCATCACCGCCCCTAGCCCCGACCTAGCCGCCGCCGACCCCTTGTGTGTGATGATGCAGGAGATGAGGGAGAGTTTTTCTCCCGCCGGGCCGATACTCATTACTTTAGCCGTCCTATCGTGGACGGATTGTAAAGCGTCCTCGGTCTCGTAGGTGCTCTTACCCCAGAGATGGCTGGCGTCCTTTAGCTCGGCTTTGCCGTTATCGATGAAGAGATATACCGGCTTGGGGGCGATGCCGCTGAAAAACACCCCGTCGTAGCCGGCGAATTTTAGATGAGGACCGAAATCCGCCCCGCAGTTAGCGTCTCCCCATACCCCTGTCAGCGGTGATTTACCCACCACTACGTAGCGGCACCCGAATGGAGTCGGCGTGCCGGTGAGTGGTCCAGTAATAATGCCTAGTATATTTTCCGGTCCCAGGGGGTTTACGCCGCCCCTTTGCCGACTATATAGAATCCGGGCGCCTATCCCATAGCCCCCGATAAAATCACGGTAAAGCTTTTCTTCGGGCGTTTCCTCTTTTATCGTTCCGGCAGTAAGATTCACGAAGAGAAGTTTCCCGATGTACCCTCTAGCCATTTACACTCCTTGTGTCAGAGAAATACCTAATGCTCCTATTATACAATATAACAGCGGTAATAACGCAGCGATACTCCGCTTGACGCTGCTATAAAGGTCGGTTTAAGATTAATTTTGACTGCTCCCTGATCGGAGAAAGAATATGTCGAACAAAACCGTTGTTTTCTCTAAAAAAGCTCATATCGCTAATATAACGTTGCAACTCCCGGTGATAAATCAGGAGATGGCGCAGGAACTGGCGGAAGTCTGCGAGCAAATCAGGGGAGATGACGATATCTATGTTGTTACTCTGACCGGCTCCGGCGATGCATTTTGTAAGGGCGGAGGGGAGGATATAGCGGAGGCTTACCGTCCCGCCGCGGCTATCGTCGCCATCGAACAGCCGGTTATCGCTGCCATTAACGGGGACGCTTTAGGAATAGGACTGGAAATAGCCTTAAGCTGTGACATCCGCATCGCCTCGGATAAAGCTAATTTTTCTCTGCCGCAGGTGACAGAAGGGCGCATTCCTACCGACGGCGGCACGCAGCGTTTGCCCCGCATCATTAGGCGCGGCAAGGCTTTAGAGCTGCTGCTGACCGCCGCAACCATCACCGCCGCCGAGGCTCTTGAGATTGGATTGGTCAGTAAAGTCGTCCCGGCGGACGCTTTAGCAGGGGAGGTGGCAAAGCTGACGAAGACCATCGCCACCAAAGGACCTATCGCTCTAAGGTATCTCAAGGAGGCGGTCAATAAGGGACTGGATATGACGCTGGAGCAGGGCTTAAGGCTGGAAGCCGACCTCTATTTTCTCCTGCACACCACCTCCGACCGCACGGAAGGCATCAAGTCTTTCCTGGAAAAGAGAAAGCCGCAATATAAGGGGAAGTAAAACAGTGCCTTTTCCCAATTTCCTAGAGTTACCCATTGATTCTAAAAAGGTCTTCTCTCCCCTGGTGGGAGAGATTGAGTGAGGGGGAATACGATGGTCACACCCTCACCTTACCTCTCCCATCGAGGGAGAGGAATTGTATTAAACGCTTGATAACAGGCTGATTTAGGGGTCATTTAGCGATAACAAAATGAGCGACTTTGAAGTCATTATCTACGAAAAGCGGGACGGCATCGCCTATATTACGCTTAACCGCCCCAAGGCCCTGAACGCCTATAACATTAAAATGCGCGATGAGCTTTATGAAGTGCTCGGCGCCATCAAAGGAGACACGGAGATTAAGGTTGTTATTTTAAAAGGCGCGGGGGAAAAAGCCTTCTGCGCCGGCGCCGACCTTACGGAGTTTTTAACTGCCCCTCCCCCCGTCTTCGCCCGCCGGGCGCGTTTCGAGCGGGATGTGTGGGGTCGGTTCTTAAGCGTGGAACAGCCGGTCATCGCCGCCCTGCATGGTTATGTACTGGGCTCCGGCATTGAGATGTCGCTATGCTGCGATATCCGCCTCGCCTCCGATGAAGCCCGTTTCGGTCTCCCCGAGCCGGGACTGGGCATCATTCCAGCGGCTGGCGGCAGCCAGACCTTGGCCCGCACCATCGGCAGCGCCGCCGCACTGGAAATTCTCATGAGCGGTCGTTGGATAGACGCTAAAGAAGCGCTAAAACTCAAGCTGGTCAACCGTATTCTGCCCCGCCCCGACCTTCTCCCCGCCGCAGAGAAACTAGCGCGGCAAATAATGTCCTTCCCACAGCCGGCGGTACGCTCTATCAAGCAGGCGGTCACCCGTGGCCTTGACCTGCCTTTAGCGGCAGGACTCGCTCTGGAAGCGAGGCTGGGCAAACAAATATAAACCGGGAATAAGTAATCCCCCATCTTTTCCCCTCTTATAACATTCTGTTGTCCTATCATGTCGGGAAAAAGGCTCTCCCCTTCTTGATTGGAGGGAGAAGGGGGAGAGAAATACAAGGAGGGGTGATGTATTTTAATTTGAACTCGAGGTTACATCGGGAGTGCCGCTCGGCGGCGTACCGCTGAAATTATCACTCGGAAGCGTAAAGTTCCCGGAGCCTCTCGGTCCGCCGAGACCGCCCCTAGGATGACCGCCGGTGAAATTGTCACTGAAGTTGCCGCTGCCGGGGTTCATCGGAGTGAAATTGCCGGAACCGCCCGGTCCACCACTCATATTAGTGCTTGTGGAGTCCTGGGTAGCTGTGGTGCTGCTCGATTGGGTGGTTGAACTGCAACCCGCCAGCGCGATAATGCTGACCAGTAGCAGCGCGACTAATAGGGAAATCAAGTGTTTTTTCATCAATTCGATTGCTCCTCTTTCTCTTTCTTATGCTGGCCGGCCGGCCCCCCGGTATTTCCCGGGTATTTATACTTCTTTAAATATTTTAACGGTCGACTGTTTATAAATTATTAAAGTTTGCTCCGGTTCTTTTGAGTATTCCGGTTTTTCTTTAAGAAAATAAGGCGGCCGTCTCTTGCGTTGTGAGAAAAATTCAGAACTGCTAAGATAAACAGGAGTCCTTAAAGGAAGGTTTTTTATGTCAGTTCTTTCCGGTAATGATATCCGCTACCTGCTTAAGAGCAGTCCCCTGCTAATCGAGGAGTGGCTGAACCTGGATGAGCAAGTGCAGGCTAACGGCTTCGACCTCACACTACGCGATGTCGCTGCAATGAAGTCGGCGGGGACGATAGCTCAAGCCAACAGTCAGAGAGTCCTCTCTGACCTTTCTCAACTCTTATTCGATGACGATGGATTTCTAAACCTTGTGGCTGGTGTCTATATGGTCACCTATAACGAAATCGTACACCTGCCAAAGAATATCATGGCTTTAGGTCGTCCCCGCTCCTCCCTCTTGCGCTGCGGCGTTAGCGTCGGCACGGCGGTCTGGGACGCCGGCTACGAGGGTCGCTCCCAGTCTTTATTGATGGTGCATAATCCAAAGGGTTTCCGCGTACAGCAAAACGCCCGCATTACGCAGCTTGTCTTTATGGAGCTTACTGGAGAATCGGAAGGCTATAACGGCGTTTACCAGGGTGAGAATATCTGAATTAAGCCTTCCGGGCGTAATAAAATAACCTTAGTGAGTTCTTCGTTGGTTTTTGCAGTCCGCGCTCCGGGCTAGCCGAGTATGCCCGGATATTGGTAAAACCAGCCTTTTTTAGTGCCTTTTTTATTTCCACACTAGGATAATGAGTCTGCTGTAGTGACACGTCGGAGCGTTGCCAGCCTTTGGCTTGACGCTGGAATATTGTGCAGTGAATCTGGGCAATTTTATTTTCCTCGTTGTAATCCCCTTGTAACGCGTAGAAATATTCTGGGGTTTCTTTGATTTGTTTAAAGTCTTTGTTTCGCGTCTCGAAATGCCTTTTTGTAGTCATGTCGAAAATAAAAACCCCGCCTTTAACAAGGCATTGATTAACGTTTTTAAATGTCGCCTGTAATTCTTCCAGTTTCATTATGTGGTTAAGGCTATCAAAGGTTGAAAAGGCCGTATTAAATGTAGGGGGTAGCTTAAAGGTACGGGCGTCCGCCAATATGAATCGGGCATTAGGAGCGTTTTTCCGGGCGAATTTAAGCTGGTTGGCGGAGCCGTCGATACCGGTCACCTTATAGCCTTTATCGGTGAGCACTTTTGCCAGCTGCCCGGTGCCGCAGCACACGTCTAGTACTTTAGCGTTTTCCGGCAAACTTTCCTTGGCGATGTCCTTCAGCGCCGGGAAGATATTCTCCCCGAAGGCTCCCCATTCCCGATTATAAAGCCAGGCAAAATTATCATAAGCGGAATAACGTTCCATGGGGTGAATGATAGCATAGATGGGGAGGTATTTTAAAGGGAGTTTTAGAACCCATCCGCCGCCCAACCCGCCATATCCACTGTCCCCATCAATATCGGCTTCTGGTGGCAATCACTACCGCCGGTCATCAAAAGGTCATGCTTCCGGCTGAACTCGATATAGTGGTCGGTGGTTGCTTTATCGCTCCGTGAGTGCCAGCACTCTATCCCGTCGATACATCCAAGCATCTGCTCGCGGACTATCTTTGTTTGTTCGCCCAAGTCCTTCGTAATACTTATTAGCGATGTCCCATTGGGGTCGTTAGGATGGGCGAGGGCGATTTTACCGCCTGCTCCTCTTACCAGCGCCGCCGCTTCCTCCAGTGTCAGCGGGTATTTCGGCACGTCGTACCGCACCAGGTATTTGTCGAAAGCCTCCTGCCGGCTGGCGACAATCCTCTTTTTTATTAGGTAGTCCGCGATATGCGGCCGACTTAATATACCATCGACGCCTTCCTGCATTTTATGCAGGTCCTCTTCGGTAAAGAGGGGCAGGTTTTCTCGCTTGAACTCGCTATTCAGGTTATTGATAATCTGACGCGCCCTTTTCTCCCGGTGGTCCTTGATGACACGCAGCGCCGCCTTGAACGCAGGATTGCGGTAGTCGTACCCATACCCCAGGAAATCGAGCGAGAAGGACTTGTTGTTAAAAACAAAGGTTACATTAAGCTCCACGCCGGTAATGTAACGGATTTTATTAGCCGCCGCCAGCGCGATAGCTCTCCCCTGGTGTTCGATGTTATCATGGTCGGTAATGGAAATGAATTCGATATTCCGTTTTTTCGCTTCGGCAAACACCTCTTCGATGGTCATCGCCCCATCGGAGCCGGTGCTGGTATGAATATGCAAGTCTATTTTCATCTGGTAAACATATCTCCGAAGACTATCACACTGTCATTCTGAGGAGTGGAAAGGAAAGCCTTACCCCGCCCCGAGATTCTTCCCCTTCACTGCGTTCAGGGTCAGAATGACAGGCATACAATATCATCATTTCTTTTCGTACTTGGTTATATACCAGTCCTCCGGCTGGTCCAGGGCGGTATCGACGACCAGATGTACTAGTTTTAGGCCGGGATTCTGCTGTTTCAAAGCGTCTAAATCGACAGCTTCGAACTTCTTTTTGTTGTTCAGATAGGCTTCCTCGGTTAAAGCGTTGGAAACGTAATTTTCCTTATCGCGCGCCAGTATCCGCTTGATAGAGACCTCCTGCGGGCAGTCCGTCTGGAGAATCACGAACGGGACCCCATTTTTCGCAGCGATGGCGGCGGCCTGCTGTCTCAAGGACTGGGTTACGAAAGTGGCGTCGAGGATGACATCCCTTTCACTTTTAAAAGCTGCGTCCGCCTGCTCGACCATTACATCATAAACCTGCGTTCGTTTCTTCATGTCACCGGCGACCTTAGAATCGAAGATATCCTGGTTTTTCAGCACCTCCAGTCGGATAATATCCGTCCTCAAGAGTTTGCCGCCCTTGATTTTCTGCACCTCTTCAGTGGTCTCGGTTTTCCAGGTTCCGGGCAGACCGCAGGCGATGAGCAAAAAGCCGTTCTTTAGCTCATTTTTAATAAATTTTCTAAAAGGTTCGCGCATCTTGTACTCCTTTTCGCCCCTGTCATTCTGAGCCCTCACACTTCGCTCAGGGTAAACTCCGCGAAGAATCTCGGTTGGGGGTGGTGGTCTGGATTCTCGTGTCAAGCACGAGAATGACGTTTGATTATAATATCATCTCCAGCTCAATCTCATCCCTGATTTCAATGCCGTCATTGCCGGTTAGGGGTATATCCGCCTTCAGTCGGCGTGATTGCTCGACGGCGTTGCGGTGCACGGTGACCAGCTTTAAGCCATACTTTTGGTAGAACCTTAAAGCTGCCGTGTTATCGTTAGTGGTTATCAGCCATACTCTATGGCAACCCGCGGCGATAGCAGCTTTTTTCACGGCGTCGATAAGAGCGGAACCGATGCCTATTTTTTCAACGAGACTGTTCATGGTAACGATTTCGCAGTCTTTACCAGCGATATTATAAGTCACTAGACCCGCCGGTTTCCCCTCGACTAAAGCGATAAAGCCAGGATATTTATCCGGATAGTGCACCTTGCCGCGCGATATAACTTTGGGTCCCGCCCACCATTCCTTAAGCAGGTCAGCCGCCCAGGTTCTATCGCCTTCATTAAGCGGCCTGATATGAAAGGTTTTCACCGACTATAAATATCCCCCGCTAGCCTCTGGCAGCGCCTGGTACTCCGCCTTTGATTCTATAATGCTCTTGACTAAATTAATTAGCTCCTTCAGTTTATTCGCTTGTGCATCGGAGTTAACATATTTATCATGCCATAATAGCTCTTTAGTTTTGCCGCTGTATTCCACTTTGAAAAAATAGGTAGGATAGGGCGTTACCTCTATTTTTGTTTCGTTATCGGCTACATCGACGGAAAATTTATCGGGGTAATTAAAAAAGTCTATCTCTAGCATCTTCTGGTAGATGCTGTCCATCTCGGCCGCCGTTAAAACCATGTCTATCGTAATAGCCGGGTCTAATATCATATCTCTGGTGTATGTGCCGTGGAAAGTATCGAGGGTATTTCCGCCGCTTACGCCGTATTTGAAGATAAAATTGAAATCCGATTTTTGAGGATTATCGCCAGCCGCTTGTTGCGCCGTAGCGATACTCGCGCAGCCCGTAGCGACTAAACACAGACATGTAAATATTATTAGCAATACTTTTTTCATCTTATCCCCCGATATAGCTCTCCGCAAGCTTAAAGTAGCTCCGCGCGTTAGCCAAGATTTTCTCCTTTTCATCGGTGGAGATATACTTATCGTCGTACTGGAAGCATCCTATTTTCCCCCGCACGTAAGCCCGGTAACATTTGTAAAAGTTGAGCAGCTTTAGTAGCTCCTTATCCCCGCTTCGGCTTACGTACGCATCGATGAAGATGCCGGATAAGTCCCGACGTTCATAGTGGTCCAAATCCATCGCCAGAAAAGCGATATCCGCCGCCACGTCGGTATACCTCATCCGGTCGATAAACTCGATGCAGTCGTAAATGCAGATGCCTTTATAAAAACAGATATGCGCCGCGTGCAGGTCGCCGTGGCCGTCCCGCACTTTACCCTCCGCCATACGCTTAAGAAACAGGGCACGATTGGCCCCAATAAAGTTCTCGGTATAGGTCTTAATGCTTTGGAGGGTCTCCGGCTCGATAATGACGCCGAAGTATTTTTCCGTCTGCGCAAAGTTTTCCGAGGTGTTCTGGATAACGGCCTCGATGCCACCCAGGCGGGTGATTTCCTCATTAGTGGCGGCTTTTTTATGGAAATCAACGAGTATTTCCGCCACTTTTTTCACCATCTCCGGAGTGACCTTATTTTGCTTGAGTAGCGTGTCCATCATGGCATCCTGCGGCAGACGCCGCATCTTGACGGCGTACTCTTTAGCCTCCCCTTTGCCCCCCATAACAAAGTCTTTTTCTTTAGTTATCGGCACCACGCCCAGATAGGCGTCCGCGCAGAGTCGCTTATTAAGCTCGACCTCTTTTTTACAATAGTAGAGTCTTTTTTCCAGTGTGGTGTAGTCCAGGAAGCCCAGGTAAACCGGCTTCTTGATTTTATAAACGTATTCTCCGGCAAGCAAGACATAGGACATCTGCGTTTGCATAAGCTCTACCTTCGGCGTGCGGTCGGGATAAGCTTTAGGGTCGAGCAGGGCTTGAATCAGCTCTGGCAGCTCCGCCATTTGATAGACTCACCTCTTCTGTAGATATAACGGGGATTAAAGCGGCGGGTTACGTGGCAATGTTATGTTGCACAGCCGGTTTAACCCGCGTTTTCAGTGGGGAAATATAGCGAGATTTGCTATTTAGCAGCCTTAGCCTGTGCTTTCATTTTTTCTTTAAGCGTTTTTTTAGCTTTCAGGTGCTTGTGCCAGGCGTTTTTCTTCGTCTTGTTCATCGTTTATACTATAGCTTATATTAGCGTTTCCCGCCACTCCCCTTTACCCAGTCCGCAAATGTGGTAAAAGAGCGGTCGTAGGTACGCTCTATCTCCGCGGGGAAAACACAAGCCGGCAGCTCTTTACTTTCCAGGTGATAGCTGATGCACTCACAGCACTTGCCTTTACGGGGGCATGGCTCGTAGGTACAATTACATTTAGATTGGTTAGCTTTGATATTACAATCCATTTTTATTATTTCATCAGGCGTGCGGCGGTTCAGGGTTACGACCCTTTAAGATATTTTCCGCCCGCTGCCGGAAAAGCTCCTGCACCAGCGGGTCGGTGAAAATATAGAAAGTGCCCTCCCTGATTGCCTTGAAGACGATGTTGGCGGATTGTTCTGGAGAGAGAGTGGGGCTAACTTTATTAAATTGGCTGACCAGGGCAGCCCGCTGACGCGGTTTTGGAGGTTCGGGAGGATTCTTCAGGTCAGTCGGACGATTCCTTTCTGCCTCAAAAATCCGCGAGCTGACGAACGCCGGACACAGTACGCTCACGCCGATGGGAGAATTCCTTTGCTTAAGCTGAAGATAAAGCCCTTCGGAGAGGGCGATGATGCCAGCTTTAGTCACGGCGTAAATAATCAATTGCGGTTCCGCCAGCAGACCAGCCATGGATGATGTATTGACGATGTGGCATTCCGTGTTTTGCTGCATCATAGTGGGCATAAAAACTTTAACGCCGTGAACGACTCCCCATAAGTTTACGCCAATCATCCATTCCCAGTCAGCGAGTGTGTTTTCCCACACGGGTTTGCGCATAGAAATATCCGTATTCACGCCGGCGTTATTAAAAAGTAGATGTACCCCTCCGAAAGTTTCGATGGTCTTTTGCGCCAGGGTTTCCACGTCGGATATTTTTGAAACATCGGTGCGTACTGCCAGGACATCAGCCCCGCTGGCTTTAAGAGTTTTTTCCACCTGTTTCAAGGCGGGCTCTTCGATGTCTGCGATGACGACTTTCATGCCTTCAGAAGCGCACCGCTCTGCCAGCCCCCATCCGATGCCGCTGGCGCCGCCGGTTATTACCGCGACCTTGTCTTTAAAATCCTTCATGATTTCTCTTTTCCTATTGTCATTCTGAACGTAGTGAAGAATCTCGGGGTGAGGGGTATTAAAATCCTTCTCAATCTCCCTTTATTAAAGGGAGATGATATCATAAACCCGCCCTTTTCATTTGCGGCTATCTCGTTCGTCCTCCTTTCGTAAAGGAGGATAGAGGAGGATTTAGTATCCTTTTTTACTTTTGAGTTGTGTTTTTGATTTTTGAGATTTGATTTTTGATTTATCCCTAGAGATACTTTTTCCTCATCTCTGCGGAAAGCTCTGTCAGCAGCTTGAGCGCCTGCTCTGTACCCTCTTCGGTCAAAGCATTCAGACCGCAGCAGGGCAACAGCAGACTTTGCTTGACGATGTCTTTTATAGATAGTCCGTTGCGGGTGAAGGGTGCCATCGCCTCTTCAAGTCGGTCTTTCAGACTGGACATGGACTCTTTATTTAGTGGCTCCATCTGGTTGGGAACAATGCCCCACCCGATACAGCCGCCCCGCCCGATGAACTTTTTTACTTCGTCAGGATAGAGACTTAGCGACTGTGCATAGGCGTAAGCATCGAAGTTGAGAATATCCATCTTCGTTTTCAGCAGTATTGACCAGTCAGTGTTGCCGCAGCAGTGTATCCCTTTGAGTCCGCTGATGCCGTCGAAAACCTCATCAATCATCTCGACGATTTTTTCCGGTTTGGAGAAAGCGCCGGCGGCGATGGACGAACCGTAGGACGCCATATAAGGCTCGTCGACGAAGATGATAGTGTTCTTCGAGATTTTCTTTAGCTCATTTTCTTCCCATTTAGCCTTGAGCTTTAAAAACTTGGGGACGGCATCGCCGAGAATTTCATGGTAGAGTATCGACCGCTTGTTTTCATCGGTAATGGTCATGCCCCAGGATAAAGGCCCGGTAACACATCCTTTGACTGCCTTCGGGGATAGCTTGTCCTGCTCCAACAGGGCATAAAGTCCCGCCACATGGTCCCGCCCCATACCATATTTGGTCGCATCGTTTTCCAGATAGGCCTGATAGAGCGTTTCCAGCGCTTTAGTGTAATCCTTGGCGGTATCGATATAAATACGGTTATTTTCTACCACTACACCGGGGAAGCCTTCGCTGTACTGGACGTACATGTTTTCTAAAAACGTCTTTCTGGGCAACTGCGGCCAGGTGGGGATGTCTTTTAAAAAACGCAATAGCAGCGAACATGCCTTTTGGGGGTCGGTATGGGGCACGCTGCCGATGATAGTAGGTAAACAGCTGAACTCTGTATTTGACATAAAAATCTTTCCCTTACTCCCTTTTTCCTCTTTACCTCTCCCTCAATGGGAGAGGAAGGCAAGGTGAGGGTGAAATCCTGGCATTTCCCCTCACTCTAATCTCTCCCATTGAGGGAGAGAAGTATTATAGATTGAATATCCCTTCGGGATTCTTCGTTCCTCAGAATGACATTTTTACTTTATGTATTTCCCGATGATTAAGTCGAGGTTTTTCTTTTGTGCGGCGGGTATCGCTGCCGGGTCGGTAATTATCGCCCCACGAAGAGCTGAAGCGCAGGCGCATTCTCGCTTTTCAGGCACTCGTCCCGCTGCCAGCTTGATAGTCTTTTTCGCATAATTTATGTTGTTTCGCATCGTCGTTAATATAGTTTCGACGTTGACTGCTTCGTGGGTTTCATGCCAGCTGTCATAGTCGGTGACGCAGGCGATGGAAGCATAGCAGATTTCTGCCTCGCTTGCCAGCTTGGCTTCCGGCAGCACGGTCATGCCGATGACGTCTGCCCCCCATGATTTATAAAGGTGGCTCTCTGCTCTGGTGGAGAAAGCGGGTCCCTCCATCGCAACGAACGTCCCACCCTCGTGGACAGTCGCCCCCGTTTCTTTAGCCGCCTGGTAGATGATGTCACTCAAAACCGGGCAAAACGGGTCGGCGAACGGGATGTGGGCGACGATGCCCCCAATGAAAAAGGTGCTGACGCGACCCCGCGTGCGGTCGATTATCTGGTCGGGAATCAGCAAATGCCCCGGCTTAAGCTCCTCTTTAAAGCTCCCGCAGGAGTTGGACGAAATAATAAATTCTACGCCGAGCGACTTTAAAGCGTAAATGTTAGCGCGGGACGGCACCTCGCTAGGGGAGATGCGGTGGCCTCTCCCATGCCGTGGCAGAAAGGCGACGCCTATACCACCCAATTTCCCAACTAATATAGCGTCCGACGGCTTACCGAAGGGAGTATTAGGGTAGACTTCCTTAACCTCGGTTATCCCCTCGATATCGTATAGTCCCGTGCCGCCGATAACGCCGATTCTAGCCTGTGGTTGGGACATGAGTGACCTCCTACTTAAAATATGGGTTTATTGTCTAAACTAGATGAGACTATTTCTATATCGAGCCCATGTTTTTTACACATTTTTTCGATTAGGTTAGATTTCCATTTGTCGCATTTAGGAGCTAGGATTATTTTGGCAATTAACACATTTAGTTTAACATCAACATAGATTCCATTTTTATCTAAAGGTCTTAAGCGATGATCTGGATTTAGGAAGGGTTCTTTTTGAATAATAGCTCTTAATTCTTCATCATGTTTATATTCTTTTCCCTTAAATATTGCAGGATAAGAAAATAATAAAGATAATTTTTTTTTCGAAGAAAGAAATTCTTTGTTTTCATATATAATTCGGCTAACAAAGATATCATTTTTGCTCTTTATTAGACTAGTCTCTAAACGTTTCACTGTAGATTGTATTGCTAGACCGTCACCGTTTTTAATATATGACTTCCACATAGAATCAGATTCAATAGTATTTAAGTGCCAACAACTAACTGCAGTATATATTCTCGAATCTTTAACATAATATTTTCTAAAACTATTAATTTCCTCTGAATTTAGTGTTACTCCGAGTTTGGTAAAAAAGTCTTTCAATGCGTTCTCTGATATTACACCTTCAAAAGGATCTTCCAATTTATCGAGTCTTGTAAAAAAAAGTTTCGAGCGTTCTAATAAATCAAAAAATTTGATAAAATCCAAATATCGCCATATTTTCAAGCGCGCTGGTGGCGTTTCGAACAACTCATTTTTTTTATACATTTAATTATTTTCTCTGTTTTCTCTCCTATGATCGTATCTAAAGTATAAGCCAGCTTTATGTCTTCCGCAACTCTCTTCCCCCCAACGGGGGTGTCTAAGAGGGGGCGAAGCTCCCTCTAAAAAAACCAAAACCCCCTTCCCTTCAAAACACCAAAGGGAAGGGGGTAGGGGGATAGGTTCACCTGAAAAATTGTTCCCTACTTCCCGTCTTTTTCCAGCTTCTTATGCAGTGACGCCGCGACCTCTTCAAACTTGCGGTCGTGGTACTCTCGTCCCTTGGTGTAAAGCGCCGGCAGCCACTCTATCTTCTGCAGCCCTTCGATGATTGGGTTAATCTTATCGAAGGGGATGGATATCAGTATCGTGCCTGGCGGGAATACCTGCTTGGCTTTCATGCCGTGGGACACATCGGTGATGATAAAATTCAGTTCGCCGCTTATGTATGGGTAGGTGGTTAGCCAGGCGCATGCTATCACCGGCGTTCCTTTGCTCTCCCACATCTTGCCCGTGGCGTAGCACATCGCCCTTAGTATAATTTCCAGCTGGGTGGGGTCGGCGGAAAGGATTAATACGTCCGGCGTGAAGGTTAGCTTATCTAAAGAAGCGAAAGCCACGTAGTTGACGCTGTTTTTCTCGAGCTTGGTGAGGTAATAATAAAGCCTGCGGTTGGCGCGGGCTTCTTCAAATATACCCAGCGTTGGCCCGATATGGCCGCTTTCATAAACCGGGTCCCCCTCCGCCATGCCCAGGAGTATCGGCGCTACACAGTTAAAATTATCTATTGCGGCGTAAAAAGGCTTGGCTCTTTGGGCTTCCCGCATCATTTCACAAATAGCCAGTTTTTTATTGAGTTTCCTTATGCCGTCCGGCTTAAAAAGGAGGAACTTGATGCCGATGGGTTTTAACTTAAAATTAAATTTTTTGAATATTGATAAATCTGGCGATGTTGAACTCATGTTCGCCTCCTATTACGTAATCGTATCTAAAGTATAAGCTAGCTTTAAGTCTTTCTCAAAATCCCTCTCAATCTCCCTTTTTCAAAGGGAGAAGCCGTTGGCATACTCCTTTACCCCCCGCCCTATATTTGGTTATTGTATCTTGTTTCTTGGTGTTTTCCTTTATCCCCAACTCTTGAATGGATTTGGCTTGAGCTTTAGTTTGGCGTTACGCTTTGCTTCTGAAGTTGGTTTGCCAGTCACCGGATGCTTAAAGCGGAAGGGATAGATATAGCCGGAGGGATACTGCGTGTCGTACTCCGCCCATTCGTCCGGATTGAGTTTCATGGTCGGTCTCGGGACTTCCTTGCCGTCAGGCGGCGGTTGTGGTGTCCTCGTAGGATATGCGTAGTGCATTAAAAGACGCAGCTTAAGGATTTTCCAGATGCCGTTTTCCTTGATATAGTCCATCTCGTAAATGACGGCCATCATCGTTGGGTCGAGGGGGACGGTAGCGCGGGAGAAAATCGAGCCGTAGCCGTACCACCTGCCGTACGCGGTCTTGCCGTCTTCAGCCACCGTTATCACCGGCGATACCTGCATCACCATGTGCAGGAACTCCGGCGGCACTTCTTTCATGCGCCCGAAGTACTTGCGGATGCCCTCCGGACCTTTATACGTTCCCTCGACGAAGGTGCCGGAAACCTCTGGATTGTTAGAAAAGCAGTCGATGATTTCATCGCCCATCCAGTGCTCCAGGTAGTAGCCGTAAGCGCACTGAAGTCGCTTGATAGCGTCGATATCCTCGAGCGTTTGTATCTGTTTCTTAAGAGTTTTTATTTCCGACTCCATTGTCTTGAGTCTGGTTTCCAGCGTCTTTTCACTCATAATGTGCTCCTTTAATAAGCGTTCATGGTGAGCTTGTCGAACCATGAGCGGTTGACAGACTCACTATGGTGGAAATAACTTTACCCCTTTAAACAGGTCATGCTCGTGAACGTGTCCCTTCACCAGCGGATAAACGCGTGTGTAGCAATCGCGCTGCCCGAAGATTCGGTTCACCAACCCCATTAATCCTCCCCGCCTGCCGCCCCCGCCGCCCAGTTGGCTGGCATGGCAAGCTGCGGCTTGATTGCGTGTTTCCAGGGACTTTTTCTTGAGTAATATCGTGCAGTGTACCGGGAATTCCGGTTCCACGAAAGCTGCAAAGTCGATGTCTTTATTCCGCCCCATATGATGCACATCCCGCCCCAGGAGCTGCCACATTCTCACCATGAACTTGAAAAACCGGTGGGGGAAGACATGATAGTACAGCTTTTGCGGCTGGAAAGGCGGCCCAACCCCGGGGTATTTTTGCGGGTCGCCTGATGCATCAAAAGCCATAACGGTAGCCTGATGAATGGCGATATGGTCGGGATGTCCGTACCCACCGTTGGGGTCGGAGGTTATCACCACCTCTGGTTTAAGCTCACGCAATATTTTCACAATGCTCTCCGCTACCTGTTCAGTCGGGGCGGCAGCCAGTGCGTTAGGGTGCTTGTTATCCGGTGTGCCGGCCATGCCGGAATCGCGGTAACCCAGGTAAATAACGTCGGTCAGCCCGAGTACCTTAGCCGCGCACTCTAACTCGTGTGTGCGCAGGTCGGCAATCGAGTTGTAGCCCTTAAGCATTTCCGGGGCAACCTCGCCAACCTCGCCGCGCGTCCCGCAAACGTAATAGACCCTGTAGCCAGCGGCGGCATATTGTGCCAGCGTCCCACCTACGCCGAAGGACTCGTCGTCCGGGTGCGCTCCGGTTAAAATCAATGTCTTTGGCTTATTCATTTAGCTTTTTAATCCCCTCTAGATACGGTTCTTTTATTATCCCCTTATCGGTGATGATGGTGGTAATATACTCATGTGGCGTAACATCGAAGGCGGGATTAGCGGCGTTTATGCCTTCTGGAGCTATGCGTTTACCCTGGAAGTGCGTCACTTCATCTGCCTCACGCTCCTCGATAGGGATTTTCTCTCCAGTCTTGATAGAGATATCGATGGTGGAAACGGGTGCGGCGATATAGAAGGGGATGTTGTTTTCTTTAGCCAGCACCGCCAGGGTATAGGTGCCGATTTTATTGGCGGTATCCCCGTTGGCAGCAATGCGGTCAGCGCCGGTGATAACGCAGTGGACCTTTCCGCCCCGCATAAAATACCCCGCCATGGAGTCGGTAATCAGTGTCACTGGCACACCAGCTTTTTGCAGTTCCCAGGCGGTCAGCCGCGCCCCCTGTAAGAGCGGGCGTGTCTCGTCGGCGAGAACTGTAATTTTCTTGCCCTGCTTTTGTGCCGTGATGATGACGCCAAGAGCGGTGCCATGGCCGGATGTCGCCAGGGGACCGGTATTGCAGTGCGTCAGGACGGTCCAGCCGTCTTTAAGCAGCTCCGCTCCGAAGAGACTAAGGTGGTGGGTGGCATCGGCTTCCTCTTCGTGGATTTTCACAGCTTCGGTAACCAATGTTTTTTTTATTTCTGTTGTGTTCTTGCCGGTTGCCGCTGCTTTTTTCATATGTTCCAGAGCGAAGAAGAGGTTGCGGGCGGTAGGACGGGTGGCGGCAATAGTATCGATAACCCCTTGCAGTTGCTTAAGAAACTCGCCGCGTCCCGTAGCGTTAATTTTTAATGCCCCCAGGGCAGCGCCATAAGCCCCGGCTATTCCAATAGCGGGCGCGCCCCTTATTTTCATCTCCTTAATGGCGGTAACTACGCTGCGGTAGTCGTCCAGCTCAAGGTAGGCCTCTTCCTGGGGCAGCCGTGTCTGGTCAAGTATTTTGACCCGGTCGCCGAGCCATTCGATGGGCTGATAGTCGGTTTTATTTTGGTTCACTTTGCAGATTCCTCTTTCAGTTCATCGCGATTGATGCTTAAAAGATGTTCTCGCCTGCCGTCTTTTTCGTACCAGACGGTCTTTAAATACTTGAATCCTGCCTTTTTATAAGCTTTGATAGCTATTTCATTTTCCACATAAGGGTCGACGATGCAGCAATCTACGTTATACTTCTCAAAAACGATGTTTTTAAGAAACTCTCTAATAATACCGCTGCCCAGACCGTGATGAACGTAGCTTTCCTCACCGATAAAGATATCGATGCCGACGCAGCTCCGGTCTAGGCCAAAATTGGCTTTTTCCATCGGGAAGTCATCCAATTTGCAGGACTGCACCATGCCGATTGGTTTATCGTTATAAATTATCATGTAAACATCGACCGGGTCCTTGCCCTCAATACGCGGCGAGAAATGCCGGCTGACTTCCTCTAAAGAAGGATGATTATTGCCGTCGAGATTCCACCATTCGCTCACATGCGGTGTATTCAGCCATCGGTGCATCAAAGGCAGGTCTTTTCTCTGGAGTCTTTTAAAAGTGGTTTTACCGGCTTTCATTAGCTAATTATCCCCGCATTAATCTAAACAATATCCAAAAACTCTCTCCTCTCCCTTTATGGGAGAGGGTGGGTGAGGGTGTAATACCCGTTGTTGCCCCCTCACTCTAGCTCTCTCCCACGGTGGGGAGAGAGGATATTTGCTGCCTCTTTTCCCAATTCTCTCTGGTCAGCTCCATGAGTACAAAGTTAAAGCCCTCGCGCTTTAGGTTGCCACAGGGTGTAAACCCGCATTTGCTAAAGCACTTCTGCGCCCGCTTGTTCCAATCCAGCGTCTTCAGGTAGAGGCGATGCAAACTCGATGTTTTGTAAATATAGTCGACGAGGGTGTTGATGGCATCGGCGCCGTAGCCTTTATCCCAATAATCCTTATTCCCTATCATGATGCCTAGCTGCGCCTCACTCTTCTTGGCGTCGATATCATAGCAGGTGCAGTTGCCGATATGTTTACCATCGATGGTTTCGATAGCCAGGGGGTATCGATGATTGTCTTTATGGTGCACCATGGATGAATAGTCCAGCAGGTAAATAGAGAAGGATATATCGAGGATGGGGGAGGCATCGAGTTCAGCCAGCTCGGGGTCGGCTTGCCATTGATAGTCTTTGCGGACGTCCGAGAGTTTTTTCTCGCGGAGTTTGACTTTATTGCCGGTGATAATGGCGCCGTTTAAGGGTTTTAGTCCAGCGGAGCTATCGCGTTTCCATAATTTCATAGTATAAAAAGAGCCTGGTGGTAAATTAATTTTCTGCTTGTTCCTCGTCATCCTCTTCTTCGCCGCGTTCCCAGATAGGCTCGGTAAAATAATCGATGTATTCTTCCATTGCTTGGGCCGCCACCTGCTTGATTCTTTCCCCCGCCTCCACCGCCATTTTCGCCAGGTCGGTGGTATCGATTTTGATGCCGAGCATACCGGTCAATACCTTAAGCACCGCCAGGGCAGCCATGGGATTGGGCACGCGGCTGGCATAAACCGGCACCTCTCCCAGGAGGCAGATGCCGTCCTTTTCTCTTTCCTTGGCAACGCCCAGGAGCAGTCCGTTGAGGCCGGCGATTTGCAGGTTGCTGGAATGCTCAAGGTTAAAGGTTTTTAAGTTGGTAGCTAAGAGATGGCTGGTAGCCACACCCCAGACTTTTGGTGGCTCGGTATGGTGGATGCGCGTGATAGCGGCGGCACAGGTATAAATACTTTCGACGCCAAAGCGCTCACCGACATCCAGGATACAGTGCGCCAGCTCATATCCCTTGGAAGCCGGCTGGTCATCGCCGAGGAACAGAATAAGGTCGTTACCGCCGCCGGTGTTCTTCCAGTAATAGAAGTCGCTCTGGGGGAAGTCAGGCTCCTCGACAACGTCATCCCGCACGAGCACACCGATGGGGTCGAAGAAGTAAGCTGGTTCCAAGTAACCCAACTCTTTAAAGGGGAGCTTGGCTCTAAGGTAGTTAGCGATAATCATGGCGACGTTGCCGATACCTGGCCAGGCGGCCAAGAGATTGGACGCTTTAAGTTTGGGTCGGGCGGTTATTTTTATAATGTCGCTCATTTTAGCTGACCTCTTGTATAGCCTGTCACCCTGAGCCCTCACGCTTCGCTCAGGGTAAACTCCGTGAAGGGTCTCGGTACTGGCGGGGCATATTTATTGTTTACCCCTCCCCTAGATTCTTCGCTGCGCTCAGAATGACAATTACCTATGTATTGTCCCTCTCCGTTACTTAATATTGTACTCCGTTATAAATTTATTTTCTAAGTCCTTCTTTATTACGTCATCCTGACCCTGAATATAGCGAAGGGGAAGGATCTCGGGGTGGTGAGGGGTTTTTCATCGCCCCTCCCCGAGATTCTTCAGTCGCTGTGGTTCGACAAGCTCACCATAAACGCTCCTTCAGAATGACAGAAAAAGCTTGGGTTATTGATTATTTTATAGCAAAATATAGTTTATTATAACCGTAGTAGTCGCTCCAGACTAAAGTCAAGCCGGTTTCGTTCTGGGGGACATAGAAGTGGACGGAACCGGTGACTTCATCGCCGTGATTTAATTCTCCTTCTAGCTTCTGGTATATTCCTTTAGTTGGGTAGATGATGTTGATGTCATAGGCATGGAATACTTTGCCGGAGCCGCCGACCAGGTCAAAATAGGTGCCCCAAAACATGTAGGGTTCTTCACGACTGGAAACGTTTTTTAACTTGATAGTGATGAGGATATATTGCATACCTTTGTCGGGGGGCACGTTTACAGAATTGGCGTTTTTAATGATTTCCCATGCATCGTCGCCGGTGACAAAATCAACCACGGTTATCTGAATACCTTCAGCATTAACGGCTGATTGTCCTAGTGGTACGGGATTATCCAGGAAAAACCCCGCCGGTAGTGTAGAGGTTGGAATATTAGTATCCGAGTAGGGTGGAGTAGTAACGGGGGTGGTTGTTGGGGCGGTACTAGTGGTTGGGTAGGACGGTGTGGTAGATGTCACAATGATTGTTATGGGTGTGGTGTAATTCGGTGAGCCGGTAAGTCCACAACCGGGCATGACGATGAGGGCGACTAAAGTTAGTGATATTAATAGCTTTTTCATTTTACTCCGTTATGATTTTGTTTTTGTTCAAGTTTATTGTCCCTCCTTACAAAGGAGGGAATAAGGGAGATTTTTCCTCGTTTTTCCCCTCACCCTTACCTCTCCCACAAGGGGAGAGGAGATTTATGGAAAAGGGGCTTAGCCCTTTTTTTGAGAATATATCATCCAATTATATTCATCAAGTATTTTGGCGAGAGATTTTTTAAATTTACTTCCAGTTTTTTGTATATAAAGATCACCACAGATAGAAGATCTTGCTTTATTTATGTCTCCACCTTGCGAGGTAACATATGAATTTAAGACAAAAGAAGCAAATTCGGCCATCAAATGTTGGAATTTAATATAGCCTTGTGGTTGTACGATATTACAGCTATAATGTTTGTCTATTTTGTTATCAAGAGGAACAAAGAACGTGGGAATGAGAAGATGCAATGCTTTGGTAGTTGCAATGAAAGGTCTATCTGGTTTATTCCTTGGTCTAAGAGATTCAAACAACTCATTCCAGAGTACAGATAATATTTGTTCATCTTGTTGTCCGAAACTATCAATTTCTCGTGACTTTAGGGTATTTAAGTAAGGTTTTAGTTTTTCAAGGCTATTTGTTAGACGGGTCATGTCGAAAATGCCCCGGGCGCTATTATAAAAAGCTCTGTTCCATGTTTCCTCAAAAATGCGGACTGCTCCAGCTAACCGTTGTGTATCATCCCAGTGTTGTTGAACCCAAGTTAGCGGTATCTCGTAGTTTGTATCACCTTGCTCTTTCTGTACGTAATCATTACAGACATTAAGTAGTTCGTTATATGTTGGCCACTTTGTCATTGATTTTCTATCCTTTACTCGACACGCTAAGCCCCTTGCAGTAGAAGGGCGGGGATTTTAAAATCCTTCTCTCATCTCCCTTTACGAAGGGAGACGATTTTTACCTCTTCTTTTAAAATCGTTTTTTACTCCATTGGCTTGTCCCTCCTTCGTAAGGAGGGAGAAAGGGAGATTTTGCTTACCCCTTGCTCGAAACCGAAAGCCCCTTGCAGTAGAAGGGCGGGGTCTGGAGGAAGCTGCTTACCCATTTGGTCTCGCTGCCGATGGCGGCGATATCTTTAAGGATTTTATAGACGTTGCCGGAGACCATCGTGTCCTTAACGCGCCCGACGATTTTGCCGTTCTCTATCTTAAAGCCGAGGAGGACGTTGCCGCTGAAGTCCCCGCCTAAAATGTTGCCCTGCTCCGCCCCCATCAGCTGCTCGATGACCAGCCCCTCTTTTATATCTCCCACCATCTCATCGAAGGTGGTCTTACCAGGAGTAATCACCAGGGCACTAGGGGCGGGGGTGGGCAAACTGCCGCGGTTCCGGCTGCCGTTGCCGGTGCTCTTTTTCTTCGCTAATGCGGCGGTCTGCAAGTCGTAGAGAAATCCATTGACGATGCCCTTGCTGACCAGCGGGGTACGCTGGCTGGCAACGCCTTCATCGTCGCAGGGGCGACTGGCGGGACGGTAGGCTGCCATGGGGTCGTCATAAAGACTGAAATTCTTATCGAAAACTGTTTTGCCTGTTTTATCCGCTAGGGGTGAGGCGCCTTCCAGAACGACCTTGCCGTTAAAAGCGGATATCAGAGGCAGGATTAAAGCGCCGGCGACGCCGTTGGATGTAAAAATAATCGGTAATACTTTAGTGGGCGACTTCGCCTTATGTTTTGCCAGGTCCAGCTGTCTCAGCACTACATCGATAACGTTTTGCGGATTGGGCAGGGGGTGGCAGGAGCATTCGCCCTCGCCCACGAAGAGCATATCCGTGCCTTTAATCAAATTGCCTTCCAGGTCGAGCGAGAAAAAGCTCTTTTTATATACCGCCTGGCCGCCGCGGGAGTTAAGCAGGCGGACGGTCATCACACTGCGGGTCACCATAGCGTCGCACAAAATGCCGGCCGTATGAGAGGTAACAGCGTCGACCATCTTCTCACCCAGTGTCACCATTTCCTTAATCGAGACCTGCGGTACTGCAGGGTCAAATATATCCACCTTAGGATACTTCGCACCGTCCGGCAACTTGAATTTAGCTTCGCTGCCGAAGGCGGCAGTTTCCAAAGCGTCCTCAACGAGCTGCTGCCCATCGCCAGTGCCGGTGGTCGTGGCATAGCCGACCCTGCCGTCTTTGATGATGCGCAGGGCGAGAGTGGTGCTCTGGTTGGTCTGCATCTGCTTGAGTCGGTTTGCCTCGAACCGCACCTGCGTCTCTTCCGAGGTAACTTCAAATACTTCAGCTTCTTTAGCGACTTTTTGCGCCCGGGCGAGGATGGCTTCCATTATTTACCTCCGATAAGGCAATGGCGGATGCGGATATGGGGGCTGCCGTTGGAGACGGGGAGGGGCATTTGCCCGCCCTTGCCGCAGCCGCCGCCTTGGTTCATATCCAGGTCGTTGCCGATGGCGTCGATATTTTTAAGCGTGGTGAAAACATTACCGGTCAGCATAATAGGACGGATAGCCTCGGCGATTTTACCGTTGCGTATCATATAAGCCTCGCCGGCGGAGAAGGTGAACATCTCCATGCTGGTCGTCCCGCCGTACCAGTTCTTGGCGTAGATGCCTTCCTTGATGTCGGCGATCATTTCTTCGAAGGACATCTTGCCCGGCTCGATATAGGTATTGGTCATGCGCACGATGGGTGGGAAGCGGTAGTTAATCGCCCGCGCGTTGCCGGTAGGTTTCTCGTTCATTTTAGCGGCGGTCTCCCGTGAGTGCAGTCGGCCGGCGAGCTTGCCCTCTCTTATTAAATAGGTTTTCGTCGCCCGGGTACCCTCGTCGTCGTACTTAAAGCTGCCGCGCAGTCCCGGCTCCGCCGCCGAATCTACGATATTCAGATTGTCGACGCCGAACTTCTTCCCGAGCACCATAATCTCCCGCATGCGGTCGTTCTCGTAAACGAAGTCGGACTCCGATAGATGCCCGAAAGCCTCATGCACGAAGACACCCGCCAATATGGGGTCGAGGACTACCGTATATTCACCGCCTTTTACCTGCGGCGCGTAGAGCAAAGCCACGGCGTTTTGGGACATCTCCTTGACCTTGTCGTGGAGGTTACGGATAGCGTTAAATTCGCCGCGGCTCCCCAGACTTAACCCCACCTGCTGCACCTCCCCGTCTTTAGCCGCGATAGCCTGGAGTCTGATGGAGACATCCGCCCTCTCCTGGGAAATCAGGCTACTTTCGGAGTTCAGGAAGATGACCTTTTTATGGCTATCCGAGTAGCCGATATTCGAGGTTTTAACCTCCGGGACGCTCCAGATGATTTCGTTATATTCGTCCAGCAGGCGCTTCTTCTCCGCCAGTGGGATGGTCACCGGATTGTGTGTCACCCCGCTGGGAATGGTTTCTTGGGCGGGGTCGATGGGGGCTAAAAGACTTTTGCCAGAGCCAGCGGACTGCGCTTGTTCGATAGCCAGCCAGACGCGGTCATTTAGCTTATCGAAGTCGTTAAAGCTGGTAAAACCCCACCCCCCTTTAACCAAAGCCCGCACGTTGCCGCCGGAGGCAGTAGAGCGTCCGATGGAGTCCAGTGCTTGTCCGCGGTACATGATATAGCTGGTCTGGTTTTCCTCGAAGCGGGCTTCTAAATAGTCCGTTTTACCCTTCTTAAACTCTGCGGTCAGACTTTGCGCGATTTCCTCAATTTGCGGCATGATTTTAACCTCTATAAAAGATGGAGTTTGGTACAGTCAAGCAAAGTTTAACGAACATAGGCGGGATTGTCAATTTGGTTGAGTGTTTTACGCGAGGCGTTTTTCTTGACACTCACACGTAAAAAAGTTTAAAATATTAAAGGTATTTTTCTTCTCGTTTATACTCCAACCGCCTTTATTTATGTAAACAGGTACGCAATCCGAACCATCCAATCGAAAAGAGAGGAGATAAGACTGTGACCTACAAAACTTTGCTTTACAAGAAAAAAGACGGCATCGGTATTGTTACCCTCAATCGCCCGGAAGCCTTAAACGCCCTCAACAGCGCCGTTTACACCGAGCTTTACGACGTTTTCGAAGCTATGGAAAACGACGACGAGGTGAGGGCGGTGATTCTTACCGGCAGCGGGGAAAAAGCCTTCGCCGCCGGTTCGGACGTGGTGGAGATGCAGAACATGGATACCATTGCTGCTCAAAAGTTCATGGCGACCATCCGCAAAGCGTCCGACCGCATCTACTCACTTTCCAAACCGACCATCGCCGCTATAAACGGTTACGCTCTGGGGGGAGGCTGTGAGCTTTCTATGTGCTGCGACCTGCGCATATGCTCGGAGAAGGCGCGGTTCGGGCAGCCGGAGATTAACCTGGGGCTGATTCCTGGCGCCAGCGGCACCCAGCGTCTGCCGCGTCTCATCGGGGTGGCTAAAGCCAAAGAGATGATTTTCCTCGGGGACATGATTGACGCCACCACCGCATTGAATCTGGGGCTGGTGAATAAAGTGGTGCCGCCGGATAAACTTATGGAAGAAGCGATGTCGTGGGCTGCCAAGCTGGCGGGCAAGAGCGGACCGGTGCTGGCCATGGCCAAGCTGGCAATTAATACCGGCATCGACACCGATATTGACTCCGGGTTGGATATAGAAGCCCTCTGCGACGCCCTCTGCTTTGCGACGGAAGACCAGAAAGAGGGCATGAAGGCATTCCTGGAGAAACGGAAAGTGGTATTTAAAAACAGATAAAAATGTCAACATGTGTAGTTGCCGTGGTTGGGTAGAGGAGTTGAAAGGAGGTTGATGTAGAGGTCATAAAAGCATAGTTCTGACTTTGCTGGAGTGATGGAAAAAAGTGGAAGATTTTTACGAGGCAAAGGACTCAATCGATAGTAAGAAAGGAGCACCATGGAAATTAAAAAGGTCGGTGTAGCCGGCATGACTGGAGCAATGGGCATAGGTATTGTTCAGGTATGTGCTCAATCAGGTTACCAGGTATTGGGCTCTTCGAGAAATGCAGAGAATTTAAACAAGGCCCTGTCATCCATTAACTCATCGCTGACTAGGTCAGTGGAAAAGGCCAGGATTACGCAGCAGGATAAGGAAGCTGCGCTTAGCCGTATTAAGGGCACTACTGATGTCAAGGACTTCCGTGACTGTGACCTGGTAATAGAAAGTGTTGTCGAGGACATAGACGTAAAGAAAAAACTATTTACCGAGCTGGATGAAATCTGTAAGCCGGACGCTATTCTGGCGACCAATACCTCTTCTTTACCCATTAGCGAAATCGCCACCGTCATTAAAAACCCCACCAGATTCATCGGCATCCACTTCATGAATCCGGTGCCAGTGATGAAGGGCGTTGAAGTTATACCCCATAAGAACACTAAAGCTGAAGTCCTCGAAGCTTCCAAAGAATTCGTTAAGAAAATCGGCAAAGAGCCCTGTGAAGCCACCGACCATGCCGGTTTCATCGTCTCGCGACTGGTGGATGCATTGATGAACGAGGCTTTCTACTGCGTCATGGACGGCAACAAACCGGCAGAGGTGGATAAAGCCATTAAACTCTGTCTGAACCACCCGATGGGACCGTTGGAGCTCTGCGACCTCGCCGGCGCTGATGTGGTAATGCACGGACTGGAGACGATGTACGCAGAGTTTGGAGAACGTCTTATGCCCGCCCCGCTCTTGAAGAATATGGTGCAAGCCGGCAAACTCGGCCGCAAGACCGGGCGCGGCTTTTACGAGTATCCCCCGAAATAGGTTGTAATATATATTTATATAAGTTGTTAGAAAAGGAAGGTTAAAAAATGGCAAGTGATAAAGATGTCGTCATTGTAGGTGCGGTAAGGACGCCGTTCGGCAGGTTCGGCGGTTCCCTTGCCAATATAGACTATTACGAGCTGGGCGCTATCCCGATGCGAGAAGTCGTAAAAAGGGTGGGCGTCAAGCCCGATGTAGTGCAGGAGGTATTCTGGGGCGTGGGTGATACCTCTGCCTGCCGCGACCCGTACACCCCTGTCGCCGCCCGCCAATCGCTCATCAGGGCCGGGCTGCCCCACGAGACGGTCTCCATCTCCTTCGATATGGCTTGTGTCTCCGCCATGCACGCTGTCAAGCTGGCGGCGATGGAAATGGCCGCCGGAGAAATCGAGGTCGCCATCGCCGGCGGCGCTGCATCATTCGGGCAGTCGCCCCTGGTGGTGAGGAATCTTAGGTTCAACGGCTACCGCCTGACGGACGTTAAAATGGAAGACCCGCTGGTAGCTCTGGGCTATAAAGATTTCAATCCTGTCTCTGTCGATAGCGACAACGTGGCATTCGAATATAAGTTCACGCGGGAGGACATGGACGAGTGGTCGGCCCGCAGCCACACCAACTATGGCAAGGCTTGGGAAGCCGGCAAATTCAAGGATGAGATGATGCCGATGTCCATCGCGCAGCCGAAAGGCGATCCCAAGGTCCTGGATATCGATGAGCAGTACCGTCCCGGCACGACCATGGAGGGGCTGGCCAAGCTAAAACCGATTTACAATACCCGCATGATAACCGCCGGCAATGCCCCTGGTCTCAACGACGGCGCTACGGCTATCCTGCTGATGACCCGCGGGAAGGCGCAGCAACTGGGGCTGAAAGTCCTGGGCACTGTGGTAGCGTCGGTATCAATTGCTCTCAATGCCAGCCGCATGCCGGAAGGTCCCGGCAATGCCATGCTGAAAGCTCTGAAAAAAGCCAACCTGACGATGAACGATATGACGATCATGGAAATCAATGAAGCCTTTGCCTGTGTACCTCTGGTATCAATGATGGTTGCTGTCGATAAGGACAAGAATAAATATCAGGCGATACGTGAAAAGATGAATGTCAACGGTAGCGCCATCGCCATCGGGCACCCTAACACCGCCAGCGGCGCCAGGGTTGTGATGAACCTGATGTACGAGCTGCGGCGGCGGGGCGGCGGCTATGCTATGGGCGCCATCTGCGGCGGTTTAGCCCAGGCGGACGCCTGTATTATTAAAGTGGAGTAAAGTACATTGTCATTGCGAGGAGTCCTTCCGCGAAAGGACGACGCGGCAATCCTCTCGGAAAAAGCGTCATTCCCGCGAAGGCGGGAATCCAGGGGTGGGGAAAAGGGAAACGGATTGCTTCGCTTCGCTCACAATGACAGGCAAGGAAATATAAAAAAGGAGTAATGCATGGACGTATCTCAATTTTCTTTGAAAGGTAAGGTCGCTCTGATACTAGGCGGGGCGGGGGATATCGGTAAGGCTATCGCCGAGACTTATTCTGTGGCTGGCGCCGACGTCGTCATCAGCAGCCGCAAGCAGGAAAACCTGGATAAAGTCGCCGGGGAAATCAAAGCCAAGTCCAAAGGCAAAGTCCTGGGGATAGTCGGACACCTCGGCAAACTGGACACGATTAAAGCGCTGGTGGATGCTGTCATGAAAGAGTGCGGGCGTATCGATATCGTGGTCAATAGCTCCGGCTCCAGCTTCATGGTGCCCCTCACGGATGTCGAGGAATGGCAGTGGGATAATGTGATGAGCGTTAATGTTAAGGGTCCCTTCTTCCTGTGCAAGCAGATTGCCCCTATCATGAAAGAGCAGGGCGGCGGCAGCATTATTAATATCACCTCCTACATGGGCATCCGAACGGAGGAAACGCTGGGCCTCTACTGCATCAGCAAGGCGGCTATCATTCACATGACCCGCGTCATGGCTAAGGAATGGGGCAAGTGGAATATCCGCGTCAACTCCATCGCGCCCGCCTGGGTGCACAGCCGACTGTCCGACCCCTTCCTGAAAATGCCGGGGGTCAATGACCGTATGCTGGCACAGACGGTTATCGGACGCTTCGGCGAGCCGGACGACGTGGCGGCGCTGGCCCTTTACCTGGCTTCCGATGCTGCCAAGAACCAGACGGCTGGACTCTTCCCGCTCGATTACGGTATGCTGACGTAGAGGCTGAAATACGGTACAATCCATCCAGAATATGTCATTCTGGCGAAGGCCAGAATCCATCAAGGAGTACAAAAAAAGTAGAATATAAAAAATGCATTCCAGCCTACGCTGGAATGACACTAGTATTAATTGAAAAGGAGGCACCAAAATGGCACTTCCATTGCAAGGCAAAGTGGCTCTGGTCACCGGCGCCAGGCAGGGACTGGGCAAATCAATCTCCCTGGGCATGGCGGAAGCCGGCGCCGACCTCGTGATTTGCGACCGCATTACCGACGACGGCAAGCTGACGGAAACCGCCGGAGAAATCGAAGCGATGGGACGTAAAACGCTCTCTATGGGTGGCGACATCACCATCGAAGAAGACGTTAATAACGTCGTCAACAAGGCGCTGGAAAAGTTCGGCAAAATAGATATACTGGTCAACAATGCCGGCGTTACTTCCCAGGACGCTTTCGATAAAATGACTTATAAACGATGGCGTCTTATCCTCTCCGTCAATCTGGATGGCACTTATCTCTGTTCTAAAGTTGTCCTGCCGCACATGATAGAGAAGAAAAGCGGCATGATTATCAACGTATCATCGATACTTGCCAAGGAAATCCGGATGAACATCGCCTACGGCGTCACCAAAGCCGCTGTTGAGAGGTTGACCATGGGCTTGGCACGGGAAGTGCGGCGGGAAGAGGGCATCGCTATTACCTGTATCCGACCCTACTTCGTCAAGACCGAGGTGGTCATGGGCTTTATGGAAGGTCATGATACCAACAACTTCGAGGAGCCAATAATCTGGCAGAAATACCCGGCGTTGCTGGCTGGCTCCAAACCCCAGGACGTGACCGGCAAGATATGGGATAAAGCCGCTTTAGAGGAAAAGTTCGGCGTAATTAAAGTATAGGATTTTTTTAAGCGTCTCTAAAATTTACGCCCCGGCGTCTTAAAGCTGGGGCGTTTTCATTGTCCGGTGTTCACTTGTGACTATAAGGATATTTTATGATAGAATTTTATAAAGAAACATTTATCGTAAGAACAGATGAGGTAGAAAAATGCGTAATATAGTATTTACTGCTGTTGTCGTGATGCTATTGATAGCCGTACTCCCCGGGTGCGGTAAATCTGAACCCACGGAAACCACGCCGACAGTTACCGCACCGGCTTTTGCCCAATCGATAACCGAGGCAATGTTAAAGGCGTTAAGTGCCGGGGATTACCAGAGTTATAGCCTTTATTTTGACCAAGACATGGCGGCAAGAAATTCAGAAGAGCTATTTGGAAGTTTCAAGGATTTTTATAGCAAGAAAATTGGTACATATGTATCTTTAGTGCTTTCCGATGTCAAAGTAGAAAGTGATAAGACCACCGTGGTATATAAGGCTAAATATACAATGGCAGATGAAGTCACTGTAACGATCGTCTTTACACGCAGTGGTGGGACTGTTGGCGTGGATGATTTAATCCTGAACTCTCCCGAGCTGTGGCAGCATTAGTCTTTCGGTTTACGGAGTATTTTTTATTCTTTAACTATTGCCCTAAAACGTAAAGATGCTCGTGGCTAGTTCCGCCAGCTTCATTACCAGCCCGGGGATAATGCCCAATAGCAGGACGCCGAGACAGCAGATAACCAGAGCGATTTTCGGGGTGATAGATGATGGCACTTTTCCCACGGCAGTGGGTTGGTTGAACCACATGACCTTAACCACGCGCAGGTAGTAGTAGGCAGAGATAACGCTGTTGATAGCGGCGATGATCACGAGCCAGAGTAGCCCGTGCTGCACCGCCAGACTGAAGATATAGAACTTAGCCATGAAGCCGGCCGCCGGCGGTATGCCGATGAGTGATACCAGACATAATGTTAGAGCCAGTGCCAGTAGGGGCGACCGCTTGCCCATGCCAGCGTAGTCCGCAATATTATCGCTGTTGATTTTGTTGGAAATGACGATAACCGCGATAAATGTCCCCAAATTGGTCAAGGCATAGCTGGCGAGGAAGAAGAGGAGTCCGCTTTCGGCAACCATCGTCGATGACATAGCTAGTCCGAAGGTAGCAAGCCCCACCATGAGATAGCCAGCCTGGGCGATGCTGGAGTACCCCAGCATCCGTTTGATATTGGTCTGCGGGATGGCCGCCACGTTGCCGACAATCATGCTTATTACCGACAACACGGCGAAGATGATACCCCAGTCGTGGCTCACCGTGAAAGGCGTGGCGAAGGCGCTGAAAAAGACGCGTAGAATGGCGGCGAACCCTGCCGCTTTACTCCCCACGGAAAGGTAAGCAGTGATAGTCGTCGGCGCACCCTCATAAACGTCCGGCACCCACATCTGGAAGGGCACGGCGGCAATCTTAAATCCAAAGCCGGCAATCATCAGGACGATGCCAAGGTAAAACGCCGGATTGCCAGAGACTGATATATTCCCCAGCCCCATGACGGACTGCGCGATAGCCGTCAGCTGGGTCTGGCCGGTAGTGCCAAAGACCAGTGCCATGCCGTAAAGCAATACCGCGGAAGCGATAGCCCCCAGCAGCAGATACTTTAAAGCCGCTTCGGTGGACTTTTTATCCTTGAGCAGGCTCACCAGCACGTAGAGGGAGACGCTCGTTAGCTCCAGGGCAATAAAGATGGAAATAAGGTCGGTAGCGGACGACATGAGCATCATGCCCAGCGTTGAAAGCAGAATCAGGGCGTAGTATTCACTCTTAAAGCCGGCGAACTTGTTTTCGTAGTCGGCGGAACCCAGGATAACCAGGAAAGCGATTCCCAGGAACAGCAGCTTGAAGAAAACAGCAAAATTATCCGCCGCCAGCATGTTATTAAATAGGGCAGGACTATTGCTGCCCCAGAGCATCACGGCAAAAACCCCGGCAACCACCAGTCCGGCCAGGCTTAAATAACGCATCACGGCCTTCTGCTTGATGAACAGATCAAGCAGTATTACCAGTACGGCGGTAGCCGCCAGAGCAATCTCCGGTTTGAACAACGCCAGATTCAAGTGCCGTTCTCCTTTTCCCTTCTTATCTCTCGCTCATCATGAGCTTGCCTGCCCTCCGAAGCTTAAGCGCAGGAGGGTCGAACCATTAACCGCCAATTAGTTTTACGATGGGCGTAATCCCGGCATTAAACACATCCGTTAAAATCGCCGGGTAAATACCCACCAGCATAATCACCGCCACCATCACAAACATATAGACTTTTTCCAGATTATTGGCGTCTTTCACGCCGTTGAACTTCGCCTTTACGGGTCCGTGGAATGCTTGCTGCAGCATCCAGAGAATGTAGCCGGCCGTAAGAACGACGCCGATGATAGCAACTATCGTGTAAACGTTAAGGTGGGCCACCACGCCGCTGGTGTAGCTGCCCAGGAAGATAAGGAACTCGGCGGCGAAGCCGCTGGTGGTGGGCAACCCTAAAGACGCCAGCCCGGCGATAACGAAGACCGCCATGATAATCGGCACTTGCCGTCCCAGTCCGCCCAGTTTACTTAAATCACGCACCTCGACATTATGGATAACCAACCCGGCCATGGCGAAGAGCAGTCCGGTAACGACGCCGTGACTGAACATCTGTAAAGCGGCGCCGGTGAGGCTAACCTCGCCTAAGGCGAAGATGCCCAGCAAAACATAGCCCATGTGGCTGATGCTGCTATAAGCAATAAGTCGCTTGATATCTTTCTGCACTAAAGTGACGGCCGCACCGTAAATAATACCAACGAGCGCCAGTATAATAAGAATCTGGGCGTACTGCTGCGCCTGTAAAGGGAACATGCTCACGCAAAGCCGAATCATCCCGTAGCCGCCCATCTTGATTAAAACACCCGCCAACATCACGCTAACGGCGGTGGGGGCGTCGGTATGGGCGTCTGGCAGCCAAGTATGCAAGGGGAACATCGGCAGCTTCACGGCAAACCCGATGAACAGCAGCCAGAATATCGCCGTCGCCGGCATCGCCGTCTGCACCATGCCCAATCCACCATTGGCGATATCCATCATGCTCAAGCTGCCAGTGGTAAAATAAAGACTTAAAATACCCGCCAGCATCAGGGCGCTGCCGAACAGGGTATATATAACGTACTTGGTGGCGGAGTAGCCCTTCCTCCCCGAGCCCCAGATAGAAATGAGGAAGTACATCGGGATAACCTCGATTTCCCACATGATGAAGAACAAAAGCAGGTCGAGGGAGACGAAAACGCCGATGATGCTCGTTTCCAGCAACAGCAGCCAGGCGAAGAACTCGCGCGGCCTTTCGTGCACTTTCCATGATATCAGCACCGCTAAAAATCCAAGAAAGGTCGTTAATAACATTAGCGGTAAACTCAACCCGTCCACGCCTAGGTGATAATAAGAGTTAAGCGGGGCAATCCAGAGGTAGTTTTCCTGGAATTGCATTGTCGCCGCTCCGGTGGAGCGGTCGAAGGCGACAAACAGGTATATCGCCAGCGCCAGCGGGATAGCCGTAAAGACGACGGCCAGCCACTTGTAAAGCTTCTCGTCTTTGCCCTTCATCATGGCGATGACGATGGCTCCTGCCGCCGGCAGGAAAAGTATGGTTGATAAATAATTAAAGTCCAACTATATTATCTCCAAAAAGAGTTTTTATTCCTTTTTCCTATTGTTGTCATCCTGAGCCCTCACGCTTCGCTCAGGGTTAACTCCGCGAAGGATATCGGAGCGGGGTGGGGTTTTTTTAACCACCCCGACCCAGAGATTCTTCGGTCACTGCGTTCCCTCAGAATGACATACCTGTTACCCCCATATCAATACACATATCGTGATAACTGCAATTCCTATGCCGATGAATAAAGCGTAAAGCTGTAGCTGCCCTGTCTGCGCCTGGCGAACGGCTTTGCCGCCCCGCACCACGATATCCGCTGTCCCGTTGACCATACCGTCCACGCCTTTTTCGTCGAACAGCTTAAAGCCGGTGAAAAGCCCTTTAACCAGTCCTAGCTTAACGATGACGTTCTCATAAAGGTCGTCGAAATAGTATTTATCACGGACGACGTTGTAAAGCGGCCCAAATAACTTGCCGATGGACTCCGCCGTAATCCATTTTTTAAGGTAGACCGCGTAAGCTGAAAAGATACCGAGCAGGGCAACTAATAAGGAAATCAGCGGCAGCGGCACACCGTTGACCGTATGGGTAAAGATACTGAAGATTGCCACTATGCCGCTCCCCGCCTCCGATTCCCCTCCCATGAAGGAGCTGAAACCGCCGCTAGCGTTCCACCAGCCGGCGCCAATCGCTAGTAAAGCTAAAAACACCAGCGGCGCTACCATCACCCACGGCGATTCGTGGGTATGACGGTAGTCCTTACCGCTTTCCTTATCGCCGCCGCGGTACTCCCCGTGGAAGGTCATAAAAATGGCGCGGAACATATAAAAAGCCGTCAGGAATACGGTTATCAAAGCCAGCCAGAACAGCACCGGCTGACTCGTAAATGCGGTGGCGAGTATCTCGTCCTTGCTCCAGAATCCCGCTAGAGGCCAGATGCCCGCCAGACTCAACGAGCCGATAAGAAACGTAGCATACGTCCAGGGCATGGTTTTGCGTAAGCCGCCCATCTGCCGCATATCGAAGGTGCCTGTAGCGTGGTTGACGCTGCCCGCGCCCATGAAAAGAAGTGCTTTGAAGAAAGCATGGGTGAACAGGTGGAACATGCCTACTGCCACCGCACCCTTAGCCAAAATAATAATTTCTTCGTTAGTTGAGATGATTCCCCCGCTGTGGATTTGCGAAGCTAAAGCCGTCCCCGCTGCTCCCAACCCCAGCATCATGTAGCCAATCTGGCTGATAGTGGAGTAAGCCAGCACGCGCTTGATGTCGTTAGCCACCAAGCCCATCGTCGCGGCGAAGATAGCTGTAAATCCGCCAATAGTAGCGACGATTCTGATGGCATCTGGGGAGGAGACGAAGAGGGGCATCATGCGTGCTACCAGGAAGACGCCAGCGCAGACCATCGTCGCCGAATGGATGAGGGCGCTGACGGGGGTGGGGCCTTCCATAGCGTCCGGCAACCAGACGTGGAGCGGGAACTGAGCGCTCTTGCCGATAGCCCCGCCGAACAGACCGATACATGCCCACATTAAAGCCGACCCGCCCAGCAGACCGCTGACCGCCAGACTGTGCAGCTGCGCGATATCAAAAGTATGGGCGTTAAAATAAAGTATTAAAATCCCCGCCAGGAAACCGAAGTCGCCGATACGGGTGACGATAAAGGCTTTCTTGGCGGCGTTGGCGGCCGAGGGCTTATGGAACCAGAATCCGATGAGCAGGTAGGAGCAAAGCCCCACCATCTCCCAGAAAACGAAGGTGAAAAGCAAATTATCGGAAAGAACCAGTCCCAGCATGGAGAAGGTGAATAACGACATGAAGGAGTAATAGCGGTAGTAGCCCGCCTCATCATGCTCCATGTAGCCCATCGAGTATATCTGCACCATCAGGCTGACAACCGAGACGACGACTGCCATGATGGCGGCAAGCTGGTCCATGATGATGCCGACGTGGAAGTTGAAACTGCCGATGGTTATCCAGCTAACGTCTGGCACGGTTAGTTGGCGGTTAGACATCACGTTGAAAAGCGCCCAGACAGAAAACACTGCCGAGATGGCTATCGACGCGATGGTAATATAGCCGTAAACCTTGCTCTTAGGTTTAACAAACGGCCGTATGAGCAGTCCGTTGACGATGAACGACGCCAGCGGCAGCAGCATGATGAGCCAGATAAGCTGATAAGGTATCATAGCTTCCTTAAAATGTCCTTAATAACGTGCTCTTTATCCTGCGGTACTAAAACGGAATATGGCGTAATCTCCCGCCCTTCCGGCAAGCCTTTCTGCGGCATAATGCGCGTAGGAATACCTTCCCCCTCGAAGCATTCCTTCCATGCCTCGGCAATAGCTAAAGTTTGCGTTTTTTTAACTTCAATCCACATCTAAGGGTGTTTATCACCTTTCCATATAACAGATACGAGTATAAATACTATTCCAAAAACGGCATAAAGAAAGGCTTTCGGATTATCTTTTATAAAATCTATAGTGACTTTTTCTACTTGAGGCACGAGCCATTCAATAATGCCAGTTGCTAGTAAAACGACTCCTGAGAGAAAAATTGCTAAACTATATCCAGTCCATTTTTTGTTCATATTACCTCACCCCCTATGTCCCCCTCTCCGTTGACGGAGAGGGGGAGGTTTTTAGGAAGAGGGGCTTCGCCCCTCTTAAACGCCCCAATCCGGTTTACCCTCCCATGTATGTGCCCAGGAAGTACGGCCAGACCACGATGCCCAGGATGATTTTCCACCATACCAGATGGGCGAAGCCGATGGCAAACAGCCAGCCGGCAAACCAGAAAGCCCCCGCGAGACCACCCGCCGTCTTCATTGTTCTCCTCCTCTTCTTTTCTTCTTCCTTTTTCTCGTCTTCCATTGTTTTTTCTCTCTGTGCTTACCACTTGAGCAGGTTAATATTATTAATGTCGATATCTTTAAAATGGCGGAACATCGCCAGCACTATCGCCAAGCCTACGGCTACCTCGGCGGCAGCTACCACCATCACGAAGATGGCAAAGACCTGCCCGGTCAATAGCTGGGGCACCACGTAGCTGGAAAAGGCGATTAGGCTGATATTCACGGCATTAAGCATCAGCTCGATGCACATTAAGATGATTACAGCGTTACGCCGGGTCAGCGCGCCGTAAAGCCCGATGCAGAACAGCACTGCCGATAGCACCAGATAATGTGTCAGTCCGATAGTCACTTATGATTCTCCCTCGTGATAACGATAGCGCCCAGTATCGCCGCCAGCAACAGCGTGGCGCCGGTCAGCACCGGCAGTATATAACCGTTTTCGCTAAAGAGCTTGGCGGCTAATGGCTCGGTGGTTGGCGTCAGCGGCGGCTGGGACGAAATACCCCAGGGGGTGCTGGTAACCGCGTATACCAGGATTCCCAGCAATACCGCTGCCACGATAGCGGCGGGAATCTGTAGCTTATTGGCCGGGTCGCCTTTCTGGATACCGCGGGTCATCATAATCGCTAAAATAATCAATACGGATATCGCGCCGACGTATACCAGTATCTGCACCGCCGCCAAAAAGTCGGCGCTCAAAGTAATGTAAATCCCCGCCACGGCGATAAAACAGAGTATCAGTGTCAGGGCGGCGCGGAAGACGTTGCGCAGGAATACCACAGCCAGTGCCGTCCCCACTATCACGACAGCCATTATCCAGAATGCTACCGTCTGTCCCATTATTTTCTTTTCTCCACGACTTTTTCTATCAGCAGGGTTTGCTTGGGCAGCTTCTCCGCAATATCGGGGTGGAAATAGCCGCTAACGGGTCTTTGCGGACTCTCCAGCAGCTCGTCGTTGGACTGTACCAGCTCGGCGCGGCGGTATCTCGCCCGCTCGTAAGAATAGCCCAGAAAAACAGCGTCGTAGGGGCAAGCCTCCACGCATAAGCCGCACTGGATGCAGTAGCCGGTATCCACCCGGTAGGTTTCCACCTTATATTTGTTTTCTGCCATATCGGTGGCGGTGACGATTTCAATAGCCCCCTGCGGGCATGCCTTGGCGCAGGTGGCGCAGCCGGTGCAACGCTCGCGACTCCAAACCAGCTCGTTGCCGCGACTCCGCCTTGAGATGTTGAGGCGCTGCTCCGGGTACTGCGATACCGAAGCGTGCCGGAAGAGATGCAGGATAGTGACCGCCATCCCCTTTAGCATGCCGATGCCGAAATTTTCAAACTTCAACTCTGCCCCATCCCGGTTTAAATAGTTTCGAAAACAAAATTACCAGTATCGCCGCTAGGGCGATATTGACGATAACGAAAAACCACTGTGAAACGTCCGGCCAAAAGATGACCTCGATGGCGGTGATAAAGAGATTGATTAATGCCAGTGGGAGAACAAATTTCCACGCCAGACCCATAAGCTGGTCGATGCGCACGCGCGGCAGGGTCGTCCGCGTCCAGACCATGACGAAGAAGACGATGACTGTTTTAATGATGAACCAGAGCCAGGGCGGCAGCCAGGGTCCCCGCCAGCCGCTTAAGAAGAGCGTGGTGATAACAGCGGACATCGCCATCGCCTCGGCATATTCCACCAGGTAAAACATGGCGAACTTCATGCCGGAATACTCGGTATGGAAGCCGGCGGTGAGTTCAGAATCCGCCTCCGTAAGGTCGAAGGGACTGCGGTTAATTTCCGCGCAGGCGGCGATGAAGAAGAGCAAAAAACCAAGAGGTTGTACCAGGATATAAGGTATGTCCTGCGATGTGACTATCTCATTCATGGATAGAGAGCCGGAGACGATAACCACGCCGATAATCGCCAGTACCAGCGGGATTTCATAGCTGACCACAGCAGCGATGTCGCGCATGGCGCCGAGCAGGGAGTACTTATTGCCGGAGCCCCACCCCGCCATGAAAACACCCACGGTGGCGATGGAGCTGACCGCTACAACGTACAGGATGCCGATATTAAGGTCGGCTAATAGTGCCCCGTTCTGGAAAGGAATGACCGCGAAAATCATCAGCACCGGCGTGAAGGCGACGATGGGCGCCAGGAAGTGCACGATTTTATCCGCTGTGCCGGGGACGATGTTTTCTTTAAGCAGCACTTTAATAGCGTCTGCCACCGGCTGTAGCAGTCCAAAAGGACCTGTGCGATTGGGACCGATGCGTGACTGCATTTTGCCCATGGCGCGGCGCTCGATATAGATAGCGCCGATGACCATGACCAACATAAAAACGATGATAGCGACGGTGAAAAACAGCCAGTGCCACCAGTAGCCGCCGGGCCAGTCCGCCGGCGTTACCTGCATGGCAAGTGGTGTGTTTATTATTAATTCACCGCCACTCACTATCTATCTACCTCTCCCATGGTAATATCGATGCTGCCGAAGATTAAAATAAGGTCGGCTACCTTCCAACCTTTCACCATCTGCCGTAAAGCGCCGAGGTTTATCAGGCTGGTGGAGCGTATATGGCTGCGATAGGGCGCGATAGAGTTATCCGACACGATATAATAGCCCAACTCGCCTTTGGGTCCCTCGATGTGGGCGTAAGCCTCTCCCGCTGGGGGGCGGATAACCTGGTTTACTTCGGTTCTAAAAGGCCCGCCGGGCACTTGCTTCACGGACTGCTCGACGATGCGTAGACTTTGCTTCATCTCCTCCATCCTCACGCGATAGCGGTCGTAGCAATCCCCGTTCTCGCGGGTCGGGATATCGAACTCGAAGCGGTCGTAAACCGAGTAGGGGTCGTTTTTACGCAGGTCCCACCTAATGCCACTGGCGCGCGCCACTGGACCGCTGATGCCGTAGTTGGTGGCTAGCTCTTTAGACAGGATGCCGACGCCTTTAGCGCGGGCTATTAATATCTCGTTTTGCTTGAGGAAAAACTCATATTCATCGATAAAATGACGCAGCTGCGGGATAAATTTCTTTACCGCCGGCAGGAACTCATCGGGTAAATCCTGGCTCACGCCACCGATACGCATATAATTATACAAAACGCGCTGCCCGCAGAGCATCTCAAAAAGGTCATAGATTTTCTCACGCTGACGCCAGAGGTAAAAGAAGGGTGTACCGAGCGCTCCAGCGTCGTTCAACATCGCGCCGATAGCCAGGCAGTGGTTAGCGATACGCTGCAACTCGGCGGTAATAACGCGGATGTATTCCGCGCGCTCCGGCACCTTGATGCCTGCCAGCTTTTCCACCGCCAGGCAGTAGCTGAAATTATTACTCATGGCGGACGCATAATCCAGGCGGTCGGTAAGGGGTATACAGCCGGTGTAAGTGCGTTCTTCCATGAGCTTCTCAATGCCGCGGTGCAAATAGCCAAAAATCGGCTCGATATCAAGCACGACCTCCCCATCCAGCGTCACCCTCATGCGGTAAACGCCGTGGGTACTGGGGTGCAGCGGACCCATGTTCAGCACGAAAGGCTCGGTTTTAAGAGTTAATTCCTGCGTGGTCGTCACCGATTCCAGTCCTTTCGCAAAGGATATCCATTATATCCTTCCCAGAGGAAGATGCGTTTTAGGTTCGGGTGCCCCTCGAACGTGATGCCCATGAGGTCGTAAACCTCCCGCTCCTGCCAGTCCGCCCCCTGATAAAGCCCCGTTAACGAAGGTACGGAGGGATTATCGCGGGAATAGCAGCGGACTTTAAAAGTGACAGAGCGATTATATTCCAGCGAGGTCAGCATATAAACAACCTCGAAATAGTCGTAATAGTCAACAGCGGTGATATAGTTCAAATATTCGTACTTGAGCCCTTCGGCGGTCTTGAGATATTCTGCCGCTGCCGGTAGAGATTCGCTTTTTACCAGAGCGCTATCCAAGCCGGCTTCCTCGATAGCTCCGGGGAACCTGGCACTCAACTGGCTGACAATTTCCTTGGCGGAAAGGGCGGCGGTCATTACTTTTTACCTTTCTTTAAAGGATTCGGTAGCTTAGGCAAATCAGGCACGGCTTTTATTTTCGCAATCTTCTTCTGGAGTTGTTGAATGCCGTAAATCAGGGCTTCCGGACGCGGCGGGCAGCCGGGCACGTAGACGTCTACGGGGATTATCTTATTGTAGCCCGGGACGACGTTATAACCCGAGCGGAAGATGCCGCCGCTGATGCCGCAGGCGCCCATGGCAATTACCCACTTGGGCTCCGGCATCTGGTCGTAAATGCGTTTGACATTCGGCGCCATTTTCCAGGTGAGCGTTCCCGCCGTAATCAGGAGGTCGGCTTGGCGTGGCGAAGCTCGCATAATTTCCATACCGAAACGGGAAGCGTCGAAGCGGGGCGCCAGTGTAGCCATCCATTCCATACCGCAGCAAGCGGGGTAGCACACGGCGGTCCACAGGGAAGAGCGCCGCGCCCAGTTAAGCACCCAGTCCAACGAGGTGAGGACGATATTGCGTTTTATGTCTTCATCCAGCCAGGCATCGGGATCGGGGATAGACTTCCGGCTCGATGCTTTCAGCTTTTCGATAACCTGACCTTCATGCCGGTCAAGCTCTGCGGCGTCATAGATATACTCTCTATCGCTGCTTATTTCCATTCCAGAACCTTCTTCTTCCAGGCATAGATGTAGCCGACTAAAACAATGCCCACCAGAATCAGGACGACGTAAAGACTGAACGCCCCCAGCTGCTTAAGCTGCACCGCCCACGGATAGAGAAAGACTACCAGCACATCGAGGGCGAGAAAAACGAGGGCGTAAAAATAGTAGCGGAAGTTGAACTGCACCCAGGTCTTCCCGATGGTCTCCATGCCGCATTCGAAGATGGAGTTCTTGGTGGGGTTAGGGTTGCTGGGGACGATTTTCAGGTATCTTAAGATAATAGGAATAACGACCATCGTAAAGGAAAAGAGGATAGCCACAACCAGGAATAGTCCGATTAATCCGTAACTAGCTAGCAAATGGACCTCTGAATATCTGGAAAACTTATCTGCTTTTTATGCGCCCGCATTGGTGTTTATAGCTTCGGAGCACTGCAAAAGTATAGCATAGATTTTTTGAAAAAAGCAAACGTAGAAAACCCAGCGAACATACAGCCATACCGACGCAAGTCGGTATCCAGTTACTCCAGTGTATGCTGGATTCCGGCTTTCGCCGGAATGGTAAAAAAGTAAATCTTTATTTCGCCTTTCGCTTGGTTTTTAAAAATGTATCTATTTCGTCCAGGTGCATCTTACGATGGATGCCGCGGTTTAGGGCGGTTGGTTCCTGCAAAGCCTCAATCGACGTTATCATTTCCGGCAATAGTTCCTCAAGTTCTTTATCAAGCGCCTCGGCGGTGGAAACGGCCAGTTCGGCGACTTTTCTTGGGGGGATAGCGAGTAATATAGGGATTAAGGTATCATTAACGATATCTAATATATACGGAATAGGGGACACACCCTTTTCTTTCCATATCTTCAGCATAACCCGTCGCCGCTCATCCCAGAACGCTAAATGCCCTAGCATAACGGCAATTGTCCAGCCTTCTTTATAGATAACCAGCTCGAGTTCCTTATCGGTTATCTCGTTGACCAGTTTAATGAGCCTTTCGCGCGATTCATTGTTTTCGACTATGTAAGCTCTGTCCATTAAAAAACACCTTCATCACAGAAAGAGGAATCTACTTCATCAGCCCGAACTTCTTCGCTATCTTCTCCAGCCCGGGCATAGACTTCTCTAAAAGCGCATCGTCCACGCAGTAGACTAAACGGAAATAGCCATGCACGCCGAAAGCTACTCCCGGCACCGTTAAAACATGGTGCTCGTGCTGCAGCTCGTGCACAAAAGCCACGTCGTCCTCGATGGGGCACCTGGGGAAGATATAGAAAGCCCCCTGCGGCTTATTGACGGTGTAGCCCATCCTTACCAGGTTGTTATAGATAAAGTCGCGGTGGCGCTGGTACTCGCTGACGGGTATGGTTACGTCCTGGATTTTCGTTACCACGTTCTGCATAAAAGCCGGGGCGTTGATAAACCCCAGCACACGCGTGCAGAAAACGAAACCCTTAATCATATCGTCGTGCTGCTCGCAGTCCGGGTGTAGCGCCATGTAGCCGATACGCTCGCCGGCGATAGAGAGGTCCTTGGAGTGCGAGGTGGCGATGATGCTGTGCCGGTGGAAGTTCAGCGGCGAGGCGTATTTAACCCCATCATAAATAATTTTTTTATACGGCTCATCGTTGATAAGAAATATCTCCGTTCCATACTCTTTTTCTTTTTTCCGCAGGATATCGCTTATCTTCGTCATCAGGTCAGCGCTGTAAACGACGCCGGTGGGGTTGTTGGGGGAATTAATCAATAGCGCCTTCGTCCTCGGCCCGATGTTTTTCTCCAGCACGTCCAGTCGGGGCATAAAATCCTCGTCGGTGGGGAGGGGCTTAACGACGCCGTCGTGATTCTGGATATAGTTGAAATAGTCCACGAACCACGGGATGAAGACGATGACTTCATCACCGGGGTCGAGGATGGTCTTGAGGGCAACGTTAATCGCCCCCGCCGCCCCCACGGACATGATGATGTCATTTTCCGTGAGCTTTATGCCCGTCTCTTTAGTCAACTGCGCAGCGACGGCTGCCCGCGTCTCGGGATAGCCGGCATTCACCATATAGCCGTGCATGCCTTTGTAAGGATGGTTCGCCAGGCGCTTAAGCTCGCGTTTGAACTCCGGCGGCGGCTCCATCACCGGATTGCCCAGCGAAAGGTCGTAGATATTCTCCTCGCCGAACTGCTTCTTCATGGCGATGCCTTCCTCGAACATACGCCGAATCCACGACCCCAACTCCATACCCTTTTTAACTTTTTCCGATACGGACACCTACGATTTCCTTTCTGCCTAAATCAAACGCTTTCAGGTTGATATCGCGAATATTCTCCGGCATGCGCCGCGCAATGTTCTCCTGCCAGACTTTGATATCCAGCGGTGCGAAGGCGGAGAGGCAGCCCAGCATAAAGATGTTCAGTGTTCTCACATTGCCCAGCTCTTTCGCCCTTTTATTAGCATCGATAAAATATATCTTATTGGTACGCCTTTTCAGAGCGGCGACTATTTCTTTATCGGTGGGGTACTTTTCCTGCCCCAGGCTGACCGACTGCGGCGGTTGCTCGTAGCTATTGATGATGGCGACGGCGCCGGGTTTAAGGAAATGACTCCACCGCGCTGCCTCCAGTTTCTCGAAAGCTAAGAGTAGGTCTACCTCCCCCTCTTTAATCAGCGGCGACCACACCTTTTCCCCTAGCCGCACATGGCTGACCACGCTACCGCCTCGCTGCGCCATCCCGAGCGTATCAGTTTTCTTAACGTCGAAGCCGGCGGTGATAGCCGTCTCGCCTATAATGTCTGAGGCGAGGACGACCCCTTGTCCCCCTACCCCGGTTATTAGAATATCCATCTTTTTCATTTTTGTATATTAACCCTTATATTTTCGTCATTCCAGCCCCGTATCAGAGTACGGGGTAAACTCCGGCTGGAATCCAATATCTCCTCTCCCCTTGTGGGAGAGGACTAAGGTGAGGGGTAAATAACTCATGTGTTTCACCCTCACCCTTCCCTCTCCCTTCAGGGTGAACCTTCAGGATGAACCCATCGAGGGAGAGGGACATTAGTTGGATTCTGGCCCTAGGGCTGAACTCGGGCCTCGGACAGAAGGCTCGGCCTGAAGGCTGAAGCCTACGCCAGAATGACACTATTAAAATATTTACTCCTTACACGCTAATCGCCTTTATATATTCCGTCATTCCCGCGTAAGTGGGAATCCAGTGGCGGGTAAAAGAGCGACTGGATTCTCGGGTCAAGCCTGAGAATGACGCCATTTTGTTAAGCACCAATCGCCTTCTGCGGGCACAGTTGCTCGCAAATCGTGCAGATATCCCCGGCGCAAAGTGTCGGTTCGATAAATACCTTTCCGTCAACGCTCTGGATAGCCGGGCAGCCAATTCTTAAACACATGTCGCACTGCGTACACTTTTCAGCATCTACCTTGCGTGGATGCTCTCGCCTCCTTACCTGCACGGCGCAAGCTCCGCGCACGATGATGACCGATAGCTCCAGCCTCTCCAACGAGTCTTTCACGCCAGTTCTTAAAGCCTTTAAATCGAAGGCGTTGATGACTTTCAAATCTTTAACGCCGATACCCCGGCATAAACTCTCGATATCCACGGCATGAGTCTCTTTACCCTGCGCCGAGATACCGGTGCCCGGGTGCTGCTGGTGACCGGTCATCGCTGTAGTATGGTTATCCAATATTAAAATCGTTATATGCCCCTCGTTGTAAACGGCGTCCACCAGCCCGGTGATGCCGGAATGCATAAAGGTGGAGTCGCCGATGACTGCTACAATCTTGCTCTTGACGCCCGCTTTTTCTATGCCCAGCGCCTGCCCGATGCCCGCGCCCATGCAGGCGGTCGTGTCCAGGACGTTGAGGGGCGGGTAAGCCCCCAGCGTGTAGCAGCCGATATCGCCGGTGACAATCAGCTTCGGCTCCTGCGGCTCTTTGCTTTCCAAAAGCTTGGAGCGCTGGCCAATAGTGTTCAGCGTATAGTAGATGCCGGCGTGAGGGCAGCCGGGACAGAGTAAAGGCGGTCGACGGGGGAGTCCCGGGGCGGGGGGCAATATCACACTTTTTTCTAAATCCGGTATTAGTCCGACGCCGACGCTGCTCTCAGTGACGATGCGCGTATTCAGTTCGCCCACCAGCGGGATGAACTCCTTACCATCAACTTTAATACCCATCGACTTGATATTGTCCTGTAAAAATGGGTCCAGCTCCTCGATAACGATAAGTTTATCAACCTTTGCCGCGAAGTCTTTAATCATTTTCTGCGGCAGCGGCCAGGTCATGCCCAATTTGAGGAACGAGGCTTCCGGGAAGACCTCTCTGGCGTACTGATAGGCTACGCCGCTGGTAACGATGCCGATTTTCTTTTTGTTCCAGATAATCTGGTTCATGGGGAAGGTCTCGCAGAACCTCGCCAGCTTTACCATGCGTTTCTCGACGAGGGCGTGGCGTGGTAAAGCGTTGACCGGCAACATGACGTACTTTTGCGGATTGAAATGAAAAACCGGCGATGTATTTTTCACCTTGCGGCTTCTAGTTACATTCACGGCTGATTTTGAGTGGGCGATACGGGTGGTGGTGCGGAAAAGCACCGGGGTATCGAACGCCTCACTGATATCGAAGGCGAAGCCCATCAGGTCGTAAGTTTCCTGGCTGTCGCTCGGCTCCAGCATCGGCACCTTGGCGAGCCGGGCGTAATGGCGGTTGTCCTGCTCGTTCTGGGAGCTGTGTATCTGCGGGTCATCGGCGGTAACCACCACCAGTCCCCCGATGATGCCCGTGATAGAGGCCGCCATAAAGGGGTCGCTGGCGACGTTCAATCCTACATGCTTCATCGAAACCATGGCCCGCGCGCCGGTGTAAGCCGCCCCCATCCCCACCTCCATCGCCACCTTCTCATTGGTCGACCACTCGGCGTAGATGTCCTTAAAGCGGGAGAGGTTTTCCAGTATCTCGGTGCTGGGGGTGCCGGGGTAAGCGGCGGCCACCTGTACGCCGGCGTGGTAAGCGCCGAGAGCCAGGGCCTCATTGCCTGATAGCAATTGCAAAGTTTTTTTCATTATTTTTCACGCATTACGTTAATTTATTCTAGTTATTATATCAGTAAGCGTAGCCAAATGTCAATAATTTGCGCATCAACGCATATATTTACTTACACTTTTCAATTCTACCATATCTAACACATTCAGGACAATAAAAGCGGCTTTATTCTGCTTTCCTCAAAAATACCTGTTGTTAACTGTCAATTGTAAACTCCTACTCCTTTCTCCCATTGACACAACCTCTCCCGTTGTGTTAAATTTCTAATTGAAAATCATTTTCATTTGGATGCCTGAAATGGTCTATACCGAAAAAAAGATTGAACATGAGCTGCGCAAAAACGGCTATAAAATAACCCCGCAGCGCCGTGTCATCATCGGCGCGATTATTGATTCCCACGAGCACCTTACGCCGGCGGCAATTCATGAAAGAGTCCAACGCGAATATCCATCTGTCGGTCTCGTTACCATTTACCGCACACTGGAAATCCTCACCGAGCTCGATTTAATTTGCGAGACGCATGCTGGCGGCAGCTGCCGGAGCTATCTAATGCACCGTCCCTCCGAGCACCACCACCATCTCATCTGCTCCGACTGTGGTAAGGTTATCGATTTTACCGATTGCGACCTCGGGGACCTAGAACGTAGGCTTACCGCCGAGACCAGGTTTAAAATAAATGACCATTTGCTGGAGTTTCTGGGGCAGTGCCGCGAGTGCCGTAAAAAATCATTGGCTTACGGTGCTAACAATCAAGGTGATGGCATCCCTTAACGATGAGTGTTAATTAGGATGGCAAAGTAATGATATCTGATTTTAATATAGGCCCTTTTTCCATACATCTGTACGGCTTGATGCTTGCCACCGGAGTATTCGCCTGTTTGATAGTGGCTTTTATCGAGGCGAAGAGGCACGGAGAACCACTCCAGCATCTTCTCAATATGGCCTTAATCGTTATTCCCTTAGGCGTTATTGGTGCCCGCCTCTACCACGTTATCGACCAGTGGAATTATTACAGCCAGCACCCGGCGGAAATCTTCGGATTTGCCGGACTGGGGATTTACGGCGCGGTTATCGGAGGTGCTATTGGCGTTATTATCTATACTAAGTGGCGTAAAATCAGCACCTTGCGCTGGCTAGATATCATCGCCCCCGGTCTTATTCTGGCGCAGGCTATCGGCAGATGGGGCAATTTCTTTAATCAGGAGCTTTACGGTTATCCTACCGACCTTCCCTGGGCTATCTATATTGACCCCGCCCACCGCCTCCCCGGTTATGAAGCCTATACTCATTTCCACCCGCTCTTTTTTTATGAGTTCATCTGGGATTTGACCGGCTTTATCGTACTTATGATTATCGCGCGGAAGCTTAAAACTAAGCTTTTTGATGGTGATATATTCCTGTCTTATGTTATTTATTACGGTATCGGCAGATTTGCCCTTGAAGGGTTGAAAATTGATGTCTGGACTATCGCTGGTTTTCCCACGGCGAGGTGGATATCGGGCATCGCCGTTATCGGCTCTCTAGCCGTAATATTCTATCGGCATTATCGGAGGAAACACAATTATTCACAGAAAGGGCCGGGATAGGGGGGCAAGATGAAAAGCAAATTTGTATTACTGTCCATTCTTGCAATGCTGCTCCTTTTTACCACGCTGGCCTGTCAGTCAGAGGTTACAAGTAACACCGGCAAGAAGTCCATTGTTGTTACCTATTCTATTCTTGGCTCTTTAGTAAAAGACCTGGTTGGCAATCAAGCTACCGTGACTGTGTCCGTTCCCAATGGATTGGACCCGCATGAATGGGAGCCATCCGCCAAAGATATAGAAACAATTAACAAAGCCGACCTAGTGATAGAAAATGGGCTTGGACTTGAGGGCGGCATGGAAAAGACGCTTGAGGCGGCCAAAAGTAAGGGCGTCAAGTTCTTTACGGCTTCGGATTACATTTCGGTACGTTATGTGGGAACCGGCGAGGGAATTCCCTCCGGCGACCCCGACCAGGCAGTTGGCGCCGCCGACCCCCACCTCTGGATGGACCCGGTAACGATGAAGAGTGTTGTCAGTGCGCTCGTTCCTGCTCTTATGAAAGACCTTAATCTGGATGTGGCTGCCCAAGCAACGGACCTGGAAAACCAGTTGGACAGCTTGAACACCGAAGTTGCTAATATTATGGCACAAATACCCCAGGCAGACCGTAAGTTGGTTACCGGTCATGAATCCATGGGATATTTTGCCCAGCGCTACGGTTTCAAGCTGATTGGAGTAATTATACCCAGCCTATCATCACAAGCGGAAGTCTCGGCGGCGGACCTGGCCGCGCTCAAGCAGGCCATTGAGGATAACCATGTTAAAGCAATATTTACCGAGCTTGGCACATCGCCCGCCGTGGCCAAAGCCATCGGTGATGAAACCGGGGTAAAAGTAGTGGAGCTTACCACGCACGCCTTATCCAGCGATGGTTCCTATTTCACATTCATGAGGGATTTGGCTAATGTCATTGCCAACGCGCTAAAATAGAAAAGGTTGCAATTATGGATTTGTTTATAACACCTTTCTCATCCAATGGCTTTATGCTCCAGGCTTTTATTGCGGGAATCCTGGTCTCTATCGCCTGCGCCATTGCCGGTACTTTTGTTATCCTGCGAGGGCTAGCCTTTATCGGCGATGCGCTCGCCCATGGCGTGTTACCCGGTATTGCCGTAGCGATTCTGGTAGGTTTCCCGGGTATAATTGGAGCGGCTATCGGCGCTTCGTTCATGATAGGTGGTATTACCCTGATTACACAGCGGTCGCGATTGTCCTCGGACACCGCCATTGGGCTTCTATTCATTGGAATGCTGTCTTTGGGTGTGGTAATTGTATCCCGCTCGAACTCCTTTAGTGGTGACCTCACCCGAATATTGTTTGGTGAGATTTTGGGTATCAGCATCCAGTCCATCCTGATTCAGTTTGTGGCCACATTCGTTATTGTGGCTATCGCTATCATCTGCCGCCGCCCATTTTTAATGCTTAGCTTTGACCCGGAACAGGCAGAAGTGGCCGGTTTCTCGGTCCGTCTCTATCATAATATCATGCTCTTCATGATTGCAATTACGGTCATTGTATCTTTCCAAACAGTCGGCACCTTGCTTGTTTTCGGCTTGCTCATCGCACCGGCTGGTGCCGGTGCCCTCCTTTCAAGAAGGATAGAAGCCATGATGGCCTGGGCGATTTTCTTTGGAGTGTTGTCAATGTACTCAGGTTTGCTGATTAGCTACCACTTTAACCTGGCCGCGGGTGCCACCATAATACTGGTAACTGTAGTAATTTTTTTTATTACGTTTATTATTCAGAATATACGTCATCATCGGCCGGTTCATCCCCGGGAGTTGACACATGGATAGTCAGGGAAAAATTGTTATTCCGCCAGGGAGCGCCGGCGCTCCGTGTATACAGGCCAAAGCGCTTGATATCGGTTACTCTAATGATGTCGTTGTAGCCGACATCAACTTCGAGTTAAAGCAGGGCAAGGCCATCGCCCTTATCGGCACCAATGGTTGTGGTAAATCGACTCTCCTGAAAACAATTGTGGGACTGTTACCATCTCTTGGAGGTCAGCTGTCAGTATTCGGCATGCCTCCCGGCAGTTACCACCGCCGAATTGCCTATCTTGGCCAGTTCCACCACTCTGGATTTGTATTACCGATTCGAGCCATAGATGTCGTGCGCATGGGCCGATTCCCTCTTTACGGGCTGTGGAAACGCATGGGCCAGCGGGACGATGAAATTGTTTTTTCTGCCATGCGCACCATGGGTATTGAGAAACTGGCTGACTCTCCATTACGGTCTCTGTCCGGCGGGCAGCAACAGCGGACTTATGTGGCTCAGGTTCTAGCTCATCGGGCGGACCTGCTGGTGCTTGATGAACCGACATCTGGTTTGGACGCCGGCGGAAGGGAGCTCTATTTGCAGGCAGTTAATAATGAGCTGCGCCGGGGAGCCTCCATTATTGTAGCCACGCATGATATCCAGGAAGAAGCGGCGCTTTGCCATCAGGTAATGCTCCTGGCTCGTAAAGTAGTAGCTATCGGCGCGCCGCAGGACGTGTTAACACCTGATGCGCTGCTAAAGACCTTCGGTATCGTCGTTACCGGTGATAAACGTCTGCAGGTGATTGAAACACAACATGGGCATGGTGGTCCCGAGCCGCCCGATACGAAGATATAAGCAAGCTGATTTTTATCATAAATCACTTAGTAAATAATTAATTTCCTCCCGTTGAGAAAATACCCACTGTCACGTATACTTAAAGTAGAGTGAGATTTTTTCTTAAAATCCCTATAGCTATTTTGGTATTAGTGGCGTTGGTTTTGCTGGCGAGCTGTAATACGCCTCCCCCCACCGTTACCCCCAACTCTAATAAAGCCGTCATCGTCGACCAGCTTACCATGCGTGAGTACAATCCGGAATTCATCGCCGCTGCCACTCATATCCTCGAGTCTTACGGCTTTACTGTTGATGTCTGGAAAGGCACCGATGTTACCGTGGATTTCTACCATAAACTCCCGTCGCTCGGCTACAGGTTCATCATTTTAAGGGTACATTCCGGTTTGCTGGTCAGCCTTGAGGCGGATAATACCACCAGAGTGCTGGATACTACCTACCTGTTTACTGCGGAAAACTATACCACTACCAAGTATGTCGGCGACCAGCTGGCCGATAGGGTCTCCAACGCGATGATGGACGAAAATTCTCCGCTGGTGTTTGCCGTCAACTCCGAGTTTATCAAGCGTGCTGATGGAAAATTCAATGGCTCTATCATCCTGGCGATGGGCTGCGAAAGCTATAAATATAACGATTTGCCGGCGGCTTTTGTCGAAAAGGGAGCGGTGGCTTATATCGGCTGGAGCGACGTCGTTACCCTGGAACATGTCGATGCGGTTACGTTAGACCTCCTGAACAATCTTTTAACGGCAAATATGACTTTATCACAGGGCATTTCTTCTACGATGAACCTCATGGGCAAAGACCCTTACTACAATTCCTATCTGAAATATTATCCCTCCGCCAGTGGTGACAGCACGGTCGCGGAGCTTTTAGGTAAAAAATAAATCGCCCTTTTGATAATATATCACCATGATGAAAATAGAGGACAAAATTGACACTTCCCAATAAAATACTATTTTACTTTGCTTACGCCAGCAATTTGAGCAAGCAGCAAATGCGGGAACGCTGCCCGGAAGCTAAACCGCGCTTCACAGCAATTCTGCCTAACTACAAGCTCGTTTTCGCCGGCTGGTCCCGCATCTGGCATGGCGGCACGGCTTCGATAAAACCCTTCCGCGGCGAAAAGGTGCGCGGGGCTATTTACGAGGTCACCGAAGTCTGCCTTAAACAGCTCGATAAATATGAGGTCGGCTATGCGCGCATGAATATCACCGTCTTCGACGAAGATAACCAGCCGCACCAGGCGGTCACTTTCATCAAGTCCGGCCAGCTTGAGGAATCCCTCCCCTCGAAGGAGTATGCGGCGATCATCAAGCAAGGCTATCGTGACTGGGGTATAGGCTAGCCGAATTCTTTTTATTCTTTTTAGTTTGAATAATCTCACGTTTTTGATGTATCATTGGTTGTTGGCACTAAAGGTGACTTGAGGGAGTTTTTATGGTTTCTAAAGACTATGATGTTAAAGACCTCGCTTTAGCCGGCTCGGGCAAAAAGCGTATCGAATGGGCTTTCCGCGAGATGCCAGTCATTGGGCTGATACGCAAGAGGTTCGAGAAAGAGAAGCCTTTAAAAGGCGTGCGCATCTCCGGCTGCCTGCACATTACTTCGGAGACCGCTAACCTGGGATTAACACTTCAGGCGGCCGGCGCTGACCTCGTTCTCTGTGCCTCCAATCCCCTCTCCACCCAGGACGATGTCGCCGCTGCCTTGGTGGAGTTCGGTATCCCCACCTTCGCCATTAAGGGCGAGGACGGCGATACCTACTATAAGCACATCAACGCCGCCTTGGAGCATAAGCCCAATATCACGATAGATGACGGCGCCGACCTCGTGACCACGTTGCATACAAAACGTAAAGAGCTTCTTAAAAATATTATCGGCGGCAGCGAGGAAACTACCACCGGCGTTATCCGCCTGCGCTCCATGTATAAAGCCGGGCAGCTTAAGTATCCCCTCATCGCCGTCAACGATGCCGATACCAAGCACCTCTTCGATAACCGCTACGGCACTGGCCAGAGCACCATCGATGGCATTACCCGCGCCACCAATATCCTCTGGGCGGGGAAAAAGGTGGTGGTATGCGGTTATGGCTGGACTGGCCGCGGCGTTGCCTTGAGGGCTAGGGGACTGGGCGCACACGTTATCATTATCGAGGTGGAGCCGGTGCGCGCTCTGGAAGCGGTCATGGAGGGTTACCAGGTAATGCCGCTTATGGAAGCCGCTAAAATCGGCGATATCTTTATCACCGTTACCGGCGATAAAAACGTCATCGATGAAGCCCATTTCCAGGTGATGAAGGACGGCGCTATCCTGGCGAACAGCGGCCACTTTAACGCTGAAATCAACATACCGGCTTTAGAAAATTTGAGCAAGAACAAGCGCACCATCCGCAGCTTTGTCGACGAATATAAACTTAAGGACGGGCGCTGTCTTTACCTGCTAGGTGAAGGCAGACTGATAAATCTGGCGGCGGCGGAAGGGCACCCAGCCAGCGTGATGGATATGTCCTTCGCCAACCAGGCACTATGTATGGAATATTTGGTCAAGAATAAAGGCAAACTAGAAGTTAAAGTCCACCCCGTGCCGGAAGAAATCGATAAAGAGGTCGCCCGCCTAAAGCTTAAAGCGATGGGCATCGCTATCGATACCCTGACCGCCGCGCAACGCAAATATCTAACGAGCTGGGAGGAGGGGACCTAACTGTAATATTCCTCTCCCTTGATGGGTTCATCCTGAAGTTTCACCCTGAAGGGAGAGGCTAGGTGAGGGTGAAATAAGGGGGACAAATCTTCCTTAATCCCTCTTTACAAAAGAGGGACAAATGCTTGAATAAAAAAGATTCTATCGTCTCCCTTTCGTAAAGGGAGAGTGAGAGGGATTTTGAACTGCACGGAGGAAAAAGATGTCTAATAGCTTTAATACCTCGCCGAAATACCTGTTTACCTCGGAGTCCGTTACCGAGGGGCACCCGGATAAAATCTGCGACCAGGTGGCGGATGCTATCCTGGACGATATCATGACCAAAGACCCTAACGGCAGAGTAGCCTGCGAGGTAGCTACTACCACCGGACTGGTTATCGTGCTGGGGGAAATCACTACCGAATGCTATGTCGATGTTCCCAATATCGTAAAAATGGTGTTACGCGATATCGGCTATACTAAACCGGAGTGCGGCTTCGACTGTGCATCGATAGGTATTATATCGTCGATTAAAGAGCAGTCGGCCGATATCGATATGGGGGTGAGCAAGTCACTGGAAGCTAAAGATACTAAAGGCGTCAACCACTTTGATGAAATCGGCGCCGGCGACCAGGGCATGATGGTCGGCTTTGCCTGCAGCGAGACCCCCGAGCTGATGCCCCTCCCCATTTCCCTTGCCCATAGGCTTTGCCGCCGCCTGGCGGAAGTCCGGAAAAACGGTACGCTTAAATACCTCCGCCCGGACGGCAAATCACAGGTAACGGTGGAATATAATAAAGGCGTCCCGCGGCGTGTTGATAGCGTCGTTATCGGCGCCCAGCACGACCCGGATGTCACCCATGCTCAAATTGAAAAAGACGTTATCAAGCACGTTATCAAAGAGGTAGTGCCCGCTAAATATATCGATAAAGATACTAAATTCTACGTTAACGCTACTGGTCGTTTCGTTATCGGCGGTCCGGTCTCGGATACCGGCTGCACCGGACGCAAAATAATCGTGGATACCTACGGCGGCGCAGCGCGGCACGGCGGCGGCTCCTTCTCCGGCAAAGACCCCACCAAGGTCGACCGCTCTGCATCTTATTTGGCACGCTATATCGCTAAGAACGTAGTGGCGGCCGGGCTTGCCGAGCGACTGGAAATACAGGTGGCTTACGTTATCGGCAAAGCCCACCCGCTCTCCGTCTCCATTGAGACCTTCGATACGGAAAAGGTGGATTCGAGGGTAATTCTGGACCTGATTAATAAGCACTTCGACCTCCGCCCCGGCGCCATTATCGAGCACTTTAAGCTGCGGCGTCCCATCTACCGCCAGACCGCCGCCTACGGTCACTTTGGCCGACCCGACCTTGACCTCCCCTGGGAAAAGACGGATAAAGCGGCTATTTTAAAGAAAGAGGGACTAGGGAAGTAGCAAAATGTCATTCTGAAGGAGCGAAACGACTGAAGAATCCGTGATTTCCACTTAAATAAACGGATTCTTCGCTACGCTCAGAATGACATTTTGAAAGAGGGGGGTGAGAATGTGGAAGTAAAGGATGTTATTTATTTAGTACTTGGTTCAAACTTTATTATAGCTTTAGCAACATTTTTAGCCACTTTTCTAACAACAAAAATGCAGATAAAAAATTCTGCCGAGCGATTTGAAATTGAACTTGGCAGGGCAATTGATGTTGAAAATAGGAAAAGAAGGTGGGAAGTTAGAAGTGCACCACTGCTTAAATTAAGAGAAGAGTTAGCTACTTTGATAAGTCAGCAAGACTTGTATGCTTCTAATGCGTCTCTAGCATTTTTTAGTTCTAGCCTTCATAACAAGGACGAAGCAAAAAAAATTCTTGTAAAAGCTTTAAAAGATTGGGATACTTATTTTAAAGAAGGAAACTTGTTCTATGCGATGAACTTACAGTATGACTCAGAACTTTTAAGTAAAGTACAAAAAATTCGAGAAGAATATCCTCGTATTGTCTCGTCTGTCAGTATATATAAAGATGCAGCAAGACTTACAGAAGATTTAGAAAAGTTAAAAAATATTAGAGAAGAAATCACTCAAGTACAAGAACTTATCAATAAAAAACTAGAAGAATTATAGAAAGGGTATCATTAAAATGCCAACCCAGCCGACTAAAGAAGAAATTATTCAAAAAGCCCGTAAACGGTTTGATGATAAAAAAAGCTTTTTCTCCCACCTCGCCGTTTATCTCATCTTCAATATCGTTTTCGTCATCATCTGGGCGGTCACCAGTCCCGGCGGTTACGCCTGGTTTATCTGGCCCCTTGGCGCCTGGACCGTCGCTATCGTTTTACACGCCCTGGGCGTCTTCGTCTTCCATAAAGACTCCAAGTGGGAACAGGAGTCCGTGGAGAAAGAAGCAGCGAAGATTAAAAAGTTGATGGAGCGAGACAAATAGTCTACTTTTTCACACAAGGGGGTGAGTGAAATCGTTAAAGCTAACCCCATCAAGTTCGGCACGGACGGCTGGCGCGCCGTTATCGCTGAGGACTTCACCTTCGAGAACGTCCGCTACTGCGCGCAGGGCGTTGCCGACTATCTCACTGAAACTAAGCTGGCTCAACGAGGCATCGTTATCGGCTACGATACCCGCTTCGCTTCCGAAGACTTTGCCGCTGCTGCCGCCGAGGTGATTGCTGGCAACAACATAATAGTCTACCTTACGCCCCAAGCCACGCCCACGCCCGTCATCAGCTACGGCGTCCTGGCGAAAAAAGCCGCCGGCGCCATTATTATTACCGCTAGCCATAACCCGGGCGAGTGGAACGGCTTTAAGTTCAAGGATGAGAATGGCTGGAGCGCCTCCGATGAAATCACCTCGAAAATCGTTGACTTTATTGCGAGGTCTTACACCGCCGGTAAAGTCAGTCGGCTGCCATTGGCAGAAGCTAAGCAAAAAGGACTGGTTGCGATGTCCGACCTTGCGCCGGAGTATTTCGAGCAGATAGCCCGACTTGTTGATATCGAGGCTTTACGTCGCACCAATCTTAAGATAGTTATCGACCCCATGTACGGGGCGGGCGCCGGCTATCTTAAGAAAATTTTAGGTGGTGGCGCATTAAAAATTCTGGAAATTCACGGCGAGCGTAACCCCATCTTCCCCGGTCTCCACCCGGAGCCGATTCTCCCGCATCTGGACGAGCTGGTGGACGCGATGAAAAAGAATAAAGCCAATGTTGGACTGGCAACCGACGGTGACGCCGACCGCATGGGCATCGTCGCGGAAAACGGCGATTTTCTCACCCAGCTTCAGGTCTTCGCCTTGCTCTGCCTCTATCTGCTGGAGATCCGCGGCGAGCGTGGCGCCATCATTAAAACCCTCACTACCACCAGTATGGCTAACCGTCTTGGCGAGCTGTTCGCTGTGCCGGTGCATCAGACGGCGGTCGGCTTTAAATACATCGCTCCTTTAATGAGGTCGGAAAACGCTATCATCGGTGGGGAGGAGAGCGGCGGCTATGGTTTCCGCGGTCATGTGCTGGAAAGGGATGGCATTCTGGCTAATCTATATTTCCTCGACTTTATGGTGAAGACCGGCAAAAACCCTTCCGAGCTGCTCGAATATCTTTATAGCAAGGTTGGACCTCACCACTATCATCGTGTTGACATAAAGTTTTCTGAAACAGAACGAAAAGCAATTATCGGGCGCGTTCGCGATAATCCGCCACAGACCATCGACGGCGTTAAAGTAGTGAAGTTGGATACTACTGACGGCTACCGGTTTATCCTCGCGGATAATAGCTGGCTACTCATAAGGTTTTCCGGCACCGAACCTCTCCTGCGTATCTATGCGGAAACCGATTCGCCGGAGCGGGCTTCGCGTTTATTGGAAATAGGGAAAAAGATAGCGGGGGTCTAAAGGATGTCAGTTTTTTCTGTCATTCCAGCGTAGGCTGGAATCCACTTTAAAATCTCGTAGAATACTTATCCCTAACATGGATTCTGGCCTTCGCCAGAATGACATTTTACTTTTTTTGTTATTTGTTGTCATTTCAGCCTTATATAGGTATAAGTGATAGAATGCAGTTAGAATCTAGTAAAATCGCCCTCTCCAAATAATAAATTGACAATAATCAATAAAATATCTAGAGTTACCCTAAGCAACAAGGAGGTAATAGGCATGGTAACTGTAAACCTCGACGATATCAAGCTCTATCCGGCGCTCGACCCCGAAGGCATGTTAGAGCGTATTAAAGAGCTCCCTATACAGTGTAAACAGGCGTGGCAGGCGGCCATGAGCCTCGCTTTACCCCCGGACTATAAAAACGTGAATAAAGTAGTCGTTCTGGGCATGGGCGGCTCGGCTATCGGTGGCGACTTGGTTAGGACCCTGGTACAGGCGGAAGCCAAAATACCCATTATCGTCCACCGAGACTACGGCCTGCCTGCTTACGTCGATGAAAAGACGCTATTGATTGCCTCCAGCTATTCCGGCAACACCGAAGAAACACTCTCTGGCTTCGAGCCGGCTTTAAAAACGGGAGCGAAAAAAATTGCCGTAACATCCGGCGGTAAGCTCGAGAAAATGGCGGCAGCGCATCGTGTTCCGGTATTTAAAATAGAATACAAAGCCCAGCCCCGCGCCGCCCTCGGCTTTAGCTTTATCCCCACCCTCGGTATTCTGCAAAAGCTCGGCTTGATTGGTGACAAGACGGCGGAGGTGACGGAGACGATTCAAGTGCTGGAAAAGCTATCGTCCAGGCTCGACGAAAAGTCGCCGATAAAATCCAATCCCGCCAAGCAGCTGGCGCAGCGACTTTGCGGGTACCTGCCAGTAGTCTACGGCGCCGGCATCGCCACCGAGGCGGCACACCGCTGGAAGACCCAGCTTAACGAGAACAGCAAGTCCTGGGCTTTTTACGAGGTCTTCCCGGAGCTCAACCATAATGCGACGGTCGGCTTCTCCTTGCCCAAAGAGGTAGCGTCGAAAATCCGCGTGGTTTTACTGCGGTCGCCGACCTTTAACCAGCGTATCAAGCTCCGCTACGACGTTACCTGTGAGCTTTTAAAGCAGTCCGGCGTAGCTTACGAGTTCGTGGACGGGGAGGGGAAAGGCGCCCTGGCACAAATGGTAAGTCTGGTGTCTTTCGGCGACTATGTTAGCTACTACCTGGCGATTCTTTATAAGGTAGACCCTTCGCCGGTGAAGGTTATCAGCTATCTTAAGGAGAGGCTGGAGAAGGGGTAGATGGGTTAAGTGACAAGTAGCAAGTGGCAAGTAGCAAGGAAATTACAAGTATAAAAATTAAGTTGCATGAAGGGCGGGTGTAGCGTGACAAAAACCGCTCATGGTGAGCCTGTCGAACCATAGCGGTTAAAACTACAGTATCCCCAGTCCGTACTCAATCAATATCTTAGCTTTAGCTTTGCCGTTCTCTACGTATTTATCCAGCTCCTGCCAGAATTTTCTGCTGTGATTTGGCACGTGAGTATGCACCAGTTCGTGCAGGATAACGTAGTCGAATAGCTCCGGGGGCAGCACCACCAGCTTGATATTCAGGCTTATGTTGCCTTTAGCGGAGCAGCTGCCCCACCGCGTCCGCTGGTTACGGATAGATACCTTTTTGTAGGTAAAGTCGTGCTGTTTAGCTAGTTCCGCCAATCTGGTGGTAATTTTCTTACGCGCCTCTACTTTGTCGATGGTTTGGAAAACCTCGCCAAATGCTCGCTTGCGTTGCTCATACTCTTTGACTCTGGCGACGTGCTTTATCACCCAGGACTTTTTAGCGCGGACGAATTCCAGGGCGGACTTAAAAGAGGTGCGGCGGGGTACGGCGACCCGCACACCTCGGCCGGTGCGGACGGATATAATAATACGCCTAGCGCGGCGACTGTGTTCCAGTAGTACGTTACCGATGCTTTCTATTTGAATGGTTTGAAAATCTGTTGTAGCAGGTTTCACAGCTATATTTTACATGGTTTGGGAGGTGAGGATAAAGGGGAAGGTAGGAAGGGGAGAAAGACGACTGGATCCCGACTTCCGTCGGGATGGTTTTGGGGAAAAACAATAAAAAAGCGCCAGATTCCTGATAATATCAGTATAAACCTGGCGCTTAATTATCTTAATTAAATAACTAACGCTTGGTGTACTGCGGCGCCTTGCGGGCTCGCTTGAGTCCGGGCTTCTTCCGCTCTTTGGCGCGGGCGTCCCGTGTCAGTAACCCACTCTGGCGCAAGATCGGTTTAAAGCGCTCGTCGGCGCGGACAAGGGCGCGGGAGATGCCGTGCGCGATAGCGGCGCTCTGCCCGCTAATGCCGCCCCCCAGCACCTTGACCACCACATTATATTTGCCATTGCTCTCGGTAGCCATAAAAGGCTGGACGATAACCCGCTGGTGCTCGAGGGAGGGGAAACGCTCTTCCAGCGGTTTGCCATCGATGATAATGGCGCCGTTGCCGACCATTAGCTTTACCTGCGCTGTCGCCGTCTTGCGGCGGCCTGTCCCGTGAAAATAGCTCTGTTTATCCATATCAACCCAATCCCTTTACTTTGCTTTCTTTTCTGTCTTTACCTTCGGCATATTAGGATAATCCGCTCCGGCATAAACATGCAGTTTCTTATACATTTGAGCGCCCAGGCGGGTATGGGGAAGCATCCCTTTAACGGAGTATTCAATGGCGCGGGTGGGGAACTGCTGCATCATTTTCCCCAGCGTAATGCTTTTAAGACCGCCCGGATAGTTAGAATGGCGGTAATAGGTCTTCTGCTCCATTTTTTTGCCGGTAACGCGCACTTTTGCCGCATTGATGACCGTTACAAAATCCCCGGTATCGATGGTTGGCGTGTAGATAGGCTTATCTTTACCCATCAGAATCCGCGCAATCTGGATAGAAAGCCTGCCCAGTGTTTTATCGGCGGCATCAATCACGTGCATTTTGCGCTTAATGTCAACCGGTCTGGCTGTATAAGTTTTTGTCGTCATTATATATCTCCCTCGAAAGGACCTGGATAATTTACCTGCACCAGGCATAATCCTTCGGCCGGAGCCGTCGGTCCGGCAAGGCCGGGAGTCCTGGATTCAACCATTTGCTTAAATTCTGCCACCGTCATTTTATCCTGTCCCACTTTAACTAAAGAGCCTATCATATTGCGTACCTGATGGGGTAAAAAGGAGTTCGCTACAATATCGAAAACGACCATTTCCCCATCTTGCGTTATTGCCGCTTTAAATACATCCCGGATCGTTCTCTTCTGCCGGGCGGTCTCGGCGCTGGCGACGAAGGAAGCGAAATCATGTCGTCCGATAAGGGTTTCGCACGCTCGGTTCATCGCCGCGATGTCCAGCTTGCCGGCTAAACGCCAGGCAAATCCCTCTTTTAGAGGAGAGCGAGTCGGGCTATTGTAAATATAGTACCTGTATTCCCGACTCACCGCGCGACGCCTCACATCGAAATCCGGCTCCGCCCTAAAGGCTTCTTTAACCGCGATAGCCTCCGGCAGATAGTGGTTCAGTCCATCGATGAACGATTTTAGCGGGAGCTTCGCTTCGGTATCAAAACCAACCACCTGCCCTCGGGCATGGACGCCGGTATCGGTCCGGCTGGCTATTTTTATTCTTATCCTTTCCCCAGTAAGTTTTTTTAACGCTTTTTCTATCTCTCCCTGAATCGTCGGCGCGTTAACCTGCGATTGAGAGCCATGGTAATTGGTCCCGTTATATTCAATAATTAATATAATCCTGGCGCCAGCTGCCGCGTCTGCCACTATTTTTCACCGAGTTATACTTTCAGCCAAATGACTATTTCACCAGCTCCAGCTGCACCATCGGCGCGTTATCGCCCAGCCTACGCTCCAGTTTAGTCATGCGGGTGTAGCCGCCGGTTCGCTCTTGATAGCGCGGTGCCAGCACCGAAAAGACCTTTTCGGTAACCTTTTTATCTGTAATGAACGCCAGCGCCTGCCGGTAAGAACCAAGGCCGCTTTTTTTGCCCAGGGTAATCATCTGCTCCGCCATACTGCGCACTTCCTTGGCTTTAGCCTCGGTAGTAACGATTTTTTCATGCTGCAGCAGGGCGGTAACGAGATTACGATACAGCGCCTGGCGATGGCCGGAAGCGCGACTCAAACTTCTGCCTGCAATATTATGCCTCATGTCTCTGGTTCTCCGTGTTTATGCCTATTAATCGGTGGCGTCCGCCGCCGATTTCTTTTTACCTTTGGCTTTAGGTTTGGTTTCTTCCACCACTTCGGCTGGCTCTTCGGTTTTTGGATTAAGCGATAGCCCTATCGCCGAAAGGCGGTCCTCGATTTCCTGGTAGGATTTCTGACCGAAGTTACGTAGCTTTAATAGCTCTTTGGGTCCCTTGGCGATAAGCTCGCCGACGGTGGTAATACTACTGCGTCTTAGGCAGTTCATGGTGCGCACCGAGAGGTCCAACTGCTCGACGGGCATATTGTATTTCTCGTCGGGGATGGAGAGGCGGATAAGCCTTTCCTCGTCTTTCATTTGAGATATTTTGACATATTCGACAAACGGAGTGAGCTGCTCTATTAAGATGCTCGCGGCGCGGCTGATAGCATCAACGGGCAACATCGTTCCATCCGTCCAGACATCGATACGTAGTCGCTCACGGCTGGTTTCCCGACCGAAGTGTACCGGTTCTACGTTATAGTTTACTTTGCGAATAGGTGTGAAAATAGCATCGACCGGGATGGTGCCCACCGGCATGTTATCGGTAGATTCGGCGGATCGGAAACCCGAACCCAGTTCAACATCCATCTCAACATAGAGCTTGGCCTTAGGACTGTTGAGCGTAATCAAGCATAGCTCCGGATTAGTAATCTCGAAGTCGGTCGATGGTTTAATATCGGAGGCACAGACGCGGCCCTCGCCATCTTTTTCTAAAATCAGCGTGCCGCCGTGGTCGGATAGCGCCTTCAACCTGATTTCTTTAATATTAAGGAGAAATTCGATAACGTCCTCTTTGGCGTTAGGTATAACTGTAAACTCGTGGTGGACGCCATCAATCCTTACTTGAGTTACGGCTGCCCCCGGAAGATAGCCGAGCAACACGCGGCGTAAGGAATTGCCCAGGGTGATACCAAACCCCTTCTCCAGCGGTTCAGCCACGAACCGCCCGAAGTTTTCTGCCTGTTCGGTACATTCAATTTTAGGGACTAATAGTCCAGCCAATGAACTACCTCCTTTTTGTTACCCTACCGCGAGTAATACTCAATAACTGCCTTACCATCGAACTTGGCATCAACCTGGTCGGGAGTGGGTAAGGTTATCACCTGACCGACCATGTTTTGTTTATCCAGACTCAACCAGTTTAAAACATCCTTGGCTTCAATCGATTCCGCCAAAATTTTATAATACTCGGTTTTCTTGCTGCCTTCGCGCCAGCCGATGGTATCGCCTTCTTTAACGAGAGAGGACGGGATGTTAACCTTCTTGCCGTTCAGCAGGATATGGCCGTGCTGCACGAGCTGCCGCGCCTGCGAGCGAGAATCGGCAAAGCCCAGGCGATAAACCACATTATCCAGCCGCCGCTCCAGCAGCACGAGGAGATTTTCACCGGTGATGCCGGCCTGTTTCTCGGCCAATGCAAAAGCCTTCCGGAACTGGCGTTCCAAAATGCCGTAGGTAAAGCGCGCTTTCTGCTTTTCGCGTAGCTGCAAGCCGCGGTCGGAGAATCTCCGCCGTCGACCGCCCCGTCCCGCTGCCTGTCCCGGTGGTTTCGGTCGCTTATCGATGGCGCACTTGGGCGTAAAGCACCGCGCGCCCTTCAAGAAAAGCTTTTCATTATTCCGCCGACATAAACGGCAGACTGCTTCTGTATATCTTGCCATAATTTTCCCCTTTTATACCCTTCTCCGTTTGGGAGGGCGGCAGCCGGCATGTGGGATGGGAGTAACGTCTTTAATGCCGGTAATATAAAGTCCTGACCCCTGCAGGGAGCGTATCGCTGCCTCACGGCCGCTGCCCGGTCCTTTAACGAATACCTCCACCTGGCGTAAACCATGCACCATTGCCTTGCGGGCGGCGTCGCGCGCCGCCATCTGGGCGGCATAAGGCGTGCCTTTACGCGAGCCTTTGAATCCCGCCGTGCCGGAGCTGCCCCAGGCCAGCGCATTCCCCTGCGGGTCGGTAAGTGTAACGATAGTGTTATTAAAACTTGATTGTACGTAAGCCCTACCGGTAGGAACTGCCTTGCGTTCCCGCCTTCTGGCTTTGGTTTTCCTCTTCTGTGGCACCCTGTCCTCCTTGTTCTGGAATAATCAGGACTATTTCTTCGTCGCGCCGCGCTTCTGTCCTCGGCCGGCAACCGTCTTGCGCTGACCGCGTTTGGTGCGGGCATTAGTGCGTGTCCGCTGCCCTCTGGCCGGTAGACCGTGACGATGTCTCAAGCCGCGGTAGCTGCCGATTTCTATCAGGCGTTTAATGTTGAAGTTTATCTCTTTTCTTAGCTCGCCCTCAACCCGGAACTGTTTATCGATGATTTCTCTTAGCTTATTAACTTCAGCCTCGGTAAGGTCTTTAACCTTGGTATCCGGGACTATGCCAGCCTGCTCTAATATTGTATAGGCATTATGGGGGCCGATACCGTAAATGTATCCCAATGAGACCCATGCTTGCTTGTTGACCGGTATATCTACTCCAGCGACACGTGGCATTTATTCCCTCCTTAACCCTGCCTCTGCTTATGCTTGGGATTTTCGCAGATAATTCTAATAACCCCACGCCGTTTTACGACCCGGCATTTTTCACATCTTACTTTTACGGAAGCTTTAACTTTCATATTCCAAACCTTTAACTTATTTTAGTCGGTAGGTGATTCTACCGCGCTTGAGGTCGTAAGGCGAGAGCTCGATTAGCACCTTATCGCCGGGCAGCACCCTGATATAGTGCATTCTTATTTTACCCGAGATATGCGCCAATACCTCGTGCTTGTTAGGCAACTCCACGCGGAACATGGCGTTGGGTAAAGCCTCGACAACCGTGCCCTCGACCTCGATAGCCTCTTTCTTAGTCATATGTGCCCCTGGTCAGCACCTCCGCTTGGTTATCATCAATCGCAATCGTATGCTCAAAATGCGCTGAAAGGCTGCCGTCAGCCGTCAGCACTGTCCATTGGTCATCCGCTACGCGGGTATGCCAGTCGCCGACATTGAGCATTGGTTCCAGCGCCAGCGTCATTCCTTTTTTCAGCACCACGCCGGTTCCCGCTGGTATTCCGTAGGGTGGCTCGGTGTTATTAGGTATCTGCGGGTCCTCGTGCATTTTCCTGCCTATTCCATGTCCTGTATATTCACGCACCAGTGAGTAGCCCATTGATTCGGCATGTTTCTGGATAGCGGCTGAAACATCTCCCAATCTGGCACCGGCGCGAGCGGCGGCGATGCCTTTTTCCAGCGCCCCTCTCGTGGTATCGATGAGCCGCTTTGCCGTCGGGCTGACTTTACCGACGGGCACAGTGACGGCAGCATCGCCGTGGAAACCCTGGAATTTAGCGCCAAAATCGAGCGAAACGATATCGCCCTCTTTCAAAACTTTATCGCCGGGAATCCCGTGCACAATCTCGTCGTTTACGGAGACGCAGACCGTGGCCGGGTAACCGCGATATCCTTTAAAAGAGGACTCGGCGCCACGCTTCTTCAGTTCCCTCTCGGCTATTATATCCATATCCTTCGTTTTCATGCCAGGTTTAATTTGCTCGGTTAAAATCCTAAGTATTGCCGCGACAATCCTGCCGGACTGTCGCATTAAAGCTATCTCCTCTGCCGACTTTATTTCGATACCCATTAGTTTAGCTCAAAGCGGCGAGAATTTTCCGGTGTACCGCTTCTGGTCCGCCTTCGCTGATTATCTCCACCAGCTTTCCTGCCCGTTTATAATATTCTATCAGCGGCGCTGTCTCGGTTTCATATACCTTTAGCCGCTTTTTTATCGTTTCCGGTTTATCATCGTCCCGCTGATATAATTCCCCGCCGCAGCGGTCGCAAATACCTTTCACCTTTGGCGGATTATCCACCTCATGGTAGGGCGTCTGGCAATTGCGGCAAATCCAGCGTCCGCTTAGCCTTTTTAAAACCTCTTCCTCCGTTACTTTAATATTAACTACTTTATCAATAGCCCTGGATTGCTTTGCCAGAGCTTTACCTAGCGCTTTTGCCTGCTCCAGGTTCCTGGGGAAGCCATCCAGTATTGCTCCATTTTTACAATCTGGTTGAGCTAGCCTCTCCAGTACCATTTGTATTGTTATTTCATCCGGGACCAGCTGTCCCTTATCCATATAGACCTTGGCTTTTTTGCCAAGCTCCGTCTCCTGCTGGAGCGCCTTGCGGAAAAGGTCGCCGGAAGCTACCTGTACCAGCCCCTTTTTCTCCGCCAGCATCACAGCCTGTGTGCCTTTACCCGCCCCGGGAGCTCCCAGGAGAATAATATACACCCTTGCTCCTATTTAATAAAGCCCTCATACCGCCGCATGACCAGTTGAGCTTCCAGCTGCTTCATGGTATCCAGTACCACGCCGACCACGATTAGCATACCCAAGCTCGATAGCTGGATTTGCGTAACATTGGTGACCGTGCGCGCCAGGAATGGCATTACTGCCACGAAGGCTAAAAAGAGTGCTCCCGCCCAGGTAATCCGGTTAATCACACTGCTTAAATAGGTGGCGGTATTTTTACCCGGCCGTATACCAGGGATAAAGCCGCCCTGCTTTTGCAGGGTGCCGGGCAGGTCTTGCTGCTGATAAGTAATGATAGTATAAAAGAAAGTAAAGGCTACCGACAAAATAAAGTACATTATCCAGTAAAAGGCGCCTATCGGCAGGTCAGTGTTGGAGCTGAACCAGATAACAATCGTATGAGCGATACTACCTTCTCCTGTATCGAAATAACTAGCGACGATGCCCGGGAAGAGCATGATGGACATCGAGAAGATTAACGGTATCATACCGGAGGAGTTAACACGCAGCGGTATATGCGTCGTCCCCGATTGCCGGTACATCTTGCCCCCGCGGAAAACGCTGCGGGCGTACTGGACTGGCACACGCCGGTGCGCCTCGGTGAAAATTACGATTAAGACAACCGTGATAAGCACGATGATGATATATACTGCTAACCCCATGGCGTTACTCTTAGCCAGGAAGCCTTCCCGAATTAGGGATGGATAGCCGGCGACGATACCGCCGAAGATAATAATCGATATGCCGTTGCCGATGCCGTATTCGGTAATAAGCTCGCCCAGCCAGACCAGGAACATCGTGCCGGCGATTAATGATAAAACGATGGTGACAGTAAGCATCGTCGATGTAGCGCTGACAGCGCCGCTACGCTGCAAGATAATCAGTTGACCGTAACCCGAAAGCCCCGCCAGCGGGACGGTCAGCCAGTGCGTAATCAAATTAATTTTGTTTTTGCCGGCTTCACCTTCCTGCGATAGAGACTGAAGCTTGGGTATAACGGGCACCAGAAGAATGATAATGATGGAAGCGGTAATATAAGGATAAACGCCCATCGAAGCAACGCTGAACTGCTTCATCGCGCCGCCGCTAAAAAGGTCCAGCATGCCCAACAGGGCATTACTCTGGAAAAGCGTGTTCAGCTTATCGGCATCCAAACCTGGCAGAGGCACATGACATACAAAACGGAAGGCTACCAGAATACCAATGGTAATCAGTATCCTTCGCCGGAGGTCGGGCAAGCTAAAGGCATCCAGCATTGCCGTGAGCAATTTGGGTCTACTCGACTTTTGCCGCATCCTTAACCTCCTCAACCTTGCCGCCGGCTGCTTCTATTTTAGCCTTGGCAGAAGCTGAAAATTTATTCGCTTTAATGGTAATAGGATGGTCGATCTCCCCATCCGCCAGGATTTTAATGGGTTTTACCAGTGATTTGATAAGCCCGGCTGCCAGCAAATCTCCCGGCGCAACTTTGCTGCCGGACTTGAATTTATTCAGCTCGCCGATACTAACGGTGCTGTATTCCGTCCGAAAGATATTCGTAAAGCCACGCTTTCTGGGTAGACGCTTAATTAAAGGCAGCTGCCCGCCCTCGAAGCCGGGACGTACCTTGTTATTGCCCGCCCGAGCCTTCTGGCCCTTGCAGCCGCGACCGGAAAAGGTGCCGTGACCGCTGCCCGTGCCGCGGCCGACGCGTTTGCTGGCGTGCCGCGAGCCGGCTGCCGGAGAGATACTATTTTGCGTTACCAAGCTCTTCCTCCACTTTAACCAGGTGCCTTACTTTATTAATCATACCACGCACCGAGTTTGAATCTTCAAGAACAACGCTCTGGTTCAGACGGTGAAAACCTAACGTTTCCAGCGTCCTTCGCTGCCTTTTTTCATAGCCGATGCCACTTTTAATCCAGGTCACGCGTAATTTACTCATGGGCGGCCGCCTCTGGTGTGGCAACTATCGTCCGGCGCTTCGCCAGCTCTTCCTTCGGATTTCTTAATTGTGTAAGGGCAAGCATGGTCGCCCTGGCCATATTAATATGATTAGAACTGCCGAGGGATTTCGATAAAATATCTTTAACGCCGCAAGCCTCGAGCACTGCCCGGACGCTGCCTCCGGCAATGACGCCGGTACCCGGCACGGCCGGTTTTAACATGACCGTCGCTGCCCCATAATGAACGGTAATCGCATGAGGGATGGTGCTGCCAGCCAAAGGTACCTTAATCAAATTCTTCCTTGCTTGAGCGCCGCCCTTGCTTATCGCAGAAGGCACCTCGTTAGCCTTGCCGATACCGAGGCCGACATGACCTGTGCCGTCGCCGGTAACCACCAGCGCGCTGAAACGCAGTCGCTTGCCGCCCTTCATTACCTTGGCAACGCGGTTTACGTTAATAAGTTTGTCATTAAGATTCAAATCGGTTGAATCAATCCTGCTTAATGGTTGCTTCATCAGACCTGCTATATCCTCTCTTAGAACTTAAGTCCGCCCTTACGGGCTGCTTCTGCCAGGGCTTTTACCCGCCCATGGTATCTAAATCCACCTCGGTCGAAAGCCACCTGGCTTATTTTCTTTTCAACGGCGCGTTTCGCCAGCAGCGTACCGACCAGTTCCGCCCGGGCGGTTTTGTTTTTCTTTTTAATATCTTTTATCTCCGCATCGAGCGTGGAAGCGGCGACCAGCGTCCGCCCCTGTGAATCATCCGTCACCTGGGCGTAGATATGGTTCAGACTGCGGAAAACGCAGAGTCGTGGCTGCTCCTTGGTGCCGCTTATCTTTTGCCTGACCCGGTGGTGCCTTCTTAAACGTGCTTCTCTGGTATATGATTTCGTCATTTTTATTGCCTGCCAACTACCTTACCGGTTTTGCCCGGTTTAATACGTACCCTTTCGCCTGTGTACCTTATGCCTTTACCTTTATAATGGTCCGGCGGCCTAAGGGCGCGGATTTCCGCCGCCATCTCGCCGACGTCTTCCTTGTTTATGCCGCTAACTTTTATCTTATTTGTCCCTTCGACAGCCAGCGTCAGACCCGGCATCGGTTTTACTTCCACCTGGTGCGAAAAACCGAGGCGCAGCGTAAGCTTATCGCCGGTTTTTTCCGCCCGGTAGCCCACCCCCACGATATCGAGCGACTTTTCGAAGCCCTTGGAGACGCCTTCTACCATGTTCGCCAGCAGGGTGCGGGACAAACCATGATAAGCCCGGTGCTTATTATTATCGCTGGGGCGGGTCACCACCAGATTGCTACCTTCCAGGGCGATGCCCATTTCTGCCGGGAGCGAACGCTTCAGCTCCCCCTTGGGACCCTTAATGGTAACACTGTTACCGGCGATATTCACCGTCACCCCCGCAGGGACCGGTATCGGCAGTTTTCCTATTCTAGACATAAATATCACTCCAGAGATGGTTTACCATACGTAACACAATAGCTCTCCGCCGGATTTCTGGTGCCAGGCTTGCTGTCCTGTCTTGAGACCCTGCGAGGTGGAAATAATGGCAATGCCCAGTCCGCCGTAAACGCGCGGTATTTCCCTTTTATGCACGTACATACGCAGGCCCGGCTTGCTTATCCGTTTCAATCCGGAGATAGCCGGTTTATTATCTTCTAAATACCTTAGCTGCACTTTTATCATGCGGTGAGGTTTGCCCTTAACGATTTCATAGTCGGCAATGAAGCCTTCGTCCTTGAGGATTTTGGCAATAGCCACCTTTATCTTGGAGGCAGGCACCTGTACGCTATCATGCCTGACCATAATGGCATTGCGTATTCGGGTTAACATATCAGCAATTGGGTCTATCACTATCACATCACCTACCAATACTTCGTTAGCTTACCAACTGGATTTTCTCACGCCGGGGAGCTGCGCCTCGAGTGCCAGATGCCTAAAACATATCCGGCAGATACCGAACTTTCGAATATAGGCGCGCGGCCGACCGCATATTTTACAGCGGTTATGCTTACGCCCCGGGTATTTGGGCGTTCGCTGCGATTTTAATACCATTGATTTTTTCGCCATAGCTATTTCTCTCCGTCCTTAGCAAAAGGCATACCGAGCAGACCGAGCAGGTTTCTGCCGTCCTCGTCGCTCTTAGCCGTTGTGATAATCGATATTTCCATACCGCGTATCTTATCAACCTTATCATATTCTATTTCCGGGAACAGTATTTGCTCTTTAAGCCCGAGGGTGTAGTTGCCGCGGCCGTCAAAAGAGTCCGGGGCGACTCCCTGGAACTCGTGCATACGGGGCAGCACCGCGTTGACCAGCTTATCGAAGAAGTCCCACATCCGTTCCCCCCGCAGCGTTGCCTTTAAGCCGATGGGCATCCCTATCCTCAATTTGAAATTGGCGATGGCTTTCTTCGAGCGGGTGGTCAGCACATGCTGACCGGTAATAGCCATTAGATCCGCTTCTGCAGCTTCCAGCGCCTTGGCATTGGAGATTGCCTCACCCATGCCGATGTTCACGACTATTTTCTCCAGTCGTGGCACCTGCATGATGTTCTTATAACCGCAGATCTCCATCAGGCGCGGTACCACTTCCTTACGATATTTTTCCTTCAATCTCGCCATTTAATCCGTCACCTCGCCGCAGTTGCGGCAATATCTGACACTCCGGCCGTCTTCCAGCATCTTCGTACCGAGGCGGGCTGGTTTATTGCACTTACTGCAAAAATACATTACTTTAGAGACATGCATCGGCTCTTCAATATCGATAATACCAGCCTGCCTAGCAGCACCTCTGGCTTTAGAGTGCTTTTTTACGAAATTTATACCTTCAACAATCAGTAGCTGTGTCGCGGGATAGGCAAAGCGCACTTTTCCCTTTTTCCCCCTATCTTTCCCCGCGATAACCAGCACTGTATCGTCTTTCCTAATTTTCATAATATCTGCCTTTATAAAACCTCTGGCGCCAGAGACACGATTTTGGTATATTGCTTATCTCTTAGCTCCCGTGCCACCGGCCCGAAAATGCGCGTCCCTTTAGGATTATTTCTATCGCTAAGAATAACCGCGGCATTTTCATCGAATCTAATGTATGAGCCGTCTGACCGCCGGTATGGATGCGCTGTACGCACAATGACCGCCCGGACGACATCACCTTTTTTGGTAGCCGCATTAGGTATCGCTTTTTTTACCGAGGCGACAATCGTATCACCGAGATAGGCGTAGCGCCGCCGGGTGCCGCCGAGGACGTTGATACACATGACCTCCCGCGCTCCGGAGTTATCCGCCACTTTTAATCTGCTATTCATCTGAATCATATCTAAATCCCCAAAAATTTAGTTCGTTATTTCTTCCGGTTTAATCTCGGCAACCTCGCCTTTAGTTACTATCTCCACCACGCGCCACCTCTTGAGTTTAGAGGTAGGGCGGGTCTCCTCGATTTTTACAGTGTCACCCAGCTTGCTTTTATTTTCTTCATCGTGAGCGTAGTATTTCACCACTCTCCGGATAGTCTTCTTATATAATGGATGACGCCGGGGCGTATCTACGGCGACAATCACCGTTTTATCCATTTTATCGCCTACAACCCTGCCGAACCTTACTTTACGCTTCGTTTCCATACTTACTTATCCTATCTGATTCCCAGCTCTTTTTCTCTGATGAGTGTCTTTAGTGTAGCGATCTTCCGCTTCACCCTGCGTACCTCGCGGTGGTTCACCAGTTGCTTGGTGGAGAGACGGAAACGCAGGTTGAAAAGCTCCTGGTGCGTATCTTCCAGTTGCTTGCTCAATTCTGGAATACCTAAATTTCTATATTCGTCAAGTGTCGCCACGTTATCTCCCTACTCTGCAGTTTCACTGCTCATCGCAGGAACCGATTCCTTAAAAATGAAACGGGTTTTCAAAGGTAGTTTATGCGCCGCTAGCTGGATGGCGTCTTTAGCTACCCTTTCCCCGACCCCTGTCATTTCAAACATAACTCTACCGGCTTTAACGACCGCTACCCAGTGGTCGGGCAAGCCCTTGCCGCTGCCCATACGGGTTTCTGCCGGCTTTTTGGTGGCTGGTTTATCCGGGAAAATACGTATCCAAACCTGGCCGCCGCGGTGGATATGGCGCGTAATAGCACGTCGCGCTGCCTCTATCTGGGCGCTGGTTATCCAGGCCGATTCCAGTGCCTGGAGACCATAATCACCGTAAGTTAGCGTATTGCCCGAATGGGCTTTACCTTTGAGGGAGCCCCTTTGAGTCTTACGATATTTTACACGTTTAGGCTGTTGCATCCTTTTCTTCTTCCTTCTTCTTGCTGACAGTCTTTGTTTTCTTGACGGCTTTTGCCGGAGCCTTGGCTTCTTCAGCTGCCTTCTTAGGTTTTTTAGAAGCGGCTGGTGTTTCTTTAGCTGCCTTAGGCGCAGCGGCTTTGGACGCCGCTTTTTTAGCGGTGGTCTTTTTGGTCTTGGTGGTTGCCGCCGCTTTTTTCGCCTTCGGTTTAGTCGGTTTTTCTTCCGGCTCAACTACCGGGGCTGCTTTAGCCGCTTTGACTGGCTTGTCCTCTTTAGAGGGTTTTTCTTTCGGCTCTGCCACTGGGGCTGCTTTTGCCGCTTTGACTGGTTTCTCCTTCGGTTCTGCTGCCGGGGCTACCTTAGCCGCTTTAGCCGGTTTTTCTTCCGCGGCTATGGTGGCGGCTTTTATCGCTGCTTCAATCGGTTTTTCTGCCTGGAGGGCGGCGGCCGGTTCGGCGACAGCTTCACCGGGTTTCGCTTCGGCTTCAGCCGTCTTCATCTCGGGCAGCACCTGTCCCTTGTATATCCACACCTTTACCCCGATGCGTCCCATAGTAGTGACCGCCTCGGTAAAACCGTAATCGATATCCGCCCGCAACGTATGGAGAGGCACCTGCCCCTCGTGCTGCGTCTGGCGGCGGGCAATTTCGGCGTTAGCCAACCTGCCGGCGGCGCTTATCTTGATGCCTTTAGCACCGGACTGAATAGTGCGGAAGATAGCCTGTTTCATGGCGCGCCGGTAAGCCACGCGGCGTTCAATTTGCTCCGCTACTGATCTCGCCACCAGGTAAGCATCCAACTCTGGCTGGCGTATTTCCTGTATATTTAAGCGTACCTTCTTCCCGATAAGCGCTTCTAAATTCTGCCTCATTTCATCAACACGCGATCCACCCCTCCCGATAACGATGCCCGGTCGGGCAGTGTGTAAGGTGATAGTTACGTCTTTAGCCTGGCGGTCGATTTCTACCAAAGAAATACCGGCTTCGGGGTACTTCGCTTTGATATACTCCCGGAGCTTATTATCTTCCTGGATAAACTCGGCATAATGAGCTTCACTATACCATTTTGACTGCCAGTCTTTAATGACGCCAAGTCTGAATCCCGTCGGGTGAACTTTATGACCCAATTAAACCTCCTGTTCCGCAACTATCACGGTAATATGGCTGGAGTTCTTACGTATGGGACTAGCCCGTCCCCTCGACCGTGCCTTGAAACGGCGCGCGCCTCGCGCAACATCGACGTATATTTTCACTATTTTAAGGTCGGCGGGGTCCATCTGAAAGTTAGTTTCGGCATTCGCTACGGCTGATTTTACCACCTTGGCGAGAAACCTCGCCTTCGGTGTGTGTGTATACCGGAGCAGGTTCAATGCCTCATCTACCCTTTTACCCCGTACCATATCCACCAGCGGACGCACCTTGCTGGCGGGTAAACCGGTGTCTTTAGCTATCGCTTTTACTTCCACTTTTTGTTACCTTATCTAAAATTACTATGTTCTTGTTGTTGGTGTTTCTTCTGCTACTCTAGTTCCATGCCCTCTAAATGTGCGAGTGGGGGCGAATTCACCCAGCTTATGACCCACCATATTCTCGTTAATATAGATGGGCACATGTCGCCGTCCGTCATGCACGCCGATGGTCAGCCCCACCATCTGGGGTAATATGGTAGACCGTCTCGCCCAGGTTTTGATAACTGTTTTCTTACCGGAGCGTATTGCGGCATCTACATGTTTCGCCAGCTTTTCATCAACTGCCGGTCCTTTTTTAGTTGATCTTGACATTTTCCCTCTTTATCCGCCTATTTGCCTCTGCGTTTGATAATCATTCTATCGGAAGCCTTCGGCTTACGCGTCTTATAACCGAGAGCTGGTTTACCCCAGGGTGTTTTCGGTCCGGGCATACCTATCGGCGAACGGCCCTCGCCGCCGCCATGGGGATGGTCGCGCGGCGACATCACGGAGCCTCTAACGGTCGGTCGCCAACCCATATGCCGCCTGCGGCCGGCTTTGCCCAGGCTAATACCCTGGTGCTCCAGATTGCCTATCTGCCCGATGGTGGCGATGCACTCGCTAAGAATGCGGCGGATTTCACCGGATGGCAGCCTTATCAACACATAGTCGCCTTCCTTAACCATCAGTTGTGCCGAACCGCCGGCGCTGCGCACCAGTTGGCCGCCTCGGCCCTTTTGTACCTCGATATTATGAATCTCAATACCTGTCGGCATATTTTTCATGGGCATGGAGTTGCCCGGTTTAATCTCGGCATTGCTACCGGCCATTATCGTATCGCCTACCTTCAGACCTATCGGGGCGATAATATAACGTTTTTCGCCGTCCCTGTAATGTATCAACGCGATGCGGGCGGTGCGGTTGGGGTCGTATTCGATGGCCGCTACCCTGCCGGGGATGTCGAGCTTATCCCGCTTGAAATCGATGATGCGGAGATTCCGCTTTTCGCCGCCGCCGCGATGGCGCACGGTTATTTTACCGCTGGCGTTGCGTCCGGCCTTGCTCCTTTTGGTGACGAGCAACGACTTCTCCGGTTTATCCTTCGTGATTTCATCGAAGGTATAGCCGCTCATATTGCGCCGGCCCGGAGATGTCGGATTAAACTTTTTTATAGCCACCTGGCTTCCCCTTTCCTGCTAAACACCTTCAAAGTATTCTATTTTATCCCCTACCTGGAGGGTAACAATCGCTTTTTTCCAGGGGTTGGTATGCACCGTGCGTCGGCCAATTTTCTTGCTTTTACCCCGCACGGTGACGACGTTGACCCCGGTAACCTTCACCTTGAAAGCCTTTTCCACGGCCTGTTGTATCATCATCTTATTCGCCCCGTCGGCTATCTCAAAAACGTATTTATTCATGGTTTGCAACGCCGAGTTCTTTTCGGTTACCATCGGACGGCGCAGTACCTCATACAGATGCATCTGTTCCCCCTTGTTTCGCTCCGTTGCCCCATAGCTCTTCCGCGGTGCGTACCGCATCCTCGGTCATTAGAAGCGTTTTGTGGGACATGATATCCAGGATGTTAAGCACACTGGCGGGCATGGTTGTAATTTCCGGTATGTTCCGGGCGGATAAAATAACATTTTCCTCCGGCTTCTGGGTAACGATAAGCGCGGAGGACTCGATGTCCAAAGCCATCAGCACGTTTAACATTTGCTTGGTCTTGGCCTCGGCGAAGTTGAACGCATCGATTATTTTTAAATCACCCTCTCCAGCCTTGGAGGAAAGGACACATCTTAAAGCGAGCCGACGCAGTTTCTTGGGTATAGCCTGCCGGTAATCCCTCGGTTTCGGTCCGAAAGCCGTGCCGCCGCCGCGGCGGGTCGGGGATTTTTTGCTGCCGGCGCGGGCATTACCCGTGCCCTTCTGGCGGTAGAGCTTCTTCGTGCTGCCTACCACTTCGCCGCGGGTCTTCGTAGCGGCAGTACCCTGCCGGGCGTTAGCCTGCATGCCCACCATTACCTGGTGGACGACCGCCTCATTAAACGGCACGCCGAAAACGGCATCGCTTATTTTAATCTTCCGGACTTCTTCTCCGGCAAGGTTATAAACTGGAACCTGCACCTTACTTCTTCTCCCTCTTGGTCTTTTCAATAATTACCAGTCCGTTGGTCATACCGGGCACGGCCCCTTTAATTAATAAAAGGTTGCGGGCCTGGTCAGCTTCCACTACCTCCAGGTTGCTCACGGTAACACGGGCGTCACCCATATGCCCCGCCATGCGGAGCCCCTTATAAACCCGCCCCGGGCTGGTGTTGGAGCCGACGGAACCCGGCGCGCGCCATCTATCGGACTGGCCGTGGGTTTTAGGTCCGCCCCGGAAATGATAGCGCTTAACGCCGCCAGCGAACCCCTTGCCCTTAGAAATTCCGCAAACATCGATAATATCTCCGGCTTTAAATACACTAACGTCTATTTTCTGTCCGGCTTCTAGTGTTTGGCCGCTATCTAGTAGGATTTCCCGCATGTACTTGAATTTTACCGGCTCTTTCTCTTTGGCTTTGCCCTTCTTACCGCCGGTCTTGCGCCTCTTCACTTCCCCGAAACCGAGTTGCACCGCGCTATAGCCGTCTTTTTCCACGGTTTTTACCTGCGTTACCGTGCACGGTCCGGCCTCGACGGCGGTGATGGCTTCGGTCTTGCCGCCTTTGCCGTATACCTGGGTCATGCCCAGCTTTTTACCTAAAATTCCTACAGTCATAATGTCACCAATTCGATTCGTCATTCCCGCGCAAGCGGGAATCCAAAGGTGTTCCTGGGGGCGGATTCTTCCCCTTCACTTCATTCAGGGTCAGAATGACACTATTATATTTTTTTAACTCCTATTTTATAGTTTAATATCTATTTCTACGCCGGAAGGCAGGTTCAGCTTGGTCAGCGCATCGATGGTCTTGGAAGTCGTCTCGACGATATCGATAAGGCGTTTGTGTGTTCGGATTTCGAACTGCTCCTGGGAGTTTTTATCGATAAAGGGAGAGCGGATGACGCAGAACTTCTGGATGCTCGTCGGCAATGGTACCGGACCTACCGCCACTGCGCCGGTGCTTTCCACGGCCTCGAGGATTTGCCGTGCTGATAGGTCGACCACTTTATGGTCGTAGCCCTTTAGTTTAATGCGGATTTTCTGTTTAGCCATTTTTCCTGCCTACAGCCTTTTCTATAATCTCCTCCGTCTTTTCCGACGGTAGTTGCTCGTAATTATGAAATTCCAGTGAATGCGTCGCCCGGCCCTGGGTTAAAGAACGTAGACTCGTGGCGTAACCGAAGGACTCCGCCATGGGTATCAGGCAGTGGATGATGAAGCTATCGCCCTGCGGGTCGATTTTGCCGATGTGTCCCCTCCTGGAGTTAAGGTCGCCGATAATATCGCCGAGGAACTGTTCCGGCGTCACCACTTCCAGTTTCATAATCGGCTCCAGTAGCACGGGCTTGCCTTTCTTAACGCCTGCTTTTAACGCTATCGAGCCAGCCATTTTAAAAGCCATTTCAGAGGAATCGACGTCATGATAGCTGCCATCATAAAGGGTCGCTTTTACATCTACCACGGGATAGCCAGCCAGCACGCCGACTTCCATCGCCTCTTTGATGCCGGCCTTGACCGGTGGTATAAATTGCCGCGGTATCGTGGCGCCCTTGATTTTATCAACAAACTCAAAGCCCTTGCCACGCGGCTGTGGCGCGAACTCTACTTCCACCACGCCGTACTGACCATGCCCGCCGCTCTGGCGGACGAACCTGCCTTCGGTTTTAACCGGCACGGTAATCGTCTCTTTATAGGCGACACGCGGCTGACCTACTTTAACGCCGACGTTGAACTCCCGTATAAGCCGGCTGGTGATAACTTCCAGGTGAAGCTCGCCCATGCCGGAAATAATCGTCTGGCCGGTTTCTTCATTCTGGGTAACTTTAAAAGTGGGGTCTTCTTCGGTAAGCTTTTGCAGGGCTTCGCCCATTTTGTCCTGGTCGGCTCTGGTCTTAGGTTCGATAGCTACGGAGATGACGGGTTCGGGAAAGCGGATGGATTCGAGGATAATGGCTTTAGTAGGTTCGCAGAGGGTGTCGCCGGTAAAGGTATTTTTTAATCCGAGAGTGGCGACGATGGCGCCGGTATCGGCGGAGGTAATATCCTCACGGTGGTTAGCGTGCATCAGGAGCAAACGCCCGATACGCTCCGGTCTTTCCCGGGTGGGATTATAGACCTGCGCGCCTACCTTTACCTTGCCAGAATAAACCCTAAAGTAGACCAGCCGCCCGACAAAGGGGTCGGTGACTACTTTAAAAGCCAGCGCGGCGAAAGGAGCGTCGTCACTGGCTTCACGGGTAACCTTCTCGCCGGTTTTAGTGGCAATGCCCTCCACCGGCGGCACTTCCAGTGGGGAGGGAAGATAATCTACCACGGCGTCCAGCAGTTTCTGGATGCCCATATTTCTTAAGGCGCTGCCGCAAATGACGGGCACGCCTTTGATATTCAGGGTAACCCTTCTCAAAGCCTGCCTCAAGGCTTCCGGCTCTACTTTATGCCCTTCGATGAAGGCGACCATCATGGCGTCATCATGCTCGGCGACTTTGGAAATCAAATGCTGCCGCGCTTCGGCAGCCCTGGTTTTTTCATCATCGGGAATCGGTATTTCTTCCGGTTCAACATCGGGGTCGGTACTAAAGCGCCAGGCTTTATTCTCGACCAAATCGACGACTCCGTAAAAACGCTCCTCGGCGCCCAGGGGATATTGTATGGGCAGGGGAGTCGCTAGAAGACGTGTTTCTATCATGGAAACCGTCCGGTTAAAGCTGGCGCCCACGCGGTCCATTTTATTGATATAGCAAATGCGCGGCACCTTGTATCTATTCGCCTGCCGCCAGACTGTCTCCGACTGCGCTTCGACGCCGGAAACGGCATCAAAAACAACGACACCGCCATCGAGCACTCTAAGACTGCGCTCGACTTCGGCGGTGAAATCTACATGTCCCGGGGTATCGATGATATTAATACGGTGCTCGCGCCAGTAGCAGGTCGTGGCGGCCGCCGTAATAGTGATGCCGCGTTCCCGCTCCTGGTCCATCCAGTCCATAACGGCGGTACCCTCGTGCACCTCACCCAGTTTATAGGTCTTGCCGGTGTAATAGAGTATCCTCTCGGTGACGGTCGTCTTGCCGGCATCGATGTGGGCAATAATGCCAATATTCCGAATATCTTCCAGGGGGAATTCCCTGGACGCTTTATTCTTTCCGGTAACCATTTTATTTACTTCAACACGGTTAGTAATTACCAAGTCCTTTACCACCTATAATGTGCAAAGGCACGGTTTGCCTCAGCCATTTTATGCGTATCTTCACGTTTCTTAATGGTGTTGCCCTGTCCCTGGAAGGCTTCGGCAAGCTCGTCGGCGAGTTTCTCTTGCATCGCCTTGCCTTTCCTCGCCCGGGCGGCCTGAATCAGCCATGTCATTGCCAGGAACAGCCCGCGCTCCGGTGCAACTTCCACCGGCACCTGGTACGTCGCGCCGCCGACACGCCTGGGTTTAACCTGAAGGAGGGGCGTGGCGTTTTTCACGGCCTGTTCCAGCGCGGTGACGGGGTCTTTGGAGACTGTCTGCCCCAGCTTTTCCAGGGCGCCGTAAACTATTTTTTCCGCGGTCCTTTTCTTCCCGCGCTCCATTATTTTAATGATTAGCCGCGACACCGTTGCGCTGCGGTATTTCGCGTCCGGTATAATTTCCCTTTTTACTGCTCTAGCTCTTCTCGCCATAATAATCCCTCAAACTAAGTAGTGGTAGCGGTAGGTGCTGCTGGTGCTGGAGTTGGAGCGGCTGCGCCTTCCGCAGCCTTACCACCCTTGCCTCTTTTAGCGCCGTATTTACTGCGGCCCTGTCTGCGGTTAGCCACACCCGTGGTATCCATTGCTCCCCGGATGATGTGGTAGCGTACGCCGGGCAGGTCCGGCACGCGCCCGCCGCGTATCAATACTACCGAATGCTCCTGCAGCTCGTGGCCTTCGCCGGGGATATAAGCGGTAACCTCAACGTGATTGGTCAACCGCACTTTAGCTATCTTACGCAGGGCGGAGTTAGGCTTTTTAGGGGTGGTCGTCTTCACCTGGATGCAAACGCCCCGCTTTTGTGGGGAGCTTTTGCCTTGTTTCACCCTGTTCTTTAGAGAGTTGTAGGTGAATCCGAGCGCAGGTGTTTTGTCTTTGCTGCGCGACTTTTTCCGCCCCTTGCGTACTAGCTGATTAATCGTTGGCATTTTCTTTTTTCTATCCCCCCTGACAATTATAATGGATGAGCCAAAGCCCATCCATTATGAATTCTTGTAATGTGATAGAGAGAGGTTTTTCAGCTCAATCTATCTACTTTTACTGAATTCTTAGTACCAAATATTTAATGTATCACATATCTATACCGTCTGTCAACATTTTTAAATATAAATCAACAAATATTTGTTCCTGATGCTATAGTTCGCCAGCAAATTACTATAATTTATATATGCGCTTCTTAAATATATTGCAATACCTAATAAGTAAAGGTAAAATTACATAAATGATAAAAGTAAGAGTAGAGCTTCGTGAGAACAGCTATGAAATACGTATCGGACAGGGCTTGCTGCCGCATGTCGGCTTATGGCTGAAAAAGAAGGGCTTTTCTGGTAAAACCGTCATTATTACCGATTCAAATGTGCGGCCGCTTTATGCCGCTGCCCTCGAGCGAGGTCTGGCTGATGCGGGTTTTAAGGTAACCGTTTTTGAAATCCCAGCCGGTGAGGAGCAAAAGACTTTAACTACCGCTGGTCAGCTTTACCAATTACTGGCGGAAGCCTTCGCGGAAAGGACGACTCTTATTATAGCGTTGGGCGGGGGCGTTGTCGGCGACCTCGCGGGGTTTGTCGCGGCCACTTACATGCGGGGCGTCCCTTTGGTTCAGGTGCCAACCTCCCTGCTGGCCATGGTTGATAGCAGCATCGGCGGTAAGACGGCCATCGACTACGGTAGCCTGAAAAACATGGTCGGGGCTTTTTATCAGCCCAAACTTGTCGTCGCGGACGTGGATACTCTAAAAACCCTCCCCAAAATCGAACTTGCCAATGGTATGGGTGAGGTCATCAAGCACGCCGTTATCCGTGACAAAGGGTTTTTCAATTTCCTCCGGAAAAATATGGCTGGCGCGATGGCTTACGATACGAAGACGTTGAAAAAAATCGTTGAAAAGAACGCTCGTATTAAGGCGCCGGTCGTGGCGACCGACGAAAAAGAGTCCGGGCTGCGCACACTGCTGAACTACGGTCACACCGTTGGCCACGCGGTTGAAGCGCTATCAGATTTCCAAATCAAACACGGTCAGGCGGTAGCTATTGGTATGATGGCGGCGGCTAAATTAGCGCAGCGTCTGGGCTTTCTGGCCGAAAAAAAGGTCAAGCAGATGGAGGAGCTTATTCTTGCCGCCGGACTGCCCGTGAACTTACCGGACCTGGACCAAATTGAAAAAGAGACGCTCCTTGAACTAATCAAACACGATAAAAAGGTGCGGGATGGTAAAATTCGCTTCGTCCTGATAAAAGCCATCGGTAATGCTTTTATCAGTGATAAAATCACTCCGGAGCTAATCGGGGAGGTGTTGTTTGACGGGAAACACACCTAAAATCTGTGCTGCTATCACTAGTGATGATCTTGATACAATAGACGACGTGGCGCCGCTGGTCGACATGTTTGAGGTGCGCATCGACCTTATCGGGAAACGATGGCGGAGGGTGGCGGCATATCTTAAAAAGCCCTGGATAGCCTGCAACCGGCGGGCGGATGAGGGGGGCAAATGGAACGGCAAAGAATCGCCAAGAGTCAAAGAGCTCCGCGATGCCGTAGAGCTAGGGGCGACCATTATCGATATCGAGCTGGTAACACCATCTCTAGCCGATTTAGTCAATGAAGTTAAAGATAGGGCAGAATGCCTGATTTCATATCATAATCTAAAAGAAACGCCGCCGCTGGATAAACTACGGCAGATAGTCGTCAATCAGCTGGCGGCGGGGGCGGGGATTTGCAAAGTCATTACCACCGCCCGCAGCTTCGCGGATAATCTGGTGGTCCTCCAGCTAATTACGGATTTTTCTTCCGCGAATATCATCTCCTTCGCCATGGGTGTTAAAGGGCAGCTATCCAGAGTCCTTTGCCCGCTGGCGGGTGGCTATTTTACCTATGCCTCGGTGGGGAAGGGCAAAGAGTCGGCGGAGGGGCAGATAGCGGTAAAGGACTTAAGAGAAGTTTACAGGATGCTCGCGCATGACAGATAAAGTCATCTCCGGTAAAACGAAAATTTGCGCTCTCATCGGCGACCCCGTTGAACATACTATGTCGCCAGTGATGCATAATGCCGCCTATCAAAAACTGGGATTGGACTTTGTTTATATAGCTTTCCAGGTCAAGCCGGAAGAGTTGCCGCAAGCCGTAGCTGGTTTAAAGGCTTTAAACATCGCCGGCTTTAACGTTACGATACCCCATAAGGTTGCAGTAATGCCCCTGCTGGATAGTCTCGACCCCCTGGCGGAGAAAATCGGCGCCGTTAATACGGTGGTCAACGATAGCGGTAAGCTTAAGGGGTATAATACCGACGCTGAGGGTTTTTACCGGGCGTTGACCGAACACGACTTTAACCCAAAAAATAAAAAGGTCGTCGTCCTTGGCGCCGGCGGGGCATCCCGGGCGATTACCTATATTCTGGCGAGGGAAGGCGCCAGCCTCACCATTCTCAACCGGCAGCAGGAACTTGACTGGGCGGAAGACATCGCGCAGTTAATTCGTGAAGACTTTAGCAGTGAAGTAAAAGTTCTGGAGCTCGGGCATCTGGATGAAGTACTGCCCGGCGTCGAACTTTTAGTAAATGCCACCAGCGTGGGGATGTCTCCGACGACAAATGCTAGCGCCGTCCCGGCAAAACTGCTGGCTAAAATCCCGCTTGTTTTTGATATCGTGTATAACCCTATGAAAACCAAACTGCTCAAGGAAGCGGCTGCCGCCGGTGCACAAACCATCGGCGGTGTCGATATGCTTGCCTGGCAGGGGGCGCTCGCTTTCGAAAAATGGACGGGTCGCTTGGCTCCCATCGACCTGATGCGGGAAGCAGCGATAAAAATGCTGGAGCAACATGAAAACTAGCGTTGCCCTCATCGGCTTCATGGGGACAGGTAAAACGGAGGTGGCTAAAGTACTAGCCCAAAAGTTGGATAAAGAGTTCATCGAGCTTGATGCTATAATAACAAAAAAAGCCGGCAAGTCTATCCCGGCAATATTCCAGCAGGATGGTGAAATTCGCTTTCGTGAGTTGGAAATTGAGGCTGCACAGGAGGTAGCAAGCAAAAAGAACGCCGTGATCGCCTGCGGCGGCGGTATTGTCCTTAATACGATAAATATTGACCGTTTGAAGCAAGAAAGCGTTATAATATATCTAACGGCTTCGCCCGCAGTTATTCTCAAAAGGACGGCGGGTGATAAAGATGCCCGGCCGCTGCTGGATGTGACCGACCGATTGCAGCGGATAAAAACAATGCTTAAAAAACGCCAGCCTTACTATCGTCAGGCGGCGGACATTACAATTAATACGTCCGGACTTACCATCGCCTCGGTGGCGGACAAAATAATGGAGGCGCTGAAAAACTATGAAAGCTACGATTAGTCAAAGCGTTATTAAAGGCAGTGTATCTATCCCTTCTTCTAAAAGTATGACCATTCGGGCGGTGATGTGCGCCGCCTTAAGCGCAGGCGAAAGCGAAATTATCCACCCGCTGGTCAGCGACGATACTGATGCCGCTATTCTTGTCCTGACAAAACTCGGCACCATTATCCGTAAAGGGGACGATGTCTGGAAAGTTACCGGCGGTAAATTCCACATCGTGCAAGAAGGGCTTAACTGCGGGGAGTCCGCAACGACATTAAGATTTATGACGGCGATATGCTCTCTTATACCGGGCACGCATCGGCTGGTGGGGGGGCCCTCTCTAAGCAAACGACCAATCGGGTCGCTGGTTGATGCGCTGACCAAGCTGGGAGTTAAGGCTACGATGGAAAGGCCAGGGTTTCCGCCGGTTGTCGTCCAGGGAGGTACTTTTAAAGGTGGCGCCACCGAAATCCCGGGCAATGTCAGCTCGCAGTTTATTTCAGCCTTGCTCCTGGTATCTCCCTTCTCTCCGAAGGGCGTCAGCATCAAGCTAACTACCCCCTTGACGTCAAGGCCATATGTTCTCATGACGCTTTGGTGTCTTAAGCAGTTCGGCATAAATTTCCAGCGGGAAGGTAATAAATTCATCGTTTTGCGTCAAAGATACACACCGACCTCCGTTAAAATAGAGAGCGATTGGTCATCGGCTTCATATTTCCTGGCGCTCGGGGCGATGTCGGAGGAAGGGGTACTCATCCAGAATTTGAATATGGCTAGCCTCCAGGGCGACCGCGTGATAGTGGATATTTTACGTGAAATGGGCGCCAATGTTAGAGTCTCCGGTAGTAATATACTCGTTAAACATGCCCAACTGAAAGGAATACATGCCGACCTTTCCGACTGTATTGACCTCCTGCCGACCGTGGCGGTCTTGGCGGCCGTAGCCAAAGGCAGGACGGAGCTAATCGGTATTCAGCGGGCGCGTATTAAAGAGTCCAACCGCGTGGCTGCCGTCAGGGAGTGCCTAATTAAACTGGGTTTTACCGTCATTGAAGGCGAAAACCACCTCACCATCATTGGCAAAGACTTCTTTAGAGTCATTACCGAAGACGATGTTGAAGATACTGATGAAGAAGAGCCCTCGGAGGAACAATACAAATCTAAAGGTCCTGTTGTTCTTGATAGTCAAGGCGACCACCGTATTGCCATGGCTTTCGGTGTGCTGGGCGCGGCATTGGGTGACATAATTATCGATGGCGCCGAATGTGTGACCAAAACCTTCCCCTCGTTCTGGGATGAGTTACAAAAGGTCGGCGGCCAGGTACAGATAAATGGGTAGCAGTCTGGGTAAATTATTTACCATAACCAGCTTCGGCGAAAGTCATGGTAAATGTATCGGTGTTATCGTCGATGGCTGCCCCGCCGGTCTCCCCCTCGCCACAGCGGATATCCAAAAAGAGGTTGACCTCCGTCGTGCCGGCATTAGCCCGGCTGCCACATCCCGCCGCGAGAAAGATAGGGTGGAGATTCTCTCCGGCGTGCTGAATGGGTCTACCACAGGCGCCCCTTTATGCCTGCTGATTAAAAATGAAGATTTCGACGATGCGGCATATGAAAAAATACGGTCACAGCTCCGCCCCGGCCATGCCGACTTTACCGCTCACGAAAAATACGGCGGTTTTAACGACTGGCGTGGCGGTGGGATGTTTTCTGGCAGGATAACCGCCAGTTTCGTCATGGCGGGCGCCGTGGCAAAAAAAATATTAACCACTATCGGCGTGGAAACCCTGGCGCATACAGTTGCCATTGGCGCTATTAATGCTAAAGCCGTTCCGTATGAACAAATCAAGCAAAAAGCCTTAAAAGACCCGCTCTTTTGCGCCGATGCCGCCGCCTCAAAGAAAATGATGGCGGCGATAGAGGACGTGAAAAAGCAGGGCGATAGCCTCGGAGGCATCATCGAGGGCATTGCGCTTAACGTTCCAGTGGGACTCGGTGAGCCGTTTTTCGATACCCTGGATGGTGATTTAGCTAAAGCGCTGCTGGCTATACCAGCGGTTAAAGGCGTGGAGTTCGGTTCTGGTTTCGCCGCGACACGTAAAAAAGGCTCGGAAAACAACGACCCCTTTACCATTAAGAAAGGTAAAATCATCACCACCACAAATAACGCCGGCGGTATATTGGGTGGTATCAGCAGCGGCATGCCAATAGTGGTCCGGGTAGCGATAAAGCCGACCTCCTCCATCGCCCTGGAACAGATGACGGTTGACATAAAAAAAGTTAAAGAGACCACTCTTAAGGTGAGTGGACGCCATGACGCGTGCATCGTACCCCGAGCAGTACCGGTTGTAGGGGCGATGTTGGCAGTAGTGCTGTGCGACTTCGCGATGAGGGCGGGAATGATACCGAGGGCACTTAAATGAATCTGGACGACCTAAGAAAAAAAATTGACGAGATAGATGCACGCATCGTCGAGCTCATCGCTGAACGCCAGAGTATCTCTAGAGAAATCGGCAAGGACAAGCATAAGGCAAGTCGTGTTATCGAGGACAGGGAACGGGAGCTGCGTGTCTTGAAGCACGTGCGCAGCCTCGCCCGTGATAAAAAAATCAGCCCCTCCGATATCGAGGGCATCTATAAACAGATAATCAGCGCCAGCAAGAAAATCCAGGGCATCGCCGTGGCTTACCAGGGCGAGCCGGGCGCTTATACCGAGGAAGCCGCCTTACGATTTTTCGGCAATTCCACTAAAGGCGTGCCTTATGATACGCTGGACGAGGTCTTCGAGGCAGTGGAGAGGGGCGATGTCCCGTTCGCTTTAGTGCCGGTGGAAAACTCCCTGGAGGGCAGTATCAACCGCACTTATGACCTCCTCCTGGATTCGCCTTTGATGGCTTGCGGTGAGACGGAACTACGCATCAGCCATTGCCTGATTGCCATGGAAGGCGCCACCCTGGATAGCGTGAAGTACGTCTATTCCCATCCGCAGGCGCTGGGGCAGAGTCGTAATTTCTTGAAGAAGCTTAATGCGGAAATCGTGCCTGCCTCCGACACCGCCGGCAGCGTGAGAATGATTAAGGAAGAAAAACGGCTGGATTATGCTGCCGTTGCCTCCGCCAAAGCCGCTGAGCTTTACGGCATGAAGATGCTCGCCAGAGAAATCGAAGATAACCCCCATAACTTCACCCGCTTCTTCATCCTCTCTAAAGAGGACTCCACGCCCACCGGTAATGACAAGACCTCTATCGTCTTTTCCCTCAAACACAAGCCCGGTGCGCTTTACGATTGCCTTGGTGAGTTCGCCAGAAGGAAAATTAATCTCTCCAAGCTAGAGTCCCGCCCCACCCGCCACCAGCCCTGGGAATATAACTTCTACATGGACTTTTCAGGTCACCGCGAGGAAAAACCTGTCGCCGAAGCCCTCAAAGCGTTGGAAGAGCACGCCGTTTTCGTGAAAATCCTCGGCTCTTATCCCCGGGCAAGGTGAACCCCGGTTTATTCCTGCCTCCACCAATAAATTCCATGCTGTTAGCTACGCTAATTGGGTATCAGCCTGCATTTCAAGATTACCCTCACCTGCTACTATATCATAGGCGAACTATATTATTCGTGAGGGTAATATTATGAAAATTAGGAAAAATATACTCATTACAGCACTATCAGCCGTAGCGATGGTATTGATAATCGCCGGCGCCTGGGGTTCGGGCAGCATCACCGCATCAGTGTCAGTTAAATCTAGTCTTGTTCCCGATAAAGCATTGAGTAGCGCCATCTGTGAAAGACTCGGCATATCTCTGAAAGACCTCGATGCCGCGCAGCTACAAAAGGTCACCACACTTACCGTCGGTCATGCCGGCATCACCGACCTCACGGGACTGGAGGGCTGCACCAACCTTGAGTATCTCAACCTTGACAATAATAATATCCGCAGCCTTAAGCCGCTTTGCAATCTAAGCCATCTTACCATGCTTTCCGTCGCTAGGAATGATATCGCGGATTTATCGCCTTTTTACGTTATGAACAGCCTCACAAGCCTTCGTATATGTGATAACCGGATTACCAACATCATGCCGTTAGCCGGTTTGGGCAAGCTTACCGCTCTGGATATCTCCCGGAACGATGTCGAAGACCTGGCACCCTTATCGGCGTTGGCGGACCTGACCTGGCTTGAGGCTTATGATAACAAAATCAGTGATATATCCCCGCTAGGTACTCTGGATAAACTTGAGCAACTCGATATCTCGGAGAACTATATCAGCGATATCTCGCCGCTGCAACATTGCGTCAATCTCGATACCTTGTACTGTCGATACAACCAGATAAGCGATATTAGCCCATTGGCGAATCTTAAGCTACTGGATCAATTGTACCTGGACTACAACCGGATTACTAATATTGCGCCGCTAGGCGGTTGTACCCTATTGCGGGGACTTTCTCTAACGGGGAATCAAATCAGTGATGTCTCGACGCTGGCTGGACTGGCTAATTTAATTTTTACCCGACTTGATAATAATAAAATTCAGGATATTTCGTCCCTGCTGGAGAATAAGTGGGTGGTAACTGCCAGTCTAGCTCCCGAGCTTTATCTTGGCGGTAATCAATTAAACGCGGCGTCGCTGGGGAGTGTAGTTCCCCAGCTGAAAGCAAGCGGCTTAAGTGTATTTCTTAAAAACGGATTGACTGATTAGCGAAAACTGCAAACCAGCGACTGTTTAAAGTCTGGCTTGTTAAAAGTTGCCTCTGGATTCCTGTTTTCACGGGAATGACTGACATTAAAAAGTGTAAGAAATAAGAAATACGTCATTCCCAACTCGATTGGGAATCCAGTGGTGGGGTAAAGGGGTAGTAGATGTAGGTGTGGGTGCCCGGCCCTACTTTACTTCATACGCCCCGAAGATAAAGTCCAGGTCCGCCTGCAGGGCAGTGAGTTTGTCCTTAGCAAAGAGCTTTTCATCGGCGTCAATCATCAGCTTCGTTTCGCCCCGTGCCATCCCCACGATATGCGCCCGCAGGCACTCTTTCCCCGCCTCCCCCTTAACGTTAAAAGTTAAAGTTGCCCGCGTTCCAAAAGACGCCGATTCGTCCGGGAGGGTGTAGGTTTCCATTTTGTTCTCGCCTAGGCTCGTCCCCTGCTTCAGTGTAAAATCCCTTATCTCCGCGAAGAGCAATTCCGGGCTGACTTCCGTATATGTCTTTTTCATTTGCATCATGTGATTTTTCCCTCCCTGTTCTCGTACATCATAGGGCTTTACGCGATTTAGTTCAAGCTTTCCGCGTAATGCTCCGGTATGGCGACAACGGTCGTGGAATGGCTAAATATCTCGCAGTCCGACCAGGAACTCGGCGTTGGTCTTCGTCTTGCGCATGCGTTCCAGCACGCGTTCCGTCGCCTCGATAAAGTTATTGGAATCCGATGCAATGATACCCACCATGCGCCGCAGCAGCCATACCTGCTTGAGTTGTTCCTCGCCCAACAGCAACTCTTCCCGCCGCGTCCCGCTCCGCTGTATATCCATGGCCGGGAAGATACGCCTTTCGGATAGTCTCCGGTCCAGGTGGAGCTCCATGTTGCCGGTGCCTTTGAACTCCTCATAAATCAGGTCGTCCATGCGGCTGCCGGTATCGACAAGGCAGGTGGCGATAATCGTCAGGCTGCCCCCCTCCTCCGTGTTGCGCGCCGCCCCGAAGAAGCGCTTGGCGGGGTGCAGAGCGGCGGGGTCGATGCCGCCGGACAGCGTGCGACCGCTGGAAGGCATCGCTAGGTTGTAAGCGCGGGTCAAGCGGGTAATGCCGTCGAGCAGGATGACCACATCCTTACCGCTTTCCACCAGGCGTTTCGATCTTTCTAATGCCAGTTCTGCCACGCGGGTCTGGTTTTCCACCATCTCGTCGAATGTGGCGGCGATAACCTCGCCCTTGACCGAGCGCCGCATATCCGTGACTTCTTCTGGGCGCTCGCCGATGAGGCATACAATCAGGTGGATATCCTCGTAGGTGGTGGAAATTGAGTTGGCGATAGATTTTAAAAGCAGAGTCTTTCCGGCCTTAGGCGGCGAAACAATCAAGCCACGCTGTCCCCGACCGATGGGGGCGATGAGATTGAGGAGGCGCGTGGAGAGGTCGGTGGGCGAGTGTTCCAGGTTAAGCAGCTTATCCGGGAAGGTGGGCGTAAGCGACCCGAAAGGCTGGCGGCCCTTGGAAAGCTCGGGGTTGAGGTTATTGATGGCCACTACCTGCAGTAGACTGAAATATTTTTCGTTGCTTTTCGGCGGCCGGCCCTGCCCGGTGACCATATCGCCGTTGCGCAGGCTGAAGCGGCGTATCTGCGACGGCGAGATGTAAACATCCGTCTGGCTGGGCAGCAGGGTTTCCTGCCGCAGGAAGCCATAGCCGTCCGCCATGATTTCCAGGATGCCGCTGCAAAAGATATTGCCTTGCTGCTCCGTGTGCGTTTCCAGCAGGCGCATAATAATATCGTGCTTTTTCAGCGTAGCAGGCATGGCGATTCCTTTCTCCTTCGCCATCTCCACGAGTTCTTCTTTGGTCTTAGTTTCCAGTTCCGCAATATTCAGATGCGCATTCGGAATGGCATTCGGAGTTGTCGGTGTATTCTCGCTCGGACTTCCGTTTAGACTAGTCTTAGGGTTTTCATTAGGGATTGCGTTCATTTCCATGGTGCCACCTCACTGGTCCCATCTCCCCGGGGGGAAGGGGGTCTTTATTTTCTATTTCTTGGCTACGCTTTTCCAGTCAGCCAAAAAGCGTTTGATACCGATGTCGGTCAACGGGTGCTGAATCATTTGCATTAATACGGCATAAGGCACGGTCGCCACGTCCGCACCCGCCATGGCGGCGTAAGTAACATGCATAGGATGGCGGATGCTCGCGGCGATTACCTGTGTTTCCAGTTCCGGGTAGTTCGCTAGTATGCCGATGGTATCCTCCACCACTTGCATGCCATCCTCTCCCACATCGTCCAGCCGCCCGACGAAGATGCTGACGTAGGTTGCCCCGGCCAGCGCTCCTAATAGCGCCTGGTTCGCCGAGAAACACAGCGTCATATTTACACTAATATCTTCTTTACTTAAAACGGAGGTCGCCTTTAGTCCCTCGGCGGTGATAGGAATTTTAATATTAACGTTGGGCGCCCATTTAGCTTTGACGCGGGCTTCTTTTATCATCTCATCAGCAGTTTCAGAGAGAACCTCTACGGAGACCGGACCGCTGATAATGGAGCAGATTTTCTTCGTTACTGCTTCGTAGTCGGCGGTAGTTTCTTTAGCTAAAAGAGAAGGATTGGTCGTTACCCCGCTGATAATCCCCAACTGGGCGGCTTGCTTTATCTGGTCGATATTGGCGGTATCCAGGAAAATTTGCATATTTCCCTCCTCACTTGGCTGCCAGGGGCAGCGGCGGCTGCGCGCCTTCTCTTAATACGTCTTTGGCTACGCCGATGAACTCCCGGAAGAGTGGCTGCGGTCGATTGGGCCGCGAGAGAAACTCCGGATGGAACTGGCAGCCCAGCATCCAGGGGTGGTCTTTAAGCTCGCAGATTTCCACCAAATTATCATCAGGCGAAACGCCGCTGAAAATCATGCCAGCCTTACGTAGCGGCTCGCGATACTTGTTATTTAATTCCAGCCGGTGCCGGTGCCGTTCCTCGACGAGCGGCTGCCCATAGGCTTTGGCAGCCAGGCTGCCAGCCAGCAGCTTGCATGGATATAAACCCAGGCGCATATTGCCGCCCTTGGTCTGCAGCGTTTTTTGTTCCAGCATATAGTCGATAACCGGATACTTGGTATTCGGGTCGAACTCCGTGGAGTTCGGCTCATCGGTGTTGAAGACATGGCGCGCGAACTCGATGACCATGACCTGCATCCCCAGGCATAAGCCGAAATAGGGAATTTTATTCTCCCGCGCGTACTTGGCAGCTTTAACCATCCCCTCGATGCCACGGATGCCGAACCCGCCCGGCACGATTATCCCTTGAGCGGTACGCAGCAGCGTATCTGCCTCGATTTTATCCAGGTCTTCTGAATGCACCCAGAATAAATCGAGCGTTTTATTGTTAAAAAGTGCGGCGTGGTAGAGTGCCTCCCGCACTGAGTAATATGCATCATTAAGCTCGACGTATTTACCTACCAGCGCGATTTTCACCGGCTCGTGCGGTGTCTTAATACGCTCGACGAGCTCCCGCCATGGTTTTAAATCGGTGGGTTTTTCCGCCATGCCGAGTTTATCCATAATCAGCTGTCCCAACCCACAATCCTCGAGGATTAAGGGGATTTCATATATCGTTTTTACAGTTGGCAGGGGTATCACCGCCTGTTTCTCCACATCGCAGAAGAGTGATATCTTGTCTCGCAGGTTCTCCGGGATGGGATAATCGCTGCGGCAGACGATGACATCCGGCTGGATACCGATACGCCGCAGCTCGTTGACGCTGTGCTGGGTAGGCTTGGTCTTTAGTTCGCCGGTAGAGTTGAGGTAGGGCAAGAAGGTTACGTGAATATAAAGCACGTTGTTCCTGCCCACGTCGTTACGCATCTGCCGTATTGCCTCCAGGAACGGCTGCCCTTCGATGTCGCCTACCGTGCCTCCCACCTCGATAAGTATTACCTCCGCTCCGGACTTTTCTGCAAGCTTCTTGAACCGACTTTTTATTTCATTGGTCAAATGCGGCACAATCTGAATCGTCCCGCCCAAAAAGTCCCCCCGCCGCTCCTTCGTTATCAGGGTGCTGTAAATCTGACCGGACGTCGTGTTGGAATCCGCCGTGCACTCGATATCGATAAAGCGCTCGTAGTTGCCCAGGTCGAGGTCGGTCTCCGCGCCGTCTTTAGTAACGTAAACCTCCCCGTGCTGGTAGGGGGACATCGTGCCCGGGTCGACGTTCAAATACGGGTCGAGCTTCTGCACCGCCACGGTAACCCCACGACTTTTAAGAATGGTGCCGATGGAGGCGACGGTGATGCCTTTCCCTACGGAACTTACGACGCCACCGGTTACAAAGATATACTTCGGCATATATTATAATAAACCTGGAATAAATCCAGTATTATCCTGGGAAATCATGCTGGGAATCAATAAACAGGGATACACAGTCAAATCAGGTGGGGGTTTCTTTTTATTATAAGAAGGGGGATGGGGTTTGTCAAGCCTTATGCCAGTCTAATTGACACTCCCGCAATGCCAGTGTAGACTATTTACTGTACCTCATTTCCCCTTGAGGAGAGTGTTTCTATGAGTTTCTTAAGCCAGAATGACCCCGAAATATATAACGCCATCGAATGTGAGAAAAAACGGCAGAAAGAGATTGTCAACCTTATCGCCTCGGAAAACTATGCCAGCCGCGCCGTGCTGGAAGCCCAAGGCTCGTTCCTCACCTATAAATATGCCGAAGGCTACCCCGGCCACCGCTATTACCGCGGCTGTGAGAATATGGATATCATCGAAAATCTGGCCATCAAGCGGGCTAAAGAGCTTTATCATGCCGACCATGCTAACGTCCAGCCGCATAGCGGCTCGCAGGCGAATATGGCGGCCTATTTCGCTTTGATGGAATATGGTGATACCATCATGGCGATGGACCTTTCCCACGGTGGTCATCTTACCCACGGCTCGCCCATTACTTTTTCCGGGCGGTCGTATAATTTCGTGCACTACCATGTCAGCCGCGAAACGGAGCGTATCGACTTCCCGGAAATCGAGAAGCTGGCTAAAGAGCATAAGCCCAAGGTTATTCTGGCGGGATATACCGCCTACCCGAGGATTATCGACTTCGAGCGATTCCGTCGTATTGCCGATTCGGTAGGGGCTAAACTTATGGTGGATATGGCGCATATCGCCGGGCTGGTTGCCGCTGGACTGCACCCTACGCCTGTGCCTTATGCGGATGTTGTTACCACCACCACGCATAAAACTCTGCGCGGCACCAGTGGCGGCTTGATACTCTGCAAGAAAGAGTATGCCAAAGCCATCGATGCCGCGGTCTTCCCGGAAGCGCAGGGCAAACCCCTTATGCACTCCGTCGCCGCCAAGGCGGTGGCGCTTTATGAGGCGATGCGGCCCGCCTTTGTCGAGTACCAGAAAAAGATACTGGAAAATGCCCGTGCCCTGGCGGCCGAGCTGCAAAAACAGGGATTGCGCCTCGTCTCCGGCGGCACGGATAATCACCTTATCCTCGTCGACCTTACGGCTAGCGGCGTCACCGGCAGTCAGGCGGCTAAAGCCCTCGATACCGCCGGTATAGTCTGTAATAAAAACGAAATTCCTTTTGATACTCGCCCTCCGGCGGTCGCCAGCGGCATCAGGCTCGGCACGCCCGCGGCTACTTCCCGCGGTTTCGGCAAGGAAGAGATGCAACAAATCGCTGCGCTGATTGTCAAGGTGATTAAAAATTTTGATAACGAAAAGGTTATTGAGGAAGTCCGCCAGGAAGTCGCTCGCATATGCCGCCGTTTCCCGGTCCCCGGCATCGATGATTAACTTGACTTTAAATGATAATATATAATATTAAGGTAGATGAAGATGAAAAACGGCAATAAAAACGTCCTGGGCGCTATCGGCAACACCCCGCTGGTGCAGCTCACCAACCTCAACGGCAACACCGACGTAAAAATTTTTGGTAAGCTGGAAGGCAATAACCCCGGCGGCTCCGTTAAAGATCGTCCTGCTTTCTATATGATTAAGATGGCGGAGGAATCGGGCGAGCTTACTAAAGATAAAACCATCATCGAGCCTACCTCCGGCAATACTGGCATCGCCATCGCCATGATTGGTGCCGCCAAGGACTATAAAGTCAAACTCTTCATGCCGGAATGTGTCAGCGTGGAAAGACAGCTTATTCTCCAGGCTTTCGGCGCCGAGGTCGTCCTCACCCCGGCCAAAGAGGCTGTTGACGGCGCCATCCGCCGGGCGCATGAGGCTCTTAAAGCCGAGCCGGGCAAGTATTTTATGCCTAACCAGTTCGATAACCCCAATAATGTCCTCTCCCATTATGAGACCACCGGACCGGAAATATATAACCAGACCAAAGGCAGAGTTGATGTCTTCGTCTGCGCCATGGGGACGACCGGCACGCTCATCGGCACCGCGAAATATCTCAAGGAAAAAATCAAAGGCATTAAAATCGTCGGCGTTGAGCCTACAGTCGGGCATACTATCCAGGGACTGAAAAATATGACGGAGAGCGTTGTTCCCGGCATCTACAACCCCAAGGTGCTCGATGAAAAGGTAACCATCGAAGATGGCGATGCTTTCGAGACAGCCCGGTTGCTGGCAGTAAGAGAAGGGCTTTTCACTGGCATGTCCAGCGGCGCCGCTGTGGCAGGGGCATTGCAGGTTGCTAAAAAGATGAAAAAGGGCACTATCGTCGTTATCTTGCCCGACCGCGGCGACCGCTACTTAAGCACCACCCTCTTCCGCTCCATCTGCGCCAAGTGCCCGCCGTAGACAATAACTTAAAACTCAAAGCTGAAAACTCAAAACCATAACCTAAAAAATTAAAAGCTTTGAACTTTGCCCCCGTATCACGTACGGGGCATGCTTTTGACTTTTAGGTTACTAAAGTGGTATATAAAACACCATAATATTAACCCTTTTCCCCCATAAAAGTTGTATAATATATAATTGTCCCTAAAAGTATTATGAGCGCTATCGACGAAGTAAAACAGAAGCTGGATATCGCCGAGGTCATCGGCCAGTACGCTACGCTGAAAAAAGCCGGGCGTAACCTAACGGCTTTATGCCCATTCCACAGCGAAAAACACCCCTCTTTCTTCGTCTACCCGGAGCAGCAGAGCTGGCACTGCTTCGGTGCCTGCAATACCGGCGGCGATGTCTTCGCCTTCGTGATGAAAAAAGAAGGATTGGACTTTGGGGAAGCTTTACGTCTGCTTGCCCGTAGAGCCGGCGTTACTTTGCCCGCCAAATACGAAGGCGCGGCGAAAAAAGAAGAAAAAGAGCCCTTTTTTAGTGCTAACGAAGCCGCCACTCTTTACTATCATAACCTGCTCCTGAACTCACCGGCGGCGGCGAAGGCTAAAAGCTACGTCGAAAAACGCGGTTTTTCTGCCCAGACTATCTCTGATTTCCAACTCGGTTATAGTCTGGATTCTTATGACGCTTTAAAGCTCTACCTGCAGGAAAAGAGCTTCGATGAGAAAACCCTGCTTACCGCCGGCTTGCTTTACGAGGATGAAAAAGGCAAAACCTCCGACCGCTTTCGCGGCAAGCTGATGATTCCCATCCGTGATATTAAGGGGCGGGTAACGGGGTTCGGGGCGAGAGCCCTGGATAATACGGACCCCAAATATAAAAATTCTCCCCAGTCCCCCACCTTTGATAAAAGCGGCACGTTATATGGTATCGATCGCGCTGCCGCGTCGATAAGGAAGCTGGACGTTGCCATCATTATGGAAGGCTATATGGATGTTATCATGGCGAACCAGTGCGGCGTCACCAACGCCGTCGCCTCCATGGGTACGGCGATTACCGAAACGCAGGTGAATATCTTAAAAAAGTTGAGTAAAAACCTCATTCTCTCGCTGGATGCAGATGCTGCCGGTGAAGAAGCCATGTTAAGAACCGTCGGCTACGAAAACATCCTCAATGCCGAAATGCGGGTTATCCTTCTGCCGGAAGGCAAAGACCCCGATGAAGTTATGCGGGAAGACATGGAAAAGTGGCATGGCTTGGTCGATAGCGCCATGCCGCTCGTCGATTTCTTGTTTGAAAAAACTATCGCTAAATTAGACCTCACCACCGCCCGGGATAAATCCGCCGCCGTGGATAAGCTACTACCCGTTATCGCCGCTATCAACGACCCCATTCGCCAGGCGCATTACCTGCAAAAGCTCGCCGCTTTAGTCAAAGTGGATATGAACACTATTAAAGCCTCCTTAAGCCGGCTAAAGCAGCCTACTATACAGCGAAAAATGGCGTCGCCCAAACCATCAGCCGGAATATCGCGTCCTTTAGCCTCCAGCTCCCGCGAGGAATATTGTTTGGCTTTGTTATTGCAGTACCCGGAGTTGCGAGAATATCAGCAAGATATCTCGCTCGACTATTTTAGTCACAGCGAAAACCGCGAGATTTTTCTTGTCTGGCAGGTTGTGGCGGATAATCAGTCTTTAAAAGAGCGGCTGGACCCTGCCCTGTATGAGCATCTCGATGCTATAATAAATATGAGTATACCTTCCACAAAAATTAATGTAGAAAAAAAGTTCGTAGATATTATCAACGAATTAAAAAAGAGGTTTCTTAGAAGTGTCGAAGCAATGAAAGCTAATTCTATAACCTCGCTAGATGACACTGAGTTCGAAGATAATACAGAAATTGCCCAACAACTTAACAAAACGGAAATCCAAAGTAGCCAGAAATGGGGTTCTGCATATATAAAAGGTACAAGGAGATAGATTATGGAAAAAGATAAGAATGAGCTCGATTCACTCCGCAGTGGTGATAACTTTGAAGAAATCCAGCACCCCGAGATATCGGACTCCGATGAAAAAGCGGCGGCGATATTCGGCGCGACTATCGTACCTGACGAAGAGCTGGAAAGCGGAGAAATCCCTGAAGGAGACGAGCTCTGGGTCAAGAGCAAAGACGACGTTGACTTCGATACAGATATCGAGTTGCCTGCCGAAGAGCTTGCCGAGCAGGATATTACCGACGACCCCGTACGTATCTATCTTCACGAAATAGGCAGGGTGCACCTCCTGACTGCCGAAGATGAAAAGAGCCTTGCCAAGCACATGGAATCCGGTAAATATATCAAAATCATCCAACAGGAGTATATCCGGAAGAATGGTCGCCAGCCCTCCGCCACCGAAATTATCCTAGCTGTTTTACAAGACCTCGGGCAGGCTGCCGATTTGGTACGTCTCCTCCGGGAAAAGCTCGGCCTGCAGAAGACGAAAAACTTTTCTAAAAGTGTCTACGATGTTAAGATACAGGAAAGTATCGATAATTCCATCGACCCGCTGGTGATTCAAGATTTCGCCGCCAAACTCGGCAAAACGGTTCCGGAAACAGAAGAAATACTCGTCCGACTCTCCATGGGCAGTCGCCTGCTGCCGGAAGAAGTCCGTACCTCTATCGATGGCAGCGTTAATCTGAACGAGATGGCGAAACTGGTCACCGACCCCAAATTTATCAACTCTATCCAAGCCCACGAAAAGCACTACTCGTCATATATTAATGAAGCTCTCCGCGAAGGCAAAAAAGCGGAGAGACATCTTATCGAAGCCAACCTACGCCTCGTCGTCAGCGTCGCCAAGAAACACATCGGCCGCGGCATGTCCTTGCTCGACCTTATCCAGGAGGGTAATATCGGCCTGATGCGCGCGGTGGAAAAGTTCGACTACCGTAAAGGCTATAAATTCAGCACCTACGCCACCTGGTGGATACGCCAGGCGCTCACCCGAGCCATTGCCGACCAGGCACGTACCATCCGCATACCCGTGCATATGGTTGAGACCATCAACCGCCTCTTAAGAATCAGTCGTCGGCTGGCGCAGGAGTACGGTCGTGAACCTACCTCCCGTGAAATCGCCAAGGAAATGGAAGTCTCCTCCGATAAAGTACGGGAAATCGTCAAGGTTTCCCAGCTCCCTATTTCTCTGGAGTCCCCCATTGGTGAAGAAGAGGATAGTCCCCTCGGTAACTCCATCGAAGATAGGAACGCCTTGCCGCCGGTGGATATTGCCTCCAAGCAGCTCCTTAAAGAGCAAATCGAGGATGTCCTCACCACCTTAACACCCCGCGAAAAACGCGTGCTCGAGCTCCGCTTCGGACTTGAGGATGGACGCAGCCGCACGCTGGAAGAGGTGGGTGTGGAGTTTAACGTAACGCGGGAACGCATCCGTCAGATTGAGGCTAAAGCCTTAAGAAAACTCCGCCACCCCTCGCGCAGCCGCAAGCTTAAAGACTATTTAGAATAACTACTTAAACATCCCCATCATGTTCTTGGGGAGCTTGCCGCCCATGCCCATTTTCATAATCTTCTGCATCTGGGCAAACTGGTTCAGCAGCTGGTTGATATCATGAGTATGGGTGCCGCTCCCCCGGGCGATACGCTTGCGTCGGCCCCCGCCGATAATCGAGGGGTTAGCCCTTTCTTGCGGCGTCATGGACTGGATGATAGCCTCGACTTTTTTCATCTGGGCTTCCTGCGCGCCTTCGGGAAGCTGACTGGATATTTTGTTCATGCCCGGCAGCATTTCCGCCAGCTGCCCGATAGGTCCCATTTTCTTGATGGCTTTAAGCTGCTCCAGCAGGTCTTCCAGCGTAAAGGCGGACTTTTTTATCTTCTTTTGGAGCTCCAGTGCCTTTTTCTCGTCGAGGGTTTTTTCCGCTTTCTCGATGAAGGTTAAAACGTCGCCCATGCCCAGGATGCGCGATGCCAGTCTATCCGGATAAAAAGGCTCCAAAGCCTCTACCTTTTCCCCCACCCCGATGAACTTAATCGGTACTCCGCTCACCCAGCGGATGGATAAAGCCGCGCCGCCCCGGGCGTCGCCGTCCATCTTGGTCATGACGAGCCCCGTCACGTCCACTTTAGCGTGGAACTCCTCCGCCACGCGCACGGCGTCCTGCCCGGTCATGGCGTCCACCACCAGCAGCACCTCGTGGGGCTTGAGGACTTTTTTCACCTGTTCCAGTTCCGCCATCAGCTCTTCGTCGATGTGCAGTCGACCCGCCGTATCAACGATGACGTGGGTGGCGGCGATTTTTTTAGCGTGGGACATCGCGTGTACGCAGATATCTTTAGAGGATGTCTTGGGGTCTTCGGCGAATACCGGCACATCGAGCTGTTTGCCGAGCGTCACCAGCTGCTCGATGGCGGCGGGACGACGGTTATCCGCGGCGACCAGCATCGGTTTATGTCCGCTGTGCTTAAGTAAAAGCGCCAACTTGGCGGCAGTGGTGGTCTTGCCGCTGCCCTGTAAGCCGACCATCATAATGACGGCGGGGGGTTGCGAAACGGCAGCCAGCTTGCTAGAGGCGCCGTCGCCGAGGGTTTTAATCAACTCCTCGTTAACGATTTTGACGATTTGTTGTCCGGGCGTCAGACTCTCCATCACCTCTTTGCCGATGGAGCGCTCCTTGACGCGCCCGGTAAAGTCCTTAACGACCTTGAAGTTTACGTCCGCCTCTAAAAGCGCCAGACGCACCTGCCGCATGGCTTCATCGATGTCTTTTTCCGTCAGCTTGCCGCGGCTGCCCAAAAGGCGAAAGACGGCATTCAGCTTTTCCGCCAGTATTTCAAACATAACGCTTTAATTATACGGGGAAAAGGCGAGAGGGGCAAGATTGAAAATTCCTACTCCAATGTTGTCATTCCTTCACAGGCTGGAATCCACTCTAAATCTCGCAGGGGGATTAACCCACTACAGTCAATAATGGACTAAGTTATTATGTTACTTAATGGAAGGCTTATATCTTGACATATGATGATATAATATGACCAATGAAACGAAACAAAAGGAAGAAAAGAGGGAAATACAACTTCCCAAAATGAACAAAAGAAATAAAAAAGAACGCCCTCGTTGGCAACGGATTTTATTTGCCAATCTGTACGCAAGTTCCTTTATCATATTTGTACTAATATATGAATATTACGTTGTCAAGAATTTTGCATGGTCACATGCTGTTGCTTTGATAATGGTTTTAGTACTCACAGACATATATTACATATTTCCATATAAAAGTCTTATTCATAAACTTGCTGATATAACTGGATTGGAAGGTAAATTTAATAAGAGGACGTCTTATGGTTTCGTAATTGGAGTATTTTTATCAATTGCCTTTTTGATTGCAGGAACGACAACTTCTATTCCGCCACTAATGCAATTTCAATTGGTGACTGTAAGTGCTACATTAGGCGGCCTAGTAATCGCCAGTTCAAATTTTAAAGAAATATCTAAAGAAACACGTTTGGAATTGTTAAAGGTTGGGCAACAATTAATTACTGCCGCCGTTTCATTTATATTTTTTGTTGGTCTGTTTATTTTTGTAGATTTATCACGTATAGATCCTGGTACATTTGAATGGGGTTGGGAAGCGATAGTTAGAGGACTCATTTTTTGGCTTGCAGTATTTTTCTTTTATGGAGGAGCGAGTGTTTTTACAGTGGGAATTATTGATTTGGTCGTAGTTTTAAAGAATCTTAAACATGAAATTATTGATAGTAAGAATAATACAGGAGTCTTAACCATGCCCGAATCCAAATACAGTAAATATATCGTCACGGAGCTAAAGACGCCAGATTTTCCCGCGGAAGCTATCGCCCGGTACAACACATTCGCCAGGCGCATTCTCTGGGTGGATAAAAACGTGGTGCCGGAGGCTTTCCAGATGAACTGCTCATGGTATCTCAAGCGTCTAGAAAAAGGACCCGCCGAGCATACTCATGACGTCGATGAAATCATCGGCTTTTTCAGCAATGATTCCAATAACCCAAACGACCTCGGTGGCGAGGTGGAAATCTGGCTCGAAGGCGGAAAACACATTATCACCAAAAGCGCCCTGGTCTTTGTTCCTGCCGGGATGAATCACTGTCCTCTAAATCTAAACCGTGTGGACCGCCCTATCTTCCACTTTTCCGTCGTCACCGCCGGCGAATATATCATCAAAGAACCAAAGGAAAACAAAATACCCAAGCCAGACTACAGCCAATACGTCGTCACGGAGCTTAAAGAGCCGGAGGAAAGAAAGAAGATTGCGCCGGTTTACAGCAAATATGCCCAACGCATCCTCTGGATGGATACCGACGTCGTCCCCGGCGCTTTTAATTTGAATGCTTCCTGGTATCTCAAGGCCTCCATGACCATCGACGATAAGCCACATACCCACGATTACGATGAAATTATCGGCTTCTTCGGCAACGATGCTAAAAATCCCTCTGACCTTGGCGGCGAGGTGGAAATCTGGCTCGAAGGTGAAAAACAAATTATCAACAAAAGTGCCATGATTTTCGTTCCCGCCGGCATGCGCCACTGTCCTTTAATCTTAAGACGCGTCGATAGGCCTATCTTCCACTTCACCGTGGTCATCGCACCCCGATATGTCAAACACGAAAAAGGGACTGCTTAAAACAAATCTCCCTTTATCCCTCTTTACGAAAGAGGGACAATCGTTTTAACAAAGAGGATGACATCGTCTCCCTTTCGTAAAGGGAGAGTGAGAGGGATTTCGGTAAGTCAGTTTTTAGGGTGAGGCTATCACTCAACTATGCTACAATAATGTCGAGATGATACCCGTCCGCTTAAAGATGCGCAACTTCATGTGCTACCGTGATAACGTCCCGGCACTGGACTTCACGGGATTACATTTAGCCTGCCTCTCTGGCGATAACGGCAACGGCAAGTCCGCCATCATCGATGCTATTACGTGGGCGTTGTGGGGCAAAGCCCGCGCCGCCAGTGATGACGACCTCATCCATACCACGCAGTCGGAAATGGAGGTGGAGTTTGAGTTCAACATCGGCGACCAGCTTTACCGCATCATCCGCAAGCGCGCTCGGCCTAAAAAACAGAGGAGGGCGGGGCAGTCGTCGTTAGAGTTTCAGATAAACAATAACGATGGATTCCGCCCCATCACCGGCAATACCATCGCCGAGACGCAGCAAAAGATAATCGAGGTCCTGCATATGGACTATGATACCTTCATCAACAGCGCCTACCTGCGCCAGGGCCATGCCGACGAGTTCACCACGCGCAAGCCGGCCGAGCGTAAGGAAGTGCTGGGGAACATTCTCGGGCTCGATATCTACGACCAGCTGGAAGTACAGGCCAAAGAAATGGTGAAGCAGTTTGAAGCTGATAACGTCCAGCTGGAAAACACTTTGCAAGAAATTAACATCGAACTAGCGCAAAAGGCGGACTTTGAAAGCGAGCTGGAAAAAGCGCAAAGCGTCCTTAAGAATATCGATGCGGCGGCGAAAGAAAAAGAGGCGGCGTTTAATAAGCTGCGGCAGCAAAAAGAGGCTTTAGAGGTCAAGAGGGCGCAGCTTGACGAGCTTGAGGCCCGTATCAGCACCAGCCAGCGCAACCTCCAGCGCTGGGAAGAGCAGGCGGCGCAGCACCAGGTCAGATTTAAGCAATACGAAGAGCTAATCGGCCGGCGGGCGGAAATCGTAACGGGCTATGCACAATACGCTGAAGTAAAAAAAGCCGTGGATGAACTCGACCAGAAATCACTGCTTTCACGAAAACTAGAAGAGCAGAGGAATCTGCTCGACCGCATTATCGAGCAGGCAAAGAACGAGCTGTTGAAAAACCATGCTGTTATCGAAAGCAATATCCGCGAGCACGATAAGAAAATCCAAGCCCTACCCGAGCTTAAATCCCAGTTAACCCAGGCTCAAGCGCAGACACAAAAACTGGACGAAGCGGAAACAAAAATCCGCCAGCAAGAGCAATCTGCCCGGGAAGCGCAGTCGCAAATCAGCCTATTAAACGCTGAAAATTCACGGCTGGAAAAGGAAATAGTAGAAGCGGCGGAAAAACTGGATATGATTGCCAGCCACATTGCCTCTCATACCGAGGCAAAGTGTCCCCTCTGTGAACAGGAGCTAACTAAAGAAGGACTGGAACTGATTAACGCAAAATACACCAAAGAAAAACAGGAGAAAACGGACCTGTTAAACCAGAACCGGGAGAGCCTATCACAGAGAAAAACCGCATATGAAGTTCTGTTACTAGAAAAAGCAAAGTTTGAGGCAGCATTAAATCAGGAGAAAAATAAAATCCAGAGCCAGATAGGCGCTATCACTAGAGAAATTAGCAGCATTGAGGAAGAAAGTGAGAAATTAGCACAACTCAAAAGCGACCTATCCGGTATTGAAGAACAACTGGCGAAGAGAAACTTTGCCATTAGCGAGCAGCAAAACTTAACGGCTATCGAAGCTGATTTAGGCAAGCTGGGGTACGACGCCGTAAAGCACGAGCAAGGTCAACAGCAGTTAAAACAGCTTGAAACATTCCAGCGGGATGAAATGATGCTGGACGAAGCCGAGAAACTCATCGACCAGGAAAAGGAGTCGGTTAAAAAAGCTGGTGAAGAAGCGCAGGCGTTGCGTGAAAGTCTGAAAATCGATAGCCAGAAAAAAGAAACTCTGGCAGCAGAGCTTACACGACTACCCCAGCTACGCGAGGAGCTTGCTGTGGTAGAGACGGAATATAAAGACATCAACACACAGCGCAATCGGGCACAGGAGGGGGTGGGGATAGTCCGGGCCAAGCTGCAACGCCTCGCCGACCTTGAGGTGAAGAAGAAAGAAAAGGAATCACAAATATCGCAGTCATCGAAGGAAGTGAGCATTTACCGAGAGCTTACGAAAGCCTTCGGGAAAACGGGTATACAGGCGTTGATTATCGAAACAGCGCTGCCGGAAATCGCGGAAGAAGCTAATCGACTGTTGAGTCAGCTTACCGATGGTAAAATGACCGTTGATTTCAAAACACAGAGGGAAACGAAGAAAGGTACCGTCCAGGAGACTCTGGATATCGTCATCGGTGATGAGCTGGGGACGCGCAATTACGAGATGTTCAGCGGCGGCGAGGCTTTCCGCATCAATTTCGCCGTGCGCATCGCTCTCTCCAGGCTGCTGGCGAGGCGCGCCGGGTCGCCGCTGCCGACGTTGATCATCGATGAGGGGTTCGGGACACAGGATAGCACCGGCATGGAGAAGCTGAAAGAGGCGATTAACTCGATACAGGGCGACTTTGAGAAGATACTGGTAATCACCCACATGGAGGAGCTGAAGGACGCCTTCCCTACCCGTATCGATATAACCAAGACAGCCGCAGGGTCGACGATTACGATAAACTAAGCGACCCGCCTACGCACTATGACAGCTCTTTTTCATCCACACTGCGGGTGGTGGAGATTTTGTATTTTTGTATATATGAGTGTAACACTCTGTTGAATCTGATACTTTTTAGCGGGAACATAAATACACGTTGCGGCGCTGCCGGCTGCGGGCCGTCACCAATTAAGATATAAACTGGCATTTTGTTATCCATCTCGAGATATCTCTTGAACTCGAAAGGCTGGCACCATTCAACCGACGCATTGGAGTCCCCGATAAGATATTTAGCGTCTACGAAGAACTCCCGTCCGCTGTCGCGGGATTTGAACTTAAAACCAGATTCTCTCGCCGTTTTGGAGCTATCGTTTGTTTTAGCTAAAGCTTCGGGTGCATTAACCAGCAAATCATATTTATTGACAGGGAATAGACGCCTTCGTATAAACTGGCCAAAGGCGGTACTTTTCACGCAGGCATCAGGTTGACTGATTTCATTCATACTAATGTACCATTCTAGCTAATACTTATGTTGGTAGTTCTAAAAGTATACCATGCTTTAACTATAGTATAGGCTGTTTTTTTAGCTATAACAATGAAGAGACAGTACTAGGACGAAAAGATTTTGAGAGGGAAAAGGGGAACTGGATTCCCGATTACTCGGGAATGACGGGGGAGAGCCAATATATTAGAATGTCATTCTGGCGAAGGCCAGAATCTATTTCAGGGATAATCATCTCGCTGAATTTCTAAAATGGATTCCAGCCGGAGTTTACCAAGTTCACGGTGAACCCGTACACCGATACGGGGCTAGAATGACAGGGGGGAAAGGGGGTAGGACTGCTGATTTCTTGCACTTACAATTGACCAAGTAGTGAAGAAACAATTAATTTTATACTTACCCACCCAAAACTCTGCCATTAACTATTCTGAAGCAAAATAGAATTGTGGCTCTACCACTGCATTTTTGTAGAAACAACAACTCAACATATAGTCAGGACACCCGCCATGAATGTTAGCTATAGCGCTAGGGTTATGTATTATCTTTGGCGGCTTAGGATATTTTGGGACTCGAGGATATATCATTAACTCCATTCTTAAACATTGCACGTCAGATGGAACATTGACAATCTGATATCGCGACTTCTTTTTCTTATCTCTATCCAGCTTTGCAATATTACCCGAATATGCATAGAGCAGTGTGTCAACTTTTCTTACTGGGAACCAGTTGAGCTCCAGCTGATCAATTTCACCATTTTCTGCGACCATGTGTACAATGCCGCTATTTTGCTCAATATGCGGTGTGTGAAAAGTAACATGAGGACTTTTTGCATCATTAATGTTCAGATTTCCACTAGTGAGAGTCTTTACATGACCAGAGAAATATCCATCACGGAGTCTAGCCGTGCCGTACTCCGTAAACTTGAAAACTTTAGATAGAAAACCAAGAGAAAATGAACCATCTTTTAGTAACTCTATCCAACAAAAAGAATAGTAGTTACCTTTCCAAAATAAGCAAATGCGAATTTTTCGAGTTTTGTTTGGAAACATAATACTTTAAAATTCCCATTAAATTACAGATGGTTTTTCCTTCCTCCTTTTAATAGGATAAGACGCTAATTATTATGCCTTATTCGCACTTTCGCCCTTTAGCACCCTTTTCAAATACTCGCCGGTAGCCGACTTTTTCATGCGGGTGACCTCTTCCGGCGTGCCGGTGGCAACCACGTAGCCACCTTTATCGCCAGCGCCGGGTCCCAGGTCGATAATATAGTCGGCGTTTTTAATGACGTCCAGGTGGTGCTCGATGACGACTACCGTATTGCCGGCGTCCACCAATCTTTGAAGCACCCTCAATAGAGCCGCTATATCTTCAAAAGAGAGGCCGGTGGTGGGCTCATCTAAGATATAAAGGGTGGCACCGGTGGAGCGGCGCGAAAGTTCCGTAGCGAGCTTGACTCTTTGCGCCTCGCCGCCGGAAAGTGTAGGCGCGGGCTGACCCAGGTGAATATAGCCCAGTCCAACGTCGTCCAGCGTGGTAAGCTTGTTTTTCAGGCTCGGTATGTTCTCGAAAAAATTCAACGCCTGGGCTACCGTCATATCCAGCACCTCGGCGATGTTCTTGCCTTTGAATTTAATTTCCAGCGCCTCGGTGTTATAGCGCTTGCCTTTGCAGACCTCACAGGGGACGGTGACATCCGGTAGGAACTGCATCTCAATCTGGATATATCCCTCGCCGCCGCAAGCCTCGCAGCGACCGCCTTTAACGTTAAAGGAAAAGCGACCGGGTCCGTAGCCGCGCAGGCGAGCTTCCGGCAGAGTGGCGAAAAGCTCGCGCATGGGGCCGAAGGCGCCGGTATAGGTGGCGGGGTTGGAGCGGGGGGTACGCCCGATAGGCGACTGGTCGATGTTAATGACTTTATCAATGTGTTCCAGTCCGAGGATAGCGTCGCAAGCGCCGGCGCGCTCTTTAGCGCGATAGAATATCTGCGCCAGCTTGTGGTAGAGAATCTCATCGACTAAAGTGCTTTTGCCGCTGCCGGATACGCCGGTAATGCAGACGAACCTGCCGAGCGGGATGGAGACATCGATATTTTTCAAATTATTCTGGCGGGCGCCTTTGATAACCAGCTCTTTGCCGTTGCCGGCACGGCGGGTGGCGGGGAGAGGAATCTGCTTGGCGCCGCTTAAATATTGACCGGTCAGGGATTTTTCGTTCTTTAAAATATCGTCCAGAGTGCCGGTAGCGACGATATAGCCGCCGCGTTCGCCGGCGCCGGGGCCCATATCGATAATATGGTCGGCGGCGCGCATCATTGCCTCATCATGCTCGACGACTAGGATAGTATTGCCTAAGTCGCGCAGTCGCTGCATCGTCTGAATCAGTCTATAGTCGTCGGCGGGGTGAAGGCCGACGGTGGGCTCGTCACAGACATAGAGCACGCCCATCAAGCCGCTGCCAATCTGGGTGGCGAGGCGGATACGCTGGGATTCCCCGCCGCTTAAGGTCATCGAGGCACGGGCGGTAGAAAGATAGTCCAGTCCCACGTCTTTAAGAAAGCCGAGGCGCGTGCGGATTTCTTTGAGAATCTGCTGGGCAATCATCATCTCGCGCTCGGTGAGGACTTTCTTCGCGATAAAGTCAGTCCACTCCAACGACTGCGTGATGGGCATTTCACAGACGTCCATGATATTTTTATCGCCGATTAATACGGCTAAAGATTCCGGCTTAAGACGCTTGCCGTTGCACTCCTCACAGGGCTTATAAACCATATAACGCTCGTAATTTTCACGTGAACCCTCGGATTGTGTATCGTGGTGGACACGCTCCAGAGCGTTGATGATACCTTCAAAACCCTCAGTGCGGCGGACAATCCGGCCGAAACGGTGGTAAGTACGCACCGGCCCGCCCTCGCCGTAAAGAAGGACATGTAAAGCTTCTTTATTGATGTTTTTAAGGGGGGTTTCCAGCGAAAAATCATAAGTCCTGGCCAACTGCCGGACGCGCCAGAGATACCAGTTATGCGTCGCCCAGGGGATGATAGCCCCCTGTAGAATGGAGAGTTCCTTGTTGATAACGAGGTCAGGGTCGACAATCTGTTTAAAGCCCAGCCCGGTGCAGGAGGGGCAGGCGCCGTGGGGATTATTAAAGCTAAAGGTGCGGGGGGCGATTTCGCCGAGGCTGATGCCGCAGTGGACGCAGGCAAGGTGTTCGGAGAAGAGCATTTCCTCGCCGCCGACGATGGACACCAGCACGGTACCGCCGCCTAATTTCAGCGCCGTCTCAACAGAGTCCGAGATACGGGTGCGGTTACCGCTATCACCGACGACGAGCCTATCCACCACGACGGCGATAGAGTGTTTTTTATATTTATCGAGGGGGATGTTATCCGAAAGGTCGTGCACCTCGCCGTCAACGCGGACGCGGGCGTAGCCCTGCTTACGCAGGTCATCAAAGATACTTTGATACTCGCCCTTACGGTCGGTAACGATAGGCGCCAGCACCATAATGCGGCTCCCCTGGGGCAGCTTCTGGACGGCGTCGACGATTTGCTGCACCGACTGAATAGTGATTTCCCGTCCGCACTGGGGACAATGCGGATGCCCCACCCTGGCGAAGAGCAGACGGAGATAGTCGTAGATTTCCGTGACCGTGCCGACGGTGGACCGGGGATTTTTGCTGGGTCCCTTCTGGTCGATAGATATGGCTGGACTCAACCCGCCGATGAAGTCGACATCCGGCTTTTCCATCCTGCCTAAGAACTGGCGGGCGTAAGCGGAGAGGGACTCCACATAGCGGCGCTGACCCTCGGCATAGATAGTATCGAAGGCGAGAGTACTTTTACCGGAGCCAGAGACGCCGGTAATGACGACGAGCTTATCCCGCGGGATAACGACATCGATATTTTTTAAGTTGTGCTCGCGGGCGCCTTTAATGATGATGAAATCGGCCGACATATTGAAAAACCTCTAACCAACATTTTACCACTTTTTTAAAAAGAACACAAGTTCTAATTTATGGAGTTTTTAGTTGATAGTTATTAGTTGTTGGTTAATAGTATACAGTTAACAATGTCATTCTGGCGAAGGCTTCAGCCCGAACTCAGCCCGAGGGCCAGAATCCATTGTCTGTGATAAACATCCTGCTGAAATTATGTATGGATTCCAGCCTACGCTGGAATGACGTTTTTATATGTGTTTCATAGTGTGCTCTCTTGACCGTAGTCACGAATATTGCTACACTCAATGCATCGGAGAGCTATAAACGAACATGAAAATCGTTACTGCCGAACAAATGAGGAAGATAGACCGGGAGTGCACGCAACTAGGCAAACCGGTGAACGTGCTGATGGAGAACGCGGGCAAAGCTGTGGCGGAAGCAACGCGGGACTACCTGGGGACGCTAAAGAAACAGCATGTCCTTTGCCTGATTGGCGGGGGGAATAATGGCGGGGATTGTTTGGTGGCATCACTCTATCTTAACGGATTGGGTATTAAAGTCGGCGTTTATCTTTGCGCCGATAGGTCTGTCGATGACGAATATTTAAAGTTGGTATGGGAAAGCGGCATAACATGCATAGAAGCTAAAGAGGATAAAAACCTGAAAAAGCTCGATAACTTATTAAGTACCGCTACCTGTGTAATAGACGCCTTGCTGGGTACCGGCAAGATGCGGCCGCTGGAGGGCTTATTCAAGCAGGTGTTGGAGAAAGTAAACTCTGTAAAGCAAACGCGCAAGTTCAGCGTTATCGCCGTAGATTTACCGTCGGGCATGGACTCGGACACAGGCGCTATCGACCCCGCTTGCCCTTATGCAGACCTGACGGTGACGCTGGCTTTCCCCAAGATGGGACTCTATAAATTTCCTGCGGCGGAGAGGGCGGGCAAAATAAAGATAGTCGATATCGGCATCCCCGAAACGCTGGCGGATGACATTAACATCGAGTTGCTCACCGCAGAGTGGGCGGCTAAAACTCTCCCTTTACGCCCGCTAAATTCAAATAAAGGCACTTTCGGGCGGGTACTGATAAACGCGGGGTCGATTAACTATATCGGCGCCGCCTTCCTTGCCTGCAGCGGGGCGATGCGGGTGGGGGCGGGGCTGGTCAAGCTGGCCACCGCTGCCAGCCTGCAATCGATTATCGCTTCCAGGTTCGCCGAGGTAACTTATCTGCCCTTGCCGGAGTCCAAACCAGGTATTATCTCGGTAGAAGGCGCGGAAATAATCCACAAACAGTGTCAACAATACAATGCCTTGCTAATCGGCTGTGGACTGGGTCAAAATCCGGCGACGGTGGAGTTCTTAAGCCGTCTGCTATTAAAGAAAGACCTGCCGCCGCTGGTCATCGACGCCGATGGACTGAACATACTTACCAGACTGCCGGAATGGTGGCGGCAGATACCAGATGGTACGATAATAACCCCCCACCCCGGCGAAATGGCGAGGCTTACGGGACTAACCATCGATGAGGTGCAGTCGGACCGCGTAGGCATCGCTCTTACATTCGCCGCGAAGTGGCAAAAAACCGTCGTGCTGAAGGGGGCTTTTACCGTGATTGCCTTGGCTAACGGCAAATGCCGGGTCAGTCCTTTCGCCAATCCTGGGCTGGCTTCGGCGGGTACGGGCGATGTGCTGGCGGGAACCATCGCCGGACTAAAAGCGCAGGGGCTGGAATCTTTCGACGCGGCATCGCTGGGGGTCTACCTGCACGGGGCTGCCGGTGATAAAATTAGGGATGAGATAGGCGACACCGGCATGATTGCCTCCGACCTGCTGCCGGCGCTGCCGCTCGTAATAAAACAACTGAAGAACGGGAGTTGACGAGGAGGGAAATATGCTGCTGGCTTTCGATATCGCTAATACGAATATTAAAATAGGCATGTTCGACGGGGATAAACTGCGGGCGACCTGGCGCATCTCAACAGGCGTGCAGCGAATGGCGGACGAATATGCCGTCATGCTGCTCAACCTGCTCAAGCACCAGGGCATAGATTTTAAGGATATTAAAGAAGGCGCTATGAGCTGCGTCGTCCCGCCGCTGGTGACAACGTTCAATGAACTGTTCGAGAGATATTTCAACATCAAGCCGCTGGTGGTAGGTCCCGGAGTAAAAACGGGGGTACGCATACGTTATCCTAATCCCCGGGAGGTAGGAGCCGACCTGATTGCTAACGCGGCGGCAGCGCTTCATCTTTATAAACCGCCGATAATCGTGGTGGCGTTGGGAACGGCAACCGCCTTCGCTATTGTTTCTAAAGGTGGGGATTACTTAGGTGGAGTAATCGCACCAGGGCTGGGAATTTCCGCCGAGGCGCTATATACACGTACGGCAGCCCTCCCAAGAGTGGAACTGGCGAAACCGAAAAAAGCTATCGGCGATAATACACAAACCTCTATGCAGTCGGGGCTGATTTTCGGGTGGGCGGGGCTAATCGAGGGTATCGTGAGCCGGATACAGAAGGAGTTGGGGGAAAAGGCGATGGTAGTAGCGACCGGCGGCTATGCTGATATTATCGCTAAAGAAACGAAAGCCATCGATAAAGTGAATCCTGATCTTACACTCATCGGGATTAAAGTGATACATGATATGAACAGGGAGTAGGGGAGAGGATGTTGAAATGTTAAAAGGTAAAACGATAGTACTGGGGATTACGGGGGGCATCGCCGCTTATAAAGCCGCCGACCTTGCCAGCAAGCTGACGCAGGCGGGGGCAAAAGTGGAGGTGGTCATGACGGAGGCGGCGACCAAGTTTATCACGCCTTTGACGTTGCGCAACATTACCCACAGGCCGGTGGTGACTGACATGTTCGAGCTGGCTTCTGAATGGAGCGTGGAGCACGTGGCGCTGGCGGAAGACGCCGCTGCGGTGGTCGTCGCTCCAGCGACGGCGAATACTATTGCCAGACTGGCGGCGGGCATCGCCGATGACATGCTGGGCACCGTGGTGCTGGCGACCAAAGCGCCGGTGGTTATCGCGCCTGCCATGAACGATTTGATGTACGCTAACGCGGTAACGCAGGAAAACATCGCCAAGCTCAAGGCGCGCGGTTTTAACTTTATTGAACCGGAGTACGGTCGGCTGGCATCGGGGAAAATGGGTAAGGGGCGTTTGCCGGAAACAGCTAAAATAATCGACGCCATCGAGCGGGCGCTGGGGCAGAAGCGAGATTTAGAGGGCAAACGGATTGTGGTGACAGCCGGAGGCACGCGCGAACCAATCGACCCCGTGAGGCACATTGGCAACCGCTCGTCGGGTAAAATGGGTTACGCTTTAGCCGAGGCGGCGCGGGACCGCGGCGCTAAAGTGGTTTTAGTTTCGGCCAACGTCTCTCTGGAAACCCCAACCAACGTTGAGTTGGTTAAAGTCCAAACGGCAGCGGAAATGAAAAAAGCGGTAAGCGAGGCAGTTAAAAAAGCGGAGGCATTAATTATGGCGGCGGCGCCGGCTGACTTCCAGCCGGAGACAATAGCGAAAAACAAAATAAAAAAAGACGCCCGGCAGAACATAACTTTACGGCTGGTCAAGACACCGGATATCTTAAGCGAGGTTAAGGGAAACTTTATCCGGGTGGGCTTTGCCGCCGAGAGCGAAAACCTCATCGTTAACGCCAAAAAGAAGCTGACGGAGAAAAAACTGGACCTGATTATAGCTAACGACATTACCAAAGCGGACAGCGGCTTCGACGCAGACACCAACCGCGTCGTCATTATAGATAAAAAGGGCAAGACGGAAGAGTTGCCTTTAATGAGCAAACGTGAGGTAGCGGAGCGGATAATGGATAGGGTGAAGGGGCTGCTTAAGTAAAGAGGAGTACCCGAGATGGATTCACCCTGAATAGGACACAGGGGCTTGCACTGAGCGAAGCGAATGTGGTGAGGTTTCCTATCATACTAGAAAGAGATAATCATGCCAGATAAACCAGAAAAACAAGACGAAATGCCCAAGGCTTACGAGCCGGGGAAGACGGAAGAGAAGTGGTACAAGTTCTGGATGGAGAAGGGCTACTTCACGCCGAAAATAGATAAAAAGAAAAAGCCCTTCGTCATCATCATGCCGCCGCCCAATATTACCGGCGAGCTACACCTCGGCCACGCTCTGGAAGCTGCCCAACAAGATATCATGATACGCTGGCATCGCATGAAAGGCGAACCGACGCTATGGCTGCCGGGCGTTGACCATGCCGCCATCGCTGCCCAGGTAGTGGTGGAGAGGGAGCTGGCTAAAGAGGGACTAACTCGCCATCAACTGGGACGGGGAAAATTCCTGGAGCGGATGCATCAATGGGTAGCGGATTACCGCCAGACCATTATGCAGCAACTTATGAAAATTGGTGTTTCCTGCGATTGGACGCGCCTGCGCTTTACCATGGACGAGGGGTCGACTCGGGCGGTGCGTACCACTTTCAAACACCTGTATGACAAGGGATTGATATACCGCGGCTTGCGCATCATCAACTGGTGCCCGCGCTGTGGCACGGCGCTATCCGACCTCGAGGTAGAACACCAGGATATCAAAGGTCATTTATGGTACGTACGCTACCCCATCGTGGGCGAAAAGGACAAATACATTACCGTCGCCACTACCCGCCCCGAGACGATACTGGGTGATACCGCCGTGGCGGTCAACCCAAAAGACAAACGTTTCAAGGGGATGATGGGCAAGAAAGCGCTGCTGCCGGCGGTCAACCGCGAGATACCTATCGTCGCTGATGAAGCGGTAAGCATGGAATTCGGCACTGGTGCCGTTAAAGTAACCCCGGCGCACGACCCTGTGGACTTTGAAGTAGCGCAAAGGCAAAATCTGCCTCTGATTAATATTTTAAACAACGACGTGACCATGAACGAAAATGCAGGACCTTATAAAGGCATGGACAGGTACGAGTGCCGTAAAGCTATCCTCGCCGACCTGGAAAAATCCGGACAGCTTGTGAAAACCGAGGATTATACTCATGCCGTGGGACACTGCGACCGTTGCGGAACAGTCGTCGAGCCTATTGCCAGCCGGCAATGGTTCGTAAAAATCGCGCCTTTAGCCAAGCCCGCCATCAAAGTCGTTAAGAACGGAAACATTATCATCCTGCCGGACCGCTTTACTAAAGTCTACCTCAACTGGATGGAAAATATCCGTGACTGGTGCATCAGCCGGCAGCTATGGTGGGGACACCGCATACCGATATGGTATTGTAAGGACTGTAATGGGCTGACGGTAGCGGTGGATACGCCGGAAGCCTGCGCCAAGTGCGGCTCCAAGAAAATCGAGCAGGACCCGGACACGCTGGATACCTGGTTCAGCTCCGGTCTTTGGCCTCATTCTACGCTGGGCTGGCCGGACGATACGGAAGACCTGCGGTATTTTTATCCGACATCAGTCATGAATCCCGGCTACGAAATCCTCTTTTTCTGGGTAGCGCGCATGATAATGCTGGGCATTGAAAATACTGGCAAAATCCCCTTCCATACCGTCTATCTGCATGGCCTGATACGGGATGACAAAGGCGTTAAAATGAGCAAAACCAAGGGCAACGTGGTCGACCCGCTGGGTGTGATGAAACAATATGGCACGGACGCTTTAAGGTTCGCCTTAACGACCGGCACCTCACCCGGCAACGACTCGCGACTATCTCTGGAAAAAGTTGAAGCCAGCCGCAACTTCGGCAACAAGCTCTGGAATGCTGCGAGGTTCGTTATCAGGAGTCTGGATACTGATTCGGCTATCGATACCGTGATAAGCCGGGATAAACTAACGACGGAGGATCGCTGGATTATCTCCCGCCTCCACCGCACCATCAGCGAGGTCAATAAATTCTTGAACGACTTCCAGTTCGGCGAGGCGCAGCGGCAGATACACGACTTTCTCTGGGGTGAATACTGCGACTGGTATATCGAGCTAGCCAAGATAAGGCTGCAGGCTTACGATAAGTCGTCCCTACCGGTGCTGATGTATGTGCTGGAAACATCCTTAAAACTGCTCCATCCTTTTATGCCATTCATCACCGAGGAGCTATGGCAGCACCTGAAGAAATATTTAAAGGATACCGGGGTGGAGTCCATCATGATTTCTCCTTATCCGCAGGCTGATGAAAAGATGCTCGATGAAGCGGCGGAAAAGGAAATAGAAGCCATTGCCGAGGTAATACGCGCTATACGTAACGTGCGCGCCCAGTATAAAGTGGAGAGCACCCGCTGGATTGAGGCGAAGATATTTGCCACGCCCGTACAACACGCGATAATTTCTCATTACCCCGATGCGGTAAGGATATTAGCACGAGCCAACCCTGTCACTTTCATTGAAGGCGAAACAAAAGATGCCGCCAGCGATAACACGCTCGTAATACCTTTGACAGTAGCGACCGTCGTTATCCCGATGGCAAGTATGGTCGACCTTGAAGCGGAAAAGAAAAGGATTGAAAAGGACTGGGAACAAACACAGGCCGAAACAAGCCGTCTGGAGGCCATGCTGAAAGACAAGTCGTTCCTGACCAAAGCACCGGCTGCGGTTATTGAAAAGGAAAAACAGAGACTCTATACTCTAAACGAGAAACTGGAAAAGCTGAAGCAACAAAAGTCTATTCTTTAGGAGGTGACGCTATGTTCTCTAAGGTGCTGGTGCCGCTGGATGGCTCGAAAGTAGGCGAGGGTGCCATACCGGTTATTGAGCAACTCGTCGATAAACTGGCAAAAGGGATGAAGGTAGAGGTTATCCTCATCGGGGTAATCACGCTGCTGCGACACTGGGTAGTAGTGGGAGAGGCAAGCGCCCCCGTCTCCTATACAGAAGAAGAGCTTGGGCTCATTAAACAGAATGTCGAAAATTACCTGGTTAAGACCGGTGAGTCATTAAAGAAGAGGGGCGTGACGGTGCGGACGATGGTGAGTACGGGCAACGCCGCCGATGAAATAATCAAAGCAATTGATGACACTAAGGCGGATTTACTCGCGATGTCCTCCCATGGCAGGTCGGGACTGCGCCGCCTGGCGTTCGGAAGCGTTACGGATAAAGTGCTACATCGCTCAAAAGTCCCAGTGCTGACGGTGCGCGCGCCTGAAGGCACGAAGAACGAATAATGACCCTTCGACAAGCTCAGGGCAGGCTAGCATTAAGGTCGGCGGCGAGGGCTTGAGAGACGCCCTTCTGCCGCCACTGGCGTTTCAAGTAGTCCAGGCCCTTTTTAGTATCGCTGGCGATACGGGCTTTTTCACAACGCTTGAGTCGATATTTAAATAGCCAGTAGGTGAATTCCTTCATCTCGTCGAGGGTAGTGGACTGGCGCTGAACATGGCGTTTTTCCTGGCGGAACTTCTTTAAAAGCTCGTCTTTTTCCGTATCGTAAATATAGTGATAGGCTTCATCGGAGGCATGGCTGCGGCGCAGTCCCTGCACCCATCTTTCCTTATCGATGGCTTCCTGTACAGCGAGCAATAAGGCTTCCTCGACGGTTACGCCGTAGAAATAGTTTAAGTACTGACCGTATTTTTGCTCGCCGATAAGCTCCTTGACTGCCGCGGCATCCAGCTTGAGCGGGGGTACACCGTGAAAGAGGAGGGCGTCCATCTCACCCTCCGGTAAAAGCTCGGCTACTGTCTCGCAGAGTCGCTCCGCCAGCAAAAGCCAGTCGAAAGCCTCCCCATCGATAAGGTAGACATAGGAGCGGTCGTTATAATCCTCTGCCGCGCTGGACCATAAACCGATGGCGCCCAGGAGCGATAGATACCAGTTTTTACCGGAGGCGACAGCTTCCTTGAGATAGCGGAGAGCCTCGGCATCACCGGCCGCGCTGGACTCCGTAGCGACTAAACGACTTTCCTCACTAACCATATCAAGCCTTAAACAGGAGCGGATTTCGCCCCCTCCGCTTGCTCCGCCTTGAGCTTTTCATAGAACGTAAGTTTGCCGGTAGTAACAATCTCGGTAAGCTTTTTGGTAATTGCCTCGCCGGCGCCGGGTATCTCTTTAAGCCGGTCTTCCGCCACCAGCTTGGCTACCGGCTCCTTAAGCTCTGCGATGGAGCGCACCACTTTCTCGTAAGCCCGGATTTTAAAGATATTCTCTTTCTTGAGCTTGAGCATGGCGGCGATATCAGCGAAGATAAAGGAGATTTCAGCGTTGGTCATTTTTTCTTTGTTTTCTTAACTTTGTTTACACTATATTTTGTGCGCTTCTCCATCAATACAGGTTGTTTAACTCGTTTGGGTTTTTCTTTCTGCCCATTATTTCCACTTTTAGAATAGCTTCTATAGACAATCTTAGATTTTCTTCCCACCTTCCCCACAGATAGTGGTAACTCTTGCAACATTTTTGATATTTCTAGTCTTCGCTCTGTGATTTCACAATATTTTTTTGAGATATCTATGTGAATAAAATGACGTCCTGTTTGTTGAGCTACAACGGCAACAGTTCCAGTTCCACCAAACATGTCAAGTACAATGTTATTTTTATATGTATAATATTTTATTAGACGATAAATTAGTTCTTCAGGGAATGGAGCAGGATGACCTTTTCTTTGCGTTTCAGGTGGTATATACCAGAAACCATCAGAGAATCTTTTAAATTCCTCTGCTGTAATATCTGCTTCTTTACTATCGCTCTCAAGAATCCAAGAATCTTTATTAAAAACCAAAACATATTCCCATGAAGGCATAATATGGGGATTTGAAGGAGCTTTCCAGCTACCCCAGGCAGTTCTTCGCCTTATTGTCTGTTTATACCAAAGTATTTCTGTTCGCATTATCATTCCAATTTCCCGTAATTGATTAGAAAAATCATGATGAATTGGCCTGAAATTTTTAATACTAGTTGGGGCGATATTTAAAGCGAACCTCCCACCGGGAACCAGAATGCGTTTTGTTTCAAGCCATATCTCTTTCATCCACTTCAAATAATTTTCATATGATAAATTATCATTATGATTGTCATAATTAAGACCTAAATTATAAGGAGGGGAGGTTATAGCTAAATGAACAGTGTTATCTGGAATTTTTTTCATTACTTCCAGACAGTCACCACAAATTATTTTATCTAGATATTCCATTCTATTTGTATTATTCCTTTATGTACTGATATGCGTTTTGTCCACTAATATGGATAATTCGTTTCCCCGTTCTTTGTCTGATTCTTCTTAATGCTCTTTGCCAATCTAGTGCACTTTTTGAAACAACTCTTATTAATTCCGATTTAATTTCTTGGTTAGGGAATTTATCAAACAATGCCTCAATCCTTTGTTCAACCGTTGGTTTATCAATTATATCCTTCATGTTTTGGGGTGGGATAGACTTAAACCAAGCCTGTTTGCCTTGGTTACATTCATGACACAAAGTCTGAAGATTGGATATATCATTAGTACCTCCCCAATCAACTGGAAGCATATGATCAACGACTAGCTTTACACCATCATCAATCCCTCGTCCACAGCCTTGGCATTTAAAGTCATCCCTGCTAAATACCTCATACCTTGTACGTTCACTAATAGCTTTTCTTATTCCGCGAGCTTCTAGTTTTTCTAATGAAGTTAATATTACATTACCATCACCAAGTACATTGATTTGCCATCCTTCTTGTCTTAAAAGTCGAAGGGTTCTAGGTACATCGTTCAACCCAGAAAGATTCCTTAGTTCTTGATTATGTATTCTTTCATTCAAATGTTTTTTTAAAAAATCTATCACCAGTTCTTTTCTACTGGGTTTCTTCATAAAACAATCCCCATTTCTCCTCCCCCTCCTCTTATCTTCCGTGGCAGTGCTTATACTTTTTCCCGCTACCGCAGGGGCAGGGGTCGTTGCGGCCCACCTTTTTATTGCCGGAGGCGGCGGGTTTGCTATTGCCCGTGGAGCCCAGGCCTGCTTTTGCCATGGGGGAGACGGGGGCTTTTTCCGTGCGTTCGGCAAGGCCCACGTGGAAGATAACATTAGCCGCCTCATGCTGGATGTTCTCTTTCAGTTCTCCAAACTTCTGGTGACCTGATATTTTATACGCATCAGCCGATTTCATTTGACGCAGAGTCTGCCAACCTGCCTGGAGTCGCTCGTGCTCCATCGCCGTCAGGTGCTCCACCCAGAGTTTATCGATAATCTGGAGCATGACTAAGCGTTCGAGCAGTCGCGATTTTTCCGGTCCTAACGATTGTTCACGCTGCTCGTAAAGGCTTATCGCCAGCTCGTCCAGCTTCTGCTCGATGTCTTTTTCACTCGTGCCGGCGAAGGCGTTAGCGTTGATATCGCGGGGGAGAGGCATAATCCGGCTAACGTCCTTTAAGAGGGCGCCTACATTGCCATCCTCGCCGAACTCACCACGGGGCTGGGAGGCGATAACGTAGCCGATTTCCTTATGCACCATGTCCAGGATATTGGACTTGAGGTCGAAACCGGAGAGGATTTTATTCCTTTCCTTATAGATAAGATCGCGGTGGGTATTGACCACATCGTCGTACTCGACGAGGTTTTTACGAATATCGAAGTGATAGCCCTCGACGCGCTTCTGGACATCGGTAATCATGCCGGTAACCATCTTATTTTCGATGGGAGTATCCTCATCCATGCCTACCCAACCCAGGACGGTTTTCATGCGGTCGCCGCCAAAACGGCGCATGATATCATCCTCTAACGATATATAGAAACGCGATTGTCCGGGGTCGCCCTGACGTCCGGCACGACCGCGCAGCTGGTTATCGATACGGCGGGCTTCATGCCGCTCCGTGCCGACAATGTGGAGTCCCCCCAGCTCGATTATCTTGTCGTGCTGTTTTTGCCAATCCTCCAGGTCTTTTTCGTATTTCTTTAGAGCTTCCGCGTCTCCGTCCTCCGGTTTCTCCGGCTTACGTCCCCCTAATACGATATCCACGCCGCGGCCAGCCATATTGGTCGCCACGGTAACCATCCCTGGCTTGCCGGCATATGCCACGATTTCACCTTCTCGGGTATGCTCCTTGGCATTAAGCACCTGGCAGTTTATGCCCTGTCTTTTGAGCAAACCGCTTAAAAGCTCTGACTTTTGGATGGACACCGTACCGATGAGGACAGGGATGCCTTTTGTATTGAGTGCTTTAATATCGCGTGACACGGCGCGGAACTTGCCCGCCTCCGTCTTATATATAAGGTCGGGCAGGTCTTCACGTATCATGGGTTCATTGGTAGGAATCTCCGTAACTTCCAGCTTGTAAATTTTAAAGAACTCTTCTGCCTCGGTGGCGGCGGTGCCGGTCATACCAGCCAGCTTTTCATACATGCGAAAGTAGTTCTGGATGGTGATGGTGGCATAGGTGAGGGACTCGCGCTGCACTTTAACGTGCTCTTTAGCCTCAATAGCCTGGTGCAGACCTTCCGAATAGCGCCGGCCATACATTTTACGTCCGGTAAACTCATCGACGATAACGATTTCGTTGTTTTCCACGACGTATTCGCGGTCGCGATGGAACAGCGCATGGGCGTTTAAAGACTGGCGGAAGACGGACTGGATATCATTAAGTTTTCTGGCTTCTTCAAGGCTCAAGCTGCGGCTCTCCTCGGCAGTCTCACCGCCGAAAAGCTCCTCCGCTTTCATGTGGAAAGCCCGCGCCAGTTTTTCCTGGCCACGCGCCGTAGGCTCGACGTAATGCTCTTTCTCATAAGCCACGTAGTCGACCTGCTTCTTAAGGGCCTCCATTTCTTCCTGTTCCTGGTAGGCATGCGACTTGGGTTCATAGGGCAGGACTTTTTTATCCATGCGGGCGACGACGTTATCCACGGCATTATAAAGCTGCCCCGTGTCTTCCGCCGGTCCGCTGATGATAAGAGGGGTGCGGGCTTCATCGATTAAGAGGTTATCTACCTCATCGACGATGGCGTAATACAAAGGACGCTGGACACAGCGTGAAAGCTCGACAACCATATTGTCCCTCAAGTAGTCGAAGCCAAACTCGGAGGAGGTGCCATAGGTGATATCGGCTTTATAGGCTTCCTGGCGGGAGATAGGACGGAAGTGGCGCCAGATATCCTTTTCCTTGCCGGAATCATAGGAGGGGTCGTAGAGGCAGGATGGCGTATGCTCATCCGGGGTTTGCATGGGGTAAATACTGGCAACACTAACTCCCAGGGCATGATAGATAGGTCCCATCCAGTAGGGGTCGCGCCGCGCCAGATAGTCGTTGACGGTGACGAGCTGCACGCCGCGGCCGGTTAGAGAGTTGAGGTAGAGGGGGAGGGTGGCGACGAGCGTTTTGCCTTCACCGGTCTTCATTTCGGCGATTTTGCCCTGATGCAGGGTAACCCCGCCGATAAGCTGGACATCGTAATGGCGCTGGCCGATAGTACGGCGGGCGGCTTCACGAACTGCGGCGAACGCCTCGGGGAGGATTTCTTCTAAAGCCTCTTGCTCTAGCTCCCGGCGCTCTTTTTCCAACTGCTTTATTTTTTCCTCGGCGCGCTTGTACTGCTTATCCGCTTCGTCCTTTTCAACGTCCCAGAGTGCCTGGGTGACATGCTGTTTCGCCTCGTCGAGCTCCTGCTGTGCGGCCTCAAGTTTGGGCGTTATACTGCGGGTAGCTTCGGCGATTTGAGCCTTGAACTCGGCGGTTTTGGCTTTAAGCTCCTCATCGGTGAGCTCCTGAAAACGCGACTCCAGCGCATTGATGTAGTCGACATAAGGCCAGAGGCGCTTCAGCTCTTTTTCGTTAGAATCGAAGATACCGCTTAAAAATTTAGCCATTATCTTTACTCACAATCAGTTCTCTGGCTTTTTCTGCCAGAGACTCTAAAACCATGATTTTCACCTCGCCCATACCGTCCATCGTAAAGGTATGGACGGAGGGGGCGGCGTTGGACTTGAGAAAACAGGGAATATTAAAACTTTCCAGCAGGCTTTTAATGACCTGCGCCTCCATAGCGTTGTAAGCATGATAGACTTCTACCATTTTTTCGTTACTTTTCAAACATGGCTCCTACGGATTGGCCGGTGTGGATGCGCTTGATAGCTTCGCCGAGCAGAGGAGCGATGGGGATAATTTCAATTTTATCGCTTATTTTTCCCGGAGGGATAGGAACAGAATTAGTAACGACAACTTTTTTTACCTTGCAATTGGCTATTTTCTCTATCGCATCTCCGGAGAAAACAGCGTGGGTGGAGCAGGCATAAATTTCATTAGCGCCGCGTGCAACCAGGGCGTCAACGACGCTGACAAGTGAACCAGCAGTATCGATTTCTTCATCGACGATGAGGGCATTCTTGCCATCAACGTCACCAATAACATTTAGTAGCTCGGTCTTATCTTTGTTACCGATGCGTCTTTTTTCCATGATAGCCAGCGGTTTCTTCATCCAGGCGGCGATATCCCTTGCCTGCTTGGTGATACCGAAATCGGCGGCCACGACTACCATGTTTTTTATCGCTTCCTTTTTATTCTTTTTAAAGTAGTCAGTCAACAGGTGAAAAGCGGTCAGCTCATCGACGGGTATATTGAAGAATCCCTGAATCTGGGCTTTATGCAGGTCGACGGTCAAGACGCGGTTAGCGCCAGCTACGGTGAGCAGGTCGGCTATCAGGCGGGCGGTGATGGGGACACGGGGCTGGTCTTTTTTATCCGAACGACCATAAGCGTAATAGGGCATGACGGCGGTAATACGTCTGGCGGAGGCGCGCTTCATAGCGTCAATCATGATAAGAAGCTCCATGATATGGCTATTGACCGGCGATGAAATAGGCTGGACGATAAAAACATCTCGCTCTCTCACATTTTCTAGAACGCGCACGAAGGTGTTTTCGTTGCTGAATTGGGTTACCTCGCACTTGCCAAGTGGTATATGCAGCGATTTTGTTATCGCCTTTGCCAGTTCCGGGTGAGCGTTACCAGTGAATACCTTGAGTTCGTCGTTCATGAAAAATCTCCTCTTTATACCAAGGTTTTCCGCATTCTTATTATAGCACTAAAATAGGGCAAGCTCACGCCTCTAGGAGAGGGAAATTCCAAGATACAAGACTCGTACCGAGCGAAGCCGAGGTATACAATAACCAAATAGGTAGGGTGTGGGAAATTTGGTTTAAATCAAGATATCCCGCAGTGTCTTAAGGTTGACCACATCTTCCTTATTATATTCGCAAAGCATATTCAGGGCGTCGAGGTCAAAGGAATCGACGTATTGCCACCAGAGCTTTATAGCCTCTCGACCATTCATATCCGGCAAATTGCGCGCTATACCCACCTGTTTTTCCACACCCTTGAGTCCGCCATGCAGGTTCTTACTCCAGCAGTCGTACATGAGGTCGCGATGGCGGTAAAGAGAGGCTAAATCGATGCCGAACTGCGACCGTATAAAAGGCAAATCGAAACGGCTGCCGTTATAGGTATAGATAATTTCCACGCCTTCGAGAGTTTCTAAAATGGCGTCGGCGGTGATATCCCTGCCGACGAGCTGCACGAAGTCGGTCTCATTGTCGCGGCAGAGGTAGATACCGACCACCGTGATTTCACTGGCACCATACATGAGACCGGTGGTCTCGATATCGATATAGGCTTCGACTGGATTTTGCATGGTAGATTATCGACTTAATAGTTCATGCGCATTTTTATACCGCGACTATGCAGGTAGTCCTTAAGCTGGCGGCAGGTGTATTCTCCATAGTGGACGATAGAGGCTACCAGAGCGGCATCGGCATGACCTTCGGTGAGCACTTCATAAAGGTGCTCCGGCTTGCCCGCCCCGCCCGAAGCGATGACCGGTATACTGACGGCGTCGGCAATGAGCCGGGTGAGCTTAAGCTCGTAGCCGTTCTTGGTGCCGTCGGCATCGATGGAGTTGATGACGAGCTCACCCGCTCCAAGCTTTTCCCCTTCCTTTGCCCACCATAAAGCATCGACGCCGGTGGGTGTTACGCCGCCGTTAATGACTATCTCATAGCCGGAAGGGATTTCCTGGCTGGCTTTAGTGCGGCGGACATCCATGGAGAGGATGGTGCTCTGCGAACCTATCGCGTCCGCTATTTCTGTTATCAATTCCTTGCGTTTGACGGCGGCGGTGTTCACATTAACTTTTTCCGCGCCGGCATTACGCAGCTTGGTAGCGTCTCCCACGGAGCGGATGCCGCCGCCGACCGAGAAGGGGATAAATATTTGCGAGGCGGCTTTTTCCACCAGGTCGATTATAATATCGCGATTTTCCCGCGAAGCGGTGATATCGTAGAAAACAAGCTCATCCACTCCGTCGTTATAGTACTGGCGGGCTTTAGCCACGGGGTCGCCGATATCTTTCGTATCGACGAACTTGACACTCTTGGCGAGTTTGCCGCCGCGGACATCGAGACAGACGATTAATCTTTTGCTTAACATTGTTTTCCTTTAGTTAACAGTTAACAGTTTTCAGTTTACAGTACCCACCCCACCAACTGTTTACTGTCTACTGTCAACTGTTTACTTCCCTTCCCACCTCGTAAACCTCTCCAATAACTCCAGTCCGAGCCGGCCGCTCTTTTCCGGGTGGAATTGAGTGGCAAAAAGGTTTTTATACCCTAACGCACAACAAAAATCCCCGCCATAATCGGCGATGGCGTAAATGTTTTCTTTTAACGACGGATTGGGATAATAAGAGTGGACAAAGTAGAACTCATCGCCTGCTTTAATACCTTCCAGCAGGGGGTGGGGCTTGACAACCTTAACCTCGTTCCAGCCCATGTGTGGTATCTTGAGGGTTTTGTCTTTGAGTTTAAAGCGGACGGTTTTGCCCGGCACTAAGCCGAGGCATTTTTGTGGTCCTTCCTCGGAGCTATCGAGGACTATCTGCGCCCCCAGACAAATCCCCAATATTGGTATGCCCGCTTTAAAGGCGTTTCTGAGTGCCGCGTCCAGTCCCGTTTCTTGTAAGTATTTCATGGCGCTGGGCGCCGCACCGACACCAGGGAAGATGATTTTCTTGGCTTTAGCCACGAGAGTGGGGTCGCTGGTGGTAAAAGCTTCCGCCCCCACCTCCGCGCAGGCACGCAGGACGCTTCTGATGTTGCCGGCATTATAATCGATGATGGTAATCATTTTACTTTATACAAATCCTTTCCTCTCCCCTCTGTGGGAGAGGATTAAGAGCTTGCCCCGTTCACGGTGAACCGTTCAGGGTGAACCCGTACTTGATACGGGGTGAGGGGGTTACACTTAATTTTCACCCTCACCCTGCCCTCTCCCTTCAGAGTGAACCTTCAGGGTGAACCCATCAAGGGAGAGGGAGACTTGTTAGGAAGAGGGGTTCACCCCTCTTAAACGCCCTTTACCTGTTCAGCTCTCCCGCCAGCCTTAGCGCATACTGGTCGGTCATACCAGCGATATAGTCCACTATCCCCCGCTCGGTAGTATCGGCATGGAGGCGGTACTCCGCCAGTAGTTTATCCGCGTGCTGGTTAAAATACTGCCAGAGGAACACCACCACATTTTTAGCGTTGGCGGCTTCGGCGCTTTCTATGCTCGGAGTGTAAACACGTGCCGAAAGAAACTCACGCATTTCATCAGCGGCGGCAAGCACCGTGGGACTCATTTTAATCGTGGGTTTCTTATTAATTATATCACTTACGCGCACGTCCCACGAGCTTTGTACGATATCGATAACCATGGTGTTGATACGCTGCGAGTGAGAGCTGCCCAGCACCTTGATGGCGGCAGGGGGTAAATCGTTTTCAGTAAGAATACCAGCCCGTACGGCATCGCCGATATCGTGGTTGATATAAGCTATCATATCGGAAATCTTAACGACCTCCCCTTCTAAAGTGCCCACCTCCCCCCAGTCTTTGCCAAGGACGGTTACCTCTGATTTGGAGTGATTGACGATGCCGTCCCGCACCTCCCAGGTTAGATTAAGTCCCCGCCCGTCCTTTTCCAACAGGTCGACGATACGCAGACTCTGCTCGTTATGACGGAAGCCCTTATCGTAAAGCTCATTAAGCGTGTCTTCCCCCCAGTGCCCGAAGGGCGTATGTCCCAGGTCATGCCCCAGGGCAATGGCTTCGGTCAAATCTTCGTTGAGGTTCAAAGCCCGGGCGATGGTGCGGGCGATTTGCGATACTTCCAGCGTATGGGTGAGCCGGGTAACGTAATGATCGCCGAGGGGGGCGATAAACACTTGCGTCTTGTGTTTTAAGCGGCGGAAGGACTTGCAGTGGATGATGCGGTCACGGTCGCGCTGGAAGGCGGTGCGGATGGGGTCGGGTTCTTCCGGGCGTAGCCTGCCTTTCGAGAGGAGGCTTTGCGCGGCATGGGGCGAAAGGCTTGCTTCTCTCTCCTCGGTAAGCTGGCGGACGTTTAGTTTTTCAATCACTGACTTATTTTTAGCAGTTAGAAACGGAAAGTGCAAGCCTCTTGATATCTTTGCCGTCCTAATAAAACACTTGTTATTATAGCCAAACTAACCAATAACATCTCGAGAGATAGAAAAAGTTACTCATGACGTGTTATCTCGCCTATGGATTCAACGATGTAAACTCAAATTTCAAATCATCTACCCAGAGTTCCCCCGACATAGCTAAAAAGATAACGAAATCAACTCTGGAGCCGTTGTCTCTAACGGATTTGAGTTCGGCGGAGCTTAAACGGAGTTCGCCTTGACTCCAATCGAATGTTCCGCTATAAGAATTTCTTTTAAATGTCTTGTTTCCACTACTATCCGTGAACATGAAGCCGAGATAACAATCCTGGAACTGGTCATCTTCTTGACTAATGTTGTCCCCTTTTACAACGTACGAGATATAGATACCGTCATAGTTTGTAAGCATTTGTTTGTAAATAAAGTACCAGCTATTTGTAGACCTATTGCCTGATAAACTAAATGATTTGTTACCTGAATATGACATTACGTTATCTATCTCATAATTACTCCAAACCTTTGGAGTAGAAGCATTAGTGGTTACTGCGCCTAAGCCTGCTTGAAAGCCGCTGGGCAAGGCCGTTTGTTGTTTTTCAAAATCGTATATTTCGGTTGTAACATTCGCTGTTGGTGTCGGTGTTGGTGTTTGTGTTGGTGTCTGGGTAGGTGTTTGTGTAGGTGTTGGTGTCTGGGTAGGTGTTTGTGTAGGTGTTGGTGTCTGGGTAGGTGTTTGTGTCTGGGTAGGTGTCGATGTCTGGGAAGGTGTCGGTGATTGCGTTAAAGTCGCTGACGTTGATGTTGAAGGTACAGTTATGGTGATAGTTGTTCCGCATGATGTGGAGATGAAAGCGATAATGCTAAGTAAACTAAATATCAACCACAAATTCTTTTTGTTCATCTTCCCTCTCCTTTTTCTGTATGCTTACATAATTACATTATATCATTAAAGCCTTAGAAGAAAATCAAATCATCCTCCTTAAAACAAAGAGGGGCGGTTTTATGTCCGCCCCTACAATAGCATTATAAGCTAAAAAAGTCTATTTAATACCCAATTTTTTCTCCGCTTCGGCGATAATATCACGGGTGACGTCAATCATGTCCGGGCTGACACTGATGCTCGTGCAGCCCCACTCCACCAGCTTTTGCGTAATCTCTGGATAGACGCTAGGAGCCTGACCGCAAATGGAGCAGGTAACGCCCTTCTCTTTACAGGTGCGAACGACCTTCTCGATGGAAATCATCACGGCTTCGTTGCGCTCGTCAAAACTGGCGGCTAGCTTGGCGCTATCTCTATCGATCCCGAGCGTCAGCTGGGTAAGGTCGTTAGAGCCGATGGAGATGCCGTCGATGCCGGTGGCAATGAATTTCTCCAGCAGGATAACGTTAGAAGGCACCTCGCACATCATCCAGAGCTTAAAGTTGGCGGAGCGCTTGAGTCCCTCTTCCTCCATGATTTTTATGGTGCTGGCCATCTCAGAAACCGTGCGCACGAAGGGAATCATCACCCACAGGTTATCGTATTTTTCGCGGACTTTTTTGATAGCATCAAGCTCGAGCTTGAAGGTTGCGATATCTGTGATATAACGCGAGGCGCCGCGGTAGCCGATCATCGGATTTTCTTCGTCCTGCTCGTATTTCTCGCCGCCCTTGAGCGCTTTATATTCGTTGGACTTAAAGTCGTTGGTGCGGTAGACCACCTGGCGAGGATGGAAAGCCTTGGCGAATTTGGTTAGACCGACAGCTAATTTATCGACGAACTCCTGACCGCGTCCCTGTTCAATCATATAGCTGGGGTGCTCGCCGATTTCGGCGACCATGAACTCGGCGCGCAAGAGACCGATACCGTCGACATCTCTCATCGCTATGCGGTCGACGATTTCCGGCTGCGCGAGGTTAGCCAGGAGCTTGGTCTTGGTCTTGACCTCGCCGCGGGCGCGAATTTTAATATCGGTCTTAACTTCGATTTTGCCGGGGTAGACTTTACCATTGCTGCCGTCCACAGTAATGATTTGTCCATCTATAAGAGTTGCAGTAGCTTTTTCCGTACCCACCACGCAAGGTATACCCAATTCGCGGCTGACGATGGCGGCATGCGCTGTTCTGCCGCCGCGGTCAGTAACAATAGCCGCCGCACGCTTCATCGCGGGGACGAAATCTGGCGTGGTCATTTCCGCCACCAGGATATCGCCTTGAAGGACTTTATCAATCTGGGAGGGGTCGGGGACGATTTTCACGGGACCCGAGGCGACGCCGGGGCTGGCCGGCGCTCCGGATAGAAGCGCGATAGCATCGATATCGTGTGAGGATACTCTGCCTTTCTTAATAGTCGTTACCGGGCGGGTCTGGACGATGTAGATTTTGCTGTTTTCCTTGGCCCATTCCACGTCCTGCGGGAAATCATAGTGCTCTTCCAGCGTTTTACCGATTTTTGCCAGGAAGAGGATATCATCGTCGGTTATTTTCTGTTTTGCCTGCTCTTCTTTAGTAAGATTAATTTTTATATTTTCATCTTTGCCGTGGGCGCCGGCTTCCTTGACCAGCTTCCACTCTTGTTTTTTAATTTGCTTGGATAGTATTTTTACATCCTTTTTATTCACGGTATAATGGTCCGGAGTTACATCCCCGGAGACAATCATTTCACCCAGTCCCAGCACGGCCTCGATAGTGATTTCCTCTTTGTTGCTCGTCGTGGGCTCGATGGTGAACATGACGCCGGATGATTCGGACTGCACCATGCGCTGTACGGGCACGGCAATGCCGACCTTAAAATGTTCGAAGCCCTGTTCCTGGCGATAGAAGATGGCGCGTGCTCCGAAGAGTGACGCCCAGCAGTCCTGCACGGCTTTAACGACGTCTTTTTCACCTTCGATATTAAGGAAGGTTGCCTGCTGCCCGGCGAAAGATGCCTCCGGCAGGTCTTCGGCTGTGGCGGAAGAGCGTACCGCCACCAGCCCCTTACCCATTTTCACGTAAGCTTGCTCGATTGCTTTAGCGGTTTCTTTGGGTATCGGGGCATCGGTGATGAGCTTTTGGACTTTGAGGGCGACTTCCTGGAGCTGTTTGCTATCTTGAATATCGAGCGGGTCGAGGAGGGACTTAATTTTATCATGAAGGTTGGCTTTTTCGATGAAATCGAAGTAGGCAGAGGCGGTGACGATAAAACCGGGGGGTACGGGGATGCCGGCATTAGTCATTTCGCCAAGGTTAGCGCCTTTCCCCCCGACGATGGGTATGTCTTTCTTGGTAACTTCATTGAACCAGACTACCGCCTTGGAACTCTGTCGCATACGTTGTCCTCCGTTAATATTTTGGGATTGAAACGAGGCAGGATGATGGTTCATTATAGCAATTTTATTCATGTTTTTCAACCAAACCTTTTAAAAAATTTGCCAGCGCTCATATTATGGGGGCGTGAAACAAGGGAGAACAACAAAGTAGCCCCGAAATGCTTAACAAAAAACTCCCATTTTTTAAGAGGTATATGCTTGAACTCTTAAGCGGGGCGGTATCAGAGGAGTGGAAAAGGCGTTTTATGTCATTGTTATTGGCTTTGAGGCAAAATATTTACGAAATATTTATTTGACAGGGCAGATAATTCGGGTTTAGAATTAAAAATACCAGGATAAGAAAAAGGGGGAAGGGAGGTTTGCCTATGATTGAAATGACTATTGATAGCATCCGGGTTAGCCTGATGAACTACCAGCGCGTGGTGATTCTGAAGGAAAAAGTGTCAGACCGTTACTTACCCATCTGGATAGGTCCGGCGGAAGCGGATGCCATTGCCGTCAAGCTTCAGGGAGTTGCCGTGCCCCGCCCGCTGACGCACGACCTGCTCAACTCGGTTATCGATACCCTCGGGGGAGTAGTCAACTCTATTATCGTCAACGACCTTAAAAACGATACCTTTTTCGCTAAAGTAATCATCGATACGTCCGGGAAGCAGATGGAAGTCGATTCCCGCCCCAGCGATGCGCTTGCCCTCGCCGTGAGAACGGGCGTGCCTATTTATGCCGACGAATCGGTGCTGGATAAAGCGGGCATCCTGCTGGATGGCGAAACGGGCAAACCTATCTTCGATGATAAGGAACTGGTTGAAGGCAAGCACACCAAGGTTAATGATGAAGAGATGAAGAAGAAAATGTCCGCTTTTTACGACTTCATCAATACCCTCGATTTGGACGATTTCGATAAACGAAAGTCCTAGCCGATTAATAAATTGCAGATATTCAAGAGCCCCGATTATATCGGGGCTCTTTTTATTTGACAATGATGTGCTGCGATGCTAATATGCGTTGAAAACGTCTTTACTACTAACGATATGGAGGGACACTATGGCTATTGACGGTACTTATAAAATCGAAATTGATACTCCGATGGGAAAACAGGAAGCTACATTGACTCTTAAAACGGCCGGTGACAAATTAAGCGGCACGGCAGAAAGCGCTTTTGGTAAAAATGACTTCACGGGTACGGTTAAAGGAGATGTAGTAACATGGGACACTGATATATCCAGCCCCATGGGGCAGATGAAGCTGGAATATACCGGCAAAGTTACAGGCAACGATATCTCCGGCGAGGTTAAAGCCGGCAATTTTGGCTCCTCGCCGTTCAAGGGTAAGAAAATATAGTTAGTTCTTGTCAACCATCAAGGAAATAGCGGCGTCACGACGGAGAAAAATCATTACTCAAAATTATACGTGTAATGATGTCACGTGCGCGTTTTTATAAGCACAGCCAAACTTCTTCTTATATTGCACTAAATTTTGACCCTTTGCGTTAGATTCTGCTATTATACTTTTGTGTCGGGAGCAGCGAGTCGGTATGGATAAATGGATACCGGCATTAAGGTTGACCGGTGTTGGTTTTTATATAGCGACCTGCATCGTCGGCGGGGCACTATTAGGCTGGTGGTTGGGTGGTAAAGAACCGTTATTCATGATTATAGGCCTGGTGGCTGGTATTGTAGTAGCCGTTTATGGAGTCTACCACATGATTCGGGGTATCATTAACGAACAAAAAAATAAGGAGAACGGCTCATGACCGGGCCTAAGAAACGCGGCTGCCTGGGATGCTCGTTTCCCATATTAATTATTGTTGGCATTATTGCCATCGCTATCGTCTTCATCGGTTTGCTGGCTGGTCCCATCGGGCAGGGATTGATGGAGCGCTTCGGAATCCATATTGAGTTCCCTTCCTGGCTGGTGGTGGAAAAACCGCAAATCCATCTCGCGGCACCGCAACTCTTTACCGTGTTCGGCATTCCTATTACCAATACTATCCTTGCCGGCTGGATAACCGTTATTTTCCTGGTCCTCGTTAGCTGGCTGATAACCCGCCGCATGAAGTTGGTGCCCGGCAGGGTGCAAACGGTCTTCGAGTTCATCCTCGGTTGGGTTTATGACCTCTGTGAAAGCGTTGCCGGTAAGGAAAACGTGCGTAAATTTTTCCCGGTAGTTTGCACCATCTTTCTCTTTGTGGCGTTTAACGCCTGGTTAAGCCTTATCCCCGGCTTCGGTTCTATTTTATTAAATACTGGCGGTGGCGAACATGAGCTTTTACGTGGCGCCAACACGGATTTGAATACCCCGCTGGCTTTAGCTATCGTCTCTTTCTTCTTCGTATCTTATTATGGGCTTAAGGCGCTGGGGACCGGCTGGCTGAAGCAGTATTTTAACTTCGGGCCTTTTATCCGGAGCGTCGGGCGGGTTTTTAAGGGTAAAATAAACGTCATGGATATTTTCTCCGGTGTGGTCAATATCTTCGTCGGCGGGCTGGAGTTCTTGAGTATGCTTATCCGTCTTATCAGTTTTACTTTTCGTCTTTTCGGCAATATGACTGCCGGGGAGATACTGGTGCTTATCGGAGCTTTCTTACTGCCGCTGGCGTTAAACTGGGCAATCTATGGCTTCGAGCTTCTCGTCGGTCTGGTACAGGCACTGGTCTTCAGTATCTTAACGCTTGTCTTTGCCACGATGGCGGTTACCTCACATGAAGCGGAGTCGCATTAAGACTTTAGAGATATTAATTCAATAATTTTAAGGAGGAATATAAAATGGATGCAGGAACCATGAAAATGCTCGCCATCGGTCTCGTCATGGGGTTGGGGTCATTAGGACCCGGACTGGGTATCGGTATTCTTGGCTATGGCGCCATGCAGGGCTTGGCGCGCAATCCGGAAGCAAGAGGTCCCATATTTACCAATATGCTGTTAGCCATTGCTATGGCGGAAGCCATTGCCATTTATGCCCTGGTTGTGGCGATATTGCTCGGCTTTGTATTCTAGTCGGGCTGACAAATTGGGAAAATGTAAATATTATGGGGGTAAATATGGAAAACGAAGGATTACCTAATTTCATATCGATTATCATCGGGGCGGTAATCGTCGGCGTCATCGTCTTTGCCGGTATACTGATTCATGCTATCCTGACGATGCCAGCAGGCGCATAGAAAATCCCGTTAAGGTAAACAACCAAGGGGGTTCATATGGGTGGTATATCTGAATTGGGTATCAACTGGGGAGTGCTCTTAACGCAGGTGGTAACCTTTATCATCCTGCTGGTGCTCTTACGCTTTGTCGCCTATAAGCCGCTGATGCGTATGCTCGATGAGCGCTCCAAGCGGGTGAAAGACAGCCTGGAGCAGGCGGAAGCCGTTAAGACACAATCGGCTAAAACAGAAAAGGAGCTTAAAAAGCAGCTGGAACAAGCCGGTCGCGAGGGACAAGAGAGAATCGCCCGCGCGATTAAGGCGGGTGAGGAGATAAAGCAAAAGGCGGAGGAAGACGCGAAAAGGGAGACGGAAAAGCTCATCGTACGGGCGCGCTCGGAAATCCACCAGGAGCGCGATGCCGCGGTTAATGATGTACGCCGCGAATTCGCCGATTTAACAGTGCTGGCAGCAGGCAAGGTTATCGAGAAATCCTTGGATAAAGAGGAGCACCGCGAGCTTATCGAAAAGGTACTGGAAGAAAGCGCTTCCCTGAAAAAAGAATAGTATCGATGTCACTCTTGAGGGAGTGAAACGACCGAAGAGTCCGTTAGTGATTACGGATCCTTCACTTCGTTCAGGATGACATCAAAGGTTGATAACGAATTATGGCGAAAAAGGCGAATGCCCGGCGCTACGCTCAAGCGATATTTGAGATAGCGCTGGAGAAAAACGAACTAGAGCGGTGGCAGACCGACCTACATAAGGTCGTCGCTGCCGTTAGCGAAGGCGATTTGCTCGCCGCGCTGGAGAGTCCGAAGATTAAACTTGAGGATAAATCCCGTTTTCTAGCGGAGCGTCTGGGCGCCATCAACCCATTGGCAATAAACCTTACACTGCTTTTGATATCCCGCTCGGCTATCGGAATCATCGGGGAAGTCGCGCAAGAGTATCAGCGCCTGCTTAATATACATCGCGGGATAAAAGCGGCGGACGTTATCACTGCCGTTCCTATCGATGATAAAGAGAAGAATAAATTGGCAGCTAAGTTGGGCGAATTGATGGATGCCAGGGTGGAAATATCGTCGCAGGTAGACCCGGCTATTTTGGGCGGTTTGGTCGTCAGGGTGGACGGCAAGCTGCTGGACGGCAGCACCAGCAGCAAACTATTGGCTTTAAAAAAAGAGTTGGTGAGCGGGGGAAAAGTATAATTCAGTGTAATTAGGAGGCAACGCCTATGGCAACACGGGGCGAAGATATCGTTTCTATATTAAAACAGCAGATTGAACAGTTCGGCACGGCGGTGACCATGGTGGATGTCGGCACCGTTATTGAGATAGGCGACGGCATCGCCAGGATTCACGGCCTGGCTTCCGCTAAGTATAACGAGCTGTTACAGTTCCCCAATGATGTTATCGGCATCGCTTTAAACCTCGAAGAGGATAGCGTCTCCGCCGTAATTTTAGGTGATTATACCGGCATCAAAGAGGGCGATGAGGTCAAGTGCACCGGACGCATCGCGGAAGTGCCCGTGGGCGAAGCGATGATTGGTCGTGTCGTCGACTCGCTCGGGCGTCCTCTGGATGGCAAGGGAGCGGTAAAGACGGAAAAGACCCGTCCCATTGAGCGCGTCGCCCCTAACGTTGTCTTACGCGCCCCGGTGGATACACCGGTTCAGACCGGTATTAAAGCCGTGGACAGCATGTTCCCCATCGGCAGGGGACAGCGTGAGCTTATCATCGGCGACCGCTCTACCGGTAAAACCGCCATCGCTTTGGATGCGATTATCAATCAAAAAAGCGGCGACCTGATTTGTATTTATGTGGCTATCGGCCAGAAGGTATCGCAGGTGGCGCGCGTGGTGGCGACTTTGAATAATTACGGCGCTATGGAGCATACCATCGTCGTTGCCGCCAGTGCGGCGGACTCCGTGGCTTTGCAATATTTAGCTCCTTATGCCGGCTGCGCCATGGGCGAGGAGTTCATGGAGCAGGGCAAAGACGTTTTGATTATTTATGATGACCTTTCCAAGCACGCCTGGGCTTACCGTCAGCTTTCATTATTATTGCGTCGGCCGCCGGGCCGTGAGGCTTACCCTGGGGATGTGTTTTATCTACACAGCCGCCTGCTTGAGCGAGCCGCGAAATACGCTAAAGAATATGGCGGCGGCTCGATGACGGCGCTGCCGATTATCGAAACGCAGGCTGGCGATGTCTCCGCCTATATCCCCACCAACGTTATTTCTATTACTGATGGCCAGCTTTACGTGGAGTCGGACCTGTTTAACGCCGGCATCAAACCGGCCTTGAACGTGGGCATCTCCGTATCACGCGTGGGCAGTAAAGCCCAGACTCCGGCGATGAAGAAGGTGGCGAGCCGGCTCAAGTTGGACATGGGGCAGTACCGTGAGGTGGCGGCATTCGCCCAGTTCGGCACCGCCGAGCTCGATAAAGCCACCCGCGCCCAACTGGAGCGGGGCCTGCGCATCCAGGAAGTCTTAAAACAGGGGCAGTTCGTACCCGTGCCGCTGGAAAGACAGGTGATGATACTTTATGCCGTTATCAACGGCCACCTGGACGATATACCATTGGGCAGAGTTGCCGCTTTTGACACGGAGTTCTACCGTTTTATCGAAGCAAGCTATCGAGAGGTCGGTGAATCCATCGCCAAGACTAAAGACTTAAGCGCCGACGCCGAAGAAAAGCTGAAAAAAGCGATTCAGGAGTTTAAGCAGGGATTTGGTAAGTAATTAGTACCGTCATTCCAGCGAAAGCTGGAATCCACACCCTTTTACCCCCTGGATTCCCGATCAGGTCGGGAATGACGGTTAAGCGGAGGATGTTAAATGGCTGAAAAAATGATTGCCTACTGCGGACTGGTCTGCTCCGAATGCGGCGCCTATATCGCCACCGTTAAAAACGATGATAAACTGCGCCAGGCGCAGGCCGAAAAGTGGGCCAAGCAGTACAATATCCCCGTAATGCCAGCCTCGGCTGTTAACTGCACCGGCTGCAATTCCAAAGGTGTGAAAATGGGTCATTGCTCCATGTGTGAAATACGCACCTGCGCTGTGGAAAAAGGCCTGGAAAACTGCGGGTATTGCGTATCCTACCCGTGCGCCAAACTAGAGGCTGTTATTAAGCATTATCCAGCCGCGAGAGAGACTTTAGACGCTATAAAGAAGGGGAAGAAGTAACCCATGCCCGATATTCGTAAAGTTCGCCGCCGTATTAGAGGCGTCCGGAACATCGCTAAAATCACCCGCGCCATGGAGATGATAGCCGCCTCCAGGATGCGCAAGGCGCAGGAGCGGGGACTGGCGGGGCGGCCTTACGCCGAGAAGATAGAGCAGGTTATTGCCGACCTGGCGGCGCTGCCGGATATCGGTCTGCAGCACCCGCTCTTACAGAGCCGGGACATTAAGAAAATAGCCGTGGTGCATATCACCCCGGATAGAGGGTTGTGTGGGGGGCTTAATGCTAACCTGAACCGGCAGTTGGCTAGCTTTATCCTCCAGCAGAAAGTACCGGTTGAAGTGGTGGCCGTCGGGCGTAAAGGACGCGATTTCTCGGTGCGTAACGCCTGCACCTTGTGCGCCGAGTTTACCCAGTTGAGCGACCAGCCAGGTTATCTCGATACCCTCCCTGTTTCCAATATCGTCATCGAAGAGTTCACCAGGGGTATTATCGATATGGTGTATATTTCTTATGCCCATTTTATTTCCACCATGGTGCAGAAGCCTGTGATGAAGCAGCTCTTGCCCGTCCAACCGGCACCGATTCCCGGCGGGCAGAACGTTGATTATATTTACGAGCCGGGCGCCGAGGCGGTTTTAGGCAGCCTGCTGCCCCGCTTTGTAGAGATGGAAATATACCACGCCATATTGGAGTCCATCGCCAGCGAGCAGTCGGCCCGCATGGTGGCGATGCGCAATGCTACCGATAGCGCTAACGAGCTTATTGGCGATTTAACTCTGCTTTATAACAAGGCAAGACAGGAGTCCATTACCCGTGAGCTTTTGGACATAACCGGTGGGGTGGTGGCGTTAGAATAATATTTAACCGTCATTCCAGCGAAGGCTGGAATCCAGGGGTGGCATGGCGTAACAAAGTATAGTTTAGTGAGGTTCTTATGGCAAAAGGAAAAGTAGTTCAAGTAATCGGCACGGTAGTGGACGTAGCTTTTCCACCCGATCAGCTACCGGCGCTTTATAACGCTCTGGAAATCCAGAGCGGCAAGGATAAAATCGTGCTGGAAGTGCAGGACCACCTCGGCAATAATTGGGTGAGGTGTCTCTCCCTCTCGCCAACCGACGGATTAGCGCGGGGGGCGGAGGCTATCGATACCGGCGCAGCTTTAAAGGTGCCGGTGGGGCGAGCGACGCTGGGGAGGCTTTTCGACGTTATGGGGACACCGCTGGATAACCTCGGCGAAGTGAAGGCGGAAGATAAATGGCCAATCCACCGTCTCCCTCCATCCTTTGAGGAGCAGGAAACCCGCACCCAGGTGCTGGAAACCGGCCTCAAAGTCATTGACCTTATCGTGCCGTTCACCAGGGGCGGTAAAATCGGGGCTTATGGCGGCGCCGGCGTGGGCAAGACGATTATCATCCAGGAGCTTATCCGCAACATCGCTACGGTGCACGGCGGCTTTTCCGTTTTCACCGGCATCGGCGAGCGTTCCCGCGAGGGCAACGACCTCTGGCGCGAGATGAAAGAGTCCGGCGTCATTGATAAAACGGTCATGGTCTTCGGGCAGATGAATGAGCCGCCGGGCGTGCGTTTACGCGTAGGATTGACCGGACTGACCATGGCGGAGTATTTCCGCGATGAGGAAGGGCAGGACGTCCTGCTCTTTATCGATAATATCTACCGCTATACGATGGCCGGCATGGAGGTATCGGGGTTGTTGGGACGCATGCCTTCCGCCGTTGGCTACCAGCCTACCCTCGCCACGGAAATGGGTGAGCTGCAGGAGCGCATTACCTCTACCAAGAAGGGGTCAATTACCTCCTTCCAGGCTATTTACGTTCCCGCGGACGACTATACCGACCCTGGCGTGGCGACTACCTTCGGGCACCTGGACGCTGTCGTGGCTCTGGAGCGGTCCATCGCCGAGCAGGGGCTTTACCCCGCCGTCGACCCCCTCACCTCCACCTCCCGTATCCTCGCCCCTGATGTCGTCGGCGAGGAGCATTACCGCGTCGCCCGCGAGGTGCAGCGTGTACTGCAACGTTACAAGGACTTGCAGGATATCATTGCCATCCTCGGCATTGAGGAGTTGAGCGAAGAAGATAAGCAGACCGTCAATCGGGCGCGCCGTATCCAGCGGTTCTTATCACAGCCCATGTTTGTTAGCGAGGTCTTTACCGGCCGCCCCGGCAAGTACGTTAAGATTGAGGATACTGTGCGCGGCTTTAGGGAAATCCTCGAGGGCAAGTATGATGACCTGCCGGAGCAGGTTTTCTATATGGTCGGCGGCATTGAAGAGGTGGTAGAAGCCGCCAAAGCGTTAGGAGCGGGGAGCAATGCCTAGTCTGAAGATAGATATCGTTACCGCCGAGCGTATCGTCTATTCGGCGGAAGCGGATGAAGTAATCGCCCCCGGCGTCGAAGGGCAGCTGGGCATTTTGCCTCACCATGCCCCCCTGATGACTATCCTTCAAGCCGGCGAGCTGGTAGTGAAGCGGGGTGGGCAGGAAGACAGCATGGCGATTTCCGGCGGCTTTCTAGAGGTAAGACCCGACCGTGTTATTGTGCTGGCAGACCAGGCGGAGCGCGCCGAGGAAATCGATATCAACCGCGCCGCTGAGGCGAGGCAGCGCGCCGAGAAGCGTTTAAAAGAAAGACATGTTACCGGCGTGGATGAAGCCAGGGCGGAGGCGGCTTTACGGCGGGCGCTGGTGCGGCTCTCCGTGGCGGAGAAAATAAAGACGCGGCGCAAGGTTTAAAGTTCTTGATGTAAAAACCTAAAGCCCCGATGATATAACCGGGGCTTTTTAGATTGTCGCTATTCTCTGTGCCTGTTCTTTAGCAGAAGTGCAGGCGGTATGTTGGTCAGGGAGTTTTACCTCCCCGCCTCCCCTTTTTAGGTTATTTGGGGGATTAGGCTACATTATTTCTAATCTTACTCTGGTCTGGGCTTTAGCGGCTTTTACCCTCAGCAAAGTACGCATTGCCTGGGCTATCTGGCCTTGCTTGCCGATGATTCTGCCCTTGTCTTCATCGGCCACGCTTAGTTTAAGCGTGATACCCTCTTCGTTAGTCTCCTCGACGACATTCACTGCGTCCGGGTTGTTGACGATGCTCTTGGCGATGTACACAACTAGGTCTTTCATGACTTCTCCTTGACTGGTTTGAATTTGTCCATGATACCTGCCTTACCTAGTAGTCTGGCAGTGGTGTCTGTCGGCTGGGCGCCCTGCTTAAGCCAGTGCAGGGCTCGTTCCTCTTTAATGGCGATGGTTGCCGGTTCGGTCCTCGGGTTATAATGTCCGATAATTTCCACGAATGCCCCGTCCCGGGGTGCCCGGCTATCAACGATGACCATTCTATAGCTGGGTTGTCCCCTGGCTCCCATGCGGCGTAGTCTGATTTTTAACATGCACTCCTTGACTTTCTAGTTTTTAGCGCTTTTACGGTCACTATTATGCACTATAACGTTATATCTGTCAATGGTAGGACAAAAGAATATTAAGACGATGTGTCTTTTAGCGTAATTTAGAGTCATTTTATACACTTTTGTCAAAATACATCCCCCTTTTCACCCCGCTGTCAACTGTGGGCTGATAACTGATAAATTACGCGCCATTGACAACCCTGCTCCCATGTTGTATACATAGGGCGTAAACACTGTAAGAAAGAAGGCTGCCATGGGATTTTTCTCACTTATTAAAAAGATATTCGCCGGGGAGAGCGCTGATGAGGAGGAGCTGGATGCCGCCCGCAAGCGCCACGGCATCGTGCTGACGCAAGGGGAGAAAGCGGAGGCTAATAAATCGACAACGGAAGCCGAGCGCTTCGCCGAGGAATATGATGTTTGGGAGGACCTGAAGAACTACCGCTGGAACTTCTTTGTCGGCAGATGGGCGGCGCGCAAGTTCCACCCCATCGGCGAGGACAAGGTAAAGAGAGATCTGGAAAGACTGGAGAGAAAACGACAGAAAGAGACGGAGAGGAAAAAGGAGGGGGGGTAAACCCTCCCTCCCCGCTTTATCCCGAGTAAAACCGAGGGACTTTGCCCCTTATTTTATTTAGTTACATCTCGATAAGCTTATCGATAAAAATCACCAGCGGCGCGATAACGCTGACCGCCCCCACCGTTGCCAAGATAATCGCGAAGAGATTGTACCTCGTCTCGTAGCCTTTAAAAATCGAGCCGTCGTAATACTTATCCACGCCTTCGTCTTTATAGAGTTTAGTCAAGCCTTTATTTAGCTTCGCCCTTTGCTTTTTGTTGTTCAGCAGCGTGCACACGGAGTACCAGTTAATCGCTACGATAGCCGCGATGCAGACGAACAAGATAATGGTCGGCGCGACATTGAATACCCGGGATTTTATGCCGCCCAGTATGCCGGTAATTGAGCCAGTGGTGCTCTCGGCAAATATCATGGCGATGGTGAACAGTATCAGCGTAACGACGATGGAGATGACCGAGATTTTAGTATCCAGTCGGGATGCCTGCTGAAACTCATGGCTGATTTGCTGATGAATGACCATCCGGGTTGTCTGCTTAAGGCTTTGGTTCATTTGCTCACGCATTTGGGCTTGCGCATCTGCCTCTTTGTTGCTTTGCTTACGAATTTGTTCTGGCATAAGCACCTCCTTGCGACTTGAGAGTTTGGATTATGATAGGCTTTTTTAGGGGGTTTGTCAAACGGTCTGTTATTTTCCCCGGAGAGCTACCAGTAATATGCCTGGCCCAGTGTGGACTCCCAGCGCCGGTCCCAGCCTGGCTAACTTTATCTGGGCTTCATTGAATATCGAACCCAGTCGCCCGATGAGGGCTTTTGCTTCTTCAAGCGTAGTGTTATACACCACCGCTAAATCCTGAATATCTGACGCATTTTTCACATAGTCAACCAGGATGTCGATGCCCTTGGCGCGACTGCGGGCCCGGCCGGTCGGCGCCAGTACCCCGTCTTTTATGGTCAACATCGGCTTTATATTTAGTACCGAGCCTAATAGCGCCTGCATCTTGCCGATACGCCCGCCAAGAGCCAGGTATTTGAGTGTATCGAGGAGTCCCAGTATATGGATGCTGGGAATCATTTGCTTTACTTCTTTGGCGATCTGCTGCAAGCTCTTGCCGGACTGCGCCATCGCATTAGCCGCTATCGCAAGCTGCCCCAGACCCATCGTGACTACTTGTGAGTCAATCACCTCGATAGGGCATACTTTTCCTACGGCTTCCTTGCCGCGTAACGCCGCATTATAGGTGCCGCTTAGCTTGCTGGATACATGAATGGAAAGAATCCCTTCGGCCTTTTTACTTAGCTCCCTGTAGACATCGATAAAATCCTGCGGAGCGGGCTGGGTGGTGCTGGGATGTATGGGGTCATGCAGTAACCTACGGTAAAACTCGTCCTGGCTAATGTCCACCACGTCGCGGAAGACCTCATCGCCAAAACGCAGATAGACCGGCACCATGGTAATACCGAGTTCCTTGGCTAATTGAGGCGGCAGGTCGGCGGTGGTATCGGTAACGATTTTTATGGTCATCTCGTAAACCCCCATTGAAAATTAGCGTTGATGCAACCTTTAGACTTTTAGTATAACAAAACAATCTGGGGGGTGTAAACTAGCTTTTACAAGATAACACTTTGTTTATTTCAACCTGTCCAACAAACACGCAAAATGTATCCTAGCATTACATCTGATTAACTGAACTGCGAATAATCAAGTTCTTTCCGCCACCTGAATCACCTATCGCGTCCAAGTATAGCTTCGCCACGCTGACTCTTAGATGCTTTTGACCAAATTCATAATTTTCTTTAAGCTTACTATACATGTTATTTAAGTGATGCTCTACTGTCTTATTATCGATGTAAAGGGCTCCCGCTATTGCCAAGTTCGTGTACCCGTTCGCCAGCAAGTTCAGAATTTCTAACTCCCTGGGAGTGAATTGTTTCAGGAATGCAGGTCCTGGTTTCTCGGCGAACATAAAGGCGGCAAGTGGTGCGTCAAGGATAAACTGACCTTGACTGACGGCTGATATAGCCATACATAACCACTCCATTCTATCTGGTGGTCGTTTTAGAAAAAGTGCTATGCCTCCCCCACTTTTTATTAGGGCCAGCCGGCGTAATTGCTCGATATCTTGAGCATTACAGAACCCAAACACAAGGACTATCCCCATTTTAGGATAGTCCGTATGAATTTGTTCTAATTCTTTGACGATATCTGCTTTAAGGTTCTTAATACTCACTAATACCACATCGGGAGCAAGAGTCAACACAGTTTTCCTTAAGGTACCAATATCGCGACTATTTAAGACCCCCAATAATTCTATTGGCTCTTTTAATTGGAGGACAGCCCTGCATAAGTCAGGATATATCTTATCCTCTTCCACCGTGTAGAGCTTTATTATATTAAGTTTTGTCTTCTCCACCCTTATATCTCCACCTTCACTTTAATAGGTGTGCCAACGCCTCGGCATCTTCCAGGCTCTCGCCTTATTTTGTTCCTCCACGTGTTCCTTTTCCTGGGTAGGCTTATGGTGACGAACCGGAACTAATACCTTTTCTCTGCTTTTTTCTTTATTTTCCATTTCACTCACTCCTGAAAGCATCATGTAAAAACTATTAAATTACCGGCGATGCTATGTCAATAATCTATGTTAAGCTTACCAACTGAATATAAAGATTGACATAAATAATATAAATTCGCCATATGGCAAATATTAAGATTACATAAATATGGGACTTTATTGAGAATCATGCTTCACCGATTGACATAACCATAAGTGTGGTGTATACCACAGGGCAAAGAAGTGGAAAGAGACGCGAAGAGGAGAAGGATTGGGAAGAAAAGGGGGGCAGAAATTAAAAAGATAATTGAGCGTTGGGTAAAAGAGATGGTATTTCACTCCATATACGCCCGTCGAGTTCTCTGCCTGCCTTTTTCTTGTTAATCCCACCCCACTGTTTAAAGAAAAATGGTACGTTTTTATTTTGGCATTGATTTCTAATATCAACAACCCAGTCTTTTTTCATTGGTCTGGCATTTGGACCGGATTCTCCACCAACAATAACCCAATCTATTCCGGCTAGAGAGAGATTATTGATGGGGCTAAGAAGCGGTTCAAGGGATAAGAATTTAACCGCCGCGCCAGTTCCTTTAAGGTGTTCAATACGATACATGTAATTTTCTGCTTCTACTGTTATACCCATCCAGATATTTGATACCCAAGGCAGTCGCGGACTCAATTCTAACATTCTTTCTGACCTTTTAGTCAGTATCTGAAAACAATGCCAATCCGCGCGGCGCATAATATCGAACACGCGTAAGATAAATTCTAGGGGGATATTCTCATGGAATAAATCACTCATTGAATTAACAAATATCGTCTGTGGTTTTTTCCATTTTAATGGGAGAGTTAGTGCGTCTTCATGTAAAGTTACAGAGAAGCCATTTTTATAACTTGGATTTCCCATAGCCTGTAAACGTAATGCCAAACGTTCTGCATAGCAGTTCATGCACCCTGAACTTACTTTTGTGCAGCCTGTCACAGGATTCCATGTAGAGTCTGTCCATTCAATGGCGGTGGATAATGACATTATCTCATCCCTCGATCACGATATTTAGTAAAGATGTATTTTGCAATATTTTCTCCTGTTTTATTATTAGAAGCAAAAAATAGATAATACACAATATTCCTGATAGAATTACGCATAGGTATTGGGTCTGGGACAAATTTGAATTTTGCTACATCTTTAAGCCGTTTCTGAAAGGCTAGTGCTATCGTTCTATTATCTTCTTTCTTGTCTATAGCTTCTCCAAAAAGATTTGGAGTTTGGTAATATACAACCTCTCTCCAAGATTTATCTCCCCAAAAAGAATCCATACGTTTTATGTCTGCAGGGTCAACTTTTTCTGGATGTCTCCAAAAAACATTTCGGTTCATGTCCATCAAGGGAAAATTTAAGAATATCTCAATGCTCTTCATTTGCCCCGCAGTTTTGATCACTTCCCAATTCAAGTGTAAACCATATGGATCAAGTAAGCAGAGCCCTCTTCGGTAGTCTTCCCATTTAACTTTCGGAAATACATCTGTTAGTAGTCTTTTGTTGCAGTCACCTTCTAAGATATGGGCCTCAGGCCGGTTTGCTGTTATTTTATTTAATTCAGCTACTTTGTCCCCATTAATATCAATAAAATAAAACTCTTTAAAAGGAGGTTTAGTGTCTAGTGCAATCTGCGGACTTCCACGTATTTCTTTTTTAGTCGTTTTTGATATGTGTGTACCGGAACCTGCGTAACCATCTATATAGACGTGATGAAGATAATGATAATTGGCACCTGAAAACGCTTTTGTATAAGCTGAAGAGTACTTTTCAATAATTGATAATTTTATTTCAGACCAGTAACCTATTTCATCAAATTTTTAACACCATCTTGATTGAGAGTATACATCTGTAATATGTAATTTTCAAGCATTTTCAGAACTTTTGTTTTATTTTATCCTCTTCTCCATAGCATCCTTGTAAATCTTCCCCAGGCCCTTGCCGTGCTGCTTTATCTTCTGTTTTTTCTTGCGCAGCTTGGCTTCACGGTCTTTCCGCGGCAGGATGGCGTCGCTATCGTTTGCGGGCAAACTGCTGTCCATCTTCAATCACTATTTCCTTACGTAGTTCGATAATCCTGTCTCTTATCAGCGCCGCCTTCTCGAACTCCAACGCTTTGGCGGCTTGTTTCATCTGCGTCTCCAGGTCGCGCACCAGCCGGGCTATATCCTCGCGGGTGGTGGGGGCTGCTATGTACTCACCCTTCTTTTCTGCCACGACCGCCGCCTTGACACGCTCCGTGATGTCCCTTACGGCTTTGCGGATGCCCTGCGGCGTGATGCCGTGCTCCCGGTTAAAGTCCTCCTGAATCTTGCGCCGCCGCATCGTTTCGTCGATGGCTTCGCGTATGGATTTCGTTATCGTGTCCGCGTACATTATCACGTGCCCGTCGATATGGCGCGCCGCCCGGCCCATCGTCTGGATTAACGACCACCTCGACCTCAAGAAGCCCTCTTTATCCGCATCGAGGATGGCGACCAGGCTCACCTCCGGCAGGTCTAGTCCCTCCCTCAAGAGGTTGATTCCGACGACGACGTCATACACGCCGAGACGCAAATCCCTCAAGATTTCCACCCGCTCCAGCGTATCCACCTCCGAGTGGAGATAATGCGTCTTGACGCCCATCTCGACTAGGTAGTCGGCGAGCTCCTCCGCCATGCGCTTGGTGAGCGTGGTGACGAGGCAGCGACTGCCCTTATCCACCCGACTCCTTATCTGCTCCAGCAGGTCGTCGATTTGCCCCTTGGTCGGCTTGACCTCGATAGTCGGCTCCAAAAGCCCGGTCGGTCTGACCAGCTGCTCCACCACTTGCTGGCTGTGCTGGTACTCGAACTCCGCGGGTGTCGCCGAGGTAAAAATTACCTGGTTGATGCACGTTTGGAACTCCTCGAAGTTCAGCGGGCGGTTATCGAGGGCGGAGGGAAGCCTGAAACCATATTCCACGAGCGTCTCTTTACGCGAGCGGTCGCCGCGGTACATGCTCCGTATCTGCGGCAGGGTCATGTGCGATTCGTCGATGAAAAGCAGGAAATCCTTGGGGAAATAGTCCAGCAGGGTGGATGGCGAGCTGCCGGCAGGCCTGCCAGCCAGGTGCCGCGAGTAGTTCTCCACGCCGGAGCAGTAGCCTGCCTCAATCATCATTTCCAGGTCGTACTCCGTGCGGGCTTGGAGGCGCGCCGCCTCCACTATCTTGCCCTGCGCGTTCAGCTCTTTAAGTCGTTCTGCCAGCTCCACGCGTATCGCCTCGATGGCTTTGGTCATCATCGTGCGGGAGGTCACGAAGTGTTTGGCGGGGAAAATACTCACCTCGTCTAACTCTTTCAGGATTTCCCCGGTCAGCGGGTCGAGGGACATGATTTTTTCGATATCGTCCCCGAAGAACTCGATGCGCAGCGCCAGCTCCTCGTAAGCGGGCTGAATCTCTAATGTATCGCCCCGGATGCGGAACTTCCCGCGGGATAAATCCATTTCATTGCGACCGTACTGCATGTCCACGAGTTGACGCAAAAGCTGCTGCCGACCGTAATGCTGACCCTTCTTGAGCGTGGCGACGAATCCCTGGTATTCACCCGGCTCACCTAGTCCATAGATACAGGAGACGGACGCCACGATGAGCACATCCCGCCGTGAAAGGAGGGCGTGAGTGGCGGCATGACGTAGCTTATCAATTTCCTCATTGATATCGGCGTCCTTCTCGATGTAGAGGTCTTTTTGCGGGATGTATGCCTCCGGCTGATAATAGTCGTAATAGCTCACGAAGTATTCCACGGCGTTATCCGGGAAGAACTCCTTGAACTCGCTGGAAAGCTGGGCGGCGAGGGTTTTGTTATGGCAGATGACCAGCGTGGGACGCTGCACCTTCTCGATGACGTTCGCCATGGTGAAGGTCTTACCGCTACCGGTGACGCCCAGCAGGGTCTGCTGCTTATAGCCTTTTTCCAGTCCCGCCACCAGCTTATCCACCGCTTCGGGTTGGTCGCCGGTCATTTGAAAATCGGAGACGATTTTGAATTGTGACATAGTTATATTATAGCACAGAAGTTCTAATCCCCGCCGCTATTACCCCACCCCGGATAAAAAATAATGCTATCTTGTAGCTAAAGCTTTTTCAACGTGTCTATCACTTCAACGATGGGTGGAAGCTGGCTGATTTCATAGACCTTGACCCAGGCCACCTTACCCTTCTCATCAACGATGACGTTGGCTCTCTCGGAAGTGCCGCCGTGCTCGCGGAAAAGCCCGTAAGCTTTAGCCACCCCTCCGTGCGGCCAGAAATCAGATAGAATTCTTAATTGTTTTAGCCCCATGTTATCGGACCATGCCTTTTTGGTCGGCACCGCGTCTACACTCAAGCCTACGGGCACGGTATTTAGCGCTTTTATTGCCTCGTAGTTTGCTTCCAGCGACTTCATCTGCGCGGTGCAGACACCCGTCCACGCTAAAGGATGGAAGGAAAGGAGGACCTTTTTACCGGTCTGGTCGGAGAGTTTAAAATTTTTGCCTTCTTGGTCTTTAAGAGTAAAGTCCGGCGCCGCTTCGCCTTTGGTTATCGGTTTATTTCTTTCTGCCATCGGCTGCCTCCGCAAGGGGAAATATTAGTTCTTAAAAAGTATAATCTTTCGACTCAAAGGATACAATATCTGCGGGTGCAGAAGAAAGGTTAAATGTTGGTAATAATCAAGGCAGATCCGATTACCCCCAGGAAAATGCCGTAGAGCGTCCCTGACCAGGGACAGGTGTTTGGTCTCCCTCAAGTGCGGGGTTGAGAATCGATAGCAGCTGCCTCCGGCTGCTCGCGTCTGGTCACCCGGTCGAAAAGCCAGCCCAAACCTCCCCCCACTACCCCTCCGATAATGATATATACCAATGTCATCGAATGCACCTCTTATTTAAGTATATACCATAAAGGAAGCAATGGAAATAATCCTTCGGCTGGCGCTCAGGATAAAACAGGGGGTCGGCGCCTTGCCGGGAATACCTCTTTTTTTAGTATTAGGTCCCGGAGTCTGCGCCGGCCCCCTTGGCTAAGGAGACAATGATTAAGTCGATTATTTCATTCTATCCAGCATCTGCCAGAGCTTGGCAGCTTCGAGGTCGTCTTTAGAGGTCGCCAGCATGCGATAGACGTTGCGGAACTGCCAGTCGTGTTTTACTTTACCGTCGGCAACCATCCTGCGGGCTTGATTAACTGCCCAGCGCGTCTGGAGGGGCTTGAGGATGTGCACGCTGAAGGCGATAACTGCCCAGAGACAGAACAGCAAGAAGATGGCAAATAGAAAATAAGTGTTAGCTGGCATCTAGCCCCCCGGTGCAAGTGTTTTCTACTTAAAGTATACCGACGGGGAGGCGGAATGGACAACGGGGATAACATTTATTTGGGTGAGGGTTTTTTCCCATACCAAGGTGTATCAAGGTGTATCGAGGTGTACAGGCCTGATGTCATTGCCAAGGGGAAAGGAAATTCGCACTCTAAAATCCCTCTCTTCTCTCCCCTTACGAAGGGGAGACGATTGTTTGTCCCTCCTTCGTAAGGAGGGATTAAGGGAGATTTTACTAATCAATACCTATCATGACGTTGGAAGCTTTGACGATGGCGTAGACTTCTTTGCCGGGTTTGAGTCCCAGCCGTTCCGCGGAGGACTTGGTGATGATAGAGACCATTTCCACGCCGCCGGCTACTTCAAGGATAATTTCCGAGTTGACGGCTCCCGGCGTGACCTTTTTTACCTTGCCTTTGAGGACGTTGCGCGCGCTGATTTGCATATTTCACCTCGCTATATTTAATGGTTTTAGTTTATAGTATTGTAGCACAATATTCTGTAATAAAAGTCACAATTTTAAATCTCAAAACCACAAATCAAAAGTAAAAGATGGAAGGGTTATTACGGGTGAGGAGTAATGGCCAATATCACGATTGTGCCTCTGGTTGAACCATAATACCAGAACACTCTATAGGCTGCAGGTGTTTTCTGTTGGGCATATGCCTCGAACACTCTTTCGCCGTTAGGTCCCTGTAAACTTGAAAAAGGATGAGTCTGGAGGCTATTGTGGCGGGGATTTTGAGCGAGGTATAAAAGGGTTTTCTTAATGGCATTATAGCGCGCTTTATCTGATGGATTAGCTTTAAGTGAGTTATACGTTTCCCTGGCTTTATCCACCCAAATAAGCTTAAACAAAACGCTTAACCTTATAAAGACTTAAGGTCGACTTTTGATAGCTTGCCGTTGGCGGCATCAGCCAGACCCTGCCGGACTAAATTTAAAGACTTGGGATTTTTAAAGAGCCATGCCTCGGACGCCGGAATGGTTATTTGCGGGTCTAAGAGTATCTGTCCCAGGCTGTTGTGGTATATATTAAATGTGATGTCTTCCCCCACTACTTGCTTAGGCAAGACCACTCGCTTTTTATTGTCCGGCTTAACTCCCTTTGAAATCCTGACGAAATCTTTAAATTTTATTGCTATTGCCATATATTTACCTAACTATACCTTATATATATTTTTTATATATTAAAAAATACAATATCATATTAGTTATATTATAATATGTGGGATAAAATGTCAAGTGGGATAAGCCCACTTCTTTCCGCTCTCCGTCATTCCCGGCTTGATCGGGAATCCAGCACTCAAAAATCCTCCTTATTCCCCCTTTTTCAAAGGGGGACAAACGTGAGGTTTAAGATGATGATTGAAGAAGTAAAGTGACATCGTCTCCCTTTCGAAAAGGGAGATGGAGAAGGATTTTGCCACCCCCGCCCCTTTACCCGTCTACCTCCTTATAAAGGAGGGTTCACCCTGAAGGGATTAAGCGAGATTTTCTTCATTGTCATTGCGAGGAACGAAGTGACGTAGCAATCTCACTGCCTGTTTGATATTTAAAAACCCTCTTTATCTCCCTTTACGAAAGGGAGAGGATCGCTTGTCCCTCTTTCGTAAAGAGGGAATGAGGGAGTTTTTAACCCCCACCCCCTTAACCCCTTCCTTTACCAAAGGAAGGGGGAGGATAAAGAAGAATTAAGGAAAAAAAGTTTCAATAACTATTGACATTTTCTCGGGATTGGGTGTTTAATAAAAGTGAAACAAGCGTATATGTTGCGTTTGCGAAACAACAAAAGAAAGGAGAAGGCTTTTGTAGGTTAGTTGTTGCTACCTTTTATCGGTAATGTAACCTCAAAAGCCTCCGAAATTGGAGGTTTTTTTAGTTATATAAAGCATGAAACCCCCTAGCGGTAGCCAAGAGGTTTCATATGCCGTCCTATGGGGACTAAGTAGAAACAGGGGAATTGTATCACGGGGTTGCCCAAAGAGTCAAGTAGGTTATCGATTACCTCCCGTAGACGAGTATTTGAGAAAGTGAGTGATATATGGCATTTTCAGAGGCAGTAAAGGACCAGGCTTTTAGTAGATCAGGCGGACGTTGTGAGTGTCATAGGCAACACGATGGATTGAACGCACCTCATCATGGTGGAAGGTGTCCTAGTACTTTCAACCGGAACGGTCAATGGCATGCACATCATATTGTATCTGTGCTTGCTGGTGGCCCGGATACTTTATCAAATTGTGAAGCGTTATGCATTCCTTGTCATGAATTAACGCAAACCTATGGCAATCGTTAAGTAACATACATAATGTAGTCATATTAAGCGGAGGGGATGCTACCTACCCTCCGCTTAAAAACGACGAACAAGTGAGGTAGAAAAATGAAAGGAATTTTTTTAGTTGTCGGATCTATCCTTACTATCATCGGACTAATCTGGGGAGCAGTCACTCAAATAGAATGGATTATTTATACAGGAATTCCTTTAATATTTCTTTTTGGCAGTGCAGGATTAACCTTTGTTACTAAAAGGATAGAGGCAGTAATTGTAGGTATGGTATTAGCAGCATTGTGGCCTGAATTATTACAATTGTTACAAACTGCTATCTCCACGTTACCAAAATAATTATTTCAACATCTCCATCAGGTTAAACCCGCTCCGTTTATCCGGCAGCCTTTTTACGTTGGCCCCCAGTATCTCGTAAATAAGCGCCTCGCCCACCAGCCAGGTTTTAACGCCCGGGCGCAGGCAGCCGGTTAAAGTCCTCCCACCTCTCCCCAGAGAAGCGTGGATATGCAAAACAGGCTTGCCGTCCTTATCCGGCGCGATAATGCCTAAACCCTCCACCTCGTGCGCGCCGTCGACGGTGAGCAGAACGGGGTCGGGCGGCATTTCTTGAGAGTCCCGCGGTCCCACGACCACCTGTCCGCCCCCAATCCCCCCGATTAGGATAACGTGGCCCACTTTTATGGCTTTTTTTGCTGCAAATTCCTCGATACAAGCCGGCACCATGTCGCCGTCTTCAAGTCTTAAGACAAATACCCGCCCGATTTTCCCTTCCGATGCTTTCATTTTTCCCCTCCCCTGGATTCCCGCTTTCGCGGGAATGACGCGGGCAGGTTGGTAACCTGCCCCTACTGTAAACTGTTAACTGAAAACTGTAAACTCTCTCACTTACTCCCCAGGTACTGCAAAGCCAGCTTGACCTTCTCCTCCAGCTTGAGCTTCGGGTCGGTGGGTAAAGCGGCTACCGCTTTCACAGCCTCACCAGCGGAGTAGCCTAAAGTGGTCAGCGCCGCCAGCACGTCCGCGTTTTCCTGGGTCGCCTGTGTAGCTGGTGTGATGACCCACCCCGCGCCTATCTTTTCCTTAAGCTCCAGGATAATACGGTTCGCCACCTTCTTGCCGATGCCGGGTATCATGTCCAGCATGTCCACGCTGCCGGTGGCGATAGCCATGGTTATCTGGTCGGGGGTTAAGGCGGAGAGCATGGCGAGCGACAGCTTGGGTCCCAGTCCCGTCACGCCCAGCAACGTCTCGAAGAGCCAGAGCTCCTCGGCGGAAGGGAAGCCGTACAGGGCGATGTTGTCCTCCCGTACATGCATGTGGGTATAGACCTTCACCGTATCGCCCGGCCTGCCGATGGTGGACAGGGAGGAGGTGGGCATATAGACCCTAAAGCCCACACCCCCCACGTCGATAATCGCCGCGTCGCTGCTTAAACTCTCTATCTTGCCGCTCAAACTGGCCATCATTGCGGGCCTCCCTGTCTTGTCAGTAGGCTATTTATATGTATCTCCTGTGCGTGGCAGATGGCGACCGCCAGAGCATCGGCGGCATCGTTGGGCTGGGGCACTTCCGCCAGGCCGAGCTGGAGGCGCACCATCTCCTGAATCTGCTCCTTGCTGCCGGCGCCGTAGTTGGCGACCCGCTGCTTGACCTGCGCGGGGGTGTATTCAAAGGCGGGAATTTCCTGATTAGCTGCGGCGAGGAGGGCGATGGCCTGCGCACGGCCGATAGCCAGCGCTGTTCTAACATTCTTAGCGACGAAAGGCTGCTCCACGGCAACAGCATCGGGCTTGTAGCGCTGGACTACTTTGAGGAGTTCTTGGTAAAGGCGATTCAGTCTTTCGCCCATGGGGGATTTTTCGGGGACGGTTATCGCACCGAAATCGACCAGGGCAAGGTCATTATCTTCGCCCTCGATAACGCCCCAACCCATCACCACCGTGCCCGGGTCGATGCCTAATATTTTCATTTCATGTTCTTAAAACTATGAGGCGGCCTGGATGGCGGCCATGACGGAATCCGGTATATCCACGTTACTGTAGACGTTCTGTACGTCGTCGAGTTCTTCCAGCCTATCGAGGAGTTTTAAGGCCTGCGTGGCGCCTTTTTCATCGAGGGTGACCATAGTCTCGGGAACCATTTGCAGCTCACTGGATTCTACCTTAATCTTCGCTGCTTCTAGTGCGGCCCGGACTTTTTCCAGGGTATCCGGCTTGGTATATACTTCCATAACGCCGCCTTGGGTTTGCACGTCCTCTGCGCCGGCGTCGATGGCGGTTAACTCCAACTCTTCTTCTTTATCTTTTTCTACATTGATGGTAATAACGCCGCGGGACTTGAACATCCAGGACACGCAGCCGTTCTCGCCGAGGGCTCCGCCGTGCTTGGTAAAGGAACTCCGCACTTCCTGTACGGTGCGGTTGCGGTTATCGGTCATGGCGCTGACCATAATGGCTATACCGTTGGGGCCGTAGCCTTCCAGTGTCATCTCTACAAAGCTGCCGCTTTCAGCGCCGCCGGTACCTTTCATAATAGCCCGGTCGATATTTTCCATGGGCATATTACTATCGCGCGCTTTCTGGACCGCCAGACGCAGGCGGAAATTTGTGTCCGGGCTGCCGCCGCCTTCTTTGGCGGCGATGATGATTTCTCTTGTTAGTTTGGTAAAGAGGTTGCCCCTCTTAACGTCGTCAACGCCTTTTTGGTGCTTTATCTTAGACCATTTAGAATGACCAGACATCGTCGTGTTCCTCCTTGGTTCCTCAAGTCCCCCTAGATGATAATTCTAGCATAAAATGGCCAGGGGGCAAAGGGGCAAATAATTAGGCGAGTTTTTTCTTCAAGTCTTCTCTTAGCTGGCGGATATGCTCCTTGAATGACGGAGAGTTTAGCGTATCGGTGGACATGATGATGGCGTCTTCATGGTTATCTAGATAGTAGCCGCGGCGTATGCCCATCTGCACGAAGCCATATTTGCTGTAGAGGCTCTGCGCCACAAGATTCGAAGCTCGCACCTCCAGCGTCATAAAGCTGGCTTTAAGCTCACTGGATAGGTCGATGGTGGCTATAAGCAGCAGCTCACCGAGTCCTTTGCCCTGGTACGAACGGCGTACCGCGAGATTGGTCACATGGGCTTCACCAGCCATCATCCAAATTCCGGAAAAGCCGACAATATATTGATGAGGAATCTCTGGAGAAAGTCGGCGCTTGTGCTGCGGCAGTAGCCAGGAAAGAAAACTGAATTTTCTTGGAGCTGTAGCCGTCGGAGCATCTATTGTTTTTGTGTCGTCACAGGCGACGAGATAATGAGCTATTTTGTTTTGCAGCTCCTGCCGATAGTTGGCTGGCGGCCATTGAGATGGAAAGGCTTCATGGTCGATTTCGTTTACCTGGTCGATATCCTCTTTTATCATAGGGCGTATCGTATACGGCAAAAAAGCGTCTCCATTTTCTTAAGATTCTCGTTCGTTTTGCCATTGTAGCATATTTTCCGTCCGGCGCAAATTAAGTCTTGCTAGCTGTTGCTAACGCTTTCTGGCTATGTCTATAATCAATATATGCGGATAATAAGCCGGCACGGGTGGCGGGTGACCACCAAACAAGCGATGGCGATTCAAATGGAACTGGCGGGAGAAGTAAGCCGTGCTGGTAAAATAAACGCCCCGCGTTTTATTGCCGGCGTCGATATCTCGGTAAATAGATTTAGTAAGAGGGGCACCGGCGCGGTGGTGGTCTTAAGCTATCCCGACCTACAGATTGCGGAAATACAGGTAGTGATGGACCGCATAGAATTCCCTTACGTACCAGGACTGCTTTCGTTCCGGGAAGCGCCGTTAATACTGGCGGCATTTGAAAAAATAACGCTTACGCCGGATATCATCATGGTGGACGGGCAGGGCATCGCTCATCCGCGCCGTTTCGGCATCGCCTCGCATCTGGGGCTGCTATTAGGTTTACCCACCATCGGCTGCGCCAAGTCGCGTTTATGCGGGGAGCATGAAATACCGGGCAACGAAGCCGGAAGCTATAAGGAGCTTAAGGATAATGGCGAGGTTATCGGGGCGGTACTGCGCACCAGAGCCGGCGTGAAACCGCTTTATGTATCCATCGGCCACATGATTGAATTAAATTCGGCAATGGAATGGGTTGTGGCGTGTTGCCGTGGCTATCGGTTACCAGAGCCCACGCGGCTGGCGCACCAGGCGGCGGGGGGCAACTTAAAAATCAAAAATGACTTAGCACGAGCTGGAGTAAAATATTAGTCTCATTAAAAAGAGGGAATATGACGGACTTAACAGAAAAGCTCAAAGATTTACAGAGCCGGGTCGCCATGGCCGTGGAGCATCTTTGACGTCGTAAATATAGAAAAGGAAATCGGTAAACTGGAAAAGCAGTCCGCCCAGCCCGATTTCTGGCAGGACCAGACTAGTGCCCAGGGTGTAATGCGCCAGCTGGCGGAAAAGAAGAGGACGGTGCAGCGGTGGCGTGGACTGGAAAAGAAACTGGCGGATATCGCCGAGTTAACGGCAATATCGCAATCAGATGAGGCTTTACTGGGGGAATTGGACAAAGAGTTGGTTGAACTCGACTCACAGGTCGATGAGTTTGAGTTTCAGTTGGCTTTTCGTGGCGAATACGACGCACGAAACGCGATTATAACGATACACGCCGGGGCGGGGGGCACGGAATCGCAGGATTGGGCGGAGATGCTAATGCGCATGTACCTGCGCTGGGCGGAACGCCGCGGCTTCGAAACCGAGATACTGGATACCTCGCCGGGGGATGAGGCAGGTATAAAAAGAACGGTCATCGCCATAAAAGGCGAGTACGCCGTCGGCTACTTAAAGTCGGAACACGGCGTGCACCGGCTGGTGCGGCTTTCACCCTTCGACTCCGACCATGCGCGGCACACCTCGTTTGCCCTGGTGGAGGTGTTGCCCGAAGCCGAAAGCGATATCGAAGTCAACATCAAACCGGAAGATATTAAGATGGAGACTTTCCGTTCCAGCGGGCCCGGCGGACAGCATATGCAGAAAACGAGCAGCGCCGTCAGGATTACACACCTGCCGACGGGTATCGTCGTTTCCTGCCAGAGCGAACGCTCACAGCACATGAATAAGGATTTCGCCTTCAAAATATTGAGGGCTCGCCTCCTGGAGCTGGAGATTGAAAAACAGGCAGCGGAAAAAGCTAAAATAAAAGGGAAGCGTATCGATGCGGGGTGGGGTAATCAAATCAGGAGCTACGTTTTGCATCCCTACCGTATGGTCAAGGACCACCGCACGGACTTTGAGACGAGCAATACCGAAGCCGTGCTTGATGGCGAGTTGGATGGTTTTATCAATGCCTATTTAAGGTCAATAATGGGTAGGAAAGAACAATGAAGAAAAAAATATTTATAGTCCTGGCAGCAATATCGTTGCTGGTTTTATTAGTTCCTGTCACGGCACAGGCCAGCAGCGGATTAGTTGTATCCCCTAGCTTGGCGGTGGTAAATTTCCCGACCAGTGTCATCATCAGCATCTCCGCCGAAAGTGATGTTAATATTACCGATATCCGCCTGCATTATACCGTCGAACGTAAGTCTTATGCTCAAGTTGTTGCCGAAGCCTATATCACCTTCGTGCCGGCGAAAAAGGTGGAAACGCAATGGGTCCTGGACTTGAGACGAACCGGGACGCTGCCGCCAGGAACAAACATAACTTATTGGCTAACCGTGGCCGATGCCTCCGGCAGCCGAATTGAGACAATACCGAGTGTTATCCATCTCGAAGATAATCGCTATGACTGGAAGACAATCCAGGAGGGGCAGGTAACGCTCCATTGGTATAGCGGTAACGAATCATTTGCCGGAGAGCTGATGGCAGCGGCACAAACGGCGCTGACCAGACTGGCGGATAATACCGGCGCCGAGCTGGAAAGCTCGGTGAATTTGTATATCTATGCCAATGCTACCGATTTACAGGGGGCGATGATTGATGCGCAGGATTGGACGGGCGGGGTGGCTTTTTCAGAATACGGCACTATTGCCATCGGCATCGGGACATCGCAGGATGAGGTCGATTGGGGTAAACGCACCATTGCCCACGAGCTGACCCATATGGTACTGTATCAGGTTACCTCAAATCCATACAATTATCTGCCGTTATGGCTTAATGAGGGCATGGCGATGTTTTCCGAGGGCACTTTGGAGCTATCCTTTGTCCTGGCATTGTCTAGCGCCGACGCCAATCATTCATTCTTAACGGTCCAAAGCTTATGCAGTCCGTTCCCCACCGATTATAACCAGGCGGTGCTGGCCTACGCCGAAAGCTACAAGATTGTATCTTACCTTATCAATGAATACGGACGGGAGAAGATGTTTGAGCTGCTCAATGTTTTTAAGCAGGGCAGCGGCTATAATGAGGCTTTATTAAAGGTTTATTGCTTTAATATGGACGAGTTGAATTCTTTGTGGCGTACTGAACCGGTAGCGGTATACGGTAGCTAAAAATAAAAATATATCTATCTTTTGGGGGAGGTGGTGGTGAGGGGATTTACATCTACCGTTTTGAGGGTTTTTATACTTTTCTGAAGATCGGCGAGCTTCAGGTCGTTTCTATTCCACGTGGCGCCGCACTGGATGCACTCGATAAATACGCCATAGACATCACACTCTATTGAGAGGTCGCCGCCGCATCTTTTACAGGCTTTAGACCGGATTAAACAAAGCATTTTTCTCCTTAAGTTAGAGGTAATTCAATTTATCTAGCTTACCATCGCTACCTATCCTGATAATATTAATAACGGTGTTTTTAATAAATCCAGTAAACCCTTATTCTGGTAACAACGCACCATCAAATCGATTGGTGGTTGACACTCAGTATTCACCCAAAAAATGGTGATGGTTGTCCGGATAGTCTTGCCATAATCAAAGCAGGGTGCTAGACTAAGGCATTATGAAAAGGCATGATGCCCCCAAGCCAAAATCGATGACGATTCATGATTTGCCGGTCGCTGATAGGCCCCGCGAAAGACTGCAGAGAATGGGGGTGGAGGCTTTATCTGCCCAGGAGATACTGGCCCTGATACTGGGACGCGGCATCTCCGGGGAATCGGTCATGGTAACGGCGCAGCGTCTGCTAAAGCAGTTCGGGGGACTTAAAGGCATCGCGGCGGCATCGCTTGAGGAGCTCTCACAGGTGAGGGGCATCGGCATCGCTAAAGCCTCCCAGATAATAGCCGCCGTTGAGCTGGCAAACCGTGTCGAAGGCTATTCGGAGGCGGCGGATAAAACGCCGCTAAAAACGCCCGAAGCTATCGCCAACCTGGTGATGGGGAGGCTTAAGGATAAAAAGAAGGAATATTTTCTGGCAATACTGCTTGATACCCGCAACCAGCTTATCCGGGTGGCGGAGATATCCATCGGCAGCCTGGATACCAGCGTGGTGCATCCGCGGGAGGTATTTAAGGAAGCGATTTCCGCCAGCGCAGCAGCGGTAATCTTTGCCCATAATCATCCGTCTGGTGATACTGAAGCTTCTGAAGACGATATCGCGCTAACAAAAAGGCTGGCGCAGGTGGGGGAAGTCGTGGGGATAGATGTGCTCGACCACATAATAATCGGCGGGAAGAGCTATACCAGTCTGAAAAGGGAAGGGTTGTTTTAAAGCTCTTCCCGCTTGATGAAGTAGGTTTTAGTTTTTAGGTTTAACGTTCGTGCCGTTCTCGCATAATCGGCTTGGTTTTGTCTTCCGGCACGCGTACGTAATCTTGTGTCAACGCGATATCCATGAAAACGATGGGCTTGCGGATGATTCTGAACTCCAGCGGCGTATGTACCATGCCCTTCGGAATATGGACGAAGCAGCTCTCTGTGATAACCAGTTTTTTCTGCTTACCTTTTTCGCCCAGATAAAGCCAGACCTCGGCATCGAAATCATTGACATGGGTGGCATCCGCATTCTGGAAGGCTAAGAACTGGTCGAAGTCGTGGGTATGGGGGTCGTTAATCATCAGGAACGGCTCGGTGACGCAGAACCAGTCCATACGGTAACCGGAATTCCACTCATGTCCCCAGATGTGGAAGGACTTGGCGGTAAGCTGCGGGTAGAGCTTGGTGAAGTCCGCTACGGGCTTGCCTTTATAGTATTTAGCATACTCTTTCGGTATCATTTTTTCTCCTTATCTAATTGATGTTCGCTAATGATTATATGTTGGCGGCTGAAATAATTCAAATGTATTGGTTGCGTTGTGCGGGGTGAACGGGTTTATGCTATATTGAATTTAGGGAGCTAATTTAAAGATGATGATTAAAAAGTTTTTACTGATATTTATAGCCTGTCTAACAGTTGCTTTAATAGCCTGTGTGGTTTTATACGCCCGCACATGCTCGGTAACAGTTATAGAAACACCAACACCGACGATTACCGGCGGCGGCACTTTAAAGCTAATGGGCGACGACCCCACCACGCTCGACCCGGCCTTATCGGCCGACGCTGGTTCTCATGAGTACATTATGCAAATATTCTCCGGGCTGGTGAAACTCGATGATAATCTGGAACCGGCGCCGGATATCGCCAAGAATTGGGATACCAGTCAGGATAGCCGCACCTTCACCTTCCATCTGCGGGAGGATGTAGTGTTCCAGGACGGGCGAAAGGTAACGGCAGATGACTTTAAATATTCCTGGGAGCGCGCCTGCGACCCGGCGACCGGTTCGACAGTGGCTGGCACTTACCTCGGTGATATTATGGGGGTCAAAGAAGTGGTGGAGGGCAAAGCTAAAGAAATCAGCGGCGTAAAGGTAATTAGCGACTATACGCTGCAGGTGACAATCGATGCACCTAAGTCTTATTTTCTCTCCAAACTGACTTATTCAACGGCGATGGTGGTGGATAAAAACAACGTGGCTCAAGGTGAAGACTGGTGGCGACAGCCTAACGGCACCGGACCTTTTAAACTCAAGGAATGGCAGCAGAGCAAATTACTGGTACTGGAAAGGAATAACAGATACTACGGTCAGATGGCCAGCCTAGAATTTGTCGAGTTCCAGATGTATACCGGGAATGAGATGAATTTATATGAAACCGGCCAGATAGATGTCGCCGGTGTATATTCCACCTATATCGATAGGATTACCGATAAAGCAGGACCTTTCTATAACGAATATCATACCTCACCGGTGTTGAGCTTCAACTGGATAGGTTTTAATATCTCCAAGCCCCCTTTCGATGATGTGAATGTGCGTAAGGCTTTCATCATGGCCATCGATAGAGACAAGATAATTAACCTGACGTTCCGCAACATGGTACAGCGCGCCGACGGCATTTTACCGCCCGGCATCCCCGGCTATAATGCCAACCTGGTTGGACCGGAGTATAACGTTGAAAAAGCTAAGGAGCTGATTGCCGCTTCCAAGTACGGGAGTGTGGCAAATCTGCCGCCTATCACCTGGACGACCGCCGGCTACGGCGGAGAGATATCTCAAGCATGGGAAGCGATTATTGAGCAGTGGCGGGAGAATTTAGGGGTGGAGGTAAAGGTGAGACAGCTGGAGTCGGACAGATACATCTACCACCTTAAAGAAGAACTGGACAATATATATGATATGGGATGGATAGCTGATTATCCTCACCCGCAGGACTTTATAGATATGCTTTTCCACAGCGGTGCTGAAAATAACTACGGCGGCTACTCTAATTCTGCGCTGGACGCTTTACTGGATAAGGCGGCACTGGAGCAGGATACTGATAAAAGCCTGAAAATGTATCAGCAGGCAGAGCAGATGGTGGTGGATGATGCCCCTGTTCTGCCGCTATGGTTCGGGCGGAACTATATATTAGTAAAGCCTTACGTTCAAGGCTTTGAGCCTAACGCCATGGGTAGCGTTATGTTGAACAAAGTTAAGTTATTGGAACACTAGGGGGTTGGTAGGGGAGAAAATCCCAATAACCAATAAAGTATATCTGCTCCTTAACGTCTCGCCCGAGTGGGGACTATACAGCGCCGGCGGGACATCCAGCATGGTATAGGCGCCTTTATGACCGGATTCCTTAAAGCGGTAAACCGCGCGGGCACGGTCAACAAGGACGCTGCCGGTGATGGCTTTACGGATTTTCCTCTTTATCATACAGGGTTACAGATGCTTTTCCATAATCAATGCGTCATAGAATTTACTATTAACACACATCCAGTTTTTAAAATGCGCAACGGTTTTAAAACCATGTTGATTGTATAGGTGTTTGGCGGCTTTTTGCGTAGGATTAACCCCTACGTTAATTATCTTTATTCCCTTAAGGTTTTGGATTTCCGCTAAAACGGTCTCGATTAATTTTTTGCCTATGCCTTGTCCGCGGTATTCTTTACGGAGATATACGCCGTACATTTCACACACATGATTTGTTTTCAGTCGATTATTACGGAAGATACCAGCCAGACCGATTGGTTTGTTATTATCTATGGCAAACCAGATATTTTTTATTCTTTCCCGCCAGATATTTTCGGGGGTTGGTTGTTCTTCCTCATAGGAGCTGGAAAACGCAATCGGCTCGTTTTTCAGGGATTCCAGTCGTAAGTCCCGGTAGTCCTGCCAGCGGTCTTCATTGAGTTTTACTATCGTAATCATTTGAGCGTCATCTCGCGGGTCGTTCTTTTTTAATTTCCATCCAGTTGTTTGGATTACTTAATGGTTTAAATCCTGATTTACTATAAACACCATGGGCATCTCTGGTTATCAATAACCACTGATATACATTTTTCAAGTCATTATTTTTAAGGATGTCATTTATCATTAATTGCCCGACACCCTTTTTTCTGTAATTTTCCTCTACAAAAACATCAAGTATATAGGCAAATCTTGTTTTATCGGAAATCACTCTGGCATATCCAATTTGCCCATTATTAAAAAAGACGCCCATCATTAAAGCGGAGTTCGACGCTCCTTTTTTTACTTCATCTATTTTTATGCCTGTGCTCCAATATGCCTTTGACAGCATCGTAGTTACTTTAGCAAAATCCATATTAGCATAACCGGACTTAATGATGCATTGGTCTAAACTAAAATTTTTCATCTCAATATTTCAGTATCGATTGGGCTTGCCAGCCTTAGCTTTAGCGTAGGTATAAGCCCCTCGACTTCGCTCGCTCGGGGTAAACGGAGGGGGTGGGATTCGAACCCACGGTCCTTCAAAGAAGGACAACGGTTTTCAAGACCGTCACCATAGGCCACTCGGACACCCCTCCCAGACTTTAAGATTTTACCTTACGGCAACCCCAATAACAAGGGCATCTTGATTAACTGTGTCTTCCCAAAGAAGCCATGGGTCCTATAATCTAGCAGACTGGCCGCCGTCCTCGACAAAGACCTGGCCGGTGATATAGCTGGAGGCATCGGAAGCCAGCAGGACTGCCAGACCCGCCAGCTCGCTTGCCTCCGCCATACGGCCCATGGGGATTTCCGCGGCGCAGTAGGCGTTAATATATTTATCCATATCCGGCATATTCGGCGGACGAGGTCCCGGATTATTGCGGCCTAGCTCGGATTTGTGCATCCCGGGGGCGATGCAGTTAACGCGGATGCCGTCTTTAGCGTATTCCATGGCGGCAATGTTGGTGAGGAGAATAACGCCTGCCTTGGCAGCTCCGTAGGCGGCGGGTCCAACCTCTGGCACCTCGGCACGCAGCCCGGCGATGGAAGAAATATTGATAATAGAGCCTTTTTTATTCTTCACCATATGCGCCAGGACATGTTTCAATGCCAGGAAAGCGCCGGTTAAATTGGTATTGATAACCGCGAGCCAGTCCTCGGTAGGTGTTTCATGTATCCTGGTTGGCGGTCGGGCGATGCCGGCATTATTGAAAAAGATATCGATTTTCCCTAGCTTTTTAACTGCTTCCGCCACCATATTTTTCACTTCGTCTTCTTGAGTTACATCGGCTTTGATGACAATGGCGCGGTGCTTGTATTTACTGATAATTTTTAGCGTTTCCGCCAGTTTAGCTTCATCGCGTCCCACGCAAGCCACATCCGCCCCGAACTGCGCCATCGCCTCGGCGAAGGCTCTACCCAAGCCGCGGCTGGCGCCGGTAACGAGAGCTACCTTTCCAGAGAGATCAAAAATCCCCTTATCAGTCATTTCTTTTCTCCTTGAAGCAAAAAATTTACTGGTTTATTCTATCACTTTCCCGTTGTTTTAGGTAATTTTAGTCCCCGCGCGGTCAGCGAGCCGAGGAGAGTGATACCCGCCCCAACGTACATCAATGTAGCGTAGCTCCAGACTTGAGAGACAGCGCCCCCGATAAAGGGTCCGAACATGCCGGAGAGCGCATTGACCGAGTTCATCAGGCCGGAGGTAGTGCCATACTCCGGATGTCGTCTTAAAAGATAGCTTAGCGCGCCGACAAACATGCTGGAATAGGCAAAAGCCAGCACTAACTGAATGGGTATAAGCTGCCAGTACTGGTTGGCTAAGCCGTAAGCGATGAAGATGCCAGCCGAAAAAAGAAGGCCTGCCTGGAACATCCTGGCTGGATTGAATCTCTCGATAAGACGCATAAACACGATTTGTCCTAACATATTGGTCACTTCTACGAGGGCTATCCACACTTTCGTGGCGCCGATGCCGGCCTGATAGAGCGGCCAGATGGTCCAGATGGCATTACCCCCCAGCTGCCTTAAGAAAAAGGCGAGGTATAACTTGTAGTCGGCCTTTATCAGCGCTACCGGGAACATGGCGACCTTCATACGTTCCGTGGCTTTTTCTTTGAGGAGAAAAGATATCAGGAAGGCAAAAAAAGCCATGACAGCGCTGACGATGAATAAAGAAGCGTAGTTTTTTAAAATGAGTGCCGTCACCGCACCGATGAGCCATCCCAGGGCGCCGTAAGAGATGAAACTGCCAATTTGCCGCTGGTTTTCATAGGTATAAGCCATTATGACCGATGAGTTGATACCAAGTCCGAACCCGATAAAAGCTCTAGCGGCCAGTAGGGTCATTGGCGTTTGGGCGAGCAGCTGTGTGAGATACGCCACCGCCGTTAAGCCGAGTCCGATACGTATATAGTTCATCCTGCCATGAATATCGGATAATCTGCCAAACAGGAATGAAGAAATCAGAAAAGCAATGCCAGATGCTGCGGCGATAAAACCTACCTGTAAGTTCGAGGCGCCTTTTTCCTGGGCATAAAGGGCGATGAAGACATTCGAGGTTTCTACGGCATAGTTAGAAAGCAGGTTAATCGCCGCCAGACAGAGCGGGATTGAGACCCACGAAGGTGGAGTGAAACGGCGCATATAAATATTATAACGTGGGAGGCGGGAGGAGGGGAAGTTAATATTAATTAGTTTATAGTTATCAGCTAACAGTAGAGGCAAGTTACTAAAAATACCCGCGTCATTCCCGCAAAACTTGTCCCGTACTTGATACGGGAGCGGGAATCCAGGGGTGGGAAAAGGGGGTTACAACGGCTTATTTCTTTTCACGGCGGCGGAGCTCGAAAATGTTATGCACTTCGCCATCCGGGCAAGCGATGTTGATAACGTCCGGGTCTTCCTGCCAGGGGAAAGTGCCGCCGATACTTAAAGCTAGAGCGACCGGATAGATAGTGTTATAAGCCATACCGCACATGTGTGCCGGCGTAAAATAATCGAAAACCCATTCGTCGCCGATTTTATGGCCGGAATGGCAAGGGTGCTGGTTGGATATCAGTTTAATGACGACTTCATATTGTTTAGCTGGCATTGGCTTACTCCTGTTGGAATGATTATTTCGAGAGTATTATACAGAGAAGTGGAATAAAATGCTATATAGTCGTAAAACGCCTCACCGACGGAGGTAAGTTGTAGTTATTACGTCGGTGAGGCGTATATGACGCTATTCTATTGTTTATTTTCTTAGTGTGTTTTTAAGCTTTGCGGTATAGGTAGAAGCCGGCAGCAGCCAGACCTACGCCCACGCAGATGTTAACGATGCCAAGGAATCTAACGAGAGTGACGGTGCCCAGATTGGCTTTTGCCAAACCCAATAAAGCTCTTTGTGCGGCATAGTAGTTATATATGGCGCTAGGTAAGGCTTTTCCTGCTTGTATCTGGGGCTCTTCAGCTGCCATCTGTTTATTAAATGCAGCTGTGACCTGATCGTATTTGGGGCTTACCTGATCGAGCGTAAGCGGGGCTACCTGGGTGGTAATTTCATTTTCCGCCGAGTTGGCCATGGGAAGAAAGACGATGCCGAAGACAACTCCAACCAGACCCAGGATAAGGACAATGATACCGAGAACGCGCATTAGATGATACCTCCTTTAATGAAATACATAGAATTACTAGGTATCATATAGGAAATAAACAATTGTGTCAAGTGGCAAAAGCGATAAATTTCTCAAAATTGGCAATTGTTACAAAAATGCTCCCGTGAGCAGCCGGATGTCAGCTTGCCCTTTACCATCATGCGCAGATAACTTATAATGATTTTGAACGAAACTGTCCGAAAATCTTGAATTGTCATCCTGAACGAAGTGAAGGATCTCGGTTGGGGGAGGTTCATAGCTTCAAGTATATCCGAATCTGGGATTCTCACGGTCGCTTCGCTCCCTCAGAATGACGTTTTCAGACGGCTTCTGATGAGATTTATGCAGGTAGGTATCAGATATGCCATCAAGATTAGATGATATTAACGAGCAGAGAAAACAAAAGCTGGAGCGACTCCGCACCAGCGGTATAAACCCCTATCCTAACCGCTTCGAGCAAACGCACACGGCGCAGGAGGCTATAAAAAAGCTGGAAGAGCAGGAAAAAAAGCCCCAGGCAAAATCAAAGTCAGTTAGCGTGGCGGGGAGGATTATGGCGGTGAGGAAAATGGGCAAAGCCTCTTTTGTCGATATCCGCGATGGCTCCGGCAAGATACAGCTTTTATTCCAAACGGCTAATTATAAAACAGACAAGCAGGATCTCTTTAAAGATTTGGATATCGGCGATATTTTAGGGGTAGAAGGCACATTACTACGCACCCGCACCGGCGAACCAACAATCTCCGTTACTGACTTTATTCTGCTTTCGAAATCGCTACGGCCGTTGCCGGAAAAATGGCATGGCTTGAGCGATGTCGAGCTACGCTACCGTCAGCGCTATGTCGACCTTATTGCCAATGTGGAGGTCAAGGATGTCTTAAAGACGCGGAGTAAAATTATCACTGCCGTACGCCAGTTCCTCGACGAGCATGGCTTTATCGAGGTAGAAACGCCGGTGCTGCAATCGGCGGCGGGCGGCGCATTAGCTGCCCCCTTCATCACCCACCATAACGCGCTCGACCGGGACTTATACCTGCGTATCGCTACCGAGCTGCATCTTAAAAGATTAATCATCGGCGGATTTGATAAAGTCTACGAGATAGGGCGGGATTTCCGCAACGAGGGCTTTGATACAGAACATCACCCGGAGTTCACTATGCTGGAAAGCTACGAGGCTTATGCCGACTATATGGACGTGATGAAGATGGTAGAGGAAATGGTGCCATTCGTAGCGCAGCAGGTGCTGGGTGTGACGAAGATCAAATATGGCGAAAATTCTATCAAGTTAACACCTCCCTGGCGTCACGTTACCCTGCGGGACGTTATTAAAGAATATACAAGTATCGACTTCGTGGTTTATCCCACCGCTGATGGGCTGCGTGAAAAAATGCGTTCAAAAAAAATTGAGGTCGACCCTAAAAAGAGCTGGCCCAAACTGGTCGATGAGTTATTGAAAACAGTTCGGCCGAAGCTCATCCAGCCGACCATCGTTTGCGATTATCCGGTCTCCATGTCGCCATTAGCCAAGAACAAACCCGGCGAAGAGAGAGTGGTGGAGCGTTTCCAGCCTTATGCCGGCGGTCTGGAGCTAGGCAACGCCTATTCCGAGCTTAACGACCCCCTGCTGCAGCGAGAGAGGTTTATCGAGCAAATGCAGGAGCGGCATGGCAACGACGCCGAGAAATGGACCATCGACGAGGACTTTTTAACGGCTCTGGAGTACGGCATGCCTCCCACCGGCGGTCTGGGCATCGGCATCGACCGGCTGGTGATGCTGCTGACCAACCAGCAGTCGATAAGAGAAGTTATTTTGTTCCCGCAGTTGAGGGAGAAAGAGGGGTAAACATTGTGACTCATGAAGAAATTGCACAAAAAAGACAAGCAGAAAGAGACGCACGTCACCTTTTTAAAAAACAATATCAGGTAGAAGTAAAGGATAATGAGACAAAACTTCCAATAGGTAAAAACTCCACACATAAATTTGACCTTTTTGCGCTCGATAAGTTCATTGGTGGAATAACAACTAGTCCATGGAAGAATAAGAGTGGGTCAAATAATACAGGAGGACAAGACAGAGCCTCCACAGAATTGTTATGGTTAACTCTTTGGTCAGGTGAAGCACACCGGGTCATGATTCTTACTGATCAAGAAATGGCATCGAAATTATTAAAGCGATGGCAAGGATGTCCTTTTCCGCATCGGATTGAAATTATTCATTGCGACTTAAATGTAGAAAAACTTTATACTATAGGCGTACTTGGTTAAAACTTGAAACGTATGAAGATAAGATTACTCAAGGTGGATAAATCCCTTTTCCCGTCTCCTCTCCCCACCGCGGGAGAGGATTAAGGTGAGGGGGTAAAATAAAATGAAAAATGCCCTAACAAACTTGGCCAAAGGGCTACGAGCAAGGCAGACCGAAGCCGAAACGGTCATTTGGTATAAAATATGTAACAGGCAACTGGAAGGAGCTAAGTTCCGCCGGCAGCAACAGGTTGGAGATTATATCGCTGATTTTGTTTGTTTTGAGAAAAAGGTGATTATTGAAATTGATGGCGGTCAACATAACGAAACACCTAATAAAGAGCGAGACGAGCAAAGGACTCGCTTGTTAGAGCAAAAGGGTTATCGGGTTTTAAGATTCTGGAATAATGATGTTCTACAAAACACAGAGGGAGTGTTATATACTATTACAGAAATTCTAAAACAAAGAGTTCACCCTCACCTAGCCTCTCCCGTCAAGGGAGAGGAATAATTTAAGAGATATAAAAATACAAGAAGTCGGGACTTGACAGCTTCGTCAAGGGCAAGCGATACTGGTAATAACTACCTATGGGGCGTCTAAGAGGGGCGGAGCCCTTCAGGGTTAACCTGTAGGATAAAGAGGATAGGGTTAAAAACCGAGGAATAAACCCATGCTTGACATAAAAATTATCAGGGAAAATCCCGACCTCGTTAAAAAAGCAATCGAAAATCGACACGATAGCGCGCCGATTGATGAAATCTTACGCCTCGACGCTTTACGCCGCCAGAACATCGTTAAGCTGGACGGCTTACGCCAGGAGAGAAAAACCATCTCTAAAGAGCGGGAAAAAGCGCAGGAGAGAGGTCGCGCCCTCCGTACCGAAATACAAAACCTGGAAGATGAAGTCAATAAACTAGACTCCTGGCTCGAGGCACTCCTCCTTCAGATACCAAATATCCCTCAACCCGATGTCCCATTGGGGAAGGACGACACGGAAAATGTAAACATACGCACCTGGGGCGAGCCCAAGAAGTTCGACTTTAAGCCAGCGCCGCACTGGACGCTGGGCGAAAATCTGAAAATCATCGACTTCGAGCGGGGGGTTAAACTTTCCGGCACGCGCTTTTATGTACTCAAGGGGATGGGCGCCAGGCTGCAGCGCGCCTTAATCACCTTTTTCCTCGACCTGCATACCGGCGAGCACGGCTATAAAGAGATTTACCCGCCTTACATGGTCAAGCGGGAGTGTATGGTCGGGGCAGGGCAGCTGCCCAAGTTCGCCGAGAATATCTACCATGACGCTGAGGAGGACTATTGGTTTGTGGGGACGGCGGAAATACCCCTCACCAACCTCCACCGCGATGAAATCCTCACCGCAGAAGACCTGCCCATTTATTACTGCGCTTATACCGCCTGCTTCCGCCGTGAGAAAATGTCCGCCGGCAAGGACACGCGCGGCATAAAAAGAGGACACCAGTTCGATAAGGTGGAGCTTTATAAATTCGTCGCGCCGGAGACATCCAACGACGAGCTGGAAAAGCTTACCCATGACGCCGAGGAGGTTTGCCAGAAGCTGGGGTTAGCTTATCGTATCCGTTTACTCTGCACCGGCGATATCGGTTTTGCTTCCACGAAATCTTACGATATCGACGTCTGGGCGCCGGGCTGCGAGGAATGGCTCGAGGTCAGCTCCTGCTCCAACTGCGGTGATTTCCAGGCGCGACGGGCTAATATTAGATACCGTCCGGGACCGGATGCCAAGCCCCAGTTCGTCCATACGCTTAACGGGTCGGGTTTAGCCTTGCCGCGGATAATGATTGCCGTCATGGAGAACTACCAGCAGGCTGATGGGTCTATCGCTGTGCCGGAAGTTTTACATAAATACGTTGGGGCGAAGGTAATAAAATAGGGCTTTTTCTAGCTTGATTTGAAAAGACTATCTTCTAATAAATCTTGAAAATTCCCCTCACTCTTATCTCTCCCACAAGGGGAGAGAAGACGGAAAAATTCTAATCTTACCTCGTTCGTTCCTCTCCCTTGATGGGAGAGGCTAGGTGAGGGTGAAGTTGTTGTGTTTCCTTAAAATCCCCCTTAATCCCTTCAGGGTGAGCCTTCAGGGTGAACCCCCTTTTTCAAAGGGGGAGATAAACTGGATTCCCGCTTTCGCGGGAATGACGTTTTAAGTCGTACGCTTAAACTGTAGTCTTTGTTCCCTTAAGGCATCGAGCCAGGCGGCGGATTTGACTTCTTTTTCCAACAGGTACCTAAAGTAGCCGCCGATAACGTTTTCCATCTCGCGGGCAAGCTCGGAATCGATTTTCAGTCGGGCGGCGGAAAAGTCCTCAAACTGTAAAAGCCGGAGGACTTTCTGGGCGTTGACGGATAGGGGATAAGAAAACGGCTGATTCAAATTACAATCGGGGCAGAGCATGCCGCCGGCGGTGGGACTGAAATAGTTGGTGGTGGGGTCTAAGGGGCGGTGGCAGGTAACGCATTCCTTAAGCTGGGGACGGTAGCCGACACTTTCCAGCAGGTGCAGCTCGAAATAGCGTAGGACGAGCTCCTTGTTCTCTGCCTCGCAGAGCCGATTAAGCGTCTCCAGCATCAGTTGAAACAGCCCGTAGTTCTCTTGGTGCTCGGCGGTGGACTGGTTGATAAGCTCGGAGACATAGAGTCCGCACGAAGTCAGCCAGAGGTCGTTTTTCAGGGGCAAAAAAGCGTTGATGGTCTGGGCGCCGGTAATAGTATCAATACTGCCGCGACCCCGTGAAAAAGACACCGCGCTGTAGGTGAGCAGCTCAAGGTGGCCCGCCATTTTACTCTTGGGTTTGCGCAGGCTCTTGGCAAAGCCCTGTATCTTGCCGAGGTGGAGGGTAAAGAAGGTGAGGATGCTATCCGCCTCGCCCAGCTTCGTCTTTTTAATGACGATGGCTTCTGTTTGATACTCACGCGGGTCTGACATGGTTAGCTAACCTCTCCCCCTTGTTCCCCCTCTCCGCTAGCAGAGAGGGGGAGAAATTAAAAGAGGGGCTTTGCCCCTCTTAAACTTCTTATATATTAGTTATTATGTTCTTGAAGGCACAATTCCAGGACTTCTTTAAGATTGGTTCGCAGTTCATCCAGCGTAGCTGCCTGGGTATGCGCGCCTGGAATCCCCGGCACGATACCGATGTAAAGTCCCATTTCTTCATCCATTTCTACATAAGCTGTGAATGTTTTCATAATCCACTTCCTTATAAGGCTTTCATCCGTATTATATCACACCAATTCACGCGGGTCTGACATGGGTGACAAAATCTCCCTCTATCCCTCTTTTATAAAGAGGGAGGCTGATTTCTCCCTTTAAAAAAGGGAGATTAAGAGGGATTTTGCCTAAAACTCCTGGCGTCCCTCTAAAGCCCTCGTAAGCGTAACGTCGTCGGCATATTCCAGCTCGGTCCCAAAAGGGAGGCCGCGGGCAAGGCGGGTGACCTTGATGCCGAGAGGGGTGATAACGCGGGAGAGGTACATGGCGGTCTGCTCGCCTTCCATGTTGGTGTTGGTGGCGAGGATAACCTCTTTGACCGTGTTGCTCTGGAAGCGGGCGAGCAGCTCCCTGATTCTTATGTTATCCGTGCCGATGCCCTCGGTGGGGGAGATTGCGCCGTGGAGGACGTGGTAAAGTCCTTTATAGGCGCCGGTGTGCTCTAAAGCCAGGATATCCTGCGGCTGTTCGACAATGCAGACCTGTGAAATATCACGCTGGGGATTGCGGCAGATGGAGCAGGGGTCGCTCTCCGTTACGTTGCAGCAGACGGAGCAGAGGTTGACCCGCTGCTTAAGCGAGACCAGCGCCTCGGCGAGGGCTTTGGCTTTTTCGTCCGGAGAACGCAGCAGGTGAAAAACAATACGCTGGGCGCTTTTAGGCCCAATGCCCGGGAGCTTGGAAAACTCCTGTACCAGCCTGCCAATAGCGTCGCTAGCGGGGATGGGGTCTTGTTTGGACACTGGTGCTCCTTTTATTGTTTTGTGGTGTCATTCCAGCGTAGGCTGGAATCCACTTAATGACAGAGTAAATGAAGAATTTTCAAAATGGATTCTGGCATTCGCCAGAATGACAGTCGTTACATCAATCCCGGTATCTTTAGTCCTCCAGTTAGCGCGCCCATTTTTTTAGAGGCGGCTTCCTGTGCTTTAGCCTGTGCCTCTTTAACGGCGGTCAGGACCAAATCCTCCAGCATTGCCACGTCTTCCGGATTGACGACCTCTTTAGAGATTTTCACCGACTGTATCTGCAGCTGGCCATTCATCACCACGGTAACCGCGCCGCCGCCGGAGCTTGCCTCAACATTAAGATTAGCCAGCTCTTCCTGCGCCTTAAGTAGCTGCGCCTGGAGTCTTTGCGCCTGCTGCATCATATTTTTATTCATCATGTTGTTTCCTCCGTATCGATAACACGGGCGCCCATCTTTAAAGCCGCTTTGACCAGGTGGTTGTTTTCGTGTTCGTAAACGCAGCGAACTTTGCAGGGACGCCCCATAAAGCTGCTCACGATTTTCTCCGCCATTTTTTGATTTTCCATTTTTTCCATGTTTTCTTTATGCATGGGGTATTTAAAAGATAACACCAGAACGTCGTCCGCTATTTCTTTGGGTCGGGCGCTTCGCAGCAAGGCAGCCGCCGGGGTCTTGCCCATGCCGTCCGGCGCCTCGTTAATCATCTTGCTCCACTGGCTCTGTAATTGGGCGATGGGGTTGCCGGTGGTCAAGGGGTCGGCTTCCACCCCCGTTGATTTTTGAGGAGTGGGTTTTTCTACGACCGTTGATTTGGGCGGTTGCTCGGGGTTGGGGGTCTTTTTCTCTTCCGGCCGAACTGCTTTTTGTTCGGGTGGCGGTGGGGATACTTTGGGGGGTGTTTTCCGGGATAACGGTTCGGGTTCCAAGCGGCGGACGGATTCTTCTTTTGCTTCGGCATCCGGGAGGATAGAATCAACTATCGCCAGCTCTAGTGGGAGGGTGGCATAGTTATCGAGGTTAAGCTCAAGCTGCCCGAAACGCTTGACGGCTTTTAATATTTGAGCCAGCGTGGCTTTGTTCGCCAGCTCCTTAAGCTCTTTAATATCATCTTCCGTAAGCTCGATAGACTCGCTGGAGCCGGTTTTAACGAGGAGCAGCAGCCTTAAATATTCCACCAGTTCGCGGTGGAACTGGCGCAGGTCGAGTCCGTCATTATTTACGTTATTAAGCGTGGTAATCCCGGCGGCGGTGTCTTTATTGATGATGTGGTTAACCAGCTCTCTGGAGCGACGGTCGCCGGAGATGCCGAGCATTGCCTGCGCATGATGGAGTTCAAGCTCGTTGCCGTAGAAGGTATTAAGCTGTTGTAAAAGATTCAGGGCATCGCGCAGGCTGCCGGTTGCCGCCCGGGCGATGAGCTTTAAGGCTTCCGTTTGGGCTTTAATGCCTTCGCCTTGGCAGACGCGGTTTAGCTCGGCTACGGTATTTGTTAGCGTGTGGCGGTGGAAATCGAACCGCTGGCAGCGGGAGAGGATAGTCGGCAGGAGCTTTTGCACCTCGGTGGTAGCCAGGATAAACATAACATGAGGCGGCGGCTCTTCCAGCGTTTTGAGCAGGGCATTCGAGGCACTGGTGCTCAACATATGGACTTCATCGATGATGTAGACCTTTTTCCGCGCCTGGTTAGGGGCATAGTTCACCTTTTCCCGCAGGTTGCGGATATCATCGACGCCGGTATTGCTGGCGGCATCCACTTCAATAACATCGAGAGCTCTGCCCTCGGTAATGGCTTGGCACATATCGCATTGATTGCAGGGCTCGCCTTTGCCGTTGTTAAGGCAGTTAACTGCCTTCGCCAGAATGCGGGCGGTGCTGGTTTTGCCGGTGCCGCGGGGACCGCAGAAAAGGTAGGCATGAGAGACCCGCTCGGTAGCCAGAGCATTGAGCAGCGTTTTAGCCACATGCTCCTGTATTTCCGAGAAAAGTTGCGGGCGCCACTTACGATAAAATACTTGAGAAGCCATTATGGCTTTATTATACTCCAAAAAGCTTTATTACCCAAGAAAAATTTTACCGTCATTGCGAGGAGTCTCGATAAAATCGAGACGACGTGGCAATCCCCACGATAGTACAAAATATATCAATGAGATTGCCACGGGCTTCGCCCTCGCAATGACAATGTGAAGCGAAAAAGAAGGGGGGTTTTTGATGCCCCCCTAAGCTCTCATTAGTTTCTAATTATTTTTTACAGCAGCGAAGGAATATCCTTGGAGGCATCTTCCAGAGACCTTAACTTGTCTTCGGTTACTTCCTGCCGTCTCTTGAACTCGGGAATAAGGTCGGAGGAGCGGACATAGTAGTTCCTGACCTTCTCGACATCGGAAAACTCGGAAAAGAGAATGGTGACATCGACCACGCCGCTATCCCGGGGATAATCGCCGTTACGTATGATGGCTTCCGGGGCGATATCTCTCATATAATCACCGATTTCTTTGATCATGTCGATGCTCATATCCTTAGGAGGACCGGAGACCAGGTATAAACCCCGTCGCGCTTCGGCAGGATTACATCTCATTGATAGCTCGCTGATGGCTTCATCCATCGCCCGGATACCTTTCTGGATTTCCATGCCTTTCTTACGGTAGTCATCCCCAAATTCGGGCATTTTAAATACCGGTTGGGCGGTCTTGCCGTAGCCGATGGCCGTCCAGCCGACCACGGTCTGGATGATATCGCCGGCATCGAGCAGTTTGGAGCCGATATATTTGGATTTTTTCTCTTCACCGGCGCAAAGGATATTATAGAACGGGGCGACAATCATTTGATTAATCTTGGTAAGGTTGGACTGGATGGAAGAGTCTTTTCTGACGTATCTTTGATTATCAATCAGGAAAACAGCATCGGCGACCGAATAGCAGGATTTGAGACAGGTGGCTACGTTGAATACCGTCCTTTCTTCGGTCGATTCTTCATGTTCGAAAGGCAGGATGAGCAGGTTCCATACCGGCTTATCGAAGTAACGCTCCTTCAGACGCTGCGTGACGACGGAAACAGCTCCGGAACCGGTACCGCCTGCTGTACCGGCGACAAGCAGGAAGGCATCTGTTTCAAAGAATTTCTTGATATTGCGGAGATTCTCGATTATTTTATCAGAGTCTTCTTTGGCTATCTCCGCGCCTAGCTCGTTGATCTTGCCCACGCCATGACCGCCGGTTTTACGGCCGCCGATAAGGATGCGGTGATGGTGGTCTTTGGGGATGCTGGTCAATCCTAATAAATCAGAAGCATCGGTATTCACGGCGAAACAACCTGTAATAATTTCCATATTACGCTGGACACGGGCTCTACTATTAAGTCGGGCAAACTCATCGGCGATTCTACCGCCGCATTGTCCTAGTCCTACAACTACTAGTTTCACAGTTCACCTCAAATTCAGCGTTATTTTTCTATAAAGTCGTGTTATTTTTAGCATAATATAATAGCGTCATAAAGTCAATTGCTCGTAATATAAAAATGTGTTTCCCAAATCTGTAATTGAAATAGTCAGGATATTAAAATAAATACTGTATCTTTATTGAAAAAGTGACGCTTGAATAATATAATTAGTCTAATAACGGCTTATGCTAATATAAGATAGTAATTTAGAAGGGTGGGTAATGTCTCCAGAATTACCGGAAGAGAACAAAGGTAAAGACACTGACCTCGAAAAGGCGATAGACAAGGCTGAAGCTTTAAACGAGGAGAGCAAAGAGGCAACCGAGAAACCAATCGAGGCTGCCAAGGATGCCATGCGCCAGCTTGAGCATATCGAAAAAGAAGTCAAGACAAGCGCCGATGCCTCTACAAAAGCTGTTCAGGAAGCCATCGACCGGGCGGAAAAAATAAGCCAGTCTTCAAAAGAAGCTATGGTAGCAACCTTAAGAGCCGCTGACGAAGCTATCAAGAAGGCAGAGGATGTTGCTAAAAGACCAAAGGAAACGGCGGAAGCGCTGGTGAAGACTTTCCAAGAGGCTATCGCCCGCGCGGAAAAAATCGGTCAGGATGCTATGAATGCAGCCGAATCTGCACTAGCGCTATCACAAAACGGTTTGGCCCGTATCGAGGAGATAAGCCGCGAAGCCAAGAGAATAGCGGAATCTGCCAAAGAAGTATCTGAAAAGGCGATGAATATCGTTGAAGTATCGGTGAAAACGTCGCTGGCAGCTGCCGAAGAATCGGTGAAAATGGCGCGGGAAGCTACCGCACGAGCGGAGCATATGGCCAGAGAAGCCCAGGATGCAGCCGATGTAACTAATAAAGTCGCCAAGGAAACCAACGCCCGGGCAGATAAAATCAACGAATTTAGCCGAAAAACTGTAGAAACAGCCGCCAAGTTGGCGGAGGAAGCCGTTATGCGGGCGGAGGTTCTTAGCAAGACTTCCCGAGAGCTTGCCGAGACTGCCCAGAAATCGGCGAACGAAACGATGGATCGAATTGAGGCAATCAGCCAGGAAAATGAAGAGGCTTTCGACGCAGCGAACAAATTGACCCAAGAAACCATTAAAAAGGTTGAAGAAGTAGCTCGAGATGCCCGTAAGGCGACCGAAGCTACGATAAATGCCACCGAGGAGGCTATCGCCCGTGCGGAGCAAATAAGCCGCGAAACAAAGCAAGCGACGGAGGCAGCGGTACAGGAAGCCCGTGAAGTGGCGGAGGCGTTAGTTCGAGATGCGCAGGTATCGGCTGATAGGACGATAAAAGCCGTTAAAGACGCCACGGAGGCATCAGCCAAGGTGGCGAGGGAGGTTGCCGGACTATCCATGACGGCGTTCCAGGATGCGGTTAGCCGTGTCGAAGCTACCAGACATATTTCCAAAGAAAGTGTTGACGCATCGTTAAAGCCCTACCAAGATGCTTTGAAACAGAGTCAAAAGAAAGAACCGATTGATGAGCTAAGGGAGAGTCCCAAGGGGGTTAATCGACCCGTTATTGAAGACAGCAAAACAGAAATAGATGCTCTTAAGAGACTCATGGAGAGATTGGATAAAACGGGCAGAGGCGATAAAACACAGAAAGAAGCATCCGATGCGGCTTCTAAAGATGAGCCTAAAGAGTCAAAAAGCAAAATGGCCGAGCGCCTGGAAATTCTTTCAAAGATGTACGAAACCAAGAAGCAAAAGTCAGACCAACCAAAACCCAAAAACCCGAAAAACGAAGATACTGAAAAATAGTTAGAGTCAATAGCCAAGGGTATATTTTACGCGGTTTAGTTAAAACGGAAAAAAACGCTCCGACTCTTTTGAAAAATAAAACTACAACAGGGATGGGATGTCTTTTATCGAGATATCAATCCCTCGCTGTACGTTTACCATACCTTCCTGCCGTTTCTTGAGTTCAGCGATAAGATCGATTGTTTTGGTGAAATAGCTCCTCACTGCTTCCATATCACTCATTTCCGAGAGGATTAACGTGACATCAAGGTTGCCTTTTTCTCTCGGGTAGTCGCCGCTGCGGATAATCGCTTCAGGCGCGATGTTTTTAATATAAGTGCCGAGTTCTTTGACCAGTTCAACATTGATATCTTTAGATGGCGCGGACACAATATATAGCGCGCGCTTGGAGTCCAGCGGATTGCACTTGACGGAAAGATTGCTGATAGCCTCATCAAGGGCATAGGTTCCCCGCTGGGTTTCCGAGGCTTTATCACGAAAGTCGTGGGAGGCATTAGACGAAAAGAATTTAGATTTAGGGGGTTGCGATTGGCCATAGCCGAGGGCGGTCCAGCCAACCAGTGTCTGGATAATGTCACCGGCATCGAGAATTTTAGCACCGATGAACTGGGGCTTTTTCTCCTCGCCGGCGCAGAGGAGATTAAAAAACGGATTAACAATCATCTGGTTTATCTGGGCGAGGTTAGCGGTAAGCGGGGAGTCCTTCATCACGAACCGCTGGTTATCCACTAAAAAGATAGCATCAGCTACAAGATAGCTGGACTTAAGACAGGTAGCCACATTATAAACCGTCCTATCCTCGGTAACGATTTCGTGCTCGAAGGGAAGGACGATGAGGTTATAGACCGGTTTATCTACATAGCGCTCTTTTATCTGCTTCGTGATTACGGATATCGCGCCGGAGCCGGTGCCGCCTGCCCCGCTAGCGGTAAGTAAAAAGGCATCGGTTTCCGCAAAACCTTCGGTGTTTCTGATTGCCTCGATAACCTTATCGGCATCTTCGTGGGCGATCTCGGCGCCCAACTCGTTGATTTTCCCGACGCCGTGACCCTGCGTTTTTTGGTTGCCGATGAGGATGCGCTCGTAAGTGGATTTGATGGTGACTAAACCGCTAAGGTCGGCGATATCGGTATTAACGGCAAAAGCGCCGGTAATTATATTAAGTCCGTGTGAGGAGTGCGCTCTTTTATTCAGTCGGGCGAACTCATCGGCGATTCTGCCGCCGCACTGTCCAATACCGATAATAATTAGTTTCATGGTTCACTTTTCGCTAGGATTAGTACTCCATTTTACGTACAAATTTGACGTAATGTCAATTATTACGAACAAAAATTCGCAAATAGTATAAGGATTTTTGGCATCGTGGGGTGCTCTAGGTTTCTTTAAAGACCCTTAGAAGCGATATAGACCACCAAATCGCCGAGACGGCAGGAATAGCCCCACTCATTATCGTACCAGGCGAGGATTTTAACCATGTTCCCGCCGATGACCATGGTGCTGGGGGCGTCGATGATAGAGCTATGCGGGTTGCCCTTGAAGTCCATACTGACCAGCTTTTCTTCGCAGTACTCGATGATGCCCTTATATTGTCCCGCGGCGGCTTTCTTGAACGCCTCGTTGACCTGCTCGACAGTGACGTCTTTTTGCGTATTGCAGACGAAGTCGATAACGGAGACGGTGGGTGTAGGCACGCGCATGGAGTAGCCATGAATCTTGCCTTCCAGTCCAGCGATTAGCTTACCCACCAGTTTGGCGGCGCCGGTAGAGGTGGGTATCATGTTCAGGGCGGCAGCGCGAGCCCGCCGGATATCCCTGTGGACGATATCCAGCACCACCTGGTCGTTGGTGTAGGAGTGGATGGTGGTCATCAGCCCCTTGGTCACGCCGAAAGTTTCGTGCAGCACCTTAACCGCCGGCGCGATGCCGTTGGTGGTGCAGGAGGCATTAGATATAACGGTGTGTTTTTTAGCGTCGTAGGTGCCTTCGTTAACGCCGAGCACGATAGTAGCGTCCTCGTTATCGGCGGGGGCGGAGATAATGACTTTTTTCGCGCCGCCCTGGGTATGGGCTTTAGCTTTAGCGGCATCGGTGAATCTGCCGGTGGACTCGATAACAATGTCGACTTTATAATCCTTCCAGGGTATGGCAGCGGGCTCACGTTCCGAGATTACCTGGATTTCTTGCCCATCGACAACGATGGATTTATCTTTAGCGGCAACTTCGCCCGGGTAGCGACCGTAAACGCTATCCCACTTAAAAAGGTGGGCATTGGTCTTGGTATCCGCGAGGTCGTTGACTGCCATCACTTCGATATCGTTTTTATGGCGCTGGAGGATAGCCCTTAAGGTCAACCTGCCGATGCGCCCGAAGCCGTTAATGCCGATACGAGTTTTCAATTGAACCTCCTCTATAAAAAACTAGTGGTACACCTATTTTAATACTTTTTCATATCACAAATCACCTCTCCCTCGATGGGAGAGGTAAGGGTGAGGGTGAAATTAAGGGGAAACCCCCTCACTCAATCGCTCCCACCAGGGGAGAGAAGTTTGTCTTGGATTTTTTTACCCGTCCTCTTTTGTCTTCTCTCTATCATGTCCAAAAAAGCCTCGATGCGGGTCTTGACATGCCCGTTCAGGAAAAAGTCAGCGTTGCCTTCCAACGTCAGAACTGGCAGGTCGATAGCGCTCCGCATGACGATATCACCGATGCCGCGGTGGCAGAACGCCTGCACGTAATGAATCACCCCGTCGATGCGTCGCTTTTTTAACTCGGCCTTGATATCGACCAGGCGCTCGTTGATGGAGTAGGGGTAGGTATAGTTGGTATATTGCTCCGCGAGGTTTTTACCGTCCGACGGCATGACGAACTGGCGCTGCACCTCGTTAAAGACCACCCTGGCGCCGTGCTTTTCAATATAGGGGTAAAGCTCCCTGGCGTAGACCGGCGGCACCCCGATATACCCCACACGTATCTCTTTAACGCGGTAGGGCTGGCGCTTGACGCAGGCATTTACCAGCTCCTGTAAGTCCTGTTGATATTTATGATAATCGCCATTGAAGTCGGAGGTGGAGACGAGCCAGAGGTGGTTCTCCCCGCCGCTGACTTTATTATCCTTCCACGTAAGCTCGTCCAGCTTTAGGGCGAGGTCGCGCGACGGTTTAAGCTTTTGGCGGATTTTCTCGGCGGCTGCCAGCGTCGTGCCGAAGGTCGCGGCTAGTTTTTCCAAGACGTAGTCCATCTGCTCTTCATTAGGCCTTTCCGGGTAGGCGAAGGGCAGGGCGTTCTTACCCTTGAGCCTCAAGACCTCCATGAGCATGATGGTATTAGAGCAGTCGCCGCTGGTGACACAGAGCACATCCTCGATGCCGGCATCGAGGCAGACGCCGTAGATGCCTTTAATCCAGGCGCAGCAGTTTAAAGGGAAGCCGTCCCGCTCGGCGATGGTGACGAACTTGGTGGGGTCGGGGGCGCTTACGAGCACATTATTCAGGTCGATGGGCTGGTAGCCGGCAGCGAGCAGGACTTCCACCGGAACGGTGGTGGTAATGCCGATTTTTTTCATTACGGTCTATTATATCACTTCTGTGCGTAGTAAAAGACGCCCCGGTGGGAGACTTTATCCACGCGGCTTTCCGCCGCCATCATCTCCAGGTGGGCGAGGGTCTCAAAGACGGCCATCCGCTGGTGGAAGGGCGGCAGGTCGTTCCACCCGCTGTTATTGCCCCAGGTTATCTCTTGAGCTATTTTATATGCTGTTTTGGCGCCGAGTTCCAGCGTACCCAGTATCTCCTGGTTTCGGTTGTTATGGTGGTGAATTATTTCGTCGATGCGCGCCCGGGGATTCTTAAAAGGCTGGTCGTGCCCGGGCAACGTCAGCTCGATGTCCAGCTTTCTTATCTGTTGCAATGACTCTATATAGCGCCCGAGCGGATTTTCGATGGACTGCGGGTGCAGACCGACGTTGGGCGTGATTTTCGGCAGGATATGGTCGCCGGAGAGGAGGATTTTTTTCTCCGGCTCGTAAAGGCACAAGTGCCCGGAGGAATGCCCGGGCGTCCAGATTACGCGGAAGCTGAAGAGTCCTGTTTTGATAGTCTCGCCGTCGTGCAGGGTGGTATCGGGCTGGGTGGGGACGATATAGTTTTCCAATCCCAGGGTGGCGTCCCTCAAGACCTCCATTTCCTTCTCCGAAGCGCCGTTAGCAATAAGCGCTTTATCGGTCAGGTTGAGCAGCTCATTCATATCGATATACCGGGGTCTGATGTAGTCCTTTTCAATGTAGTGCATTATAATCTCCGCGCCGGAGAGCTGCTTAATACGACCCGCCATACCATAATGGTCCGGGTGAACATGGGTGACCAGTATCTGCTTGATATCCTGAAAGCCGATGCCGTGTTTCAGCAGGTAGTTGTGGAAAGTAGTAAATGACTCATCGGTGTTCCAGCCGGAATCGACGAGGAGATAACCTTTAACGCCTTTGATAAGATAGACATTAACGTGCGTCAGGTCCGACTGCTCCATGGTAATGGGCAGTTTGAGCCAGTGGATGCCAGGGTAGATTTCGGGCATTATACTCCTAACTATGCTTTGTCATTCCAGTCATTTTATCAGCGTTCCTGGATTCCCGTTCCCGTATCAAGTACGGGACAAGTTTCACGGGAATGACGGGTAAAAATTTTTTCCATTTTCTCTGTCATTCCCAACTTGATTGGGAATCCAGAGTCATAATAAATCTTCGTATAAATCTTTCCATCTTGGGTTTTCTTTTTCTATCAATTCGAGTTTCCATTTCCTGTTCCATTTCTTCAATCGCTTCTCTTCGGAAATAGCTGATTCGATATCATCACACTGTTTATAGTATACCAATGAATGGACTTTATATTTTTTAGCAAAGCCATCTACGAAATCATTTTTATGTTCATAAACACGCTTTATCAGGTCGCTGGTTACCCCGATATATAGTGTGCCGTTGCGTTTACTGGCAAGAATATATACATAACCAGATTTCATACTAGCCCTATTATCTACGTTCCTGGATTCCCGTTCCCGTATCAAGTACGGGACAAGTTTCACGGGAATGACGGTTGTATTATCTTTTTATGTTGTAAAAGGCATTCATCCCCGCGTAGTCGGCGGCGTTGCCTAACTCCTCTTCGATACGCAGCAGGCGGTTATACTTGGCGGTGCGCTCGGAGCGGGCAGGGGCGCCGGTCTTAATCTGGCCGGTGTTTAGTCCCACGGCAAGGTCGGCGATGGTGGTGTCCTCGGTCTCGCCGGAGCGGTGGCTGACTATTGCTGTCCAGCCGGCTTTTTTCGCCATTTTAATGGCTTCCAGCGTCTCGGTGAGCGTGCCAATCTGGTTAAGCTTAATCAGCACGGCGTTAGAGGCTTTAAGCTCGATGCCTTTGGCAATACGGCTGACATTGGTAACATAGAGGTCGTCGCCGACGAACTGGACTTTTTTGCCCAGCTTTTGCGTGAGCAACTGCCACCCCTCCCAGTCGTCCTCCGCCATGCCGTCCTCGATGGAGATGATGGGATAATCAGCGCACCATTTGACATAATAGTCAACCATTTCTGCTGACGTTAAAGTCTTGCCCTCTTTAGCGAGGACATATTTGCCGTTCTGGTAAAACTCGCTGGCGGCGGGGTCTAAAGCGATATAGCACTGCTTGCCGGGTTTATAACCGGCCGACTCGATGGCAGCGAGAATGGCTTCCACGGCGTCTTTATTCGAGGGAAGGGAGGGGGCAAAACCGCCCTCGTCGCCAACGTTGGTGTTCAGTCCTCGGCCCTTAAGAACCTTTTTCAAAGCTTGGTATACTTCAACACCTATCTGCAGGGCTTGACTATAGCTTTTAGCGCCCACCGGCATGACCATGAACTCTTGCAAATCCGTCGAGTTTTCGGCGTGTTTACCGCCGTTTAAAATATTCAACATCGGCACGGGCAGGGTATAAGAGCCGTCGCCACCGAGGTAGATATAGAGCGGTACGCCTTTAAAACTGGCGGCGGCATGGGCTACCGCAAGAGATGTCCCCAGGATGGCGTTAGCGCCGAGTTTCGATTTGTCCGGCGTACCGTCGAGCTTAATTAGCGTATTATCAATCGTCGACTGGTCGGTGACAGACATGCCGGCGATGGCTTTAGCGATGGTCTTGTTGACATTGTTGGCCGCCTTGAGGACGCCCTTGCCGTTATAACGGGACTTATCACCGTCGCGCAGCTCGACGGCTTCGTACTTGCCGGTGCTGGCGCCGGAGGGCACGGCAGCCATACCCAGCGTGCCGTCTTTAAGCTCAACCTCTACTTCGAGAGTGGGATTGCCCCGCGAGTCTAAAATTTCCCGGGCTTTAACCGATTTTATCGTTGACATATTTTGTCTCCATTACGTTGGAATAACTGATTTTTTTATAGCCGCCATCGCTTTATCCACGGCGTCTTGAGGATTTTTTGCTAGGATGATGCTATTATCCGCCTTACCATAAAGCGAAAATGACCATGTCGCCAGACCGATAACCGGTATGCCAGCTTGTAAGGCGTAGCCGATTTCCGTTAGTGTTCCATAGCTCCCGTCGATGGCGATGACGGCTTGAGAAGATTTTACCACTGCCACGTTACGTGCGTAACCCATACCGCTAACGATGGGTATCTGGACATAAGGATTCGCCTGTGTCCGGCTATCCCCGGGCAATATGCCGATGGTCAGTCCCTTTTCCTCGATGGCGCCTTTGCAGGCGGCTTCCATCACGCCGCCCATCCCTCCGCAAACCAGCGCCGCTTTACGCCGGGCGATTTCTCGTCCCACCTCCTCCGCGATACGGTATACCTCCGCGGAGATTTCACTCCCGCCGATGACGGCGATGATAATAAGCTCTTTTGATGTCATTGGATTTTAAAGCTGTTAAATATCATGTCAAAATTCTTTTCATTTTTATCATAATCCGATAGCAAACAATAGCAGTCAACACAATAGGCTAATTTATTATCTTTGGTAATGGTCATGTCCATACCTTTGATTGGTCCCTGTGATGATTTTTCAGAGAAAGTAGTGATATAGGCATCTAGTCCGTTGATTGTAACGTGTTCGACTAATAAAACTTCTCTTGAACCGAATACAGATAAATCTACAATCTTTTTTTCATGGAAATCCTTCAGCATTTTGCCGCCCATGTCGTATTTGATGATGCCGACACCGGGGGCTATCCGTGATAACGGCTCTTCAAAAGCTGTTTTCCATAATGAGTCGGTATAGCCGGTAAGCCCTAACTGATGCCAATTATCGGGATAGAAAAACGAAATACCGTGCGTCGAGTTGGTATACAGTTTAAAGCCTTCAGGGACTGTTGGGGATGAAGCGGGCACGGTGGTAGAAGTTACGGGCGTTGTCGTCGTCGGAGTTGGCGTCGGAGTTGGCGTTGGAGTTGTAGACACCGGAGTGGATGGAGGAGTTCCTGTTTCAGAAGTTGATGTCTTGGACTCACAGCCGATAACCGATATCGTGAGGATTAAAGTAAACAGGATGAGGAGACATGAAAAAGTAAATTTTTTCATAGGTCACCTCCTGCTATTAGATATTGTGATTATAACACTGGAGATTGAAGGGGGCAAAGGGAAACTTAAAAGTTAGAAGTCAAAGCTCAAAGCCATAGCCTAAAGGTTAAAGATTTGCAGAGTATTAGTAACTTTGTTAGTTTTAGCTTATTAGTTATGGTTTTGACTTTTGAGATTTGAGTTTTGACTTAATTGTATTTATTCATCGCGGCGGTGATGCCTTTAGACAGGAAGTAGGTGATAGCCTCACTGACCCGCGGGATAGTTTCATCGATGATTTTCTTCTCGTCATGGGTGAAATCGCTAAGGACGTAGTCGATAACGGCATCTTCTTTAACGGGAGGATTATCCGCCTCCGGCCTCCCGATGCCGACCCGCACGCGATAGAAATCCTGCGTGCCGATATGCGCGATAATGGAGTCGATGCCTTTATGCCCGCCGGAGCTGCCGCCTAGGCGCAGTCGGATTTTACCAACCGGCAGGTCTAAGTCGTCATGAATAACGATAAGGTCGGCCGGACTAATGTTGAGTCTTTGCAGCAGGGCGCCGACGGATTCCCCGCTGGCGTTCATATAGGTCTGCGGGCGTGCCACGACCACTTTATACCGCCCGATATTACCGATGCCGGTGCGGGCGTGCCCCTGCTTACGGTCGAAGTCGATTTTATGCACCTTAGCCAGGTAAGTGACGCACATAAAGCCGATGTTGTGACGGTTGCGGGAGTATAAAAATCCCGGGTTGCCCAATCCGACGATTAGTTTCATATTATTCCTTATTCTTCCAATCTACGTATCATTTAGCCACCCCACTCCACCTGGATTCCCGATCAGAGCTTGCCCCGTACTCGATACGGGGTCGGGAATGACGTTATTGTTACTTTTTTGTGGCCGTCATTCCCGTGAAACTTGTCCCGTACTTGATACGGGAACGGGAATCCAGTTGGGGTAAGGGGGTTGCATTATCGTTAGAATGACGGACCTTTTTAGCCTTCTTGAATAAGCTCTAAAAACTCCTTTTCGTCAACCGTTTTAATTCCCAATTCATTGGCTCTCGCCAGCTTGGAGCCGGGGTCTGCGCCGTAGACTAAGTAGTCCGTCTTGCGAGTTACGTTATCCTTGGCGGCACCGCCAAGCTCTTTTATTTTGGCTTCCGCCTCCTGGCGGGTGAATGCATTCAGCCGGCCGGTTACCACGAACTCCTTGCCGGAGAGGGGGAGACTCTGTTGTTTGGCAGCGGTTTCTTCCATTTTTACGCCGGCATCTTTCAACCTACGAAGTATATTCTGGTTATCTTCTTCGCGGAAGAAGGCAATAATGCTATCCGCAATCTTAGGTCCCACGGCGCTGATGGACATTAATCTTTCCCGCGTGGCACCTGCCAGCGCGTCGATGCTGCGGAACTCCGTCGCCAGCGTTTCCGCCATCTCCTCACCTACGTGCTTGATGCCCAGCGCGAAGATGAGTCTCGCCAGCGGCCTGGTCATGCTGATGTTGATGGCGTTGAGGATATTGGCGGCGCTTTTCTCGCCCATTTTATCCAGCTCGGCAAGCTGCTCTTGTTTCAGGAAATAAAGGTCGGCGGCGTTTTTCACCAGCCCCTTATTAAAGAGGGTGGCGCTAATGTTTTCGCCGACGCCCCGGATATCCATCGCGCCCTTGGAGGCGAAGTGCTCGATGCGGAGCTGCGCCTGGGCGGGACAGGTAGCGTTGGAGCAGTAGTACATCACCTCGCCCTCGGGCTTGATGACCTCCCCGCCGCATTCCGGACAGGCAGGACGTTTCTTTTCTTTATTATAAATTTTTTGTAGAAGGTCGAACTCTTTTTCTTTGCCGGTGCGCTTGCTCAAGACCGGCCCGATTACCTCCGGAATGACCTCGCCGGCGCGCTGGATGAGAACCGTATCGCCGATGCGGATATCTTTACGCCGGATATCGTCCTCGTTGTGCAGGGCGGCATTTTTTATGGTCACGCCTCCCACCGATACCGGCTCCAGGATGGCGTAAGGGTTGAGCGTGCCCGTCCGGCCGACGCTGATGCCGATGTCGATGAGTTTGGTGGTAGCTTGCGTGGCGGGGAACTTATAGGCTATCGCCCAGCGCGGCTCCCGGCCGATGTCGCCCAGTTCTTCGTGCAGGTAAAGCTGGTTAAGTTTAACGACGATGCCATCCGCTTCGTAAGCCAGGCCTTCACGCTGCTGTTCCCAGTCGTAGTAGTATTTTCTGGCTTCTTCTATTGTTTTAACATAGCGATTGTTGGGGTTTGTCTTAAATCCCAGCGACTTCAGCCATTCCATCGTCTCCCAATGTGTCGGAGGCGTAGTCTTGCCCTCGGCATAGCCGAGCATGTAGATAAAGATATCCAGCGGGCGCCTGGCGGTGATACGGGAATCGAGCTGGCGTACCGAGCCAGCAGCAGCATTGCGGGGGTTGGCGAAGAGGGGTAGACTTTCCTCTTCCCTTTCTCTATTTAGCTTATGGAAGCCGGTTTTAGGGAGGTAGATCTCCCCCCGTACTTCGAAGCGGGGTGGGGCATCTTTAGGCACGGAAAGGGGGATGCTGCGGACGGTTTTTAAATTTTGAGTTATATTCTCCCCACGAAAGCCGTCGCCGCGGGTAGCGCCAGTGACCAGCTGTCCATTAACGTAGGTAAGCGCTACCGCCAGCCCGTCTATCTTATGCTCGCAAACGAAGTCGAACGGCCGGTTGCCGACGAGCTTCAGGGTGCGGTTATACCACGCCATCAGGTCGTCATCGGAGAAGGCGTTAGCGAGGGAGAGCAGGGGGAGGGGATGTTCCACCACGCCGAAGGCTTCTAATGGGGCGGCGCCGACGCGCTGGGTGGGGGAGTCCGGCGTAAGGAATTTAGGGTTTTCTTCTTCCAGGCGCTTTAGCTCCTGCATCAGCCGGTCATACTCATCGTCGCTGATTTCTGGGCTATCCTGAACGTAATACCGGTAGTTATGATGGTTGATTTCCGCGCGGAGCTTTTCTATTTTCTGTTTAATTTCATCCTGGCCAGCCAAAGAAAAACCCTCTCTTCTAAATCTTTCCTAAAGTATAGCACAGGGGAGAGGAGGGAGGTAGTTAACAGTTAACAGTTGACAGTATACAGTTGGAGGAAAGGGAGTTTTTATACAATGTTGATATTTTTATTAGATATATTTATCGAACGTTTTTTAAAGGCAGCCTAAGCTGAAGAAGAAAGAAAAACTATGTCCACAGGCCAACGTTTTATAGGACCGCTCGCCTATCTCGTTGAGAGGAGTCGGCGACGGGATAAAGTCGATACGATATTCAAGGTGGTTTTCCTATCCTTGCAGCTAGTCGACTTTGTTTTAACGCTGGTAGCGGCGCGTTGCGGCTATCCGGAACTTAATTCTTTATTAAGAGGGTCGGTTGATTCGATGACGAAGCTGGCGATATTCAAATTCGCCGTACCGGTGGTGATAAGCTGGTTCGTGCCGGGGAGATGGCTGCTGCCGGCTATCCTGCTTTTATGCGGGGTGGTGGGTTGGAACGTTAAAGAACTAATCTGTTTGGTATTATAGTCTAGTCTATCCTTCTCAATTCAAATATCACCGGGTTATCTGCATCAGGGCAAGCAACTCTAGCTTTAGTTGGGTCTTTTTCCCAGGGGAACTTCCCACCGAACTGCAGCGGCTCGGCAAAGGGGAAAAGGGTATAGAATGCCCAGGGGCACATGCCCGCCGGTGTTTTCAGTGGGTCAATGACGAACTCATCCCCGACCTTATGGCCGGCTTCACATTTGCCTTTTTGGGATATCACTTTGGCTATTATCCTGGTCATATTTTCTGTCCTGACTTTTTGGGTTTTAGCTCTACTTTGAGTATTTCCAGGAAGTGGTGCTCACCGCGGCTGACTATTTCCGTTTTAGTCAGGTCCAGTCGCCTTTTAAATATCGGCCCGTCGATAACCAAGGTATGGAACTCACCGGCTTCGCCGCAGGGGGTAATGCCTTTATCCAGCGCCGCGATATCCGCGAGGAATTTTTTATCAACGATTCTGCCAAGGAATTCTTTACCCAATAAATCGGCTTTTACGGCGACGACCACGGCTTTAAACCCAGCCGCGATGAATTCTTCCATCAGCTTCGATTGGTCTTCCAGCCAGAGGGGTAGGCGGGGGGTTATGGCGGCGGCTTTACAGACTCTCTCAATCCACTCGCGATGCTCATTGAAGTCGATATCCCCGAAGACGCCGAACTCGATACCCTGCCGTTTAAAATCCTGAAGCGCTTTAGTGAAAACAGCCTCGTAAGCTTCATCGACGGTAGGCTGCTGCAAAATGGGGATACCCAGCGCCTCCGCTTGCTTTTTAATCACCGCAGCGCGGATACCGTGACTGCGTGAGCGTATACCATCCTCGCTGACCATGTTGAACAGATAGCGGATATTCATACCGTTGTTCTTAGCCCGATAGAGAGCCAGGCAGCAGTCCTTGCCGCCGCTCCATGATGCAAATGCTTGATTCATAAAATTCCTTTCTTACGATTTAAGATGAGAAACATCATTTAGCAAAGTAATAATGGCAGTTTGTGGATAGGTTTCCAGAATGCTCAAGGAACCCCGGTCGATGCGGATTTGCTGCCAATGGACTGCATCTATACCCAGCAAATTGCAGATTAAAAGACGCAAGGGGCCGCCGTGAGAGACGATAACCACCGTATCTTCGGGCTTAAAATGTTGCAGTCTTTTTATAAAAACTTTCACCCGCTCGTTAAGCTGTTCCAGGCTTTCGCCGCCGGGGAAAGTGACCGCTCTCCAGTCGGCAAGCTCTTTCGCCAGCGCCGGGTAGACTCGCTCTATCTCTTTGAAGGTAAGGCCCTCGACGAAACCGAAATTGCACTCACAAAGCTCGTCACAGGCGATAATTTCTGCTTTATGCCCGGCGGCGATGATTTCCGCGGTAGCGCGGGCGCGGCTTAAGGTGCTGGAAAAGAAAGCGATAATTTTTTCCGAAGCCAGGCGGGACTTTAGTTTCTTTGCCTGCTCAATGCCGATATCGTTTAAAGGCACATCGGTCTTGCCCCAGAACCGGTCGTTGGCATGAAGTTTAGTGGTGCCGTGTCTTATCAGCAGCAGTTTCGGCATGATTACTCCTTATTCTTCTTCGCCGGAGTGTTTACGTACTGATAGCTGGGGATAGCTGGAAACAACACGCTGCAGCGCCTGGAGCTTTTTCTTGATATTGGCAGGGAAGGCTTTATCTGCCATAAGCTTTTTTAATAGCGTCGCGTCGAACCCCAGGACTTTTTCCCACAGTCCCTCCGGCTCTAGGACGGCTCTGACCTCGTCTTCGCTAAAGTCGGTTTTTTCTATTATTTTATAGGTAATATCATGTTCGCTCCCAAAGACGCGGTTCAAGTCCTCCGTTTTACAGTAATCGATAATCGTCTGCCTAACTTCATCAAGCTCGGTCTGCAACTCTTTTATCTGTGCCTGCAAAGAGGTGTAGCGCTCGACGGCATCAGCAGCGACGATGCCGGGTAAGGGATTCTGGACGCTGGGCTGGGGTATAGCGGTAATATATTGGTGGCGATAGTAGGGGCAGTGCTGCGGGAAATCGCAGGGGCAAAATTCGTTTTCTGTAGCGGGGAATTTGCCCTGCGCGATATTCTCGGCGACCTCCAGAACCAGCTGCCGCGCCTGGTCGATTTGCTTTTGACTCCGGGGTGGGCAGGTACAGGGGGTATTCGAGCGGAGGTGATATAATGTGAGTTTTTCCACCGGGAGGTTCCAGGTCTGCTCGGCAGCCATCTGATAAATCGTCAGCTGCAGGTTATTTTCTAGATAATCGGTGGTAAAAAGCTCCTGATTTGTCTTGTAGTCGATGATGGATAGCCCGCCACTATCCAGTTTATCCACTCTATCGATGAAGCCCATCAGTTTTATACCATCGATGTCCATAAAGAATTTACGCTCCAGCGCCACCGGCATGCGGAATTCGGGGGCATGAATTTCCCAGAAACGCGTTAAAATCTCTTTACCGTAGTCTTTGTATCTGGACTCTTCTTCGGGCGATTCGTAGCCCTGGCTTTCCCAGTTCTGCTCGTAGAATTGCAGTATCTCTGGCAGGGAGGGGGGTGGTGGCGTGCGTACCTTAAAGAAGCGCTCTACCGCCGCGTGCAAGGTGGTGCCGAAGCTAAAATACCATTTCTCCTCGGGCTTAAGACCGTCAAGGTACTGCAGCTTATAGCGCCAGGGGCATGATTGGTAAAGTGAAATCTGGGAAAAGCTAAGCGGTCTGATGATTAACCTCCAGTTATATCAGGCAGATTAAGCAGTATGATGTAAAAAGGGCGTTTAGATGTGAAGAATTACCAGCTTAGCGTACCGCTTTAATAAAGTCATCCAGCGTTAGGGCGGCGAGGGTGCTGGTCTGGAGGGTGCCGCGGGAGCCAAGCTCCAGCGCCACCTTGGCGATGACTTCATTGCTGGGGGCCTCGAGTACGTTGATAAAGTCGTACTGTCCCAGCGTCACGTACTGGGCCAGGATTTTTACACCCATGGCTTCGACTTCTTTGTTGACCTCTTTGATACGGTGGGGATTGGATTTGACTGTTTTACGGCCTTCGTCGGTGAGTACGCTCATCATAATATATAGACCCATATAACCTCCTACCTCAAAAACGAGGATATACATCTGGATTATATGATGTAATATTCGTTTTGTCCATAGAGTGGTATAATAGTGACTAGCAGGGGGCAAATAATGGATGATATTATCAATGAAGCTTATGGGATAGTCCAGTGCAAGGAATGTCCTTGGTATAAAGCGTGCGTCATACCCATGAAGTTCACCACCGAGGATATCCGGCGGCAGCTGGAGCAGGGGGCGCCCGGTTCGAATGTGCCGTCGCAGATGGACTCTGTGACACAAAACCTGCTATCCAGTATGGCTTTAGCGGCGCAGAACTCGCTGCTGGAAGCCTGCCCCGTTTTTATTCAAAGACTGCGTTCCAATCCCCAGCTCGCCCAAAAGCTAAAAGAAATAATGCTCAACTGGGGTTCTGAAGAAAAACCGACGCCGCCCAAGTAATATCAGGCGGCGGCTACCAGCTCTTTAAGGCGGCGGTAGGCGGAGGCGGGGTTGGGTGTATTGAAAATGGCGCTGCCGATACAGACAACATCAACCCCCGTGCGGGCGATTTCGATTATATTTTCTTCCTTGACACCGCCATCGATAGCTGTTTCCATTTTGGGGTAAGCCTGGCGGAAGGTGACGATTTTATCCAGCACCGCGGGGATAAATTTGGCGCCGTAAAAACCGGGCTCGACGGAGAGGAAAAGCAGACTATCTACCTGCTTCACCAGCGGGGCGAAATCAGCGATATTCGTTTTAGGATTTATCGCTAGACCAACCTGCATGCCGAGCTTTCTGATTAAACTTATGGTCTCAATCGGGTCTGTGTTAGCTTCATAGTGGAAGATGATTTTCTGCGCGCCGGCCTGCTTAAAACCCTCCAGATAGTCCTCCGGGTGTTGCACCATGAGATGTGCCTCCCACTTAAATTTGGGTTTTGACACAGCAATATCCTGGTAAGAGACGCTATGCGAGGGCACGAACTTACCATCCATGATGTCTATCTGGACGAAATGCGCAAAGCTCTCGGCAAGGCGCACCATTTTTCCCAGTGAAACTGGGTCATCGGTGAGGATAGCGGGCACAATCCGTATGTTTTTAGCCATGCTGATTCCTATTTGTATTTTATCATAAAAATCACAATTTTGTGAGCTATTCTTTATAGAAAATTAACTGTACCTTAATGGTTTCTTTATGGTCTTTATATCTACATTTATATTGCTGTGTCAGAATTAAAGTGTAATCCACCGTTATCGGATTACGAAAGCTGGGGGATAAGAAAATGAAGATGGCAATTAGCTTCATCTGTGGGGCCGCTATCTGTTGCATGGTAATTTTCGGCATCAAGACGGTGCTGCCTGCCTTTGCCGAGACTACCGATTCCGGCACTGAATCCGAAAATACCACGCCAAGCATCATCGAACAAATTTCGGGTTTTGATAAAATTTATCGCGATGCGCTGACCGAGCCCTTTATCAAAGCCGAAAGTAAAATCTACGATGCGGACATCGCCGAGTACTACCATGGCTTGATGGTCAAAACTGGCTTAACCAACCCCGCCCAATAACCTTAGACTAATTAACGCTTCCCACCAAAAAAGTAAGGGCTGCTTTTACACAGCCCCTACTAACAAGTCTAACGGGACCGAACTCAACTCATGGCGATAATCACTATCGTAAGGGGCGTTCTACTAAGTAGAATAAATCCCCGCTTTTTATCTTACGAGTAGAGCTCGTTTTTACTTGGCCCCACCCAGGTGGCAGGGCTTCAACAGTCCACCTGCCTTACTCCGAATAGCTCGTGGAGTTTCATGTAGCACCTCCCGAAGCATTATTCAGGATTTGGTCTTCTATAAAAAATGCTAACACCGGATGGGCTAAAAGTCAATATCAAAAACTCTCAAAAAGACTGGGACAATAGTACCAGAAAAGCTTACATTACATTGCCACCGGATACCTGCAATACCTGGCCGGTAACGTAGCCAGTAACATCTGACGCCAGAAGGACGGTGACGTTGGCGATATCCGCTGGTGTGCCCAGCCTGCCGAGGGGAAACGAGGCGAGCATGGCTTCCCGCATTTTCTGGTACTGTTCCGGGGGAGGTGGGGGCATGCCTTCCCTTAAGACGGCACCGAAATTGGTAGGCGCCGGGCCGGGGGATATGCAGTTGCAGCGTATGCCGTTCTTGCCTTCCTGGTAAGCCAGCTCCTTGGTGAACAGGTCGATGGCGTACTTTGATATCGCGTAGACCTGTACGCCCATGGCATACTGACGGGTGCTGCCGGAACTTATATTAACGATGGCGCCGTGCTTTTGCTTCCTCATGTGGGGAATAACAGCCCGGGTGACATACATGGTCCCGAAGAGGTTAAGTTCCATCTGCCTGGACCAGATTTCAGTTTTCTGCTCATCTATAGGAACATAGTCCTTTTGCAGGATAGCCCCGGCGACGTTACAGAGGATATCGATTTTCTTATATTCGTCGATAGCCTGTTTAACCATGGCGTCGATTTCCGCTTTTTTGGTGATATCCGCTCCGAGGGCGATAGATTTGCTGCCGAGTTTCTTCACTGCTTCGGCAGTTTTTTTAGCATCTGCCAGATTAACATCAGTCACGACGACAGCGTCACAACCTTCCTTGGCGAGCAGGAGGGCTATGGCATTGCCGAAGCCTATCTGGCTGCCGGCGCCGGTGACCAGCGCAACCTTACCCTTAAAACCAAGGTCCATTTTGACCTCCTGTTTATATTGAGAAAAAAGTTATGTTTAGTCCAATACCGACCCGCCGGAAACATGCAGGATAGCGCCGGTGATATAGCTGGACATATCGGAAGCAAGGAATACGGTAGCATTAGCGATATCGGTCTGGGTGGCGCCCCTGCCCATGGGAATCGTCTTGGCGAGCATATCTATAATTCCTTTTTTATCGGGGCCTGGTATGAAATTGGTGGGCGCGGGGCCGGGAGCGACACAATTGGCACGGATACCATTCTTGGCTTCGTTAAAGGCAAGCTGCTTGGTAAAGGTATCGACTCCAGCCTTGGCAATGGCATACGTATTGCCCGCGCCGTGACCATACATGCGCGTGCTGCCCGAACCGATGTTAACGATGGCACCGCTCTTCTTTTCCCTCATATAGGGGAGTACCGCCTGGCAGGTGAGCATGATACTGTAGAGGTTAAGGCGGACATCTTTATCCCAGTCTTCCGGCTTGGCCTTATCATAGGGTGCCCGGCTGGCAATGCCGCCGGCAACATTGCATAAGATGTCTATTTTCTTAAACTCATCAACTACTTTTTTTACCACTGTGGCGACATCATCAGGATTAGTGATGTCACCTTTAACGGCAATGGATTTCTTGCCGGTCTTTTTTATTTCTTCCGCCGTGAGATTCACATCGTCGATGATATCTGTAACGGCGACGGCATCACAGCCCTCTTTTGCCAGCAGCAAGGCGATCTGCTTGCCGAAGCCTATCTGGCTGCCGGCGCCCGTTACCAATGCTACTTTACCTTTTAAACCCAGGTCCATGGTTACCTCCTAAAACAATTACATAATTTTGGCTGGTACATTATATAACATATCAACCAGTTAGGGAAATTAAAGGAAAATTAGGATAAAAAGGATATAATAACCACCAGGCGGGGATAACAGCGGGGTAGAAGAATTTGGTTTATACAAAAAGGCTGGTCTGGCCAACTGGCTGCGGTTTCTTTTTCGATGGGCTTTTCCGACGTTTCCAGCCCAAAACCTCCAGCAGGTCGCCGATGGCTTTATTCTGCTGGGCTTGGCCTCTCAAAGGGAGGTTGGGGTCGACGCGGTACTTAATGCGTCGTCCCTCTTTTTTCTTGGTGACATAGCCGTCGCTTTCAAGGTCGTTGATGATGTTGCGGGTGGCTTTTTCTGTAATGCCGATGATAGCGGAAATTTCCCGCGCGGTGATACGGGGTCGGCGGGCAAGGAGGCATAAGACCTGGGCATGATTGGTCAGGAATTTCCATCCCGGCATACTATCACCTCCTTACCTTGAAAATTGTTTTAAAATTATTTTTTATTCTATACTTAATTACGTAGTAATTACTATTGACAAATTACATCAGTTCTGTATAATTAAATACAGGAACTTAAATTCCGGTATATTATAACAGGAATGTCAAGTTAGCACAATAGGTTTACGAAACAGACGTTAGAAACATAGAAAAAGTAAATAACAAAGGAGAGTGTAGAACAAAAAAGTGAAAACATCATCGGTGGCCGCCAAAAGTCAACTCAGCCACACACCTGAGAGAATCACGACCATAACTTGCGCGAATAGCGAAGCCGAAGAGCCCCCCGGTAAAAGATTTATTGTAAAAAGCATTGAGGACGAGCCCCCCAGTAGTACCACCGGTAGATACCGGTTTTTCTGGAATATTTCCGATATTTCCTGGAAAGATTGGAAATGGCAGTTCCGTAATCGGATTACCTCTCTAGAGCAGTTAATCCAGCTGCTACCCCTATCAGTCGAGGAGCAGGCGCAAATCAGAACGGTCATCAAGCGCTATCCTCTATCAATCACCCCCTACTACTTATCGCTTATCAATCCCGAAGACCCGGATGACCCCATCAGGAAACAGGCGGTGCCTTGTATCCAGGAGATAACCATGAGTTCCATCGGGTTGGAAGACCCGCTCGCGGAAAAAGAGGACTCCGTGGTCCCCGGCTTGGTGCATCGCTACCCGGATAGGGCGCTGATGGTGCTGACGGATATCTGCCCCATGCTCTGCCGCCACTGCACGCGTAAAAGGGAGTGGCGCCACGGCGCCTGGACGCGTACCGACGACCAGATTGAGGTAATGCTGGGCTATTTACGCCAGCACACTGAAGTCAGGGACGTTATCCTTTCCGGCGGCGACCCGCTGACGCTCTCGACCAGCCACCTGGAAAGCATTATTGCCAAAATCAGGGCGATAAAGCATATCGAGATAATACGTATTGGCTCGCGGTTCCCGGTGGTGCTGCCGCAGCGTATCGATACTGAACTATGCGACATGCTCTCGAAGTACAGTCCGATATGGCTTAATACCCACTTCAACCACCCGCGAGAGGTAACGCCGGATGCAGCGGCTGCCTGCGACCGTTTGCTAAGGGCCGGCGTGCCGGTCAACAACCAGACGGTGCTATTACGCGGTATTAACGATAGTGTGGAAATACAGACCAAGCTCGCTCATGCTTTGTTAAAAGCTAAAGTACGTCCATATTATTTGTTCCAGTGCGATGAAGTGCAGGGCACGGAACACCTGCGCACGTCGGTGGACGTAGGCATAAAAATCATCGAAGGGATGCGCGGGCATACCTCTGGCCTGGCGGTGCCCAACTTCGTCGTCGACCTGGTCCAGGGCGGCGGTAAAGTGCCCCTGCAGCCGAACTACGTGCTTTCGATGAACGAGAACGAGTTGCTACTGCAGAACTACGAAGGTAAGGTGTTCCGCTATCGTAATCCTAAATCACAGGACCATAAGGAAGAAGCCGTTGCCGCACCGCCAGTAAGCGGAGCTGTGGAAAGTCTGCTGGCGGATGCCGCTCTACCTGTTAAAGTCAAAGGAGAGGCTGATGCGGATCGGATTATCATACGATCTTAAAACAGCCGTAACGGAAACTCATAGCGTTGATGATGCGCTTGAAGAATACGACTCGCCGGAAACGGTCGAGATAATATCGAGCGCGCTTGAAAAAAAAGGGCACCGTGTCGTCAGATTAGGCGGCGGTGCCCTTTTTCTTGATAATATCCGCCGCGAAAAGGTAGATATCGTCTTTAACATCTCCGAGGGCCGGGGTAGCTATCGCAGTCGCGAGGCGCAGGTGCCGGCTGTCCTGGAGATGCTGGATATCCCTTATACCGGCTCCGACCCACTATGCCTGGCAATATGTCTGGATAAACCCGCCGCCAAAAAGCTGGTGGCGATAGCGGGTATCCCCACGCCGAAATGGCTGATTGTTGCCGATGTGGCGGAGCTGGCGCAAGCAGACTGGAAAGGTTTTTCTTTTCCCGCTATAATCAAACCAGCCTACGAAGGTTCCAGCAAGGGTATTCGTCATACTTCTCTGGCGGAAAATGTGAAACAAGCCGAGGCGGAAGTGAAGCGTGTTTTAAAAGACTATAACCAGCCGGTCATGGTGGAGGAGTTCATCGACGGGGATGAGGTAACGGTGGGGATAATCGGTAACTCGCCGCCGAAGCTGGTGGGTATGATGCGCGTGCTGCCGAAAAAGCAACCGAAGCACTTTGTTTATTCGCTAGAAGTGAAACGCGACTACGTGAACCAGGTTGACTACGAGTCGCCGGTTAAGTTGCCCAGGACTGTTTTGAAGAAACTTGAAGAATACGGTCTTAAGGCTTTTAAAACATTGGGCTGCCGCGACTTCTCCCGGGTGGACTTCCGCGTCGGTCATAATGGAATACCTTATTTCCTGGAAATAAATCCGCTCCCCGGGCTGGGGACTTATAGCGATTTAGTGATTATGGCCATCAAGCTGGGGTGGACACATGAGGGGCTTATCGGTTCAGTGCTTGATGCCGCCATCGAAAGGTATCCGCAGTGTGCCAGCGTGTAACCATCGTTTACAACGAGCCCTTCCCTTCCTATTATGATACCAACGGCGAAGATAAGGCGGTGCTTAGCGTGCTTGATGCCGTCAAAGCCGTACGTAAAGCCCTGCTTGAGCTGGGACATGAAGTCACGCTGCTGCCGTTGGTGCCACCCTTCACTGGAGCCCGGAAAAAACTCGAGACTTTAGATACGTCGGTCGTTTTTAATCTTTTTGAAGGATTTTATGACGAGCCGGAAACAGAAGCGCTGGTGCCGGCAGCACTAAACGCTTTGGGGATTCCCTATACCGGCTGTCGGTCGGACGTGCTTAAGCTCGCCCTCGATAAAGCCAGTGTCAAGGAAATCCTCAAGGAAGCGGGTGTCCCTACGCCGGACTTCCAGCTGCTTAGTCCAGCGACGCTCGACACCTTTAGGCTGGATTTTCCCTGCATCGTTAAGCCACGCGCCGAGGACGCCAGCAACGGTATTACTGCGGACAGCCTTGTATATGATATTACAACATTAGAAAAACAGGTTCGTTTAGTCAGCGAGTCGTACCACAGCGGCGCCCTCGTTGAGCATTTCATCGGCGGGCGCGAATTCAATGCCACAGTCATGGGCAACGCACAGTGTGTCGTTTTACCGGTATCGGAAATTGCCTATTCACTAGCACCAGACATCCCACGGATTTTAACCTTCGCCGCCAAGTGGGAGCCGAAAAGTCACTATTATAAAGGCACTAAAGTTATCTGCCCGGCTAAGGTTACTGAACAGGAACGGGAATTCGTGGCTAATACCGCAATGTCGGTTTTTAAGCTGCTGGTTGGCCACGGCTATGCCCGGATAGACATGCGCACAGACGAAGCCGAGAAACTGAATGTTATTGAGGTCAATCCCAATCCGGATATTTCGCCCGACGCCGGTGCCGCCCGCCAGTCCCGCGCGGCCGGTATGAGCTACGCGGAATTTATCGGCAAGATTCTGAATCTTGCCCTGGAGAGGAACAAAAATGACATTAAAAATACGCCCAATGTTAGCCCAGGACAAGCGGGCGTTGATGACGATACTGAAAAATACGCCCGAATTTAATCCGTCCGAGCTAGTGGTTGCTGAGGAACTCATCGATAATTATCTCGCTGTCGGGACGAAGTCGGGATACCACATTCAAATAGCCGAGGATGAGGGGCAGATTGTGGGGTATGTCTGTTACGGTGAGACGCCCATGACTATCGGCACCTGGGACATCTACTGGATAGCCGTCGACCGCACAAAGCGGGGAAAAGGCATAGGTAAAGTCCTTGCGGAGGCAGCGGAGAGGGCGATGAAGCAGACGCAAGGCAGATTGGTTTTTATCGAGACATCCTCGACGCCTTCGTATGAGAATACCAGGCGATTTTATCTCGGCCGTGGTTATGAAGTAATTGCCTGTATCCCTGATTTCTATTCGCCCGGCGATGATAAACTTATTCTGCAAAAGAAACTATAATAAAAGTGTAAGGGTTCTTGCGGGAGGGTGGTATCTTGTCTGACCAATGGCACAATTTTATAATGACCTTCGTGCCGCTCTTCATCGTCATTGATGCTTTAGGCAATCTTCCTTTCCTCATCATGGCGGGGGAGGACTTAGACCGTAAACAAAAGAATAAAATAGTCAACTATGCCGTCTTAACCGCCACCATTGTCGGACTGGTCTTCCTTTTCCTGGGACAGTTCATTTTAAACATCATGGGCATCGATGTTCAGGAGTTCGCCATTGCCGGCGGTATTGTGCTCCTGGTGCTTTCCATAATGTATATGATTACCGGTCACATGGTTAGAGTTGTTAAGGAAGAACTGGTGGCTATCGTGCCCATCGGCACTCCTTTAACGGTAGGTCCGGCAACTATCGCCACCTTGCTGCTGCTGGCCGGGCGATATCCGCTTTACATGGTGCTGATATCTTTTGCCCTTAACATGGCGATAACCTGGGTTATCTTCTTTTTAAGTCAAAGGATTGCGCGGTTCCTCGGGCAGGGGGGACTTACCGCTATTTCGCGGGTATTCAGCCTGCTGCTAGCTGCCATCGCCGTTAGTATGATTATCGGTGGGTTGAAAGCGCTGGGGATTATTAGCGGGGGCGGCTAGAAGTATTGGTAGCGCATATGGGATTCGAACCCATGATCTCGTCCTTGAGAGGGACGCGTCCTAGGCCGCTAGACGAATGCGCCGTTTGATGCTTTATATTAAATTTTCTATTGTCTTGATTCTTGAGACTCTATCATTATGAACCTAGTGTAGTTTTTCAAACTCATCGACACTAAGTTTTGCATCTTTAAGAATTTTCCGCAATATGCCTTTGCCTAAATCTTTCCCCTTGTGCATCGGCACGGTAGTCCACCTGCCATCAGAATGATGATAAACAGCGTGGCTTCCACTCTGTCTGATGCAGTTAAAACCTAACTTCTCCAATATCCGCCTAACCTCGTCAGGCTTGGCAGGCTTTAACTTAGGCAACTACCTGCACCTCATCAATAGCGACTTCTATGGGAATAGTCTCCCCGAGAGCTTTGCGGGCTTCGATATGTAGCTTGATGGCATCCTTGATGTTTTCCAATGCCTCTTCATAGGTCTTGCCTTGAGTATAGCAACCCTGAAGCAGAGGAACGGAGGCTACATAAAGCCCATCCTCATCTTTTTCCACTACCACTGTAAATTTATAATCCGGCATATCTCATTCCGTCCTTTTTCGATTATGACTATATATTTTATGCATTAGATGCCTGCCCACTCAATAAAAATTCCGAACTTTTTGTTCTTGAAAACGGTTTTGTCGAGTAAGCATCGTTTATCATTATCACTTTTTTCGTAGAGTGAGTCAAGTTGGTTGGCTATCTGTAGGCGAAGCTAAATACTTTCATGGCTCAATATCCAATCCCCAAATCCGGAATAAATCCTTGTAGAAATCAGGTCGGGGGAAATCAGGTCTCATCTCAAAGCTGGAATAGGCATATCCAGATTTCATCTTTTCCGATTGTTCAAGCTCCATTACTAAGTCTTCCACCTTATCTGCCGGCACGGAGAAAATGAGCTCGTCTTCTCCCGGCATGGCCCGGTAGTACTCGCCAGCGCAGGGCAGATTGACCTGATACTGGTTTTTTAACATCGTATCCACCACGGCGTAAACACATGAGTTTATCGGGTCGAGTTGACAGCTCACCAAGCCTCCATTTTTGTATTTTATAGTCAGCAGCATGCTTCTCAATTGGGCGGCGTTAGTATAAATTAAAACCAGGTCAGGCGGAAAATTAGCCGCTCTTAAAGGTGCAGAGATAATACCGAGGTACTTGCCATATTCCAAGCGGGGCAGCACTTTTACCTGATTCTTGGTGGCATCAAAATTTTCAGCGGCGTGGTAATCCACCAGTCCGAAGCCGATTAACGGAGCCCAACACCATTGGTCCTCTTTAAGCATGGCTACACTAACTCTCTGCCGACGTGACATAGCCAAGGCTTGACATTGGGATAGATGAAAGCCGTGGTCTCTATGGGGTCTGAAGGCGCCCTCGGGGATTTCCTCTTCTTTCTCCAGCAGCTTTATGGCTAAGGGAGATGTCCTTAATAGCAGCAGCCTCTCGAGCTCATTCCCGTATCGATTGTAATCCTTTATCGTTCTCATATCGCGCACCTCCACCATTTTGTCGACGATATCGGCTGCCATTATTTTGAAGGAGAAGGCGACATTTTGCAAGACTTAAAGAAATTTTGAAAAATCATTTTACATGTGTTATAACTGATATATTCGTTATAATGGTACGGCTGCTAGACGGAGGTGAAGGATTTGGAAAGATTTCATGAAGTTTTACAGAACCGCCACGCATATGCCAGGGACTGGAAAAAGCGAACTGGTGGTAAAGTTATAGGCTATTACGAACCCTATATGCCGGAGGAAATCGTCTATGCCGCCGGCGCTCTGCCGGTGCGCCTTTTAAGCCAACACGAGCCGGATGACACTACCGACCGGCAGATGTACGGCAACTGCGCCTGCTCGCGGGATATCCTCAACCAGTTCATCAAGGGCAGGTATGACTATATCGACGGGCTGATTAACGCCGAGGGCTGCCAGTGGATGCTCAACGCCTTTCAGACTACCCTGAATAATCAGTCGGAGCTATTCAATCATTATGTTTTCGTTCCCGACTATGTGGATGGGAAAACCTCCAAAGACGTTATGCGCTCCGAATTAGACGTCTTTAAAAAAGCTATGGAAAAATGGACGGGCAAGCCTATTAAAGATAGTGACCTCGACCGCGCCATAGAGGTCTATAATACCAACCGCCGCCTGATGCGCCAGGTCTATGAGCTAAGGCGAGCGGATAACCCCGTCGTTCTCGGGTCAGAAGCTATGGAGATGGTCCTGGCCAGCCAGGTGATGGATAAAGCAGAGATGAACGATATGCTTCGGGATGCCATCGCAAAATTAGCGAAGCGAAAGCCGCGGAGCGATACTGGCGTCCGCCTGATGCTGGTCGGCAGCCCGACCTCTGACGTAGCGCTGGAAAAACTCGTAGAGGAGCTAGATGCCAACGTCGTCATCGATGAGGTTTGCACGGGAAGCTGCTACTTCTGGAATGAGGTTATCCCGCAAGCCGACCGCTTGATGGCTATCTCTTTGCGTTATCTCGGCAGGCCTCACTGCGCCCTGAAAGATAACAACTGGCGGCGCCGTCCCGCCCACATCTACCAGCTGTATGAAGATTACCAGGCGCACGGTGTGCTCATTGCCAAGCAGATTTACTGCCATCCTCACGGTACGGATAATCCGCTTATCTGGAAAATCCTGCGTGAGCGCAATATACCTTTCCACTACTTCGAGCGTGATACCACCCTCCCTTACGAGGAGACCCGACTGCGCTTGGAGGCCTTTATCAATATGCTAAAACCAATGATGGTGTTGAAATAGGGGGCAATAAATCCCCCTTTAATCCCCCTTTTTCAAAGGGGGACAAATAAGGAATTTGAAAAGAATGGTTTTATAGCACGTTAATAGCGTCTCCCCTTAGTAAAAGGCCTGCCCTGAGCTTGCCGAAGGGGAGATGGAGAGGGATTTTAGACTAAATAATAGCCGTTTATTCGGAGGCAGGTATGATTAAACAAAAATGGGAAACCAGGCCGCTGGAGGTCTGGAACAAAGCCAAGGAAATGAGGGCTAAATGGCAGAAATCCATCGATACCGCTTCAACGGAGCGTGTGTTGCTAGCCCAGGGCAATGTTCAATGGAGCATCGGTTTTCCGGCGTTACGCGTCATCGAGGACAACCCTGTAGGCGCGATGATGGCGAATAAAAGCGACGAATTCGCTCGAATCTGCCGCTACGCCGGCGAGGTGGTGGGGTGGGGACGTGAAGTCTGCGGCTACCAGCTCAACTGCTGGGGCGCGATGTACCTGGGACACCAGCAGGATGGCAGTCCCTTCCCCTTCCGAGATTTGGTTGTTCCCTTCCCGGACCCGTGCGACCAGCATACCAAGCGCGGGCAGGCTCCGATGGACTATTCACCAATCCCGCGTTTCCAGGATAACTGGCCGCTCTATACCGGGCCCCGCGACCCCGACCGTGAAAAAGCGATGCTCGAAGATAAGGTCTACTGCACCCTTTATATGATTGAAGAAATCGAGCGGATTTTCGGGCAAAAATTCGACGATGAAAGGTTCATCGAAAGCGTTAAGGTCAGCGGAGGCATTGCTCCATATGCGCAGGACGTCTCCCGCTTTATGCAGCATATCCCCTCCCCCTTAAGCCAAAAAGACCTCTATTCCTTTTACACCCTCGGGGGACTTACGAAAGGCGACCCCGGCGAAACTGTAGCTATCTGGAAAGCCCTGCGGGACGAGGTAGCGTGGCGAGTGCAAAACAACATCGCCGCCGTGGGGAATGAAAGATATCGCTGGATGGAGACCCATCCGCCGCCCTGGCACTTCCTCAAATACTACCGCTATATGGAGAAATACGGCGCGGTCTGCATCGGCTCCCAGTACAGTCACATGATGGCCGGTCCGTTCGAGCTTAAGAAAGACGGCACCTGGGGCCCGCGTTTCAGCGGCGGCGGTTTCGGTAGAAGTATAGAAAAACCCGTCAAGACGCGAGAAGACGCTATCCGCGCGATGCTGGGTACTGAAGCGCGGGGTCATCGCTTTAAGGATGACGAGGTCATTCGCCCCTGGGCGCTTAATGACTTCGCTAAAGCTTATAAAGTGGACGGCGCCATCCTGCCTTTATGGCGCTGCGGCGTCGGCTGCACGGTGACCCGAAAGGAGCAGGGTTTACGCTTGAGCGAGATGGGCGTACGCGTTTTGCACTATGAAGGCTCCCAGCCGGGCGACCGCACCGACCTGGATGAAAACCGCCTGCTGGACCAGCTCGATGTCTGGATGGAGAGCCAGGGACTGCGGAAACTAGAGGATTAGGGTGAGAAAAAATCTCCCTTTCTCCCTCTTTATGAAAGAGGGATAAACATAGAGTTAGAAAACAATGATTTCAAAGGAAAAATGTCATCGTCACCCTTTCGTAAAGAGCCTGCCCTGAGCGTAGCCGAAGGGGAGATGGAGAAGGATTTTATATCACCTCACTCTTATCTCTCCCTTCAGGGTGAATCTTCAGGGTGAACCCACAAGGGGAGAGAAGATAAATCGGCGTAATTAGGAGGCTGAAATGATAACTGCCGGTATCGATGTGGGCATTGAAAACCTTAAAGCGGTGATATTAAAGGACGGCAAGGTCTTGGCCAGGGGGGCGGATTTATCAGGTGGGGCTAAACGGGCTAAGGTAGCTGAACGGGTGTGGAGCGAGGCGCTGGCGTCGGTAAAACTCAAGCCTGGTGACGTTAGCAGAGTAGTTGCTACTGGACAAGGTAAAAACGACGTCGCTTTCGCTTCCGACCGTGTAACCGAACCGGTGGCGGATGCCCGGGCGGCGCGATTTTTATATCCCCAAGCTACATCGGTGGTGGATATCGGTGCCGACCAGGTGCGCGTCGTTATCCTGGGCAAAGGGGATAGCATTCTGGAGGTTGTTATGAACCAGAAATGCGCCGCCGGACTCGGTATTTTTCTTAAGTCTATGGCGAGGACGCTAGGCATGACACTCGACGAGATAAGCAGTATATCTGGTACTGGCAAGGCTATCGTCAATGACGGGTGCAGTGTCTTTGCCGAGATGGACGCCCTCGGCCTGCTGAACCGCGATGTCCCACGGGAAGATATCGTCCGGGCGATAACCGAGGCGGTGGCTGTCAGGGTCAGCTCGATTCTCAATGATAAAATAAAGCCCGCCAAAGATGCCGCGGTTCTCGTCGGCGGTTTAAGCCGCAATAAAGCGGTAGTCGCGGCGCTAAAGAAACGGTCCTCGATTAAATTTTTGATTCCCGAGCAAAGTGAATATGCGGGAGCTCTTGGCGCCGCCCTGATAGCGGCAGGCTAAGAACCACGTCATTCCCATGTAAATGGGAATCCAGTTCTTTTTCTTGTCATTCCAGCGAAAGCTGGAATCCAGGGTGGTGATAAGGGGATGGGCAGAGACGATAGTTGTTTGTGGAGGCAAAGAAAATGACGCAAGAATACTGGAAATGGCCGGAGTCCAACTGGACGGCAACGGATATCGACTGGAAAAAGGCAAAAACCATCACCGCGGGAGTGGATATCGGCTCCAACAGCTCGCAAGCCGTAGTTATGTGCGATAATCAACCCTTCGGCTACGCCAGCCTCCATAACGGACCGGACTATCGCGCCAGTGCTCAAACAGCCATGGAACAGGCATTAGGGAAATCCGGGATGAAGATAAAAGACGTAAAATATATTGTGGGGACGGGGTGGGGAAGTCGTAACGTAACTTTCGCCGAAAAAACCATCGATGAAATCAGCTGTCACGCTAAAGGCGCCCGCTTTATGTATGGTCCGGCGGTGAGAACCGTGGTCGACCTCGGGGCGCAGACCTGTAAGGTTATCCGACTTTATAGCTGGGATAAAGTACGGGATTTCCAGATGAACGATAAATGCGCCGACGGTATGGGACGCAGCATTGAGGTGATGGCTGACCTCATGCAGGTGCCCATAAAGGAAATGGGCGAAAAATCTCTAGCGGTAGAGAAAGACCCGGAGCCAGTCAGTACCACCTGCTATGCTTTCGCCAATACCGAAGCCATCGGTTTGCTGCGCGAAGGCTATTCCGAGAATCAAGTGCTGGCGGCTTACCTTTTCGCTATCGCCTGGAGGATTCATAGTACTATCGGCAGGATACAGCCGGAAAAAGAGATTGCCTTTACCGGCGGGCTGGCGAAGAACCCCGGCATTGTCAAACGAATAGAAAAAGCGATGGGCATGACCGCGCTCACCAGCGAGTATGACCCGCAATTGGCAGGAGCTATCGGCGCGGCTTTACTAGCTGAAGCAATGGTAGAGAAGGCGTAACACTTAATGAAGTTCAACCATTCCGATGTAAATCGGAATCCAGTGAGATGAATTAGCGATATTTCCTGTAATTGATAATAAATCTAGTTATCTGGATACCGGCTTTCGCCGGTATGGTTGGAGATTATTAGTATATTACTTTTTCTTCCTTCAATCTAGCTATCTCTTCGCTGGTTAAGCCTAGCAAATCGCCGAAGACATAGTCGTTATGCTCTCCTAATAAGGGAGGGCAGCTATAATTGCCTTTCTGTTTTCCTTCAGGCTTCCAGGGCAGTCCCGCCAGCGTAATGTTGCCGATGACGGGATGTTCTATATCGACAAAGAACTCACGCGCTTTTAGTTGAGGGTCACTGACGAGGTCTTTGATATTCAGAGACGCCCCGGCCGCCACGCCCGCTTTTTGCAGCAGCTCCATGACCTCGTACTGGTGATGCTGGCGGGTCCAGTCTTCCACGAGTTTATCCAGCTCATCCTGGTTATGGAGTCGGTTGGCCTCATTACTGAACTCTGCTCTTTTCGCCCAATCGGGATTGCCGATAGCATTAACGAAAGCCTGCCATTCCGCCTGACTGCCCACGGCGATGGCTACCCACTCGTCATTGCCTTGGCAGCGGTAGCAGCCGTGCGGTGCCGCAGATTTGTCACGGTTACCCATACGCTCCCCTAAGGCGCCGTTCATGGTGTATCCAATGACCATCTCACCGAGGAAATTAGCGCTCCCCTCGATCATGGCCGCATCGATATATTGTCCCTCGCCCGTACGGTCACGATGGTAGAGTGCCGCCATAATGGCGAAGGCGCCGTGCATCGCCTGGGTAGCGTCTGTCCAGGGGGACACGCCCACGGTAGCCGGCTCACCGCCGGGGTAGCCGTTCAGATACGTCGAGCCGTCATAGGCCTCGACGATTTCCGCATAAGAGGGTCGCGACCGGTGCGGTCCGCTCCGCCCATAGCCCGAGCCGGCATAGTAGATAATATCCGGTTTAATCTTTTTCAACTCCTCGTAGCTCAATCCCCACCGCTCGAGAATCGCCCCGCCGAAGTTTTCCGTAACAACATCGCTTATTTTTATAATTTTCTTAGCCAGTTCGATAGCCCTCGACTCGTTCATATTCAAGGTAATGCTTTTTTTACCGTAGTTCAGCGAGGCAAAAGCCGTTCCCGCGTTGAAATTCCCTCTGTCAAGTCCCGGCGGAATGCCGATCATCCGCATAAAATCCAGTCTCAAGAGGGTTTCCACCTTAATAACCTCCGCCCCCATTACCGCCAGCCATTGCGTAAGGTGGGGTCCTGCCCACATCTGTCCGAAATCGAGAATCCTGATACCGGCTAGGGGTAGATTACTCATTTTCTATCTCCATCTTCTCTCAAATGTCATTGCGAGGAGCGTAGCGACGTGGCAATCTCCACCGTAGTCTAGGTTTATCATAGGGATTGCCACGTCCTTCTGCGGAAGGACTCGCAATGATAAATTATATTAGGCAAATATCCCTTGACAGTAGGTACTTTTTGTGCTATAATGTAATCGTAGCAAGTAAGAAAAGAGGTAAATACGATGGAACGATACACTATAGCAGATTTCAACAAAGAATATCCTAATGATAATACCTGCCTAGAATGGCTCAAAAATCACCTCTATCCCAATGGTATTTTCTGCGTTAAATGCGGACGGGTTACAAAGCATCATAAAGTTATTAGCCGTCCGTCTTATAGTTGCGATAACTGCGGACATCATTTTCATCCAACGGTAGGCACTATATTTGAAAAATCTACTACACCTTTGAAATTGTGGTTTCATGCCGTTTATTTGATGAGTTCCACTCGATGCGGTATCTCGGCTAAACAAATCCAACGTGAAACAGGGGTAACTTATAAGACGGCATGGCGTATGTTCAAACAAATCCGTTCTCTGTTGTGTGATGATTTTAACCATCTTACGGGCGAGGTCGAGGTTGATGAAACCTATGTTGGTGGAACGAGACAAGGCAAACGTGGTCGTGGCGCAGAGGGCAAGTCTAAAGTTCTCGGTGCAGTCCAGCGCAATGGCAAGGTCGTGGCGGAGGTCGTCCCCGATGTTAAACGGCATACCCTCGTCCCATTCATGGTTAATAAAGTTGACAGGAACGCTACGCTTTATACCGACACATTTCCGTCCTACGACCATATCGCTCGGTTCGGGATTAAGCACCTGCGGATTAATCACCACGATAAAGAGTATGTTCGTGGGAATGTCCACACCAACAATATCGAGGGCTTTTGGTCGCTGGTGAAGAGAGGTATTAGTGGTGTTTATCATTCCGTTTCTCCCAAGTATCTCCAGTCCTACATCAACGAGTATTCATTCCGATATAACCATCGTAAGGATGAAACGCCTATGTTCAAAACAATTCTCCAACGAGTGGTTACTTCTTAATCCTCCGACTGGCTTTACTTAAGTCTTTGATAAAATCATCCTTTGTAAACGGCTTCCCTTCCTTCACTTCGGGCATCAATTCCCGGTCAATATAGGCAGTAATCCTTTGCCCCTTTATAGATTCAATCCAATCTTTTACCCCATAAGTCCCAGGTAGTTGTTGTCCTTCTGCCATGTGGCACCTCCTATATTGCTAGGGGAGCAAACCTTCAAAACTTAATGTTGGTTTGGCTGCTCTCACACTTTTCTGTTGTAGAGCTTTAAATCCTTCAGTTCTTACAATTGTCGCTACATCGACAGGTCCTCCAACACCACGAATTGTTGGTAAGAACGTTTGCATTGAGATAGTTGTTCTAATGAGAAACATAGCAAGGTCAACACAATCCTGTAATGGCAAAAATTGTAATGGGAGGCTGACCTGAGACTTACTCGATAAATCAGCCATTAATTTAGCAACATTGTCATCAGTTAGACTCAGCACTTCTTTGATTTGTGGAATCAAATTTTCGTCATATCCACGTAGTAGGCGGTATACGAAATCGCATTGACCATCGTATAGGATGCCAAAAGAATTCGGATAGTACTCAATAGGGTCTGGCTTATAAGGTACTGAAAACCAGAATACCTTTCCATACAATTCGCCTTGGTCATACCCAGCAACGATGAAGCGAATGGCATCTCCTGTGTAAACTTTAGGCATTTTACTTGCCCATTGCTTCATAAAAAACCCACTTACCGACTTGGCGAAGTCTGATATAATCATTCGTTTTCGAGGTTGTGGTAATTCATTATCTAATTCAGGGAGTAAGCTGTAGGGAGTCCGAAAATCTGTCTGCCCTATAGCACCTAAACCGTAAGTTACCATTCCTACAAAAGGTTGCGATGATAAACTGAGCAGCTTCGTTGCATTGTCGTATGTAGCAGGTACATAAAGATTCTGAGCCGATATTGGATGGAAAAGGGTCACTCTGCTGTCTGCTGCAAGGACAATACCCTCAGGCCCTTTGAGACAAATGCCTAATGACATATCAGTTCTCCTCTCTTGTTCTTTCGAGGAGATTATACTATCATTATATCTAACTATTGTCAAGAATGTTACCTACCTTGTTGGGATACTTGCCTTATATTATTCCTGCCTCTTTCAGCCTTGCTAAATCCTGCCGGCTATAGCCCAGCACCCGATTGTAGACCTCTTCATTATGCTCGCCCAGCAATGGGGCGGGGCGCTTAACCTCCCAGGGGGTGGCGGATAGCTTATAGGGGGCCCCAGGGTATTTAAGTTTGCCCGCTTGTGGGTGGTCTATCTCGACAAAGAAGTTGCGATAAGCCAGCTGCTCATCGGCAACCAGCTCTTTGACGTTACGCACCGGCGACAAAGGTACATCATGGACGATGCCCATCCGGTCAATCTCCGCCATGGTATATTCCCGTGTCCATAATTCGATGAGTTTATTACAATCTTCTTGGTGTTCGGCACGCGTGGCCGGATTATTGAAAAGTTCGACTTGCGTCCAATCCGGGTTGCCCATCATCGTTACAAGTTTTTGCCAGTGGGGACCAATCCAGATACATACATAACCGTCTTTACATGAGTATAAAAAGCCGCCGACGCGTTTCCTGCCCATTTGCCGGGTGGGATAAAGTCCCTCACACAGGCAGAAGGCGAGCTCCTGGCGCGTCACCGATGCCAGCGCTTCTTGAGCGGACACATCGATGTGCCGACCGGATTTATTCCCCCGCCTCCCTATGATGGCGGACATGGTGCATACCGCCGCAGTCAGGCCGGTCATAAAATCGGCGGTATGCATAGGTCCCCGCAACGGACTGTATCGTTCCATATCGTTGACGCCTTCAGCCGGATTGCCGAATGCCTCGCTGCTCATATGGGAGTTAATAAGATCGCCGCCTTTATAGTCCTTATAGGGTCCGGTCTGCCCGAACGGCGTAATCGAGGTCATTATCAGCGAGGGACTCACCTTCTTCAGGCTTGGGTAGTCGAATCCCAGTCTTGCCATTTCTCGGGGCGGATAGTTTTCAATGAGGACATCCGCCCAAGCAACAAGCCGCTGGAATATTTCGCGTCCCTGTTCACTTTCAACATCTAATGTGATTCCTGATTTATTCGTGTTTAAAAAGAGGAAGAGTCCACTTTTTTCCATATGAGGAACATCTCCGGGGAAAGGTCCCCAATGCCTCGCGCAGTCACCTTCAACGGGTTTTTCTATCTTGATAACATCGGCACCGAGGTCGGCCAGCATTTTGCCGCAGTAGGGTCCGGTAATAAACTCACTGAACTCCAGAACCTTCAAATCGCCGAGAGCTCCCATTTTCATGCGTGACCCCTTTATAATAACTTTTTCACTGCTGATAGCTTGCAGGAGGCGCCTGACACTTATATTAAAATTTAATGAGCCTTTAATGCAAGTGAATAATCGCTAAAACATTTTGGCGTAATAACTTGAATTGTTGAATTATTTTATCTTATCATAAGTAGAATACGCAATATTACGACATATCGATAAGGAGTGAGATGAAAAAGATTGGCACAAAAATTACAGTTCTCGACCCCATCGGCCAACCTACCGGTATCTTTGGAAGCAGGCTCGACCCTGATTCCGTCCCATGGGCAATCCACGACCCAACAAACCAGCCGAGAGATACGGCGGAAAAGCTGGGCCACCTGAAAATGGCGCCGCGCCTGGACAGTCTGGAGGGCAAGATTGTTTTCCTGGTAAACACGGGATTTGCCGGCGGCAAGGAGTTTATCGAGGAACTCCATGACTGGTTTACGCACAACCGACCGAATATAAAAACCGAGGTACGCCACAAGAAGACCAGCATGTTCACCGATGAACCGGAGCTGTGGGCGGAAATCAAGAAAAACGGTGACGCCGCCGTTCTTGGCGTCGGTGGCTGAGACGGATGTTCGGCGAGTATCGCCGAATTTTCGCGAACGCTGGAGAATGACTATGGTATACCGACCGCCCCCATCGTCACCGCCCGTTTTGCGGATTACGTCCAGCGCGATGGCCGGAGCCACGGCATGAACCTGCGCTGGAGCTTCCCTCCCTATCCGGTCGGCTTTGTATCCAGAGAAACTTTACAGGGGTATATCAAGGGCAATGACCCGATATCCGGCGCGCCCCTCATGGATGAAATCTTCTTTGCTCTTGCGCAGCCCCTGACCGATGCCGAAAAGCATCCCAAGATGGTAAAGAGGCCTACCCGGCCGCGACTGCTCGAACCAGCTATCGAAGCTGATTTGCACCGCCTCTTCCTGGAAAATGGCTGGACAGACGGTTTACCCATCATCCTGCCAACCGAAGAGCGTGTGGCGGAGATGCTAACCGGCACCGACCGTGACCCTAATGAGTTCGTCGGCATGATGTCCGTAACTACCCATGAGGAGAGACTCCAGTATACGGTGGAGAGAGTGGCGGTCAACGCCGTTATGGCGGGCGCCAGACCGGAGCATTTCCCCGTTATCCTGGCGCTAGGCGCCTCCGGACGGCCTTCCTTACCCAGCTCGACCACTTCCTTCGCCAGCATGATGGTGGTGAATGGACCCGTTCGCAATGAAATCGGCATGAACAGTGGTCTAGGTGCTTTGAGTCCTATCAATTATGCCAACTCCGTTATCGGCCGAGCCTGGACGCTGATGGGCATCAACTTTGGCGATATGCGGCCCGGCGCCACCTTCACTGCCAGCACCGGCACCACGATTAATTATAACAACATGTGCTGCGCGGAAAACGAGGAAGCGAGCGTTTGGGAACCTTTCCATGTCCGTAAGGGCTACAAAAAGAGTGAGAGCGTCGTTAGCCTCTTCCGCGGCTGGAACGTCCTGACCATGGGCTTAGGTCCGGCGAAAAGAATGCTGGAGGTGATGAGGAGCATCGGTGGACCTTTCGGCGGCGCCTTTACCTTCATTTGTGACCCGCTGGCAGCGAAAGGACTGAAAAACGAGGGCTATAACGACCCCATGAAATTGAGCGAGTGGCTGGTGAACGAGCTGAATCCCCGTTTCAAGCGCCCGGAGATGGTTAACTTTATCGTCGTCGGCGGTGAAACGAACCCGATGTGGGTTACCACCGATTTCTCTTATTTCCAGTCGGTGGCTATCGACCCCTGGATACCTAAAGCCGGCATCAAGAAAGACGCTAAACCCCTAAGGATGCCGGTGCCGGTACTCTGTAAAGATGGCTCCTGCGGTATTTCACATTAGAACTTGACTAAAGGTAAAGGAAAAAGAGGGCATAATCCACCTCTATCCTCCTTTTGTAAAGGAGGACGAACAATTTACTTGCAGATGAAACATACCAGGAAATGACATCGTCTCCCCTTAGTAAAAGGCCTGCCCTGAGCTTGCCGAAGGGGAGATGGAGAGGGATCTTAATCCCCCTTATCTTAGTCCTCTCCCATGTTAAGGAGAGGAGTTGACCGCGGCAATTGGTCAGGTGGGCGGAGTAATAAAATACATACAAAAACGGCGGATAAAACTGGATACTTCACGAAAGAGGAGAGATATATACCATGAAGGACATTGAAGGAAAGGTTGCCTTTATCACCGGCGGCGCCAGCGGCATCGGGCTGGGCATCGCCAAAGCCTGCGCTAAGTACGGTATGAAAGTCGTTATTGTGGATATGCGCCAGCAAGCTCTGGATGCAGCAATGGTATATTTCAAAGAAAAAAAGCTGCCTGTCCACCCCATTAAGCTGGATGTCACCGACCGCGAGGCTTATGTTAAAGCCGCCGACGAGGCGGAAAAAGTCTTTGGTAAGATACATGTGCTGGTCAATAACGCTGGTGTAGGCTCTGGTGGACCAGCGGAAAAAACCACCTATAAAGACTGGGACTACAGCATCAGTGTCAACCTCGGCGGCGTTATCAACGGCGTCGTCACCATTTTGCCCCGCATCCTGAAACATGGCGAGGGCGGGCACATCGTCTCTACGTCATCAACTCTGGGCGTCGCCGCGGCGAGTAATATGATTCCTTACTGCACGACCAAGTTCGCGGTAGCCGGCATGATGGAAGCTCTCGCCGGTGAACTTCAGGATAAGAATATTGGGGTTTCTATCCTCTTCCCGGGTCCGACGAAGGGTAATCTGGGCCAATCTACCTTTGAAAACCGCCCTGCCCATTTGAGGAACGAGGGAGAGACCTGGCCGCCTGCCCCGCCGCCCGGTGCTCCGCCACGGCGGCCTCCGGAGCATGTCGATATTGTCTTCATGGACCCGGTGGAGACTGGCGAGCGGGTGTTGCGCGGTATCAGGAATAACGACCTCTTCATCCACACTCATCCCGAGTTCCGTGAGGGTTATATCGCACGTCACGAAGCGATTATCCGGGCTATCCCGAATGAACCGCGCAATCAAAAGCGCTTCGAAATCATCATCACCTTCGGGACAATATATCACAATGACATTTATGATAAACAGAAGCCGGTTGGACCGCCGGACTGGTAGATAGGTTCAGATTCATACAAAGAATAAAGAAAAGAAGAAAAATCCACCTCTATCCTCCTTTTACAAAGGAGGACAAATGAGTTCACTGGAAATGAAGGACATAAGTAAATAACATCGTCTCCCTTTGTAAAAGGCCTGCCCTGAGCTTGCCGAAGGGGAGACGGAGAGGGATTTTATAACTTAACCTCTCCTCTTTTGGGAGGGGAGAATGAGTTAATAATAACACTACAATTAAACTTTAATTGTTAAAGGTGAATATTTTACGAAAGGGGAAATACCTGTCATGGAAAATATTGAAGGAAAAGTAGCTTTTATCACCGGTGGCGCCAGCGGCATCGGGCTGGGCATCGCTAAAGCCTGCGCCAAGTACGGCATGAAGGTGGTTATCGCTGATTCACGCCAGGATGCCCTGGATGAAGCGATGGTATATTTCAAAGAAAAAAAGCAGCCTGTTCACCCCATCAAGCTGGATGTCACCGACCGCGAGGCCTATGCTAAAGCCGCTGATGAAGCGGAAAAAGTCTTCGAGAAGATACATATATTGGTCAATAACGCCGGTGTAGCCGTCGGCGGACCGGCACAAATGATGACCTACAAGGACTGGGATTTCTGCATGGGTGTTAATGTCGGTGGCGTAATTAATGGTCTGGTGACGATTTTGCCGCGGATTATTAAACACGGTGAGGGAGGGCATGTCGTCGCTACCTCATCGACGGCCGGCCTAACGGCTGTAGGATTCAATATTGTCTATAATACCACCAAATATGCCATAGCCGGCATGATGGAAACGCTAGCGACCGACCTTCAGAATATGAATATCGGGGCTTCGGTGCTGGTGCCCGGACCTACGGCTACTAACCTTGGCCCGTCCACTTTTGCCAACCGCCCAGAGCACTTGAAGAATGAGGGACAGACCTGGCCGCCTCAACCGCCGCCCGGTCAGCCTCCCCGGCGAATGCCGCCGATGCCAGACTTGCGTAAGTTATTTATGGACCCCGTGGAAACCGGCGAGAGGGTGGTACGGGGTATTAAGCGCAACGACCTGTTCATCATCACCCATCCGGAGTTCAAGGATGGCATCATCGCCCGCAATAATGCGCTGTTACGAGCCTGTCCTGGCCAGCCGCTGAATACCGAGTTCCATGAACTTCTGAAGAAGATGGGGACGCTCGGTTATAATCCCATTTACGATAAGCAGACGCAGGTAGGTCCCCCGGATTGGTAGTGTCAGAGAACAGCGACATTAAATAAGCGGATTAAAAGCGGAATTTAAACTGGCTGGCGAGCCAGGATTCGAACCTGGGCAAAAGGATCCAAAGTCCTTCGTGCTACCACTACACAACTCGCCAGTGTTTACTCATAAAATTATAGCATTACCATGAGCCTGTGGCAACGCGATGCCGGCGCTAGCCGCGGGCTTTTTTAGTCTAAAACGGACATCAGTAAATAGTAATCAGAATACCGAAGATAAAAAGTACCGCCCCAGCGAAAAAGAGAATAAAACCCAGTGAACCTGTTAGCACCTGAATAGCAACAATCATTAGCGCTAGTCCCAAAATAAAAAGCAGGAGCGATCCAGTATATCGCTTGAGAAACAGCGTTAAACGTCTCATAACAAACGCATTATAACAAAGCTAAAACTCGATAACAACCAGACAAGATGACGTCTACATCGCGAATCATTATGTTTCCCTAATGTTTCTTTATGAATTATTAAGCATAAGTTTATCTAGCATTTATATATTTTATGCTGTTTTTAATACTCGCTTGCTATGCTTATAGAGGCTAAATAAAGCCAGGCAGGATACTAAAGGAGCAAAATGCAGAGCTTCGTACTAACAGGGAAAGCAAAGACGGTCTTCCGTATTATCGAGCTGAAAGCCAAACAGGAAGCGATTGCTCGGCGCGAAAAAGAACAGGACTACGGTAAAAGGAAGTAGAAACAGCCCTACGCACCCGGCTGATTCTTATATTTATTTCTTAAGTCATAAGCTTCTTGAATCTTGGTAAATTCTTCTTCTGGTATTGGTTCACAATAAACTAACACATTATTTGAAATTTTCAACCTAAAAGTCCCACGGCATTTCCAGCACCGGCGCGGGCCTTCGTAGCTATTATCAACAAAAGAGAACTTGCTTTCGGCGCCGCAGGCGGGACATTTCATCGTAAACATATCGCATCGTTCCTTTCTGTTTATTGCGTCGGATATGGCCGTTTTTTTAACTCTATTTAGCCAAATTATACCATCTTCGGATATCATGCAGCAATTTGGTGCCGAAGGCCGGACTCGAACCGGCACGAGAGTTGCCCCTCAACGGTTTTTGAGACCGTCGCGTCTGCCATTCCGCCACTTCGGCGTAGCTAATCTATTCTATTTGAAAAACGTAGTGAGCGCAAGAGTACCCATTTACTTGCGTACGTATTATTGTTAAAATTACTTCATAGCGACTTTAGGTCGTTATATCGAACGGAGAGTACTCATGGCAGATAAATATGAGCCGCAGGCAATCGAGAAGAAGTGGCAGCAAAAATGGGCCGACGATAAACTTTACGAGGTTAAGGACGACGACCCTCGGCCCAAGTGGTATGCCCTTACGATGTTCCCCTATACCTCCGGCGACCTGCATATCGGCCACTGGTATAATAATGTCCCGGCTGATGCCTGTGCGCGTTATAAGCGGATGCTTGGCTATAATGTGCTGCACCCGTATGGCTTCGATGCCTTCGGACTGCCGGCGGAGAATGCTGCTATTAGAGAAGGTGTTCATCCCTTCAAGTGGACAATGCAGAATATTGAGAACATGCGCCGCCAGGTAAAAAGTATCGGCGCTATCTACGATTGGAGCCGGGAGGTCATCACATGCCTGCCGGAATATTATAAGTGGACGCAGTGGTTCTTCCTCAAGCTATATGAAAAAGGCTTAGCGTATCATGGCAAGGCGCCGGTCAACTGGTGTCCCAAGTGTCAAAGTGTCCTCGCTAACGAGCAGGTGGAAGATGGCAAGTGCTGGCGCTGCGAATCGGAAGTGGTCAAGCGCGACCTGGCGCAGTGGCTCTTACGCATCACCCGCTATGCTGATGAGCTGTTGGATTTCGACGGCATTGACTGGCCGGAGCGCATCAAGATAATGCAGCGTAACTGGATAGGAAGAAGCGAAGGCACGGAAATATCCTTCGCCCTCGACTATACCGATGTCGCCGAAAAAGAGATTAAGATATTCACCACCCGACCCGATACCGTTTTCGGTGTTACCTTTATGGTTTTAGCGCCGGAACACCCGCTGGTGGAAAAACTCACCACGCCAGAGAAGAAAGCTGGAGTTCAAGCATATATTGCTAAGTCCCGCCGGATGACAGATATCGAAAGGCTCTCTACGGAGAAGCAGAAGGACGGCGTTTTTACTGGTGCTTACTGCGTCAACCGCCTTAATGGCATCAAGGTGCCAATCTGGATAGCTGACTATGTCCTTTTAACCTACGGCACGGGCGCCGTCATGGCGGTGCCCGCCCACGATGAACGCGACTTCGCGTTCGCTATTAAGTACGGCATACCCATCATTCCGGTAATAGCCCGTACGGATGGTGTGGCTAAGAGCTTTGCTTTCCCAGATACGATGAAAAAGGAATTCGTGGAAGAATTAAAAAAAGCCGGTTTTGAATATACTAAAGCGGAAATCGGCGGCCAGTTTGTCACCCTGCGCGGCGAAGTGCAGATTAAAAAGTACATTGAGTTGATGCAAAAGTATCTCAAGCCAAATCAATGGAACGAAATAGTCGGTTCACCCTGGGTCTTTTTCTTTTCAGGTAGCGACGGTAAAATAAAAACGATACCGCTGGACTCAATGGAGAATGAAAAAGAGATACTGAAGCGGTGTAAAGCAATAGAACCCAACGTGCGGAACTGCCGGACGGTAGTAGAAATGCTGACCAACTGCTCATTCTATGACGGCATGTTGTTCCATGCAGAATATGGCAGGATGATTCACTCTGACCGGTTCAACGGGAATTCAGACGGTGTAAATGCCGTCTCCGCCTACTTAGAGGAAAAGGGGTGGGGCAAGCATACCGTAAGCTATAAAATACGCGACTGGCTGGTATCTCGGCAACGCTACTGGGGCGCGCCGATACCCATGATTCACTGTCCAAAGTGCGGCATCGTGCCGGTGCCGGAAAAAGACCTACCTGTTTTACTGCCCGAAGACGCCGAATTCAAACCTACCGGAGAGTCTCCTCTAAAGTATCATGAGAAGTTTGTTAATACTACCTGCCCTAAATGCGGCGGCGCCGCCAAACGCGAGACAGATACCCTCGATGGGTTTTTATGTTCCTGCTGGTATATGGAGCGTTACACCAGTCCCCACGAAAATGACAGAGCCTTCGACCCCGCCAAGGTCAAGCACTGGATGCCGGTTGATTTTTATAGCGGCGGTGCCGAGCATGCCGTGATGCACCTGCTTTATACCCGTTTCTTTACTAAAGCTATTTGTGATATGGGGATAATAGATTTCAGGGAGCCGTTCCTGCGGCTTTTCAACCAGGGGATTATTCTCTCCGGCAGCACGAAAATGAGTAAGTCCAGGGGCAACGTGGTCAACCCGGATGAATATGTAGCGGAGCTGGGCGTGGATACGGTACGCGCCTATATGATGTTCATCGCTCCCTGGGAGCAGGGCGGCGAGTGGGACGATAGTGGCATCAGCGGCATCAGTCGGTGGCTGCACCGTACCTGGAACCTGGTGGCGGGGGGATACAAATCATCTAATTCTGCTGGCGACGAAGATTTAATGCGCCTGGTGCACCAGACCATTAAGAAAGTAACCGAGGACTTCGATAAGATAAGACTGAACACAATGGTAGCGGCGCTAATGGAACTGACTAACTACCTGGGTAAGGTCAAAGAGGCCGGTAGCGTATCCGCTAAGACATGGAACGAAACTATAAAGCTACTGCTGTTGCTTTTGGCCCCGACGGCGCCACACATCAGTGAGGAGCTTTGGCAGAGGACTGGCAACAAATACAGTATCCACAACCAGCGTTGGCCGAAGTGGGATGAAAAGCTGGTCACCAGCGACGAGTTTACTCTGGTGGTGCAGGTGAACGGTAAGGTGCGGGATAGATTGACCGCGCCGGTATCCGTTACTGAAGCAGAGGCTAAACAGTTGGCGATGGACATGGAGAAGGTCAAGACCTTTTTGGCGGGAAAGCAGGTGGTCAAGGTTATTTACGTGCCGGGGAAACTGATAAATATCGTGGTGAAATAAATCAAACTCCTCTCCCTCGATGGGTTCATCCTGAAGGTCTCGACCAGAAGGCTCGGCCTGAAGGTTCACCCTGAAGGGAGAGGCAGGGTGAGGGTGAAAAAGGGGAATAAATCTCCCTTTCTCCCTCTTTACAAAAGAGGGACAAGAGAGTGGGCTGCAAACGGTGATTGTAAAGTAAAACCATATCGTCTCCCTTTTACAAAGGGAGATGGAGAGGGATTAGTCCCCTCACTCAATCTCTCCCACAAGGGGAGAGAAGTAATAAGGAGAATTAGGTTCATATCAATATGAAAATAGCGTTTATCGGCGGGGGGAATATGGGGGAGGCGATTATCAGGTCTTTGCTGGAGAGCAAGCTTTGTAAACCGGCAGATATCTCTGTGAGCGATATTAGCGAGTCACGCCGTCAGTATCTTAAAGAGCATTACGGTATTATCGTAACGGCTAATAATCGAGAAGCCATTCAGGGTCAAGATGTGGTAGTACTGGCGGTGAAACCCCAAAATATCATGGAAGTCCTGGCCGACCTCAAAGGCAATCTCCAACCGGACCAGCTTATTCTTTCCATCGCCGCCGGCCTAAAAATTAGCACTATTATCCAAGGCGCGGGACATCGTAAAGTCGTCAGGTCAATGCCTAATACACCGGCGCAAATCGGACTCGGTATCAGCGGCTGGGCGGCTACTCAAGAGGTCAACGAAAAGCAAAAAGAATTAGCGCGTAAAATCCTCCGTGCTATGGGAAAAGAGATTTATTTCGACGATGAAGAGTATCTTGACAAGGTCACGGCTATCAGCGGCAGCGGGCCAGCCTATTTCTATCTATTCGCCGAATCGCTTATAGATGGGGCGGTGGGGCTGGGACTTAAGAGACAGGATGCCGAGAAGCTGGTCTTGCAGACGATGCTCGGTGCGGCACACCTGATGGAAAAGTCGGCTAAAACGCCAGCCGAATTACGCCGAGATGTAACCTCTAAAGGTGGCACTACGGAGCGTGCGCTAGAGATATTCGAAAAAAGCGACCTAGCCGGAATCGTCGCCCAGGCAGTGAAGGCGGCCTGCCAGAGGGCAAAAGAGCTGGGGGAAACGAAACCCTAAAAAACGGGTTGTTGACTTGATAGGATAAATAGTAGAATAAGTTCAAACAGTCGTCGAGGAGGCTAATATGAACTGGCTGGATATAGTCATTATCATTAGTTTAATCATCGCGGGTTTCATGGGTTATCAAGCAGGACTAATCAAAATGCTATTTATCTTGGCTGGCGTTATTATCGGCGTCGTTCTTGCGGGTCAATATGCTGATAGTCTGGCTTTGAAACTAACGTTTATTTCAGATTTCAATCTCGCGGGCATTGTCGCTTTCATTATTATCCTACTGGCAACCTTAATAATAGCGTTGATACTGGCGTTTATCGTAGAAAGACTCGCCCACTGGGCGCTGCTGGGATGGGTGGATAACTTGGGTGGTATCATTTTCGGGTTGCTGCTGTGCGCTATTTTCATCGGAGCATTGCTGGCAATGTATTTAAGATACCAGGGACCCAGCGATACCGTCACCAGTTCACCGATAGCTAACTTCCTGCTGAACAGATTCTGGGTTGTTTTAGGGCTATTGCCGGATCAATTTAGCCATGTACGCAGCTATTTTTAAAAAGATAGAATATGCTGATGTAAAAAAACCTCATCTATCATTAAGATTGAGGTTAAAAATAGAAACAGTAATAGCGGGGTCAAGCATCCCGGATGCCCCGCTATTGATTTAATTTAGAAATGATACTTTACTTTTTTCTAGGATGGTCTGGGTCGGGTTTGGTGGCATCAACCGGGCAGATTTCCGCGCACTTCGGAGAATCATGATAGCCTACGCACTCCACGCACTTTGAGGGGTCGATGACATAAGCAGTCTCTCCCTCGCTGATAGCATGAACCGGGCATTCCGGCTCACAGGCTCCGCAGCTGATGCACTCGTCTGTAATCTTATAAGCCATTAATTTTACCTCCTGAATATATCCTTGAAAATATTGAACAACAGGAATCTATCCTGTAAATATCATTTCTCAATGACGCCCTTTTTCTTCAGGGCTGCGGCGACATGTTTGGGAACAAGCTTGGAGATATCACCGCCCAGACTGGCAACTTCTTTTATCAGACTGGCGCTAAGGAACTGATATTCCTGGCTAGCCATGAAGCAGACGGTCTCCAGCCCCGGTGAAAGCATCTGGTTCATCATCGCCATTTCAAACTCCCACTCGAAGTCGCCAATCATCCTTAGCCCGCGTACCAGCACCTGGGCTTTTATCTCTTTGGCAAACTCCACAGTGATGTTACTATAGGGTCTAACCTCAACTTTAGACAGGTGAGCGGTGGCTTTTTTAGCCATCTCTATCCGCTCCTCGAGGGAGAACATGAGGCTTTTTTCCGGCGTGGCGAAGATGCCGATGATAGTTTTATCGAAAAGCTGGGAAGCCCTGGTGGCGATATCTATATGCCCGTTGGTTATAGGGTCGAAGCTGCCGGGGTAGAGAGCGATAATCAAAGCTTGGCCTCCTTTTGAAATATAGAAATACAGCTATCACCGTGGCGGTGCTCTTTCAGGAGATTGAGAGCGGCGAAAGTTTGATACAACGGAATGCGGGAGGAATGGGTCACTACCAGCGTTGTTTTAGCGCCGACCAGCGGCGATGACGCCAGCCGGGTAATAATGTCACCAGTAGCAGGGTTAGCGTAAGGCGGGTCCATCAATATGATGTCATACTCCTTATCAAGCAAAGGAAGCGCTTTTTCGACGCTGCAGCAGTAAACACGAGCCTGTGAAGAAAATCCCGTGGCTGCCAGATTCTCCTTAATTATAGCACAACACTTACGTTCGCTTTCAACAAAGTCCGCCCAGCCAGCGCCCCGGCTTAAAGCTTCGATACCCAGAGCGCCGCTGCCGGCGAAAAGGTCGAGCACCAGCGACCAATCATTAGCAATGTTTTCCAGGATAGAAAAAATGGCACCACGTACGAGGTCCGTGACCGGACGGGTTTTTGTACCTGTGGGGAACTTAAGATGGTGGCCCTTTGCTTTTCCTGTAATAACTCGCATATTGCGGTAATTGAATTACCAAGTAATAGAATAAACAGATGTAGCTATTTTTGTCAACCTGTGGGGAGTTAACAGCTGATAGTTACGGGAAAAGGGAAGGCTGCGGGAAGGAGGCATTTTATCCCGCAGCCTCGAATATCTATACTATCCGCTAAGATTAAACAAAGTGTCGCTGTTTCGGCTGTTCCATCGTGTACGGATTCTGGGTGTTAGAAATTTTCCGATGGCTGTTGAGTGGACGGCGCAGGAAGGAAGGCATGTCCAGTTCCTCTTCGGTCTTCATGTTCTTGAGTATCTTGGTTAGTTCCTCGTCTTCACGGTTGACTCTACCCATACCCATCTTGGATTTGAATCCGGTAGCGATTAGGGTAAGACTAATCTCTTGTTCCATTGACGGGTCGTTAGCCACACCGAAAATGATGTTGGCATCCGGGTCCACGGCGGCTTTAATGATATCGGCAGCCTGATTGACCTCGAACAGGGTCAAGCTGCTGCCGCCGATGACGTTGAACAATACGCCTTTGGAACCCTCGATAGAGACTTCGAGCAGCGGGCTGGCCAGCGCTTCTTTAGCGGCGTCGATAGCGCGGTTCTGACCAGTGCCTTTACCGATGGACATCCAGGCAGGGCCGGCATCTTTCATGATTGACTTAACATCGGCAAAGTCCAGGTTAATCATGCCGGGGGTGGTAATTACCTCGGCGATAGCCTGAACACCGTGCCTCAAGACATCGTCAGCTAATTTAAAGGCGCTGTCCACACCAGTCCTGTTGTCACAGAGGGTTAAGAGACGGTCGTTAGGAATAATGATCAGCGTATCGACCTTATCGACAAGATTTTGAATACCCTCTTCCGCCGTCTCCATACGGTGAACGCCCTCGAAATCGAAGGGCTTGGTGACTACCGCGATGGTCAGCGCGCCGCTTGATTTAGCAATCTCGGCGACGATCGGAATCGCGCCGGTGCCGGTGCCGCCGCCCATGCCGGCAGTGATGAACACCATATCGGCTCCGCCGATGATTTCCCGGAGTTCATCGCGAGTTTCCTCGGCGGCTTTAGCGCCAACATGGTGGTCGCCGCCGGCGCCAAGCCCCCTCGTCAGCTTGGGTCCAAGCTGAACGCACATCGGCGCTTCGCAAACGGCTAGAGCCTGGGCGTCGGTGTTCATCGCGATGAACTCGACACCCTGGATATTCTCTCTCACCATGCGGGTCACTGCATTACTGCCGCCACCACCCAGACCAACGACTTTAATCTTAGCTGGATTAGCCACGAAACTGGTTCTTGCCATATCCTCCTCCTTTTTGTCGAGTATAAGATTTTTCTTCTAATATCGATATCTTAGCCGAATAATTTACTAATTTGAGACACCAGGTTGTGTAGAGAGCCGCCGAAGCCGCTTCCCTTCCAGTTTTTCTTGCCATGATGCTTATTCCCCCAGAGAATGAGGCCGACGCTGGTAGCATAAGCCGGGTCCTGGAGCATATCGCCGATACCGTAGGTGTTGCTGGGAACGCCTATTCTCACCGGCATATTGAGGGATTCTCTACCCAGCGCCGCCAGCCCCGAGAGGTTAGCACTACCGCCGGTAAGCACCAGTCCGCCCGGCACGAGCTCTTCGTAGTTTGAGTTTGGCATTTCCAGAACGATAAGCTTTAAAATTTCTTCGACTCTGGCTTTGATAATGTCGCATAAATCCTGGTAAGAAACGCCGTGTCCATCGTTGGAGATAGCCGGAGCGGTATCTCCCTTCTTGTTCTTCTCATAGACGGGCATGACGCTGCCATACTTTTTCTTCATCTCCTCGGCGATTTCGAACGGCAGCCCGAGACCGATGGCGACATCGCGGGTTAGCTGATAGCCAGCCACGGGCAGAATCGAGGTATGCCAGATGCTGCCTTCCCTAAAGATGGCTACGTCCGTAGTGCCGCCGCCGATATCCGCCATGATGACGCCTACCTGACGCTCGTCGTCGGATAGGACCGCCTCGCTGCTGGCGAGAGGTTCCAGGATGAGGTCTTCGATTTCTATCCCGAGGCTGCGGATGCATTTTACGAGATTTTGTATGGAGGTTACCGCAGCGGTGATTACATGGGTCTCGACATCAAGCCGGAAGCCGTGCATGCCTACAGGATTTTGCACGCCCGCCTGGCCATCTACTGCATAACCGCGGGGGATTACATGGAGCAGCCTTCTATCTGAAGGTGTTTTTATGCTCTGCGCGGAGATGAGCACACGCTTCAGGTCAATCGGGCGTACGACGCGGTCGTTGCGGGTAATAGCGACTACGCCGTGGTTATTGTTCGAGGTTACATGGCGGCCGGTAACGCCGACATAGGCTGATTCCACTTTGAAGTTGCTGGTCTGCTCCGCTTTTCTCACCGAATCGCGAATCGACTCTCTGGCTTCATGGATGTTGATCACCAGCCCTTTATGGAGCCCTCTGGAGGGTGAGATGCCGACGCCCACGACCCGGGGCACGCCATCAACGATATCCGCCATGATAGTACATATCTTGGTAGTACCGACATCAATAGAAGTTATGATATTGCTTTTTTTCATCTGCCCTCCTTAATTACGAGTTAAATCTTTCTCTATATTAAGCTGCCAGGAGAAATGTCCTGGTTTTCTGTATCAAGGTTGGCTTACGCCAGACCCTGGATTTTGCAATAGTGATAAAATCATGGTCGGCGGTGGTTGCGTGGCAGTCACTTTGCGATGTAATGCGTGCAGCGGCTCTTAATTTAGCGCTCCGACTGCGCGGATTATTTTTAATCTCCATTTCTGTAGGAGTAATTACTTTCTTATTGAGTAATCTTAAACTTGGCGTATGACCGCAAATGCATACCGGAGTTCCGGTAGGGCAGATGCAGCCTCTAGCTTCCTGCTGCATGAACTGTTTAACAATCCGGTCCTCAAGAGAGTGATAGCTGATTACCACGAGCCTGCCCTCGTAGCCAAGCAGGTCGATTGCCTGCCTCAAGACCGATTCCAGATACTCGAGCTCATGATTGACGGCGATGCGTAGCGCCTGGAAAGTCTTCGTGGCGGGGTGGATTTTACCCCTCCGCCCGATGGTCTTTTCTATCAAATTCGCCAGCTGTAGAGTGGTGGTGATGGGGCGTTCCTTGATGATACTCCGGGCGATGCGGTAGCTCTGGCTTTCCTCGCCGTAGGCCCGGATAATTTGCGCTAGTTTAGCCTCGGAGCATGTATTAACGATATCGGCGGCGCTAACTTCCTGGTCGGGATTGAAGCGCATATCCAGCGGAGCATCATGCTGGAAGCTGAAGCCGCGGCCGCTCTCATCCAGCTGCAGGGATGAGAGACCGAGGTCGAGGAGAATGCCGTGTACGGGGAAAAACTTGTATTTAATGCAAATTGACTGCAGGTTGACGAAGTTGTCGTTCACGAGCAGGACGGACTCTTTATAGTCCTGAAGCCGCTTTCTAGCGGCTTCTAAAGCATTCGGGTCGGCATCAATGCCGAGCAGCTGACCACCGGGGGAGCTCTTTTCCAAAATGGCAGCGGCATGACCTCCGCTACCGAGCGTGCAGTCCACATAGCGACCGCCAGGCTCGACGGCCAGTGCTCTAAGCGATTCTAGTAATAGAACCGGAGTATGGCTTGGGGCAGACCTACTATTCATCGGTTTCCAGGCTTTCTATAATCTGCCAGGCTTGCTGCTGGCTGGTTGCCTTTTCTTCCTCCCAGAGCGCTTTATTCCAAAGCTCCAGATAGGTATTTACACCGACGACAACGGCGTCGCCGGTAATCTGGGCATGCTCGCGGAGCGGGGCGGGGATAGCGATGCGGCCCTGTCCGTCAATCAGTGTGGTGAAAGCGGTAGAAAAGAGGGCGCGACTCAACCTCCGCATCTTGCTGCGTGATAGCGGGCTATTGGTAAGAGAAGCGGATAGTTTTTTCCACTCTGTAACCGTATAGGCGGTGATGCAGTTTTCTGCGCTGGAAGTCAGGACAATGCCATCCTTGAAGACGCCCCGGAATTTGGGCGGGATGGGAAGTCTGCCTTTTTCATCGATTTTGTAGTCAAACTCACCGTAAAACATTTTACTCTACTTCTTCCCCTATATTACCACTATTTACCACGATTTACCATTTTATAACACAATCATACACATTTGTCAAGTATTTATATTAAAATATCTACTATTTAGGGTGAATCTGTGGGGTTTTATGAAAACGAATGCTTGAATTGTAAAAAATGTAACTGTTGATGGGGTGGGGTAAAGTGGGGAAGCGTAAGGCACTTTCGCCTTAAGCCATATCTGTGGTAGAATATAATTTGTTTTGTGAAAAAGTCTATGATTAACATCGGCATACTCACCATCAGCGATAAAGGCTCGCAGGGGCAGCGCCAGGATAAAAGCGGCGAGGCCATCAGGGATATCGTGGCTACTATCGATAGTAATGTCATTAAATACGAGATTGTGCCGGACGAGAAAGACGTTATCGCCGCCACGCTATGCGATTGGGCAGATAGCGGTAAAGTGGACGTTATCTTGACCACGGGCGGCACTGGCTTAAGCAAAAGGGATGTTACGCCAGAAGCGACATTAGCGGTGATAGAGCGGGAAGTGCTTGGTATCGCCGAAGCGATGCGGGCGAAATCATTAGAAAAAACGCCGATGGCGATGTTGAGTCGGGCGGTGGCGGGGCAGCGGGGGCAGTGCCTCATTATCAATATGCCCGGGAGCACTAAAGCCGTGCGGGAATGTCTCGAGGCGATATTGCCAGCCCTATCGCATGCCGTGGAAATCATTAAGGGAGAAGTGACGGAGCATTCTCTGCAGAATGCCAGAGTTCATAAATAAAATGCGCATCGATATTTTAACATTGTTTCCACAGATGTTCGAAGTCCCGTTCAGTTTTGGCATTTTCAAACGGGCTATCGATACCGGACTGGTCAGCATCAATACGGTGAATATTCGCGACTATACCCATGATAAACACCATACGGCGGATGACTATCCCTATGGCGGCGGCGCCGGTATGGTCATGAAGCCGGAGCCTATCTTCGAAGCGGTTGAAGCTATTAAAGACAAACTGGATGATAAAGGTGCCATGCTGCCGATTATTTTGCTAACGCCACAGGGCAGATTGTTTTCGCACAAAATAGCGCAGGAGCTGGCGCAGCACCCGCATATTATTTTAATTTGCGGCCACTATGAGGGCGTCGATGAACGCGTTATCGAATACCTGGCTACCGATACCATCAGCATCGGCGACTATGTTTTAACCGGCGGTGAACTGCCGGCGATGGTGGTGGCGGATGCCGTGCTACGGTTGGTGCCGGGAGTGCTGGGTTCAGAGGAGTCACCCCTGGATGATTCTCACGCCAGCGGTCTGTTAGAATATCCGCAGTATACGCGTCCGGCGGATTTCCGCGGCTGGCAGGTGCCGGAGATTTTGCTTTCCGGCAATCATGCGCAGATTGCCAAGTGGCGGCGGGAGCAGATAATCAAACGGACGCTGGAAAAGCGTCCCGAGTTGTTAGATAAAGCCGACCTTGGACTTGAAGACAAGCGCCTGGTAAAGCGCATGATGCATACCGATAAAAAAGATTAATTAAAGATAGGGAGTCTTAACATGGATGTTTCAACACTGCTGGACATTAAAAAGAACAAAAAAATTCCTGATATCCAGCCCGGCGATACGGTGCGGGTCAGTACCAAAATAGTCGAGGGCGATAAGGAAAGAATTCAGGTTTTTCAAGGCGTCGTCATCAAGATAAAGCACGGTGGTCATGGCGCTAGCTATACCGTAAGGCATGTCGCCTTCGGCATCGGCGTGGAGCGTACCTTCCCGTTAAGTTCACCGATGGTGGAAAAGGTGGAAATCGTGCGGCAGGGCAAAGTGCGCCGCTCCCGGCTTTACTATCTGCGCAGTCTTAGCGGCAAAGAAGCCCGACGCAAGATTAAGCGTGTGGAGAGGAAAATTAGAGAACAGGTAGGCGAGGAGCTGCTCCAAGCGCCGCCCGAGGAAGAGATAGAGCCTATTATGGATGAAGCGGCGGTTGCCGTGGCGGCGGAACAGCCGGCCGCACCGGAAGCAGCTAAAGAAGAAAAGAAAAAAGCTAAAAAATCCAAAGAAAAAGCGCCAGAAGCAGTCAAGGAAGAAAAGCCAGAAGCTGTAGTCGAGCAACCCGAAGAAAAAACTCCGACCGCGGAAAAACCTGCCGAGCCGGCTGAACCGGCTAAAGACGAAAAAAAAGAAGAGCCTAAAGCCTAGGTTTTTATTAATATCAAATAGCTGGGTAATACCTGAATATCCTCTCTGGAGTCTGGGATGAGATACGCCGAGGTAAGTGTCAATTCGCCGGTAGCCCAGCGTCGTACTTTCAGCTACGCTATTCCCGAAGGATTGAATGTTCTTGCGGGACAGGCAGTGCTGGTGCCTTTCGGTGAGAAAATCCTCCAGGGCATCGTTATGGAAATCACGCCCCTTCCTGCCGTGGAAGACACCCGCGACATCCTCGACATTATCGAATCGGTCCCCATATTATCCCAACATCAAATATCGCTCGCCCGCTGGATAAGCGACTATTACCTTGCGCCGCTTTTCAGCGCCGTGGCTTTGATGCTGCCGCCGTCATTCGAGCGGAAAGCGCTGACCTTCATCCAGACAACTAATCCGGACATTGATATTGCCGCTCTTGAAGACGAACAAAAGAAAGTCATCGTATTTTCTCTGAAAAAGGGCAAGGTTGAGCTAAAAGCCATCGAGAAAACGCTCGGTAAAAAGAAAGCCGGCACCGTTGTCTCGCAAATGGTCCGACAAGGATTGGTTAAACGTAGCTATGAGTTGTCGCCAATCAGGATGAAACCTAAAAGTGAGCTCTATATCAGTCTGGTGGCTAAGGGCGGTGGAGATTTAAAGCTTTCACCCAGACAGGCGAGGCTTTACGACTTTTTAAAAGAGCAGTCCCGACCGCTGCCCTGGGCAGAAACCAGAAGAAAGACCGGCTGCGACAAATCCATCGCCGATGCGCTTTTGCGTCACGGACTGGTCGCGTTTAAAACAGTTGAAGTGCGGCGGGAGCCCATATCTTATGATGAAATTAATCTTTCCTTGCCTTTGAACCTCACTGACGACCAGCAAGTTGCTTTCGCGTCAATCAAAGCGGAACTGGATAAAACAGGCAGAGATGGAGCATCACCGCGGGTCTTTTTACTCCACGGGATTACGGGCAGCGGCAAGACCGAGATATATTTACAGTCATTAGCCGAGGCGATACAGCAGGGGAAAAAGGGCATTGTCCTGGTACCAGAAATAGCGCTAACCCCCCAGACCATCGAGCGTTTTGCCGCGCGTTTCCCCGGGCGGGTTGGGGTTTTACACAGCAAACTATCCCCAGGGGAGCAGTTCGACGAATGGCACCGCATCAAGAACGGCGAGTGCGACGTCGTCATCGGCTCACGCAGCGCCCTTTTCGCTCCCCAGCCGGGCCTCGGCCTCATCATCATCGATGAAGAACATGAGTGGACTTACAAGCAGGATAGCTCGCCGCATTACCACGCGCGTGATGCGGCAATCAAACTCGCGGAATTGACCGGAGCAGTAGTCGTCCTCGGCAGCGCCACGCCGGATGTCGAGACATACTATCAAGCGAAAAACGGAAGATACAAGCTGCTGGAGCTTCCGCAACGGGTTACGCCTGGAGCGACCCTGCCGCAGGTGGAGGTGGTGGATATGCGGGAGGAGCTTAAAGCGGGCAACCGCAGCATGTTCAGTCGGGTGCTGGGGCAGTCCATCAATAAAGCTATCGCCGCCGGCGAACAGGTGATACTATTTTTGAACCGGAGGGGTGGGGCATATTATATTCAATGCCGGCGGTGCGGCTTTGTGCTGCGCTGCCGCCGCTGCGAGGTGCCGCTATCCCACCACATTAACGATGATATTTTAACCTGCCACCAGTGCAACTATAAGATACCGGTGCCTAATGCCTGCCCCAACTGCGGTAACCGCCAGCTGAAATTCCTGGGGGCTGGCACGCAGAAGCTGGAGCAAGAGGTAAGGCTAGCCTTTCCGCGCGCCCGGCAGCTACGCTGGGATAGCGACGCTACTACCGGGAGGACATCCAACGAGGATATCTTGCGAAAATTTAGCAGTCGTGCCGCGGACGTGCTTATCGGCACGCAGATGGTCGCCAAGGGACTGGATATACCGTCGGTAACGCTGGTAGGGGTTGTCAACGCCGACACCAGCCTGAATCTCCCGGACTTCCGTGCCGGCGAGCGGACATACCAGCTATTATGCCAGGTAGCTGGCAGGGCGGGGCGGGGGCTGGCCGGCGGTAAGGTTATCATCCAGACCTTTGCCCCGGAGAACTACGCTATCCAGTCGGTAGCTCGCAACGATTATGCGGCTTTCTACGAGCAGGAAATCGCCTACCGGCGTCAGCTGAAAAATCCGCCCTTTACCCAGCTTGCCCGGTTGGTTTTTACCCATACCAATGACGCCGTCTGCCAGCGCGAAGCGGAAAAGATGCAAAAAACGCTTATCGAGGAAAGCAATACCAGGGGCATCGGGGGCATTAGTATTATCGGTCCGGCGCCGGCTTTTATCCATCGCCTGCGGGGCAGGTTCCGCTGGCAGCTGATTATCCGCGGGCAAAATCTGTCAGAATTTCTGACACCGCTGGATTTTGGCCATGGCTGGACGGTGGATATTGACCCGATAGGTCTCGTTCAGTAAACTTAAAATAGACTAAACGAATTTTTTAGAAAGAGACAATATGGCAGTTCTACCAATAAGAACGGTTCCCGACCCCATTCTGCGTAAAAAGACCAAGCGGGTCAGCAGTATCGATAAATCCGTAAAGAAATTAGTTGCCGATATGCGGGAGACGCTGCATGCCGAGCCCGGCCGGGTAGGGCTGGCGGCGCCGCAGGTTGGGGTTTCTTTACGCATCACCGTTATCTGCCTGCCAGAAGAAGAAGCCAAAGACATTATTCTGATAAACGGGGAAATCGCCCGCCGCAAGGGGCGGCGCCTTGTTAACGAGGGGTGCTTAAGCATTCCCGGCTATATCGGTGAGATATACCGGGCGGAAACGGTAACTGCCAAGGGACTGGACCTCAATGGCAAAGCGATACGTATTAAGGCGGAAGGACTGCTTTCTCAAGCGTTGGAACATGAAATCGACCATCTGAACGGCATGCTCTATGTTGACCGGCTGGAAAGTCCGGAGGCTTTGCGCAAAATCGAGCCGGAAGATGTAACAACAGGGCAAGCGCCCGAAGATAATATCTAGATACGTTGTATTTTTGCGGATAATGGTTAGTTGTGTTCCGAGGGGAAGTAGAAGAGGTCGTCCAATCTGTGGTCGGGGAAAGCCCGCTTGGCACCGACGATGAATTTCTCATTAATACCGCGTTTGCCTTCACGGACGCGGTAAATCTGGCTGATAGACAGTCCCATTGCCCTCGCCAGATCGGAAAGGTTGTGGTATTTCCCATTCGCCATTTCAAAGACTCTTGTCTTAATCATCATAAGTACAATCCTATAATAATCGTGCCAATTGACATTATTATAGATAACTATAACACAAATGTCAAGTGCATCAAGAGTAAAATGCGATATTTTCGTATAAAAGATTAAATCTGAAAGAAGTCTGGCGTATTTTGTTGATAGTATTTATGCTAAAATACGATGTTGGTCTAGTGACGATATATGCCTGATAACTGGAATCCTAAACCTGGTGATAGGTTTTTTCGCCCCGGGCGCATTACGCGCTATCACTTAAGACGAGTATTAGGTGTACCTGGACTGTTCAGTACCGCGTATGGGGACGTAGGTTCTTCTATTTATTATGCTCTGGGAGTGGTAGCCATGTCCGCCCTGGGGTTGACTCCTCTGGTGTTGATGATTTCCGGCGTTGTTTTCCTGTTCACTGCCTTGACCTATGCCGAGGGCGCTACTGCGCTGCCTGAGGCTGGCGGTTCTGGCGCCTTCGCCTACCGCGCATTTAATCCCTGGGTAAGCTTTATCGCCGGCTGGGTGTTGATGTTGGATTACATTGTGACCATGTCAATTTCTGCCTTCACAGCGGCTAACTACATGGGGTATTTTTTCCCAATTCTCAAAGAATGGCCGGCCAATAGCATCGGTGGCATCGTAATAGTAGTAATATTGGCATACATAAATATCCGGGGCGTTCAAACTTCTTCACGTTTGAATATCATACTGGTGCTGGTCGACATATTGACCCAGGTGACAATCGCCGTATTGGGTGTAGTTTTAATTATCAATCTACCAACACTTATCCATAACGTACAATGGGGTGTCGCGCCGACTATGAATCAGCTTGTATTCGGCATATCGATATCTATGGTTGCTTACACCGGCATCGAGACAGTGTCCAACTTAGGCAGCGAAGCTCGTCGGCCGGAAAAAAGCATCCCCCGGGCAGTATTGCTCGTATTTGTTACGGTAATAGCCTTATATTCTCTTCTCTCGATGACTGCTTTAAGCGCTTACCCAGTACATCAAGCTCCCGATGGCACTTGGGTCACCAACCTGACGCAGCAGTATTTACAGGACCCCATCATGGGCATTGCCAATGCTATGCCATTGGCTATCCGGCCGGTGCTAAGTTTCTGGGTGGCGATTCTGGCTGTGACGATTCTTATCATCGCTACTAACGCTGGAATGCTGGGCGCATCACGGCTGGCTTATTACATGGGGCAGCGTCAGCAGTTGCCTAGTGCGGTCAGCAGTGTCAGCAAACGGGCTCGCGTACCGCTAAATGCGATTTTAATATTCTCCATCATCGCTTCCGTACTAATAGCAACCGGCCAGATTACGCTCCTTGTTGACCTGTACGCTTTTGGAGCCGTGCTGGCCTACACCACGGCTCATGCTTCTATCATTGCCTTGCGCATCAAGGAGCCTAATCTCCCTCGGCCTTTTAAAATACCACTAAATATCCGCATTAAAGGGAGAGAAATACCAATAACAGCTGTGATAGGCGGATTAGCGACTTTTGCTACCTGGTTCATGGTGGTCTATACCCACGCCATCGGTCGAGTCGTCGGTTTTTCCTGGCTGGGGGTCGGTCTAATCGTGTATTTTCTCTACCGTCGTTTTCGTAAGAAAACGTCTTCAGATTGGTCGATAAAACAGGAAAAATAGTATCAGACGGTAGAATGTTGTAGTTTTTTACCATTAGAGTTATAATTGCCACTGTTAAATTGACGATGAACTTAGAAGGTAATAGTGTTTAAGAAGATTCTCGTGACGGTATCCGGTGCGGCATCAGATTTAGAAACTATCAGGTTGGCTTGCCGACTCGCTAAAAAGGACAAGGGCAAGGTCTGGGCGGTATCGGTGGTGGCGATAAAACGCGCCCTGCCGCTGGATGCCGAAATCGAATCGGAAATCAAAAAAGCCGAGGAGATACTTGATAAAGCCGAAGCTACTGCCAGCGAGGAGGACTTTGAAATCGAGACTGATGTTCTCCAGGCGAGAGAGGTGGGTCCGGCTATCGTAGATGAGGCGGTGGAGCGAGGCGTCAGCTTGATTCTCATGGGCATCTCTCATAAACAGCATTTCGGGCAGTTCAGCTTAGGTAATACCGTGCCTTATGTGTTGAAAAATTCACCCTGCCCGGTTATACTTTACCAGCAGTAAGGCAACGAATAAGCGAAGTTAGGTTATTGATATGAACATATTGATTATGGGATGCGGCAGGGTCGGCGCCAGGCTAGCCACTTTATTGGACGAAGATGGTCACAAGGTTACTATCCTCGATAACGATACCTATAGTTTTCGCCGATTACCGCCCTCCTTCCACGGCACCGCTCTTTATGGTAACGGCACTGACGAGGAATCGTTAAAAAAGGCAGGTATCGAAGATGTGGAAGTCTTTGTGGCAGTGACCCAGGGTGATAACCGTAACGTCATGGCCTGCCAAATCGCTAAGTATATTTTTAATGTACCGAGGGTAGTGTGCCGCATTTACGATCCCCTTCGAGAAGAGATGTATAGCGCCCTCGGTCTGGAGACGATAAGCCCCACCAAAATATTCGCACAATTACTAAGGGAAAAAATAGAAGGCTCGGGATAAATATGTATATTATCATCGTTGGCGGAGGTCGCCTCGGTTATTATCTGCTTAAAACATTGCTCCAGGAAGGACATGAGGTATTGGTTCTGGAAAAAGATGCCCGTGTCTGTAAAACAATCACTGATGAGCTGGGCAGCGTTTGTTTCCGCGGTGACGGCTGCGAAGCGTCGACTCTTGCCGAGGTTGGCACCGGGCGCGCTGATATGTTCGTGGCAGTAACCGGCGATGATGAGGATAACCTCGTCGCTTGCCAGATCGCCAAGCACAAGCATAATGTACCCCGCACCATCGCCCGCATCCGCAATCCCAGAAGCACTATCCTCTTCAAGAAGCTGGGTGTGGATGTAACAGTCAACTCCACCGACATTATCATTGAGGCTATCGAGCATGAAGTGCCAACGCACCCCGTAACCCAGCTCCTGACCCTGGATGAAAAAGGACTGGTCATCGTCGACGTAAGAATATCGCCGAGGTCTTCCACGGTGGGGAAAATGGTCAAAGACCTCGACTTGCCCAGTGAAAGTCAGCTGGCATTGATTATTCCCAGCAAAGGCAGCGCTCATGTCCCGGTCGCCCATACCATACTTCAAGCGGGCGACCAGATAATAGCCATTACTCCCTCCGAATTTAAAGAAGCTTTAAAAGCAGCCTTAAGCGGTTAATAGGCTGGTCAACGCTTTTTCATTATCTATAGCTTTTTATTCTTCTAATAAGCTCCTATCCGTTTCCCAATAAACGAGTCAGCCTGCGGCACGTCTATCAATTCGCCAAATGGCATAATTTAGTGGTACATTATAATGCTATTCTGGTACCGGGAGGCGGAGCGGCTAAGTGAAGTCGGGTAAAATAATCAGCGGCTGGACTATTGTAGCACTATTGCTGGCGATAGCGATTATCGTCGGCAGCGTGTTTATCGCCCTCAAATGCAATACCGGTCAGGCTTTGGAAATCACCATCAAGCCGCAACGCGAAATCACGGGGACGATATATGTCGGCGGCGCGGTAAACAACCCCGGCTATTATCCCGTATTCGCCGGTGATACCCTCCAAGACATTGTCGGGGCGGCGGGGGGATTAAAGGAAGGCGCCAACCTGGATAACGTTGAGTTGACTATCGACGAAGCGGATAAGAGGGCAACCCCGCAGAAAATCAATATCAACCGGGCGGAAGCCTGGCTGCTGGAAGCCCTTCCCGGCGTCGGCGAGGTAAAGGCACAGGGTATCATCGATTATCGTAACGAGCATGGCTTATTCCACGATATCAATGAGCTGCTGAAAGTGCCGGGCTTCGGCGAATCCAATTTCGATAAGGTAAAAGACTTGATAACCGTAAACGATTGATACCATAATAGGAGCTTATGATACTGATATGTCTTAGCTCTATCTGGTTGGTGGGGATATACCTTGGCACTATTTTAAAGCTGCCGCCGCTGTTTTGCCTTATTGGTCTGGTGCCCCTGTTTTGCCTTTTCTTAACGCGCCGCTATAGGAAAGCCATTATCCTCATCAGTCTGGGTATTTTTCTTTTCGTCGGCGCTACTGTTTATGCTTATACCAGCCTTTATACAGTAGATAAGAGCCGTATCAGTTTCTATAACGATATAGGTGCGGTGGAGATAAAGGGAGTGATTTCAGCAGCTCCGGATATCAGGGATAAAAGCACGCAATTGACCCTAGCGGTAGAAGAAATACGCTTGGAAAACGGCTGGCAGGGTGTTGAGGGAAAGGTTTTAATAACCGTCCCACGGTATCCCGAATACAAATACGGTGATTTAGTCGATATCACCGGAGAGTTGCAAACGCCGCCTATGCTCGGAGATTTTGATTATAAAGGATATCTGGCGCACCAGGGTATTTACGCCACAATATATTATCCTAAAATAGCGGTGCTGGAAACGGGCCACGGCTTTCCACCGCTGGCATGGATCTATGATTTAAGGGCGAACTTGGCGCAAAAACTGGCCGAAGTGCTGCCGGAACCGCAGGCATCTTTGGCGCAGGGGATTCTGCTGGGACTACGCGGCAATATCCCCGCCGACTTGAATGACGATTTCACCCGCAGTGGCACGGCTCACCTGCTAGCGATATCCGGTCAAAATATCGGCATCATGGCTGGTATTCTGCTGGCTATCGGGTTATGGCTCTTCGGCAGAAGGCGTTATCTCTATGTTTGGCTGGCTCTTGGAGTAATCTGGTTTTATACCGTTATCACCGGCATGAACCCACCGGTGGTGCGGGGCGCGATTATGGCTAGCATTTTTCTTTTCGCCGAAGCTCTGGGTAGGCAGCGTAACAGTTTTACAGCGTTAATTTTCACTGCGGCGGTGATGGTGGGCATAAGCCCGTATATCCTGGGCGATGCCTCTTTCCAGTTGAGCTTTCTCGCTATGGCGGGACTGATTTTCATTTATCCAATTTTAAGGGATTTCGGCAGGCGGGTAATTACTGCCAGATGGGGCGATGAGGGATTCCTTGTCTCGACACTTAATTTAGTTAGCGATAGCTTGAGCGCTTCACTGGCGTCCATTATCGCTGTGTGGCCTTTAATTGCTTATTACTTCGGCATTTTTTCGCTGGTGGGACCGATTGCCACGTTCTTACTAATGCCAGTGTTACCTGTGATAATTATTTTAGGGACGCTAACGATGTTACTCGGGCTGGCTTCGGTAGCGGTGGCTCAAGTTTTCGGCTGGCTAGTCTGGCCCTTTTTATCGTTCATGATAGCAGTGGTCAGCGGCATGGGGTCGCCAGCAATCTCGGCCATTAAAATCGACTCGCTAAGTCCTGTTATTATCGCGGTCTATTATGCCATCCTCGTATTGCTCATCTGGCTACACGGTCGGTGGGGTGGTGTACGTAGTCTGTTTTCCGGCGCATCCGGCGTGATGAAGGCGGGCTTTAGTATCGGCTTTGGACTAGCCGGCAAACTTAAGTGGGCTATCGCGCCGCTGCTGGTGATAGCCATGTTGGTGGTTTATACCGCTGCCACTATGCCCGATGCCAAGCTGCGCGTCAGCTTCCTGGATGTGGGGCAGGGGGATGCTATTCTCATTCAAAAAGGAAGTCAGCGGGTGCTTATTGACGGCGGGCCCAGTCCCCAGAATCTTACCCTGGAGTTAGGCGAGCGGATGCCTTTCTGGGATAGGAGCATCGACTTGGTGGTATTGACCCATCCCCACCAGGACCACCTCGCCGGGCTGCTGGAGGCGCTGCGCCGCTACGATGTGGGGCAGGTGCTTTATCTCCTTTCCGAAGGTGAATCCTCTCTATATAATGAATGGATAAGGTTTATCAGGGAGGCAGGGATTAAAAGCACTATCGCCAACGCCGGACAGCGCACAGATTTGGGTGGCGGCGTTACCATCGAAGTGTTATGGCCTTCGGCTAATCCCATCAAAGGCAGTGAGTCGGATGTGGATAACAACAGTGTAGTGCTGCTGCTTAAGGACGGCAAAGTCAGTTTTTTACTCACCGGGGACACCACGAGCGAGGCGGAGTGGGAGTTAATCCGTTTACGGGCGGATATCAAAGGGACGGTCATCAAAGTTGCCCATCACGGCTCGAACACCTCCACCATAGAGCAATTCCTGGCGGTTGTAAATCCGCGGGCGGCGGTGATATCCGTCGGCGCCAATAATACGTATGAATTACCAAATAATGTGGTAGTGGAGAGGCTGGAGGCAAAGTTGGGGGAGGATAATGTTTACCGCACGGACGAAAACGGCACGATTACCTTTATTACCGATGGGGAGAGGTTGTGGGTGGAGGAAGACAGGTAATTAAATTTTCTTCACCAGCAGGCAGATATTCCGCGAAAATATCTTAAAAGGAAATTTATAGCGGTCTTCAGGATAGGACTTTATAACCTCGAAGCCTGCCCGGCGCGCCAGCTTCTCCAGCTCGCGGTAGGTGAACAGGTAATAGTAGCGGTAGAGCGTTTTCTCTCTGGTTTTCCAGGGTTCCATAAAGCTTTTTTTCTGGAGCCAGTGCCTGGGCTGCCACCGGTTCCAGACGGTAATGAAAGCCTCCCCGCCGGGCTTTAGCACGCGGTAAAGCTCCTTAAGCGCTTTCATTCTTCCGTCTTTATCTTCGATATGGTGGTAGACGGCGATGGCAATAGCGAAGTCGTAAAAGTCGTTAGCATAAGGGAGATTACGTGCATCAGCTTCTACTAGATTAACGCTGAACTGATTTTTAGCGGCGTATTTCTTAGCTAAATCCAGCATTTGCGGAGAATAATCTACTCCGTATAGCTCGAAGGATTCTTTAAAGGGAATAAAGTCCGGCCCGTGAGCGCAGCCGACATTAAGAAGCTTGCCCTTTTGCCACCGCCGCGCCAGTTCTCCCAGTTCCACCTGGAATCTGGAGTGTTGCCGGAAATTATATCGGGATGCCGCTATACGGTTGTAGGTTTCTCGCGTTGTTGACATAAGCACCTATCTGCTAAACTTAGAGTGACTGCCTATTTAAACTATTGTCCCGATTAAAGAGGGCAGGCGGATTGATTCGCTCCGCTCACAATGACAGGGTCGGACTTCTTATAATAGTATGGCTAAGATAAGGAAATTTGCAAGAACTATCTCCGGGGTAACACCGCTGGCGGTGATGACCAAACCGATGAGCTGTCCCGGCAAGTGCGTCTATTGTCCCACCTATATTGATGCGCCCCAGAGCTACACGCCGGAGTCGCCGGCGGTGCTGCGCGCCAGGAGCAGCGACTTCGACGCCGGCCAACAGGTGAAAGTTAGAATCAGGATGTTCGAGGATATGGGACATCCTACAGATAAAATCGAGCTTATCATCATGGGCGGCACTTTTTTGGCGCAGCCTTTAGAGTACCAGTATCAATTTGTCAAAGACCTTTACGACGCTCTTAACGGCGTGGAAGCGGCGTCGTTGGAGGATGCGAAGAAAATTAATGAGACTGCCCGCAACCGCTGCACCGGACTTTGCATCGAGACGCGGCCGGACTGGTGCGGGCCTGCGGAAATCAAGCGTATGCTGGAGTTCGGCGCAACGCGGGTAGAACTTGGCGTGCAGACCTTGGACGATGATATCTACAAGCTGGTACGGCGGGGACATGGGGTCGAGGCGGTAGTGGAAGCCACCAAACGACTCCGTGAGAGCGGCTTCAAAGTCTACTATCACTGGATGCCGGGATTACCCGGCTCATCGCCGGAAAAAGACTTGGAAATGTCTCGACGGCTTTTTACCGACGACTGTTTTAAGCCGGACGGACTTAAGCTCTATCCCACCATGGTGGTAGAAGGCACCGAGCTGGCAACGTGGTATCGAGAGGGGCGTTACCAGCCTTATAACGACGAGACAATGGTAAACCTGATTATCCAGATAAAAGCGCTGGTTCCGAAGTACGTGCGAATCTCCCGCGTGCTGCGCGATATCTCATCCAAGTATATCGTCGCTGGACTTAAGGACTCGCTACGCGATATCGTAAGAGAACGGATGAAACAACAGGGCATCGAATGTCACTGTACGCGCTGCCGGGAGTTTGGCCACCGCCTTTTAGCCGGAAGGGAAATCGGTGAGCCGCGCCTGGTCAGGATGGATTATACTGCTGCCGGCGGTAAGGAAATATTCCTCTCTTTCGAGGATGAGAACGAAACGCTGTTCGGTCTGCTAAGACTTAGAATTCAGTCTATTCCTGTTCCAGCATTGGAGCGGGGGCTAAAGGGAAACAAAGCGATAGTTAGAGAGCTGCATATTTTCGGACCCGAAGTGCCCCTTAGCGAGAAGAACGATACCGCCGCGCAGCACAAAGGCTATGGTAAAGCATTATTACGCGAGGCGGAGCGTATCGCTAAAGAAGAGTTTAACGCCAGCCGGATGGTTATCTTAAGCGGGACGGGCGCTAAAGAATATTACCGCGTCGAGTTCGGCTATGAGTCACAGGGCGACTACATGGTGAAAACTTTGAAATAGCTTAATATCTTCGTATCTCTTTAAGTCGGTCATCATCGATGCCGAAGTGATGGGCAATCTCGTGTCGGACGACCCGCTGTACGGCGGCTACGATTTGTATATCGTTTTTACACGAGGCTTCAATGGGCTTTTGAAAAATGGTAATTTTATCCGGCACTACGCCGCTGTAGCCATGTGTCCGTTTGGTCAAAGGCACCCCTTCGTAAAGTCCGAGCAGTGTTTCGTTATTTTTCAAACCCTCACTTTGTCGCTGATCAGGCGTCAAATCGTCTGCCACGATGACGTCGACATTTTCCAGACTTTCGCGGATTTCCTCGGGCAGGCTTTCAATAGCTCTGGCGACGAGCTGCTCAAAACTTGCTGTTTCCATGCTACTCCTATATTTCATCCAGCTGTGCCAGGTCGAATTTCATGCCATCCCGTGCGGCGATTACTTTTATTCCTGTTTGCTGCGTTATCTCTTCAGCTATTTTCCATGGCTTTGCCTGCCAGACATGCATGCCAAAATGACTTAAAATGGCTACTTTGGGCTTGATTTCTGCAATGATTCGCGCGGCATCCGGTATTGCCAGGTGCTCGACGGGCGGGCGGGGCTCGGTGAAGACCATGTTGATAATCAGCAGCTCGCTGGCGTAGCTCTTAACTAGACCGTCAAAATAGAGCGTATCGGCAATATAGGAGAAGCTGTGCCCCCGCGTTTGAAACACCATGCCGTAAGTCTCGCCCGGATGCACGTGCCTGACCGGCGTGGAGAAAGTGACGTTACCTATGGTATAGGACTTGCCTGCTTCCAGAACGATAATGCCCTCGATGAATTTCCTGAGATAGGAATAAATGACCGGCTCGTCACCCAGGGCATCGGCGGGGGCATAAAGGTAACCGTGGCGCTTAAAGCCGCCGCTGGTCATGGCTTCGACCATGACATTGACATCGCCGGAATGGTCGAGGTGCCGATGGGAGAGGATAATAGCGTCCAGCTTTTCCGCGTTCAGTTTCCTTTTATTAGACTGGACGATTGTTCCCGGGGCGGGGTCGAGGAGGAGCTGCGTGCCGCCGAGGTTCAACCAGATTCCGCCCGAGGCGGCGAGCTGTTTGCTGACCATAAACCGGGCGCCGGCCGTCCCCAGGAAGGTAATCGTATCGGTTGAGTTCTGCTGCTGTTTCATCACGTACCTATTCTCTATGATAAGCGATGAATATTGTTTTTACAATTACGCGCTGGTTCAGCTGGCTCGTAGATTTTGACATCGAAAGGTGAAATTAGCTATAATATCAAGAGTGTGTCTGGCGGATTCTCAGGTCGTTTTATTCCGGTGATTTCGTTCTGATGTCCGCTGACGTGTGGTTTCGGGAAATAGCATAAGGAGGCAATTCGTTCATGAATAAAGTCTTGCCCAGTCTGGAAGAGGCGATTGCCGATATTAAAGATGGCGCCATGATCGCCATCCCGGGCTTTTTTGCCTGCGGCGTCCCGAGGGCTTTGCTCCAGGCCATTATCAAGAAGGGTACTAAGAATCTAACACTTTCCTGCGGCTGCGGCCCGCTGCTCGGCGCGGCTGACGAATTAAGGGCGCTGACGCTAAACGGACAGCTTAAAAAGGTTATTGATTCCTACGGGCTCTTCCGCTCGGCCAGCAAGGGCATGCAGGACCCCTTCGAGCAGGCAGTCAGGGCTGGAAAAATAGAGTTCGAGGTCTTCCCTATGGGGACGATGGCGGAAAAGTACCGCGCCGGCGGCGCGGGTATCCCCGCCTTTTATACCCCCACCGGCGTCGGCTCGGTAATAGAAGAAAGCAGCGTCACGAATATCGAAGCCAACCGCAAGCCGAAAGAAACACGGATAATCAACGGCCAGAAATATATTCTGGAATATGCTTTGAAGCCGGATTACGCATTTATTCATGCTTATATCGGCGACCGGGAAGGTAATCTGCGCTATACCAAGACGGCGATAAATTTTAACCATGTCATGGCTACGGCGGCCAGAGTTACTATTGCCGAGGTCGAAAATCTGGTCGAACCCGGGGGATTGGACGGCGATGATGTGCATACGCCCGGGGTATATGTGCACCGGATGGTTAAGGTGCCGCGGCCCAAGTTCGCTATAACCATAGACTAGTAAGCAGGAGGAAGATATAAATGTCTCCCAAAGTTAAGTTCGAAGGTCTGCCCCGGGAAATGATTGCCCTACGGGTCAGCCGTGAAATTAAAGAAGGCAGCTATGTCAATCTGGGTATCGGCATACCAACACTGGTAAGCAATTGGATTGAAGGCATGGACGTGTGTCTCCAGTCCGAGATAGGGATGCTTAAGACAGGGCCGCTGGCTGACGGCGACGATGTTGACCAGGACCTGATTAATGCCAGCTGCCAGGCGGTGACGGCGCTGCCGGGTTCCGCCTATTTTGATATTAGTCAATCATTCGGTATGATACGCGGCGGGCATATCGACGTGGCGGTCATGGGCGCCCTACAGGTTAATGTCCGCGGCGACTATGCGGGCTGGTCTAATCCTGCCAGAGGCTTGTTCGTCGGCAATATCGGCGGGTCGATGGACCTCTGCGCCGGTGCCAAGAAGCTGTTCATCGCCATGGAACATATCACCAAGGATGGCGACTATAAGGTTGTCAAAGAGCTTTCCTATCCGGCTACAGCCGTCGGCAAGGTCAACATGCTTTTCACCGACCTCGCGGTGATAGAGATTACCCCTAAGGGCATGGTGCTCAAAGAGGTGGTCGCTGGCCTGACGCCGGAAGATATCCAGTCCGTCACCGAGCCGAAGCTGATTATCGCGCCGGACTGCAAGGAGATAGAACTGTAAAAGACCGTTAAAGTCTGTGAACTTGAAAAGGGAGGCTTTAACGCTTCCCTTTTTTATTTAGTTTGGGTATGATGTGAGGGTTGATAAAGTAACAAGTACCAAGTAGCAAGTAACAAGGAAGTGATGAAAGAGAAAAGGGGATAAGGGGTAAATGGTAAACAAAATCTCCCTCACTCCCTCCTTACAAAGGAGGGACGTCAATACCCCAAAAGGGGAGTGCGTTAGCGAGAGGGGCGCAGCCCCTCTCCATTTCCTCCCCCTTCCTTTGGCAAAGGAAGGGGCAAGGGGATAGATTGGGAGATGTGGGTAAAGAAAATGGAAGCAATATTAATCGCTCCTTGCGGCATGAACTGCGGCTTGTGCAGCAGCTACCTGTCGCTGAAAAACGACTTGAAACGAACCGGAATCATGAAGACCTATTGCGCCGGCTGTCGACCGCGTGGCAAAAATTGCGCCTTTATGAAAAAGAGTTGCGAATTACTCGGGAAAGGCAAGGTGCAGTACTGCTATGAGTGCAGCGAGTTTCCCTGCCTCCGACTAAAACACCTTGATAAACGCTATAGCACGAAATACCACATGAGTATGATAGAAAACCTTATATTAATAAAAGAAAACGGCATGGCAAAGTTTTTAAAGAAAGAAGCTAAGAAGTGGAAATGCCCTGAATGCGGGGGGACGATATGCTGCCATAATGGCATCTGCTATAGCTGCGGAGTGGAAAAGCTCAAGAATAAAAAATTGAAATACAGGTGGGAGGATTAAGTATGAAAGATTTTCCGGAATTTATGAAAAACCAGGTTAACAAAATTTCAAGCGCATCCCAATATACTGAAAACATTGAGGGATACGTCTTTGACGGAGCGGACGGCAGTCAAATGGCTTTTTGGACGGTTTATCAGGATGGTGAATCTGCCGTGCATGTTCATGATTACGATGAATACATGCTGGTGGTGGAGGGGCAATATACGCTTATAATCGATGGCAAACGCATTCCGGTAAAGGCGGGTCAGGAATATTTAATTAAAAAAGGCGTTACTCACGGGGGAGAGGTTATCGCCGGTACACGTACCATCGAGGCCTTTGGGGGTAAAAGGGCAAAACGTGTAGGAGAAGTTTAACCTAAAAAGTGAGCCAAAGGCGTAAATTTCTGATATAATTTATCTATAAGCTTTGTCTTTGCGAGAGGATAAAAATGGACAAGAAAATCAAGGTAGGTGTTCTGGGGGCAACGGGGATGGTGGGGCAGAACTATCTTAAGCTGCTCGCACGCCACCCGTGGTTCGAGGTTGTTTATCTGGCCGCCTCGCCGAACTCCGCCGGCAAGAAATACGCCGACGCCGTAGCGGGACGCTGGCACATGGATGTCGATATCCCCGAAGTCCATCGTAACATTATCGTTGAAGATGCGAGTAACATAGCTAAAGCCGTCGGCAAATGCCGCATCATCTTCTCGGCGGTGGAGCTGGATAAAAAAGCTATCCTCGCTTTGGAGGAGGAATACGCCGCCAAAGGCTTTGCGGTCGTCTCCAATAACTCCGCCCACCGCGCCACCGAGGATGTGCCGGTAATAATACCGGAGATAAACCATAGCCATCTGGATATCATCCCCCAGCAGCGTAAGCAGCGCGGCTGGAAAGAGGGACTACTCGTTGTTAAGCCCAACTGCAGCATCCAGAGCTATATGCTGCCGATTTATGCTTTAATCGCGGCGGGACATCCGATTGAAAAGATGATTTTATCTACCATGCAGGCGGTATCCGGTGCTGGTTATCCCGGTCCCGCCTCCATCGACCTGATAGATAACGTTATGCCCACGCTCGCCGACGAAGAAAAGAAGTCGGAATTTGAACCGGCGAAAATCCTGGGCAAGGTTGCGGGCGGTAAAATCGTGTCCGATGCTAGCATAAAAATATCGGCGCATTGCAATCGCGTTCCTGTTTCCGACGGGCATGTTGCCTGCGTCAGCCTCAAGTTCGCCGGCAAGAAACCGGAACTGGAAGAAATTATTAAAATCTGGCGTAGCTTCAAGTCGCTCCCGCAAGAGCTAAAGCTGCCCACCGCCCCTTTACCCCCCATTATTTACCGCGATGAGCCCGACCGACCCCAGCCCCGCAAGGATAGGGACGCCGGCAATGGCATGGCGGTCACGGTGGGCAGACTGCGCCCGTGCAACGTCTTCGATATCCGCTTCGTCGGTTTGCATCATAACACGGTGCGGGGGGCGGCGGGCGGCGCTATACTCACCGCCGAGTTATTGGTGGCTAAAGGGTTTGTGAAGTAGTTTTACGTGCCGGGAAAAAAATCTAGGGGGCTTCTACAAAGAAGCCCCTTTTTTTTGCACACTTTATCGTTGTCTATTTTTTCTTAGGATTGGCGATGTATTTTATGGGTGTGTGTTTCTTTAGTGTTTTTGGACGTACTGATGCCTCTTCGGAAATCCTGGCATCGATGAAGATAAACGGTTTGCCAACGCGCTTCACGTCTAGTGGACAGTGCATGACGTTCTTGGGTATGAAGATGTAACAGGGATAGTTGATTTTCACTATCTTTTTACCCAACGTCATTTCGACGTCCGCGTCGAATTCATCAAAATGTTCCGGTTCGCCGATAAGCCATATCCACTGGTCGTGGGGGTGTTTATGTGTCGGTGAGCCCATCGATACTGGCTCGGTGATGCGGGCGAATCCCATTGCGAGGTGCGAGTCCTTGATATCCATATTGCCCATGCCAGTAAGCATCGGCTCTTTAATTTGTTTGTGGATGGATTTCCACGGTGTTAACTCGACGACGTTTGGCGCTCGCACGACGTTCTTCAGCGTATTAAAACTTGCTATCTTCTTTGCCATTTTCCGCTCCTTTATAGTTATGTTTGATATATCATAACTCATTTGGAAATTAAAAACACATCGGCCTTTAAAGAGAGGGGTCTTGATAATGGACTGACTCTGTCATCGGCTCTTGAATTTGGCTCCCCGACAAGGATTCGAACCTTGAACCTAGCGGTTAACAGCCGCCCGCTCTACCGTTGAGCTATCGGGGAGTATAACGGGAAATCCTAAATATTATCGCCTTTCGTCGCTTTTTAGTCAAGTTAATGCGTCGGCGTTTCAAAGCTGATATAATATATAGTGTAGGAGTTTTCCCATACTTTTTATGAGGTTGATGTATGCCTTTAAACGATAGAGACTATATGAAACAGCCCTCTTCGCCCCCGCCGCGGCGGAGATTATGGACGGGCGGCGGTACTGGCGGTTTCCTGCAAAACCCTGTTTACATAATAATTATTATAAATTTAATCATATATCTCGCCTCTTTCATAAATAGCGATAAACTCGTCAATACTTTTGGGTTATCGCCGTCGCTGTTCACACAGCAGCCCTGGACAATACTGACCAATATGTTCGTGCATGTTGAGTTCTGGCATATCTTTGGTAATATGCTTACCCTATTTTTCTTCGGGCAGGTTGTCTACCAGCTAGTAGGGACAAAGTGGTTTCTCCTGGTCTATTTCGTCGGCGGTATTGTAGGCAATCTGGGCTATATCTGGCTGGGAGACCCCTATTCAATAGCTATTGGCGCCTCCGGCGCGATATTTGCCCTGACCGGCGCCCTGGTGGTAATGATGCCCACCATGCGAGTGAATCTTTGGGGTATCATCCCCATGCCTCTCTGGGCTTTTGTTTTGATATTTATGGTGCTCTGGTCGATACCTAATTTATTCCCCGGCATTGCCTGGCAGGGGCATTTGGGTGGACTACTGGTGGGGCTAGCCACCGGGTTCTTTTTCCGGAGGAAGAGACGGGTTATCTATTACCGTTAGAGCACTCGTGTGGTTCGACAGTCTCACCATGCGCGGTTTAGCTTGACTTTTAAGTTCGCTAAAATTATAATATTTAGGTTGCTTTTTTGTTTTCCTGGCATGGTTTGAGTTAGGTGCCCGAGTGGCGCAACGGTAGCGCAACCGATTTGTAATCGGTAGGTTGGGGGTTCGATTCCCTTCTCGGGCTTGGGTTAGTGCGGTAGGTCATGTCTGGAGGGATGCCGGAGCGGCCAATCGGAGCAGACTGTAAATCTGCCGCCCTAAGGGCTACGCAAGTTCGAATCTTGCTCCCTCCACCATAAATTGGAATTCAAACGCGTTGCTGGTATAGACAAATAGTGATTAAAATCGGTATAATATTAACCGATGCCCACATAGCTCAGTCGGTAGAGCACATTCTTGGTAAGAATGGGGTCTTCGGTTCGAATCCGAATGTGGGCTCGGAATAAAGGGAGGATGAAATGGCAAAGCAGAAATTTGATAGGTCAAAACCGCATGTAAACGTCGGCACGATTGGTCACGTTGACCATGGTAAAACAACGCTGACCGCGGCGATAACGCTGGTCTTGTCTAAACAAAATACCAAGACCCAGTTCCGCCCGTTCGATAGCATCGATAATGCCCCGGAAGAAAAAGCCAGGGGTATGACCATCGCTATCCAGCACGTCGAATATGAGACGGAAAAGCGGCATTATGCCCATATCGACTGCCCCGGTCATGCCGACTTCATTAAAAATATGATATCCGGCGCCGCCCAGATGGATGGCGCTATACTGGTCGTCAGCGCTCCAGATGGACCCATGCCACAAACTCGTGAGCACGTTCTGCTAGCGCGCCAGGTGCTCGTGCCCTATATCGTCGTCGCTCTGAATAAGGTTGATGCCATGGAAGATAAGGAGCTGCTGGAGTTGGTTGAGGTAGAGGTAAGAGAGCTCCTGAACAAATACGAGTTCCCTGGTGATAAAACCCCGATAGTCAGGGTGAGCGCCCTTAAAGCCCTGGAATGCGGCTGCGGTAAGAGAGATTGCCAGTGGTGCGGCCCTATCCTGCAGCTGATGGATGCCGTCGATAGCTTTATTCCTACACCGAAGCGTGTTGTTGACCAGCCCTTCTTAATGCATGTTGAGGATGTGTTCAGCATTAAAGGCAGAGGCACCGTGCCTACGGGGAGAGTAGAGCGCGGTAAAATTAAAGTGGGCGAAGAGGTTGATATTGTCGGTCTGCATCATGAGCCACGCCGTGTCGTCGTTACCGGTCTGGAGATGTTCCATAAAATGCTCGACCAGGCTGAAGCCGGCGATGCTATCGGCGCACTATTGAGAGGCGTAGAGCGTGAAGATATCGAGCGCGGCATGGTTCTCGCCGCTCCCGGCTCCATTAAACCTCATACCTATGCCGAGGCACAGGTATACGTCTTAAGCAAAGATGAAGGCGGACGCCATACTCCCTTCTTCAACGGCTATAAACCCCAGTTCTATATCCGGACGACGGATGTCACCGGCACCATCGAGCTGCCGCAGGGCGTAGAGATGGTCATGCCTGGCGATAACATCAATATGAAGATAAAGCTTATTTACCCCGTAGCTTTGGAGAAAGGTCTGCGTTTCGCCATACGTGAAGGAGGCAGAACGGTAGGTGCTGGCACCGTTACCGGTATTATAGAATAAAATGGCTAAAAAAGCTGATGCTAGAGGCATTATCTACCTTGCCTGTTCCGAGTGCAAGGAGCGTAACTATACAACGACAAAAAACAGGAAGAATGATTCGCAGCGCTTGGAGCTAAATAAATATTGTCCCCGCTGCCGGATGCATCGTATGCATAAGGAGACAAAGTAGCGCTGCTAAAGCGCTTGGAAGTAAAGGGATATGACGCAACCAATTGCACCACAGAAAAGGCAATTTTTTCTCTTTAGATATTTCAGTGAAATTCTCAATGAGCTGAAAAAGGTGGTCTGGCTCAGCCGGAGAGAAACCATATATCTATCCGGGATGGTGCTCATCGTTACCATAATCTTTGCTCTCGTTCTGGGAACCCTCGATTTTGGCTTTTCTGAACTCGTGAGCAGGCTTTTCATGGCAAAGTAGCCAGGCTCGCTACGGGCAGAGGTTATCATATGGACGATACTTGTAAAGTTTTTTCCGGAAATTCGGGTAGTGAGGTTGCTTGTGGCGGAAACTGAAAAACAATGGTATGTCATTCATACGTACTCGGGACATGAAGAGCGTGTCAAGAAGAACCTCGAGCAGCGTATCAAGTTCATGGACTCGGGTAGCGAAATTATAAAGGTGGTGATACCTACCGAAGATGAGATAGAGGTCCGGAGCGGCCGCCGCCGTACGGTAACCAAGAAGATATTACCCGGCTACGTCCTGGTAGAGATGAAAATGGATGAAAATACCTGGAGCATCGTGCGTAATACCCCGGGTGTTACCGGATTTGTCGGCAGCGGCAATACTCCCACCCCTTTACGCGAGAAAGAAGTAAGCGAAATATTGAAGCAGATGACGGCTGAAGCACCCAAGGTCAAAGTTGGCTTCCGTAAAGGGCAAAGCGTCCGGGTCACGGATGGACCCTTTATCGATTTTGTAGGCGTGGTGGATGAAATTAACATGGAAAAAGGCAAAGTCAAGGTGCTTCTCTCCTTATTCGGCCAGGAAACGCCGGTGGAGCTTGACTTTTTACAGATAGATAAATTGTAAGTTTCTGAAATTGAGTTCCTTAAGCTGAAAAAAGAATAGTGTTTGTCCCGCTCACCCTGAGCCCTCGGCGTGAGCTCGGTCGAACGCTTGTCGAAGGGTAGTGTTAAGTGTATCGCCATGGTTCGACAGGCTCACCATGAGCGACAGCTCAAGGAACTAGGAGAATAATAATGGCAAAAAAAGTTAAAGCAGTAATCAAACTACAAATACTTGCCGGGCAGGCTAATCCGGCCCCACCGGTCGGTCCGGCTTTAGGTCAGCATGGCCTGAATATCATGGCTTTCTGCAAAGAGTATAACGAGCGGACAGCTAAACAGGCTGGCTCCATCATACCGGTGGAAATCACTATCTATGAGGATAGGAGTTTTACCTTCGTTACTCGCACGCCGCCAGCCTCCGACCTTATCAAAAAAGCCCTGAATCTGGAGAAAGCCGGTGGGCGCGCCGGGCATGATGTCGCCGGGACAATTCCCAGACAGAAAATCAAGGAAATCGCCGAGCTAAAAATGAAAGACCTTCATGCTAACAGCATCGAAGCTGCCATGAAAACTATTGAGGGAACCGCCCGGAGTATGGGCATAAAGGTGGAGTAATATGGTAGAGCACGGTAAAAAATATAGAGCAGCCGCAGAGAAAATAGATAGAGACAAAGCCTATCAGCCAAAAGAGGCGGTAGAACTGATAAAAAAATCAGCCCCCGCCAAATTCGATGAGACGGTGGAGCTTCATCTACGTATGGGTCTCGACCCGCGTAATGCTGCCCAGCAGATAAGGGGAGTGGCTCTGCTGCCCCATGGTTTGGGCAAGAAAGTGCGCGTCCTCGTTTTTGCGCAGGGCGAAGCGGAAAGAATAGCTACCGGCGCCGGGGCGGACTTCGTGGGTGGTGATGACATTATTAAAAAAGTGGAAGAAGGCTGGGTCGACTTTGATACGGCCATCGCCGTTCCAGAGATGATGGGCAAGGTTGGTAAGCTAGGTAAAATCCTGGGCAGGAAGGGCCTGATGCCCAATCCTAAATCCGGCACCGTCGTTGGTATGAATGATTTGCCCCGCGTCATCGAGGATGCCCGCAAAGGCAGGGTGGAATATAAGCTGGATAAAACGTCCATTATCCATGTAGCGGTAGGCAAGGTCAGTTTTGAAGAACAAAAGCTGGTGGATAACCTCACGGCAATCATGGAAGCGGTGGTTAAAGCTAAACCGAGCGGCGCCAAGGGACAATATGTTAAAAGCGCTTATATTACCACGACGATGGGCCCAAGCGTTAAGCTGGATGTTACAGCGGCAACGTCTTTAAGCGCCAGCTAGCTTTACGTCGCGTTTAAGCTGTGCTATAATATATCTACAACTGAATATCGCAATCCCGAGACAGCGGGTGTCCCGAGTGTAATCGAGGGACTTAATGAATGCCTGCCGAGGATGTAGCTTAAAGAATTTTTTAAGTCCTCGTGCGTTTGGCATGGGGACTTTTTATTTACCTAGAGTTCCCGGGATTTCAGGAGGTATGAAAAATGCCGACGGAAAAGAAGAAAAAGGCGGTAGCGAGTCTACAAGAGGTATTCGCCAAAGCTAATATCGGCGTCCTGACCGATTACCGCGGACTCAAGACATCCGAGATGAATGAACTACGCCGCAAATTAAGAGACGCCAAAATCGATTATAAAGTGGTAAAGAATTCACTGGCGGAGATAGCCGCTAAAAATGCGGGTTTAAGCCATCTGGCGGGTGCTTTCAAAGACCCGATGGCAGTAGCTTTCGGTTATGGCGACCCCAGCCAGACGATGAAAGTTATCGCTGATTATCTGCGCGTCTCCAAGATAGCCTTGAATATCAAAGTGGGCTTTTTACCGGATAGAGTCTTAAGCGCCAGCGAGCTGGAGATTCTGGCAAAATTACCATCGAGAGAAATACTCCTAGCTAGAGTTATCGGCGGTATACAGAGTCCTATTTACGGATTGGTCAACGTGCTTGCGGGTCCCATGAGGGGATTAGCGCAAGTACTGCAAGGTAGAATTAATCAATTGGAGGTAAAATAAAATGGCAGATGAAGTGAAAGAAGCAAAAGCAGAAGAAGCGAAACCCAAGGCTGCCAAAGCCAAGAAGTCCGGCGCCATTGACGAGATTATGACGGCGATTAAAGGCATGAACGTACTGGAGTTGGCAGAGCTGGTCAAAGCGCTCGAAACCGAGTTCGGCGTCAGCGCCGCCGCGCCCGTTACCGTAGCTGCGGCCGCCGCCCCGGCAGGTGAAGCCGCCCCAGCCGCCGAGGAAAAAGTGGAGTTTACCGTTATTCTCACGGAAATCGGCGCCAATAAAATTAACGTCATTAAAGCCGTCCGCGAGCTAACCAACCTGGGTCTTAAAGAATCTAAGGACCTGGTGGAAGGCGCGCCCAAGCCAGTTAAAGAAGGCGTTAACAAAGACGATGCCGCCGCCGCCAAAGCCAAGCTGGAAGCCGCCGGCGCTAAAGCTGAAATAAAATAGCCTTCGGAAAAACAAATCAGGCGGGTCAGCGTAATTAGCCGGCTCGCCTGGTTACTGTTTTCTTTTTGAATCTTGTCCCCTCATTCTCCGTAGATTTACCGGGCTTATTGCTTTACACTATACCGGCAAGGAGGCATGCATGGGTTATTCAATCTTTGACGAGACCATGGTAGATATGACCTGGCCGGAAATCGAGGAAGCGGTCGGTAAAGACGCCATCGTCCTGCTTCCTATCGGAATCATCGAAGAACATGGACCACATATGGGACTAGCAGTAGATACTTATGCCGCTTACTTGGTCACCATAATGGTTAAGCATGAGCTTGAGACTCGTGGCGTTACCCCTCTGATTGCCCCTCCCGCCTACTGGGGCGTTAGCCCGAGCACCGGCGTTTTCCCCGGCACCTTCTCAATGCGGTCGGAGACCATGAAAGCCATTATTTACGATATCCTGGCATCATTGCATAGCTGGGGATTTAGAAGGGTGTTTGTAATTAACTGGCATGGCGATATTGGTCATTGCCTGGCTATACTGGAGGCTTTAAAAGACGCCCGCCGCGATATGTCGATAGACGCCGTTTGTCTTTTAGGTGATTCTGATATTAACCGGCTACACCTTACCGGCGCCGAGGAATATATCCTTATCCATAAAGCTCCGCCGTTGCAGGAAAAGACGGGAAAATACATTGACATACATGCCGGCTCGCTGGAAACGGGTGTTATGCTAAAATACTTCCCGGAGCATGTGAGAACTGCGCTAGCGAAAAAGCTGCCGCCAACAAAACTTACCTTCGATGACCTTGCTAAAGGGTTGGGTAAGAGCCATGCGGCAACCAGGAAACTGATACCCGACGGCTACTTTGGCAATCCGGCTGGCTACGATATCGACGTTGCGGAAAAGTATATCAAGACTTACACCAAGGTCGTCGCCAATTGTATTGAGGGTTATCTTAAAAGAAAATAGCTGTGGAAAGACCGAGGGGCTATCCGAAAACGTCATTCCCGACCCCGTATCGAGTACGGGGCAAGCTCTGATCGGGAATCCATAAAAATGATTTTCAGCTTGAACGCTGGATTCCCGTTCCCGTATCAAGTACGGGTTCACCCTGAACGGTTCACCGTGAACGGGACAAGTTTCACGGGAATGACGTAATTTCCTATTTTTACTACATTTTCAGACTGCCCCCCCTTTTTTGTTTTTACATATACATCTTGGCGGGTCCAGTAGTGTAATGGAACACCGGCCTGTCTACGCGGAGGAAGGTGAGCGGGCAGTGCTTAAGCCCCGCCGGTATAAAAACCAGGCTGGTCTTGGTGATGATGTGTTTTTCATCATCCAGCCATAGCTCTACCTCGGCGCCTAGGTTATAAGGGTCGTTAAGATCAGTGCCGAAGAAAGCGATTACTTCGTCGTAATCGTGCGTGTGCGGTCCTGTGCCGGTTCGTTTTGCTTTGGCGACATCCTCTGCCTTGAGTTGCGGCCGCGGCATGACCCAAACGCACTCCATGTACATCGCCCCGGGCACAATACTGCTATCCATATACAGGACACGACCGCCTTTACCCTTCCCCGCGCCGCTTAGATTCGGGGGACTCCAGGGGGCTTCAACACGGGGTGGCTTTAACTCACTGATGATATATTTACCATACTTTGTCTTTGCCATGACTTGACCTCCTTAAAAGCTAGATAGATGGGAAATCCCTATCACTCTTTTGGGGTCAGAGATAGGGATTGCCACGTCCTTCTGCGGAAGGACTCGCAATGACAGGAATAACCTAGTGATAACTCTTCTTTAAACCTTCGCCGCAGGGGAACTCAATAGTAAAGAATATCGGCTTGGTAATGTTGCGGAAAGTGAGCGGGCCGACCTCCAGGTTAGCCGGAATAAACATGGCGCCGCTTCTTTTTATGATGTGTTTTTCCCCGCCGATATTAACTTCCATTTCTGCACATAAATCGCGGATATTATCGTAGTTAAAGGCATAAAAGCCGAAGAATCTATCGTAAGGCTGGGTGTTGGCGTCCATGATTTTTTGCTCTTTGGCTCCGCCGGGCAGCAACCACATATTTTCGCAGCCGAACTCCGCGCCCTTGACGGTATCCTGGTCGATGTAGGCGAGGCGCTTTGTCGTCTTGGCGTCGGGGTGCAAATAAGCGGGGTATTTATAGCCGGGTTTATCCTTGGTCACAAAGTTTTTTTCGTATTTTTTCGCCATTAGCGTTTCCTTTCTTTCTCTCAGTGCTGCGGGATTAGACGTAAGACCCGCCGGGGCCGATAGTATAGTGGAAGAAGGAGTCGTCCATACGCAGGATTCTCAGCGGGCAATGGGTGACATTAGCCGGGATGTAGACGACGAAGCTCTTGGTGAAGATGTATTTTTCGTCCTCCATCCAGAACTCCACCTCGCCGCGGAGGTCTTCCGGGTGGTTCATGTCCGTCCCGAAAAAGGAAAGCAGCTCCGGGAAGGGGTGGGCATGCGGGGGCACGCCCTGACCGCCAGGCCGCTTCGCCATTTCTTCCATCTGCTCTTTAGTTAGCACGGGACGCGGCCGCATGTTGGGGTATTTCTGGCTCCACTGCCAGACCATTTCCGAGTAAAAAGCGCCGGGCATGACCTCCGCGTCCGTCCAGACGACGTGCTCCAGACCGCGGTGGTAACCGTCCCATAAGCCATCCCCAATCATGTCCCGTTCCCATGCGCGGTAGGGGGGCAGGGGGATATTTGGCTTGAGCTCCGTGCAGATATACTTGCCGTATTTCGACTGTGCCATAATCTTTTTCCTTTCTATCTATGAAAATGGGGTTTTAATGATGCCGATATATCGTCTGATTTTATAACTCTTTTAAGGCGAGTGTCAATTTATGGATTACTCCGTCCTTCTGGGTCTATATTGCACCGCCTCGGCGATATGATTGGCTTTTATAATATCACAGCTTTCAAGGTCGGCGATAGTTAGCGCCAGCTTAAGGATACGATGGAAGGCGCGGGCGGAGAGGTAAAGCTGCTTCATGGCGGCTTTTAAGAGGCTCTGCGCCGCGTCCTCGATGTGGCAGAACTCCCGTATCTCGCTGGGCGTCATCTCGGCGTTGCTGGTCAGCTTGGAGCCATTAAATCGCTGGAGCTGCCTTTCGCGGGCTTTGGTCACTCTTGCCTGCACCTTATCCGATGTCTCGCCGAGTCGTTTATCCGTTAGCTTTTCGTAGTCGATATGCGGTACCTCGACGAAGATGTCCACCCTATCGATAAACGGTCCGCTGATGCGCCTTTGGTAGCGGGAAACGAGACTGGGCGGGCAGGTGCACTTGTGGAAGGGGTCGCCGTAGTAGCCGCAGGGGCAGGGGTTCATCGCGCCCACCAGCATGAAGCTGGACGGGAAGGTGACCCTCCCCTGGGCGCGGCTGATGGTGACAATTTTATCTTCCAACGGCTGGCGCAGCACTTCCAGCAAAGAGTGCCCGAACTCCGGCAGCTCATCCAGGAAGAGGACGCCCTTATGACTAAGGCTGATTTCGCCGGGCTTGGGGAAGTGACCTCCGCCCACCAGCCCCGCGTTGGAAATGGTGTAATGGGGGGCGCGGAAGGGACGCCGTCGCACCAATGGCTTATCTGCCGGCAAAAGCCCGCTGACGCTGTAAATCTTGGTGACTTCTAAAGCTTCCTCATTAGTCATGGGGGGTAAAATGGAGGGGAGGGCGCGCGCCAGCAGAGTCTTGCCGCTGCCCGGCGGCCCGCACATTATCACGTTGTGTCCCCCCGCCGCCGCCACCTCCAGGGCACGCTTAACGTGCTCCTGTCCCTTGATATCCGCAAGGTCGGTGTAGTTCATTAGCGGCGCTATTTCGCTAATTTTGCTATCGATAGTTACGGATGGCGCCGGTATTTCCCCGCGCAGGTAGCTGACCAGCTGGGACAGGGAGGCGATGGGGATGATATTGATGCCTTCGACGAGCGCCGCCTCTTTAGCATCCGCCTCGGGCACGATAACATTAGGTATACCTTCGTCTTTGGCGAGGGCGACTAAAGGTAAGACGCCGTTGGTATGTCGTAAGGTGCCGTCCAGCGAAAGCTCGCCGAGGAACATGGTGTCGCTGATATCAGCTTCGACCTGTTCGGAGCTTAAGAGGATACCGACGGCGATAGGCAAATCGTAAGCGGGTCCGGCTTTCTTGAGGTCGGCCGGCGCCAGGTTCACCACGATACGCTTCATCGGGAAATCGCCGCCGGAGTTGCGTATTGCGGAACGAACGCGTTCGCTGGACTCTTCGACGGCGGCATCCGGCAGCCCTACGATAATGACCTTGGGCAGGCCGGACAGAATATCTACCTCCACCTCCACGATAGCGCCGTCCAGTCCCACGATTGCCCCGCTGATGACTTTAGCTAGCATGGGATATATTGTAGCGTAAAGATGTGCCGAATGGCAAAAAACAACCTCACCCCCTTTAGTTCCCCTTCAGAGCGAGTTTTCAGGGCGAGCCCCTCTCCGCTAGCGGAGAGGGGGATAGGAGGAGAGGTAAAAAGCGTTCTGGATTCCCGATCAGGTCGGGAATGACAGTGGGGAGGAGAAGATACTAGCCCCGTCCCTTTTGCCAAAGCGGTATTAGCAGCACTACAGACATTAATCCACCCGCCGCTCCCAGCCCAAAGGACCAGGTAAGCGTGCCAGTAGCGTCTGCCAGCCAGCCGGATATTATTGGTGACAATACCGAGCCGATACCCAGAAAAAGCGTCCATAAGCCGATAATCGTGCCGGAGGACTCTCTGAGAAAATAGTCGGAGGCGGCCGCAGCATACATCGCCCAGACTGCCCCATACCCTAAGGCGAAGACGAACGCCGCGATAAATAGAGTAACCGCGTTCCCGTAAGCCATCCCCAGGCAGCCCAGGCTTATCAGGACACCGCAGAGGAAAATCATCTTAAGTCGTCCGGTTTTATCAGATAGCGGACCGATGATGATTTTACTTACTATCGCGCCGATGCCGAGAGCAATCATCAGGTAAGCGGCGGTGTCGTAAGAGAAAGACAGCTCCTGCACGGCATAGGTGCTTAAAAACGTAAAGGGTACCAATATTGAAAAGCCGGTAAACAGGTAACCAAATCCAAACAGCCAGAACTTGCCGCTGCTTAATAGAGCTGTTAGCGGTAAGCCAGCCAGTGTTGGGTTTTTATTCTGTTGTTCATCTGGCGGGTTTTTCACTACCAGGAAGTTCAAAATTCCTATGGCAATCCCTATCACGCCTAGAATCATCCACCCCGCCCGCCAGTCGTAATTCTTGATAATAATTGGCTCTAGAGCACCCATGACGATAATGCTCAAGGCACTACCGACATCGATGAAAGCCAGGGTTTTGCCCCGATGCTCGTGGCTGGTCCACTTTTGCGCCAGCGCCATGACCGGCGCCCAACATGCCGCTGACCCGATACCCGCCAGCGTAAAGAACAGGCTGGCTTGCAAAATCGATGTGACGTACGACATCAGAAACGCGCCGACCCCCAGCGCTATAACGAATGACGCCAGCAGCCACCGCGAGCCATAACGGTCGGCGATATACCCGCAGACTGGCGAGGCGACGGTATAGGCGATAAAAAATGCGGAGAAGATGACGCCGGCATCTGTCTTGGTAATACCCAACGAATCGAGCATTTCCGGGAGTAGGATGCCGTAGCCGTACCTGACGGCATAGGCGACGAACACCGTTAAAAAGCAAGCAGTTAATATCAGGCGTTTGTTCATATTTAAAAAGAAGCTTGACTAAATATTAATCTGGTTTATTTTAGCTTAAGGGGAGGGGGGATGGCAAAAGAAGGGAGAGGGCAATATTTAGTAATTAGTTATTAGTTTATAGTAGGGGGAAAGTGAGTCTGGAGCAAAATCTCCCTTAATCCCTTCAGGGAGAACCTTTCAAGGTGAGACTTTCAAGGTGAACCTTCAGGGTGAACCCTCTTTTCGAAAGAGGGAGACAAGGAAGGGGGACAAGAGCTCTGAATAAGAGGATAACATCGTCTCCCCCGTATCAAGTACGGGGCAGGCTCTTTACAAAAGGGATTCATCCTGAAGGATTCTTCCTGAAGGAGAGTGAGAGGGATTTTAAAGTCAGGATTCCTCTCACCTTAATCCTCTCCCGCAAGGGGAGAGGAAAAAATTATGGGGGCAAAAAATAAAACCATTCCGGTGAAAACCGGGAATCCAGGGATTCGACATTGCTTTATCTAGGCGTAGTTGATACTAATGCGGACTACCTGGATCCCGACCCCGTATCGAGTACGGGGCATGCTTTCGTCGAGATGGATTGATGGGTTGCGCTGTGCTCCACCCACGCTACGGGCTACTAGCTCCCAGGTATTGACAACCGAATCAATCCATATAAAAGGATTGAGTCCATAACGAAATTGTTATATCTAAATCGCTATTACAATTAAGATTTGAAAGGAGGATTTCTCTCGTTTTGTGCACAAGTGACTAATGGCTGAAAACTACAAAAGAACATCCCTCCTTAATTTTATTTCCAGCTGCGTCATATATTGTTATAGTCAGCTTGCCACCTAAACTACCTTGGGTAGCAAATCCACTAAATGGGGTAACGACTGTTACATAGTTCCATACTAAATAACTAATGCCTATCAGTTCAATATCCCACCGTTGATAAGTGGTATTCCATATGACCGTCATGACGTTATACATATTATGCGGATTTCCCGTAGAATCAACAGTGCCCATGGCTACAACATAATTTGTTCCCGCTGCTCCTGGTAGTCCCGCTGGTCCTTGTGGCCCAGTTGCTCCTGCTGGTCCTTGTGGCCCTCCTGGTCCCTGTGGCCCCGTTGCTCCTGCTGGTCCCTGTGGCCCCGGTGCGCCTTGTGCCGCCGCTGCTCCTGGTAGTCCCGCCGGTCCTTGCGGTCCCGTTGCTCCCTGTGACCCCGCTGCTCCTGGTAGTCCTGCTGCTCCCTGTGGCCCTATTGCTCCTGGTAGTCCCGCTGGTCCTTGCGGCCCTGTTGCTCCTGGTGTGCCAGCACAACCAACGAAAAGTGCAATAATAGTGGCAGTGATAATCACTAAGGTTAAGATTTTTATTAATTTTTTCATAACAGCCTCGCTAATATTATTTTTTTATTGATAAAACTTCTTTGCATTTTTTCGTTTTTATTAATATCTTGGCAGTTATTTTAAAACTATTATTGGTCTTTTGTCAACATAAATTAAAAAATAAATCACAATTTCTATAAAAACATGACCTAAAACGATAAAAATAATGAGTTGTTTACGATTGGTTAGAAAACGTTAGTGGGTATTAATAATCGAGGATAGGCTATAGGAATATCTGACGATAACTATATAACATGACACATTGTTTATCTACCCCTTCCCCAATACCCCCCTTATCTCTTTAGCGTAATCCTCGCTCTCTTTATCCCCTGTCACAATCTCTATCTGGTCGGCGGACTTAACGCCCAGCCCTAGCTCCGCCGCCCGCTTAATCTGGTCTTGCTCGAAGATTTTGCCTTTACTCACCTCTGGCGTCGTACCAAGTTGACGCAGTATCGCCACGCCCACGGCGTCTATCGCTACGCGGTCGGTGCCGCCTAAAATTACATTGGCGTTTTTCCGCGTCCCGATGTGCGGTCCCCCGTCCACGAAAGCCTCCACCCCGTCCAGTACGATTAAGTCCGGCGAATAGGCGGTGTTTATCTCGGCAATCAGCTGCCGCTGGTAAGGTGAAGAGTGCAGCTCGTTCATATAAGGGTAACCCCCCGCGCTGGGGGGACCTAAACCCGGCGGCACCATGCCCACGGATAACTTAAGCGAAAGCGTAAAATGCCCGCCGAACTGGTGCGTCTTGAGACAGCAGGTGGTCACGACGGATTCGGCTTCTCGGTAAATTTTAGGGAAGAGGAATCCGTCTTTCCAGTGGCTGTCCTTCGGCTTCACTAAAACCCAACCGTCTTTAGGCATCGCCTGCAAATCCAGGATGTCGAACCCCAGCTCTTTAGCCATTCTAAAGACGCCCTTTTTCTCCATATTATCGTGGGTGGTGGGTCCGGGACCGCTACGTTCTGCCAGCGTAATTTTCTTGGCGCCCATCTCTTTAAGTTTGCTAATCAGCGAGTACAGGGTATCGTAATGGGTGGAGCCGGGGGCGGGGTCGGCGGTATTGAAATTGGGCTTGAGAACGACCGCCTTGCCCTTGACGGGATTTATCTTGAGCAGCTCGATGGCTTGACGCGTGCCTGCCGTCCTGTCGTTCGTTCGCACCAGACTTATCTTGGTCATCAATGTCTCCTCTTGTTAGTCCTTTAATCTTCAATTCTAAATCACTTAATACGCTTCTGCACCTTAGCCCAGGACGGCGTGATGAGGAAGCTTTCCTCCATATTATCCACCATTTTCCGGAACTTGCTCATCGGGACGGAGAAAGCGAGAGTGTTTTTGTCGACAAAGGGGCGCGCCGAGACGTCGAACATACCGATGACCGACCGAGGATGCGCGGACTTTACCTCCATGAACGGATATTGGATGATAGAGGCGCAGCCGGAGCCGAATGGGGCGATAACCATGTCCTGCTCCACTTCATCGAAACTGACGAGCGTATAAAGCCCTGAAAGTGCATCCGGCTCGACGAAGAAGATAACGACGTCCGGATTGTCACTGGCATCTAGATTGTCCCATCTCTTAAAGACGATATACTTGCCGGGCGCTTTCAGTATCGGCGCGTGTTTTTGCATGTACTCTTTGACCATCTCCGGCGACTTTTTATAGCGTTCGCCCTCCAGTTTGCCGGGAATGCCGCAGGAGAGAAAATACTCGAAATTGGGCATGAGGTTTTCTGCGAAGCCGAGGTATCTTTTGCCGCCAGAGCAGCCTACCGCGTCGACATCAAAGGCGAGGGACTGTCCCCGCTGAACCTTGACCAGCGCCCCAATGACGCATTGCGGCACCGACCCCGCCTTGACCGCTTCAGCATTTACCGGCTTATCGGTGTAGTAAAAGGTGATAGGCAAAGCGGCGTTATTGAAGTACTTTTTCCAGAGCATTTGGAATTTTTTTTTAAAAGCTGTGTCCATTTTTATTGCCTCCTACAAGGTCTGTTTTTCTATGTATTTGCGCTTATATGTCAATTGCGGATCATTAGGGTCTGGGCGTTCCTCGATCAGCTCATTTGCGAGGACCGTATGAAAAGAAACAACTACCCAGTTGTTTTCTGGTACAACTGCCTGATGCCAAGTTGTAGGCGGAATTGATAGGCAACGTTTCTCTATTTGGGCAGATGTATCGCTAACAAGAAGGTTTGAACACCATTTTTCTCCATCCCATACTTGAAGGTCGCCTGAACCATGAAAGGATATCATACGCTGATGGCTATTAGGGTGTCTTTCGGCACCGGTGCAAGAGTTGGCTCTAAGAACAAATACCCAACTTGATTTAATGGTATTGGGTAGAGTCTTACTAAAAACTTCGAGAGGTACTGTCTCCCAGCTGAGTAAAGCTCCACGGTCGCTGCTTAGCTTTTTTTCAACTCGTACTATTAACTGTTCCAGCAGCGAAATGATAGATTGTTGCCGAACAATCGTATCAAGAATCTGGAGGATTTCCATCTTCCACCCTTCTCTGGATTACAGCTTTCGCTGGAATGACTAATAACGGAAAAAATAGCGGGCACACTGATTTTTATTGCATGCCCGCCTTTATCTAGCGTTTGCCCTTTACTTGCGCTTATATTCCGGCGAGAAGAACAGGTCGTGGAAGAGGATGGGCTTCTTGGGGTCGTTAATCTTTTTAAAGTTGAGCGGGCAGTGATAAAGTCCAGCCGGTACAAAGACGGTGCAGGCCTCGGTAATGACGAACTTTTCCAGCTTCTTGCCGTCCAGGCTCAACGTCAGCTCTACTTCACCGCCTAATTTGGGCATATTGGTGAGGTCGCCTCCCACGAAAATAAGGAACTGGTCGAAATCGTGAGCATGGCAGTCCGTCACCATAACAAACGGTTCAGTAATCGCCCACCAGCTCATGGAGAAGTTGCGGTTGCCGTATTCTTTATCGCTGTGGAGACCGAGACGCGGGGCAGTAACCTCGGGGTGGGGGGTTTTATTGGTTATGACGCTTTTTTTAAAGTATTTTTCCAGTCTGGCTCTTTCGCTGGTTGCCATGGGGATACCTCCTTCGCAAATATATGTTTGGGAGAATTATATACCTTTACAGCAGGTTTGTCTTGTTTTTTAGAGAAATTTATTTAGTGTTGGCGGCTTTTACCTGCTCGAAGAGGTTATAGCCTTCTTTAATCATCTCCCGGATGGGGAGCTTGAAGGGACATCGCGTCTCACATTCGCCGCACTCGGTACAGCTGGCGGCTTTCGCCATGCCGTCGGGGATAAAGGGACTCTTGAGATACCAGTCCGGCGGCAGGCGTTTAACGAAGGTGGGGAAGGTCATAATTAAAGATATAGGTATGCCCTGCGCACAGGGCTGGCAGTAATCGCAGCGGCGGCAGAACCGCGTGCCCAGCTCTTCCGTCATCCGCTTCATTTCTTTGCGTTCGGCGGCAGTTATCTTTTGCGTACCTTCATAAATGGCGGCAATTTCTTCGATTTCATGCACCTTTTCAATGCCGGGTATGGCCACCACATCCGGGAACTGTAAGAGGTACTTGAAAGCAATGGTGGCGTTATCCAGCATGCCGCCGGCTAAAGGTTTCATCACGATGAAGCCCATTTCCTGCTCGCGGCATAAGGGCAGCAACTCTTTAGCGGGCTCGTTGGTGATGAAGTTGAAGGGGAACATGATGGTCTCGAAGCGGCCTGACTTGATTTCTAGTTTGGCGGCGTCCATCTGGTGGGAGGTAATGCCGATATGCCTTATCTTACCGGCTTTTTTGGCTTTTTCAAATACCTTATAAAGCCCGTTCTCCGGGTCGAGGATTTTATCGAGGGTAGCTTTATCGTTAATGCCGTGGAACTGGTATAAATCGATATAGTCGGTGTCCAGTCGTTTGAGGGAGAGTTCAAGGTTTTTCTCGATAATATCCGGGGTGCCGGGGAAGGTCTTGGTGGCGATAAAAACATCATGTCGCCGCCCCTTAACCGCCTTGCCGATGCGTTCCTCGCTGGTGGAATAGCCGTTGGCGGTGTCGAGGTAATTGATACCGAGGTCGAGGCACTTTTGCACTACTTTCACGGCGTCGGCTTCGTTCAGACGCTGGATAGGTATCCCGCCGAAGCCCAGCCGCGTTACCATCATGCCCGTCTTGCCCAGTTTTATCTTTTCCATGTTACCTCTTTTGAATCGATTTATGTTTTTGCCTTGATGCGGGCTTTCATTTCCTGATAAAATTCCTCCGGCTCTTTGCCGATGGAGAGCTTTTCCATGGGGCACATCCCTTTGCCGTCCGGCCGTATGATATAGGGAACGGTTTCCGTCAGGTGGTATGCGATGCTGAATTTTTCCAGCGTTTTGATGGCGAACTCGCTGCCTAAAGGACTATACACCTCACGGCAATTAGCCTTAACCGCCAGCAGGGCGGCGGCATTGCCCATGATTTTATCGAGAATAATAACCGGCGTCTGCTCCGGACCATAATCCGCAAGGTATTCCATCAGGGGCAGCAGCCGGTCTTTGTCCGACGAAAAGATAAGCGTTTCGTCCCGGTATATCCGCAGCGTGTCATTGCTGGCCAGGAACGCGCTGAACAAATCCGTGTCCATCAAGCTACTCGGTCTGTTTTTTCGCGCTCAAGCGGCTGACCACCCAGAAAGCCACCGGAATCAGGATAAGCTGGATAAGCATACCGGGCCAAGCCTGGGCGACCGTATTCCAGACGGCGCTGAAGGGGGTGGCGGAGGGACCGAGCGGACTGTACACGTTGCCGGTGATTGCCTGCACGATAGCTACGGCGATTAGCAGGGCGAGGCGTCCGCCGACCATGGCGCCCAGCAACGACCAAACCACGCGCAGGTTGAACTTCTGGCGTAAGAGTCCTGCCAGCAGACCGTAGACGGTTACTTCCACGGCTATCTGGGGCAGGACGGTCATTACGGGCATGCCGGAAACCAAATAACTGGCAAATGGCGTCAGCAAACCGACGATAGCGCCAGCCTGCCAGCCGCAGGTGAGCGCGGCGACGAAGATGAAGAAGTGCATCGGGAGATAGGTGGCGCCGGCCGTTGGGAATTGGTGAAACGCCCACGGCGTGAGTACGCTTAGCACCACAAACGCGGCGATGATGCCGTAGGTTTTAACATTAGTGAGTTTTAAAGATAAGGGTAATGGTTGAGTGGTAATGGCCAATCTTTTAAGCATAGTAACCTCCGCTATATGACGATATATCGTGTCGTTATAATATAATGATATCTGGTAGAAAATAAAATGTCAAAGGGATCTACTAATATTTGGATCTAAGATTAGCCTCACCCCCTAACCCCCTCTCCAAACCATAGAATGGCTAATACAATGTTTCATTTGTTTGGAGAGGGGGAGGTTATGGAGAGGGGGCGCAGCCCCCTCTCGCTATGTACCCCCTTTTTTATTAATTTGGTTACTTAGGTTGTAGTTTATATTTTTCGATAGGCACCGGCAGGGTGGCTAAATGTGGATTGCCGTCCTGCAGCTCGATGGTTATCCATTTGAACCAGTTTTTATCGTCCCGGTTGGGGAAGTCCTCACGGAAATGACCGGCGCGGCTTTCCTCACGCATTAGGGCAGCTTTATAGGTGAACTCCGCTGCCATCGCCATGCTCTCTGCGGAGTGATAGCGCGCCAGGTCGTGGAAATCATCGGCGCCCACGCGGTTTAATTTTTCCCGGGCATCCTGCACGATGTCCAGCGCCTCTTGCATCCTGTCGGCTGTACGCTGGCGATTGTACTTCATCGGGACGACCGCTTCATGGACGCGGTAGGCGACCTCCGCGGCATCGGTATCGCCCTTACGCTGCATCGGAGCCATGACTCTTTCAAGGATGCTTTTTGCCTGGTTAAAATCTATGTCCAGTCGTTTGTTTTCGCCGGCGTATTTGGCCGCACCTTGCCCCGCCACGAACCCCGTTACCGCCGCGGACTGTACGCCTAAGCCGCCCTGTCCACCGCCCCCGCCCGACCAGCTGTTGCTACTGGCGCCGCCGGCGGCGTAGAGTCCGTCCAAGGTAGTCTTGCCGTTGATATCGATGCGCAGTCCCCCGCCGCTGTAGAGATACCGCGGCCACATCTCCATTCTCTCTTTTGAGGGATCGATGCCCGCCTTTTCTCTAAGGAGCTTCATCGTGTCGTTGCCCATGAGGTGGGTCAGCCCTTCCACCTGGTCTTCGGCGAGTCCGGCAATATCAGCCTCGGATAACCCTTGGAGATTCAAATAGATAGGACCGAGTCCGGCTTGTACCTCCTTCTGCATAGCGTCGATAACACGCGGGTCGAAGGTATAGACCGAGTGCTTACCGACCATCAGCTCCGGGTAATATTTGCCCATGATTTTCTCGCCGCGGGCATTCTCTAAATAGAGGTAAAAATGGATACCCATCAGCTCTTTGCCGAGGATTTTAATGCCCCAAACATAGCTGCTGCTGAACTCGGCGTTGACCAGCTGCGCGCCGGCGCGGTAGCCCATCGCCGGGCCCTCCCCGAGGACGGAGCTATAGGTTTTCTCGTGCATGTAGCCGCAGTTACCGGTAGCGATAATGACCGACTTGGCATTAAAGAGGTAGGTCTTGCCGTCCACCAGTCCTAAACCGATAGCCCCCACCACTTTACCGTCGTTTTTAAGCAGGTCGATGGCGTAAATCTTGTCCTGCATTCTTACGCCGCGCGCCATGGCCGTCTTTTTTAAAGCCACCAGCGACTTCGGGGCGTCGAAGAGGGTGACGTAGATATTCGGTCCCCAGTTGAGGATGTTCAACTCGCCTTTGTTTCTGAAGAAAGTCAAGCCCATGGCGGCTAAGTCCATGGTCGATTTATGCATATATTTGCCGAAGGCGAATGTCCAGTCCTGGTTATTGAAATAGCGGCTGTCTTTAGTGACCTTCTCCGCCCATTTTTCGGCGTAATCCGGATAAACGTAAGCGAGGATACCCCCACCGATGGGCACCTGCCCATTCCAGCCGATGCCCATTTTATCTATTAGCAGCACATCCACGTTGCTTTCCTTGGCTTTTAGCGCCGCACATATGCCTGCCCCGCCCGACCCCAGCACCAGAACATCAGTGGTAATGACGGTGCCGAGTTTATCTATCTTGTTCATATATTCTCCAATTTGTTGTTGGTATACAGTACACAGTAGACAGTAAGGAGAAATGGGGTGGGGAAAACTGTATACTGTAAACTTCTCCCTTATCCTAAAACTGTGAACTTTCCCCCTAGTACGGCGCTACCAGCTCGCCACGGCCGCGCTCCGGCGAGACGTCGAAACAGCCTCGGGGGCAGAATGATTCGCAGCCCCAGCAGGCAACGCAGTCCTTGGGGTACTGCACCACCGCTTTTTTCGACGTTTTATCCAGTCGCAGCACGTCCATGGGACAGCAAGCCACGCAGATACCGCAGCCGTTGCATTTTTCCTGGTAAAAGTTACGAATCGCCATAGACTTGACTCCTCTTAATTCTTTGCCTGATTATAACATGTTTATCAGATTTTTTCCGTACGGCGCAGTGCTTAAAAACTATCTTTCGAGGCTGTTTTTCGTTATACTATATGCACAGGGTAACACCAAATTTACGGCCCCGATATGTCGGGGCTCTGGACGGGGGTTTCCGGTGCAAGATGAGGTAAGCCTTATCCGGCGCGCCCAGCAGGGCGACCAGGTGGCTTTAACTCAACTATACGAAACTCACTTTGATAGGATTTATCGCTATATAGCTATCAAAATCGGCGATAGAACCGAGGCAGAGGATATGACGCAGCAGGTATTTCTCCATGCCCTCCAGTCTATCTCTTCTTATAAAGAAAAGGGGTTGCCCTTCTCCTCCTGGCTCTATCGTATCGCTCATAACCAGGTGGTCGACTTCTTTAGGAAGAAGGCGAAACACGCTACGGTGCCGCTCGATGAGTCTTTGCCGATTCCTGCCGTAGAAGGCGACCCGAAATACCTGGTGGAAAAGAAAATAGCGGTGGAAGAAGTAGTGATGGCGACCAGAAAACTTACGGCGGCACAGCAGGAGGTTATCTCGCTGCGTTTCGCCAGCGAGCTATCGATTACCGAGGTTGCCGGGGTGATGGGCAAGAGTGAGGGAGCGATTAAAGCGTTGCAGCACAGCGCCATAGTCGCCCTGCGTAAAGCCCTGGCGACGGAGTAAATATCATGGCTAAAGAGAAGGAATTTGAAAATATACTGAATGAATGCCTCGACCGACTGATTAAAGGCGAGACCATCGAGGCGTGCCTGTCAAGATATCCTCAATATTCCGCGGAACTGGAGCCCCTGCTGAAAACCGCGCTGGAAGCCAGGCTAGCGGCTTCAATCAAGCCACGTCCCGAGTTCCGCCAGCGAGCCGCTGATGAGTTCCAGTCTGCCATCCGTAATATGCCAGTTAAAAAGGGTTGGAGCGGCTTTAAATGGCAAGTGCGGTGGGTGGCGCCGGTGGCTATCGTTCTCGTTCTTCTGGCAGGCGGTACCGGCACGGTCGCTGCTGCCACTAATGCCTTGCCGGATAGTCCTTTATATGCGGTGAAGATGGCTACAGAATCGGTACAGATGGCGTTTACGTTATCCGAACAGGGCAAAGCGGAGCTTAACAGCAGGTTTATCGATAATCGCGTGGAAGAAATAGTGAAAATGGCGGAAGAAGCTAATTCTGTTCAGGTTGAGCAGACGACGGAGCGTATGAACAGCCAGTTGGTAGCGATGGCAAACAATAACTTAAATGTTGCCACTCAAGGAGAAAAATCAGCCTCTTATGGTTTAATGATAGCTAACGATAATGCTAATGCCCCGACAACGTCTCCAGCCCCGCCGGTCTCTACCACTCAACCTGCCACGACTTCGACACCTACCCCGACGACAATAGCATCGCCTTCTCCTGTTACTATAACGCAAACTGCTACCGCAGAAAATAATACGGCAATAAATAATCCTCCCCCTGAAACTGTTCAGAGAAACACGACGGAAGAGACAGGCGTTGCAGTTAGCGATATCGAAAAATTCAGGCTCACGCTAACAGAAAAACTGGAAAAAAATCTACAAATTTTAAGGGACCAGCTGGAAAAAGCGCCGGAAGCTCTCAAACCCGCCGTAGAAAAAGCGATTGAAGTGCTCGAGCAGGGCTACCAACAAGCCATTGCCAATCTTGGATAGCTTCGGGAGGTCTTTAGCTGTGTCCACAACAAATATAGCTTGCGGCTAACCCGGTGGATATTTTCCCGTTATATATATTGGAAGGAAAAAATAAGGAGGATAAATCATGAAAAAAATCTGGTTGGTGGCAGTTGGGGTGGTATTACTGATAGGGGTGGTTTTTCTGGCGGGCTGCGGCTCGAATGGAATTAACGGCACCCTCGAGCTAAAGGGCAATTTGTATGGCCAGCAGGAAGGAATCTGGGTTAGTGGCACGGGCAAGGTCTATGCTATTCCGGACAACACAGAAATTACGCTGGGCATAGAAGCCCAGGCGGTCAGTGTGGCCGAGGCGCAGGCGAAGGCGACCACCGCCATGGACAAGGTAGTCAAGGCTCTTAAAGACGCCGGAATCGACGATAAAGACATCCAAACTCAATATTTCAACATCAACGAAATAACCAAGTGGGAAACTGACAAGAATGAATCGATTACCACCGGCTACCGGGTGACGAACACTGTAGTAGTGAAGGTCCGCGAGGTGAAAAAGACTGGAGCGATTATCGATGCCGTCGTCGTCGCGGGTGGGGATTATACTCGTATCAACGGCATCAACTTCACGGTAGAAGACCCGAACATTTACTATGCGCAAGCGAGAGAAAAGGCGGTAACCTACGCCAAGGCTAAAGCCGAGCAGATGGCTAGTCTGACCGGCGTTAAATTGGGCAAGGTAACCTATACTTCCGAGAGTTCCTATATGCCGTCTTCTAACTATTACAACGGCAGGGTGGAAGCCGCTGCTCCGGCTATAGACACGACTTCTATCAGCGCTGGCCAGTTGGAGATTACGACGACTGTCCAGATAGCTTACTCAATCGCGGACTAGCTAAAAAAGAAAAGACAAAAAGGCAGAATAGCCAGAGAGCCTCGAGTTTTCGGGGCTCTCTTATTTTCCTGTTTTCTCCTGGGTGTAGCGTTCCACTCGCTGTAGAGGCAGCCGCAGTACTGCTGGCGGTAGAGGTTCAGCGGCTTGGTGATGTGGCGGCTGTCTGAATAGCGTTTACGCAGGTCGGCGTAAAGAAATTCCGTCCCCTTTTCGCCCGCCACCCTCTCGCCAACTTCTTTGATTAATTCGTGCTTCTGGTGGGGGCTGATGAGAAGGGTGGTGGTGAAACCGTCAAAGCCTTTCTCACTAGCAATTTCTGCCGTTTTGGTCAGACGCAGCTCAAAACAATCTCGGCAGCGCTCCGTCTCATGTCCCGCTACCCTGCGGAAGTATTCGATGATGTCATAATCGGGGGAGACAATGAGCGGTAGGTTAATCTCTTTCGCCAGCGACTGCATACTTTCTAATCGCTGCTGGTGCTCGGTAAAGGGGTGGATGTTGGGGTTGTACCAGAAGCCAGTTGCTTCGTAGCCCTCCCGCCGCCAATATTCCGCCGTATAGGCGGCACAGTGCGCGCAGCAGACGTGGATTAAGACTTTTTTCATAAGACGAAAAACCGGCCTAAAGTAGCTTCTGCTGGTTGGACTTATTGAAGGGTAGCCCCAGGTGCTCGTAAGCGAGTTTGGTCGCCATGCGTCCCCGCGGCGTCCGCTCTAGAAACCCCAACTGCATTAAGAAAGGCTCATAAACATCGGTGATGGTATCCGCTTCCTCGCTGATGGAAGCGGCGATGGTATCCAGTCCTACCGGCCCACCGTTAAATTTCTCGATAATGGTATGCAGCACCTTATGGTCGGTTTCATCCAGTCCTATCAGGTCGACACCTAGCTTGGTGAGGGCTTCCTTAGCTACATTTTGTGTTATCACACCGTCCGCTACTACCTGCGCATAGTCCCTCACCCTTTTGAGAAGCCGGTTGGCGACTCTTGGCGTGCCCCGGGCGCGTTTGGCTATTTCCTTAAGTCCATCTTCTTTAGCCTCTACCTGCAAGATGCGCGCTGACCGCTCGATAATTTTCTCCAGCGCCGCCGCGTCGTAAAAATCGAGGCGGAAGACGGAGCCGAATCTATCTCTCAAAGGCGGTGATAGTAAAGCATAGCGCGTCGTAGCGCCGATTAAGGTGAATTTGGGGAGGTTAAGGCGGAGGCTTTTGGCGCCGGGTCCCTTGCCGATGATAATATCCAGCGCGTAGTCCTCCAGCGCGGGGTAGAGTATCTCTTCAATCGCCCGGTTCAAGCGGTGGATTTCGTCGATAAAGAGGATATCGTGGGCGCGGAGGTTGGTTAAAATAGCCGCCAGGTCGCCGGTACGCTCGATAGCGGGACCAGACGTCGTTTTAATGTTTACACCTACTTCGATGGCGATGATATGGGCGAGGCAGGTTTTACCGAGTCCGGGCGGACCGTAAAAAAGCACATGGTCGATAGGTTCACCACGCCGCTTAGCCGCCGTAATGGCAATCTTGAGGTTTTCCTTCGTTTTTTCCTGCCCGATAAAATCGGTCAGGTTGCGGGGGCGAAGACTATTCTCAAGCGGTTTATCTTCTTCAATCGGTTTACCCGATATTATGCGTGCGATTTCGCCTCACCCCTTTCGATATACTCAGGGTAAACCCCTTCGATATACTCAGGGTAAACCCCTTCGATATACTCAGGGTAAACCCCTTCTCCGCCGTCGGGAAAGAGAAGTTGTCATTATTATTCTGCGTCTTCGGCGGGATTATCGATGTCTTCGTCTTTTGATTTTTCGGCGGAATCATCAACGAGCTTTTCAATGAGGTCTTCCGGGGTGATAACTGGCTCACCGGTGGTCGTGCCTTCAGGAGTGGCTTCGCCGGGGGCACCTTCAACTGGGCCTGCCAGACTTGCCAGTATACGCATCGCTTCGGTCTGCTCGCCGGCTTTCAGCTCGGCTAGCTGTTCTTCTTTGAGGTAGCGCGCCGGAATCAGCTTGCCGATGATGACGTTTTCTTTAAGTCCTATGAGCCTATCCACCTTGCCGTTAGCCGCTGCCTCGGTAAGAATCCTGGTGGTCTCCTGGAACGATGCCGCCGCCAGCCAGCTATCCGTGCTCAAGGAAGCCCGGGTGATGCCCAACAGGACGGTATGCGCCGTCGCCGGCTCACCGCCTTCGGCAAGCACTTTCGCGTTGGTGTCTTCATAGACATATTTATCGACGAGTTCATCGGGAACGAGGTCGGTATCGCCGGCTGAATCGATGCGTACCTTGGTGAGCATCTGCCGGGCGATAACCTCGATGTGTTTATCGTTGATGTTCACGCCCTGGGAGCGGTAAACCTTTTGTACCTCATCCACCAGGTATTGCTGGACAGCGTCCTTACCCAATATCCGCAGGATATCATGGGGATTGATGGAGCCATCGGTCAATTGCTGGCCGGCTTTTACCTGGGCGCCGTTTTGCACCCAGATGCTGGCGGTGGATGGGATGACGTATTCACGCTCCTCTTTTTCCGCATAGTTGATGACCAACTGCTTCTTTTTCACGTTGACTTCGCCGGCGAAACGTGCCACTAGCGGCTGCGTTTCCGGCGTAGGAGCGATTTCTTCCTTAGCCTTAGCTTTAGCTTTGGGGGTTTTGCTCTTAGCGGGCGTTGGCGGGGTGGCTAGCACTGTCCCGATGTCGATATGCTGGCCGGTTTTAACCATAACGCGCCAGCCGACAGGTAAAGTGTATTCGTCGTTATAAATTTCGGTATTGGCGATTTTTATCTTTCTTCCCTCGTCGCCCTGGACTATCTCGGCAGTGCCGTCTATCTCCGAGATAATTGCCTGGCCGCGGGGCGTGCGGGCTTCAAAAAGCTCTTCCACGCGGGGCAGACCGCTGGTGATATCCAGTCCTACCACGCCGCCGGTGTGGAAGGTACGTAGCGTGAGCTGGGTGCCCGGCTCGCCGATGCTTTCGGCGGCGATGATGCCAACCGCTACGTCATTATCGATTAGCTTGCCGCGGGCAAGGTCGCGTCCGTAGCAATAACGGCAAGAGCCCCGCCGCGATTCACAGGTAAGTGGCGACCGCACATAGACCGATGTTAAACCGGCAGCGACGATTTTATCTACTTTCGCCTCGTCGATTTCCTCATTGCGGGCGACGATGATTTTACCTGTTTTCGGGTGGAAGATGTCACTGGCTGCCATCCGCCCGATAATACGCTCGGCGAGAGAGGGCAATAAGCCTTTTTCTTTCGGTTCGGTTTCCATAAAGCCCTCGGTGGTGCCGCAGTCATCCTCGGCAGTAATGACATCTTGAGATACATCGATAAGGCGTCTGGTGAGGTAGCCGCTATCGGATGTCCTCAAGGCGGTATCTGCCAAACCTTTACGGGCGCCGTGAGTGGAAATAAAGTATTCCAGCACACTATGGCCTTCCCGCAGGCTGGACTTGATGGGGAACTCGATGATTTTACCGGCGGGGTCGGTCATCAGACCGCGCATGCCAGCCATCTGGCGTATCTGGGAGATGTTACCTTTAGCGCCGGAAGTTGCCATCATATAGACACCACCGTAGCGGTCGAGGTTATTTTGTATGGTATTGGTGATGGTGTTGGTGGCCTCGTTCCAAATATCGATGACGCCGTTATAGCGCTCGTCCTCCGTGATAAGACCGCGGTGATACTGGTTCTCGATGGTGGCGACCTTAGCCTCCGCCTCCGCCAGCATTTGCGGCTTGCTCGACGGCACCTCGATATCATTCATAGCGATGGTGATGCCGGACTTGGTGGCGAAACGGAAACCCAGCTGCTTGATGCTATCCAGTACCTTGCCAGTCTCTTCATCGGTAAGAATTTTACTGCACTTGGTGGCGATTTGTTTTACGGTAGACTTATCGATTATTTTATTGATGTACCCCAGCTCTTTGGGCAGGACTTCGTTAAACATAATGCGTCCGACGCTGGTCTTAATCCTTTCGCCGTTCTCGCCGGTGCGTACGTTAATCTCTTCCCGCAGGTCGATAATGCCGAACTCATAGGCAAGCTTGGCATCCTCGAAGCCCCCGTAAACCTTATCTTCATCCGTAATTTTTTGTCTGATGGTCGTGAGGTAGTAGCAGCCGAGCACCATATCGAGCGTCGGTGATACTGTAGGCTCGCCGCTGCCGGGGAGCAGGATATTATGGTGGCTCAACATCATGTCGCGGGCTTCCTTAACGGCGGCTTTAGAGAGTGGTATATGTACCGCCATCTGGTCGCCGTCGAAGTCGGCGTTGAAAGCGGAGCAGACCAGCGGGTGTATCTGGATAGCACTCCCGTCGATAAGCACCGGCTCGAAAGCCTGGATGCTCAAGCGGTGGAGGGTAGGCGCGCGGTTAAGTAGCACCGGACGCTCTTTAACGACCTCTTCCAGGATATCGTAAACCTCTGCCTTGGCGCGCTCTACCAGTCTCCTGGCGCTCTTGATATTAGGCGCCAGCCCCTGGGCGACCAAACGGCGCATCACAAAGGGCTTGAACAGCTCCAGCGCCATACGCCGCGGCAAGCCGCACTGATGCAGCTGCAATTCTGGACCGCAGACGATTACCGAACGTCCGCTGTAGTCCACGCGTTTACCCAGCAGGTTCTGGCGGAAGCGTCCCTGTTTGCCGCGTAGCATATCCGAGAGCGACTTTAGCTTATGGTTGCCGCTGATGGAAATGGCACGCCCGCGGCGTCCGTTATCGATAAGTGAATCGACGGCTTCCTGTAACATGCGTTTTTCATTGCGGATGATTATTTCCGGCGCCCCGATGTCTATCAAGTGGTGCAGGCGGTTGTTGCGGTTAATAACCCGCCGGTATAGGTCATTAAGGTCGCTGGTGGCGAACCTACCACCGTCTAGCTGCACCATCGGTCGCAAGTCGGGCGGCAGCACGGGCAAAACGGTTAAAATCATCCACTCCGGCTTGTTGCCGCTATTACGGAAAGCCTCGACTACCCGCAGTTGTTTGCTGGCTTTCTTACGCCGCTGGCCGGAACTTGATTGTGTTTCCAGCAGCAGTCTGTTGCGTATTTCGTCGAGGTTGATGGTTTTCATGATTTTCAAAATGGCTTCGGCGCCCATGCCTGCCTCGAAAACATTGCTGTATTTCTGTTTATAATCGTGATATTGCGTCTCGGTCAGCAGCTCCTTAACATGGAGTCCCTTGAGTTTCTCAACTTCCTGGGCGAGCTCTGCCTCCATCTTCGCCTTTTCTTCAACGAGCTGGCCGCGGACTTTGTTAATATCCTCGACTGTAGCTTTATCTTTTTCCATCGCGGCGACCTGCTCGTCTATGACTTTCTGCCGCTCCTCCAGGTTATGAACGGTTTCTTCTTCAAGCTGTTTGATGGCGGCCTGCCGGGTTTCTTCGTTAACTTCGGTAATGATGTACTGGGAGAAATAGATAACATGCTCCAGACTACGCGGTGAAAGGTCGAGTAGCAGACCGATGCGGCTCGGTATGCCTTTGGCGAACCAGATATGCGTCACCGGGCAGGCAAGCTCGATATGCCCCATACGCTCGCGACGTACTTTAGCACGGGCGACTTCGACGCCGCACTTATCGCAGATAACGCCCTTATAGCGTATCCTTTTGTATTTTCCGCAGTAACATTCGAAGTCCTTGGTCGGACCGAAAATCCTCTCGCAAAAAAGCCCGTCCCGCTCCGGTTTCAGCGTGCGGTAGTTAATCGTCTCCGGCTTGGTAACTTCGCCGTAAGACCAGCTTCTGATTTGCTCCGGTGAAGCCAGCGAGATGCGAACGGCATCAAAATCATTGATCTCGAACATCGTTATTTACCTCTCTCCAGCGCGGTTCTTCAACATTCTTAATCTCTGTCTCTAGTTTATAGGTTTCATCTTTATAGGTCTCGTCCGCTGTTTCCTCGGCAGGGGCAGCCTTGGTCTCTTCTTCGTTAATCACCTCGAGGGCCAACCCCAGACTCTGCAGTTCTTTGACCAGCACTTTGAACGACTCCGGTACGCCGGGCTGCAGGATGTCATCGCCTTTGATGATGGACTCGTAAGCCTTGGCGCGACCGGTGACGTCGTCGGATTTAATCGTCAGCATTTCCTGTAGATTATACGCCGCTCCGTAGGCTTCCAACGCCCAGACCTCCATTTCGCCGAAGCGCTGCCCGCCGAACTGTGCTTTGCCGCCCAGCGGCTGCTGGGTGATCAGAGAATAAGGACCGGTAGAACGGGCGTGAACTTTATCTTCGACCAGGTGAATGAGTTTCATCATATAGATATTGCCGACGGTTACTGGCTGATCGAAGGGCTCGCCGGTGCGTCCGTCGTGCAGGATAATCTTGCCGTAGGTCGGCGGGGAGAATCTGCCTTCTCTATTTACGTGTTCCACGACCTTTTCTAGCTCCTCGGCGTTTAATTTCTTGGCGGAGATATTAAGCTCTTCCAGCCACAGGCGGAGCCCGATGTCCTTGGCCTTACCGTGTAGGTTTTCATTAAATACAGCCTTGCCGTCATAGCCGCGCTCGTTAACCCAGTCTATGGCGACATCTTCTTTATAAGGCGCCTTGTTTTCCCCCGGATTGGGGTCTTCTGCTCCTGCTTGCTGAACAACCCAGGCGCGGCAAAGCGCGTCCTCGATGGCTAAATCATCGGCGCCGTCGAACACGGGCGTCAGCGCGCGGAACCCCAGTATTTGTCCCGCCCACCCCAGATGTGTTTCCAATACCTGCCCGATATTCATACGGGAAGGCACGCCGATGGGGTCGAGAATGATGTCTACCGGCGTACCATCTGGCAGGAAGGGCATATCTTCTTTAGGTGCGATAATCGAGATGACGCCTTTGTTCCCGTGTCTACCAGCCAGCTTATCGCCGACCGATACACGGCGCTTCTGGGCTATCCATACCTGGACCCACTGGTTGACGCCGGCGGGCAGGTCGTCGCTGCCGTTCTTGCTGTCTTTCCGCGTGTATACTTTGACGTTGATTACCTTGCCCCACTCCCCGTGAGGCACTCTTAAAGACGTATCCTTAACCTCTCTTGCCTTCTCCCCGAAGATTGCCCGCAGCAACTTTTCCTCGGCGGAGAGCTCGGTTTCACCTTTAGGGGTGATTTTCCCCACCAGCGTATCGTCTGGCATCACCTCGGCGCCAATGCGGATAATACCGTCCTCATCGAGCTCACGCAGGCTTTCCTCGCCGACATTAGGGATATCGCGGGTGATTTCTTCCGGCCCCAGTTTGGTATCGCGGGCTTCCACCTCATGTTTATTGATATGGATAGAGGTGAAGAAATCCTGCTCGACCATACGGCTGCTTAAGATAATGGCATCCTCGAAGTTATAGCCTTCCCAGCTCATAAAGGCGACGGTTACGTTTTGTCCCAGTGCCAGCTCGCCGTTCTCGGTAGCCGAGCTATCTGCCAGCACCTGTCCGGCTTCGACACGCTCGCCCTTGTTGACGAGCGGCCGCTGGTTGATGCACGTCCCTTGATTGGTGCGGACGAACTTCATTAAATCGTAGTTTTTCGTCGTTTTATCGTCATGCGTAATGACGATGCGGTATTTGGCGTTACCTTTTTCATCAATATTGCCCGCCATCTCGGTTACCACGCCGGCTTTTTCCGCGAAGACAACCTGCCGGCTGTGTTTGGCGGCTTCCATCTCCATGCCGGTAGCCACTACTGGAGCCTGGGGACGCAGCAATGGTACTGCCTGGCGCATCATGTTGGCGCCCATCAAGGCGCGGTTAGCGTCGTTATGCTCCAGGAATGGCGTTAGCGCAGTCGCCACGCTGACCACCTGCTTGGGAGTGACGTCCATCAGCTCTATTTTATCAGGGGGTTCCATGAGGTAGCCGTCCGCCAGCCTGGCTTCAATCCTTTTCTCTTTGAACTGGTTGTTTTCATCGAGGGGGGCGTTAGCCTGGGCGATGACATATTTATCCTCCTCGTCCGCGGGATAGTAGTTAATCTCGTTGGAAACGAAGGGGACAACCTTTATTTTTACGGACTTTAGTTTACTGAGTTTCTCGGCAGTTTCTTTGGTAATGAGGGCGTTGGCTTTGACGAGTACCTTACCCTTCTCGTCCAGGACGTCTTCGGAGACGGTTCGTCCTACCAGGTGCTTATCTTTATTGCTTAGCTCATGGATGACCTTACGATAGGGTGTTTCGATGAATCCGTACTCGTTAATAATGCTATAGGTGGCCAGCGAGCCGATAAGCCCGATGTTTGGACCTTCCGGCGTCTCGATGGGGCAGATGCGCCCGTAGTGGGAAAAATGAACATCGCGTACTTCAAAGCCGGCGCGGTCGCGAGAAAGTCCGCCGGGTCCCATGGCGGAGAGACGGCGCTTATGAGTCAGCTCCGCGAGTGGGTTGGTCTGGTCCATGAACTGCGAAAGCTGCGAGCCGCCGAAAAACTCCCTGACGGCGGCGACGATGGGTCTGATATTCACCAGAGCGCTGGGCGTAATCGCCTCCGTGCTGATAATACTCATACGCTCACGCACTACCTGCTCCAGTCGCAGAAAGCCGATGCGAAACTGGGTTTGTACCAGTTCTCCCACGGTGCGCACCCGCCGGTTACCCAGATGGTCGATATCGTCGCTATGGTCTTTGCCATTATTAATGAGAATGATGTGTCTGATTATCTCGACGATATCGTCTTTCGTCAGCGTCCGCTCTTTAAGGCTAACCTCAACTCCAAGACGTTTGTTTAGCTTATAGCGACCGACGTTGCCCAGGTCGTAGCGGGAGGCGTCGAAGAACAGGTTATGGATAAGTTTCTCGGCGTTAGCTTCGGACGGAAGCTCGCCGGGGTGCAGTTTTTTGTAAATATCCAGCATCGCCTCTTTTTTGTTTGTAATATTAGGCTCGCGCTCCATGGTGATGCTGATATATTTATGCTCGGACTGCTTCTCTTCCTTCTCGAAAAGTTTCGCTATCTCTTCATCGCTGCTGTAGCCGATAGCGCGCAGCAGGGTGGTGATGGGTATTTTGCGCTTGCCATCGATTTTAGTGGAGATTACATTGCGGTTGCTGGTCTCAAATTCCAGCCAGGCGCCGCGGGTGGGTATAAGTTTGGCATTACAAAGGCGCCGACCGGACACCGGGTCCTCCTCGGCGGTAAAGTAAACGCCCGGCGAACGTAAAAGCTGGCTGACCACCACTCTTTCGGCCCCGCTGGTAATAAACGTGCCTTTAGACGTCATCAGTGGTATATCGCCGAAGAAAAGGTCCTGCTCTTTGATTTCTCCGGTCTCTTTAACCAGCAGCCGCACCTTGACGTAAAGCGGTGCGGAAAAAGTCTGGTCTCGTTCGTGGCATTCTTGCTCGGAGTGGCCCGGCCGCGGCTCGCGGAACTCATAGGCAATAAAGCTCAACTCCAGCCGATTACCGGTGAGGTCTTTGATGGGCGAAATTTCTTCCAGCAACTGTTTGATGCCTTCTTCCTGAAAGCGCTGGAAAGAATCAAGCTGGACCTTGATGAGGTTGGGCACTTCTAGAACAGTGGGTAGTTTGGCGTAAGATTTGCGGGGGATGATTCTCGGGGAATTGGAAACGGGTGTCTTCGACGATAAAGTCATCTCTACTCCTTAGACCAAATACGGCAATTCTCGGTTTTAAAAAGCGATATTTCTTAAGACAAAAAATGCGCACGCATATACGGCAACATCAAGTATATTTAGGTATGGGAAATTAAAATAACAAACACTTGGGGCATTATTACTTACTACAAATATTAAGGATATCATAATTATAATACCCTTGTCAAGTCTACCTACATATATTATTAAAGTTTTCTGTGAAAATATTTTTCCTGGTTACTATATAGCGTGAAATGTTTAATATCAGGCTACTCTCTTGTTATAATATAGCCATAAATTATGAATAGACAATTTACTTTAACCCGGTTGGTTTTGGCGATTATCAGCATGGCACTGGAGCAGGTAGGTATCTGGGCGGTCTGGCAGTGGCTTTTACCGGCATTTGGCATCCAGCTTCATGTGGGCGTGCTGATTGGCGTAATGGTTGGGTGGGGCATTATCGGCACCTGTATTTTTATTTTTACTACAAGTATATTAAAAAAGCAAAAATCCGTAGGTCAAACGTCGATGGTAGGTGCTACGGGAAAAGCAGCAGGTAACCTGGCGCCGGGGGGGATGGTGAAAATACACGGTGAGCTATGGAGCGCGATATCGGAAGAGGGCGATATAATCATCGGCGAAGATATTGTGGTAACCGGCGAAAAAGGCTTGAAGTTGCTGGTGCGTAAGAACATCGCTGGCGCTAGACATTAAAGAGAAAGGTAACTACATCGCCGTCCTGGATAACATATTCCTTACCTTCGAGCCGGAGCAGTCCCTTCTTTTTAGCCTCGGCAAAGCTGCCGCATTTAACCAACTCATCGAAGCTGATACATTCCGCGCGGATGAAGCCTTTTTCCATGTCCGTGTGGATTTTCCCCGCGGCTTTCTGGGCGGGGGTGCCTTTCTTGATAGACCAGGCCCTGACCTCATTCGAGGCGCTGGAGAAAAAAGTCATCATGTCGGCAAGCTCGTAGGACATCTTGACGGTACGTTCCAGTCCTGACTCTTTTAGTCCGTATTCGCGGCGGAACTCCTGCGCGGCTTTTTCTTCCAGCTGCGCCAGCTCCATCTCCAGCTTGCCGCAAAGCGTCACTACCCGGCATTTAGCATCGGCGAACTGCGTATTAAGCTCCGCCTCAAGAGTGGCTGCCTGCGCTAGCTGGTCTTCGTCGATGTTTACCACGATAAGCATGGGTTTGGCGGTTAAAAACTGGTAGTTGGTGACCAATCTGGTCGCGGTAGTATCCATAGAGAGCGTGCGTAGCGCCTTATCCTTTTCCAACTCGGCTTTAAACCCAAGTAAAATATCCTTTTCCTGCAAAAAGCCTTGGCGCTCACCGGGTTTAGCCGCCTTCATCGACTCCTCCAGTTTTTCCAGCCTTCTTTCTATTATCGACAGGTCGGCGAAAGACAGCTCCAGGTTTAGAGCTTCGATGTCACGTTTAATATCCAGGCTGCCTTGAGGGTGCGGGATGCTTTCGTCTTTAAAAACGCGGACGACGCAGATAAGACTATCCACCGCGCTAAGCTGGTTCAGCAGCTGGCCGCCGATACCTTTATCCTTGGCGAGGTTTTTTACCGACGCCCCGATGTCGATGAATTTTGCCTCGGCAAAGACGACTTTAGTCGGATGAAGCAAATCCGCCAGTACCTTAAGGCGAGGTTCCGGAATATGGGCAACACCGATATGCTGGGAGACGCCGCCGGCCGCATGGGATGCGGTATCGGCTTTGCCGCCGGTAAGCGCGTTGAAAACCGTGGTCTTACCGCTCTGGGGCAAGCCGATGATGCCGATGCTGATACTCATATTGGCGATTATTCCTTAACGACGGTGTTTTGTCAAATATTGATACAGCCGGTTCCGTTTGCATTTTGTTTAATTTATGCCTCACCCTTGACCCCTCTCCAGCCTGTTTTAACGGGCACTCCGGAGGATTTTCTGGCTGGAGAGGGGAGTGTAATAGAGAGGGGGCGCAGCCCCCTCTCTGAACTCACTTCCCCCTCTCAAACAGGTAAAAATCGAGGATGGGTAATAATCCGGTTTGAGAGGGGGATAAAAGGGGGTGAGTGTTTATGCAACCAAATGCAAATAATACCATACAGCGTTTGTTCCTCGATATGTTATAATGACTTGACACTAATAGTGAGGGAGTAGACCTTGCTGCACATACTTATCGGCGAGGACGATTTTTCTATACATCAGGCGTTGGAAGAGATAAAGAAGTCCGCCGGCGACCCCGCTGCCCTGATGCCTAACACCACCGTGCTTGAAGGCGCCCGGGTCACACTGGAGCAGTTGCGCGCCGCCTGTGAAACAGTACCCTTCCTCACTGATAAGCGAATGGTTGTTGTTGAGGGACTTTTCGAACGGTTCGAACCGAAGGGCAGGAACGGTAAAAAAAAGTCGCCTCCCCAACCCGACCCAATGGCAGACTATAAGCCTATCGCCGATGCCATTAAAAACCTCCCCCCATTCACCGAGCTAGTACTACTCGGTGGTAGTATTAAGTCTACCAATCCGCTGCTGCATGAATTAGCCGCCATGAGTAAGATAAGGACTTTTCCGTCGTTAAAGGGTACACAAATCAACCAGTGGGTAGAGAAAAGGGTAAACTCACTGGGGAAGGGCGTCATTTCTAAAAAAGCCGTGGACCTGATGGTCCGGCTCGTCGGCAACGACCTCTGGACGATGGCGAATGAGGTTGATAAGCTGGTTCTTTTTACCGGCGGTCGTACTATCGAGGAAGCAGATGTGCAAGCGGTAGTGAGTAGCATCCAGGATGCCAGTGTCTTTAGTATGGTGGACGCGATTATTGAATCGCGCGTAACTTTAGCTCAGGAACTTTTGCAGCAGCTTTTCCGGCAGGGGATGGCGCCAGCGCAAATTCTGGTTATGCTGGCCCGCCAGGTAAGGATTATCTTCCAGGTGAAAGAGATGCGCGATAGTGGCCGTTCTCGCGGCGATATCCAGTCAAGGCTCGGCCTGACCTCCGACTTCGTCCTGCGAAAGGCGTGGGAGCAGGCGGATAAATACTCTCTGACCCGTATAAGAGAGGTATATCATCAGCTCCTGGAGGCGGATATAGCTATTAAAACCGGCAAATATAGCAGCCCCGACCTTGTTATAGATATACTTATCGCCGAGCTAGGGCATAGAGGTGCTGTCTCTGCTTAACGTTATTATATATTAGGGAGGAAACAATGGCGATAACATTGCCGCAAGATAGGTATGTTAAAGTCGGTAATATCAACACGCGTTTCTGGCAGGCGGGAGATAAAGGCTCCGCCGTTGTTCTTGTTCATGGGCTGGGTGGCTTTATTGAAAATTGGATGCATAATATCGATGCACTAGCGCAACGCCACCGCGTCTACGCTATGGACCTGGTCGGCTTCGGTCGCTCGGACAAAACCCCGCTGGTGAAAGATTTCTATACCTTAGTGCAGTTTATCAGCGACTTCATGGATACTCAAAACATAAAAAAAGCCAGTCTGGTGGGGAACTCGATGGGTGGGGGTCTGGTTTTACAGTTCGCTCTACAGTTCCCGCAAAAAGTCGCCAGGCTGGTGCTGGTGGATAACGCCGGCATGGGACGGGACGTTATTATTGATTTTCGAATATGCTCGCTGCCTTTCTTCGGCGAGTTCTTGATTCGCCCTTCTCTCAAAGGCACCGAGAAGCTCTGGAAGGAAATCGTTTACGACCCCGCCCTGGTCACCCCGGAATTGGTCAAGATGGGCTATGAACTGGGTTCGCTGCCCGGCGCCTCTGAATCTTTATTAACCGTCCTGCGCGCCGGCATCAATCTGTGGGGCCAGCGGGCAAACCTCACGAAGTCCTTGCTTAAAGACCTGGGGAAAATCGTCGCTCCCACCATTATTTTCTGGGGCAGGCAGGACCGTATTATTCCGGCGGCGCACGCGCAAATTGCCGCTTCAAAAATACCCGGGGCGGAACTGCATATCTTCGACCGCTGCGGTCATATGCCCATGTTCGAGCACCCTAATGAGTTCAATAAAATTGTGCTGGACTTCCTGGCATAATAGCCAAAGGATAAAAAAATGCCGGAAAAAACTCAACCGGTCATCGCCGTGGATATCGGCGGCACCAAAATAATAACCGCCTTATTTAGCGCGGACGGGAAAATGCGGGCAAAAGATATCCGCTCTACTTTAGCTGAAGAAGGGGTTGATTCCGTCGTCGAGAGATTTTGCGACGCGATAAAAGAATTATTAAAAGCAAATAATATATCTATGTCGCAACTAAGCGCCATCAGTATTGCCTGCGCCGGCGGCATTGATACGGGCAAAGGCATTGTGGTAACCCCCTCTCCCCACCTCCCCGGCTGGGCTGGCCTGCCTTTCGCGAAAATCGTGAAAGAGAAAACAGGCGTCGCCACCTATATCATCAACGATGCCAGCGCCGCTGCCCTCGGCGAGCAGCGTTACGGGGTGGGGAAGGGGACAAATAATCTTGTGCTCCTTACACTCGGCACAGGCATCGGCGGAGGCATTATCATTAATGGCAAGCTGTATCTCGGCGCGCGGGGTGGCGCCGGGGAGTTGGGGCATACAACTGTTGAGGCTCATGGTACCCAATGCGGCTGTGGCAATACCGGCTGCCTGGAAATGTATGCCTCCGGGACGGCGGTTGCCCGGGATGCTATCGAGCGAATCCGCCGTGGCGATAAGTCCTCTCTCATTAAAATGGCGGCGGGAAATATCGATAAGATTACGGCGGAAATGGTCGGCGAAGCCGCACAAAACGGCGATAAGCTGGCGCAGGACGTTATCGCACAATCGGCTTATTATCTCGGCGTCGGTCTGGTAAATATCGTAAATATATTCAATCCGGAGATGGTGGTCATCGGCGGCGGCATGGCTGCCCTCGGCGAGATGATTATCGCACCGGGCAGGAAGATGGTTGCCGAAAGAGCGTTTTCTATCAACGCGCAGTCAGTTCGTATCGTTATCGGCCGACTCGGCAATGAGGCAGGGGTCTACGGCGCCGCGGCTTTTGCTTTTGAAACAAGGAGGACGAAATGAAAATACGTAAGGCGGTTATTACGGCGGCAGGCTTCGGTACGCGTTTTTTACCCATCACCCGCTCGCAGCCCAAGGAGATGCTACCCCTGGTGGATAAGCCTCTAATCCAATACTCCGTGGAAGAAGCAATAAAGTCCGGCATCGACCGGATTGTCATCGTAACTTCCGCTAGCAAGCGTGCTATCGAAGATTATTTTAGTCATACACCCGAGCTGGAAAATTTCCTCGCCAGCAAAGGCGAAACCAAGCTCTCCCAGCGAATGAGGGAGATAGGAGCCATGGCGGATTTTTGCTATGTCCTCCAGAAAGAGCCGAAGGGACTGGGCGATGCGGTATTAACGGTAAAGGTTGTCGTTGGCGATGAGCCTTTTGCCTTGATGCTGCCAGATGATATTATCGATAGCAACGTACCTGTTTTAAAGCAGATGCTGGACGTCTATGAAAAATACAATTCCGGCGTCGTCGCCGTGGTGCGTGTTAAAGATGAGGATACCAGCAATTACGGCATTATCAAGCCGAAAGAGGTGACCAAAGGAGTCTATCAGATATTAGAAATGGTGGAAAAGCCGGGGCCGGCTAAAGCGCCTTCCCGACTCGCCATTGTGGGCAGGTATATCTTGACCCCCCGGATTTTTGAAATATTGAAGGATACCAAGCCCGGTAAAAACGGCGAGATACAGCTGACCGATGCCCTCAATACTTTACTCAAGCAGGAAAAACTATATGCCGTGGAGTTTAAAGGTACGCGTTACGATGCCGGCACGCCTTTAGGTTGGCTCCAAGCCAACATTGAACTGGCCCTTAAAAGGAAAGATATCGGCGGGGAGCTGAAAAAATACCTGAAAAAGCTGCTCTAACGGTAACAAGGAATTAGTTTACAGTAAACAGTGAACAGTTGGGGTAAGAGTGGGGACTGTTAACTGTCAACTGATAACTCACTTTCTCCCTCATTGACAGCTTATACCCCTCCAACTTACAATCATAGGTAAATAACTCACCGTTTCTGGAGTAATCTGCATGAATAGTGATGAGCTACGCTCGGCTTTCTTAAAATTCTTCGAAGAAAAAGGGCATAAGGTTATTCCCTCCTCCTCCCTTATCCCCAAGGATAATCCCACTTTGCTTCTCACTACCGCCGGTATGGTGCAGATACAGCCCTTTTTCCTCGGTCAGGCTAAGCCGCCTGCCAATCGTCTCGCTTCCTGCCAGAAATGTTTTCGAACTACGGATATCGAGTCCGTCGGCGATGCCTCACACCTGACCTTTTTTGAAATGCTGGGCAATTTCAGCGTCGGCGACTATTTTAAGAAAGAAGCCATCGCCTGGGCCTGGGAGTTCGTGACGGAAAGGCTAAAGCTGCCCAAAGAAAAACTCTGGATAACTATTTATCTCGATGACGAGGTATCTTTTAAAATCTGGCGTGATATAGGTATACCAGCGGACAGGATAGTCCGCTGTGATGAGAAGGATAACTACTGGGGACCCCCCGGCAGCTCCGGACCCTGCGGACCGTGCAGTGAAATCCATTACGACCTCGGTAAAGAAAAAAGCTGCGGGCCTAACTGTAAACCTAACGACGGGTGCAGTCGTTTTGTCGAGATATGGAACCTCGTCTTTACCCAGTATTTCCAGGATGAAGCGGGCAAGCGTACACCGCTACCTAAACCGAATATCGATACCGGTATGGGACTGGAAAGAACTTTAGTGGCGGTCAACGATAAACAGACTATTTACGAAACTGACCCTTATACACCGCTGGTTAGTAAAGTTTCCGAGTTGAGCGGTAAAAACTACGGCGCCAACCCCGATGACGATAATGCCATGAGGATTGTGGCAGAGCACGGGCGGGCTTTAGCCTTTCTTATCGCCGACGGTGTCCTGCCGGATAACGAGGGGCGGGGCTATGTCTTAAGAAGGCTTTTAAGAAGGGCTCAATATTTCAGCGAGACTTTAATACATGAAAAACATTTACTTTATGAACTTGCGAAGCTATCCATTTCTAACATGAAGCACATTTATCCAGAATTGGAACATAACAAAACTCACATTCTTAAATTAATCGAGTCAGAAGTAGAAAAATTCCAAAAAACGCTTCATTTTGGAAGAGGAGTTTTACAGGGTACTTTTCTCAAATTGAGAGAAGAATTACGTGACTATTTTCCTCGATTTGAGGAGTCATTTAGAGTTGCACTATCTAAAAGTGATTTCCTCGACCTCCGAGATGGAGCTAATAATTCAATTGACCATTTTCAAAGAGATAGTGGAGCTTGGGAGCACCTTTTCTATATTAGTGGAAAAGATGTCGTTACAGAATCTTTGGAGCCTGTCACAACCATACTTGATTCAATTAGGCAAGAAATATCAAATTACTCCGTAAATGAACGAAATCCTTTGAATAATTTAAAAAGGAAACTTCAAGTAAAATTTAAGCAATTACAGAAAACAGTTAATTCTGTAGCTTCGCTTGTTACCGGATATGAAGCATTTATTCTTCATGATACCTACGGTTTCCCTATCGAACTTACGAAGGAAATCGTTGCCAAATCTGGCTTTTCCGTGGATATGGAAGGCTTTGAAAAAGAGATGGGTAAGCAGCGTGAGCGCGCCCGCGCCTCGCAAACCTTTAAGGACGTCGGCACTAGGTTTGCTCTAGCAGTTGCCGAACCAACTTCATTCGTTGGTTATAACTGTTTTGAGCATGAAGCAAAGATTGTTAAACTTCTAGTCGACCCTAACTATAAAGAAATTAAAGAAGCCAAAGCTGGTCAGTCTGTTGGCATTGTCCTTGATGCCACCCCGTTTTACGGTGAAATGGGTGGTCAGGTAGGAGACACAGGAGAAATTATCGCTAAAACGGGCAAATTTCATGTGGCAGATACCGTCCATCTCCCCGGCGAGGTAACTTTACATGATGGTAAAATTATCACGGGTTCTCTAGTCGTCGGTGATGAAGTGAAAGCAGTGGTAGATATCGAGCGCCGCCGCGATATCGCCCGCAATCACACCGCCACCCACCTCCTCCAGGCGGCGCTGCGGCAGGTGCTGGGTGACCATATCCAGCAGCGCGGCTCGCTGGTCGCCCCGGAGCACTTGAGGTTCGATTTTTCCCACCTCGCCGCCATGACCCGCGACGAAATTAAAGAAGTCCAGCGTATTGTTAACGATAGAATCCGGCAGAATCTTAAAGTCTATTATGAGGAGACCGATTATAAAAAAGCGGTTGCCGCTGGGGCTATCGCCTTGTTCGACGAAAAGTACGGGGATGTCGTCCGCGTCATGCGTATCGGCGAGCCGGTCGTTAGCGCCGAGCTTTGCGGCGGCACGCATGCTTCGTCCACCGGCGAAATCGGCTATTTCCACATTCTGTCAGAAAGCAGCATAGGAGCGGGTATCCGCCGTATCGAGGCGGTTACGGGTCGGGGCGCGGAAGCGTTTATCGACCGCCGCCTTTCAGGTCTGGAAGAAATTGCACAGTCGCTGGAAACCTCGCCGGAAGACGCTAAAGAAAAGCTCTCCACCTTGCTCGCGGAACTGGAAACCACTAAAAAACATGCCCTTTCATTGGAAAGAGAGCTAGCGAAAAACGAAGCTGAAACCCTGCTGGACAAAGTAGAAGTGATTAAGGGCATCAAAGTCCTGGCGGCCCGGGTATCCTCGGATAGCCAGGCGGTACTGCGGGAAATGGCGGATTTCTTAAGGGATAAGCTGCAAAGCGGCATCGTCGTTTTAGGTGCGGTCAGCGCTGATAGGCCCGTCTTTATCGCTACAGTCACGCCAGACCTCGTGGCGAAAGGCTATAATGCCGGCGATATCGTTAAAAAGGTCTCTCAAGTTGCCGGCGGTGGGGGCGGCGGCAAAGCTAACTTCGCCCAGGCGGGTGGTAAAGATAAAAACAAGCTGGATGAAGCTCTGCATCTGGTTAAAAGCCTAATCTAGCCGGGGAGGTAGCTATTTCACGAATCTTGGCGCTCGATGTCGGCGATGCCAGGATAGGCGTGGCTATCAGCGACCCCCTCGGCATTATCGCCACCCCCCTGACGATTATCTCGCGGCAGGATGTCGACGTAGATGTAAAGGCGATTGTTGATATCGCCAGGAAAAATGATGTGGGACGCATTATCGTCGGCTTGCCTTTTTCCATGGATGGCACCCTCGGGACCCAGGCAGAAAAGGTGCGCGAGTTTACAACGCACATATCCCGTTATACGGATATCCCGTTAGAGTATCGTGACGAGCGTCTTTCCACGGTGGTAGCGAAACGTATGTTACAGCAGACACGGAAAACCAACCGTGATACCCGCTATGATGCCGCGGCGGCGGCTTTAATCCTGCAGGGCTATCTGGAAGACTTGCTGCCGCTGAAAGAATACCAGGAAGACGAGGATGCAGAAACAGAATAAGACTTGATTGTCATTGAAAGCCCTCACGCTTAGCTTGGGATAAACTCCGTATGGCAATCCCCCTTATCAATTTAGTCAATAGATAGAGATTCTCACGGTCGTCCTTCTACCGAAGGACTCCCTCAGAATGACATCACCCTTCCCCCTACTAATAACTAATAATTTCGCCCTCCCCTCGGTGTTAGCTTTGTTGACAAGCATTTTCCCCACTAGTATCATAGAGTTGGAAGTCTGTCTATTAGCAGGATAAAAAATGGCTATAAAGCGCGACTATTATGAGGTGCTTGGTCTGCCACGCGATGCCTCGGCGGAGGACATCAAAAAGGCTTTCCGCAAACTGGCGATGCAGTACCATCCGGACCGCAACCATGATACTGGCGCTTCGGATAAATTCAAAGAAATCAACGAGGCTTATGAAGTCCTTTCGGATGATGACAAACGCGCCGCCTACGACCGCTACGGTCATACCGGCACGGATAACCTGTTTGGGCGGGGCTTTGAAGGCTTTGATATGGGTGGTTTCGGCGATATCTTCGAAGCCTTTTTCGGCGGCACCGGCAAAACCAAACGGCAGACTGCCAGGCGCGGTAATGACCTTAAATATAATATAAAAGTCACCTTCGAAGAAGCTGCCCTGGGCTGCGAGAAAGAAATTGAAATCGCCCGCACGGAACTCTGCGCCACCTGCCGCGGTACGCGTTCCAAACCCGGCGTTCAGCCCGTGCGCTGCCCATCCTGCAACGGAACCGGTCAGATACGCCACGTACAGCGCAGTCTCTTTGGCCAATTTATTAATACGGCGGTTTGTAGCGATTGCCAGGGCGAGGGCACACTCATTAAAGAATTCTGCCCGGATTGTCGCGGCGCTGGCTATCAAAAGCACAAGCGACGCATCTCGGTAAGAGTCCCATCGGGGATTGATGACGGCAACGGTATCAGGCTTACCGGCGAAGGCGAAGCCGGCTATCGCGGAGGCTCGCAGGGCAATCTATACGTGATGGTTTCCGTCAAGCCCCACGAGTATTTCAAGCGTGAAGACGATAATGTTATTTTTGAGCTGCCGGTCAACTTCGCTCAAGCCGCCCTCGGCTGCGAGCTGGAAGTGCCGACCCTCCATGGCGCCAGCAAACTCAAGATACCCTCCGGTAGCCAGACGGGTAGAGTTTTTCGTTTGAAAGATAAAGGCATTCCCCATCTGCATGGCGGCGGACGTGGCGAACAGCTGGTCGTGCTGCGGGTGATAACCCCAGAATCGTTAACTAAAGAGCAGCGCCGACTTTTTGAAGAGCTTTCGAAGAGCCTCGACAAAATAAAACCGAAGGATAACGGCTCTTAAGTAGTAGTCTCCGTCGTGCGTTTCTGGTGCCGGAAAAGAGAGAATAGGCGCCACCGCCTCCCTGCCAGCTCGTGCTTAGCATTGCCCCCCATGATGGCCCGCGCCGCTTTAGTCGGCTTGGCATTTTCGTAGAGTACCTCGTATATTTTCTCGGTAATGGGCATTTCCAGTCCCAGCTGCTGGGCGAGGTTGTATGCCGCAAGGGTTGTATTGACACCTTCCGCAACCTGGTGCATCGATTTGAGGATTTCCTCCAGAGGGCGCCCCTTGGTAAGCTCAACGCCGACGTAGTGATTGCGGCTTAGCGGGCTGGCGCAGGTAGTAATGACATCGCCCAGTCCGGCTAGTCCGGAAAAAGTAAGCGGATTCGCTCCCAGCGCCTGGCCCAGTGCGGTTATCTCGGTGAGCCCACGGGTCATAAATGCCGCTTTAGCGTTATCGCCGTAGCCCAGTCCGTCCGCGATGCCGGCTCCAAGCGCTAAAATATTCTTTAAAGCCCCTCCCAACTCTACCCCGATAATGTCGGTATTGGTGAAAACACAAAAATCATTACAGGTCAGCAGTTTCTGCGCCTTCCGGGCCGTATCTTTATCTTCCGCCGCCACCACGGAAGCCGCTGGGCGATTATCCAGTATTTCCCTGGCGAGCTGGGGACCGGAAAGCACGCAGATATTGAGGCGGAACTGCGGATTTATCTCCTCCGCGATAACCTCGGACATTCGCTTGTTGCTGCCTACCTCCAAGCCTTTAGAGGCACTGATGATAATGGTCCGATTGGTAAGGTATTTGGAGGCGCGCGCTATATTCTCCCGCATCGATGCCGAAGGCACCGCCAGGATGACGGCATCAACTTCATCAAGTGCCTCGTCCATTTTATAGGTGATGACTATTTCTTTAGGTATAAGGAGGCCTGGAAAACGGTCCGACCCCTTTTTTTTAAGCTTATTAGCTTCCCGTGGTGTTCTTGCCCATAGCTTCACCTCGGAGCCGTTCTTCGCCAACAATATCGCCAGTGTCGTTCCCCAACTGGTCGTGCCGATAACAGCGACTTTTTGCATTTACGTTGAACCGTTTTTCCTGGAATATTATTAGATGATTTACTTGGGTGTATGGGTGGAGTGTGAGGCTTCGACTTTTACTTTTTCGCCGATTTTGCGTTCGGTGCCGTTGTAAAGTCGGAAGATATTATCGCGGTGCATTACCCAGATAAAAAGTACCCCTATCACGGCATAAACTACGTATTCGAACGGCATGGCACTAGGACGCAGAAAGTCTATCTTCAAAACATAAAATGCCGTTAACATAAAAAAAGCGGCAACTGCCCCGATGAGAGAGCCCATCGACATATACTTGGTCCTGATGCCGATGACGAAGATTAATATCCCCCCGAGCAATGCTGCGGGCCAATACAGAGCCGCCAGCCCGCCCATAAATGTCGCTACTCCCCGCCCCCCTTTGAACTTCAGAAATACCGACCAGCTGTGCCCCGCGAGGGCTGCCAGAGCCGCCAGGACTTTGGCGCTCTCGTTCATCGTAAAAATAACGGCTACGGTATCTTTCTGATCTTTAAAAATCAACCCCGCTATTACGACTGCTAGGAGACCCTTAACGATATCCATGATGAGTGACAGCGCGGCGGCTTTTTTGCCGGCTGCCCGCAGGACGTTGGTCATACCTATCTTGCCGCTGCCTATCTCTCTAACATCCTTATTGCCGAATCTCTTGCTGATAAGCACCCCGCAGGGTATCGAGCCGCATAAGTAGCCGATGACGGCTACAGCGACATACATTAAAGCGATCATGATTTACCCCTTGTTTTAAAACTCAAGCGAAGTGGCGTGCCGGTAAAGCCGAAAGCCTGCCTCAATTGGTTCTCTAAGAAACGCCGGTAGGAAAAATGCACCAAATTAGCATCATTGGTAAAAAAGACGAAAGTGGGCGGATTGGCTTCGGCTTGGGTAGCGTAATATATTTTAAGCTGTTTTCCCTGGCTGCTCGGGCGATTATGAGCGGCAACGGCCTGCTGGACAACGCTATTCACCGCAGCGGTCGGTAATCTCTTTAGCCTCTCCCGGTAGACCTGAATCACCTGGGGCATGATTTTGTCCACCCCCTGACCAGTTTTAGCCGAAGTATATAATATTGGCGCGTAAGAGGCAAATTTAAACTCGCTTTTAACCGCCTTATTCCAGGCGGCGATATCTTTGTTTTCTATCAGGTCCCATTTATTGGCGATGATGATAATTCCTTTAACTGCCTCTTGAATATACCCCGCTATATGTGTATCCTGCGAGGTTACCATCTCGGTGGCATCCAGGACGAGCAGCACTACCTCTGCCCGGTCGATAGCCCGGAAAGTCCGGACGACGCTGTATTTTTCCACCCCGCCTTTGACTTTACCCCGCCTCCGGATTCCGGCTGTATCAATAAGTAGCACATTCTGCCCGTCAAAGTCAAACGCCGTATCTACGGCGTCACGGGTGGTGCCGGGTGCAGCATCGACGATGGCGCGCTCCTTACCTACCAAGGCGTTCAACAGCATCGATTTGCCGACATTCGGTCTCCCCACGATAGCCACCTTGATGCTTTCCGGCGTTACTTTAGCCGGCGTCTGAACAGGAAGTAGCTCCACGATTTTATCCAGCAACTCCGCCACGCCGCGTCCGTGATGGGCGCTTATCGCGAGCGGCTCCCCCAGTCCCAACTCATAGAACTCCAGGGCTTGCATTTCCAGCCTGGTGTTATCGGCTTTATTCGCTGCCACCAGCACCGGTTTGTTCGAGCGGCGTAAGATATCGGCTATTTCAAGGTCCGCTGGCATTACGCCCTCGATGGCATCCACGACGACAACGATGACATCGGCTTCGCTGATGGCGGTCTCTACCTGCGTTTTAACGCCGCGGCTTATCGGAGTGCTCGGCTCTATCTCCAGTCCTCCGGTATCCACGAGCGTAAACTCTAAACCGCCCCAGCTAACGTCCGCCATATTGCGGTCGCGAGTAGTGCCCGGCAGGTCTGCCGTAATGGCGACGGGCTTTTTAACAATCCGGTTCAAGAGCGTGGACTTGCCCGTGTTGGGGCGTCCGACAATGGCAACAACAGGTTTGGTCATAGTTATTTTCTCTTTGGTGTATTTTGGGGGAGAATTTAGTCTATCACCGGAAATCCGGCAGCAGTATTTCCGAGCCGCCCAGTATATCCGCCAGCAAGGCTTTTTGCGCGTGCAGTCTGTTTTCTGCCTGGTCGAAGACAACCGACTGCGGACAATAGATAAGGTTCTCGGCAACCTCTTGGCCGTGGTGGGCGGGGAGGGGGTGCATCAGTATGGCGTCCGGCTTCGCCAGTGAAAGTAATTCCATATCTACCTGGTAGCCAGCGAATGCCTTTTGACGCTGTTTCTTCTCCGCTTCTTGCCCCATGCTGACCCAGACATCGGTATAGACGATGTCGGCATTGGCAACAGCCTGACGCGGGTCTTCTGTGCATAGTACCGTCGACTGGCTGTCGGCGGCGTATTGCTGCGCGGTTTTGAGGATTTTGTCCTGGACGCGATAATCCTTAGGCGAAGCGATGCGGAAATCTATCCCGCATAAAGCCGCCGCCAACATCAGGCTGTGCGCGGTGTTATTCCCGTCGCCGATATAGGCCAGGGTCAACTCTTCCAGTGTTTCCTTGTGCTCATAGATAGTCAGGATATCCGCCAGCGCCTGGCAGGGATGCTCGATGTTGGATAGGGCGTTAATGACCGGAATAGCGGCGTTATTAGCCAGTATCTCCAGCATCTCGTGTGATGTTGTACGCAGGGCGATAACATCGGCATATCGGCTCAATACCCGGGCGACATCAGGTATCGATTCTCGTTTGCCGAGCTGGACTTCTTCCGGAGATAAATATACGCATTCGCCACCGAGCTGCCGCATAGCTACCTCGAAGCTGACCCTGGTTCTTAGCGATGGCAGCTCAAATAGCAACGTCAGGACTTTCTCGCTTAACAGGGAGCTCCAGCCTTCGTTTTTCAACGCGGCGGCGTTAACTATCAGTGTCCGCAAGCGCTCGCTCGTTAAATCGGAGATAGAAAGAAAATCTTTACTTTTCAAAATAACCTCCCGTATGCAACCAGTATAGCACGAATTACATAATATTCAACAGAGAAGATTTGACACCCCTCCGTATTCTTCTCTAATATTCATTTAGTCGGGAGGTGAAGTCTATGACAGAAAAGTATACCGTCTCCGGTAAAGATGTGCTGGAAAAGGTCAAACAGCTGATACGCGAAGGCAATATCAGGCGGGTACGCCTTATTCATGATGGCAAGACGATTATCGAAATCCCTCTAACCATCGGCGCGCCGGCGGTGGTGGTGGGCATTATGGCGGCGCCTCTTTTGGCGGCGGTGGGGGCTTTCGCCGCGCTGGTGACCGAGTGCACCATCGAGGTAGAAAAAGTGGAGGAAAAAAGGTAAATTTTTCTCCGACATCCCGACGCAAGTCGGGATCCAATGGAGACTAGTTATCGGCATGATTAAACACGTCGTTATGTGGAAGCTCAAGGACTTCGCGGAAGGCAACACGAAGGCGGAAAACGCCTGGAAAATGAAATCGTTACTGGAAGGGTTGAAAGACAGCATTAAAGGAATCCGGCGTATCGAAGTTGGCTTAAATACAAATACGAGCAATGCTATCGACCCCTTTGATATCGTGCTTTGTGCCGAGTTCAACAATATTGAGGATTTAAAGGTCTATCAGAACCACCCGGAGCATATGAAAGTCGGCGACTTTATCGGCAAAGTTCGACTGGAAAGAAAGGTCGTGGATTACGAGGTTTAGATAGTGCTGGAGATTATTCTTGTCAGGCACGGCGAAACCGAATACAATGCCTCCGAGACCTTCCGCGGTCGGGCGGACGTGCCTTTGAATGAGACCGGACTTAAACAGGCGAAGCTCCTCGGGGAATATCTTGCCGCCGAGAAAATCAATGTCGTTTATTCCAGTCCTTTGCAGCGAGCTGCCAGTACCGCCGAAGCTATCGCCACCCCGCAAAAGCTAGAGATAAAGCTCGTGGAGAACCTTAACGATATCGACTGTGGTGAGTGGCAGGGCTTAACGCTTAAGGAAGTTAAAGAACGACATGAAGATATTTACCAGGACTGGCTGGATACGCCGGAGCAGGTGAGAATCCCCGGCGGCGAAAGTCTGGAGGACGTAAGATGCCGCGCTTTGCCCTTTGTACAGGACGCCGTTACGCGCTGCCGCGAGGGTAAAATTGTGCTGGTCTCCCACCGCGCCGTCAATAAGGTACTTATCTGCGCCCTGCTGGCGTTAGATAACTCCTTTTTCTGGAGTTTCAAGCTGGATACCGGCGCTATTACCCGTCTAAATTTTAACGGCAACCGAACAGCGTTGATAAGTCATAATGATACGTCGTACTTAAAACCCCTCCGCCTCCCAACCCACCAGGATTTTTAGTTATTATATAAAAACTCCCTTTATCCCTCTTTACGAAAGAGGGAGACTGGAGAAGGTATGTTTGGATTCCCGCTCCCGTATCAAGTACGGGACAAGTTTCGCGGGAATGACGTGGCGAGGATATTGTAAACTGTTAAAAATTAACTAACAACTCACCCTTACCCCTATTACTTCTCCCGCTCATGGTGAGCTTCAGTGTGAGCTTAGCCGAACACCTGTCGAACCATCCCCCTTTCTGCTATAATTAGGCTATGGAAAAACCCCTTATGGTTTTGTTCGACGGCAACGCTATCGTCCACCGGGCTTACCACGCCTTTGGGCCTACCAAATACCGCCCGGGTATGCCTTTAACCGTCTCCAAAACCGGCGAGGTCGTTAGCGCCGTCTACGGCTTCGCTTTAATGCTGCTCAAAGTACTTAACGAGCTTAAGCCCACCCATTTCGCCATCGCCTTCGATAAAGCCGGTCCCACCTTCCGCCATGAGATGTTCGACGACTATAAAGCCCAACGTCCCCCTACTCCAGACGAGCTTATAAAACAGTTTGGACGTGTCCGGCAGGTTGTGGAGGCTTTTCATATCCCCATTTTCGAGGTAGATAAATTTGAGGCGGACGATGTCCTCGGCACTCTTAGCAAGCAGGCGGCGGAAAAGGGTGTCGATACCATTATCGTTACCGGTGATGCGGATATGATGCAGCTCGTGGCGCCGCACGTTAAAGTTTATTATCCCAAAGCCAATAATTCTTTCAATATAATGCAATTGTTCGACGCAACAATGGTGAAGGAGAAATTTGGAGTAGGACCAGAACATGTGGCCGATTATAAGGCTATGGTCGGCGATACCTCTGATAATTTCATCGGCATCCCCGGTATTGGTAAAGTATATGCCGTTAGGCTTATCCAGCAATTCGGCGGCGTTGAAGATGTCTATAAACATTTGGAAGAGGTCACGCCGCCTAAAGTTCAGGAAATCCTGAAAAATAATAAGGATATCGCTTTCCAGAGTAAAAAGCTGGCGACTATCGTTACGGAAACGCCGGTTACCTTGAATCTGGACGACTGCCGCGTGGGTAAATTCGACCGGCAAAAAGCTGTAGAGCTATTCCGTGAGCTGGAGTTCAACAGCCTGCTGCCCAAGCTGCCGGTTTCCGATAGTGATACAACTATTTTAACCGAAGCAAAGTCACACCCCGCCCCGCCCTGCGACTATTGCGTGGTGGCTACTACCGCCGACCTCAATGACCTGGTTAAAAAGCTCTCATCCGCAGCATCTTTCGCCTTCGATACAGAGACGACCGGTCTGAACGCCATGACGGCGCAACTGGTCGGCATTTCTTTAGCCATCGAGCCGGGCAAAGCCTATTATGTTCCGGTGGGGCATACGGTTTTGGATGCCGTTACACAACTACCTCTACAGCAGGTCATCGACAGACTACGTCCCGTCTTTGAGAATGTTAAAATAGCCAAAATTGGGCATAACGCCAAGTTCGATATGATGGTGCTGGGAGAGTGCGGGATCAATGTTAATGGTCTTGCCTCCGATACCATGATTGCCGCCCACCTGCTGGGGGAAAAATCCCTGGGGCTTAAGGCACTCGCCTTTAGCAAACTGGGCATCGAGATGACGCCCATCAGCAATCTCATCGGCACTGGCGCCAAGCAGATTTCCATGGACAAGGTGGATATTAAACTGGCCGCCGACTATGCCGCCGCCGATGCCGATATGACCCTGCGCCTGGACTCGATGTTCCATCCAGAGCTGGAAAAACAGGGCTTGATGAAGCTCTATCAGGATGTCGAAATGCCCCTCGTCCCTGTCTTGCTGGAGATGGAGAGGAACGGCATGGCGGTAGATGTCGACATGCTTCAGGAATTGTCCCTCGCCCTCGGGGAGCAAATCGGCGTGCTGGAACAGAAAATCTATGACTGTGTCGGTCACGAATTCAATATTAATTCGCCTAAACAGATGAGCAGAGAACTTTTTGAAGTGTTGAATTTACCCAAAAGTCGTAAGACGACGCTTGGTTATTCTACTGATGCTGCTGTTTTAGAAAAACTACGCAACGCCCATCCTGTCATAGAGCCTATTTTGGAGTATCGTCAATTATTCAAACTGAAGTCTACTTATACTGACACTTTAATCAACCTAGTAAATAGTAAAACAGGGCGAGTTCACACAAGTTTTAGTCAAACGCAAACAGCCACTGGTCGTCTTTCATCAAACGAGCCTAATTTACAGAACATTCCTATACGTGGAGAGTTGGGGGGAGAGATTAGACAGGCTTTTATCGCCGCGCCGGGCTTAAGCCTGCTTGGCGGCGACTATTCTCAAATCGACTTAAGGGCTTTAGCTCACCTCTCGCAGGACGAAGCGCTTGTCCGCGCCTTCCGAAACGACGAGGATATCCATTCGGCAACCGCGCAGCTGCTTTTCGGCGTCAAAAAAGAAGAGGTAACTAAGGATATGCGGCGCTTCGCCAAGACCGTCAACTTCGGCGTCATCTACGGGATGAGCGACTACGGTCTGGAACAGGCGACCGAGCTTTCGCGCGAGGAAGCCGGCAAGTTCATTAAAGCCTATTTCGAGAAGTACCCGGGCGTGCGTAAGTACCTCGACGACACCAAAGAAAAGGCACGGCACGAAGGCTATGTGGAGACCCTGCTGGGACGCCGCCGCTACATCCCGGATATCAACTCGGCTAATCGGCAGGTGCGTGAGGCGGCGGAACGGATGGCGATTAATATGCCGGTGCAGGGCACCTCCGCCGACATTATCAAAGTAGCGATGATTAACCTCTACCGCGAGATGCAGAAAAGGCATCTGGCGAGCAAGATGCTACTTCAGGTGCATGACGAGCTTGTTTTTGAGGTGCCCGATGATGAGGTAGAGCTAATGCGTAAGCTAGTGTCCGATATCATGGATTCCGCCGTCAAGCTAATTGTGCCTCTTAAAGTGGACACGAAAGTCGGTAAAAACTGGGGAGAGATGAAATAGTCATGCCGGAGCTCCCTGAAGTAGAAACCATTAAGAACGAACTTCTACCCCACGTCCTTGATAGAACGATAAAGAGCGTTGAAATCTGTTGGGACAAAATGGTCAAGCAGCCCTCGGCAAAAGAGTTCCGCTCGCAAGTCATCGGACAGAAAATCACCGCTCTTTCCCGTCGCGGCAAGTACCTCTTCTTTCACTTAAGCGGCGGCGCCGTGCTCGTTATGCACATGAAAATGACCGGCTCTTTATTGGTCAATCCTACGGATACCCGATTTACCCGCGCCATCCTGCGTCTCGATAATGGGACGGCGGTGCATTTCTGGGACCCGCGCAAGTTCGGTAAAATGTGGCTGGATAGAGATACTAACGCCGTGTTAAGCCAGCTGGGGCCGGAGCCGCTGGACGCTGATTTTACCCCTGCTGTCCTGGCGACAATCTTAAGCAAAAGGAGCGCCCCGGTTAAGCCCGTTCTCCTCGACCAGTCGATTATCGCCGGAATCGGCAACATGTACGCGGATGAAGCCCTCTTCGAGGCTAAAATCCACCCCATGAAGTCGGCGAATAAGCTCACCGGGGCGGAAATAAAACGACTGCATGACGCGATGCAAATGGTCCTGCAAAAAGCCCTGAAGAAAAAGGGCGCCAGCGTGCGCAACTATATACGACCCGGCGGTCAGCCCGGCACCGCCCACGATGAATTTAATGTCGCCCACGGCGTGGGCAAGACCTGTCCCCGGTGTGGCACGCCCATCAAGCGTATCGTGGTGAGGGGGCGGGGAACTTACATTTGCCCTAGATGCCAACAGGAACCCTAATCATCCCACAAACGGAAAGGCGGGTATTCATCCGTCATTAACGTGGCGTAGGTTATTACGCGGAAGACCCAGCGGTTAAAGCCCATTACCAATTTGAAGAAGTCTTGGCGATATTGCCCGGTAAAAAGCAGGTAAATTGCCGCGAAGATAGCCAAAACGTTAATCAGGTTGATTCGCCATCCCCAACCGCCTGAAAAAACCCCTATGATGATATAGTGCGGTATCGCCAGCAGCCACCATTTTATCAACACCAATCCTTGAGAGAGCTTTTCTGGATATGGTATTTGTATGTCGGCGGGATAAGAAGGGTCGGGCTCAAGGCTAAAAGGCGGATATTTATCTGTAGCCAAGGCGCTATAGCTGTAAAAGGAAACCCGCCAGGCCCAGCGCATAACGCCGGTATTGAACTTGAAAAGCCCTTGGGGGTATTTGCCGGTGAAGAGGATAGCGAAGAAAGCTATAATAGCAACGATGATAAAAGCTATGGCTAAAAACACTAGTATAAAGTAATGTGGAATAGCCAGCAGCCACTTAATAAGCCACCAGCCGCGTTCCGGCGGTGATGAAAGGTCGCCCTTGATGTCTATCGGATATGTGCTCATTTTGTCCTCCTACAAATAATATTTATAGGTACTGTTTTAGTCGCCCCAGCTCTTTCATCAATTGTTCAAACTGTTGCGGATAAAGCGACTGCATGCCGTCGGAGAGGGCATGAGCCGGGTCGTTATGCACCTCGATAAGCAATCCGTCAGCCCCCACGGCGATAGCCCCCCTGGAGAGAGGTATCACGTAATCCCGCCTTCCTGCCGCGTGAGAGGGGTCAATGATGATAGGGAGGTGACTGGCCTCCTTGATTGATGGAATAGCGCTAAGGTCGAGGGTATTACGCGTATTATCCGCGAAGGTGCGGATGCCCCTCTCGCAAAGCATCACTCGCGAGTTCCCTTCGGACATGATATATTCGGCTGCCATGAGCCACTCCTCGATGGTGGCAGCTAAGCCGCGCTTGAGTAAAACGGGCTTTTTAGAATGTCCCGCCAGACGCAGCAGGGAGTAGTTCTGCATGTTCCTCGCGCCTATCTGGATAATATCGGTATATTTTTCTACGGCCGCCAGGTTTTCGGTATCGGTAGCCTCGGTGATGATTAAAAGGCCGGTCTCGCGGCGGACCTTGTCCAGGATTTTCAGTCCTTTTTCACCGATCCCTTGAAAGCTATAGGGAGAAGTCCTTGGTTTGAAGGCGCCGCCCCTAAAGATCTTGGCGCCATATTTCTTAACGATGCCGGCGATGGTAAGCGCCTGCTCTTCACTTTCCACGGCACAGGGTCCAGCCATGATGACCGGCTCTCCGGCCCCGATTTTCACCTCGCCGATGGATATAACCGTAGAATCCGGGTGAGTTTCACGGCTGACCAGCTTATAGGCCTTGGTAACGGGTATAGCTTCTTTCACGCCGTCCAGGGAGAGGAACTGCGCGGCATCGATGGGTCCCTTGTTGCCAAGGATGCAGACGGCGGTTCTTAAAGCGCCGGGCATGGGTACGCCGCGATAGCCCATCCGCTCTATTTCTTTGATAAGGATTTGCACCTGCTCTTCGGTGGCATCGTTTTTCATGACGACCAGCATATGAGTCTATCTCCTTAATTGATAGTAATATCATAGCACATACGGGGAAGCGAAAACACCAATAACCAAGACCTGTCCCGAGCGAAGCCGAGGGATACAATTACCAAGCAAAACTCAAATATCAAATCTCAAAAATCAAAAATATGGATAAAAAATGAGAGAGTCTTTCGACAAGCGTTCGACCGAGCTCACGCCGAGGGCTCGGGATGAACAGGGTTGGGGGAAAACAGGTGACAAAATGAGGTGGCATTATTAGAACAAATGTACTAATATATTTGACGATTCATAAAGAGAGGGGGGAGTATGAAGCTTTTAAGGGCAGCTCTGAAAAAGGAGAGGTGGGACCTGGCGGCTCATGCCATCGTGCTGGCGGCATTAACAGTGATTAGTGAAGGAGAGAGAGCGAATGGTAAAACTAGTAGAGCAAAAAAAGTCCACGCTAAAGGGTAGCCAAAACGCGATGACTGATAGTTACTATACCCGAATGCTCAACCAGGTAGAAAAGCGTGACTTTTTAAAAGCGGCCGGCATTGAAGGCGTTGATGATGAAATCGCTTTATTAAGGCTGGAGATAAAAAAGGTGGTAATGGGTGGCGATGACAGCAATTTAAAGTCGCTAGTAAAAGCAACGGATGCATTAGTGAGGCTGATACGCACGAAATATCAAATTACGAAGTCGCAACACAAGGGGTTGAAAGAGGCAATCGGGAATGTGATTAAGGATATCGCGATACCGCTGGGGATAAATGTGGGCAGCGCAGCGCTGGGGAAAAGACTATAGGGAGAAGGGAGAAATTACGATGACCAAGAGGCATGCACCAAATAAAAGGCAAAATTCAAAACTCAAAAATCAAAGCCATAAGTCGAAGGCAAAAGGTGGGGGAAAAGGGGCGGCTGGGTTTTTAAAGTTTGTGTTTGGTATTTTTAACTTTTTCAAGAACATTTTTATAGGCATCAAAGGTACGTGAATCAAAGAGAACGAAAACAACTTCAATAATTGAAGTAGGCTGTTGGAGGAAAGCAACTACCTCTTGATGAGCTATCTTGGCGGCTTTATCGATAGGATAGCCGTAAGCGCCGGTGCTGATAGATGGGAAGGAAATACTGGATAGATTGTTAGCCACAGCGAGTTTAAGACTTTCCCGATAAGCGCTGGCTAAAAGTGAAGGCTCGTTTTGATTACCACCGTGCCAGACAGGTCCCACGGTATGAATAACATGTTTAGCTTTCATGTTACCAGCGGTGGTGATAACAGCCTGTCCGGTAGGCAAATGACCCTGCCGGGCGACGATTTTAATACATTCCTCCAGTATAGCGGGACCGCCGGCGCGGTGGATAGCGCCATCCACACCACCACCGCCCATCAGACTGGAGTTGGCGGCATTGACGATAGCGTCGGTGGTTTGGCGGGTTATATCCCCCTGGATAATGGATATTTTTGCTTTATTGACCGCATAAGTAAGGTTGTCTGCCATGTCTGCTCCTCCTTACTGTGAAGACTTACCTGATAAATAGTCGATTGCCCACTGCAGCTCGGCATCCCAGGTTAAATCCAGCTTTACATCAGGATCAATACCCTGTCCTTCGATAAGTCGGTCATGGGGCGTGAGCCATCGGGCGATAGTGATATACAGTCCAGAGCCATCGTTAAGCTGGATGGGCATGTTGACGCTGCCTTTACCGTAAGTGGTATTGCCGGCGATAAGTGCCCGCTGATGGTCCTGCAAAGCTCCGGTCAGGACCTCGGCGCCACTGGCGCTGAACTGGTTGACCAACGCTACCATGGGCAGGTCGGTTGTTTCAAGTCCGGAAACCGCTTCGCGTGTTTCGATGGAGCCATCTTTACTCCGAATTTTAACGATGATGCCTTTAGGGATAAAGTTGCTGGCTACCTGAACGGCGATATCGAGCAAGCCGCCGGGATTGCCGCGTAAATCCAGAACGATGCCTTTTGGGTTAGCTTCTTTCAGCTGTTTCATTATGGTTGCCAACTCGTTTTCCGTACGCTCGGTGAACTGGAGAAGGAAAATACAGGCAATATCTCCCTGCATTTTGTAATAAACACTGGGTAATTCCACATTAGCGCGGGTTATCTCTATCGTTACCGGTTCGGTCTCGTTCTGGTGAAGGATGAGGAGTGTGACGGTGGTGTCTGCCGGACCTCGGATTTTCCCGACGGCAACATCCAAATTCAGTCCGGTAGCTATTTCACTGTTGATTTCCAGAATGGTATCGCCCGATTTAAGGCCGGCTTTTTCTGCTGGTGAACCAGGAAAGACGTTGACAATCATAATCTTTTCATCTTGAGAAGTGACCACCGCGCCGATGCCAGCGTATTTGCCTTGTATACCGGTCAAGAACTCATTTAGTTGCGATTTTGTCAGGTAAGTGGTATAGGGGTCGTTGAGCGTATTAACAATACCTTCGATGGCAGCGCGGGTCATATTTTCTGAATCCAGCTTAGTCTGATCAACATAGTCTGATAATAGATAGTTCCATGCCTGGTCAACGACATCGAGTCCAGTTGCTTTTACCGGCAAATTTCTCTCGCCGGTAATAAAACCGACGCCGAAAGACAGGGCAACAATGATGACCAACACCGCGATGATAATGATTTTTGATGACTTAAACATGAGATTATTCTCCCTTTATGTTTGGTGACTGTATCTCGTGATAGAAAGTATATTACTTCTATTTATCATACCACAATGAGCCTATCTTAAGGCAGCAACAGTTTATTGAAATTCCAGCGAGAGAACGAATGAGGAATGGGATGATGAGGGATGAGTGTTGGCTGATTTTCAAATGACCGCTAGATAGTTCCAGCAGTTTCAGGGATGTTAATTTCCTTTAGCTCTTTTCAGCAACCATGAGCTGGATTGCACTTTCTCGCCACCGACGTTGTAGACGATTTTGATGCCCAGTTCTTCACAAACCTTTAGTTCAATCTCCGGCATCTGGCTGGCTGACCTATCGCCACCTTTAGCTAAAATATCGGGCTTGACCATTCTTAATGCTGCTTCACAGGTGACATCCTTGCCGGGGTCGATTATTACTTTATCTACGTATTTGACGCTTTCCACTATCTCTTTTCTTTCGTGCTGTGAGGGATAGAACGTGCTGCCCTTTTTCTTGATTAGCTGCGCGTCACTATTTAACATTACGACAAGAACATCGCCTAACTTTTTGGCTTCTTGGAATAATCTGATATGCCCCTCATGAAGCGGGTCGAAGCCTCCCCCCGTAGCCACCACCACTTTTCTCAATTTAAAAAACCGCAAGATATTTTTTAGCATATTACATTGTTCCTGTACTATTACGAGTAACATTATAACATGATACAGTCATAGCTTCAGCTAAAGCCGTATCACCAGCAGGCGAGCCAAGTAAACCTGTAAGCCGAGTTCTGTATCCCGATGCGCTTGCGCTTATCGGGATGGTGACCATCTATCTAGTCCTTCCGTTACCAGAAGGCTCGAGCGACCAACCCTGGGAACAGGCCGGGCGTCCCATCGTCCCTCTATTTGGTCTTGCTCCGGATGGGGTTTGCACAGCCGACCGGTCGCCCGGTCGCTGGTGAGCTCTTACCTCGCCATTTCACCCTTGCTCCCCGATGAATCGGGGGGCGGTTTGTTTCTGTGGCACTTTCCGTAGGGTCGCCCCTCCTGGGCGTTACCCAGCATCCTACCCGGCGGAGTTCGGACTTTCCTCTCCTTCCGAAGAAGGAGCGGTCACCCGGTTTACTTGACCCGATTACAGTGTAGTTGAGGGGAGGAGGATAGTCAATGGGGGGAGGGGAAGGATTGAAATGACCAAGAGACAAAATACAATAACCAAAGGAGGGAAAGCTATTTTTGCCTTACCCCCTTTCCCCCTCTCCAAACCAAAGAAAGAAAAAGACTCTGATTCATATGTTTGGAGAGGGGGGTTATTATTAAAGAGGGGTCTGCACCCCTCTTGGACGCCCCGTTCGGGGAAAGGATTATGTAGGGAGGGAGAGAGTCAATGGGGGAAAGAGCGGGTTAACAGTATATAGTAATCGGGAGGTCAGAATTTGCAAATTGTTACCATTTATATTACGCTATATAACAATATATCGGAGGGAAGTATGAAAGATTTTACGGGCAAGGTTGCATTTATCACCGGTGGCGCGTCAGGCGCTGGCTTAGGGCAGGCAAAGGTATTTGGTGAGGCGGGCTGCAAGATTGTAATCGCGGATGTACGCCAGGATCATCTTGACGAAGCAAAGGCGTATTTCAAAGATAAAAAAGTGCCGGTTCACACGATAAAGCTGGATATTACGGACCGCAAAGCGTATGCCGCGGCGGCCGATGAGGTGGAAAAGGTGTTCGGCTCGCCCCCGCAGCTTCTCTTCAATACGGCGGGGGTAAATACATTCGGTCCGGCGGAAGCCTCGACGTTTGAAGATTACGACTGGGTAATCGGCGTTTGTCTTGGCGGTGTCATCAACGGTATGGTGACTTTCGTGCCGAGGATGATAAAAGCCGGTAAGGGTGGTCATATCGCCACAACTTCCTCGATGGGAGGTTTTATGGGCGGCGCCACCACGGCGCCCTATTCCGCCGCCAAAGCGGCCGTGAATAATCTCATGGAAAGCTATTATCAGGCGCTTAAGCCATATGGCATCGGCGTATCCTGCCTGTGCCCGGGAAATATTAAGTCCAACATCGCCGAGGCGGTTTACACGCGACCAAAAAATCTGGAAAATACCGGCTATAACGTTACGGAAAAGACGATTGATTTTCTACGCACTATTCATGCGCAGGGCATTGAACCGGTGGAGCTGGCTAAGATTCTCAAGAAAGGGATTGAGGAAGATGTGCTCTACATAATTCCCGTCCCGAATCCAGAGCAGATGTTGAGGAATACCCTTGAACGAATTGTCAACTATGCCAGCGCTGAAGGTATTAAAAAACAAGAAGAACAAATGAGAAAAATGTTCGAGGAGATGGCGAAACGGCAAGGTCCAGCTCCTGGTCCATACGCGAATATGGGAGATGTAGGTTTTGCTCAAGCCAGGAAAGATATCACTTGGGTAAAACCTACTGGGATGCCCGGCGCGCCGCCCCCAAAGAAATGAAGAAGCAACTGTTTAACATTTTGTTGAATTTATCTATCGTCCAAAGCCCGGTTGGCTAAAGCGTCCGCCGCGGCGTTTTGCTCGCGGGGGATGTAGGAGATGGCAAAACTTTCCAGCGAGCCGATGAGTTGGACTACCTGCTGATAGAGTGGGCGGAGGGCGGTTTTTTTTATCTTATAGAGTCCATTGATTTGCTTCACCACAAGCTCGGAGTCCGACTTAAGGATTACGTTTTTAGCGCCGAGACTGGTGGCTTTTTCCAACGCGGCTATAATAGCCTGATATTCTGCCTGATTATTGGTGGTGATACCGAGTCGGCGTGAGATGGTGGCGATGGTACTACCGGCTTGGTCTTGAATAGCAATACCAATAGCGGCAGGACCCGGGTTGCCCCGGGCGGCGCCGTCGGTATAGATAGTCACTTTGTTGATATTCATCAAGAGATAAACAGAATACGACCGCAAGAACCACACTGCACGGGCTGTCCGCTGCGGGCTTTTTGAAGATTGCTCGCCGAAATTGATATGCGGCAGGCGCGGCAGATACCCTGTTCTACCTTAGCGACAGCCTGTTTTTTTTGCTGACGGACTCTTTCATAGAGTTTTATTGCGGGGGACTCGATCTGGGAAACAAGCTGGCGACGGTTTTCCGCAAGGTCGGTGAGGGTTTTCTTTAAAAGCTCAATGTCGGCGGCAAGCTGTTTTTGCTGCTGCTGCCATTCCATCTCAAGCTTCTGTAGGTCGACGGCAGCGGCGGCTACGGTCTTTTCCGCGGCTTCCATACGGTCGATAACTTCCAGGGCTTTGGTCTCCAGCTGGTCGTTGATATCTTTCAGGGTGTTCACTTCATGCTGGAGGTTGGCTAGCTCTTTGGAGTTGGTGATTCTGCCGCCGTAGAGCTGCTGATTGGCAGCGGCGATTTTACTGGTCACATCATCGAGTTCAGCTTCCGCTTCACGACGCTGGTGTTTGAGTCCCTCGAGGTTTTTCTGTTCAGCGGTTAGGTGGGTTAAGGCGATATCCAACAAATCCCTTTTACCGAGTTGACTGTTCTTGAGATTAAGGGTTTGCTGCGTGTGTTCAATATCGGTATCGATTTCCTGCAGTTCATAGAGCTGTTTGGTGACAGGCATGGCTTTCTCCGTAGCCTATTCTATAACGGGTAAGGGATAATAGCAAACGAGTGAATGAGCAGTTAACGGGATACAGTAGACAGTTGGAGGAAGGGCGACAAAATTGAGTGGTGGAGATGGGACATTTACGTTAATATTTTTATGGCGGAATATCTCTTTGTCTTTCCCTTTTACGAAAGAGAAACGTCCTTCCCCGGGGATTCTTCGCTACGCTCAAGATGACAGGGATAATGTTGAAGATAAGAAAGGATAGACTGGATTCCCGATCGGGTCGGGAATGACGCGGGGAATAAAATGGATGAAAATAAAGTGATAAATCAGCTGCGACCCTACCAGCGGGAGGTGGCATTAGCGATACTGGATAGCGTTTTCGGGAAGAAGGGACTGACCTTTTCCGTGGAAATCGCGCGGCAGGGAGGCAAGAATGAACTTTCGGCGCAACTGGAATTATTGTTGTTGACCCTGCACATGCTGGAACCCAAGAACCTGGTAAAATGCTCGCCGACGTTCAAGCCGCAGACGGTTATCTCCATGATGCGGCTGAAGGACAGGCTCAACGATGCCGGGTTTGCCGGAATTTGGGAAGCGGAACTCGGCTACATCATCAAGCTCGGAAGCGCCCGCGCCATCTTCCTCTCGGCTGACGAATCAGCCAATGTGGTCGGCAATACGGCACATATCCTCCTCGAAATCGATGAATCGCAGGACGTGAGCAAGGACAAATACAGCAAGGAGTTCAAGCCGATGGGGGCGACGACCAATGTGACCACGGTGCATTATGGGACGACCTGGGACGACATGACTTTATTAGAAGAGGTGAAGCAGAAGAACCTTGAGCTGGAACGGCAGGACGGCGTGAAACGTCACTTCCACTACGACTGGGAAGCAGTGGCCGAGTATAATCCAGATTACCTTGCCTATGTGCAGGCGGAGCGGGAGAGATTAGGCGAGAACCATCCGCTTTTTCTAACGCAGTACCGGTTGTTGCCGATACATGGTGGGGGTGGGTTTTTAAGCGTGCAGCAGCGGGAGCAGCTACAGGGGGAACACGCGAGATTAAGAAGAGGGGACGTGGGGAAGGTATATGTGGCGGGCATAGATTTAGCCGGGGAAGAGGAAAACGACGAAGCTATGATGACGTCCAATCCTAAGCGGGACGCGACGGTAATGACGATTGGGGAGCTGGATTTTTCGGGATGCGACACGGTGAATAAAGAGTCGAAAATTAGAATCGTGGAGCATTACCGGTGGGTGGGGAGAAAGCATACGGAGCTTTACCCACAGCTCGTGGATATATTAAAGAACGTATGGCATTGCCGGAGAATTGTTGTTGATGCGACGGGGGTGGGCGAACCGGTGGCATCATTTTTGCGTAAGGCGCTAGGGTCAAGGGTAACGCCGTTCACTTTCACGCAGAAATCTAAAAGCGAGCTGGGGTTCAACCTGCTGGCGGCAATAAACTCCGGCAGACTTAAAGTGTATAAAGGAGACGGGAGCGAGGAACATAAAGAGTTTTGCTTTGAGATGGAAAAAGCACGCAGCCAGTATCGAGCGAGCCAGACGATGAACTTCTATGTCGAGCCGTCGCAGGGGCACGACGACTTCTTGATGAGTCTGGCCTTGGGGGTAGAGGCGGCGAGACTTTATCAGCCGAGAGGGGCAAGGGGGAGTGATGATTTTACAGTTAGTATATAGTAGTGTTACACTTAAAAAGTATACTAAATATAAAAGGTCTCTTTGTTGACAAGTAGATATTTTAATGGTTTACTATTAGCACCAAATAATAACTTTTCTAAAAAACATCATTATTTTAACTATTTATAAACATATGACACAAGGAAAAAGGATTCTTAGTAACATTGTCCCAGTTTTAATTGCTGCAATTGTGTGTGATGTAGCAGTAACTGATCCAAGCACTGGTAAAAATAATCTTATTGGTGTTTTTGATAGAGTGCATGTTGGTACATTTCCTACCTCGCGTCAGGTGTCTTTATATATGAGGATAACGGACGCAGAAGGTTACTATAGAACAGAAGTACGATATGTGCAAGTTGGCTCAGGGAAAGTAATAGCGAAAGCAGATGCTGAGTTACAGTCTAAGGACAAACTTCAATCAATGAATGTTATCATACATTTTCCCCCTTTACCTATTCCACAAGAGGGGCGTTACGAATTTCAAATATGGGCTAATGATATATTTCTAGGTTCAACGTATATTGATACGATAAAAATGAAGCAAAAAACATAGAGGGAGACAATTATGGTCCAGGCAATGATAAAAGGTAAAGTTGCAAAGGAACAACTACCTACAGCACCCCTAGAAGATAAAGCGGAAATTCAACACATATTGGATAACCTATTAACTCAAATATTTAAATATCCTCATGCTGAGGTACATAAAGAGATTTTAGTAGGTACTTTAAGAGATGGTAGATTGAAAATTAATGTGCCCATAAGGGTAAAATTTGCTTTTGAGAATAATAAAGTAATAGCCGAAGCTGAAGAAGTAAATGAATTTGGCTTTGGAGAGAATATGTCTGAAGCTTTGGCTGATCTTCAACGGGCAATCGCTGAACTATTCTTTACTCTAGAACGAGAACAGAAACGTTTAGGGGCGGATTTGAAAAAAGTGTGGGGGATTTTAAAAGAGAAGATAACCAAGAGATGACGATTAAGGCACATGAATTTGATCGTGTTGTTAAAAAATTCGAGTTTAAAACTCGTGATAGTGGAGATTTGTTGGCGTGGTTTGAATATAAAGGAAAAATAATTACACGAACAAGGCGCTCAAAGGGCTCCGGAGAGCTTCCGATGCAATACAGCATAAGACAGCAAATGAAATTGAATGAAAAGCAATTAAACGATGCAATAAAATGCATTATTAATAAACAGGATTATATTAAAATACTAAAGGGAAAAGGTTTGATATAATACATATTAACAGTTGGGTAAAAGGGGAGGGGAGCGTTAGTGCTCCCCTTTTTTATTTTTGAAAAGGCTATTGTATAGAAATAAAAACCCCCTCTCCTCGTCGGGGAGGTAATATGAGGAGAGGGGGTAATTTGTTTTTAATTAGTAGCTATAGGCGGTTTTCCTGCCTATCCAGATGCCGATGAGGAATAAAAGCAACGCGCCGATGCCGATGGTTCCATATAAGGGCCAGCCGGTGAACGAGAATGGTTTAGCCAGTGAGAATTCACTGGCGCCGGTCCAACCACTTTCGTTAAAGGCAGCATCGACGGCTTTTTCTCTCCAATAATAAGTCGGTACATCTGACGATAGCTTTTTCATGTCATCGTCGGAGAGTGTGTATTGGGAAACGGTGAGGCCAGTTTTGTTGATGATAATGGAATCAGCATCGAAGTTGGCAGACGTGGCGATCTGAAGCTTATAGGTGACCGGAGCGCTGGGGTCGGTAACATCAGCCCAATCAAAAGTAACGGGTGATGATACAGCTTCCTTCATTAATGGTAACGACGGCTGTGGTATTTGTGGAGCTGTCGATTCAATAGTGAACACTTTAGTGCCGGTATTAGTGCCGTCAGTAGCGGCGACGGTGTGGTTGCCAGAAGGTTTGGAAGGCACCTGGAAGGAAGTTAAAAAGGCTCCAGCATCATTAGTATTGGTTTGTTTAACCAGCGTACCATTAAAAGTGATATCGACATTATGATTTGCCAGGAAACTGCTGCCGCTGACACTGACGGAAGAGTTTACAGAACCGCTGCTCGGGTCGATACTGATGGGGGTGGTTAACGTTGGTGGGGGCGTTGTTGGTGGTGTTCCTGTGACGGTAAAGAATTTGAAATCGGTAGCACCGCCGACGGTAACTCTAATGGTATGGGAGCCGGTGGTGGCAGACGGGATAGTAATACGTGAGATAAAGTCGCCACCGGTGCTGGTGGAGGTATCTCCGTTCGTTATCGCGACAGAATTATCATCGAAATTGAAGGTAATCTGGGCGCCAGCCGGGAAGTTGGAACCGTGGACTTCAACAAGTGTGCCAGACATGCCTGTTTGTGGGAAAACGCTGTCAATAGAAGCGCTGGAAACAGCAGTGATGGTAAAGGTGGCGGATAGAGTGATGGCGCTGGAATCACTGCCGGCGGTTATATAGAGGGTATGTTGGCCGGGGAGGTAACCGGATGGGATAGTAATATAGCTTAAAAAGGTGCCGCTAGATGTTGTGCTGGTATGCCCGGATGTTGGTGAGACGGTGGTGGTATCAAATTTAAAGGTGAGCTGGGCGCTATTCGGGAAGTAGTGACCGGAAACTACTACACTGGTGCCAGATGGACCGGAGGTTGGGGAGAGGGGGTCGAGGGTGGGCTGGGTTAAGGTAAAGGTTGCCTTGGCAGCTACCCCACTGGTATTGTCTCCTGACGTAATCGTAACATAAACATAATAGGTGCCTGCAGAAACGTCTTGAGAAACGTTACCTCCTACCAATGGGTCGGTCGAAACGGGTATAGAGGAAGGTATTGTAAAGTCGCCGGTATAATTTCCGGCGTTAGGGCCTACATCATCAAAGCTGGGTATAGTTCTCTCGTTAACAAGCCGTATATAGGTGGATGCTGATGAAAGATTCGCACCGATGGAGAGGTTATTTGGGGAAAAGTAAATACTAGCGGTGGTAGCGCTTGTGGGTGCTGGATTGGATACGCCATTGTAACTGACTGTAGTGCCGATATCGCCTTGGGTGGGTGATATAGCGATAGAGTAAGTATAAGTAATAGCAGTAGAGAAGGCCGGTGATACCGGTAGCATGGTAAAGAGCAGTGTAAGGATAAACGCGACGCCGAATATCCTAATGATTTTACTGATTTTCATAATATCCTCCTGAAATATATAACGTTATTTAATGGCTAATGATAGGCCGTCCGCCTGCCAGCACGGAATGCGAGGAGGAGGGCTATTAGACCTCCAAAAGTAATCAAGATATAGATTGCCCAACTCGGGAAGCCGGCAGCAGCAATAAAACCGAAAGAACCGGTTGTTGACCAATCACTGGAGTTGCCGACGCCATCAATAGCTTTTACTCTCCAATAATAGGTTGTTTTATTCTCAAGTTTTAAATCATCTTTTTCCGAGGCGAGGTATTCCGCGAGGGTGAGGCCAGTTTTATTTAATATAAGAGAAGTGAAATCGGGATTAGTGGCAATTTGCAGGTTATAGGTTAGCGGCAGACTAAGGCTGGCGGTAGACTGCCAGCTAAAGTGTATGGGTAACTCAACTTTAGCATCGGGTAAGGGTAAGTCTAAAATTGGGACGGACGGTACACTTACATAAAAAACCCAGGGTGACGTCCATTCACTTTCATTATCAGCGCCGTCGATGGCTTTTATTTTCCAATAATAGGGGGCTTTATTAAAATCCGCGGATAGAATTTCATCTTTGGTGAGGGTATAGTGCGATTCTCTAATACCTGTTTTTGATAAAACTAAAGAACCAAAGTTCTGGTCCGAGGCGATTTGCAGGCTATAGGTTACTGGCGTACTGTTATCAGTGACATCACTCCAATCAAAGTTAGCCTCGGCTATTGTTAGGCTATTGTTGTTAGGCAGGAGCAGAGTAGGCATCGGGGGAGGGCTTTTGTCTAAGGCGAAATTGTATTTTTTAGTAGTGCTGCCATCGTATACTGTAATAATGTGTTTACCGCCGCCGGGGGGGACGATAAATGTGGCGGTGAAGTCGCCATTATTATCAGCAAGGGCTGAAGTAATGCGGTTGTTATCATAATAGATGTAGATAGTAGCGCCAGGTAAAAAACCGCTGCCGTTGATGGTAAGCTCGCTGCCGGTGTAGCCGATGGTTTCACTTAGTGTGGCGCCGGCGGTGACGGTGAATTTAACGATATCAGTATTACCTTGATTATCCTGCGCTCTGACATTATAGGAATAGGGTTTAACCGAGGGAACACTAAAATCGATTTTGAAGTTGCCAAGGTCATCGGTTTGAGTCGAAGCGATATCTTGAGCACCGAAGATAATGCTTACCGTGGTGCGGCTGGCAAAACCGGTGCCGCTAGCGCTGACTAAATCTCCAGAACCGGCTGAATCTAAGTTGAGCTTTAATTTAGGGAGCACTTTGAATTGAATTTCGGCGCTATTTCCCATATCGTTAGAGGCGATAATCTTATGAAAGCCGGCGGTACTAACGGGAACGACGAATTGATGTGTGAACTTGCCGGTGCTGGAAGCCATTGTGGTGCCTAGTTCATCCTTTGTTATATTCATAAAATACAGGGTCACCGGCTTATTTACGTAAAAGCCGCTGCCGGCGATGTTGACCGAGGTGCCGACACCACCTTCGGGGGTCGCTAGCGTGAGAGTGGTTGCCTCGACAGTAAAATAGTTCTTGGCAAGCATTGATGATGATGTGGTTTCACTCCTGACTTCTATCCAATGCTGACCGGCGTTGGCACTAGCGGGGATAGTAAAGTCGATAGAGAAAGCCCCTTGAACAGGGACAGTAAGCGGGCTATTTTCAATTTCCGTAGTATCAAAGAAGATGTGGACATTATCGCCTTTATAGGAATCGAAGACTGTACCGTTAATAGTAACGACAGTACCAACGGCACCAGCGGAGGGTATCAGGTTGATTGCTGGCGCCGCAAGAACCGGTGAAGACGGTACAAAAACCATAAACATCAGTAAAATCATCGCCAGCGAGATAAGACCCTTGATATATTTATTAGGCACGGTAACCTTTTTCATGACAATCTCCTATAAAAGGAGAAATACTATCTGGCCTGACGAGTTTCTCTTCTTCGGCTCCTTTCATTTAATCAGTTTTCTCCGCGCGCCGCGGTTAGGATTATAGGTGCCAGCGAAATTATCGAGGGTATCTTTTTTTATCAGCCAGGTGTTACGGATTTTATCGGCTGGGAGGTCACCCTGGCGGCAGAGCCGCTTGACTGTTTCCGGGTGCACTTTCAAACGACGGCCCGCCTCAAGGACGCTGAAATAGTTTTCTAAGATAGACATATTACTTTAACCATCTCTTAATAAATATTGCTTTGTTAAAGCAATTATAACAAACAAGATTTTAGGTTGTCAAGGGGGTAAGAAAAAAGTGACAAAACGAAGTTGACGATAGTAGAACAATTGTGCTAATGTTTGTCTGTTTGATTGTAGAGGTGTGCTATGGTTTTGGAGACTTGTGAGATTGGCGGAGATAACCCGGAAGCAGAAGTAAAAACCACTCAATATAAAGCGGATTTAAAGCCGGAGTACTGTCACTATCGCGATGAGGGATGCGAATATGCTAAAGCCTGTTTAGACTGTCCTTTCCCGCAGTGCCTTTATGATGAGCCGCGGGGACGTCAACGCTGGATGAAGCAGACGCGGGATAAGGAAATAAAAAGACTTTTTAAAGCCGGTAAAAAAGTTAAGGAACTGGCGATGGTTTTTGGGGTGAGCCAACGAACGATACAGAGGGCATTGAGGGGATAAGTATCAAGTAATAAGTAGCAAGTAACAAGGAAAGAATAAGTAATAAGTCAATTAATTTTATGGGGAAACGGAAAAAAGGGAATTAGAGGAGAACGAGATACGATGAATGATTCAGTACTTTCGCAGTTAGCGCGTTTAGACCTCGACAGGATAAAAGGTTATAAGGAGTTGCTAGATTTTTATTACGGCAAGCAGTGGGAGGGCAAGGGGAGGTGGCATGAGCGGCGACTGACATTCAACTACGCCAAGGTATTTATAGAAAAGGTTACGTCGTATCTCATGGGGGGCATTAGCTTTGCCGTCGACCCTTATAAAGACTCGGATAGAGCAAGGGAATCCGCCAGAAGAGCGGAGGCAACGCTAAAAAGGGTATACAGCGAGAACTATCTAGAGCAGCTTGACCTGGAGACGGAAATCGACTGTGCGGTGCTGGGGGACGGGTGCTATAAGGTCATCTGGGACGCGGCGGAAAAGAGAGTGAGGGTTACAGCTCCGGATATACAGGGCATCTATGCCTGGTGCTCCGGTGATGATACGTCCCGGTTGTGGCGTATCGCTTCCAGGTATCAGTTGTCCCAGGAGGAGGTCGGGCTTCTCTACGGGGTAAAGTCCAGGAATAAAACGGCGGTTATTGTCGAGATATGGACGGATAACGAATTCGAGCTATACATAGATAACGCCTTGCTGGAAAACAAACCCAATCCCTACGGTTTTATCCCATTTGTTGTCTTCCCCAACCTGCGGGAGCCGAAGAAGTTCTGGGGCGTATCTGATTTACCACAGATAATGGAGAGTCAGCGGGAGCTGAACCGTGCCATGAGCCAGCTATCGCGTATTCTCGAGCTATCAGGGAATCCTATTGCCGTGCTGGAGAACGTGGAGGAATCTGAAGATATCGCGGTGAAACCGGGGGCGGTTTGGAATATCCCGGAGGACGCCAAAGCCTATCTGCTGGACTTGCTGCAGGGTGGTGGCGTCAATTTGCATATCAACTACATCGACCTGATTTATCGCTCCATGCACGATTTATCGGAGAGTCCGCGGTCAGCCTTCGGCGGTATCGAGAAGAGCATGTCCGGCGTGGCGCTGGAAATAGAGCTACAGCCGCTTTTACAGAAGGTGCGGCGTAAGAGACTAATACGGACCGCCGCTTATAACCGCCGCAGCGAGATGATTCTAAAGTTGGAGGAGAAGTTCGGGGGTGAAGACCTGGGGGCGGCGAGGAGCGGGGGGCATTTGCGAGTAATCTGGGGACCGGTGCTGCCCAACGACATGGAAACCAAAGTAAGCAGTGAGCAGGTTATGGTGCAGACGGGGATACATTCCCGCCGGACGGCCATGGGGGAAATCGGGGTGGCCGACCCGGATAACGAGTTCCAGAAGTGGCTTGAAGAAAGGGAGTCCATTTTAACGATGAATAAAACACTTAATGTTAAATCCGGCAGGAGCGGAGCGAGAGAGGGTGCTTTAACATCCCGTACGGAGAGCATTGAGGAGTAAGGAGCAGGAGGGACAACATGGCTGAAGAACTGGGGAAGGTAAACGGGGGAGAGACGGTAAACGAGCTCGATACATTGAAGATGGAAAACGACTTGCTGAAAAACGAGCTTAAGACCAAAGAAGCAGCTATCGCCGGGCTTGAAAAGACGGCAAAGGAAAAGGATGGCGAGATGGCCGCCTTAAAGCAGACGCTGGTTGATACCGGCAAGGTACAGGAGGAAACGAAAAATGCCCTGGGAGCGGCGGTTACGGCTTATAAGGATCTGGTGATACAGGTGAATCCCGGCCTGGTGGACGAGATGATTAAAGGGAATAGCATCGGGGAAATCAATGAGTCGGTAAAAAGCGCACAGGCGCTGGTGGAAAAGGTGAAACAGCATGTGGCGGCGGAGAGCGCGAGAGTGAGAGTACCGGCAGGCGCTCCGCAGAGAACACCGCTAGACCTTTCAGCCTTATCCGCGAGGGAGAAAATCAAATACGCGATGGAGGGGGGATAAAGGGGGGAAGTAGCAAGTAGCAAGTAACAAGTAGCAAGGAAGAGTTAAAGGGTAAAAGGGATAAGGAGGTAAACAAATATGGCATTAACATTAACCGAGGCAGCTAAACTATCTAATGATATGCTGATGCAGGGGGTGGTGGAGACCATCGTCAAGGACTCACCGGTCTTGCAGAGGCTTCCCTTCATCGAGATCGTGGGTAACGGGTTGACCTATAACCAGGAAAATACACTGCCCAATATCGACTTTTACGATGTGGGTGATACATGGAATGAGTCCACGCCGACCTTCACACAGCTGACAGCCAACCTGAAAATCATGGGCGGCGACGCGGACGTGGATAATTTCTTAAAATCCACCCGCAGCAATATTCAGGACCTGGAGGCAGCGGTTATCGAGCTGAAAGCCAAGGCGCTCCAAAGCAAATTCGAGGAGATGTTCATCTACGGGAACACCGCGACCAGCTCGAAGCAGTTTGACGGTTTGAAGAAATTGATTAATACCGGCGTGGCGGGAAGTCAGGTAATTGCCATGGGCACTGCCGGCGCCACACTAACACTCGCCAAACTGGACGAACTTGTCGACGCCGTTAAAGGCAGCAAGCCGGATATGCTGCTCATGAGCCGGCGTTCGCGGCGGAAGATAAACGCGCTAGTGAGGGATGGGGGAGCTATGATTGTGTCCGACCGTGACCAGTTCGGGAACTTCGTGCAGTTATGGGACAGCGTGCTTATCGGCGTGAACGACTGGATACTCGATACGCACGTGGTCGCTGGCGGGGTGGAAACAGCTACCACCGGCGGGGATTGCTCAACCATTTACGCGGTACAGTTAGGCGAGGGGGCGCTCTGTGGGCTGACTAGCCCGGGGCACCTGCAGGTGGAACCGGTGGGGGCGCTGGAAGATAAAGACGCCTCCAGGACGCGCGTTAAGTGGTATGTATCGCTGGCGCTGTTCAGCTCAATTAAGGCGGCGGCGCTTATCGGCGTTAAGGATTAACAATCAAAAAAACAATGATGTCATTCTGAAGGAGCGAAGCGACTGAAGAATCCGTTCGGTTTAAAACGGATCCTTCGCTCCGCTCAGGATGACATATAAAATAGGAGGTAATCATGCAAAAACAGGATACAGCGCAATGGCTTTGTCGTTTTCAACTTAGTAAGTACTGGCAAGACATCGAGAAATACCGGGGGAGAGAGGCAGAGTTCCAACGACTCTATAAGCCTTACGAGGTGATAAACGGGGAGGGGAACTGCCTGCTGAACAGCGGCATAGACGAGATATGGGATATAGTCTGTGGCGATTCGGCCAACCACTTTAATAACGCCGGGGCGCAGATAGGGGTGGGGGACAGCAATACGGCGGCTAATGCGACGCAGACGGATTTACAGGCAGCAACTAACAAGACCTACAAGGGCATGGATACCGGCTATCCCACGTCGACGACGCAAAAAGCGACCTTCAAGGCAAGCTTCGGAGCGAGCGATGCTAACTATGCCTGGAACGAGTGGGTAGTCAAGCAGGCTACCAGCGGTAAATGCCTCAACCGAAAAGTGGAAAGCCTCGGCACCAAGTCCGGCGGCACCTGGACACTGCAGGTGGATATAACGCTGGCGTAAGGCAGGAAAGGGCATCGATGGACGCTATCAAGGTAACCGACCCGACTAAAATGGTCACTGACCCTGTGCTGCTGGCTCATCTGGAAAGGCAGGGCATAGATAAAGACTATGTGGAGCTTACGAGCGATTACGAGAAAGCGGTTAAGGGCAAGAGTAGCCCGTACGCGAAATTCTACCGCGACCTAAAAAGCGATAAGCAGTTCATGGTCATTACGCAGCTGCCGATGGTTGACCATGAGGGGAAAGCTGTAGAGGTCGGCTGGCAAAAGACAGATAATGGGTTTGCAGAAAAAAGCAACCTATTTAAGGCTGATGTTTCGAGACTTCAAGTAACGCTCACCGTGCGTAATGACCAGCCGGATGGACGGAAGGCGGGGCAACAGGTTATATATCGTCCACAACTTTTTCTTGATGGCATAGAAAAGGAGCCTTCGGACGCCACACTCTTGGATATAGACCCCCTAAACGAAAACTATACCGATAACACGTTAGAGTGGGACTATGGCATCTGTAAGAGGAGGCTTAGGATTATCGAGGGCAAGCTGCTAGGCTCGTGGGTATTCGATAAAAATCCCGGGGGCGAGGTTAGAATCAAGTATAACCAGTCAGGCGATTTCAAGCTCAAGCTAGGCCAATACGCCGTTTCGGACGACGAAGAGCTAATCACCAAAGAACAATTCGATAAAGCGACTTATACCTTAACAGTTAGCGACAGCGCAACGTTTTACCCGGACGCACATCCAGAATCGACAACGGTTGATGGACGAGCATACCAGTATCTCCCTAGCGGTGATACATGGGCTAACATACGTGGTGGGGCTGGTAATGGCTGTGAAGATAGCGTCAGTCCTTCTCATGTTGTTCAGATACTAGCATACACTACTAATAATGTATGGTCGCTGCTCACCAGGGCTATATATCTATTTGATACCTCCGCTCTACCGGATGGTGCAACCATATCAGCAGCCACAATGTCAATAAGAGGTTCTGACAAATTAGATAATGCAAGTTGGGCGGGAAATTTGAATGTCTATTCATCGAACCCAACCTCAAACACCGCGTTAGCCAACGGTGATTATACTACTTTGGGTACAACGCCATTCTGCGATACCCCAATCACTTACGCAGGTTATAGTCTTACCGGATACAACGACTTTGCTTTAAATGCCGCCGGTATAGCCGCTATTTCAAAAACGGGTATAACAAAATTGGGTCTTAGAAACGCTAACTACGATGTAGCCAATACCGCACCCACATGGGTAAACGGAGGATACTGGTATCTCACCGCTTATTACGCTGAGGGTGGCACAGGCTACAAGCCTAAACTGGTGGTCACTTACACGGCAGGGGAGACAAAAACATCCGGCGACAGCGGTAGCGGGGCAGAGGCGATATCTTTAAGAGGACTGGGCATAGTGGAGATAGGCTCGGGGGTGGAGGCGAGTCTTGCCGCAGCAACAATACTCGCAAGCGATGGGGGCAGCGGTTCGGAGATGGGCGGTCTGCTCAAGGGCCTTTTCAGTCAGGACGAAGGCGGAGGTGCGGATAGCATGAGAATATTAACGGGGAAAGCAGGTTACGATTTAAAATTACACCCTCACGGGGGCCAGGTGAGCATAACACATAAGGAGGTCAATTTATGAACTTAGCGGGAATGATAACACTGGTCAGGAATGACCTGCACGATAGCGATGCTCAAAATTATCGCTGGACGGATACCGAGCTAACGAGACACATCAGCCGGGCAGTCGGAGAACTATCGGAGAGCCTGCCGCTGCCGGCGAAAGCGATACTGCCCACGACGGCGGGGTCAAGGGAATTGGATATATCCGGGTTGGACGACCGCATAATGGTAGCCGCCGTGGAATACCCGGTAGGCGATACCCCGCCGAACTACCAGCAGTTTTCTATCTGGGGCGAAACGCTGACCATATTGAGCGGCGACCTGCCGGACGGCTCTAACTGCGGTATCTATTACGGCGCGAAGCACACGCTGAATGCCGAAGAGTCAACGCTGCCCGTAAAATACGAGGACCTGGTTGCCGGCGGCGCCTGTGGCTATGCCGCCATCGAGCTGGCGGTCTATGCCATCAACAGGGTCAACGTGGGCGGTACGGTAACGCCCGGCGAATTGCTGGAGTGGGGTAACCAGAAGCTTAAGTTTTTCCGGCAGGAGCTTAAGAGGCTGGGGCGGAGGAACCGTGTGAGTGTTAACGCGCTTTACGAGCCGTATTTCCCCAATATTTCCAAGACGACTGACCCCGGACCGTAAACGATAATAATCAAGATACAAGATACAAAAACCAAAGGGCAATAACCACAACTTGTCCCGAGCAAAGTCGAGGGATAACCAAAAGGGGATGGGGTGAATCATGCGCACGCTTACATCAACATTGCTGGCGGCACAAAAACAGGCAGCTTCGGTTCCATATATTAAAATCGAAGCCGTGAACAAGATGGCGGGGGTCAATAGGTATAACTGGTCCAGGCTTTACAACGGCTCCGAGGATGATTACTTTCATGCCTTGACTATTCCCGGCGATGGCTCGATGGTTAGAGCCAGGATAACGCCTGTTAGTGATAATCGGAAACTATATTACCAGCGGGTAAGCAATCCGGGGCCGGGGAGCGATTTCAGCCAGTGGACGTATGCCAACCAGTACGGCGCCGTCGTGACGGCGGCGGCTTCTTTGGGTGCGGAGGTTTCTATCTTCTGGATAAAGACCAACCGCGAAATCCGGCGTATTAAAAGCACGGATTATGGCGTAAATTGGGGCAGTGCCGAGCTTTTAGACTATTCACAGACCACCGCTATTTATGGCATCGCGGCAGCTTACAAACCCGGTGGTAATATCGCTGTTTTTATCGCGGATACTTCAACTCTATACGTAATGAAGTATGTAAGCGGCCAATGGCAGGCGAGAACGGCCTGGGATAAAACTACCGGCAACCTATCCGGGGTGGCTTGTGTTTATGACGGCGATTGGAACCTGCTGGTTACGGGCAAGGATACCGCGGGTAACTTTAAACTATGGAGTCTGGTCTACGGCGATGGCGGTGATGTCAGCGCGGGCACATGGTCGGCTTTAAAGGAGCTCGCCTCGGCGCCGGCGGGCGGAGATTACGAGTATAAGCAGCCTTTCCTGGATAAGACGGATGTTCACCGCTGCTTTTACACCGAAAAATATAGCGGCATCGAGGCATACAACCGACCTTACGGGTCACATACTCTGCCTGGCGCGCATTATTATGACGGGTTCTGGAGTGAGCCGACGCCGTTCAACCTTTCTTGTGAGTATGGACTGGCGATGGCACATTACGGCAACTACGGCTGGCTAGCCAGTCCCAATGGCGTCTGGCGGGCTTCGTTGAGCAGCCAGAGCCTCGACCTCACAGCAGATATCGTTAGTGTAAGGCAGGAGATAGATAAAGCGGCGGGCACTTTAACCGTAGAGTTGAAAAATGACGACGGTAAATACGCGGCGCCGGGACAGGGCGATATCGCGGTGCTGGATAAAGGTTGCCAACTTGAGTTCAGCCTAGGTTACCGCACGGCGGCAGGAGATGAATATAGCGCCGGCCAAAGCTATTGCCTGGAGTCCATCGAGCACATCAGCGCCGGCGGAAAAGCCAGTGTTATCTTGCGGGCGCGGGATGGGTGGGGGGCGTTAAGCGACTGGGATGCCAGACACCAGATGCGCTGGAATAAGACGACCAGTGATTATAGCGTAAAGGATATCATCGCCGTAGTGCTGGCTAGAGCCGGTCTGAAGCTGGAAGTGAAATCCCAATCATCGACGATAACGGGTTTTTACCCGGATTTTACGGTAAGTCCGAATGATAGCGGCATAAACGTAATAGAGAAGCTGTTTTCTTTCGCACCGGATGTAATTTTCGTCGAAGGAAATAAAGCCTATCTGGTCAATCCGCAGTCTACAGATGGTTCAGAATACAGCTATGGGGCAGGGCATGCGATTCTGGAAGGCAGCTACCGTCAGGGTGCTCTAGGAACGAACAGGGCGCAGGTGGAGGGTTACGATACGAGCCAGGGTAAAATGATTCTCGTTGATAGCTTTGACTGGGACGAGATAGACCGGCTCTATGACCGTATAAGGCATGTTGAAGATAGAAATTTGAATACTACCGCGAAAGGCTACCAACGGGGGGAAGCATTATTAAGGAAAGCGGAATTAGCTGCAGTCGGCGGGGCGATGCTGGTACCGGTAAATTGCGGTCAGCAGCTTTATGATGTTATCGAGGTAACCGATGCCCGCGCCGGACTGGCGGCAGCAAAAAGACGGGTGCTGGGAATGACGCTCATATATCGACCGCAGCGAGGCGAATATCTGCAGCGTTTAGAATTAGGCGGTGTGTAGTATGAAACTAAAAAAAGCAGAACTCAAGAGTTTTAATGCCACGAACTATACGGCGACGGTACGTCTCGCTGATGGTTATAAGGTATATCTTGAAGATGTTACCGTAGCCCGGAATCTGGCGTCAGCAGAAATGGTGGCAGGACGCCAGGTAGCCGTAATCTTTTTCGATGAGAATAACCCCAAGGAAGCCGTCGTAACGGCTGTTTATACCTAGTGGAGTATTTTAGACTTTTCGTTTTGGGTAAGCCAATGTTGGCGAGCCAAGCCCACTGCGCCTTTAGCTAAAGCTCCGTGATAAGGTAAGGGTTTTACCACCGGTTTTTTAATTACCGGGGTTGGGGGTAAAGGAGCGGCTGCTTCTTTAATGATGATTGTTTCCCGCTTTTGACTGGATTTCACTACGTTATCCATAATAGCAGAGAGGACACGGTTTTGTTCGGAGGCGCCTCTCTTTAGCTCATGAGATGCCTCGGATAAACCCTGGATAGCGCTGGTATGGCTCTCCAGGTGTTTGGCGTATTCGGCGACCGCAGCCGAGAATTTATCCAAGGCTTGCTCGGTGGTTTCCATCTTCTTTTCCGTGCCTTCCAGCTGGCGGGAGAGCATCCTGCTAGCCTTCTTTTCTTCAATGATGACAGGGGAGAAAAAGCCTCGATGCACCCAACCGCCACCTCGGCCTATTTCTGTACCGTAGAGGAATAAAGCCAACAGCACCAGGGCGATGATGGCAAATATCATGCCTTGCGTGCTCTGGAAGAAGAGGAGCGGTATACCGATGTACGGTATCTGGCTGCCAACGGTGCCGCGGACATCTTCCGGCCTGATGGTAAAGGGGTCTTCGCCGGTGTTATCACCCTGGGTGCGGTAACCTAAGGACGGGGAAGTTATTACCTGCACAACTCTGTGGGCGACGGTCGGAGGGTAGTTATAATATTCGCGGGTCATCGACGGGATATTGTAGACAATAATATCTCCTACTTTGATGTTCTTAGGGTCAATAGGACTAATCATCATCAAACTGCCGGAAGTTAGCGTAGGTTCCATAGAAGAGCCGTAGATGGGCATAAACGGTAACGTACCTTTTACCGTAAGGAAGGCTACAACGACGAGTACTGTAAGGGTTATAAGCAAGATAGCGCGCTTCATGGTTTTATTTTACCTCTGTGAAACCTCGCAATAAAATTCTGGCGTAACTGTCCATCCCGTCCCCCAATCGTTGGGGTCGTTAGAAATCAAATTGTAGCTGCCGCCGATTAGCTGAACTGTATAGCTAGTAGCGGAGCCGCCTATAATATTAAATACCACTACTCCGTTTTCGGTGCTAAGAACCTGATAATTTGGTGTCTTACCGGCTTCAATCGAATTATCCACATAGACTTTCATGTTGAGATATTGGTACGCCTTTAGTAAATCGGCGACATTAGTAATATAGACCTTGATCAATAAATCGCCAGTGAAGCTGGTGTTAGGCGTGACGACAAATAGGGCACCCTGGGGTACCTCACTGGCAACGGCAGCGGCTTCATAATTTACCTGGACATACAACTGGGTGCAGAGAGCCGGCTTGGTCGAAGAGTAGCCTTTCATGTTAATCCCAGCCTGCAAATCATTAATCTCGTCCCAGGTCCAGGCTTCATTAGTCGAAGGATTGGTGGTTAAATCCCAAGATGCCGTAGTATAGCTGGTACCAGAACGAGTTACGGTATTGCCTTCGAATACATCCCCATTGGTGTTGATGGAGGCTTTGGCAGAAACGGTATAGCTGCCGCCAGCGGCGAAACGGAAGTAAACAGTAATACTGGTTATAGTTTCCGTACCATTGGTGTGAGCATAATCGCTCAAGGTGTAAAGGTCTCTTTTCCAGTTGCTCGAGCCGGCAGTAGAAACATAGGTGCTGCCGTCGTCATCCGTGGGCTGCTCGTCGACTTTATCCCAGTGTTGACCGTTACTGGGATATTGGGTGGGGAGGCTCGTTTCGTCGCCGCATCCATTCGGGACAAGTATTTCGGAGCTGGCTCCGGGTAAAACGCTGTTCCAGTTAGGCTGGTTAGGTGCTATTTGATAGGTGGCAAAGTCACCATTGGCTAGCGTAGGCGTTATTGCTGTGTTGCTATTAGTATAGGTAAAAGCAAAAGTGCCTGATGTCAGCACTAGGGCGACTAGCACCATTCCGAAAAATATTATTAGTCTCTTTTTCATTTTGTTCTTTACTCGTTAGCTACCTAAAGTAGCGGGCTAGGCAAGTGGGAGGGGCAGGGCAGCGGGCTGCTTCCCAGCTGCCCCGCCTCAACATTTATACTATTTGTTCTAGAAGTCACTTTGTGCGACGTCACAATAGATAGAAGGGCTTGCAGTGCCGCCGGCAGGGAAGTGCGTGGCGACATAGTAGCCATTCTTTACCCTGACCGTCATGTTGGTCGTCGAACCACCATAGAACAGGTTTACCGAGGGATAATCGAGCGAGAGCAGGACTACCTGATTCTGGTTTAGGCCGAGGGGTAATACAGTAACACCATCATTGGTGTTAATCAGTTCCAACTCCAGTGCAAACGCGCGATATGTCTTCGCTAACTCGCCTACATTGCCGAGACTGACGGTGGTTACCAGGTCACCGGTCCAGCCGGATGCAGGTTGGATGTAGAAGAGGTCTTTGTCGCCGAAGATGGAGCCTTTGAAGATACCCCATACGTCCCAGCTAAGGCCGTCTGTATTTGCTGTAACAGAGACAAAGTCGGTATGGGTGGTGGCGCTCAACGTCAAGTTGGCGTTAGTGAAACCGAAAGCGAAGATGCCGCCGGTAGCGGCTAAGGCCAGGAGCAGCGCGCCGATAAGGAAAGGCGTCCGGCTGCGGGCGACGGCGAAAGTAACCTGATCGTCGTCATTGAGCACTGTGTCTATTTCGGCGCTGGATTTAACTTTAGAGCCATTCAATTTTGCTTTGGCTTTATCCGGGATGCCAAATGCAGCCTTGTAATGCTCGCGGGCTTCGCCGATAGTTTGCCCGGCAAGATCGGTTACTTCAATTTGTTCACCGTATCTAATTTCAACCATTTGTTTTCCTCCTAATTTGTTATTTTGTTTTTACTGTTTTTATATTTCCTTAAAAGTGGCCGGTTCTACGGTTAACCCGGATAACCTAGAGTCCCGACCAACTTGTTTTTTTCATTCGCTACATAAATACCTCCTTTTCACTTTTTTGATTTGGGTTCAGGCATAAGTTCGCCGATGAACGATTTCATGCGTTCCATCAAGGAGTCTCTAAATTCGTTAAACTCTGCCTTGGTAACATAATCATGGGCTTTGCCGTTCATTTTGCCGGAGCGAATTAGGGAGGGCATGCTCCGCTGGGCGGCTTCGATGATATTACGCGTCTGCTCGTTAGCGATGAGTTTGGTTAATATTGTTCTTATATTATGACGGATTGCGTCTTCATCCGTATCCGTTTTAATGGCAATTTGCTCGATTTTGCTGCCGGACGCAATCAGGTTAAGAATTTGCTTTTCTCGGGGAGTAAGCGTCGCCAGCATGTTATCGAACTGTTCATTAAGAGCGGATGAATCTTCGAATTCGGTGAGGACCAACGAGGCTACAGAAGGGTTGAA